>NZ_JBXHAR010000002.1:0-809933 GCF_056895195.1 Dyadobacter sp. HNCC25DJ185
ATTGGCTACAATGTTGGCCTTCACCGTCGTGCCTTCCAATAGTTCCAGCGACAGCTCTTTGTCAGGGTAATTCTTGTCCCAGGCCCACCCTTGAACCACGCTGCAGTCAACACTTTCAAAGGTCCCAGCATAGTCAGGGAGTTTAGCACAAGTTATTGTACGGGGAGAGCCTACTAAAAACACATTTGTTCCCTTAATCCTCACACTCAACTGGTGGGGTTGCTCGTCCTTTAAGGCAGCAGGCAGGGATATGCTGAATCCATACCTGCCGGTGTTCGTGCTCGTTTTTATTTCAGCACGATAGATGCTGGCCCTCCCGGTAGTAAGAACCGTATTACCTTCCAGCACTTCTACAAAAAGCGTATCATTCGTATTATTTTTGTCCCAGGCATACCCCTTAATGCTATTACAATCTACGTACTCAAAACTACCTGTGTATAGAGGTGTAATACAAGTGATTGTTTTGGATGTGCCAGGTAATCTATACGAACTTCCCTTAATCCTCATAAAGACCTGATGTGGGTTTCCGTCTTTTAAATTTGCAGGGATATCAATACTAAAACCATATCTGCCGCTGCCAATTCCGCTATTTTTCAAATCCGCCCTATACTTATTTGCGGTTGCACTCGCTAATACGGTAGCTCCCTCAACTAACTCAACCACCAATGCAGTATTTGGAGTGTCCTGATTCCAGGCCCAACCTTCGGCAACGTAGCAATCTGCTCTCTCGAAACTTCCGTTGTAACCACAAGTAATACTTAAAGGTGAGCCTGCGAGGTTATAAGTACTACCCCTTACCCTGACACTTAGCTGATGAGCTTGACCATCCTTTAGATTTGAAGGAAGTGAGATTTTAAATCCATACTTGCCTGTTCCTTTACCGCTATTGAGTAGATCCTCCCTGTAAATATTTGCCGTAAATGTTGCCTGTACCTCACTACCCTCCAAAAGCTCGAGTGTCAACGCCGAATTTGGATAATTCTTATCCCACGCCCACCCTTGAACATAGTCGCAGTCAGCGGCTTCCAATTGTCCTATGTAATCGACCGGCAGAGCGTTGGAGTTTGCTACCCCAAGTGTGTAAATACTATATGAATTTGGCACGATTGCCTGACTGGTCGTTATCGAGCCTTCGGTAATAGAACTGGCAACCCCCTGATGAACCTCATTGACGATTGAAGTGATCTTCTCCCATTTCCCCGTAGAAGTATTCCAGCCGACGATACTTAACTTGGTCAAAGAATTTCCAGTCAGCCCAGCAATGTCGCTTGCAGCATTCCATGTTAAAGTAATCCTTGTAGCTATCGATCCGTCAATATCCCAATATTCCTTACCTGTTACCTTACTTACCGCGCTTTCACGGGCGTTAATCGAGAAAGGTCCGCCAGCGGGTACTGTAGCCAACCCCGGGGCCGCTTTGAAATATGCTCCGATTGTACCGTCTGCTTCAGCCTCAAAGGGCCTGTAAACTCCGAGATTACCAACTGGAAATGTAAATAAACCGGCTCCCGTCTTTTTCACATAGCCATCCACATGCTTAGTATCGCTAACTCCTGTAATTTTCGAGGTTTCCGAAAAGCTCACGATCCCCCTTGGAGCTGCCCTCTCTGTTTGAATTATCCCCTTTTGCTGACCGCTACAAAGAACGGAAGCCACGAACACTAGATAAACTGAAAGGAAGAATCTGTATTTGTTTTTCATATTTGATAGGCTCTATTCATCAGAGGTCTCATTGAAATTTGGACGTGGATTTTGACATTGAAAATGTCTTTTCTGAGGATCTCCGCACAAGGCTGGTCAGCTTGTCGTGATCGAGTAGTCTCCTAGAAACTTGATCTCTCCACCAGCTTCCACTTTCACTTTTTTTGCAATGACGTTTTGCCCTACTTCTACAACATGGCCGGAATTTATTTTGAGCGAAGTTGTCGAGGACGGAACACGTCCGTTAGACCAGATTTCAGGATTGGGCCACGCGCCCGAAGATATTGTCTCCACCACGTCAGAAAACAGGGATGTGGTTTTGAAACCCTTATAAAGCAACTGGCTAGTTTTTGACGAATCAGTGCCAAACCAGTCGTTTAGTACATCTGAATAAACTCTTCGGAAATCAATCTGCATCTTAATGTCCAGGCTGGTCGTAGGACTGTTCGGAATAGTTGAAATCAAACCGTTGACTAAGTCTGGATTGGTTCCAATGACTTGTCTCTTTATTCCTGTCCCAAATACAAACATTGGGGCTCCAATACCGTGATCCGTGCCTTTCGAGGCATTAGAGTTAGCTCTCCTACCAAAGTCTGAAAACGTCATCCCGATGACCTTGTCCTCTGTTCCCTGTAATTTCAAATCACTCTGAAATGCTGAGATGGCATCTGACAATTTCTTCAGAAGAGCCGCATGGACTCCCTCAGTGTTAACAGTTTCTACCTGGCCAGCATGTGTATCAAAACCACCCAACTCTACGTAATAGATTTTTGATTTCAGCCCACCGTGAATTAGTCGAGCAACTATCTTTAGTTGTTCAGCCAGCTCATTATTCTGTGATGAGTCCGGATAAGTTGCCAGATTAACGCCTGACTCGGCAGCAGATTTGATTTCCGAGGCATAACTAACCGTTAAAACCTGTTGCTGCCTGATATATGCAATCAGGTCCCCTGCATCACAACAAGCATTATTATCTTCGATGGAAGTATTTGGTTCTCCTATCAACTGATAAAACGTGCTTGGATCCTGCAAGGTTATCCCCATGGATTGCTTGCTGCCTAGCAAACTAGTGGTACTAATCTGACCAATTTGCACTGCAAGCGGATCTTCCATTTCCAGATTAGGGTAGTCTTGGGGATAACCTGGGAATCGGTCATCCAGGTAACGCCCCGCCCATCCAGAAGAAGCGTATTTTGAAGAATCAACACCGGTCATCCAAATATCGGTCGAGCGAAAATGGGACAGGTCCGGATTTGGGTAAGAAACCGAATGAACAATCGCCAGCTTACCTTCATTATACATATTCCGAAGGCCGGTCATGGACGGATGCAAACCGGTTTCAAGATTACCTGCCAGTTTGAGAACTTTGTTCTCAGGAATGGCAATGTTGGTCCGTATCTGATTGTATCTTGAGTAGTACTCTAACGGAATGACGGTATTTAGGCCATCATTACCGCCACCCAGGTAAACGATTACCAATATACGATCACTGTTCAAGGCGGCCGTTTTTTTCAGCGATTGTACTAAGGCTGAGTTTTTAGCTAAGGTTTTTACCCCAAAACCATTTAACATTACCGGAGCCATGATAGATGACGCAGCGGCAAAAAATTCTCTCCTTTTCATCACGACGGGTTAAAACAATTGATATTCAGCCATTCTCAACATATGGCTTAACAGTGCCCTGCATCTCCACCAAATCACTTTTTGTTTAGCCAAATCTGTGGGCGCTGCTCGATACGAATTCCATTCTTTTTGCCATGTAGTTCTCGGACTACTGTTCATCATCATGATTTTGTCAATCAGAAAGTCCTTTTGTGATTGAGATATCTGTGTCGCAAATAGATTGCGCAAGAATTCATCCAAAACCATCTCACAAGTGATTGCCGGTGTATTTGCCACGTCCGAAAAGTTAGGTTGAATAGCAGCCAGCCTATTGAGGATCTCAATACCCAGCATATAACCTGGCTTAATTTCTAAGTAGGGATAAACAAGTGAGTCCATCCTCTTTCCACGGAGGCCCAGAGTGGTACCATTTACCCAGTTTTTGGAAAATCCAGTCTGATAATATGGTAGTGATCCGAACACAGACGGTTGATTGAGAAAACTTAGCTGCATGTTTCTCATACAGAAACTAAGGAAATTCATCATATTAAAGAACGCAACGCTTTCAGTAGTAGGATCAGGGACAGGTTGATCAAAAAATCGGATGGCTCCTATCATTAGCTCAGAAGGTGACTTGACAATTGCACCGATATTTCTTACATCGAAAAATATCTCGCTTGTCAGAAGCTTTTTAAGGACCGGAGCTATGGCAAAGTTGTTTGATGAACTAGCAAACATATTAGCGAGGGGAATGATCACCTGGTCCTCAATTTCCTGAGTTACATTGGGATTAACGTACCAACGGTAAAGTTTACGACAAATGAACTTGGGGGACTCCGGATGAGCCAAGAGCATATTGATCAGGTCGACCAATTCAGCATCGCCTGCGCCATCGCCACTTCGCCCGGCAATTACCTTATTGCCATAATATGATGAAAACGCCTTATCGGTTGTATCATGCTTATCAGCACTGAAGGTTGTGCCTATGGATGTTGAACCTTCCACTTTATAATTAGTTACTTTCCACCCGGTAAGAACGCGCGCCGCAGCCTTTACATCCTGTTCGGAGTAGTTGTGTTCACCTGCAAAATTCTTTTGCCCTACGGTAAAAAGCTCCTGTAATTCTCTGCCATAATTTTCATTAGGCTGCTCTTTGGTGTTCTTATAACCGTCCTGGTAAACTAGCATTGCCGGATCTTTTGTCATCCCGATTGCCATATCCCTAAAATTTCCCAAAGCATTGGTTCGCAGAAATCGGAGATATCTGTCGGTGTAGCGGTAATCCTGAACAGTAACGTGAGCTGTTACGAAGTGATTCTGCCAAAACGCAGTGAGTTTTTCCAATACTGAAGGACGCCCGTTTTGCTCAGACATCAATCCGATCCACCAAAAGGTGATATAGTAATTGTAATCTGGAAACCGACTGTCGACGTATGGTTTGGTCAAAAATGGTTGCCCAACATCCGGACGTGTACCATCCAGCTCCACCGGAGGTGGCGGTGTCGCGCGGTAAGAAGCATTGCCAATCAGTATGTCGACAGCCTGAACGGCTGTTTTTCCGACGAAATCATTGATCTCCTGCTGCGTTGGGCCAAAGGTTGCCCTTCTTAGTAAATGTGCTGCTTTTTCAGAAGTTAAATTAGTTGTGTACGTGTCTAGAAATCCCATTGGGGGTTAGTATGTTGACATTTGCGAATAACTTATTGAAAACCACAAACAAAACTACTACAAACTCAATTAATCTACAAATTAATTCTACAATAAATATCAAATTGATAATGTCATTATATCGCGGATCCATATTACAAAAATCGTACAACCTGATAAAACTATTTCGTTAAAATTATTTCCAAAAATGTAGTATGGCTGATTCTATTCAATTTGAGCGTCCAAACCTCAAATTAACTGACCTGAGAGTGTCTGAATTGTGGATAACTTTGACCAAGTTTAGCGAACTGTTGCTAGGCTTTATTTTCTATATTTGCCGTACTTACTCAAAAAACTCATGAAAATCCTCGTACTCGGCGCCTCGGGCCAGCTAGGCAGTTGTCTTAAAAAGGTCTCGTCAGAAAGAAACACTAACAACATTTCATTCCCCTCAGAGGAATCTGGAAATATCCTGGACAAGGAATTGTTGGATAGGCTTTTCTCGGAAGAAAAACCATCATATGTCATCAATTGCGCAGCCTATACGGCAGTCGACAAGGCGGAAGATGATCAGGAAACGTGCAGGAAAGTGAATCGTGACGGCGCGGCGAATATCGCGGAGATCTGCACAAAGCACCAGACAACGCTTATCCATATCAGCACGGATTTTGTTTTTAGAGGGAATGTGACGGGTTTACTTAGCGAAACTGACCCCACCGAGCCGGAGAACGTTTATGGATTGACCAAGCTGGAAGGCGAGGCAGCCATCACGGCGTTGCTGCCTGCACATTTCACGATAAGGACCAGTTGGCTTTATTCGGAATATGGCAACAATTTTGTAAAAACAATGTTGCGCCTCGGCAAAGAGCGTGATCAACTCGGCGTGATCGTCGATCAGGTGGGTTCTCCTACCTACGCCATTGATCTCGCCGGTGCCATCCTCGATATCATTGAATCAGGCAGCGAGGCTTATGGCATCTATCATTATAGTAATGAAGGCGTTACGTCCTGGTTTGACTTTGCTAAAGCGGTTTTTGATCTCAGTGAAACGCAGGTTGTTCTTAACCCTGTAAAAACCTCGGAGTATGTAACGAAGGCGGTCAGACCAGCGTATTCGGTGATGGACAAAAGTAAAATCAAGAATACTTTCGGCATACGCATTCCCTATTGGAGAGACAGCCTCAGCATTTGTATAGATCGACTGAAAGCGGAATAATCGCTTACAAAGAGATATTTTTCCGGATCGCCAGCATACCCCCAAAGGCGTTATCGAACAATTTACCCTGATCCAGCGAGATAGCGCCTTTGATAACCGCACCGCCAAGCCAGGTAACCGGCTTTTCCAGGGCAATTATTCCCGAAAACTGATAAATCTTGTCGGGAAGCGGCACGTCGTATGTGCCCTGATTGCTCGAATAAGACAATTTCGTCATCCAAACCGCATCATTCAACCGGCCTTTCATGCCGATGTGGGTCACCCAAACCCGGTTGTTGTTGGTAAAAAAGTCGGCGTACCTGGGCCAGTTGTTTTCATTCTGAGGTGTGATGAACGGGGTGCCAATGCCGCGGCCAAAATAAGACCAGCCGTCACGTACCTGGCCGTTATTGAAATAGTCGTCCTTTCCCCGGATTCCATTGCCATCCGCAGTAGTACTTCCTCCTTGACTTTTTGTGTAAAGTAATTCTAATGTCAATCTGTCTATAGTAAAGGGACTTCCATTTGTATTCTTCATGGTGAATGCAATTCCATTCAGGCCATCCTTGACATTGTTAAGGTAAAATAGTGAACCGTCTTCCACCACACTCTGACGATACATGAAGATGTTTACCGTTTGAAGATCCAGCTCGATGCCCGCGTCGATACTTGCCACGTGATTACCAATTCTGTTATTCGCATCGAAATTTGACAGATTTGCCTTGTCCGAGGGTTTCAGGCCTGATACCACGAGCCAGTAGTTTTTCAGACCCTTCGGCATCTGGCCATTCTCCGTAAAATACGGGCTTTTTCCGCCCCACTGCACCGCATGGTTAAAACCCCCGTGCAATTTCAATATACCATTGGGTTTTCCCAATCGAATATATAATGCTTTGTTGTGTAATTTCAGTTCGCTTGTGACCGATCTGTGGTTGTCGAACCAGCCATCGGAATAAAAGCCTTTGAAATAGAAGAAATTCCTGATCAATGGGACGTACTTTTCAAAACCCAGCTGTATCCTGGGTATAGGAAGTGCATTCCCCGACCACATGTAGGCGCCGGTGCCCAACTCATAATCATTGAAACCCACATATTGTTTACGGCGCCCGACCGTTAGCTGAAAACTTTTGAATGCAATCGCCGCATATCCCTGCGGAATGAGGAATTTGCTGTTTTCGCTGACGTTCCCAACCAGCTCCAGACCATAACCTACAGACCAGTTAGACTTTGTCAGCGTGTCTCTCGACAACGCTTTTCTACCTTCGATACCAGCCCGAAGGCTCAATATCTGCCCGGATGTCGGGACGATCCCCCATTGATTGGCGTGCAGCCAGAAAGGTGTTCTTGACCCGGTCGACCCGTAACCGGCCAGTTCAACCCATGCCTTGTTCTCCGTTTTTGCATTTGTTGAGTCCTCCTGATGGGACTTTGCGAATGCAGGTGAAATACTTATCCCAAGACAAATTAAAACGCAGTGCAGATAAGCAGACAAGGGGAAGAAGTGGTTTTTGCTAGAGGTCATCAATAAGAAAGCAGTTGGCGTTGAGGAAAACTTTGAACGGCAAAAGTTAAGAAATAAATCGCTAACGTCACTAACCATCTATTGTCCCACCTTAAAATCGTAGAACCCTGACCCAGCTTTTACAATGATATAACCTGCCTCGTCGCCGGACATCTGTACCTGGTCTGAACCGGAAAGGCTTTTGTTGTTGACCAGCACCTTTGCCGCATCACTTGCTGGCACATATATATTTGCCACGGTGTTGACCGGGACTGTTACTTTTATGTTGAGTTTGCCGCCAGATTTACTCCACTCCGAAACAATCCGTCCATTCATTGTGCGTAAAGAGGCTTTTAACTGACTAATCCCTTCTTTTCCCATCCCGTCGGGCGCGATTTCGGGGCGGATGGTGAATTCTGCAAAGCCAGGCCTGACCGCTTTGAGGCCCGCAGCATTCCCGAACATCCATTCACAAACTGCCCCGAATGCGTAATGGCTGAACGAATTCATGGCGGCATTGTATTTAAACCCGTCTTCTTTGGTGTAGCTGTCCCAGCGTTCCCATATCGTAGTCGAACCATTTGCGACCTCGAAACCCCAGGATGGAAATTCTTTGCTTAGGAACAATTTGTAAGCCAGGTCCGATTGTCCGGTAGCTGACAACGCAGGAAGAATTGGTTTCGCTCCTAAAAATCCCGTCCCGAGTTTGTCCCCATTCTCCCTGAGAAGCGTTCGCAAAAACCGGCCTGCCTTTTCCCTGTCCGCGGGCTTGATGATGTTCATATATATGGCATTGGCGTAAACAGTTTGCGTGTGACCCGTGAAACCGAGTTTTCCATCCACGTATCCGTCGCCATTCCCATATGGCTGGGTATCACATTTGAACCTGCCTTCTGAATCGGTATAATGCTCCAATACGGCTTTCCTCACAGATGCAGCCGTTTCGGTAAATCTTTTCTTATCTTTTTCATTCCCTATTGCTCCGGCCATTTCCGTCATCAGATCGGCGCAGTAAGCATAATATAGTGATGCGAGCAAGTCCGGAGGTGTTTTTTTGCCAAAAGAAAGCCAGTCTCCGAAACCGCCTTTGGGTTCGAGGTCACTGAACGCATTTTCCTTGAAAACATATTCCCCTTTGCTTCGTTTTTCCAAAAAATCCATAAAACGGACCATGTGCACCCAGCCCTGGCTGATCATGCGCGTGTCGGCATACGCGCGGTAGATCTGGTAAGGACAAATGATCCCCGCTTCCATCCAGCCCGGTGAAAAGGTATCGCTGATACGGATATTGGGTCTCGGTGCATACAAAGGATAAGCGCCGTTTTCCCATTGGCCGTCATTCAGGTCTACTACCCATTTTGTAAAAAATGAAGCAACATCACGATTAAAGGTGGCCGATTTGGCATATACCTGCGCGTCCCCAGTCCAGGCAATACGTTCGTCCCTTTGCGGGCAGTCCGTCGGGATATCCAGGTAATTGGCGCGCTGTGTCCAGTCTATATTGCTATAAAGCTGGTTGACCATCGCATTGTCTGTTTCAAAGGATCCGGTTTTAGGTGTATCTGAGCCTATTACCAACCCAGTCAGCATTTCCGGAGAGGGCTTGTCGCGTAATCCTTTTATTTCAACATATTGGAATCCATGAAAAGTAAATTTTGGCTCCCAGGTTTCACCTTCAGCTGCTCCTTTCAATATGTAGGTATCTGTAGCCCTGGCCAATCTCAGGTTTTCGGTCATGAGCCGTCCGTCCGGATGCAGCTTTTCGCCATAGCGGATACGGATTGTATCTCCTGCCCTGCCCTTTACCCTTAACTGTACAACTCCTGCGAAGTTCTGGGCCAAATCAAAAATATATAACCCATCCGGTCTTGGTGTTACCGTTTTTACGGCCAATGTTTGGGTTACCCTTACCGGCGGGCCTGGATATACCTGTATTTTGCGTTCTGGTTTATCGGCAAATACCTCCGCATTCTTCCAGTTCTTGTCGTTAAAACCAACGTTATCCCAGCCCGGATTCTCTAATCTCGCATCGTAAGTCTCCCCGTTCAACAGATCCGACTCCAGCAGTGCGCCTTTCTCCGCTTTCCAGCTCTGATCGGTACTGAAAGTTTCTTTCGTACCATCCGCATATTGTACTTCCAGCTGCGCTTTGAGCAGAGGTACTTTTCCATAAAAAGCCCTTACAACCGGGTTTTTGGCCAGCAAACCATACCCCAGGTAACCTGCATACCAGCCATAAGACAATTGTGACGCCAACGCATTTACACCCTCTTTCAGGTTTCCGGTAACGTCATAGGTTTGGTAATAAACGCGCTTATCGTAATCCGTCCAGCCTGGCGTAAGGCATGCATCGCCCGCCTTTTGCCCATTCACTTTGAATTCGTAAAGTCCAAGGGCTGTGACATACAACCTCGCTTTTTTGATTCCCTTTTTTATAAAGACCTCTTTTCTCAAATAAGGCGCAGGCGGCAGATGGTATATTTTGCCTCTTCCCAGATGATCCAGGTCCAATCCGATCCACTGCCCTTTCCATTCCGATTTAGCAAGCAATGCCATTTCCCAGCTTGCCACCTCGCTCCACGCACCGGCAACACCATTCTTGTCCCAGCTTCTGACTTTCCAATAACATATGTCTCTTGATTGGAGGGGCTTTCCTTTGTAGACGATCTGGTAAGTGTCGCGCACGTTCACTTTGCCAGAGTTCCAGAGGTTGGCGTCACGCTCAGTTAGTCCGTCTCGAGTATCGGCTACCAGTATTTGATAGGCCGTTTGAACCTGATTGTTTTCGTCGGATGCCAGTTCCCAGCTTAGCCTTGGGTTGGTTACGTCGGTAACCGGATTCACTTTGTATTCACAGCGGAGATAACCTGGGTTCAGTCCTTTGCCGTTTGATGTCAAAACCTGGCAAAGAAAAACAAGCAGCAATAAATTGAACTTCATACAAAGGGAGGGTGAGGATTAGCGTAATACTTTCATTCCTTTTGGCGCATCGATGGTAGATTTGACGCTGCCATCAGCCTGTTTTTCATGCCTTACCTTTACGACTCCAAGTGGCGTCGGATAAGTGCCTTCAGCCCAGGTAAGGTCTCCCAGATTTGGTTGAACGCGGATGGTTTTGCAGCCAGGCTCCACGACGCTGATCCCGAGAACATGCTCCGAAAGCCAGGAAGTAGGCCCTGATGCCCAGCCATGACAGAGGCTGTGGCGGAGGTTCTTATAGCAATACGCGCCAAAATCACCATGGATATCGTCCTTTCCATCCGGGACAATCTCATCGATCGGTGCTGCATTTTTTGTCCAGGCCAGATCAAAATCTTCCCAGAACGTGGTAGCGCCCATATCCAGCATGCCTCCCCAGTAATTGCGGATGCAGTTCAATGCGCCGGTGTAATCCTTGGCTTTCGCTTTGGCCTGTAGCATATAATATCCGTAAAAAGTCGAGAAGTTTTCGCAATCCCCTTTGGCAATCACCTCGGTATTGGCTTTTTCCGCGGGTATCAGGCCAGATAGTGCTAAAAGAGCTGCCGCCTGCTTGGAACCATTTACTTCGGGCACATATAATTTCAGTTGAGCGGCGGTTGCCTTACACTTGGCCGCCTGGGCTGGTTCATCCAGAATGGTGCAGAGCTCGGCACCCGCTTCGAGTGTCATGACCATCATGGCATGGAGTCCGGCATGGATTCCTTTGGGGTTCTCACTGGACGGCCAATCCAGAAACCTGGTACCGTCCAGGTTTTCCTTATTATCTTTTGTTTTTTGAATTAACAGGTCCAATAACCCAACGAGGTATTTCTGCTGTTTTCTCAAATATTCCAGGTCTCCCTGGTTTTTATATAAATCCCTATGTATCAAAACCCACCACATGGAATATGCGCTGATCCCGTTCATCCAGCCAGGTAATGGCGTGATGTCACGGGCCTGATCGAGGCTTTTGGCCACCACTTCATTTTTTCCAAAAACCGTATTGATGGTCATGACCTCAGGGTGCATGTCCCCTACCCAAACAAGCCTGTCACGCTTGATACCATCCCACAAGTACTCCTGCATGTTCAAATGCACCGTATAGGCACCGGTGTTCCAGATCTGGTTCAGCCTTTCATCATTGCTTTTAAACGAGCCTACATAAGGGATATCCCTATACTCGAAAATGGCGCGTACTTCTTTCAATTGCAGCTCCCTGTTCGGATCGACAAGGTCGATCCTTGCAAAACGAAAACCCGAATTGCCGACCTGCATCACGCCAAGCCACGGGACTTCAATTACAAAATCCCGCATAGCATGGTCATTGGTCGCACCCTGGATGGTGTCTATGTCTGACATGGCTTCACTTACAGATTCCCCGAAGCGAATCCTGACGTGTATAGGCTTCTGATTGGAGGGCTGATCAGTCACCAGTTGTATCCCACCCTGAATCTCCTTACCGAAATCAAACACAATCCCCGGTTTCTCCTGGTCATTACTGATCAGTTTACAGAAATTTTTGTGCACCAGATCTGCCTGTCCGGTACCCCTTTTGAGCAGATTTTGGGCATCTATCACGCTGGTCGACGTCCGGTCTGAAGTCCATACGATCCGCCTGGGCGTAAGATATTGCCTAACCCGGGAGTCTTTTTGGCTTTCATAGCTCTTATCGAAAATCGGTGGTAGTTGCTGTGGGTAAGCATATTGGCTGAAAAAGCCCAAGAGACAGCAAAGGATTGTAAAATACTTTTTCACAAGGGGCGGTTTAAATTCATAGTAATATTCCCGGAAAATAAATAATTATTAACCAGCCAACTAGCCTGTTGTATCCTGTTAACCCATGAAGCGTTTTCTTGGGAGACCTATGTTATCCAAAAATTCAATGAACCTGACCTATCTAACTCATAAGGTCCAATGGGGTCCGAATCCTGTAATTTCAAAAAGCCAACCTCCCATAAATAGCTTGGCCAGACTCCAGCATTCCAGAACAATTTGCAATAAAAATATAATATATCTAATTTATATCGGTCAGCCAGCCTAACTTAAGTGCAAAGTTTGACAAATATTAACCCGATACTTTTGCTTTCACAAATCCATACAGTAACTTGTTTTTTTTGAAAGGTACACGAGAAGGCACTTTTTTAATAAAAGCTAATTGGTAATATATGATGCACCAACCAGTATATGCGGTAACCTTTAGCTAATGGCTTTTTTGCACTATTTTTATTCGCCATATTTGTGCCACAGACATATTCAGAGTTCTTAAAAGAGGGATAGCCTATTTTGGCCACAGGAATGATCAATTAGCGATAGAATATATTTTGTTAACTACTTACTCAACGCCCAATGGAATTTTTCACTACATCACTGCAAGATGTACTCCTTATCAAACCTAAAATCTACTACGACGACAGGGGACACTTTTTTGAGTCCTTTAATGCAGAATCCTGGCTTGCCTACGGTTTAACAAGTAAATTCGTTCAGGACAATCAGTCCTTTTCCAAAAAAGGGGTTGTAAGGGGGCTTCATTTTCAAACAGCCCCGTTCGGGCAAGGAAAGCTCGTACGGGTAATTTCAGGTCGTGTTTTAGATGTAGCCTTAGATTTACGGCCCGACTCCCCCACGTTCGGAAAATACGAGCTATTCGATTTGGACAGCCAAACTGGTAATATGGTCTACATCCCAGAAGGATTCGCACATGGTTTTGCAGCATTGGAAGACGTCGTATTTCATTACAAGTGTACAAACCCTTACAACAAATCTGCCGAAGGGGGCTTATGCTGGAACGATCCAAGTTTACGCATACCATGGGGAATTGAGGACCCGATTGTTTCTGAAAAAGATCAAATTCTACCCACTTTTACGGATTTGTTTAAACTCGACCGTTTAATTTAAAATTTTGCAGTCTTATACTTATGAAAACCATACTTATTACTGGTGGAGCTGGTTTTATTGGCTCTCATGTCGTCCGTCGTTTTGTAACAAGCTACCCTGAGTACAAAATATATAATTTAGACTTGCTGACTTACGCTGGAAACCTAGAGAATCTTCTCGACATAGAAACCTCCGATAATTACGAATTTGTCAAAGGCGATATCACGGATGCTCATTTCTTAGATAATCTTTTTGCGAATATATATTTTGACGGTGTCATCCATCTAGCTGCAGAGTCACATGTGGATCGTTCCATTACAGATCCGATGTCCTTTGTTATGACAAACGTGGTTGGGACGGTTAATCTACTCAATTCGGCCAAGAAAGCATGGAAGGACAATATCCATGATCATCTTTTTTACCACGTTTCTACCGACGAGGTTTATGGTGAATTGCACGATCCCACCGAATTTTTCTTGGAATCAACAAAATATGATCCCCGCTCCCCATACAGTGCTTCAAAAGCTGCATCCGATCATTTCGTCAGGGCATATCACAATACTTATCAATTGCCAATTCTGATTTCGAACTGCTCCAATAATTATGGCCCTAATCATTTTCCCGAGAAACTAATTCCGTTAATGATACACAATATCATTAACCAAAAGCCGCTTCCCGTTTATGGTAAAGGTGAAAATGTGCGCGACTGGCTATATGTGGAAGATCATGCTAGGGCTATCGACGTCATATACCACTCTGGAAGAATCGGCGAGACTTATAACATTGGTGGCCATAATGAGTGGAAAAACATCGACCTGGTTTTTTTGTTATGCAAAATTATGGATGAAAAATTGGGACGGTCGCCAGGGAGCTCAGAGCTGCTGATCACCTATGTGAACGACCGTGCCGGTCATGATTTAAGGTATGCCATAGACGCAACTAAACTGAAAGAGCAACTGGGGTGGGCTCCTTCCTTGCAGTTTGAAGAAGGTCTTCGGCGCACAGTCGACTGGTATCTTGAAAATAGCAAATGGCTCAGCAATGTGACGTCGGGACATTATCAGAAATTTTACGAATCAATGTATGCTCTCAAATAATCCAGGTAAATGTAACAATGAAAATAAGATGAAGGGAATTATTCTAGCAGGAGGATCAGGAACAAGGTTGCATCCATTGACCCTTGCTGTAAGCAAACAGCTTATGCCGGTGTATGATAAGCCGATGATTTATTATCCCCTCTCCATTCTAATGCTTGCTGGTATTAGGGAAGTCTTAATCATTTCAACACCACACGATTTACCTCATTTTGAGAAATTACTAGGTGATGGAAGCCATATCGGATGTCAATTTAGCTATGCTGTTCAGCCGAACCCTGACGGACTCGCCCAGGCATTTATTATTGGCGCTGACTTTATTGAAAATGACAAAGTTGCTTTAATACTGGGAGATAATATATTTTATGGTTCTGGTCTCTCAAAATTATTGCAGGCCAATAACGACCCCGACGGTGGGGTTATATTTGCCTACCAAGTCCAGGATCCCGAACGCTACGGAGTGGTTGAATTTGATCCGAGTTTTCAGGCTTTATCCATTGAAGAAAAGCCGGTTAAGCCAAAGTCCAATTATGCGGTTCCAGGCTTATATTTCTATGATAACAGTGTCGTTGAAATCGCAAGAAATGTTCAACCTTCACCACGTGGCGAAATAGAAATTACTGACATCAATAAAAAGTATCTGGAACTCGGAAAATTAAAGGTCGGCGTATTAGACAGAGGAACAGCCTGGCTCGATACGGGTACCTTCGAATCATTGATGCAGGCTGGCCAATTTGTGCAGGTTATTGAAGAAAGACAAGGATTAAAGATTGGTTGTATCGAAGAAGTAGCCTACAGGATGGGGTTTATCGATGGTCAACAGCTTAGAAAACTTGCCGAGCCGCTTGTAAAAAGTGGGTACGGAAAATATTTACTAAAGGTATTCTAAATTAACGCCAAGGGAAGAGCTGGGACAGCATAGAGTCCGTGAACTGTAAAAGCCGAGATACGAAATGACATTTTTGGCTAAAACAGCTCAATAGGCGTCTGACAAATCCACATTTTCTCTCGCACAATCCCTCCGTAATTGACCTGGAGGGGATTGCGAGAAAAAATGTTGGAGGCAAATCGTAAGATCATCTGATGTAGGCGAATGCAATATTGTCAGAGAAATCAAGTCTTAGCTAATTCACAAATTGTCATTTAGTATCGTGTTTAGAAAACTACGGACTGCTATCTCTTAGCGTATTGGCAGTTATTTTTCCACAATCAATAGACTTGCAAAAAGCTAACCAAGTCCTTTGAGTCAGTATTTGGTGAATTACTTTCGTCTTACGAAGAGACAAATGTAAATAAGGTCCGGTTTTCCTACCTGGCTACTTTCAACTCTAATACCGGAACGCAGTGGAGGTTTCACTTCCTCCCGATTCACATTAACACACCATGTGTTTTCCCCTCTTATGCTAAAAGAATGGAAAAACCGTTCTAATTTTGCTTGTGGTACTATACGCGAGCATCCAAACCACCGCTTAGCTCTCTTCGGCCATGAATTCCAATAAAAATAGCACGCAGGACAATAGCGGGCTCTCAGCTCACAGAGCCCCCCAGGGCGGAGATCCCAGGGACGGGCTTCCTCCGTTCGTTCACAGCTGGAAGCAGCTTTACATCGTAATGATTGGCACGCTCGTAGTGCTTATTGTCCTCTTCTATTTATTCATGACCCACTTTCAATGAACTATCTTGACTGGATTGTACTTGCCCTCACTTTAATATTTGTAGTTTCCTATGGCATTTATCGCAGCCGCGAAAAGCAAACCATGGATTCATTTCTGCTGGCGGGTAAATCAATGCCCTGGTACCACGTTACGCTTTCTTTGATGGCTACACAGGCCAGTGCAATTACCTTTTTATCGGCTCCCGGGCAGGCATATACAGATGGTATGCGATTTGTCCAGTTCTACTTCGGACTGCCCCTTGCCATGGTCGTCCTCTGTGTCACTTTTGTACCGAAATTCAGCCAGTTAAAAGTTTTCACAGCTTATGAATTTCTGGAAGGCCGCTTCGATCTACGCACACGGGCACTTACGTCTTTTCTTTTTCTCCTGCAGCGCGGCCTTTCTACGGGGCTTTCCATTTATGCGCCATCACTGATCCTGTCAGCTATACTGGGTTGGGATATTACCCTGACCAACATGATCTCTGGTGGCATCGTAATGCTGTATACCATTTCGGGTGGCTCCCAGGCTGTTTCACATACGCACTTGCAGCAAATGGCCATCATTACCATCAGCATGGTCGTTGCGGGTTTTATGGTAGTGAAATTTCTTCCGGACGGAGTTTCTTTTACAGATGCACTGCATGTCGCAGGTAAAATGGGAAAGGTTAACCTGATCGACTTCACTTTTGACCTGAACAACAGGTATAATGTGTGGTCGGGGTTGATTGGCGGTTTTTTCCTGCAGCTATCCTATTTCGGAACGGATCAATCCCAAGTGGGACGTTTTATGACCGGCAGTTCGCAGGGACAAAGTAAACTGGGGCTTGCCATGAACGGTCTTCTAAAAATCCCCATGCAGTTTCTGATCCTGCTGGTGGGCGTACTTGTTTTCGCGTTTTATCAGTTTACCGCTCCACCGCTATTTTTCAATAAAACAGTTGTGGACAAGATCAAGACTTCACCCTATGCGTCGGAATACAATGCACTCGAAAAAAAGCACGATCTGATCCAGGCGGAAAAACGGCCTCAGGTCATCGCGCTGACCGATGCATTAAAAAAGAATGACGAAAAGGCGATCCAGAAATCACGGCAGGTTTTGTCACAAATGGAGAAAAACGTGGGTGCTGTCAGAGCCAGCGCTCAAACCCTGCTTTCCAAAGCAAATGGTGGAGATACCAATGATGTCAATTATATCTTTTTACGGTTCGTGATAGACTATCTGCCTGTTGGGATGGTCGGTCTGCTGATAGCCGTCATTTTGCTTGCCTCGATGGGCTCCGTCGCGGCTGCCTATAACTCACTTGCTTCGTGCACTGTGATAGACATATACAAGCGTATGTTGCGAAAGGACAGTATCAGCCACGACTACGTCGCTGCTTCTCGCTGGGCGACTTTTTTCTGGGGGATCTTTTGCATTGTGGTTGCTCAATATGCCGCCCGTCTGGGCAGCATGATTGAGGCCGTCAATATCCTGGGCTCTCTATTTTACGGGGTTATCCTTGGTATTTTCCTGGTTGCCTTTTATTTCAGGAAAATCAACAGCAGAGCCGTTTTCTGGGGAAGTATTATTGGCGAGATATTTGTTGTATCCAGTTACATCCTCGACCTGACAGCCTTTCTTTGGCTGAACCTGATCGGTTGCGTACTCGTCATTGCGTTCGCCTGGCTGATCGAAAAAGTATGGCCGCAAAAAATGTCGTCGGCAGTATCCAACTAAAGCCTTTTCTAAATTCCGGCACAATTCCATTCAAAAATTTAACATTTCAAAGAGAATGCATCATTATTAGCATTTTTTAGGCGCTATGTTGAAACTATTCCTGCTTTTAAATCCTTAATAAGTACAATCGGGCGGCATGACGGTAACAGTCGGCCATATATTGTCACCGATTGTTACAAAAAAGCGTTCTAATCTCGTTATTCATGCTGTCGCTTTACTCACCCCGATTCCTGACCAAAATCTCCTTCGCGCCCGCAGATAGCTGATGGGGTTATCCTATTTCTGGTCAAATTTTATCCTGTTCAACAGACAGGCCAATTTCATTTCTCTATCCAAAAAAATTATCAACTGCATGAAGTATTGGTCAAAGCCACAAAAAATAATGCGTTTGGCACTTGGCTCGGCATTCCTATTATTGAATAGTATTTACCCCATTTTCGCACAGGTCATTCAGGAAAGTGCCCAGCAGACCCCGGTACTGGAACAGGCGACATTGCAGGATGTGGTTACTTACGCTATTAAAAATCAGCCGGTTATACAACAATCGCTGATTGACGAACGGATTACCGAAAACCAGATCAGGAGCAAACTGGCGGACTGGTATCCCCAGATTAATTTTAATTACAACCTCCAGCACAATTTCATCGTGCAAACGAGCATCATTGCTGGTAACCCGGTGAAGCTCGGGGTTAGAAATACTTCTGCGACTCAGTTTACCATATCGCAGCAAATATTCAACAGGGACGTTCTTTTAGCCAATCAAACCAAGAAGGATGTGATGCTGGCCGCGCGCCAGAATACGGCCAGCAATAAGACGGACCTGACCGTCAATGTTTCCAAGGCATTTTATGACGTGCTTGCCACAACCCAGCAAATCGACGTGGCAAACGAGGATATCGTAAGACTGGAAAGGAGCCTGAAAGATGCTAAAAATCAATATCAGTCGGGTATCGCAGATAAGATCGATTACAAGCGCGCCACAATTTCGCTGAACAACACCAGGGCCAACAAGAAGGCGAATGAGGAATTACTAAAGGCTAAAACAGAATATCTGAAAAACCTGATGGGTTATCCGATTGATAAGGCACTGACGATCAGCTATGATACTTTACAGATGGAACGGGAAATTGTGCTGGATACTTTACAAAATGTGGACCTGACCAGTCGCATTGAATATCAGATCCTCAGTACCCAGAAAAAACTGCTGGAAGCGAACCTCCAGTATAATAAGTGGAGCTACCTCCCAAATCTGTCCTTCAATGGTGCATACAATCTTAATTTCCAGAACAATCAGTTTACAGACTTATATACCAAAAACTATCCAAACTCTTTCGGCCTGCTGACCCTCTCTTTGCCGCTTTACCAGGGTGGTAAGCGAAAGGCCAATACACGTCAGGCAGAATGGCAGATCAAAAGGCTGGATTGGGATATGAAAGGTTTGCAAAACAATATCAATTCCGAATATGCGACGGCCTTGGCCAACTACAAAGGCAACCTGACCAACCTGCTTGCACAAAAAGAGAATGTGGACCTGGCAAAGGAAGTATACGATGTGATCCAGCTGCAATACAAATCAGGCATCAAAACGTACCTGGAAGTGGTAACCTCGGAAACTGACCTGCGGCTTGCGAGAATCAACTACTACGACGCATTATATCAGGTGCTGGCCAGCAAAATCGATGTACAAAAAGCACTGGGCCAACTCAACTACCAATAACCCATTCTAACCTAATCGAAAAACACCCGAAAATTTCCTGATGACATGTTGATAGATAAAATGAAATATTACTCCGTGGCCTTGTTTCTTTTCACCGTGATTTCCTGCGGCAAAAAAGATCAGCAACAACAACCCACTCAACCACAGGCGGTACCGGTTACCTTAACTCAAGTAGCCACAGCGGAGGCCTCCTATTACGATGAATACCCTGGCACAGTAGTCCCACTGAATGAAATTGAGTTACGTCCGCAAGTAACCGGGTTTGTCACCGGAATTCATTTTAAAGATGGCGCCAGGGTGCGAAAAGGACAATTACTCTATTCCATCGATGCACAGCTTTACAATGCGAATTATGATCAGGCAGTTGCCAATCTGAATGTTCAGGAAGCAAACCTTTCACGCGCACAAAAAGACGCAGACCGTTACCATGAGCTTGAAAAAAACGATGCGGTCGCCAAGCAGCTGGTAGACAATGCAGACGCAGCCCTGGAAGTTGCAAAAAGGCAAGCTGATGCCGCCAAAGCGAATATAAAGGCCGTTCAGACCAGTGTGAACTACACCAAGGTTACGGCACCGTTCGATGGTATAATAGGTATCTCCCTTGTAAAGGTTGGTGCTGCCGTTTCCGCTGGGCAGACCGTCCTGAACACCGTTTCAACGGATGGACAACTCGCTGTGGATTTTAATGTGGATCAGAAAGAGATATACCGCTTTACAAGCCTGCTCAAAAGTCAAAAGGCATCAGATTCGACATTTACATTAAAATTCGGAAATGAAATTTACCCTGCAAGTGGAAAAATAGCGTTCCTCGACAGGGCTGTTGACCCACAAACTGGAAGCATCAAAACCCGCCTTATTTTCCCCAATTCGTCCAATCAGCTCCGTGCAGGTATGAGTGGTACCGTCCGCGTGCTCAACAATGCGGCCAACAAATCGATCGTCATTCCATACAAAGCAGTCACCGAACAGCTTGGTGAGTTCTTTGTGTACGTTCAGGGCGACAGCAGTAAAGTAAGCCAGCGCAGGGTGGTGCTTGGCACACAGATCGGCACTAACATTATTGTGAAGGAAGGGCTCAAAGAAGGGGAAAAAATCGCGGTGGAAGGAGTTCAGAACCTGAGAGAAGGCGCAGTTATCAAGGAAGGCAAATAGTCGGCTCCTCCTTTACTATTATCACTACAACCAGTAAAAAATGATTGCAGATATTTTTATCAAAAGACCGGTAACAGCCATTGTTGCTTCTGTGGTACTGGTCTTGGTGGGCTTAATCTCCTTAACGACATTACCCGTAGCACAATATCCTGACGTTACCCCCCCTACTGTTTCCATTACCGGCAACTTTACAGGTGCGGATGCCCAGACGGTAGAGCAAACGACTACCACGCCGATTGAAACACAGATCAACGGTACGCCGGGCATGACCTACATGTCCAGTAACTCAACAAGCAGCGGGCAAAGCAGTATCAACGTGACTTTCGATGTGGGTACTGATGTCAATATTGCCGCATTGGACGTTCAGAACCGGGTGAGCGTGGCCGAGCCGACGCTTCCAGATGCGGTGAAGCGTCTCGGGTTGACGGTTAGAAAGCGTCAGCCGAGTATCATGATCGCACTCGCCCTTTACTCGCCCAATGGCACCCATGACGCTCAGTTCATTGGTAACTATGCCAACATATACCTAAAAGACGCATTACAGCGTGTAAAAGGTGTCGGTGATATTATTTCGCGGGCTGATGATTTTGGTATGCGTATCTGGCTTGACCCCGATAAGCTTGCCAATCTCAAAATGACACCTTCGGATATTTCTGCCGCGCTTGCCGAGCAGAACCTGCAGGTAGCAGCCGGAACCGTGGGTGGCACGCCACAGCCCAACATGCAGAGCTTTGAATATAGCGTATTGACCAACAGCCGTCTGAATACAAAGGAGCAATTTGAAGATATCATTGTCAGATCGTCGCCTGAGGAAGGCAGTGTCGTATACCTGCGTGACGTAGCACGCGTTGAACTTGGAAAGTTTGATTATGGTGTAAATGCATTTGTGAGTGGTAAACCTGCTGCATTTGTGCTGATCTACCAGGCTCCCGGCGCCAATGCCCTGGCCACCTATCAAGGCGTTATGAAAGCCCTGGAGGAGATGAAAAAGACATTTCCAAAAGATATCGATTACGTCATTCCGACAGAAACGGCCACGGTGGTGCAGGTTTCTATTGAGGAGGTACTGCATACCTTTGCAGAAGCAATGATTCTCGTTGTGATTGTGGTTTTCCTGTTTTTGCAAAACTGGCGCGCTACGCTCATCCCCATACTTGCTATCCCGGTTTCCCTGATTGGTACCTTTATTTTCTTTATTCCTTTTGGTTTTACAATCAATACCCTGACACTCTTTGCATTCGTACTGGCAATCGGAATTGTGGTGGATGATGCCATTGTGGTGGTGGAAGCTGTACAGCATTATATTGATGACAAAAAGATGTCGCCAAAGGACGCGACCGTTCAGGCGATGAAAGATATATCCGGTCCTGTTATTGCGATTGCATTGATTCTCGCTGCTGTGTTTGTCCCGGTGAGCTTTGTTCCTGGGATCGTTGGCCGGCTTTACCAGCAATTCGCTATCACAATTGCTGTTTCCGTACTTCTTTCCGCATTCGTGGCGCTTTCATTGACGCCTGCCTTGTGCTCGATCATGCTGAGACCTTCCAAAGGGGAGGCAGACAAGAAAAACTGGCTGGAGAAATTTTTCGACAAGTTCAACAAATGGTTTGACCGCGTATCTCACGGTTATACCCGTGGTGTAGCCAAATGGATCAAAGCTACCCCATTGGTTTTGGTAATGATGGTTTGTCTCTTTGTGGGTTTGTTCTTTTTATTCAAAAACAAACCGTCCGGATTTATCCCTGTGGAAGATGAAGGCCGTCTTTTTGTTACCTATGAAATGCAGGAGGCTACTTCCACGAACAGGAACGTGGCGATGATCAAAGACATCATGAAGCGGGTGTCCTCTATCCCGGAAGTACGGGTAGTGGGAGGTTTGGCCGGGCTGAACATCCTTAGCTTTTCCAACAAGTCGAACGTAGGGACTATGTTCGTAAACCTCAAGCCCTGGGCCGACAGGAAAGGCGCTGAGCACCACGTACAGGCAGTTATCAAGGAAATACAGAAACGCACAGCGGATATCAAGGAAGCAAGGGTACTTGCAATCGCTCCGCCTGCGATCCCCGGTCTGGGCGCAACATCCGGTTTTACATTTGAGCTCCAGCAATCGACTAGCACAGATAACATCCAGCAATTTGAGGCGGTGATGCGAAACTTCCTCGGGGCTGTCAACAAGAGGCCGGAAATTGCCATGGCTTACACATTCTTCAACGCGAGAACGCCAAGCTATCAGATTGACGTTGATCGGGACAAAACTAAAAAATTAGGGGTCCAGGTGAACGATGTGTTCAGTTCCCTTTCCACGCTGCTGGGCAGCACGTACGTCAATGACTTCAACCTTTATGGAAGGAATTTCAGGGTAATGGTCCAGGCCGACAGCAGCTTCCGTTCGTCCCTCGACAAAATTCAGAAATTCTACGTACGTAACCGCGCAGGTAACATGATCCCTTTGAGTGCGCTGGTGACTTCCAAGGTCGTAGAAAATCCTGCATTGATATCCCACTACAATATTTACCGTTCAGTGGAAATTAACGGAACACCGAAACCAGGTTTTAGCAGCGGCCAGGCCATCAACGCCCTTCGTGAGGTGGCACAGACCCTGCCGGCAGGTTACAGCTACGAATTTTCGGGTATGAGCAGCGAGGAGATCAAGGCTGGCGACAGCACCACGACCATATTTGCAATTTCGATCGTATTTGTATTTCTCTTTCTGGCAGCGCTTTACGAAAGTTGGTCAATACCTTTCTCGGTACTTTTTGCTGTGCCTATCGGGGCATTTGGTTCCATTCTTACCCTGACTTTGCTACCCAATCTGTCCAATAATATTTATGCCCAGATCGGGTTGATTACGCTGATCGGGCTGGCCGCGAAAAATGCGATCCTGATTGTGGAATTCGCTAAAGAACGGGTTGACGGCGGCATGGAGCTGGTGAAAGCCACGCTTGAGGCAGTACAGTTACGCCTGAGGCCAATTATCATGACTTCCCTAGCGTTCATTCTGGGAGTATTGCCGCTTGCATTTGCCAGCGGTGCGGCAGCCGAATCCAGGAAAACCATTGGCTGGACAGTATTTGGAGGTATGCTTGCTGCGACGTCGCTTGCGATCTTTGTTGTCCCGGTACTCTTCGTAGCAATAGAAAAGCTAGCAATGGGCAAAAAACATGCTCAGAGTCAAGGAAATGAAGATAAACCCGGTGAACCGGTTGTAGCATAAAATCTAAAAAATAAGTAAAGCGGAGTCAGGTCAAAGTCCTGGCTCCGCTTTTTTAGTTACCTTTCAAAAATTTGATTATAGATGCTATGTATGTAAAACAAGTTTTCTCTATCTGGCGTCTTTTGAAAGGAATATGGCTGGGACTATTGGCTGTTACCGCCTACGCAACACTCGTTTTTTATCTTTATAGTGTTCAAAACTGGCATTTCCTCTCTTTCCCGATTTCCATTATCACGATCCTGGGCACCGCGTTGTCGTTATTGCTCGGCTTCCGGACCAACTCGGCCTACGACAGATGGTGGGAGGCCCGCAAATCGTGGGGAGCGATTGTTAACGACAGCCGGACGCTGGTAAGACAGGCCCAGGCATTTATTTCCACAAACAAAGATGAGAAAAGCGTGATCATTTCGAACATCGCCCATCTCCAGATCGCCTGGTGCTTCGCGCTCGCGAATTCACTGAGAAAGGAGCCTGTGCTGGTTTACGCCGACTTGCATTTACAACCTGCCGAGCACGACTATGTTGCAAGCCAGGACAATATCCCGAATGCCATTTTGAACCTGGTGCAGTTCAAATTAAACGAGGTTCATCGGGAGGGAAAAATGGAAACATTATTATATCAAAACATCGATCAGACCATCCAGCGGCTGTGTGAATCGATGGGACAGTGTGAGCGCATTAAAAACACCGTGTTCCCGACGCAATACAGCTTTTTTGTGTTGCTAGTCATCTTCATTTTTACATTGATACTTCCGATGGGCCTGGTGGAAAGCATCGGCAGGATAGCGATCCCGATCACTTTTACAATTTCCTTTTTGTTCTTTTACGTTGAATGGATCGCCTATATCCTTCAGAATCCATTTGAAAATGGGCCTAACGATATCCCAATGACATCGCTTTCAAGAACCATTGAAATTAATTTGTTGCAATTGATTGATGCCGATAAGATCCCTGAAAAAATCCTTCCGAAGAACGGCGTAGTCATGTAAAAAAAGCGGATCACCTTCTGGAAATCCGCTCTCTTCAAAAACTCTTAACAACTTATTCGTCAACTCTGACAGTAGTGTAATATAATTCCAATTTCACGCCCGGATCGCTGCTCCTTTGATCTCCTATCACCAGCCTGTTTAAACCCTTTGTAAATTCCGTGTTGGCATCGGGATAGCTGGTCGATTGACCATTGAATGCGGACGATCTTAACAACAACCCTCCTACATCGCCAAATTCACTCGTCAACAGTTCGGTAACGTAGGAAGTTACATCAAGCAGATAGTATTGCCTGTTATTTATAACATCATTGACCAGCTTTCCGGTAATCCCTGTTGGGGAGCCTGTTGACAAGTTGTACAAAGGTAACGGAAACCCGTCTGAGCCAATGTAATATTCGTTATTCGCGTTGATCCTGAAAACATGGATTTCCGGCGGCGCTTTCAACTGATCCGTGACCGAAAGCCTCACCGGCGTAATACGTAAAAACGCTTTGTTTGCAGCAGTATATTTGGTGTCGCGGAGCTGGCGCAGCGTTGGCAGGTCAACCCTCAAGGAAATTCCCGGTCCGGCCTGGATAAAGCCCATATTGCCTGTTTGGTCGGATGGAGTCGAAAGCCTTTGATTACGCGCCAGATTTGCTACCGGAGTACCTGTACGGTCTCCAATGATCTGGTTATACGATGCCGTTGTCTTAAAAACAGTTGAATCTTTTCTTACGATGTCGACATCAGGAACATGGTAATGCATCTGAATACGCGTACTGTCAATGCTAAAGCCGATAACCGACCCGTTATCCGTCGCTGCAGATTTAATCGTCAAACCTGCAACAAGGTTTATCCATTCCTGATTGGAGGAGAGAAGGTTTGACTTTCCCTTTTCAAAAATATCCTTCCCCAATACGTCAGAAAGCCTTATTACTAACTTTTTAGATCTCTTTGGCATGGGTGTTAAACTCACCTTACCCAGGGCAACAGGGTCAAATGGCGTAGTATTGGTGTTATAATAAGCGTTTTTCCCAAGAATGTCCTCGAGCAGCCTGTGTACTGAGATATTCAGGACTTTGGCAGTATCCCCATAAGAATACTTATCATAGGTCAACGACAAGACTAATGAATCATATTCTGCATTGGATGGGATCGACAAACCAGACTGTATAGTTGGCTGAAAGAAAGTAGCAGTCTGAACCTTCCCGAAATAGGGGTCAATGTATCTTCCCACCAGCAGACGTGTCGGGGCTCCCGTCATCACAGAATCTGCCAAAACCGTAGAAAGCTTAACTGTGGTAGTGTCCGAGAATAAAACAGCAAAGTCATCCGGGTTAGGCTGAACGAGTGATTCAATTTGGTCACCCCATTGACAACCAGCCAGTGACAAAGAAAGCCCTATGATGAACAGAAGTTTATGAGCTGTTGAAGATCCCCTGGAGGAAAACGAGAAAAATTTCATTTAGTGCAAGAACAGTAAAAAGTGCAAAATTATCACATGTACACTTAAATACAATATGAAACCGAACAATTCGGTAAAATAGAAAGGGAAAAGGGATTTGCAACAAATCCCGGAAAGCCCACGTATCGTTTTCAAAGAGATTAAAAGTTTACCTTAGCAAGCCTGAAAAAGTGGCAAAACAGTCCTAAAACGTCAGATAGGTAAGGCTATTTTAAACGGATAACAAGAAAATTGCTTTTAGACCTTCACATTGCAAAGTGAGCAACAATGCATTTATTTTTGCGTTACAAGTAACTCGCAGGTTAAAGTTTTGGACAAAAAGTACTTTATAATTTTACTTAGCAGGTTCAAGATGTTATGTTTGCAAAAATTTTCAATAAAACACATTTCATTTGTTGGCCTGTAATATCAACCAAAAACTGAAAATATTTTATCTGGATTCATCTGTAACAATTAGTCAAACTATAATTTTCATGTTTAATACTTTAAAAAAAGCTTCATTAGCCCTTCTAGTTGCTTCCACCACCTTAGTTCAGTTTAGCTGTAATAAAAATGATCCGGAGGCGGAAAAAACGGGTAACTGGTACCGCCAGGGGCTTCCAAGCTTTGGTGGGTCCGGACGGACCGGCGCTGTAAGTTTTGTGATTGGCGACGTTGGATATATTGGGACTGGTTTCACAAATGAAACAGTGTCTAGAGTAAAAGATATGTGGGCTTACAATGCTCAGACCAAGATATGGTCGCAGGTTGCGCCCTTTATTGGATCAGGAAGAAATGGTGCTACTGCATTCGTTCTGGGCGGCAAAGCTTATGTTGGAACAGGATATGACCAAGTCCTGACTGTCGATAATGGTTATAAAAAAGACTTCTACCAATACGATCCCACCGGCAATAAGTGGAAGGCGGTTGCCGATTTTCCTGGTACGCGGCAGTATGCTACCTCATTTGTATCCAACAACCGGGCTTATGTAGGCCTGGGCTATAACGGCAGCAATTATTTCCAGGATTTTTATGAATATGATGCAACAGCCGATAAGTGGACTGAAATTGCGACTTTTATTGGAGGAAAACGCTATGGTGCGCTGGCTTTTACGGTAGGAGGCAAAACCTATGTAGGATTTGGAAAAAGCAACTCGACTCAAAACACCAAAGACTTATACAGCTTTGATCCGGCTGGAAACGGAGGAACCGGTTCATGGACACGGATAGTGTATGCTGATAACGAAACAGATGAGGCCGATTTTCCAGCGCGAGCTTTTGGCTTTGCACTCGTAATCAACGAGAAGGCATATATTGTTGGCGGGGAGAGCAGGTCTGACGTTTGGGAATATGTTCCTGGCACCAATCAATGGACAGAAATGGCTAAGTTTGAAGGTGGAGCGAGAGGATTTGCAGCAGGCTTCTCAGTGGGTACGTTAGGTTATTTTGGTACGGGTAGTTCAAGCGGTTCTGGTGGTGTGGACGATTTCTGGGCATTCGACCCAACGGTAGCAGTTAATGACGACGATAATCAGTGATTAGGAAAAGCAAAGTCAGTCTCCTGATTATTTGCGTACTGGCCTTCGCAGTTGCAGTTTATTTCTTCCATAAAAAGAGAGATATGAAACTGAACGGCGAAGGCCTTTCTCATTTCAAAGTGGAGACATTCAAAAAACAGACCGGTTGGGGATACCGGATCTACCAGGACACTACGGCGGTGATTGAACAATCATATATTCCTGGTGTGCCAGGAACGGTGGGCTTCCCTAATGAGGAACTTGCCCGTAAAACCGGTCAGCTGGTGCAACGAAAATTGGATCAGGGATTATTTCCACCTACAGTAACTGCACGGGAACTGGATAGCCTGGGGGTTCCTACCAACTAATTTCTCCTGGTTACCTTTTGGCGCCGAACCGATACGTGCCCATGATCGGATAATGATCGGAATATTTAACCTCATTAAAGGTTCTGAAATTAGTCAGCAGCAATTCACGAGGGGTGAAGAATTGATGGTCAATCCGAATAAAATAAGGGATGTGATTAAAGGTAAAACCAAATCCTTTTCCCATCTCTTCGAACCCGTTATGAAGGGTCCTCTTCAATTTCCCGTATACGTAACCATACGGTACCTCATTAAAATCCCCGCATACAATCACCGGATAGGGGGACTCCTCGATCCAGGATTCAAGGAATTTCAATTCAACAGACCGCTGTATAAATCCTTCTTTCATCCGGTCAAAAGTAAACTTACTCTCTCTTTTGATGCCCTGCATCCCACTCTGATTAGCAAGCTTGCTCAAATTAAGTGTCATGGAATATAAGTGCAACCCAATTACCCGGACTGTATCATCCCGAACTTTGATATCTGCCTGGATCATACCATTCTGCGACTCGAAAACGGTGTCTCTTGAAGCAATGATCGGATACTTTGAATACAATGCCAGCCCCCAATAGCATTCATTGCATTTATGTAGCCGCATCGAATATTTCGAACAATACCGATACCCGGCACGTGTCAATGTTTGTTTTAGGTTAAATAGCTTCGTTGCATCCTCATAATATTCGGGCATACAAAGTATATCTGCAACCGACTCAGCAACCCAGTTCTTCATGGATGCTATATCTTCTTTGTATCCGGGATATTCAATTGGGTCCACGTTTTTCATGAAAACGTGGGTATTATAACTCATCACAGAGAATGTGTCCTTACCAGATATCTCGGCATCATCCCGTTTGCTGCCAAATGTATAAGTCCTGGGTAAAAAAATGCAGCCCAGCAAAAGTAGGATAACAGGTAAAAGTGCCTTCTTCCGCTCTACCAAAAGCCATATCGGAACAGATAGGATATGAACCACGATCACAATGGGAAATGACATCATGACAAACCCAGAAAGCCAGCCGTCAAATGGTATCCAAAATATCAGCGCGTAGACCAATAGTGTGTAAAAAGCAAAACATTGATATAAAAACCACAAAAAATTCTTTAATCGCTTCATGGGAGGTTCAAATCCTTTTTTTTGGCTAAAATACGCGATGCATGTCAAATTGGAAGACTTTTTCCGGCTTGTACTTGTGATAAAATAGTTTTACCTTTGCATCAAATTCTAGTTTGATCGATTGATTGAGGGGGCTTTAATCCCCTTTTTTATTTGTAGTAAGCCTTACATGACAGTAAAAGAACATATAGAAGTCTTATTAAATCCGCTTCTTGAAGACGGAAATTGCTTTTTGGTTGACATCATTACCAAGCCTTCCAAGGTAAGTCAGAAGATTTCTATCCTTGTTGATAATGATGAAGGAATTACTATACAGCAGTGTACATCGATCAGCAGAAGATTAGCTAAACAACTTGAGGAGCTGGACTTCATTTCAGAACCATATACATTAGAGGTTTCTTCTCCCGGACTGGACCAACCGTTAGTCTTGCCGCGTCAATATCAGAAGAATGTGGGCAGGAACCTGAAAGTGACCCTCAAAAATGGTGAAGCGCTTAGTGGTACTTTGATCAGTGCCAGCGAACACGAGATTTCTATCAAGTTACCGTTGCCGAAGAAAAAGACTAAAACACCGATTGATGAATCTACCTTATTGCGAGACATTCGCCTGGAAGAAATTTCGAAGGCTTTGATAGAAATTTCTTTTAAATAAACTTACAACGCGGAATCATTAAGCCGGTTTGTAATCAATTATATAATATGTATAACTTAGTATCAGCAAATATTCTTTACACAAGCAATGGATAGCGGAATATTAATTGAATCATTCGCGGAGTTCGCAAACTCCAAAAACATAGATCGTCCAACCATGATCAGTGTTTTGGAAGAGGTATTTCGTACGATGATTCGCAAAAAATACGGCACCGACGACAACTTTGACGTGATTATTAACCCCGAAAGCGGGGATCTTGAAATGTGGCGCACACGCGAAATCGTGGATGACAACTCCGAAGATATATGGGATTATAACAAAATCCCTTTGGCGGAAGCACGGAAGATTCAGAGTGACTTTGAAGTAGGTGAAGAAGTTGCTGAGGAGGTCAAGCTTGTTGAATTCGGCCGCAGGCTAGTTCAGACTGCGCGGCAGACACTCATCCAGAAAATCAAGGACATGGAAAAAGAAATCATGTTCGAGAAATATAAGGATCAGGTGGGCGAAATGATTACAGGCGAAGTTTATCAGACACTCAGACATGAGGTGATCATTATGGACGGAGAGGGTAATGAACTTTCGCTTCCCCGTACGGAACAAATTTCAAAGGATCGCTTCCGTAAAGGAGAATCAGTTAAGTCTGTGATTCATAAAGTCGAAATGAACAACGGCTCTCCGAAAATAACATTATCCAGGACATCGCCGGTCTTTCTTGAAAGATTATTCGAAGTTGAGATCCCGGAGATCTATGATGGAATCATTTCGGTCAGACGGGTTGTTCGTGAGCCAGGGGAACGTGCTAAAGTTGCCGTTGAATCCTACGACGACAGAATTGATCCGGTGGGGGCCTGCGTCGGTATGAAAGGATCCAGGATCCACTCCATTGTGCGTGAACTTGGAAATGAAAATATTGATGTGATCAACTATACAGATAACCTTGAACTGTTGATCAGCAGAGCTTTAAGTCCTGCAAAAGTAAGCTCTATGCAGATTGACCGTGAGGCCAAACGTGTTTCCGTATTTCTGAAACCGGATCAGGTTTCTCTGGCGATCGGTAAGGGAGGTCAAAATATCAAACTAGCCGGAAAACTGGTTGGAATGGAAATTGATGTGTTCAGGGATATTGAAGAACAGAACGACGAAGATGTAGACCTTACCGAATTCTCCGATGAGATTGACGAATGGATCATCAGTGAGCTTCACAAGATAGGTTTGGATACTGCGAAAAGTGTACTTGCCCTGAATAAGGAGGAACTTGTAAGAAGAACAGATCTGGAGGAAGCGACAGTTGAAGAGATCATGGAGATCCTTCGAAAAGAATTTGAATAATAATAACTTGGCAGATTAATCATTAGGAATGATCTGCCCCACTGCAAAACTTTTTTCTACAAATTGCTAATATGGCAGAAGATAAAATGATGCGCCTTAGCCAAGTGGCACGGATCCTGAACGTAGGAATTACTACGATCGTAGATCATCTGTCTGCCAAAGGGTATAAGGTGGAAAGTAACCCGAATACCAAAATTAATGCTGATCAAATAGAGTTTCTTGCAAAAGACTTCAAATCCGATGATCTAAAATCTTCTCTTTCTCAAAAACCAACACCTGTTGAGGTTCCGGTCGAGGTGAAAGAAGACAAAGTCAAAAGTGACGTTGACGGAATTCTTTATTTCCGCAACTCTCAAAAAACAGAAGAAAAACCGGTAGTTGAGGAGCCAGCGCCTGTAGCGCAGCCTGCCTTTGAAAACCGCTTACCTGGAATTAAGGTTGTTGGAAAAATTGATCTGGATGCCAAAAGGCCCGGTCCATCTCAAACAACAGTTCCCCCAATTGAGGAACCGAAAAAGGAGCCTGTAATTGAAAATAAGGTGGACAGCCCAGCGCCAGCTGAAGTAAAGGAAGAGGTTAAACCAGAACCTGCACCGGTCGAAATCAAGCCTCAAACTGAGATTCCAAAGGAAACACCTGTTGAGATCCCGGCAAAAGCAGAACCCGCTGAAGTAAAAGTGGAACCGGCCCCGGTTATTGAGCCTACGGTTGAGAAAGCGCCGGAAATAGAGGCTGTTGCTACACCACAGGAATCCGCGCCCGAAATACCTGTTGTGAAAACGGAAGTGAAGGAAACCCGCGAAACAGAAGTTTCGACCGGCGAATCTGAATTAATTGAAGCAAAAGGTGAGCAACTACGTGGCCTGCGCGTGGTGGGTAAAATTGAATTACCTTCGGATAAAGTAAAGAAAAAAGACCCCGTTGCGTCCAGCGACTCCTCGGCAGATAAAAAACGTCGCAGGAAAAGAAAGCGAATTCGCGATGGAGCGGTGGTGGCAGGCGAAAACCGGCCAGGTACAACCCCTACTGCGGAAATTGATCCGGCAACCGGAAAACCACGGGAAGCTGCATCACCGGCCGGAAACAGACCGGGTAATAGACCCGTTACACCCGGTGGCACAACTACTACACCTGCTACAGGTGCTAACCAGCAAGGTGCCGCCAAAACCGGCCCTAATAATCGCCCAAATACGAATAACAATCGCAGAGGGGGTAAAAGGGAGGAAGTATCTGACAAGGAAGTATCTGACAACATCAGGGCAACAATGGCCCGGATGGGTGGCGGTAATACAAAGAACGTAGCCCGTGGAAAAGGTAACCGCCGTCGCGACCGTGGAGATCAGAATGATCCTAATGGCTTCGGAGAGGAGGAAACAAAAGTATTGCGCGTAACGGAATTCGTTTCCGCAAACGACTTGGCTTCTCTCATGGATGTTACCGTGCAGGAGGTAATTTCGGTTTGTATGAGCATGGGAATGTTCGTTTCGATTAACCAACGTTTAGATGCAGAAGCGATTACTTTCATAGCAGACGAATTTGGTTTTGAGGTCGCCTTTATTTCTGCTGAGGAAGAAGTTCAGAATGACGTTCAGGAAGAAGTAGATGACGAAGAAAGCCTAAAAGAAAGAGCTCCGATTGTCACTATCATGGGACACGTGGACCATGGTAAAACCTCTCTTCTCGATTATATCCGTCAGGAAAACGTAGCCAGTGGCGAAGCAGGTGGTATCACCCAGCACATTGGTGCGTATAGTGTGAAAACGAAAACCGGAAAACAGGTAACATTCCTGGATACCCCGGGTCACGAAGCATTTACCGCGATGCGTGCCCGTGGTGCGAAAGTTACGGATGTCGTAATCATCGTGATTGCTGCCGACGATAGTGTAATGCCGCAAACCAGAGAGGCTATCAACCATGCCCAGGTGGCTGGTGTGCCCATCGTTTTTGCATTCAGCAAGGTGGACAAAGCAGGCGCAAATACTGAAAAAATACGGGAGGAACTTGCTAATATGAACCTTCTGGTGGAGGAATGGGGTGGTAAATACCAGACTCAGGAAATTTCTTCCAAATCCGGATTAGGTATTGACGAACTCTTGGAAAAGGTATTGCTTGAAGCGGAGCTGCTTGAATTAAAAGCCAATCCGAACCGTCGCGCAATGGGAACGGTGGTGGAAGCCTCCCTCGATAAAGGCCGCGGTTACGTCACGACTATCTTGGTGGAAACCGGAACTTTGAAAGTCGGAGACGTAGTATTGGCTGGCGCTCATTTCGGCAAAGTAAAGGCGATGACCGATTACCTCGGGAAGAAATTGAAAACAGCGGGCCCATCCATGCCAGTGCAGTTGCTCGGTCTGAACGGAGCTCCACAGGCAGGCGACCGCTTCAATGTTTTTGAAAATGAGCGAGACGCCCGTGACATAGCTACCAAGCGTGAGCAGATCCAGAGGGAACAGTCTATCCGTACCCGCAAGCATATTACACTTGAAGAGATCGGACGCAGGAAAGCCATCGGCAGTTTCCGTGAGTTGAACCTGATTGTAAAAGGTGATGTGGATGGCTCAGTTGAAGCACTTTCAGATTCCTTGCTACAGCTTTCAACGTCAGAAGTACAGGTCAATATTATCCATAAGGCTGTTGGTCAGATTTCCGAATCCGATGTTAACCTTGCTATTGCATCTGATGCGATCATCGTTGGCTTCCAGGTTCGGCCTTCTTCAAATGCCAAGAAAATGGCAGAACAGGATCAAATTGAGATCAGACATTACTCGGTTATCTATCAGGCAATTGAAGAGATTAAGGACGCTATGACAGGAATGCTTGCTCCTACGATTGAGGAGATCATTACTGGAAATATCGAAATCCGTGAAGTCTTCAAAATTAGCCGCATAGGAACAATCGCAGGATGTTATGTGACAGACGGTTATGTGAAACGTAACAACAAAATCCGTGTAGTCCGCGACGGAATCGTTCTTTACACCGGTGAGATCGATTCGCTGAAACGTTACAAAGACGACGTTCAGGAAGTTCGGAATGGTTATGAGTGCGGTTTGAGCATCAAAAACTACAACGACATCGAAGTTGGCGACGTCATCGAAAGTTTCGAATTGCGCGAAGTAAAACGGACGCTTTAAATAAGAGAATCATATCACAAAAAAGAACCCGCACCAATGGTACGGGTTCTTTTTTGTGATATGCCGAAAAGTTCTCACAGGTTTACGAAGATGACAACCTTTGTCAGACACAATTAATTGGTAGGACGTAGCGGGTTCGAACCGCTGACCTCCGCCCTGTCAAGGCGGCGCTCTGAACCAGCTGAGCTAACATCCTGTATAGTTTCAAATGCGGTGTATGCAGCCGAATGGTCTTATTTGGAACCGCGATATTAAATCAATTTTTGTTACGATCCAATTCAAAATGGTAAACCTTTCTGGAAGGAATGCGGTAAAGTAGTATCAAGCCAAGGACAAAGATTACCAGCAAAGCGAGAATGCTATTTCTCATACTTCCCGTCACCTGCTCCACCATCCCATAAATGAAGGTACCCATTACAATCGCGAGCTTTTCGGTAACGTCATAAAAGCTAAAATACGAGGCCGTGTCCGATACATTTTCAGGGATTAGCTTAGAATAAGTGGAACGGGACAATGACTGTATACCGCCCATCACCATTCCAACGGTACAAGCTATCACATAAAACTCCATAGCCTCGGTGGTGTAATAAGCGCCGGTGCAAATCCCAACCCAGATCGCCACACCAATCATTAGCGCATAAATATTGCCAATTTGGCCTGATAGCCACGCAAACGTGTACGAACCTGCAATGCCTACCAGCTGAATGAGCAGGACCGTAATGATTAAGCTCTGGGATGGTAACTTTAGTTCGCTGGCCCCAAAAATGGTGGCCACATACATCACAGTTCTCAAACCCATCGTATAAATAAAAAAAGCACTGAGAAATTTAGCTAAATAAGGCTGCTCTTTTAATCGACCATATACTTTTCTCAACTCGCGAAAACCGTTAAATATCCAGTTTCCAGATTTTTCTTTACCGGAACTGCCTGACGGCAGGTAGTGAAATGGGATTTGAGCAAACAATATCCACCAGGCTCCGACAGTAAAAAAAGAAATACGGGCCGGGAGAGATTTTTGGGTGATCCCATAAAATTGCGGAGCCAGGATCATACTAAGGTTGAATAGGAGCAATAAAACGCTTCCGAGATAACCCAATGAAAATCCACGGGCACTATAATGATCAAACCTATCCTCCGTGGCAATTTCAGGGAGGTATGAATCATAAAAGACAATACTTCCGCTCCAACCCACCAGGCTTAGGCCAAAAAGAAAAACGGATGAGATCAGCGTGTCTTTTGTGAAAAAATACAGCAGCATGCAACTTACTGCTCCCAGGTAGCAAAAAAACTGCATAAATCGCTTCTTTTTACCTGTGAAGTCAGCTATTGCCGTACAAAGCGGTATCAACAACGCCGTGATCAAAAACGATGCGGATACTGTGTAAGAGAACAAAACGGAACTTTTGATTTGAACACCAAAGAAATTGACATTGGCGTTTCCCGACGCACTTAGTGCAGTGGCACTGAAATAAACCGGAAATATGCTTGAAACAATCACAAGGGCGTGCACCGAGTTAGCCCAATCGTACATACACCATGCATTGACAATGGTGCGATCATTTTTTCTCATTCATTCTAAATTTATCACAAAATAAGAAAAGCGACAGATTATATCCGTCGCCCTCTTCAACAAATTGTATTTCATTTTGCCGGTTTACTTGATCACAGGTTGAAACACCATAATGGTTTCCTGATCCACACCCCCCACCGGCATCTTACTTTTCAATCTTAATTTGCTGTTTGTGAGCTCCTCAACACCAAACTCACCAGAAAAACCTGAAATTTTAATATCCAGTGTGGCGTTATTATTGATCAGATACCAGGTTCCTCCATTGATTACCTGCTTTGAATTTTGATCGATTGCTTTGGTAACATTATTTTGCAGGAACTGAATGTCCATAACCTCCTTGATCGCTTGGGTCTGCAAATTCAGTTGATTGAAGGGAATATCTTTGCCGGTCAAATCGGTAACCGTCGACATACGCCACGGATAGTTGATCAGTATTTTATCCTTTTCTGTCAGCTGCGGCGTTTCAGTATTATCTTTGTTTTTGTCGCAGCCCGATAACACAAGCGCAAACATCAGTGGGGCAAATAGCAATAGTCGTTTCATAGCGAATGTATTTTATGTTTCAGGCGATTTGTTTAAGACGCTGATCAAATTGGAAAATGCTGTGCGCATTCATGGAAAAATCAAATTACACACATTGCAAATTAACGAATTTGTCTCGTCAAATCTTATGATTGATTATACTAAGATCTGTTTAAAAGTATTTTGCCACGCTATTTTCTTAATTATCGCGATCTGCGAGCCAGGAAAGTCGCAGGATTGCCAGCCCGGTTATGTGCTAAATCCCGTGACGGTCAACAATACCATTGAATGGAATAAATTTCCGGAATTTTCCCTCCCCTTTAAAATTATTTACAGTGGCCCCAGATTTGGCGATACGCAGTCATTACCTCTGAAACACGGTTTCAGTCATATTTCCGCATTTAACGGACCCGAACCCGGCTCATTAAATGCGAAAAATCGGGCGATACTCTGGTACGGGGTCGCTACGTCAAGTGGTAACCAGCCCTGGGCAGATAATACCCTGCGAAGTCCGTGGGGAAACGATACTGCAGCTTATCGAAGCTACTGGGACAACTTCGGATCGACCATTTTCGAAGCCGACATTCTCTGTCTGGACATTGAACGAATGCAGCGGGAAGACAGGGACATTCTTGCGCTAAAAAGCAATACCGCCATCCCCCAAAATTACCGGGGCCTTTCAGACCCCGATTTCTTATTTGTTTACAAAAGAGATATGCGCTGGTGGTATACTGAAGCGGTCAATCGGCTGAGGGCAAAGGGTGTTAAGAGTACAATAACCAGTTACAGCGACGTTCCGGTTCGCAATACCTGGCTCAACATTACTTCAAACAGCTGGCAGGACTGGACAACAAACCTGGCCCGTACACACTATCTCACACAGGATAACGCCGGCAAGATCGGTGGTAGCTTTTATCATGCACTGGATTTTCTATCACCCTCGCCTTACTACTATTACGGATACGATCACCCGATCGGCAAGGACTATCTTTCCTATCTCTTATTCAATATTGAATCCAATACAGCATGGAGTGATAAGCCTGTGATCCCGTTTGTATGGATGCGCGTCCACGACAGTTACGACCCTACCACCCCGCTCATCACTTCTTTTATGGCTGAGGCGACGGCAATTTTTCCTTTCTTTTCGGGCGCAAAAGGTCTGTGGCTTTGGGAAAACCCTTTTCTCTCAAGCGATCGTCAGGAGAATTATGGTACCTATGAACATTTTATTTACGGACTGTACCGCCTCTCGGCATTCAACGATATGTTCGAGGGTTCCTATCAACTTGTTATACCAGAGCCAGCGCGTGACCTCATGGAAAAACAGACTCCTGTTTGGCGCGGCGTTGTAAAAGGAAGTGATATTCTAATCGCCGCTCAAAACCCTTATGCTGCAGACAATCAAACGACAGACATCGTGGTTCGTTACCAAAACTGGTTAAGGACCATCAGTTTGAAAGGTAAGGAGGTCTTTCTCTGTAAATTTGATTTGAACGATGTGATCAATTCAACCCAGCCATTCTTATCTGACGCGTACGTCTACCCCAATCCAGTAAAAAATGAAATGCAGGTTTTTCTTACGGGTGCTAACGGTAACTCGGATGTAGAACTATCCATCGTAAATGTAAAAGGTCAAAAAGTCCTAACCAGAAAATTGAAAGCCATTGCCGGGAAGACCGAAGAGGTTATCCCATTGCCCGACATTGCATCTGGTATATATTTTGTCAGGTTTGCAGGTAAGTCAAAGACAATCGTCAAAAAGGTGGTTGTTATCCAATAGTATCCCAATTTCATGAATCGTCTAAGTCAGCAAACCAGCCCTTACCTTCTTCAACACGCACATAATCCGGTGGATTGGTATCCATGGGGAAATGAAGCACTCCAGAAGGCAAAGGATGAAAACAAGCCTATCCTGGTGAGTATTGGCTACTCAGCATGCCATTGGTGCCACGTAATGGAACGCGAATGCTTTGAAAAAGAACCCATTGCTGCTGTGATGAACGATCATTTCGTTTGTATCAAAGTGGACCGGGAAGAAAGGCCGGACGTGGACGCCGTGTACATGGACGCCGTGCAAGCGATGGGCGTTCGAGGTGGCTGGCCACTCAATGTGTTTTTACTGCCAGATTCAAAACCCTTCTATGGAGTGACCTATCTTCCGCCGCAAAACTGGGTTCAATTACTTAAAAGCATCAATGATGCCTTTAAAAATCATTACAGTGAGCTGGCGAATTCCGCCGATGGATTTATCCAGAATATGATTACTTCCGACAGTGAAAAATATGGATTGGAGGAGAATAATGGCAATTATAATCTGGCTGACCTGGATCTCATGTTTGAGAAGCTGAAAGGAAATTTTGATACAAAAAAAGGCGGAATGGACAGGGCACCGAAGTTTCCGATGCCGTCCATTTATAAATTTCTGCTCAGATATTATGATGTGAGCCAAAATCCGGAAGCATTAAGACAAGTCGAACTTTCTTTGAACAGGATTGCACTAGGCGGAATTTACGATCACGTCGGTGGAGGCTGGGCACGTTATTCGGTTGATGACGAGTGGTTCATCCCCCATTTCGAAAAAATGCTTTACGATAACGCCCAGTTACTGAGCATTTATGCAGAAGCTTATTCTCTGACTAAAAACCCACTTTACGCAGACAGGATCAAAAGAACGATTTCATGGCTTAGCAATGAAATGCTCAGTCCTGACAAGGGATTTTATTCTGCCCTAGATGCCGACAGCGAGGGAATTGAGGGTAAATACTACATCTGGACCGAAGAGGAGCTCAAAGACGTTCTGGCGGAGGATTTTGAGTGGTTTAACAAAATCTACAATGTCTCAAAAGCCGGAAATTGGGAGCATGGGTACAACCACTTACACCTGACCGATGTACCGGAGCAGATAGCGGAAAGAAAAGGGCTTTTATCGGAACAGTTCAGAATACAGTATGAGCATGCTCTGAACAAGTTATTCGGGAAACGTGCAGAGAGGATACGCCCAGGTCTGGACGACAAGATATTGTCCTCCTGGAATGGCCTTTTAATTAAGGGATTAACCGATTGTTACCGGTCACTTGGCGATGACGATATCCGTGAGCTTGCAGTTTCAGTCGGCCTGTTTACCCACAATCACATGACCTCTGAAAATAAATTATGGCATAGCTATAAAAATGGAAAGGCTACAATCACGGCGTTTCTGGAAGACTATGCGGCTATTATCCAGGGGTACCTCGGGCTATATCAAATCACGTTTGATGAACAATGGATTGAACGGGCCCAACGACTTACAGATTACACCATCAGCAATTTTTACGATCACGAAGAGGGCTTTTTCTATTTTACAGATATTGATGGCGAAACGCTGGTAGCACGCAAAAAAGAATTGTTTGACAACGTGATTCCCGCGTCAAACTCTATCATGGCCGAAAATCTGTACCTGCTTGGTCTGATACTCGATCGTCATGATTACGCCAAAATATCGGATAAAATGCTTTCCAAAATGGGTAAGCTGCTTCTTGGTGACGTTCAGTGGGTAACTAATTGGGCAGCTTTATATTGTTACAGGACCACCCCTACCGCCGAAATTGCCATTGTCGGGGATCATGCGGATGCCCTCAGAAAAGACCTGGACCGTTTTTTTATCCCCAATAAAATAATAATGGGCACCAAATCAGTATCCAATCTTCCCCTACTTCAAAACAAAAGCGATATCAACGGCCAAACCGCGATTTACGTTTGCTATGATAAAACCTGCCGGCTGCCTGTCAACAAAGTCGAGGAAGCATTGGATCAACTTGTGCAATCTTAGAGCAAAGGATAATAGCGTTCCCGGATTACATTCAAATGATGTATGGGGTGCCCAAGAATCACAAATCCTAGTGCCAGCGGCGAGATCTGGGTCTGAAATGCAATGCCCGGTCGCTGTATCATTGCTTCGTCCATATTACGGAAAAGCGCAATCGTGCCGGATCTGACCAGGGAAAACTCTTCCATCAGGTCATCAATCGTTCGTTGGTTCGCTATTGTATTGGCACCGTATATCTCCTCATCATAACCTGCCAGGATGGTTTTATCGTTTCTTGAAAAGCAGAGCGCTCGATAAGACATAATCCGCTCATTATCTATCACATGCTGCAAAATATCCTTAACAGTCCACTTATTTTCAGCATAAACTTTATCACCCAGATCGCTCAACTTCTGAGGTTCACAATATAGTTTTTCCGGTGAATATTTATCAAATGCGTCGAAGATATCGATGTCCTCAACCAGGTTAATATAACGGTCGAAGAAAGGTGGCATAGGGTTAATGTCAGATCTTTTCATAAGCGGAAATGTTTTTATTGTTTGAACTAATATGATTACATTTGGTTAGAAATCCTCTTAACATTGAAAAAAATACTGCCGATAGGATTGTTGGTTTTACTGCTCTACAACACGTTTGGGCTAAGTTTTGCTGTTCTTTTCTTCGAGGAAAGCTACCAGTTTGCCTCTTCCGGGAACCAGGGGAATCAGAAATTACTGAAGATGTATCTTCCATCCCTCCCCTATTCCGGTAATCTCGAAGTATCTCAAGAAATCCAGGGTCTTCTTCGTCAGGATGGCGATTTTTACAACCCCACTGAAATCCGTCACGAAAACGATACGCTCTACGTCACTTTACAATCCAACCAGGCTGCAAGGGATCATTTTTTTGAACTCGCCCATGCAATGCAGACATTCAGTTCTTCAGAAACAGACACGCCGCAAAGTCCCTATGGAAAAATAATCAAACAACTGAGTAATCTGGTCAAAGACTACGTTCCCGAAAGTGTCGGTTTTCAGTTTTCATCGGTCGAATTCTTTCCGAATCAATCCACCTACATTTCTCTGTTGTTTCCGGCCGACTATCTCCCGTTCAAAGCATTGCTATCTACCCCGCCCCCGGAACTAGCCTGAACAGTTACTTTTCAAATGCTGCTAATTCTTTATTTTGATTGTTTGGCTTGGTGACTATGGTCTATTTTGACCATGATTATGCTAGCCGACCAATGAGGATATTTTGGCTGTCTTAACAGCGACTTCTTCAAGATTTTTAATTTCAAACTCACTGTATATGCAATATACTTTACAAGAGTGCAGACGAGGACTGGCCATATTGGCAATTACCCTTGTCGGTTCTATAGCTTCCGTTTTCGCCCAAATGCCCAATGACGCCATTTATATGGCAAAAAACACGGCTTGCCTTGCGGTGTCGTATACGCACAGTTCCTGGGATAAGTACTGGGAAAACTCCCTGTTGCGCGAGAACCTCAATATAGGCACACATACTACCCAAAGCGTCATGCCGATGCTTGCAGTAGGAATAACAAAAAACCTCAATGTCATTGCAAGCGTCCCATACATTTGGACTCAGACCAGCGCGGGCAACCTTAAATGGCAAAAGGGTTTTCAGGACGCGTCTGGTTGGATTAAGTATCGTTTTCTCAACAAATCTGGCCTGTCGCTCCACGCAATTGTCGGCGGCTCCATTCCGGTAACCGACTACATCCCTGATTTTCTGCCGATGTCGATCGGTTTGCAATGTAAAACGGCCACAGGCCGCTTACTGGCCAGCTATCGTCATAAGAGTGGGATATACCTCACCGCGTCGGGAAGCTACATACTACGAAGCAAGATCAAAATCGACCGCGATTCGTATCAGGCGGATGGCAAGCTTTATAACACCAACATCGTATCTGTTCCGAACGCATATGATGCCGCTGCCCGGCTCGGTTATCTCAAGCATGGCCTGCAGGCAGAGGGATATGTGGAACACAATGCCTGTGACGGAGGAGATTTTATCCGTCGTAACGACATGCCTTTTCCCACCAATAACATGAAAACCACCTCGGTAGGCTTTTACGCCAAATATCAACCCAAAAACCTGGGCATCAATGCCCGCGCTGTTTATGTAGTCGATGGCTCGAATATGGGAAAAAGCACCACGTACTCGGCTGGTGTCCTTTATCAATTCAGGTACGCCAAATCGGAAAAAAAATAAACACTGACACTATTTCAATATGAAAAATAAAAATCTGATCATGACCGGCAAAGCATTAGCCCTTCCAGCAGTTATCCTGTTCTTTACACTTTTTACGTCTTGTACGAAGACGGTTGACGAACCAACAGCAGGAATAAATAACCCTTCGAGTCTCGACGAAAAAGCGGGTACCTGGAAACCATATGTGCTTTCATCGTCCAGTGAAGTTGCAGTTGATGCTCCGGAAAACGTCACTTCCGAATACTACAAAACGGAAATCAAAAAATTAAAAGACATTGTCGACGCCATTACTCCTGTGCAAAAAGAGCAGGTTAATTATTGGGCGGCAGGCGCGGTGTTCCGGTGGAACGAAATCGGGCGGGAATTGGCAGCGCGCTACAACTCGCCACCTGCATCCACCCCTGATGGCAAATATCCGGTACCTGATGCAGCCAACCCGTTGGCTGACCCTAAATTCCCTTTTGCTAATCCGCCGTACACTGCACGTGCGCTTGCATATCTGAGTGTGGCCCAGTACGACGCACTTGTTGCCGCCTGGAACTACAAATTCAAATACAACCGCAAAGCACCATCTAAAAACGACCAGTCGATAAAAGCAATGTTACCGGTAACCGATCTTCCTTCGTACCCGTCAGAGGATGCAGTGGTGGCAGAAGCTTCTGTGGCTGTACTGAAGGCAATGTTTCCCGGTGAAGTACCTTATTTGGATGCCAAGTTAGCAGAGCACAAAAACAGCAGGATGTGGGCTGGAATGAACGTTGAAAGCGATATCCTTGCAGGTTCCAATCTGGGTAAGGCAGTGGCTGCCAAAGTAATGGCCCGCGCTAAGACAGATGGTATGAGTGCAGCAAACAATCAGGCCAAAACCGCAGAAATGATTGCGACCGCGAAATCCATCGGGACTACGGTACCCTGGGTAAGTCAGGAATTTCCTCCCCGGCCGCCTATGCTGCCGACCTACGGATTTGTTACCCCATGGAATTTCAGCAAAGAAACAGTCCCGACCCTCCGCCCTACCCCTCCTCCTGCGTTGGGAAGCACTGAGTTCAAGAAAGACATGGACGAGTTATTGGAGATTGCAAGCAACCAGACCCGGGAACAGGCCAAAATTGCGAGCTATTGGTCAGATGGCGTTGGAAGTTATACGCCTCCGGGACACTGGCACAGGAAAGGGGCCAATTTGTGCCACGACAACAATTTCAGCGAGGTGAGAACTGCACGTACTCTTGCACTGCTAGGTACCACTTTGCAAGATGCCGGGATATGCTGCTGGGATGCAAAGTATTACTATTATTATCCTCGGCCAAACCAGGTCAGCAAAAAGATCAAGACTTCGGTTGGGCTTCCAAATTTCCCTTCTTATACTTCCGGACATTCAACTTTTTCGGGGGCGGCAGCGGAATTGCTGTCGTTCATTTTTCCTTCTGAAAAACAAAATCTGGATGCAATGGCGTCCGAAGCTTCTGTTTCAAGAATCTACGGATTGATACACTATCGCTTTGATTGCGTGGCCGGCCTTGAAGGCGGTCATAAGATTGGCGCATTTGCAGTGGAAAGAGCTAAAACCGATGGCGCTCAATAATAGCTAAGATATGTTTAAGCAAAAAAGTCGACCCGCGTTCAATACTCAAAATTGAACCGCGGGCCGACTTTTTTATGCGAGGCGATTGATATCAAAAGGCAATTTTCTGATCCGCTTGCCTGTTGCCGCAAAAATCGCGTTACCCAATGCCGGCGCAATTGGAGGAAGTCCGGGCTCACCCACTCCACCTGGATTGGCGCCACTGTCCACAATATGAATTTCGACGAGAGGCATTTCGTTTAACCGCATCACATTATATTGGTGGAAATTGGTTTGATCGCAAACACCATTTGTGAATGTGATCCCATTTTTAATGGCGGCAGTAATCCCCATCACAATGTTACCCTCGGTCTGCGCCTTCACATTATCAGGATTCACGTAATAGCCACAATCCAATACGGAAACTACCTTATCGATCTTAACACCCTGATCTTTTTTGGAAACAGTGATACAACAGGCCGAAATACTACCAAATGAACTAAAAACCGCCAGTCCTTTGCCGGAGCCAGCCGGAAGTTTCTCACTCCAGTTCGCCTTTTCAGCCAGGGTATTAAGTACTTTTTCGAAACGGCTGTCTGTAAGAATGTCCAATCTGGCCTGTAGAGGGTCCTTTTTCGCAAGATGGGCCAGCTCATCGATAAAACATTCCTGCCCCCAGCCAAAGTTTGATGCATAAACAGACCTCCACCAAACCACCGGGATATCCGTTTTTATATTTGTCCAGCTTACTTTTGAAGCCCCGCTGAACTGGTATTTATTGTTCTCGCTACTCAGCTCGCCACTTAACCAGGGATCAGCCTCATTTTCTTTCAACTGATTGAAAACCTGTCCGGCAATGGACTCTCCGATGGCATGATGATGGAATCCGGTAATCTTGCCATTTTCCACAAACCCTTGCATGTGACTGAGCATTCCTGGCCGGTAGGGGCCCTGGCTAATATCATCCTCTCGGGTCCAGATCACTTTTACCGGTTTTTTAAGTTCTTTTGAAATATGGCACGCTTCCAGTAAAAAGTCGTGATAAGCCTTCCGGCCGAATGCTCCGCCAAGCAACGCCACATTTATCTTGACCTGCTCCGGCTTCACTTTCATATAACCACAAACATCTCTCAACGCCCAGTCCGGCCCTTGGATTGGCGCCCAGATTTCAATTGAACCGTCCTCTTTCACATGTGCAACTGCATTTTCGGGCTCGATGGGCGCGTGGGCCAGGAAAGGTGTTTCGTAATTTGATTCAATTTTTTCCTTAGATGCGGCATACTTAGCTAAGAAATCCCCCTTCTCTTCGAAATTGATCCCGTCTTTTTTCGCAGCCTCATAAGTGGCTTCGAAATATTTGGATGTGTTGACGGTCTGGTCATATATGCCATTGTCCCATTTTACTTTCAGCGCCTTCTTACCTTTTAATGCTGCCCAATAATTAGTAGCGATCACCGCTACTGCCTCCGAGGTCCGGTGCGGCATCGGGCGTTCGGTCCTCATCACATTCAAAACACCCTTTACCTTTTTTGCTTCTGTATCATCAATGGAAACTATTTTGCTATGTATGCCGGGGGAATGCAGGATACTGGCGTAAACCATTCCGGGTATGTCCACATCGATTCCATAGACAGCTTTGCCTGTTACCCGTTCGGGCACATCCAGCCGTTTATTAAACTTTCCTATGATCTTGAATTCCTGAGGGGATTTGAGCTTTGGTTCTTTTGGTATTTCAAGTTTTGAGGCATCTTCTGCAAGTTCACCATAGCTAAGACTTTTGCCACTGGATTTGTGCAGGATTTTACCATCCTCTGCCACGCATTCCTCGACCGGAACTCCCCACCTTTTCGCCGCAGTGGTTGCAAGCATTTCCCTTGCTGCGGCCCCTGCCTTTCTAATTGGCATCCAGAGTTCACGCACCGAACTGCTGCCTCCGGATGTCTGGCTTCCATATTTGTCCTGCCCATCACTCTGAATGATCAAGATCTTTTCCAGCTCCACCCCAAGCTCTTCGGCTAGAAGCGAAGGAACCGCCTGGGTTGACCCTTGTCCCATATCCGGCCGCGGATTGACCAGGGTAATGCTGCCATCTGTTGCTATGATGATAAATGGATTGATTTCAAGTTTTAAAACAGCGGGCAGCACCTTCTTAATCGTCGCATCTTTTGTGAATCCCGATACTCCCAAAGCGAGGCCAATGGAGGAAAGCGCGCTTACCCTGATAAAATCGCGGCGTGAAGCTTGTATATTTTTCAATGTCTTGCTAGCTAAAGGTTTACAGATCACTTTTTAGATTTTGCCAATTCCGGATTCTGAAACCTGCATTTCTTCCGCCGCGCGATGAATAGCCTTCCGGATACGGTCGTAGGTACCGCAACGGCAGAGATTTCCACTCATAGCCGCATCGATATCAGCATCCGTTGGCTTGGGAGTAGTTTTTAAAAGGGCGGCTGCGGACATAATCTGGCCCGACTGGCAGTAACCGCATTGAGGCACTTGCTCCTCAATCCATGCCTTTTGAATGATATGCATTTTACCGTCGCCTATCCCTTCAATGGTTGTTATCCTGTCATTCTTACCGACACTGGACACGGGAGTCTGGCATGACCTTGTCGGCTGGCCGTTAAGGTGAACTGTACAGGCACCGCACATGGCCATCCCGCAGCCAAATTTGGTTCCTTTCAGGCCAACAAAGTCGCGAACAACCCAAAGCAGGGGCATATCGGGCTCAACGTCAACTTTAAACTTTTTACCATTAACTGATAAATGATACATCGCCATATCCTTGGTGCTAAATTTCAGGTGAATATTGTAGGGCGTAAAATACCTCAAAAATTTCGTTTAAACAACCCACGAGATTCGCAGTCAACGTCTTAACAGAATAGGCCGTCTCTCAATTTTAATGGGATTACTAATTTAAGTCCTGACCAAACTTCGTCGACAGCACAAACCTTGACGTCGACCAGCCCGTTAGCTAAAGCCAGTTTCCGGATTAAATCTTCATTTACGTCGGTTTGAACTTTGGAGGCCTTTTTGGGCCAGGATATCCAGATGATGCCATCGGCGAAAATCTCATTGCGCAATAGCAGCAAGTCCCGTTCAAGGTGATCAGCGCTTGAGGCAAAATAATGTACCAGGTTCTTTTTAGTCCCATCCAGTTTGCAAAAGGACATGCCGGGCGGCAGATCAGAAAATAAATCAAGATAATGCCCAGGTTCACCAACCAATGCAATCTTGTACCCTTCTTTAAAGCCCAGCTTTTTGGCCAGAGGTGTTTTTGAATAGCCGGCAGACAAACATGATCTCTTTGCTGATGATCCGGTTATGAAGTTAGTAAAAACAAGACTATTTTTAGATCCGTTAATTCCTCTTTTTGCAATTAAATGATTTCAAACGACGCCGTAGTACTGGGTATCCTGATGCTGATCCTTGCAGTGGTTTTTTACACGTCATCCCTTCCCGGCAATATATGGAAACGATTTTATAATGTTATTCCGCCATTACTGCTTTGCTACTTTATTCCGGGCTTGCTTAATTCGACGGGCATCGTCAACGGCGGTTCTTCTCAACTTTACCCCGTTGTTTCAAAATATTTCCTTCCTGCATGCCTTGTACTTTTCACCATTGGAATGGATTGGAAATCCCTTGCTAAACTCGGTCCGAAGGCGCTCATCGCTATGCTTGTGGGAACAGTAGGCATTATGCTGGGCGGTCCGATCGCGTTGTGGATTGTAGGAAGTATAAGCCCTCAGACAGTGGCGGGGCAGGGAGCTGATGCGGTGTGGAGGGGCCTTGCCACAATAGCAGGAAGCTGGATTGGCGGCGGGGCTAATCAAACCGCCTTAAAAGAAGTATTTCAGCCGAGCGACCAGCTATTTTCCCAGATGGTCGCCGTGGATGTTCTTATTGCGGAGCTCTGGATGGCGGTACTAATCTACGGAGCTGGAATGTCCGCGAAAATTGACAAATTTTTCGGGGCAGATAGTGATCAGGTCGGCCAGGTTAAAGAACATCTGGATGCCGAGCAAACAGGAAATGAAAGAATCCCAGTAGTAAGGGATTATATTTTTCTTGCGGCCGCCGGCTTTGGGGCTACCGGGATGGCTCACGGACTGGCCGAAATCATTACACCTTATCTTTCTGAAAACTATCCGTTTCTTGCAAAATACAGCCTGACATCAACATTCTTTTGGGTCATTTCCATAGCCACCCTGATTGGGATAATGCTCTCCCTGACACCGGCCAGGAAATTAGAACATATTGGCGCCTCGAAACTTGGTTCTGTATTTTTATATGTATTGGTTGCGACGATTGGGATGCAGATGGATTTGGGTGCGGTGGCCGGCAACCCAGGTCTTTTCGCCATAGGCCTAATCTGGATCTCGGTTCACGGCATTATTTTGATTGCGGTCTGCAAGTGGCTAAAAATCCCGTTTTTCTTTTTAGCGGTAGGAAGCCAGGCCAATGTTGGCGGTTCTGCTTCGGCTTCTGTGGTAGCAGGGGCTTTTCACCCGTCACTCGCGCCTGTGGGTGTTTTATTGGCAATTCTGGGCTATGCAATAGGTACTTATGGAGGTTACCTTACCGCCCTGATGATGCGGTGGGTCAACGAAGGCTGACAGGATTGAAATTATAACTCCAAAACCAGGCCGTCGTACGCCAGATGTACATGCGGCGGGAGTTCGCTTTCAATTTCGGCATGCAGACCGAGCTTATGGCTGATGTGGGTTAGATAGGCCCTCGGAACGTTCAGCTTGTCAATCAGGTCCAGTGCCTGAGCAAGTGTAAAATGCGATAAGTGCGGTTCTTTTTGTAGCGTGTCCAATACAAGCACGCTGGACCCTTTTATTTTTTCCTGCTCCTGCTCTGAAACATAATTGGCATCTGTAATGTATGTAAAATCTCTAATCCGGTAACCATAAACAGCGAGCTTATGATGCATTACTTCTATGGGTATAAACCGCACGCCATCCACCTCAAACGGCTCGTTTTCCACGGGATGAAGTTCAAATGAGGGCACCCCGGGATATCGTTTTTCCGAAAAAGCATAAGCAAACTCATTGCGGATCTGATTGAGTACTTCCAACCGCCCGTACAGCGGCATATCCTTTTGCCGGAGATGATTGTAGGCCCTGATATCGTCCAATCCGGCGGTATGGTCCTTATGCTGGTGGGTGAAAATAGCAGCATCCAGGTCTTTTACATTTGCCCGGAGCATTTGCTGCCTGAAATCGGGACCGGTATCTATGACAAAAGATTTGCCCTGTGCCTGAATCCAGACGGAAGTCCTTAAACGCTTGTTATGTAAGTCAGTAGAACGACAAACGGCACATTCGCAGGCAATAACGGGTATACCCTGCGAAGTGCCGGTTCCTAAAAATGTAATCCTCATCAGGTTTATTCTGTCAAATGCGCCACCACTTCAACCAGACGGTCAAAATTCAAAGGCTTCATCAACGCATCGTCAAATCCTGCTTGTTTAAAATCTTCTTCCGAGTAATTTTTTGCATTGCCGGTGATGGCAACGATCGGCGTTTTGGCCTTTTTCTCGTTCGGCAATTTACGAATGCTTCTTGCACACTCCATTCCGTCCATCACAGGCATATTGATATCCAGCAAAATGATATCAAAATCTTCTTTTTCAAGGAGTTGCAAAACTTGTTCTCCATTTTTGACAGAAGTAATTTCATAGTGTTGAAATTCCAGAATCTTCCTTGCCAGATTTTGAATAACAGAACTGTCTTCGGCAATGAGTACTCGCTTTGTGTATGACATACGATGGGTCAGGTATTGTGTTGAATGATTTGCAAGGTCAATTTAGGGATATTTCGATCAACATCGCTAAAACGCCGGATGCGAAGATTCAAAATTATCATAAAAAAGTAAATAAACATCCTATACTTTTTCAAAGCTGTCTTTCGATGTAAGTTTGCAGACTCTTTACAATTATTACTCCGGTTATGTTTAAAAACAAAGTGATCCGTTACAGTACGATCGCCATGCTGATTGCCATTCTGGCCTATTTTATTGTAGAAAATTTTTCAGGTAATGGTGCTGGCCTGTCGGATCAGGAACTGATTACCAATCCCGCACAATACAAAGCGAGAATCCTGGAACAGCGTGCGGCAAAAGACGAGCAATTCAAAACGGCAGACGACTCTCCTATCGCCGATAAAGAAACATTTCACGGGTTGCATTACTTCGAGCCGGACCTGTCATTTCGGGTAAAGGCCAACATTTCTCCTTATATGAAGGACGATAAGGAAGTGGTAGTGAAATACACAGACGGCACTTCTGAGAAATACGAGAAATATGGTTATGCCAATTTCACCGTCCAAGGCGAACCTCAAAAGCTGCTGCTGCTTAAAAATGAAAGTATTATTTCCGTGCTTTTCAAAGACGAAACCAGTGGCAAGGAAACTTATGGCGGCGGGCGCTATTTGGATTACCCTGTAGCTGAAATCAAGAACAATATCATTATCCTGGATTTCAACAAGGCGTATAACCCATATTGCGTTTATCAGGCTACTTATGCCTGCCCGGTACCTCCTGCCGAAAACAAACTGACCGTCGCAATCCGTGCGGGCGAATTAACCGAGGGCGCTGTTCACAAATAGCCGGATCACAGATACATGGGCATAAAAAGTCACGGGTATTATGTGCTTACAAATGCCGGTCAAATTTTAAATCATTAATTTTGTAGAAAAGACAGACTAGGTGATTGTCTGTCTTTAAACTTTTAAAGCATTCGCATGAAGATCTCTTACAAGTGGCTTAAAGACTTAATTGAAATTACAGAAACACCCGAAGATATCGGTAAATTATTGACGGCTACCGGTTTGGAAGTCGAAGGAATAGAAGAGATCGAATCGATTAAAGGAGGATTGAATGGTGTCGTGATCGGTGAAGTGCTTGCCTGCGAAAAACATCCGGAAGCTGACCGCCTTAAAAATACGACCGTCGATGTAGGCCTTCCCGAACCCCTTCAAATTGTCTGCGGTGCACCCAATGTTGCAGCCGGACAAAAAGTGATCGTTGCAACGGTTGGCGCCGTACTTCATCCGACAGGCAGCGACCAGCCACTGGTTCTCAAAAGATCAAAAATAAGAGGGGCGGTATCGGAAGGAATGATTTGTGCTGAAGACGAACTTGGACTTGGCACTTCCCACGATGGCATTTTAGTTCTGGATACCGATTTACCCAACGGCACCCCGGCTAGTACATATTTTGGCACTTCCTCTGATTATCTGATAGAAATCGGACTTACCCCTAACCGGGCCGATGCCGCCTCACATTATGGCGTCGCCCGCGATTTGAGGGCAGTTCTAAATCGTCCGATCAGCCTGCCTTCGGTGGAGCAATTTTCGGTTTCCAATCAAATTTTGCCTGTTCAGATCGAAGTCAGAAACGAAGAGGCTTGTCCCAGATATGCGGGCCTGACTATTTCAGGACTGACGGTAGCCGAATCACCAGCCTGGCTAAAACAACGTCTGGCAACCATTGGTATTCGTTCCATCAATAACATTGTCGATGTTACCAATTATATATGCCACGAATTGGGCCAGCCCATGCATGCCTTCGATGTGGATAAAATTCTCGGAAAAAAAGTCGTTGTCACAACCGTTCCTTCAGATACCCCTTTCGTGACGCTGGACGGTGTTGAAAGAAAGATATCTGACGGCGACCTGATGATTTGTAATGAAGGCATTGATGGAAACCCCGAACCGATGTGTATTGCCGGCGTTTTTGGTGGCTTAACATCGGGAGTTACCAGTTCAACAACTTCCATATTTCTGGAATCGGCTTATTTTTCACCCATTTGGGTGCGCAAAACCGCTCAACGTTTTGGGTTGAAAACCGATTCCTCTTTCCGCTTTGAACGTGGTACCGACCCCAATATGCCTGTATTTGCCCTGAAAAGAGCGTCCTTGCTTATTCAGGAAGTCGCTGGTGGAGTAATATCCTCAGAAATAACGGACATTTACCCAAACCCGGTGCAGCATTTCAGGGTAGCCATGAAATACCACAATATCAACAGGCTCATTGGCAAGTCTCTTGATAAGGAATTGATAAAAAATATTCTTGCCGGACTGGATATTCTTATCGAGGAAGAAACCGAAACCACTTTTACCGCAATTGTTCCTCCTTACCGGGTCGATGTACAGCGTGAAGCTGATGTAATTGAAGAAATTCTCCGTATTTACGGTTTTGGTCAAGTCGAATTGTCCGATGCGATGAGCTCCGATTTCCTGTCCGATTTCCCGGTAAATGATCCGGAAAAACTGAGATTGCGCGTATCCGAGTTGCTTGTAGCAAATGGCTTCAATGAAATGATCAATAATTCGCTGACCAAACCAGAATATCAGGTTTCATTAAGCGAAAGCTTGCCGGGCAGTCCCGTCAAAATCCTTAATTACCTGAGCGAAGACCTTTCGGTTATGCGTCAGACGCTGATTTTCTCGGGATTGGAAGTGGTGGCTTATAACAGCAACCGCAGACAGCGAGATCTCAAACTATTTGAATTCGGAAAGACATACCACGAAATCAATGAAAAATATGTTGAGAAGGAACGACTATCCGTTTTTTTGACAGGCAATTTTCAACATGAAAGCTGGTTCGAAAAGTCGCGTGAAGTGGTGTTTCATGACCTCGCTGCGTTTGTGAACCAAGTGCTTACGTCCCTTAAAACCAAGGAAGTTGAGAGGCAGGAGGCGGACAAAACCATTTTCAAATTCGGGCTCACTCTTCTGGTCAATCGCAAGCCGATTGTTTCATTTGGCCAGCTAGCCAATACGATTACTAAAAAACTGGACATCAAGGTGCCGGTCTTTTATGCCGATTTCGATTGGGAATACCTGCTTCGCCAATACAGTTCAGCTGTGGACTATAAAGAAGTACCTAAATTTCCTGAGGTACGCAGAGATTTGTCTGTGGTTGTGGACAAGAAAATCACTTTTGAGGAATTACGGCAGATTGCATACAAAACCGAACGCCAGCTTCTGAAGTCTGTAAATGTATTTGATGTGTACGAAGGAGCCAACCTGGAAGGAAAAAAATCCTATTCGGTCAGTTTCATTTTACAAGACGACCAGCAGACACTTACGGATAAGGTAATCGACAAATCCATGCAACGATTGATTTCGGCGTATGAGCGTGAATTTGAAGCTTTGATCAGAAAATGATTTAGACTATATTTTTTTGCTTTGACGGAAATTTTAAGGTTCGAAAATGGAAAGGAGCATTGAACGCATTATTGAACATAAGCTATCCGACCTTGAGAAAAAGCTCGAGATCCTGATCAACACAAAAGAGAAGCTAAGTTGGACAAATTCAGAGCTGTTACGCGAAAATGCAGAGCTCCGACTGGCCAATATCAAGCTTAAGGAAGAAGCAAAAGAATTGAAGAAAAAACATGCCACTTTGGAAAAAGACTTTAATAAGTCCAAAAGTTTCGCTAAAATTGTCACTAGTAAACTGACACCAACAAGCGGAATTGCCGAGTTGAAAGATTCAGTTGAAAGATATATACAAGAGATTGATAAGTGCATAGAGTTGCTTGAAGATACCTTATGACAAAAAGTAAAATACCTAACCCTGATGTTTCTGTCTTTATAAAACTGCTGGACAGAGGTTTCAAACTGAGCGTTCCGGCGGATCAGGAGAAATTTTACAGGGACGGGTACGAGGTTTTCCTGCAGCGCGTGCAACAGCATAAATTAAGAGGTAAAGTATACGGTGATATCGAAGCGATTGCACTTACTTCCATTGAGTGCTTGGTAGCATTGCAAAGGAACCAGGAGCAAATGAACAATGTGATCATGGCTTTTAAGAATAGAGTCGAAAAACTGGACGAGACCATTACCAGCGCAATCGAAAGCTAAGCAACTATACACCAGGCCTTTAATTTTACAACATCTTCTTCATATTCTTTCAATTTCTTCATTTTCGGCATTTTGACGCGGGTGTAGTTTGGTAAAACCAACTATATATAACCATTCATTGAAATGTCAAATTCTTTGTTTTTCATCGTAGTCCTGTCTGATATCATTGCCGTAGGCGTAGGTATTTTCGCAGGCAAATACATCTTCAAGAGATCTTTCGATCAAAAAGAGAAAGAAGCCCAGGAGCGGGCTGCCGAAATTCTTCGCAATGCTGAAAGTGCCGCTGAAAACATTAAAAAAGATAGAATACTTGAAGCGAAGGAAAAATACCTGCGTTTAAAATCTGAATTCGAAGAGGATGCGAATAAAAAACGGAGCATTCTTCAGACCAACGAACAAAAGCTGAAACAGCGTGAGCAAAGCCTCAACCAGACAATGGAACAGAACAAGCGCCGCGAGAACGAACTGGAAACGCTTAAAAACAACTTAAACCAGCAGCTCGAAACTGCCACGAAGCGGCGCGAGGAAGCGGAGAAGTCCCTGCAGCAACAGGTTGCCCAGCTTGAAAAAATAGCTAACCTTACTGCCGATCAGGCCCGCGACCAGTTGATCGATGCACTCAAGGCAGAGGCCGATACCAGGGCCGGGTCATATGTGAAAAGTGCAATGGAGGAGGCCCGGCTAACCGCCACCAAAGAAGCTAAGAAAATCGTGATTGAGACCATACAGCGCACAGCCGCGGAGCATGCGATTGAAAACTGCGTGTCTGTTTTCAATATCGAAAACGATGACATCAAAGGAAAAATAATTGGTCGCGAGGGGCGAAACATACGTGCTTTGGAAGCTGCTACGGGGGTTGAAATTATTGTAGACGACACCCCTGAGGCTATTGTAATTTCTGGTTTTGATCCTGTAAGAAGAGAAATTGCCAGACTTTCACTCCACCGACTTGTTCAGGATGGAAGGATTCACCCAGCGAGAATTGAGGAAGTGGTAGCCAAAACGCGGAAAAACATTGACGATGAAATTGTGGAGATCGGCGAAAGGACAGTCATCGATATGGGTATCCACGGTTTGCATCCCGAACTGGTGAAAATGATCGGCCGCATGCGTTTCCGGTCTTCTTACGGACAGAATTTACTCCAGCACTCACGCGAGGTAGCTAAGCTTTGCGCCACGATGGCCTCCGAATTAGGACTTAACACCAAGCTGGCTAAAAGGGCTGGGTTGCTGCACGATATTGGAAAAGTTTGGCCGGAAGAGTCGGACCTTCCTCACGCTATCCTGGGAATGGAGCTTGCAAAAAAATACAAGGAGAACCCCGAAGTATGTAACGCGATAGGAGCTCACCACGATGAGATAGAGATGACAAGCATCCTCTCACCAATCATCCAGGTATGTGACGCAATATCAGGTTCACGCCCGGGAGCACGTCGCGAAATGATGGAATCATACATTCAACGCCTGCGCGATCTTGAAAATATGGCCCTGTCGTTTGAAGGTGTTGAAAAGTGCTATGCGATTCAGGCAGGTCGTGAATTGCGTGTGATTATTGATGCAGATAATGTTTCGGACGAAAAGGCTGGTATGTTGTCATTTGATATTTCCCAAAAAATTGAAAAAGAAATGCAATATCCCGGTCAGATCAAGATTACTGTGATCCGGGAGATGCGTTCAGTTGCGTACGCGCGTTAATCGATCCAAGAATACATGAATTACTCACAACTTAGCAGTTCCGAACTAGTAACAATCCATACGCTCGGCGATTTAAAAAAGGCAGGTTACCAATCGCGCTCCATCAAACAGGAGTTACGGGATAACCTGATCGCCAAAATCAGGAGCAAAGAGCATATTTTTCCAGGAATATGGGGATATGAGGAAACCGTCATCCCCGATGTGGAACGTGCTATTCTTTCCATGCATAACATCAACTTCCTTGGGTTACGTGGACAGGCAAAAACACGTATCGCGAGAATGATGGTGGGTTTGCTCGACGAATACATTCCTTACATCGAAAATTCCGAACTGCATGATGACCCCTTAGCGCCTTTATCCCGATTTTCAAAGGACGCGATTAGCGAATATGGCGATCATACCAAAATTGCATGGCTGCACCGTGATGAGCGGTATACAGAAAAATTAGCTACTCCCGACGTTTCAGTTGCGGATCTCATCGGGGATGTCGATCCAATTAAAGCTGCGACGTTGAAACTCCCTTATTCCGATGAAAGGGTAATCCACTTTGGACTAATCCCGCGTTCGCACAGGGGTATCTTTGTTATCAATGAATTACCCGACTTGCAGGCCCGCATTCAGGTTGCACTGTTCAATATTCTTCAGGAAGGTGACATACAAATCCGGGGGTTCAAGTTGAGACTGCCTTTGGATATTCAGTTTGTTTTTACTGCCAATCCGGAGGATTACACTAATCGCGGAAGCATTGTTACACCGCTGAAAGACCGGATTGAAAGTCAGATCGTTACACACTATCCCAAAACCATCGAAATCGGAAAAAAAATAACCGAGCAGGAAGCCGTTGTTAAACCAGAGCAAAAGGATTTGGTGAAAATCAACGAGTTGGCTAAAACACTGATTGAGCAAATCGCATTTGAAGCGCGGGAAAGCGAATATGTGGACAGCAAAAGTGGTGTTTCGGCACGTTTGACTATTTCGGCCTATGAGAGTCTTCTAAGCACCGCCGAAAGAAGGGCGCTGATCAATGGGGAACACGGTACCTACGTGCGGATTTCTGATCTTTACGGTGTTGTTTCGGCCATCTGCGGAAAGGTGGAACTTGTATATGAGGGTGAAGTTGAAGGTCCGGTGATTGTCGCCCAGAATTTGATTGGTAAGGCAATCCGTACACAATTCCTTCATTTCTTTCCGGACCCCGAAAAGAGCAAAAAAAGCAAAATCAATCCTTATGCGAAGGTGATCGAATGGTTTGGTGCAGGTAACGAAATGGAAATGCCAGGTGACATGACCGACCGTGAGTATATGGCGAGATTGAAAACCATTGATGGTCTGGACGACTTCGTTGATATGCTCAGTGCTTATTCCGACGCAGAGGAAAAGCTGTTTATGATGGAATTTGCATTACATGGAATGGCTGAGTTTTCGCTGATCGGAAAGCAATCGCTGGATTTGGGGATGAAATTTCAAGATCTTGTTAGCAGTATGTTCTCCGGCCCCGGCGATGAGGACTATGATTTTGAAGACGACGACGATCGCAAGCCGTTTTAAATAGAATCCAAAAGAAAATGCCCTGTTTCAAGCAGGGCATTTTCTTTATATTTATTACGGTTTATAATGGAGCACCTTCATCCACTACGTTCGGCTCGCTGGTGTCAATCAAAGAATCGGGGTCGTTATTGACCTTTCCACGAATTTTCGATTCAAGTTCTTCCATCAACTCTGGATTGTCTTTTATCAGGGCCTTTACAGCATCCCGGCCTTGCCCAAGGCGGTTTCCTCCGTAACTGAACCATGATCCGGCTTTCTTAACAATATCGAGTTCTACAGCCAAGTCGATGATCTCTCCAACTTTTGAAATCCCTTCTCCGTACATGATATCAAATTCAACCACTTTGAAAGGTGGCGCGACCTTGTTCTTCACAACTTTCACACGGGTACGGTTGCCAAGGATTGCATCTGCACTTTCTTTGATCTGACCTACCCGACGGATATCAAGACGTACCGAAGCATAATATTTAAGTGCATTACCACCTGTAGTCGTTTCAGGGTTTCCGAACATCACACCGATTTTCTCGCGAAGCTGGTTGATAAAAATGCAGCAGCATCCGGTCTTGTTGATCACCCCGGTCAGTTTGCGAAGAGCCTGCGACATCAACCGTGCCTGTAAGCCCATTTTACTGTCGCCCATTTCCCCTTCAAGTTCAGCCCTTGGGACCAACGCTGCAACGGAGTCGATCACAATGATATCTACCGCGCCACTACTAATCAGGTGCTCGGCGATCTCCAGCGCCTGCTCGCCGCTGTCTGGCTGGGAGATCAATAAGTTACTCGTATCAATACCCAGTTTTTCAGCATAAGACCTGTCAAAAGCATGCTCCGCATCAATAAAAGCAGCTAACCCACCCTTCTTCTGAGCCTCGGCGATACAATGCATGGACAATGTGGTTTTACCGGAAGATTCCGGCCCATATATTTCCACAACCCTGCCGCGAGGTACTCCACCAACGCCTAATGCAAGATCAAGCCCTAATGAACCGGTAGAAATAACCGGTATATCCAAAACCTTACTGTCGCTCAAGCGCATAACAGTCCCTTTTCCATAAGCTTTGTCAAGCTTTTCAAGCGTGGTCTGAAGTGCTTTTAGTTTGTTGTCTTTATCTGTGTTTGGTTGTGCCATAAAATGGTAACAAAATATTTAGTTTGTACATAAAAAAGCGGCTTTTGCGTCACAAAAACCGCTCAAAATGGGTCTTTACTGAGTTGTAAAAATATCGAATTTCGCCCGTAATTGCAAGCCGATTTTGTACCTGTTTTAATAAAGGACAACGGGGTTGGTATGTTTACGCATATTGCTAAAATGAATTTTTAACCGGCTATTTTTACTTATCAATCGGTCTTTGCGGCGCCATTATCATCTCATAAAACGAGTCACTCTTTCCAAGATACTGATCCGCTTCCCGTTGTGACCATCGATCCTTTAATACCTCGTAAATATTGGGGTAGGTATCATAGGGGATCGGCTCAAATGCGACTTTATTCGAAAATAAGCTTTTTGTTATCGTATTCGTTCTGATAGACCTCCCAACTCGTCCGATCGCAATAAACGAACAGGAAATCAACAAAATCAAACAGATCACAACAAAAAACGATTTCCTTACTTGATTCAAGAGGGTTATCCAGGAATTATATGCCAGCGGATAAAACAGGTATACGCCAATGATTAAGAGATACGGCATCATTCCCCGAAATAAGAAATCGTTTACCTTTCCTATCCGATACATGGGAAAGAGCATGAAGAACGCCATGATCAAATAGAATGGGAAAGGGTCCAGGATAAAGGAAGTCCAGTTTCTCGAATACTGGTAAAATAAAAAAAACAGCACCAGATTGATCCCGATGTTGACAAGGTATTCAATCAACCGGCTGGGCAAATGGTCAGGGAATTGCCAAATAAACCCTGATATGGGCGCCTCTTGGTGGGATAGGAAGAAAATGAGGACCGGCAAACAAGTCAAAAAAGGAATAGCGACAATTTGAACTGTAAACGCCCAATCCAATCTGAATCTTAATTGCACCCACTTCCTGACAATCAGTACGGCGGCCAGCAGTCCAGATGTAAATGCAGGAAAAACTGCCCACCAGAAAGTGAGCGCCACAGGAAAAACAATATGCTCAACGGGAAGTTGGTTTTTCAAGAGATAAACAAAAATGCCGCCCACAATAAGTGTAGGTATTACCTGATTGGGAACCCACAACAAATTCTCAAAATTGGACCAGGATTCAATCCCAAAATCACCCATTTGATACCAGACGTGGGTGAATTTATAAAATACCGTTTTGATTACGTGAGGGGTATCGCCAACGGCCGTAGCCAGCAAAGTGTAGAGGATTTTCTTATTCAGCACGATGTAAATCCACGCCAATCCCAGAAAGAATCCAAGCGCAGTCCAAATAAAAATAAAGGTTTCGCTAATACTCCCCAACCATTTGGACACGAGTGCAGGTACTACATAATAACCGTAATAATAGGAAATTACAGGCCCGGTTGAAGGGATTCGAATAGGCCATGGGTATTTGAAAAGCTCGTAAAACTTTGTATTGTGGCACCAGTGATCGAAAGTCTGATAAGATAGGCCAATGATACCGGAAACAAATGTCAGAAGAAAAGCTACGCCGGCCAGCAAAAATAAATCCTGCTTTGACAAAATCATCGCCTCATTTGACTCTTCCGACTTAATACTGCTTGCAAATGCCACAGCCAGAACCATAATACCCATTGTCGCGATTGCAGGTGCCGTCCAGTACAAGAAAAAGATCAGATTGGGGAGTAGTAAGTAACCTAGCGTTATAGGTTTAAGCAAGTTCAATTTCATGTTAGGCGGGAAGGTAATAAGTGTACATAAGGATACAAATATACCTATCTCGCCTACCCAGGCGTATTAATTTACCGTTAAGTTACTATACGGTTACGATCAGTCAATTCTATTTGTTTGACCTGCCCAAAATAGGTTGATTTGCCTAAATTTGTCAGGAATCACAATTCATCCATATATTTCCTTTGTCCTGTGCGTAGAAAATGGTTTTTAGGTTTTTTGGCGGCATTTCTTATATTGATCATCTATTATCGTGAAGTCCTCAGTTACGGATTGATGCAGGCGAAGGGGCAAATCGGTATCCTCACCAATGTTGAAGATGTGGAAGATGTTTTGAAAAACCCATCTTTCCCTGATACCCTTAAAGCGAGGATCCGGCTTATTCAGGAAATAAAAAAATTCGGGGTCGATTCCCTGGGCCTCACCCCTTCAAAAAACTACACTACCTTTTACGACCAGCACGGAAAGCCACTGATCTGGCTCATTACGGCTTCCGAGAGGTACAAGATCGAGCCTCACAAATGGCATTTTCCAATTGTAGGGACTTTCCCCTACAAAGGATTTTTCGATTCTACCAGGGCTGTTGCCGAGGAAAAAGAATTGATCAAACAAGGGCTGGACACGGATATAGGGGATGTATCGGCCTGGTCGACATTAGGCTATTTTAAAGATCCGATCCTGTCCAGTATGTTAAAAAGAAAGGATGGAAGCCTGGCCAACCTGATCCTGCACGAACTTACGCATGGTACGCTTTTTGTGAAAAATAACCTCGAGCTGAATGAAAACCTGGCCAGTTTTGTCGGGGATCAGGGGGCTATCCGATTTTTGAAATACAAGTATGGTCTGGACTCGCCCCAATTACGTACATACCAATATTCAAAAAAATACAATGATGCCTATTCCGGTCACATGCTAAGAGGCGCAGTGAAGCTGGACAGTCTTTATAAAACATTTGGAAGTGACATGTCGCCGGACAAAAGGAAAGATTCCTTAAAAAGAGCGATGATATTTAACATACTTAACGATGCTGATACACTTCTGTCAGGCAAACGTACGTTTAAAACCAAAACCGGGCTTTCAGGAGACCATTTACCTAACAATGCCTATTTTATCAGCTACCTGACTTATAAATCGAAGCAAAATATGTTTCTTGAAGCGTTTGAAAATAAGTTTGGAGGGGATTTAAAAAAATATCTGGCTTACCTGAAGACGAAATACCCCTCTATGTAATTCCTTTTTAGCATGAAGAAATCGTACCTCTTACTAGGCATTTTAACTTTACTGTTTTTACTATCTTTCCGCCAGTTCGAAGAAAAATTCGAGCAAAACAGGGTTATACCCAATAACAGTTTTGGCACAGGAGAAAGGGTTGAATATCGGGTACATTATGGTTTTATCAACGCCGCCGAGGCAAAAGTGGAAGTTTCCAAATCTGTATCAACGATTAATAGCAGGCCTTGTTTCCGGGTAAATGTGACAGGCAGAACGGTGGGTGCGTTTGACTTGATCTCCAAAGTACGGGATACATGGCGATCGTATATCGACACTTCAGCGATCCTGCCGCATCTGTTTGAGCGTCAAATCCAGGAAAACAGGTATCGTAAGGAGGAGAAAATCTATTTTAACCATAGTAAAGATCAGGCCATTTCAAGCGTAAAAGACGAAACAAAAACCTTCAATGTACCCAACAACATCCACGATATCATCAGCGGCTATTTCTTTTTGAGAACGGTCAATTTCGATAAGGTCTCGGAAGGTGAAATCATCGAGGTACCCACTTTCTTTGATGGTGAAGTTTATAAATTAAGGGTTAGATACGTTGGCAAAGATGTAATCAAAACCAAATTCGGGAAAACCCGTGTACTGCGCATCAACCCCTTAATTCCTGATAACAAATTTTTCAAAGGCGAGGGTGCCATGCGTTTATGGGTTTCCGATGACTCCAATAAAATCCCGTTGAAAGCAGAGGTCGAACTTATGATAGGCTCACTCGAAATGGACCTTAAATCGTATAAGGGACTGCGAAAAGACCTTATCTGGTTTTAATGGCAAGTCTTTTTCGGAAATTTTGCAGCTGTCGAAATGGCTGCCAGAGCCGGTTCCTGCTGATCTTTACATAGGGGACCTCCTTCGCTCCAAAGCTCCTGTAAAAAGTGGATATGCTGTCAATGTCCGGACTTTCAAAATCAAATATCTGTAAATCTTGCGCCTCAGTATTGAAGAATTGGTCCAATAGAAATGTTCTTGCATTTCCTTTTCTGCCCATCGGGTCCGCGGCATTGAATAAATAAATTGCCCTACCGGCATGTTTTACAATTATAATCCCTGCGTGGATAGTCCCCTCTTTTTGAGCATACCATAATTCCGCTCTATTTAGCATCCACATGTTCAGAAAAAGCGACTCCAATGTTTCGTAAGCCTCACGATCTACGCCACCTTCGATGCACAAAGCGTGATTTTGAACAAAAAGATAAATCAGGGGATGAATATTCCTACTTTTTATAATTTTCCAACCGACCTTTCTGCTTCTTTTCAGGTTAACGCGGCGATCCGCTGAGTAACTATGGTGTAGTGTATCGTAATCCCTGTCCAGATCCAACCAGTGCGTAATCTGCTTGGAAAAAATAACGTCACTGAACCGAGTTCGGATGTTCATGAGCAATGTGTAATTTTCGGGATTGAAATGATATGCGGATATATACGAAAAATGAGCTGAAAGGGTTTTCAGGAACACCTCAGCCTCCTCGGCAGTAAGCCGCGCTTTCGAAAAAATACCCAAGTATTGGCAAAACAACGGCTGATAAACGATCAGCTTGCCTACTTTCCTGCGGACCGGCAATGGCATTACAATCCGGTAATCGTACCGTGACGGCCAAACCAGCGCCTTCCAATCTCTGCATACGAGATCCAAATAATAAGTAAACCCATAAATGACGGATTGTTCAGATCGCTCGATAAGCTTGTTCCAGGCAAGGTTCCGGATTTTGGATCTGGGAATGAGGGCAGGTTTCAAAATGCAGTATCAGGACGAAAATAGTTTTACCTGATACTTAGACGTCTGCGTCTATTTAAAGTAACTTCTAAGCTTTTGTAAAGTTTCCTCCACGTCCGGACTTTCGCCCATCAACAGGTTTACACTTTGAATGGAATGGATCACGGTACTATGGTCGCGGCCCCCAAAATGGTACCCGATGGATTTTAACGGAAGGTCGGTATACTCTTTGGCCAGAAACATCGCAAGTTGGCGGGGATATACAACCTCCTTTTTACGGCTTTTGCTTTTAAGGTCGGCAATAGTCACCTGAAAGTAGTCGGCAATCACTTCCTGAATGGTGTCGATCGTTACTTCCTTACTCTCATTCATTACAATGTTGCGCAAGGTATTTTTTGCCAGCTCAACGTCAATTTCCCTTCTCGTTAGCGAAGCTTGCGCCATCAGGGAAACGATCACACCTTCCAGTTCACGCACATTGGAGTTGACACTATGCGCGATATATTCTATTACGTCATAATCTATGAAAATACCTTCGGACTGTATCTTTTTCTGGATGATGGCGATACGGGTTTCAAAGTCAGGAGCCTGCAAATCTGCTGTCAGTCCCCATTTAAAACGAGACAACAGGCGGTCTTGCAATCCCTGCAATTCCCTCGGAGGGCGGTCGCTCGTCATGATGATCTGCTTTCCCAGCTGATGCAGATGATTGAAAATATGAAAGAAGGTGTCCTGCGTCTTTTCTTTACCGGAAAGAAACTGGACGTCATCGATCGCAAGTACGTCCACTTTCATATAAAAGTCCGTGAAATCCTGCAGCGTGTTATTTTTAATCGAATTGATAAACTGGTTGGTGAATTTCTCGGAAGATACATATAGCACCAGCTTGTTCTGGTAGTGGTTCATAATGTAATTCCCGATGGCCTGCACCAAATGCGTTTTCCCCAATCCCACCCCTCCGTACATCATCAACGGATTAAAAGAGGTAAGTCCCGGGCGCTGCGCAACAGCAAAGCCAGCCGATCGGGCCAGCCTGTTACAATCACCTTCGATAAAATTGTCAAATGAATAATTGGGGTTCAGGTAAGTATCCAGGTTCATGGAATCCTGGTCTTTGTCCTTATGATTGGAGCCTAGCCTGGGATCCGTCACGAAATTGTCCGGCTTGGAATAATTGGGTGATTTCTGGGTAGAAACATTCATGGTCAGCGGCTGGTGCTTCTCATTGCCTGTGTCTACAATGATGGAATATTCCAGCATACCATCACGGCCAATCGCATAATCGAGCGCTTTTCGGAGAAGGTTTACGTAATTGTCTTCGAGCCACTCATAAAAAAACTGACTAGGCACTTGAATCGTAAGTACTTTACCGTAAAGCTTTAACGGCCGGATAGGTTCAAACCACGTTCTAAAACTCTCCTCCGGGATGTGCTGCTGGATCACTCGCAGGCAGGCATCCCAAATCTGGTCGACTTCTTTATATGCGTTCGTTCTTTCCAATGTATAGCTTACCAAACTCTATGCTTTATAATTTTAGGGACGGCAAAGATATAAAAATACCTGGTCTCGCAACTTTGAACCAGGGTTCAATTTAACATCAATGGCATGTTTCTCCAAACGCTAAACTAAAAACAGTTGAATTATCTTGTAGCACTTTGTTCGCGGATACACCTCCCCGTAGCCTGAAAATTATTGTTTCAAATTTGTAGCTTTGCTCTTACTCCGCATATCCTATTTATCCTGCTTAACTGAAAAAATGCCAACTACTTTGTTTTCAGAATTCGGTCCAATGGACAAAGGCGCTTGGAAAAAACAAGCGTCGAGAGAGCTGAAAGAAAAATTCAGTTCAGTTGCCAGCTGGGAAGTAGGCTCGGGATTGTATACAGATCCCTACTGTACGGCGGAGGATCTTGATACTGAAAAGGTATCAGAAATGCAGGCTTACCAGAAGAAAATACCTGGCTGGCTTAACATGCCCGTTATCACTTTTTCGGATCCTGTTTCAACCAATTTATCTTGCAGAAATGCTTTAAGCAGCGGTGCGGATGCTGCGATCATTAACTTGGGCAGATCCAACCTTGCGCAATGTGATTTCCCAAAGTTGCTTCACGGAATTCGTTTGAGCGACACACCGGTTTTCTTTCAAACTGCCGAGAATTCTGCCGATTTATTTACACTGATATCAAAAAATGCCGGTTACTATCTGAAAGGTGGAATCTTTTTTGACCCGATTGCCCACTGGATGCGAACCGGCAGGGAATTCGGCGGAGGGTTCGATGCAGCAGCAAACCTATTTAGCCGTACCAAAAACATGCGGGAGTTCAGGCCATTAATGGTTGAAACGCATATTTACCACAATAATGGTGCAAATCCCGTAGAGGAACTCGCTTTGGCAGTGGCAGCAACAGCCACCTGTATGGATTTCCTGACAGACGCGGGCATTTCGCCATTGATCGCCTTTAACAGAATGCTTTTTTCGGTGTCAATCGGGACGCAATACCTCACCGAAATTGCCAAATTAAGGGCTTTGCGGTTTTTATTGGGGAAAATCACGAGCGCATACGCATTGCCAGAAGAGTTGTGTCACCCTTATATTCATGCCCAGGGCTCGGCATTTTACCATTCAGAGGCATCGTCCCATACGAATATGGTCAGGTCGTCGTCGGAAGCAATGAGTGCCGTTGTTGGCGGCTGCAATGCGCTTACCGTTTCACAATTCCATGCGGATTCCGAACTTCGGAACGATTTTGCCGAACGCATCGCCCGCAACACCTCTTCCCTATTGAAGTATGAAAGCGGCCTTGGATCCGTTGCGGACCCGGCTGCCGGATCTTACCTGCTGGAGAGTATGTCCGCCGGACTGGCCAATGCGGCGTGGGACATGTTTCTTGATCTGGAAGAAAAAGGTGGGCTTGTCAACTGTTTCAAAAATGGAATTGTCCGGGAAATGCTCACAAATTCATTGAACAAGAAAATTGAACTGCTTGCGAGTGGACAGGTATTTGTGGGTGTAAACCGGTTTACTGAAAACGGAAAGGCTTCTGGCTTGCGGACCACTTCCGTGCTGGCCGATAACCCATTGCTTTTGCAAGACAAGAACCTTCAGGCCTGCTTTGAACAAAGATATCCCGGCTTATGAAACCTGACTTCAAAAACACCCCAATCAAGGCCGACCGGGCTGAAACCCAACCCGGTTACCCGCAGGCAAAACCTTCACAAACCGCCGAGGGGATCAGACTGAAACCGAATTTTACCCAGGAAGATATCAAAGAAGCGGAGCACCTCCATTTCGGCGCGGGCGTGGCCCCGTTCCTCCGGGGGCCTTATGCAAGTATGTATCTGGAACGCCCATGGACTATCCGTCAATATGCGGGATTTTCGACAGCGGCTGAGTCTAATACTTTTTACAAGAGCAACCTTGCGGCTGGCCAAAAAGGACTCTCAATAGCTTTCGACCTTGCGACACACAGAGGTTACGATTCGGACCACCCCAGGGTAACCGGAGATGTAGGCAAGGCTGGCGTTGCCATTGATACGATCGAGGATATGAAAATCCTCTTTGACCAAATCCCGCTGGATCAAATGTCGGTATCTATGACCATGAACGGTGCTGTGATACCCATAATGGCTTTCTTCATTGTAGCAGCGGAAGAACAGGGCGTCCGACCCGAACAATTATCCGGTACCATCCAGAATGATATCCTGAAAGAATTCATGGTCAGGAACACTTATATCTATCCTCCCGGACCTTCTATGCGTATTGTCGGGGATATTTTCGCCTACACTTCCCTGCACATGCCCAAATTCAATTCCATCAGCATCAGCGGTTACCATATGCATGAAGCTGGCGCCCCTGCACACATTGAGCTGGCATATACGCTCGCCGACGGGCTCGAATATATCCGCACCGGACTTAGGGCCGGTATTCCGATCGATGAATTTGCGCCTCGGCTGTCTTTTTTTTGGGGAATCGGGATGAGCCATTTTATGGAGATTGCTAAAATGAGGGCAGGGCGCCTGCTGTGGGCTAAAATTGTCAAACAATTTGATCCTGTCAATGAAAAATCGCTTGCGCTCCGTACCCATTGCCAAACCAGCGGTTATAGCCTGACGGAGCAGGACCCGTTCAACAATGTGGCAAGAACAACCATCGAAGCGATGGCGGCGGTCATGGGGCATACACAATCGTTGCATACCAATTCGCTGGACGAAGCGATGGCGTTGCCTACGGATTTCTCCGCCAGGATTGCCAGAAACACCCAGTTGTTTATTCAGCATGAAACAGACCTCTGCCATGCTGTAGACCCTTGGGGTGGTTCTTATTACGTCGAATACCTGACAAAAGAACTGACCGAAAAGGCTTGGCAGCTCATTGAAGAGGTTGAGCTGCTGGGGGGAATGACAAAAGCAATTGAAACTGGTTTGCCAAAGATGCGGATTGAAGAAGCCGCAGCCAGGAAACAAGCCCGGATAGACTCAGGAAAAGATGTCATTGTGGGTATCAATCGTTTCAAGATGGAGAATCCCGAACCCATCGACCTCCGCGACATCGACAATCAGACGGTGAGGATTGCGCAAATTAAGGCTCTTAGGCGAATTAAACAGGAAAGAAACCCTGAGGAAGTTGGCAAGGCGCTTGTAGCAATCACAGCGGCGTGCCGCCAGGCCGGCGGCAAGGACATGAGCAGCAATTTGCTGGCACTTGCGGTGGTTGCGGCACGTAAAAGGGCTACTTTAGGAGAAATTTCAGATGCTATGGAAAAGGAATTCGGGCGTTATAAATCAACCATTCGCTCGGTGTCGGGCGTGTACCAGGCCGAGGCTTCCGATGACGAAAATTTCCGTCTCGCCATGCAGATGTCCGATCAGTTTACAGAGCTGGAAGGTCGACGCCCGCGCATACTGGTTGCCAAAATGGGCCAGGATGGTCACGATCGCGGCGCGAAGGTTATTGCCACAAGTTTTGCCGACCTCGGATTTGATGTCGACATCGGCCCGCTCTTTCAAACGCCGGCGGAAGTAGCCAGGCAGGCTGCTGAGAATGATGTCCATGTTGTTGGTGCCTCCAGCCTCGCTGCAGGCCATAAAACCCTGATCCCGGAATTGATCGCGGAACTAAAAAACCTGGGGAGAGATGATATCATGGTGGTTGCCGGCGGAGTGATCCCGCCCCAGGATTACCAGTTTCTCTATGATGCTGGTGTGAAGGGTATATTTGGGCCCGGAACCATCATTTCGGTAGCAGCACAAAAAATTCTCGCAGAACTCATGCAGGAAGATTAGTTTACGGCCCCGAAAACCAGTGAGGTGCAATTCCCGCCAAAGCCAAACGAATTGGAAAGGGCATAGCCGATTTTCCTGTTTTCTGAAAAGCCAGATACCGGCGCCTTATCCGGTGTGCCGATCGGCGTCCGGAGGTTCAGGCTTGGATATAATTCCGAATGGACAATACTTAAAATACTGAAAATCGCTTCTATGGCACCCGCAGCCCCAAGCGTGTGCCCGGTAAAGGATTTCGTAGAACTATAAGGTGGCATATCTGCGAATAAATGGGTTAATCCATAAAACTCCACTTCGTCGTTATTTTGAGTACCGGTGCCGTGCGCATTTACATAACCAATTTCCTCAAAATCAATTCTGGCAGACTCAACTGCTTCCCGCATAGATCGGATCGCCCCGATCGCATCGTCAGACATAGCCGAAGGATGATAGGCGTCATTTGCATTTCCGTAACCGGAAACCTCTGCATACACTTTCTTATCCTTTACAAGTTCCTCCGCTTCGAGCACCAGATAACCAGCACCTTCACCCAGATTGAGCCCGTTCCTGTTTTGATCAAAAGGTCGGCAAACCGATTCTGAAAGAATTTTTAATGCATTAAATCCATTGACCGTGTATTTGGCCAGACTATCCACTCCTCCCACGATGGCCCTTTTTGCCCGGCCGGTTCTGATCAGTCGCGCTCCCATCATGATCGCATTTGCAGAAGATGAACAAGCAGTATTGATTGTATCTGTAAAACCCTGCATTTTATAGCGTCTAACCAGCTTAAGGCTATGTGCCGAACAGCCGTAGGCTTCCAGATAAGGAGATCCTGCCGAACGGAGATTTGCATCCTCATAGAGCTGATCGGTCAGGCACATTCCCCCAACCGTGCTTGCCGAGATGAGTGCAGTCTTGTAAGACGACACCTGGTCCGGAGTAAGGCCGGCATCGAGTATTGCCTCTGAGAAAGCTTTATTTGCGAGCAGGCACGTTCGGGTGTAATCGGTGCAGTCTTCCAAACCCAAGCCCTCCTTTAACTTGTCGTTGCTGATACGGCATTCACCAAAAGGCAATGTGGCGGCATAGTGAGAGTCGAAATGAGAGGCTTTGCCTATTCCGGTTCGGGCATTGCGCAAACTGGCATGGTTGTCTTTCAGGTTCTCTCCAATTGCAGAGATAATCCCCATGCCGGTAACCAGCGCTTTACTCATTTTCAGGCCGTTTTGGTATGAGCAAGAATGTACTCCGCCATATGGTTTACATCCACCAGAATTTTTCTCCCTTCCGCGGGGTTGGTGATTTTAATGCCATACTCGCGTTCAAGCAATACAACCAATTCGAGTGAATCAATAGAATCCAGCCCAAGGTCACCGCCAAACAAGGGTTCATCGTCCCTAATATCCGCCGGATTGATATCTAATAAATTCAAATACTGCACAATCTGCCCTTTAAGGATGGGCTTCAAACTTTCTATGTCCATTATGAGTTGATTATTTGCTTTCTGCGAATTCAAACTTAAATAATTCTTTCTAACCTGAGCTTAAAATACGTGCCTAATTGACAGACCAGGATAAAAACACCTAAAAAAGAGAATACATATCTCAAATCCTGCCAGCTTCCTCCTTTGAGAAACAACACGTAAAAACCTTCGAGGCACCAGTGTAAAGGCGAAAAGTTGCTCGCAAACTGCATGAAACCCGGCATCACGAAAGTCGGGACCAAAATCCCGCCGATGGCGCCGAAAACGATGATCGATATAGCACCAAACCCATTGGCCTGTTGCTCCGTCCTAGAAAATGCACCTATCATTAAAGCGTAGCTCACCGCAGCCATACTGCTGAGAAAAACGACCGCAGCCAGTGCGATAATATTTTGCGGAATAGTCAGCTCGGGAAGTCCGAGTTTGGGCAAAATCCAGATTCCCATTGAAAATGTCAGGGTCACCTGCAAAATGGCAACGACTACGTACATGGCCATTTTGCTAAACATGACCAGCATAAAGGTGGTAGGCATGGTCTTTAACCTCAGAAAACTGCCGCTCACCCTCTCCTTGACGATATTGCTACCCAGGGATACTACCATAAAAAACATGGCGAAAATCGTCCAAGCGGGTACATTGTGCTGGGTCGAATTGGGGATAGCCGTGGAATTGTTGTTACTCGCAACGATCTGATCAATGTGAACACGGTTGGCGATCATCTTTTTCTTCAAAACCTCCGACTTATTTCCAAGATCCATATTGGCATACATTCTGTCGATCATCAGCGAATTCTCGATCACACTCATATAAGACTGTATGATCCCCATTACAGAGTAGCTGTAATTCTCCTGCAATACCGGATCATTATAAAACGAGAGGCGTGGCATGTCCACTTTTCCCGAAGAACCCATGTCGTGTTCGAGACCCAAATCATCCATCAGAATGGCACTAACGTCGTTGGCATTACTCTCCAGACCAGCCGAAAATGTCCTGGGAATGTACAAGGCCAGCATTTTGCCGCGCGCTAGCAATTCTGATCTTAGTGATTTTTGCCCGATGTTGTTCTGGGAATCGACTTTGAAAAGGCCCGAGCTGTCCAGCAATGCCACCAGCTTGTTGCCTTCTTTGCCTTCATCGTGATTCACTACCAGCAACGGGATTTGGTTTTCGTTGACCATTTTATAGGCACTGTCCTGAATAATGGTAATGATGAAAACCAGCAAAAGGGGCATGAGAAAAAGCAGCGCCAGACCAATTTTATCATTGATGAGAAGCAGGAACTCCTTTCGTAAGGATGAGAATATTTTAAACATGTTTAATCCCTATATTCCTCTCCCGTCAGGCTGATGAATAAGGACTGTAAGCTCGAAACCTTGTTTTCAGTTTTCAATCCTTGCAATTCACCCTTAGCAATCACCTTTCCATGATCGATCAAGGCGATATGTTTACAGAATTCCTCAGCCTCGGACATATGATGTGAAGTATAAATTATTGTTGTCCCTGCCTGATTGACGGATTGCAGATACCGTATAATCGCATTTCGGCTTTGCACGTCCACTCCGACGGTCGGCTCATCCAGAAAAAGGATTTCAGGCTCGTGGATGATCCCGATAGCCAGGTTGATCCGTCTTTTCATGCCCCCGGAAAATGTGCCCACTTTCTTATCGGCCGATTTGGACAAACCCAAGACTTCAAGTAAATGTTCACGGCGCTCTTTCAGGATATCTTTTGAAATATTGTACATCGCACCAAAATAGTCCAGGTTCTGCCTAGGTGTAAGCTCCTGATAAAAAGCATATTCCTGAGGAACGAAGCCTATTTTGGCCTTTCTTTCGCGCTCTGAGATCCGGGACCCGCCAAAATAGTAGTTGACATGCCCCGAAGAGGGAGCAGTGATCCCGCAAAGAATAGATATCAATGTTGTTTTGCCCGCGCCGTTAGGCCCAAGCAACCCAAAAACATCTGCACGGGCAATATCCAATGACACATCCGTCAAAATATCTTGCTGAGAAGCTGTATATCTTTTTGAAACTTTCAGGATTTCAATACAAGTAGAAGTTTCCATATCCGGTCGAAGGGCTACTTTCCCAGATTGAGGCTCGAAAGTTTTTGAAACGCCTCTTTCTCGACCAGGCGGATATCCAGTAACATATCGGCGATTTCGTCAAAATCCTTTTGCTCAGTCAACCGGCCTTTGTACACACCTGCCATTTTAATGGCACTGGCACGCCACATATCTCCGGCTTTGGTGAAATCTTCCGAAATATTGGCGATACGGTCGTCTTGCATATATCCGGCCGCCTCTTCAAGAAACGCGCCGTAGAGGAAGCGAAATCCACCACCGCCTGTCCCTATTTCTTCCTGCATCCGTACGATCTGTCCTAGATAAAGACTTGCCTTCTTAAGTCCGAGCTTGTCACGCCATTTGCGGATATGGTTGGAAGTATGTCTGATGCCATTCACACCGGCAAAATTACCGGGAATGCGGATCATATCCCGCACATTACGCCGTATACCGCTCACGATTCCCTTGCGGATCGTGTCGTCGGAGATTGGACGTACTTTTTCGGGATAATAGATATGGCCTTTCGGAGCAAGCGGACCCTGTGCGAAACGGACTCGGGTCAGTTCCGGACGGGTTAAAGTGGTAACATCCTCCATCACGGGATCGCTGATTAGGTAACGATCGTCCTCCCGCCCGTAGACGATCAGGTTATGAGCGTTGAAATGGAAACGGTATTCCTTTGGAAAATAAGTCAGGTGAAACACACCTACCTGGCAGCCAACCGGCACGCCTTCCTTGACTTTCTGATCGAGGAAAGCTTCGGCAGCAGCGACATTGGAGAATTTCTTTCTGGTAACGTCCACTCCTAGGGATTTGCAAGTTCTTCTGAAGATAGCCCCAGGCATTGTCCTAAACGAGATCGCCGGGCCGTTATTGACTGTCAAAAAAGGGATCTGAATATAAAAAAGCCCCGAACCCATTCCAAAAGCCAATGGCTCGGTCATGAAATCCAGGCCATGGTAACGTAGCAGAGCTGTGGTAACCCCGTTTTCGCAATGCGCTGTTTGAACATGCCTGAACTCATCCGTCTGACTATCAATATTCACCTTGCTCAACCTTTAAAATTTTTCAATTCATCAACTGTAATATCGAAAGCACTAGCATATTTTTCAAGCTTGCGATCGCTTAATCCTTCAAAAACCGAAGGTTTCAAATGCCTCTTGATAAAAAACGGAAGAAATCCGGTATAACCCGACAGTACAGGCAAATCCATCAGCCTCAGTTCCATGAAGTAATGAACCGGGCTCTTTTCACCTCGTGCCACTGCGTTCCTTGCCTCTTGTATCCGCTCGTTCACGTCTTTCCAGGCACTGTCCAGTGCCTGTGCCTTCACCTCCCACCCCCTGCTCAGCGCTGTTTCGTATTTCCCATCGTCATTCTTGACGTAGCATACTTCCCTGGTAAATTTATCCAGTGCACCCGGGTCTTGCGGAAGATCCTGTTTTTTCATTTTGACTCTGTGACTTTTAAAATTTCTCTATTAAAGCCATACCCGGTTTTCAACACACCGTCAATAAACAGAACATGTAAGAAAAACGTGAGCTCTCAGGGACGGCAAGAAGTATTTTTTCCCCTTTTTTTAGGGCACCACAGTTGAAGACTTCTTCCAGCATCATATAAATCGAAGCGGAACCAACATTACCCTTGGTGACCAGGTTGGTATACCATTTCTCCTTTGGCACCTCGATTCCATTTTCTTTAAGAAAGGCATCGATCCTGTTTTCAAAAAAGTAACTCGAAAGGTGTGGCAAAAAATAACTTACATCATCCATGCTCATCCTCTTTCTGGTTAATATCTCTTTCAATTTGGCAAAACCCAATTTAACAATTTTTTCACTCAGCAGCTTCACGTCCTGCTTGATGCTGAAAATAGACTGATCGTTGACTTCCTCTGTCGAATAATCCTTATAACTTTTGAGACTTCCATCCGCCAGTTTTTCGGCACCCATATACATACAGGCCTCTTCCTCGTTGGCGTAGGAACATCCTTCAATCCAATCAATCTTCAGCGAAATCCCTTCAGTATTAGGTTCTGATTGCACTAAAAATGCCCCTGCCCCATCAGAAAGCATCCAACGCAGAAAATCCTTTTCAAATGACAGGTAAGGGTTTTGTTCAAGCTTTCGCAATTGCTGAACTTCTTCCTCAAACTGGCTTGCACGCAAAACGGGCGACAACCTTTCCGATGCACAGGCCACTGCATTCTGTTTTTCACCTAACCTCACGGCCATGTAGGCATATTTGAATGCATGCATACCCGCACAACAAACTCCGGAAGGCGACACAACCTCAATCGTTTTTGAGGCGGGCAGATAACCGTGTACCATTGACCCGTGAGACGGCATCAACTGGTCGGGGCTTGAGGTAGCACAGCTCAGCAAATCCATTTTACTTAGCTCATCGGGATGCTTTTCGAATAACCCTTTTACCGCCAGAGCAGCCATTTCCGCATTTGTATGCGTGGACGTTCCGTCTTTCCTAAGTGCGTAATACCTTTCCTTTATGCCATTATTCCGTAAAACAATTGCTTTCGACTTGGATGGTTTCCCGTTGATGAATCCTAAATACTCTTCCATTTCTTCATTCGAAATGGACTCATTTGGCAAAAATTTGGCAATTCTGGTAATATATGCTTCTGACATTATTATCTGTTTTCAACACCACAAAAGTATTCTTTTTTCTTCTTAATCGTATTTCTTGTAAACGGGGCAACAAGCAAATTGTAAACAAACAGGATGAGCGGTGCAACCATAAACAAGGCTATCAACAAATAGTATTTAAAAAAGCCGACCAATCTTTTTCTTTTTGCAGGCGTCGTCCCTCTTGTTTTGATCAGATTGGCCCATATCCTGAACAGCTTTTTGGCCCTCTGCTCAATGAACAAGATATCCGTTGGAATCTCAATCAATCCAGTCTGAAGAATTTCACTTTGCAACCCCGAATATGTTTGCTTTTCAAACGCGCCCTTTACAATTTCACCAAACCTCGATCCGCTATTGATGTCATCTCTGCTAACACCCGGGAAAGGAAAAATATTCCATTTTCGATCCTTACGGCCAGTCAGCATCCAGTGCAAAATGGTTACGGCGCTAATCAGGTTGGATGTTCTGTCCATCAAAGGGATGTTGCCGACCAGTTTCCCGCCGGCATCCGCAATCAACCTTTTAATGCTTTCCTGAGAGTTAAGCCACATATTCCTTCCACCGATGATGGTCACAATAGGCGTGCCTTTCATCAATTTCTGAAAACCCGCATCTTTTAGTAAAGAAGTAACCGGTAGAGAAGGAGATAAAAACCAAGGCTGGTATCCCAGCACAATAAGATCGTATTGACTGGCTGCAAACTGAAGTGGTTTTAGTTCAATGGGCTCCTCCAGAACACATTCCGGCATCTTATCGAAAAATTCGTCGGCTGTCCACGGAAATACAAAAGGCTTGGCAGGAAAAACCTCCACTCTGTCTACAATACTGCTATCAAATGGTCGTAAAAATTGGTCAATAATTTCATTCAGTTGTCCGGATTGCGAGTAATTGACGGCTAGTATTTTTTTCATTAAAATCAATCCATTTATTCGATTACTTCAAATCGGCTTCTTTGAGAATTTGGGAGTCCTTTGCATAATCAGTAATCACTGATTTCAGCTCTGCGTCAAGTTGACCGTAGCCTTCGACAATCGCTTGCTTGTCCTCGGCCAGCGCTTTATTATATTTCAAAATGCCCGGCGCGTGTTCCTGTACTGTCAGCCTCAGAAATCGGAACTCGGTGTTGGACGGATTGCTCTTGATCTCGGCTTCCAGCAAACGGGCTCCTACCTTAAAAGTTTTCACCTTTCCCCCGGCCCCCTTCACAAAACCCGCTTTTTTCATAATCAATGCACCTTTGTACGCATTAACTTTTGAAGACCCTCTCTCGCTTTCAAGCATGGCCAGTACCTTGTCCATGCCTGCTTCGTCCCCACCAGACAGCGCCTTGTAATAAGCAACTCTGTTCGTCTGTGCGAATATGCAAGTGAACCAGGTCAGAAAACTTATAAAGAAAACCAGTGTGCCCCGCTTCATGTCATCCAAGTATTTACGAATTCTTTTCTCAAAAGGATTATGCTACCTTTTTTTTCTGCATTCAAGAATTGTATGATAGCTGTCCCCGATCAACGGATAAGTTTCAACGACTTCAAATCCGGCCCTAAATACCAAGTCCTTCATAACGCCTATCCTGTACATTTTACTATTTCCGTTAGCCATGATTGTAAAGTACAAGGATGTAGCCACCAGACTGTAATGTGCTGCAGGATAATTCTGGTTGTCAAAAAATGGTTCCAGAATGAATAACGTAGTGTCTTCCGAGGCTGCCTGACAAGCATTCTCGAGAATTTGTACAATCTGTTCTTCTGAAAAGCAATCCAGGAACTGGCTCATCCAGATTACATCCGCGCCCTGGGGTATTTTTTGCTCAGCATCGAGCAAATCAATCGCATGGAAATCGATACGGTCCAGCAATTCTTTTTCTGTGGCGTTCGCTTTTGCAACTTTGAGCTGAACGGGCAGGTCCAATATCCTGATCTTAACATCACTGTTGTAAGCACAACACGCAAAAGACCATTTTCCGGTATTCCCACCAATATCGAAAAGCACTTTGGGACTCTTCCGGAAGACTATTTTTAATGCCTCCGGGAATGCATTATCGGAGTAATAATGATCGAATTCAAACCAGGAAGTTTTCGCCGGCTCGGGAAGTATAGAAAGCCCTTCGTAGATCGTGGGCCAGTCTCCCAACACCTTGAGCCCCTCCGGTTTTCCTTTGATGAAGCTCTCCGTCATGCTCTTTGCGCCCAGATAGCATACGTCGTTCATAAAGTTCATATTGACCCGGGTCATCTCATCCTTCAAAAGGAAAAATCCGGTCTTGCTGATCTTCACAATATCCTCTTCAATTTCAACCACTCCCAGTATTTCAGCAGCTTCAAGAAGCAGATTAACCGCATATCCCGATGCAGAGATGTTCTCAACAATTTCAGAAATAGCTACCCCCTTGCGGTGATTGCTTATAAATTGTAAAATCCCCAAATTCCTCAGCGCAATGACAGACTGAAAATACATCGGGCCAAACGCTATCTTCTGTGCTTCATACTTGGCCTCGACGGCTGATAATTCTTTTTTCATTTTAAACTATTGTGGTTCTTTATTCTGCACAGATGAAGGTATCATTCTGTCTTTGTATTTCTTTCTGAGCTTTTTTGTCTTAAGGTCTTCCTCGTTCCAGATGATATTCTTGCCCATAGTCCCTTTGAAACGCTGGAAAAAGTTTTCCCTATCAGATAGTTTAACAAATTCCGGCCGGATTGTGCTCCGATTGTCAATTTTAGGCTCGTACACATTTATAACTTTAAGTGTGTCTATCACCGTAGGCAATAGCCCGATCGGCAAATCAAACCGTTTGATAAACTTACGCATGTAGCTGGTCTGGACAGGGTCTGTTGCAAGCGCAATTTTTACAAACCCTGAATCTTTTGCAAGCCGGTAGGAATAATATACGTTTTCTGTACTATGCTGGGCCCGTTCCTCGGTAAACAAATGTTCGCGCGGGACACCCAGTGCTTCGGCATAATTGGCCATCACGCGGCTCTCAATATAAGGAGTCGCCACGGCAGCGCCCGAAAAAATAATGTTTTTGGTATATCCCTTGGAATAAAGGTAGTAGGCCCAGTGTATCCGCATCTGGAGCACCATATCCCATTTCTGACCGTTGTAAGGGAATCCCGGAACAATCACTGCATCGTAGGGACTGTCTTTGAGACCTTTGTGAAATGCTTTTTCGGCAGAGCGATACAGCATTTTCCCGCATCCGGAAAAAAGAAAAGAAACGAGCAGTGAGAAGACCAATGATTTGATTCGCACGATAGTGGGTTATCAATTTAAACAGTAAGCTGTGACTTGTTTACCGGTTGCTGGTAAACAAGTCACAGCTTACAAAAAGATGCTATGGTATCGGTAATGAAATCTGGTTTTAAAAATAAGAAATTCTATTCATTTTCTATGCTTTGTACGACTTACTCCATTTTTTATATAGTTTCGAGTCGATCTCCTGATTGATTTTGTACACGCCACCTGCCCAGTAGTTGCGGAAACCAAATCCGCCGGCCTTGCCTTCTACCTTTTCCGTATAGAGTACTTTCTTGGTTTTGAGATCTATAAACGTTACCCAGACATTCAGCTTCTCTGCGGTTTTATTCAAAGACTCCACCACGTAAACAATACCGACACCGTCGTTTTCACTCAAGGTATAGCCCGCAACCGATTTCTTAACCTGATCCTCGGTGATCGCATAGTCCGATTCAGTAATGTTGTCGGCCACATTTGCAGCCTTGTTATGCTTAATCATATCCCCTACTTTGGAAGCATATTGGTCATCTTTCAGGTTAAATGCCTTCTGAAGCGAGAATTTCTTGGGCTCCATTTCGATCAGGTTGTTCCAGCTTGCCATGTGCTGGTTCTGGATAGCTGCAGGATCGGTGAACCCTGCCGCGCCGATATACTTGGCTTGTGTAAAATCCAGTCCAAGAAATACAAGCTTTGTTTTTCCGGCAAAAAGGTCCGCCATCGTGTTATCGGCCGAAGCAAATCCGGCACTCAACATTGCAAGTGCAAAAAATAACAACTTTTTCATCATGCGAGATTGGTTAGAAACATTGATTATTTGAGCTTTTTCTCAAGAAACGACGCCAGCGTCTTGCCTGCTTTGGCATAAGATTCGGCTAGCCGGGCGCCTGTATCGAAGTCCATTCCCAAAGCCATGCTGCCTGGCACGTTTCTCATAGCAAATTCTGCAACGGTGTTGGATTTATTGGCTGATTCGACCAGATCGATCTCGTAGTCAACATATGCATTTTTCCGCATTACACCCACATTAAAACCTGGTTCCACGAATGTGGTATGAACAACCATTGTGTATTTGGCATCCGGCCGCGACTGAACAACCTGCAGCCCCTTGTCTTCCATTCCTTTATTGAAAAGTTCTTCAAATTTGGGTTCGTAGCGTGCCTTGCGGTCGGCTACCCAGGACTTCTTCCAGTTATCGCCTTTCCCCGGTTCTTTCGCATTGTACTCGGCAGATTTTTTGTCGAGGTATTCCTGTTCGGTTGCGAACTTTCCAACTCCAAATTTGGAATAATCGTACTCGATATTGACTATCTTTTGATCTGATAAAACGTCCACGTCACCTGATCTTAATTCAACTCTCTGGGCTTGTGAAACGGTGGCGACCATTGCCATAATGGCCAAAAGGGGAGCATAAACAAACTTTTCCATCTGAGTAATTTTATTTAAAATGGTAATAGAGGCGTCAAATATAGATCAATTTTTCAGGTTTGCGTTTCTCCTGTTTGTATATTCGAAAGCTAAGTTCTTCAGCGGTCACGAAGTCCAAGGCAGGACTCACCCGGAGCCTTGATTTGAACAATGAATGCAGCATTTCCTTGAAAACCGCAGTCTGTAAACTCATCGGCAAAAGGACGGTAACCTCATCATTCCCATATTCATTTTTAGACACGACGACTTGGTACAATTCGATTTCTTTCACCATATCCAGTACGTCAAAAAGCGCTGGCGGAAAAATGGTAGTCCCCTTAAACTTGATCATTTGCTGCTTTCTGCCCACTACCGGTCCTAGTCTCGGGCTTGTTCTCCCGCAATTGCACGGGCTGTAATAAACATGGCACAAGTCCCCTGTTTTGTATCGGAGCAGCGGCATTCCTTCCACGCCCAACGTTGTTACCACTACTTCTCCCAGCCCTCCTTCGCCTACCGCATTTCCATCCTCGTCCACCACTTCCAGAATAAGCAGATCGGGATTCAGGTGGCCCCCCTTTCCTTCACCGCATTCGGTAAAAGCAGCACCCATCTCGGTAGAGGCATAGGTAGAGTAAAGCTTTACATTCCATTGGGAGGTGATTCTTTTACCCAGCTCATTTAAAGTAAAATCAGGATTACGGATCGGCTCGCCAATGCAAATGATCGATTTGACGGTCGATGATTGGAAGTCGATACTGTTGGCGATCGCATAGTCAATCAACCTGGGGATAAAAGAAGGGATAGCAATGATTACTGTCGGTGAAAACCGCTGAATCGACTCCCACTGCAGAAATGGCGCCCCTGGCCCTACCCTGATCATCCCGGCCCCCATTTTTCTTGCGCCCATCCAATAAGCAAGGCCTGCCATAAAACGACGGTCAAGGGTGGTCATCAATTGGTAAACATCATTTTCATTACCCCCAGCGCACTGGAATGATGCTGCTTCATTGGTCGCTAATCGTTCGATATCCGAGTCGGTAAGATAAAAGGCAACCGGATCGCTTAGTGTACCCGACGTGGTCACAAAATCTGCTATCCTGCTTTTAGGCACACAGAGAAAATCATCGTTGGCGGCAGCCAGATCGTCCTTTGTGGTAAATGGCAGCTCTACAAGGTCGCCAGCGACGACAATCGATTCGATATCAATCTTTTGCTCACGAAAGACCCGCTGATAATAAGGAGAATGGTCACTGACGTAGGACAATAAGTATTTGAGTTTATGCTCAGGCGTCTCGTGGTGCATCTCTGTCATTTGGAATCGGATTTGAAATAAAAACCGGAATGGGTAACCTTCTTGCAATCAGAAATTTTGCTCCTGATCGATTCTTCCTCATCTAACGAAGATACGTTGTGCCTCATGGCCTCCCGGTAGTAACCTATTGCCTTTTTAAAGTTTTCTTTCTTCTTAAAATAATCACCCAGGAACAGATAAGTAAGATAACTCTCCGGGTTATTGGATATAAATGACTTTTCGGCATCAGGCAAGAGGACAAAAGGCACGTCCAATAGTACGTACTTACTGATTTTCTGCTTGGTTTCCTTAAAAGCCTCAAACTTTTTATAATCCGCCGACCTCAAAAACGGGTCTTCCTGTATTTGCAGAGAATCGACTGTACCGAATTTCTTTTTCCCGGAAAACACATCGTTCAGGTTGTAACAAATGAATTCGCCAAGCTGATAAGGCGGTGTAGAAATCCATAATTCCTTTTTCTCAGGCTTAAAAAGGATCCCATGGTGGGCAATTAACTGGTTAAGCGATTTGGAATTACCGTATCCAATGAATTGATCATCAACGCCTTCTTTATCCCTCAATATGTTTGCGGCTTCTTCTGCATCAATGGGAGAAGACCGTCCTATGAGCTGCGTCATGCGGTCAAACCGTGATTTAGAATCTGAATCTTTAATGTTTTCAATGTTGACCGAATCCTTAATGAATGCGCTTCCCTGATAGTGATTGGCACAAACCAGGAAATCCTTCCCGGAATCGTACAAGTCCATTTTTTGCGGCGACTTTTCAATAATAACTGCCTTATCGTCTGCGGCGGAGCCAATCAACAGCGATTCGGACACGAAAGTCTGACTTTTCCCCGCGATCCTGTGGGCCTCTTCAATCGTTCCCGCATACTGCAGAATCTGACGCGCCAGGATAGAAATGGGCTCTTTGGCAGCAAATGGAATATCTGATTTTGAAGCATTAAGCGTAACTGTAATGCCTTTTTCATTCATACCCGACACCACACCCGTAAGCCCTGCCCATGCGTAAGAAGCGAATTTGTAACCTTTGTCAGGTTTCATAAAAACGATCAGTTTATCTTCTGCAAAGGCATCACCCATGTAGAAATCGAAGTTCCTTGCAATAAGTAATGTCGAATCCTTTGACAGTGCATGGTTTACGGCAAATGAAGTGCAGCCCACCATGTTCAGGTCGGCAAGCGCATGCCCTATATCATGTGCCGCGTGGTAATTAAGTATCCGGTAATACTTAGGGCCAATGTAGTCGAACTGGTCTGAAAATGATTGGGAAACTCCATAGATCTCCTGCTGATTTTCCTCAGGTATATACTTATAGATATCCCTGTTGAACCAACCGACGAACCCTTTCAGAATCTGCAAGACAAACCTGCTTGGAACCAGTTCCCTGATCTGGCTCACGAAATGTACTTCCTGCTTCTCCATTAACTCCTTTGCAAGCATTCCATAGATCAGTCCGCGCTCATACGGTGCCCCTTCCAGGTACATTTCCCAAATGCCATATTTGTTCTTTTTAAGCCAGCATTTCCCAATTCTATAATGGTTTTCCGCAACTTTAACGCGCTTGTAACTTTCCGTAGTTTTAGTACTTTCAAGGTCGGGGGAAGGTACTCTGATCCGCCAGATGAATATTCCGAAGACAATGCCGATCAACAGGAATAAAATACCGAAAAATTTAAGGACACTTCTTGCAATTTTATTTTGGGGCCACATATCCGGGAAAGAACAGGCTTGATTTTTTGCCTGTTTCAGATCAAAATTAACAATAAATGGGGATCAGTTATATAAAAAGGCTTTCGGAAGATGCGACACTAGGACTTTGGAACGTCACCGAAACCGGTCAGGAATTAAAGGCTTTGCTCGATTTGTCGCCCAAAGATCAGGAGTTACTGGCAGCAAAAAAGACAGAGGCACGAAAGCAGGAATGGCTTGCCTGCCGGGTTTTGCTGAAAAACATGGTCGGGTTTAATGCAGAAATCGGTTATCACGACAGCGGGAAACCGTTCCTGCAAGACCATGACCAGTTTATATCGATGTCACATTCCGGCTCCTTTGTTTGCGTATATCTCCACAAAACCAATTCAGCCGGCATTGATATTCAGATCGTTAAAACCGACATTTCCAATGGGGCCGATTTTTTTCTGAGTGAAGCCGAATTACACTGGATCGACCTGCAAAATAATATTTTACTACACACGGTATGGTCGGCCAAGGAGTCTGTTTTCAAATATGCGGGCGACCGTGATATAGATTTCAAAAAACATATCATTACCAAACCGTTTTCAGGCAACCAAAATGGCTCTATTGAGGTTACCTTGCTGAAACAAAATCACAAGCAAACAATCCAGGTCCAGTACGAGAATTTTGAAGATTACGTAATGGCCTGGACCATCTGAAGACTAAATAAATAACCTAACCCCGACATGTCGAGATTTTTTACCTTCCTGTTACTTCTGTTTGCATTGCGGCTTTCGGCCCAGGTACCCTCACTTTCCGCGAGTGAGATCTACCAAAACATCAAAAAACTAAATGTACTTGGCTCGGTGCTCTATATAGCCGCGCATCCCGACGACGAGAATACATTAATGCTGTCCTACTTATCCAAAGACCAGCTCGTCCGGACGGGCTACCTCTCCTTAACAAGAGGCGACGGCGGCCAAAACCTCATCGGCGCCGAGCAGGGATATAATATTGGCGTCATCAGGACGCAGGAATTGCTTGGGGCAAGGAAAATCGACGGTGCGCAACAGTTCTTTTCGAGGGCTTACGACTTTGGTTTTTCCAAAACGCGCGAAGAGACTTTGGAATTCTGGGATAAGGATAAGGTATTGGGAGACGTGGTGTGGATGATCCGCAAATTCCACCCGGATGTGATCATCACGCGATTTCCGCCCGACCCGCGCGCAGGTCACGGCCATCATCAGACTTCCGCTTATCTCGCCGAAGAAGGCTTTGGCCTTGCCGCAGATCCAAAAGCTTATCCTGATCAATTGAAGTATGTTAAACCCTGGCAGGCGAAACGGCTCGTCTGGAATAGCTACACGCCGAACTTTACCAACAACCAACCAACCGAAGAAAAGAGCCCTTATATCTCGATCGAAATTGGCGGCTATAATCCCATTCTTGGCAAGTCCTACACAGAAATCGCCGCAGAAAGTCGTAGCCAACATAAAAGCCAGGGATTCGGAAGTGCACCCCAGCGTGGCAAGCGAACAGATTATTTCTTGCATAAAGCAGGACAGCCAGCCGAAAAAGGCCTTTTCGATGGTATCGACATTTCGTGGAAGCGGATTAAAGGAAGTGGTAAAATTCAGGCTCTGATCACTCAAACCATCCAGAATTTCGCGGTTAACAAGCCATCCGCCTCCCTTCCCGAATTGTTGAAAATCAATACTGAACTCTCCAGACTGGATTCGTCCGATATTTATATAAAAGCCAAGAAAGAAGAAGTGCGGGATCTGATTGTCCAGTGTGCGGGTTTGTGGTTTGAAACCAACCCGGATGATTTCTCGGCGGTTTCAAGCGACCAGACGGGTATTAAGATTTCATTTGTAAAAAGGTCTGATTACCCTGTCAAATTCGTTTCCATCCGTTATACAGGCTCCGATCGGGACAGTTCTTTGAACCTTAATACGGAAAGCAACAATCTGTACGCTTTCCCGATCAAGACAGTTTTGCCAGCGAAACTGAAAATCAGCCAGCCCTATTGGATTGAAAAACCGCTGGACAAAGGGATTTTCCAGATCGACAACCAACTGGACATTGGCTATCCGGAAAACCGACTAGAAACGAGTACCACATTTACATTTGAAATAGGTGGGCAGACATTTACTGTGACAAGGCCCTGGATCTACAAATTCACCGACCCGGCTGCCGGCGAGATTTACCGGCCATTTGAAATCCGTCCGGCTGTTACCATGACCATCAGCGAGCCGGTGTATATTTTCCCCTCGCCGGAGCCCAAAACCATCACCATAGTTGTACAGGCCCAGCGCGAGCATGTGAAAGGTTCCGTCCGTCCTCAGCTGGCTTCAGGCTGGAAATCAGTACCCGAATCTGCCGAATTTAGCTTGACCTACAAATACCAGCAACAGTACGTTTCATTTGTGGTCACGCCGCCGGCCGGGAATCAGGAATCAGATTTCAAGGCAATTGCTACGGTTGATGGAAAGACCTATGATAAATCAATCAAAACCATTGCTTATCAGCACATTCCAAGTCAGACTATTTTCCCTGCCGCCACGGCAAAACTTGCGAAGATTGACGTAAAAACAACTGCAAAACAGATTGGCTATATTGCCGGAGCCGGCGACGATGTGCCAACCGCATTACGGCAAATGGATTGTCAGGTTACCATGTTGAACGAAGCTGGGTTGTCCAAAGATTTGAGCAAATATGACGCGATAGTGGTCGGTGTGAGAGCCTACAATACCGAAGATTATCTGGCCAATTACCAGGACAGGCTGATGGAATATGTCAAAAACGGGGGTACCGTCGTGGTCCAGTATACCATTCCCGGGCAGAAAGTAAATCAGATCGGGCCGTTTAACATTGAACTTGGACGTGACAGGGTTACCGAAGAAGATGCGGAAATGCGTCCGCTATTGCCGGACAGTCCACTTTTAAATTATCCAAATAAGATTACCGACAAGGATTTTCAGGGCTGGATTCAGGAGCGCGGATTGTATTTTGCGCAGAAGTGGGATACCAAAAACTATCAGGCCTTGTTTTCTGCCCATGATAAGGGGGAAGCGCCCAAAGAAGGCAGCGTGCTATATGCCCAGTACGGCAAAGGACATTACATTTACACCGGATTGTCCTTTTTCCGAGAATTACCTGCCGGCGTAACCGGCGCATATCGCCTCTTTGCCAACATGATTTCCGTTGGCAAAAAGTGACAATGCGTTACTTGACGTTTTTCCTGCGGTTACGTTGGAAATCTTCCAAAACAAACCCGCCCAATCCCTGGAGGTTGCTGTAATAAGCCCGTCCATTGTTGACCTGTGTGAAATTCTGCACAAACTGTTTGAGATAGGGATCGGTCGCGATCATGAAGGTTGTGACAGGAATATCAAGCTTGCGGCATTGGGCGGCAAGTGTCAGTGTTTTATTAATAATTTTCCGATCCAGTCCGAAACTGTTTTTGTAATAACGGATCCCTTCTTTCAAACAGGTTGGCTTGCCGTCTGTGATCATGAAAATCTGTTTGTTCCGCGTTTTTTTACGGCGCAAAATATCCATCGCGAGTTCCAGGCCTGCAACCGTGTTGGTATGGTACGGCCCTACCTCCAGATAAGGCAAATCCTTGATCTGAATCTGCCAGGCATCATTTCCAAAAACAATGATATCCAGGGAGTCTTTCGGGTATTTGCTCCTGATAAGTTCTGCTAATGCAAGCGCCACTTTTTTAGCGGGAGTTATACGATCTTCCCCGTACAGAATCATGGAGTGGCTGATATCGATCATCACAACCGTTGCAGTAGTCGTTTTCTGCTCACGTTCTACCACCTCCAGGTCATTTTCCATGAGCATAAAATCGCCTATGCCGTGGTTTACCTGCGCGTTTTTAATAGATTCGGTCATCGCAATCTGGTCCAACGTATCGCCGAACTGAAAATCACGGATATCACTGCTCAGCTCATCACCAACGCCCATGTGCGGCGTATGATGGTTACCGCCCGTTTTTGACCTTTTAAGCTTCCCAAATATTTCATCCAGGGCACTTTTCCGAATGCTTTTCTCCGACTTGGGCGTCATCACAAGCCGGCTCTTTCCATCCTCCTTCTCTTCGGTGATGTAACCTTTCTTTTTCAGGTCGTCAAAAAAATCACCGATGCCGTAGGAATCGTTTGTCAGGTTATACTGACGGTCCAATTCGCTGAGCCATGACATCGCCTCACTGACATCTCCCGAAGTCATCAAAAGCAATTGCTGGAAAATATCAAACAGTTGGTCGAACTTGCTGTTCGCATTTTGCTCCGGTGGGATATATTTTAAAAAACGATGTCCGCGCATAGTCGTAATATTGAAAGAGTGCCTTAAAAGAGACGGCTACTTTCAAAGTTATTCGAAAGTAGCCGTATTAAATAATGGTTCCCGCCTGAATTAAGCTTCCTCAGCGCAGAATTCTTCAAATGCCATTTGCAGATGTTGGGCGATCATCTCCGCAGATCGTCCTTCAATGTGATGGCGTTCGACGAAATGAATCAACTCTCCATCTTTGAAAAGCGCAACAGCCGGAGAAGAAGGTGGGTATGGCAACGTGTATTCACGCATTTTCGCAGTAGCTTCAAGATCTGCACCTGCAAAAACAGTAGCAAGGTGATCAGGCTTGATTTCGCTACGTGACAATGCAGCTCTCACACCAGGGCGTGCAGCACCCGCAGCACAGCCACATACAGAATTGATCACTACCAGGGCAGTACCTTTTGTGTTTTGCATGAAGTTATCAACTTCCTCGGCCGATGTCAGGTCCTGAAAACCAACATTTACCAATTCGGCTTTCATTGGGGCCACTAATTGCGGTGGATACATATTTTTATTGTTTAAAGTTATTGTTATTTGTTTTGTAGCTTTTAGCGGTTGGATGTTCGCTTGTTATTGGTCTCGTTCAAAAGGACGCCTACATAAACCCAAGCTCCAGCTTGGCCTCTTCCGACATCATTTCTGTAGTGTAGGGAGGGTCAAAGGTCAGTTCGACACTCACGTCATTCACGCCTTCTACTTCCCTGATCTTCTGCTCCACTTCTCCTGGTAACGTTCCGGCGGATGGGCAGGAGGGAGAAGTTAAGGTCATGGAAACAAATACATTGTTAACCGGGAAAACCTTCAAATCATAAATAAGCCCCAACTCGTAAACATCAACCGGAATCTCCGGGTCGTAAACCGTTTTGATGGCTTTTACCACCTCTTCCCTTAATTCTGAATCTGACATTTTATTTATAGGTTAATGTCTTTAAGCATTGATTGATCTGGCCTGAAAAGCAAAGCCATAAGCTTTCATTTGTTTGAGCATCGCTGCCAGCCCATTCGATCTGGTTTGCGCAAGATGTTGATGTAGCCCTACGCGCTCCATAAAATAAAGATCCGCTTTTGAAATGTCTTCAGGCGTATGCCCAGACAACACCTTCACCAGCATACTTACCAGCCCCCGGACAATAATGGCATCGCTATCTGCCTCGAATTTTAAAAGATCGCCGTCCATGTAAGCATTCAGCCAAACCCTCGACTGGCATCCTTTGATGATATTTTCCTCGGTCTTGTATTGTTCTTCGAGTGGTGGGAACTGCTTTCCGAGATCAATAATATACTCGTACTTGCTCTCCCAGTCATCAAACAATTCAAAATCAGAAATTAGTTCGTCCTGTATCTCGTTTATCGTCATTGTTATAATTCTGATCGTGGTTTTGAGAGATGTCTGATCGTTAAAATCTCAATACTATCATTTTTTGATATTACTATAGATGATTCTGTACGTACCAGCAACAAGGTTAGTCTTCATGCAGGAAGTAATTTAGGCAAAATTATCCGAGCATTTTCTTCACCTTGTGCAACCCGGTAACCAGCTTGTCTATTTCTTCGATTGTATTGTAAACAGCGAAAGAAGCACGTGAGGTTCCTGTAATGTTAAACCGGTTCATCAAAGGCTGCGTGCAATGGTGGCCCGTCCGGATAGCGATTCCCTGCTGATCCAAAAGAACGCCGATATCCTGGTGATGAATGCCATCGATCACAAAAGACAGCACGCTAACTTTGTTTTTGGCTTTACCTATTATACGCAGGCCCGCTATCTCGCTTACAACCTCGGTTGCGTATTTCAACAATTCATTTTCATAGGCGGCAATATTTGGTTTGCCCAGTTGGTCCACATAATCCAATGCGAACTTTGCCGCCACCACATCCGCAATATTAGGAGTACCAGCTTCAAATTTGTAGGGAAGCTCATTATAGGTAGTTTTTTCAAAAGTAACTTCCTTGATCATCTCCCCCCCACCCCGATACGGCGGCATGGCATTCAGCAGATCTTTCTTCCCGTACAAGATACCCATTCCGGTAGGCCCGTATATTTTATGAAGGGATAATGAATAAAAATCACAGTCCAGGTCCTGCACATCAATTTCAAGGTGCGAACTTGCCTGAGCGCCGTCCAGCAACACCTTCGCCCCCACTGCATGCGCTTTCGAAATGATTTCCTTCACGGGATTAATTGTGCCCAGTGAATTGGAAACATGCACTACCGACACGAACTTCGTCCGCTCCGTCAGCAATTTATCATATTCCTCCATCAGGATCTCTCCCTCATCGCTGATCGGGATCACTTTCAGGATACAACCTTTTTCTTCGCAGAGCATTTGCCACGGTACAATATTGGAGTGGTGCTCCATCGTCGAAATGATGATCTCATCGCCTGTTTTCAGAAACGTCCTGCCGTAGCTCGACGCCACAAGGTTAATACCGTCCGTGGTTCCGTAGGTGAAAATAATTTCTTCAGGGCTGGCCGCATTCAAAAAGGCCTGCAATCTCCTGCGTGACAGCTCAAATGCAGATGTCGCTTTCTCAGCCAAATGATGGATCCCCCTGTGAATGTTCGCGTTATAATGCTCATAATACCCCGAAAGCGCATCCAGCACCAGTCTCGGCTTCTGAGTGGTAGCGGCATTGTCAAAATACACCAGCTGCTTTCCGTTAATTACCTCATTCAGAATAGGAAAATCATTTCTGATGGAATTTATATCAAGAGAGTTGCTCATTGGAAATCATTTTTAGAAAAAAACCCAACCCAAAGAATTCAAGGTCGGGTTGCAATAAATAGATGCCGGATCAGCCGGATATTTTTAGGAAGCCAGTTTCTTAGCAATCACGTTTTCAAGGTATTCTCTCACAAAATCAATTTTGATCTGAGACACCACATCCGCGCAAAATGCGTACATCAAAAGGGCCATCGCCTCGGGCCTGGATATTCCCCGAGAACGCATATAAAACAAAGCCTCCTCGTCGATCTGGCCCGTTGTAGTTCCGTGCGAACATTTGACATCATCCGCAAAAATCTCTAGCTGAGGCTTCGTGTTCATCGTTGCGTCTGGTGACAGCACAATGTTCTTACAGGATTGGAACGCATTGGTTTTCTGGGCATCCGGCCGGACGAAAATCTTGCCGTTGAAAACACCCTTGGACCTATCCCTCAGAATTCCCTTATACAGTTCATTGCTTTCGGAATTCGCCTTACAATGGTCAGCAACAGTATGATTATCAACATGCTGCGCGCCGTCTGGAAAATACAATCCATACATATGCGCATCACAATGCTCGCCATCAATCACGATATTGAGGTTATTGCGGGTAAAACGTCCGTTCAGGGTAACGGTACCTGCATAAAAATGGGAACGGTCCTGCATACGCACCTGGGTAGTCCCGATGTGATAGGCGTTGTCACTCTCATTCTGGATCTTGTAATATTCGACCTGCGCTTCCTCAGCCACGTAAATCTCTGTAACCGAGTTGGTAAAAGACCGCTCCGCTCCCAAAGTTCTGAACGCCTCTGCGAGCTTTACATTGGAATTGCGGCCTACCGCCACGATATTACGTGGCTGACTTCCCACATTCTGGCTTCTGGCATCGCTTATAAAACGGAGAATTACCGGATGCGTTACTGTTTGATTATCAGGAACATGAATAAATATACCATCCTGTGTAAAAGCCGTATTCAATGCTGTGAAAGCATCCTGGTCCTTCTTGGCCAACTCATTGAAATAAGAGGTAACTAAAGAAGGGTTTTTCTTATAGGCTTCTGACAAAGAGCTGATGGTAATCTCGTTTTCAGGGGAAATGAGCCTGGATAACCCGGCTGCAAAATGCCCATTTACGAAATAAATGATATTGGCCTCCTGCTCGGGTATGTTAAGGTCTTGCAGATCTGCAAGACTGACCGAGCTTTCCGCACTGAAGTTATAAGAAGCATTGATCAGGTCCTTTACACTGGTATATTTCCACTCCTCGTGTTTGATCGTCGGAAACCCCAGTTGCTCGAACTGAGCTAACGCCGCGCGTTTCTTTTGATGAAATTCCGACGACGCTTCACCATTCATAACGGATTCACGGGCGTGAAAATCGGCGATCAGCTTCGTTTTTAAATCTATTGTTTCGGTACTCATTGATACGTAAATGTTACTTAACTTACTGCTTCGACTTCGGCTTTGATCCAATCATAACCCTTTTCTTCCAATTCCAAAGCAAGCTCTTTCGGACCCGATTTGACAATCCTGCCTTTATAAAGAACATGCACGAAATCCGGAACGATGTAATCCAGCAGACGCTGATAGTGCGTAACAACAATTGCAGAACGCTCGGGCGAACGAAGCGAGTTCACACCCTCTGCAACAATACGTAAGGCATCTATATCAAGACCAGAATCGGTCTCATCCAGGATAGCAAGCTTGGGTTCTAAAACTGCCATCTGAAATATTTCATTTCTCTTTTTCTCTCCACCCGAAAACCCTTCATTCAAAGCCCTCTTTAAAAGAGAATCATTCATGCTTACCAGCTTCGCTTTCTCACGCACCATTTTCAGAAACTGTGCAGCATCCAATGGATTTTCACCCCTGTACTTGCGGATCTCGTTGACTGCTGTTTTAAGAAAATTGATCGTAGTGACGCCAGGGATTTCAACAGGATACTGAAAAGCAAGAAAAATCCCCTCCGCCGCCCTGTGCTCGGGCGCCATTTCCAGTATCTCTTTACCATCAAATATGACATTCCCTCCGGTAACTTCGTATTCCTCTCTCCCGGCCAAAACAGATGCCAATGTACTTTTTCCGGAACCATTAGGTCCCATAATCGCATGCACTTCACCCGGTTTCACTTCCAGATTGATGCCTTTTAATATTTCCTTACCTTCAACTGAGGCACGCAAGTCATTAATAGAGAGCATAATTGATTTTATACTTAGAATATAGTTCGTGGTAATTTACCGCAAAAGTAACACGCTTTGACCGTAAAAGAAAATGAGGCCATGGACCCAAATTCGCTGACCGTCCACACCTTACAACCCTTTTGTCACCTGCCTTGTTCCCACGACAGGCATATTTCTGAACGAAATAGCCACGCTGCCAGACAGTTGTATCGTGCATGTTTTTATTTGAAAAAGAAACATTTACCTTGCGGCAATGGCTTTTCAACACTTCACGCATGACAACGGGCACAAAAACTGATTTTGCTATCAACGTTTCTACCGAAACAGGCACATTAAAAAGGCTATTGATCCATAGTCCCGACCGCGGTCTCGGGAAGGTGGTGCCCAGCAAAGCGCAGGACTGGCTGTTTGAAGACATTGTACACCTGGATACGATGCGAAAGGGTGAGTACGATTATTATGTCAAACTCCTGCTTTATTTTCTCGATCCCGACAAAATCAAGGGCCGACTGGCAGAGATTGACAATGACCCTTCCCGCTCGTTCTACATTCCCGGATCGGAAAATTACTTCGCATCTGATTGTGTTGTAGACATCCAGAGGTTATTGGAAGAAATTTTGGAAAATCAGCAAACCAGGGTAAAACTGACCGCGGCTATCTGCGGTATTGAACGCTGTGCCTATCATATCCAGGAAGAACTAAATACCTACGCCCCTCACGAGCTGGCCAAAATTTTCATTTCCGGGTCATTTTCAGACAAAAGGATGCTGTTTGCCCCATTGCCGAACCTGATCTTTACAAGGGATATCGGCATTGTCATCAACGATCACATTTTGCTGAACAAACCCGCCAAAAATGCCCGCACACGTGAATCCATTCTGGCACAATTCGTTTTCTTTTACCACCCTATTTTTGGGCATATCAGGAACAACCTGATCGAAATCCCGGAGAATGAGCGGCATTTTCTCTTACCAGACGATGAAAAAGCCTCTGATTTCCATCGTTGTACCCTGGAAGGCGGCGACGTTATGATGGTCGCGCCGAATCATTTGCTGATCGGATGCAGCGAACGAACTTCCCTGTATGCGGCGCAACAGGTGATGAAAATAGTATTTGAGAAAAATATTGTTGAAAAGATATCGATCATCAAAATCCCGAAAAAAAGGGATTACATGCATATAGACACGATTTTTACACAGGTCAAGAAGAATGTCTGGGTGCTGCTCGGATCGCTGGCACGCATCGGCGACGAAGCTAAAAAGAAAGATGTCCTGCATTTCTTTGCGCCTACAGATAATCGCAGCGAGTTTCGGATCCTGCAATTCTACAAGGGGAATGAGCAGCCGAAAGAAATATATAACCTCGAAGAGCTCCTGACCCAAATCAGCCTGGAAGACCTGCACTCGACTGAACCAGTACGGTTCATCTATTCCGGTGGAAACGAATTTCCTTACGGCGAAAGAGAACAATGGACTGATTCCTGCAATTTGCTGGCCTTAAAGGACGGGGTTGTAATAGGCTATGACAGGAACGACAAGACGCTGGAAGCGTTTCGCAACGAAGGGTTTAACGTCATCAGCGCCAAAGACCTCCTGACTGAGTTTGAAAACGACACCCTTTCTCCCGCTACCCTCACCGACACCTTCATCATGCTTCCTTCCGCTGAACTTTCCAGGGCGCGGGGCGGATCGCACTGCATGAGTATGCCATTACTACGCGATTTTTTGTAAATTAGACTTGCCAAGTCTTAAAAAAAACTCCCATGCGTTCCATCACTTCATCTGCCCAGATTCAGCCTCAATCAACCTCACGGATCATGATGATCAGGCCCGTGCGTTTCGGCTTTAATGTTGAAACAGCCGGAAGCAATGAATTTCAGCAGCATTCTTTTGCAGCCAGCACCAAGGAAACCGCACAGCAGGAGGCCAGGGAGGAATTCGACCTCATGATCGATCAGTTGGAACACGTTGGGGTCGACCTGCATATCTTCAATGATACCGATGACAGTCATCGCCCCGATGCGGTGTTTTCCAATAACTGGGTCTCTTTTCATCAAAGCGGCAAAGTGGTTCTGTATCCAATGATGGCCGAAAATCGTCGTTTGGAACGTAGGCCAGATATTATTGAAGCCTTAAAGGAAAAATATAAAGTAGAAGAAATCATTGATCTTACACATTTTGAAGCAGAGGGCAAGTACTTGGAGGGCACAGGAAGCATGGTGCTCGACCGGCGCTATAAAATTGCCTATGCCTGTCTTTCTCCCCGCACACATCCCGAAGTACTCCATGCTTTCGCGGGTGCGTTGGGATACGAAGTCGTCGCATTTTCAGCGTCTGACGAAAACGACAAACCAATCTATCATACCAATGTACTGATGTGCGTGGGGGATATTTTCGCGGTTGTTTGTCTCGAGGCGATCAAAAATCCGGACGAACGGCTGATGGTACGCTCAACTCTCGAGGAAACCAACAAGTATATCGTGGAAATTACCTTAGAACAGGTCAGGCATTTTGCAGGTAATATGCTAATGGTCCGCAACACCAGGGGGGATAAATTTCTTGTCATGTCTACGCAGGCATACGATTCCCTGACCGCCAAGCAAAAGCAGGTCTTAAGCGACTATGCAAGGCTCGTGCACACCGACCTTTCCGTGATCGAAGGGAACGGAGGAGGGTCAGCACGGTGCATGATGACCGAAATACATCTTCCCCGGAAGTGACCAAACAAAAAATGCTCCTACCAGGAGCATTTTTTGTCATTCCTAACCCTCATATTCTTAATCCTTTAATCTTTCAAATCTGCTTTTACCTTGGCGATTTTCTCCTCGGTATTTGCCTTAAATGTGTCCCACTTGTCGGCAGTTTCATTTTCCACCTTTTTCCAAGAGGCTTTCAGGTCATCTTTTTCCTGATTTAATTCAGCCTTACGCTCTCTCCATTTTGCCTTTTCTTTCTCCGCGGCCTTATCCATTTTCGCATCTGCTTCTTCTATTTTTTTATCGAGCTTGGCAACAGCATTCTCGATATCTTCTTTTAATGAAGCCTTGTCCGCTTTTACCTTGTCTTCAAAATCATTGCCAGCTTCTTTAATATCTGCTTTGGCTTCGGCCACATTCTTATCCATATCATCTTTAGCTTCTTCAACTGTTTCGTTGGCCGACTCCTTCGTTTTGTCCGAGCAACTGGTGAAAGTCAGTGTTCCCATTAACATCATGGAAGCCACCATCCAAGTGATCTTTTTCATAAATTGAGGTTTTGTTTGTAATAACCTTTTACTGTTAAACTCTTTACAAATCCAGTTAAAAAAATCTTACCAGACCACTATACGCGGGAAAAAAGCTTCATTGTAGAATTTTATTCTCAAAGCATCCTCATTTTGAACTTCGAAATACCGCAGTGGGTTAACTCCAGGTAATCATATCGGCCTACTTCAATCATATGTATCGAATTTCTATTCCTAACCTGCTGTTCACGTTCTTCATACTCACTCATCACGGAAAAGCCCAAACGCCTTCCGATTCTCTGAAATCACTTGATTTACAAGTAGTAACCATCCACGCCTTTGAGTCAAAGGCTGGCCCGCTGACCACCACGGCAACAGTTGCCCTGCTTACGCCGAGAACGCTGCAAAGGTTTTCGACCAACACCTGGGCAAATGCCGTTAACACGATTCCCGGCGTCAAAATGGAGGAACGTTCTCCCGGCAGTTACCGGTTTTCGATTCGCGGGAGCCTCATACGCTCACCTTTCGGGGTCAGAAATGTCAAATTCTATTGGAACGGGATCCCTTTTACGGATGCGAGCGGAAACACACCACTTAACTCATTGGATTACAACTCAGTGCAGGGGATGGAAATCATCAAAGGCCCCGGAAGCAGTATTTATGGCGCAGGCACGGGCGGTGTTGTACTCTTGCAAAGTCATCCCGAAAACGCCACGCAAAACCGTGTCGAACAAAGTGTAAGTTTTGGTAAGTATGGCTTTCAAAGTCGCAATTCTACTGTCCAGGTGGGCGATATTTCTTTGCAATATGGTCATAGCGAGCAGGACGGCTACCGTAACAACAGTGCCATGGCCCGGGATGCGGTGCGGTTCACATCTTCCTCTAAAATGGGCGAAGGAACGCTGTCGTTACTGGGAATGTATTCCGATTTATACTATCAGACACCTGGCGGCATTAACCTGGCCCAATATCAGACCAATCCGAAGCTGGCACGCCAGTCTACTCCTACTGTTCCAGGAAGCGAAGCGCAGCATGCAGCTATTTATACTAAAATGGCCCTGCTCGGTGGAAATTATATCCTGCCGCTATCGGATACCTGGACGCAGTCGACTGCGCTTTATCTGACTTACACGGATTTTGCCAATCCTTTTATTACGAACTATGAAAAACGGGATGAAAATGGAATTGGCGGACGCAATATCTGGCAAAACAGGTCTCAGATCGGCGATGTGAAGACAAATTGGACAAGCGGCTTTGAATGGCAGTACGGCAAATCTGCGCAAAGGAATTATGACAACCTCGGCGGACTGCCGGATAAACAGCAGACCGTCGAAGACCTTCGCACCACAAACCTGTCCGTTTTCAGTCAGCTCGAAGCCGTTTTCTTTAACGACCTTACATTGAGCGCAGGCGTCAGCTACAATACATTCAAATACAAATACGAGCGCTTTTTCCCGCTGCCTTATAACAAGGACCAGAAGGTTTTTGACGGAATATTTGTGCCTCGCTTTGCTGCAAACAAAGTAATTGCAAAAAATTGGGCAGTAACGGCTTCGTACAGCGGCGGCTTCTCGCCACCTACCCTTCAGGAAGTACGTCCGTCAGCAGGAGGTTTTCGCAAAGATCTTGAACCAGAAAAAGGCAACAACGCGGAGATTGGTATCCGCCGCGCCGGTACACGTATCTCGGGGGAAATTAGCCTTTACCATTTTGGACTCAGGCAAAGCATCGTGCGACGTACGAATGAAGCCGGCGCCGAGTATTTTATCAACGCAGGAAAGACCCGTCAGAATGGCCTGGAGTGGACAATCGCTTATGATATCATTTCCAATCCTCAATCACCCGTGCTGCTGAAATTGTGGAATACAGGAACCTGGACGAGATATACATTTGAAAATTTTCGGCAGGCAGATGTAGACCTTTCCGGTAAACTGATCCCGGGTATCCCTCGTTTTTCACAGAGTTCGGGCCTTGACGCATTGTTCAAATACGGCCTTTCGGTTTTCCTGACTTATCAATCGGGTGACTCTTTTTACCTGAACGATGCCAATACAGTTAAGAACACGGCTTATAATCAATTTATCGGCCGCGTCAGCTGGAAAAAAAGCTGGGGTCAGCATTTTTACAGTGAATTATCCGTATCTGGTGAAAAAGTGAAAGCTGGCATTTATAGCCTTGGCTATGACCTGAACGCCTTTGGAAACCGGTATTACAATGGCGCGCCGAAAAACAACCTCTGGGCAGGTGTGAAAGTCGGCTGGGAGTGGCAGAAAAATTCCAGATAATGCACTTATACGTTCATATTCCCTTTTGCAGGCAGGCTTGTCACTATTGTGATTTTCATTTCAGCACCAACACGTCCAATAAGAAAGCCATTGTAGACGCAATTGCCCGGGAAATCGTTTTGCGGAAAGCCTATCTGCAGAAGGGATACATTGAAACCATTTATTTCGGTGGGGGCACGCCTTCCATGCTCGACCAACAGGAGCTGGACTTACTGCTTCTCACGATCTATCAAAACTTTCAGGTATCGGACAATGCCGAAATTACCCTCGAGGCCAACCCCGACGACTTGGACACCCGTACACTGCAACAGCTTTTCAATGCGGGAATAAACAGGTTAAGCATTGGAATCCAATCATTTGACAACAGCCATCTTCAATTCCTCAACCGGATCCATTCGGCGGGTGAGGCCGAACTTTGCGTTCATAAGGCCCAGGAAATCGGAATCGACAATATTTCAATCGATCTGATTTACGCCATCCCTGCAGATGGTCATGCTATTCTCGAAAGTGACCTTCAAAAAGCATTCGCCCTGAACGTATCCCATCTGTCGGCCTATTGCCTGACGATCGAGCCGCAAACTGCATTTGGAAGCTGGCTCAAAAAAAAGAAGATCAAGCCCATTGATGAGGAATTTGCAGCGGGTCAATTTGAAATACTGGTAAAAACGCTGTCGGAAAACGGCTACGAGCAATACGAGATTTCCAATTTCGCCCGCGATCAAAAGTACAGCAGGCATAACAGCTCCTATTGGAAGCAAAGGCCCTACCTGGGGGTAGGCCCCAGCGCTCATTCTTACAATGGGATAAGCCGGGAGTATAATGTTTCGAACAATGCCAAATACCTCGAAGCGATCGGGAAAGGCATCATTCCCTCCACTTATGAACTGTTGTCGGCAGCCGATCAGACAAATGAGTACTTACTGACCGGGCTAAGGACCAAATGGGGTGTCAGCAAAGAGAAGCTGGAAATATTGTCCGGAGGGTTATTTCAGGCTATTCACAAAAAAGATCTTGAAAAAATGGCCGATATGAACTGGATTTGGGAAGATGCGGATTCCCTGTTCCTGACCAGCGCCGGAAAATTATTCGCAGACCGGATCGCAAGCGACCTGTTTATCGACTGATTTGCTCCGGCAAAACAATCTACCATTATCAATTGATACGCAGGCTGTCCTTGCCATCATACCGGTAACCCCATTGCTGCATGTATTCGTCTGCCGTCAGGAATTGATCGTTCGCTTCCGCTAACTTGGCTTGCAATGTTTTTTCCAGCTTAGCCTGCACCGCGCCATACCCTTTTCGCCGACAAGATTTTTAAGCTGATACGGATCCTTGTCATTGTCGTACAACAGCCACGGCCGTTTTAAATCCCTCACATAAGTATACTGCCTTGTCCGGATGGCACGATATTCCCGGCCGCCATTTGAAAAATTGTACTCATGGAAAGGTACGGGCAGTTGAACCAGGGCCGCTTCCTCACCGGTCGGCTCTTGTTTGCCCGTCAATAACGAAGTATGATTTTTACCCTCCACGGATGCAGGGATTTTCATGTTACTTAATCCCAATAATGTAGGAAGAATATCGATATGGCTGAAAGGAAAAGTGAGTTCACGCTTTTTAAGTCCCAGCCCGGCGGGGTAATGGACGATCAACGGCACCAGCAGCGACTCATCCCACGGCTTTTGCTTCCTCAGCTTCCCTTGCGAATACAGCATATCTCCGTGATCGGAAGTAAAAACGACTATCGTATTTTCTTCAATTCCAGCCCTTTGCAAAGCTGCCAGCAAATCCCCGGCCGATTTGTCCAGCGCCGTGCAATGTGCATAATACCCTGCGAGGTCCTTTCTCGCCTTTGCTTTGAGCGAATCGGGAACATTTGGCCGTAATGCCAGCTTTTGAGGATCATACAATTGCTGGTATTCGACTGGCGCAGTCAGATAAGGATCGTGTGGCGGCCCCCAGGCAAGGACCAGCAGAAATGGTTTTGCTTTGTTTTGATCAATAAAACTGATCGCGCTGTCGGTTTGCGGAAAAGCGTCGTAGCCAGGCCAGTCGTGTCTTAAGTCGTTTTCGTCAAAATAGAACGAGTTATTGTAATCGTGCGTCACTTCACGTGCTTTCCAATAGTCAAAACCCTGGCGGCGATCTTTGGGGACAGGGCGGTTACGCGCAGCGAATTGCTTTTCAAAATTCTGCTGGCCGTTCACGTGCCATTTGCCAATGTACCCCGTTGCATATCCTGCTCCCTTATAAATCTCCGCCATCGTCAGCGCTTGATTGCGAAGCGGCCTGTCATTGTAGAAGACACCATGCGTAAGTGGGTATTGCCCTGTCAGCAGGCTGGCCCGTGCCGGACTGCATACCGGCATTACCGAAACGGCTGTCCGGCACACCACGCTCCGCGCAGCCAGTTTGTCCAGATTCGGGGTTTTCACATCCCTATTTCCGGCGTACCCAAACGACTGGGCATTCCATTGGTCGGCAATGACAATGATGATATTGGGCCTAGTCGATTGTTGAGGTATGGCACGGTGACCCGGGCTTTCCGAAGTAAAGCCGGTCGCCAGCCACATCAAAAAGCCAATGCATAGCGACTGGCGAACATTTTTTTTCATAGGGGTCCGGGAAACTGGTTATTCGGACGCAGGATACACCTTCCTTAACAAAGTGGACATTTCCCCTACCGTGATGATAAAATTGTTGTCTTTGGCCAGGTTGGTGAATTCATTCGGATCCTTTTGGTGGTCATACAACTCAGTCCCCACCTTGCCTTCGTCCCATTCTGTATAGCGAAAACGTTCATTGCGTACACTACGGCCCATGATCTGACCTCTTTTTACCTGGGTATATGCTGGCTTGTCCCAGATAAAATGGGGGTCTTCCAGCAACGGTACCAGGCTTTTACCCTGCAATTTCTGGCCAGGCGGAAGACCGCAGAGCTCGGCCAGCGTTGGATAAATGTCCAGCAGTTCAACCGTACGTGCCGAAGATTTTCCTTTTGTTCCTCCGGGCACCGAGAAGATCAGCGGTACACGCGCGGAATTTTCAAACAGACTTTGCTTCATCCACTGGCCGTGCTGTCCCACATTATAACCGTGATCGCTCCATAACACGATGATGGTTTTATCGGTCAATCTCAGCTTGTCCAAAGCATCCAGTACTTTGCCGACTTGCGCGTCCATGAATGAGATAGTCGCGTAATATCCCCTTAAAGCTTCCTTCCTCTGCTCCACAGGTAAGCCCCAATGCGGAGGTTTGGTAAACAGCGCAGCGTCCGGAACGTCGTCCAGGTCGTTAGGGACCTCTTTGGGCAAGGGAACCTGGTCTACCGGATACATGTCGAAATATTTCTTGGGAGCCACGTAAGGGGTATGCGGCCTGAAAAACCCTACCGCAAGGAAAAACGGGTCAGCCTTTTTCTCCGTCATGATTTTGATCGCTTCATTGGCAATCATCCCGTCCGTTTGCTCATCGTCGCTCCCTTCGCTGGCATACCACGACAGCGCACTGCCGAGCGCGCGGTCGGGTGTCAGGTTTTTGATCAGCGACTCTTCGGTTTTGTCCCGGCCTTTGGGGTTTACCTTTTGATCCCACGAAATCGGATCATCCAGGCCGTCTGTACCAATCTGGCCCGGGACGCCGTAATGGAATATTTTACCAACCCTTGCGCTGTAGTAGTCGTTGTTTTTGAATAATTGCGGAATAGTAACCACGTCTGGCAGAATCTTACGGAAATGCGTTTGCAACTCATAGATCTTGGTTACATCCGGCCTTTGCCCGGTTAGCAGCGACGAACGGCTAGGGCTGCAAAGCGGGAACTGGGTATAAGCCCGGTCGAATTTCACGCCTCTTTTGGCAAGACGGTCAATATTAGGAGTTTTTACAAAAGTGTTTCCGTAACAGCCAAGATCATTATTAAGGTCGTCGACAGCGATGAACAAAACATTGTATTTCTTTTTGGGCCTGCTGCCTTTTACCTGCGCCAAGCCTTCCTGGACAAACAAAGTCGGCGCCAACGCAAAAGCAAGTAGTAACGCCGTAGCAAAACGGTACTTTTTCATCATGAGATCGTTTGGTTTATTCTTTTCCTTCTTTGACGGTTGGTGCGTCTTTGGCGTTTAACACAGGCAATGATTTGGCCAGCCTGGCTTTTATAGCGGCAAATTTTCCGTCTTTTGCCAGATTTTTCCACTCCTGGGGATCTACCTCATGGTCATATAATTCCTCCGAACCATCATGATAGCGTATATATCTCCATTTTTCCGACCGGACCGCATGATTTCCGAATCCATGCGTCGTAACCGAAGGATGGTCCCACGTTGCGGAAGGATTTTTCAGTAAAGGCACAATGCTGTTTCCTTCCAGGCCCTTTTTGGCGGGCAAATTACACAGTTCTGTCAGTGTTGGGTAAATATCCATCAGATTCACAGTACGTTCCGAAACGGAGCCAGGTTTAGACAAGCCTGGTGCATACACAATAAAGGGCACGCGCGATGCTTCTTCCCACAAAGCAAATTTTCTCCAATGCTCCTTTTCGCCCAGGTGCCAGCCATGGTCCCCGAAGAAAACAATGATCGTATTTTTGGCATACTCACTTTTCTCCAATGCATCCAACAATCGTCCGATTTGCCCATCGGCAAAGGTGATGCTCGCCAGATAACCCTGCACCGCCCTTTCCCATTGTTTATTTTCTACAATGAATTTGTGGTCGCCTTCGGGTTTGGCGATTTTGACGCCGGCAGCCGGAACATCCGCCAGGTCGTTGTCAATCACTTTCGGCCTTTTGATGGATTCCAGTGGGTACAGATCGAAATATTTCTGAGGCACATACCAGGGCAAATGCGGGCGGGTAAAGCCGATTGCCAGGAAAAATGGTTTTTCATGCTTTTTACCAAAAAAATCAATTCCCTGGTTGACGATCTTAAAATCCCCCATATCCTCGTCTTTCGCATCGATTGCACTCCAGTCAAAATTGGCAAAACCATTGACCGGCTTCTTAGGCGGCTCCGGGGATTTTGGAATTTCAAAATATTTCGGCCAGGAAGCGTCGTCGTTGAAGGAATTGTGATAGATCTTACCCGCGCCTTCTACTTCGTAACCGTTGGCTGTAAAATACTGAGGCAGGGTAATTGCATCCTTCAAAACAGGCCGCCAGGGTTGGTTGTTATGATAAACGCCGGAACTGGCTGGCCTCACGCCTGTCAATAAAGCGGCCCGTGAAGGGTTACATGCAGGCGCAGCGCAATAGGCTCGCGTGAAAATCACCCCCTTTTGGGCAAGTTTGTCGATGTTGGGTGTTTTAATGCCCGGATACCCGCCAAAAGGCCCGATCCAATCGTTCATATCGTCGACCGCAATGAAGAGGACATTGTATTTGGGTTTGGCGGTTTGGGCACCCCCTTTATTCAAAAAGGCAAAAAAGTATGTCAATGCGAATGTCAGTGCGTATTTTGGTTTCATATTGATCTTGATTTCGTATTCAGGAAGTCATTATAGGGCTTTGGATCTTGGACGACGATTTGGTTTCTATAAACAGGACGCTCCTCGGAGCCACTTTGCAAAGCCAAATACCGCAGAGCGGTTTACCTGCTTACAGAAAATAATTGTATAGGGGTTGTTTAAACCCCGTCGGGGTTTCCGATTGCACCATGCTTCAATCCCCTTTTTCTGCAAAGGCAGGGTCCAATTCCAATCCGGGCAACACCACTTTGGCTACCCCCGGATCACCAAATTTCCACTGCGGAAGCTTTGCCAGTTCTGCTGCAAAAACCTTGCGCCTTTTCTCGCCTTCTGTACCTGCCTTACCCTCCGCAACCGGACTTTTTTCCTCGATATCCTTATCCAGGTCATAGAAACGTCCATCCGAATACAATTTAAAATGACGGTCCCTGATAAACCGGGCCGATTGTTTATTGACTGCTTCCGAATGGATCGGCTGGTAATGCGAGAAGATCCAATCACGCGGCTTGCCCTTTTCCCCTCTGATCTGTGGCAGAAAACTATGGCCATCGGTATCCCATTCTGTTGGTACTTTCACCTGCATGGCTTCTGCAAGCGTCGGCAGCATATCTGTGAAATCGATCAGATTGTCGGTTTCGTGGGTTTTGTATTTGCCGCTTCCCCAATTCACGATCAGCGGCACATGGTGCCCGCGATCTATTGTCAGACCCTTACCTCCTTTTATGGTACTGCCGTCTTTCAAAGGCGTTACAATTGGCCGACCGGTACCATTATCCCCGGTAAAAATGATGATCGTATTTTCATAAATACCCAAGTCTTTCAGCTTCTGAATGATCTTCCCAACGTTCTTATCGGTGTAAGCCACCATATCCCGGAAGTTGAGCGTGTCACTTTTCTGACGTCCAGGCACATCCGATTTCCAGCTTTTACTGTCGGGCGTAGGATAAAACGGGTCATGTACCAGAGCCATCGGGTAATAGGCCAGGAATTTCCCGTCCTTGTTTTTTTCAATAAAGTCCAGCATATAATCCGTAAAAATATCCGGTCCGTAATCATCGTCCGTCGTTTTCAGGATCTGGCCGTCCTTATCGATCAGCGGTTTGGCATAACGTTCACCGTCCCTCCTTGGTTTATCCAGCTGCCAGAGACAATACTGGTCAAAACCAAAATGTTTGGGCAGCTTATTATTGGCGCCTAACTGCCATTTTCCTGCAATTGCTGTGGCATAACCCGCCTCTTTCGCCAGATGCGCGAAAGTCTTCTGATCCTGATTCAGGTGCCCAAATTGCGAGTAATTCTTGTAATTGTATTTCCCCGTCATGATCTGCACGCGTGAAGGCGTACATAGCGGCTGGGCAAACCCGTAATTGAACTTCAGACCTTCTTTGGCCAGCTTGTCGATGTTGGGCGTTTTGTAAGTACTTCCATAAGCGCCAATGCACTCCTTGCCCATATCATCAGCGAGAATCAGGACGATGTTGGGCGATTTTTTCAGCGCCAGAGCATTGGATATCAGGGCAATTACACCCAGAAATAAGAGAAAGTAACGGGAAATCTTGGTGGTATCCAGGTTCATCGCGGTCGCTTTAGCATTACATTATTTATTTGTGGGCAGCCGCTTCTGCTTTGGCCTTATCATAGTCATAAAACCATTTGAATGTCTTGTCAAACTCTTCCGCTCCTACCCTTTTGTACCATTCGTCATATTTGGCAACGAGCCTTTTAGCGACTTCGGGTTGTTTTGTAAACTGATCATCCAACTCCGTGCGGTCTCTTTCCACATCGTACAATTGCCATTTTTCGGTCTTTTCGGCAACGAGTTTCCACTTGCCGTCGCGCAATGCGCGGTTTCCTTCATGTTCCCAATAAATCGGGTTCTTGCGGTGGAGGGGTTTACCGGTGAATGCGGGCCTCAGGCTTGTACCTTCCAGCGGCTGAATGGTATTTCCTTCAAAAGTCGCCGGATATTTGGCACCACCCAGGTCCACCAACGTGGCCATGATGTCGACAATATGTGCAGGTTGCTTTTCGAATTTTCCATTGCGTGAAGCCGGGATTCCATTGGGCCAGGAAATAATGCCCGGTGACGAAATGCCGCCCTCATGCGTATGATGCTTGTATGCCCAGAAAGGTGTACACGCCGCCTCAGCCCATCCTTGTCCGAGAAAAACAGTTGATTTGGCATCCCCCGGTTTGTCGCCTTCGTACCTTCCCTCTATACCAGGTTCGGCATTGCCGCCATTATCTGAAACGAACAATATGACCGTGTCATCGAAAACGCCGCGTTTTTTCAAACCAGCCACCAGGTCTCCAATGCTTTTATCCAACCGGTAAATGACGGCCGCATAAATCGCCATCATGTCGTCATACCGTTTCTTTTCCTGTTCGCTCAAACTTTCCCAGCGCGTCACGTTCGGGTTAATGGGCGGCAATTTCCAGGAAGGGTCGATCAACCCCAGCCTGATCTGCTTTTCATAGCGCTCCTGTCTTAGTTTTTCCCAGCCTTTCAGGTACTTACCCCTGAACTTCGCAATGTCCTCTTCGGAGGCCTGCAATGGGAAATGGGGCGCATTGTGTGCGAGATAAAGCATAAACGGTTTCTTTTCAGCAATCGCCTCGTCGATAAAACGCAAACCGTAATCTGTCCACAGATCCGTGGAATACCAGTTTTTCGGAAGCTTATCAGAGTTGTTAGGAATCTCGGTACCATTTAAAAACAGCTTTGCATTGGTTCCTTCCGGGTTATAAAAACCGCCGGTAGGCGCATGTAGCGAACGTTGGAACCCGCGGTTCGAAGGATACACACCGTGTTGGTGACCAACATGCCACTTACCGGTCATGGCAGTAAAGTAGCCCGCGGTGTTCATGACCTCGGCAATGGTAACACTGTTGTGGTTCAACTGACCGCGGTAAGCAGGATGGTCAACACCCTTGTCTTCCATCATGTGGCCAATGCCCGCCTGATGCGCGTAAACGCCCGTCAGTAAAGTTGCGCGCGTCGGGCAGCAGCGGGCGGTGTTGTAAAAGCTGGTCATGCGAACACCATTTTGTGCTAGCTTGTCCAGGTTCGGCGTAGGGATTTCACTTCCGTAGCAACCCAGATCGGCATAACCGAGGTCATCGGCGAGGATAACGATGATGTTTGGTTTTTTCTGGGCGAAAGACGCGTGCGCGGCGAGCAGCGCAATCATTACAATTCTAAAGTTTGCTTTCATCTGAATGATTATCGTCATCCTGAGCGGAGTCGAAGGACGTTACTGGCTTGGCAATGTGTCCTTTGTGCATAGTGCTTCCCTCACTTCGGCTTCGCTCAGTGTGACAAGGTTATGTTACATGTTATTCATATTTAATCGTCACCTTCTTCAACTTCCCGGTAAAAGCATAAGGCGCTTTGTATTGGTCCGAAACCGCATTTTTCTGATCCCGTCCCACATCCGTTCCGTCCAGATTTCTTGGCCCCTGGATTTGCCCCTGCTCCGCGGTGAAGCTTCTCTCCCCTACTTTTTCATCATTGATATAAACCGTTTCTTTCCCGACCGACTTACCCGCCTCCGCCGGTCCCGAATGTTCGTAAACCAGCCTGAAATTCACTTTTCCTTTTGGAATCGCATTGGCAGAAGAAATATTGAAAACATCCTTTGCTGTTTTGTGCGTATAATGGAACTTGCCGTCTTTGACGAACAGACTGATCCCGCTTTTATCCCCGCCCACCGCAAACAAAACGCCCTCTTCCTGCCCGGAAACGATTTCTGCTTCCGCATTGACTGTAAATGACCTGCCGTCGTACAGCGGGCTGCTCACACCCACCAGGTTGTCGACGCCCGGAAAAAGCGTGATGTTTGGCATTTTTCCATATACCGTCCTTCCGGCTGGCATGTCGTGCGCGGTGAAGTCTTTTAATGGATATACATTGTATTTTTTGGCTTCCTGATCAAAAACCGCCTGCAATTCTTTCAGCTTCGCCGGTTTTTTGGCGGCGAGGTTATTCCGCTCGTTAAAATCTTCATTGAGGTTATAGAGTTCCCACACATCCTTGCTGAAATCTACTTTTCCGCCGGTTGGGTCCGCTTTACCAGATCGTCCCTCCAAACCTTCCCAGACATCATGGCCCCGGGAAGCTTTCCAGCCGTCTTTGTAAATCGAAAGCGCACCGGCGATTTCATAATATTGAATGGTATGCTTTGATGGCGCTTTTGCATTGTCAATTGCATAGGCCAAACTGGTTCCCTCGATCGGTTCCTGCTTATAACCATTGATCAGTTTCGGCGACTCGCCTTTGATGATCTCCAAGGTTGTCGGCAGCATGTCGATAACGTGACCGTACTGGTGACGAATACCTCCTTGATCCTTGATCCCTTTAGGATAATATAAGATCATCGGATTGCGCGTGCCGCCTTCGGTATTGGCATCGGCCTTCCAGTAGCGGAAAGGCGTATTGGCCGCAGCGGCCCAGCCGATTGGATAGTCTGTACTGGATTCGTCTGTACCTATTAAATCTCTGGCATTCAGGATCGCGTCAATTCGTGCTTCCCCTTGAAGCCTGTTGATCTGCGGATTAATCGTGCCGTGCTGGGTCCCCCCTTTGCTGGCCCCATTATCGCCCAGAATAACCGCGATCACTGTGTTATCCAGCTGGTCGATTTGTTCGAGATAGTTGACGATCCTGCCGATTTCGTAGTCAGTATAGGAATAAAAGGCGGCGTATACTTCCATGAAATGCGCATAGGCCTTCTTTTCCTTCTCAGATAAGGCTGCCCATTCTTTTACACCCGGATTCCGTTCGGGCAAAACGGCGTTTTGGGGTATAATGCCCAGTTTTTTCTGATTTTCAATCACGATCTCCCGGTACTTATCCCAGCCCAGGTCAAACTTCCCTTTGTATTTGTCGATCCACTCTTTGGCTACCTGATGCGGCGAGTGCGTTGCGCCAGTGGCGAGGTACAGGAAAAATGGCTTTTCGGCATCGACGGATTTCTGATTGGCAATGTATTTGATGGCTTTGTCGGCCAATAGCTCGTTCAAATGCTTGGTATTGGGTTCAATGTCCAGCTTGGTCGCATCCTCCCAAAGTTCAGGATGCCATTGGTCCGTGGCTCCCGGCAGGAAACCGTAGTAATGGTCAAAGCCTCTTCCGGTCGGCCAGCGGTTAAAGGGACCGGCCTGCGAGTTCTCTGTCACCGGCGTCAAATGCCATTTACCCAATGCAAATGTGCTGTAACCATTTTCACGCAAAACTTCGGCAGCTGTCGCTTTTTCGAATGGCATATAGGTATCGTAGCCTGGATAATCAACCGCGGCAGGAGTAAGCAGCCCCACGTGGGCCGAATGGTGGTTTCGTCCTGTCAGCAATGCCGCACGGGTCGGGGAACAGATGGCCGTGGTATGAAAATTCGTAAAACGAAGCCCTTGGTTCGCGAGTTTCTGAATGTTAGGCGTCTCCACCAATCCGCCAAAAGCCGTCGTCGCGCCAAATCCTGCATCGTCGATCAGGATCCAGACCACATTCGGCGCACCTTTCGGGGCCTTTTTGTTGTATTCGATTTTGTATGGGGTCGATTCCTGCAAGGTCTTGCCGAATTTCCCGTTCCAGGGCTGTTGCGGGCTGTTTTGTGCCAGAACCTGACCGGACACGCACCCTGCCAGTACCGATGCCACTATTTTTAAACCAATTTTCATAAAAATATCCTTGTTAAAAGATTATTTGCCTGTTGCTGCGGGAGCATATTCCGGATTTAATTGGGTAGGTACTGGCGCATGCGTTTTGGCTTTCCATGCATCCAGCTTGTCTTTCAGTTCCTTCGTTTTCGCCGGATGGGTCTTCGACAGATCGTTGCTTTCGCCTATGTCCGTCTTGATATTGTAGAGCTCAACGCGCCCGTCCTCATAAAATTCATGGAGCTTGAAATCGCCCGATCGAACGGTGCTCGTGGGCCGCGTCCTGAATGCGTCGCTGTTGCGCTTATCGTCTTTGTAGGCTTCGAGATAGGCCGGAAAATGCCAGAAAATATCCCTGGCAGGCGTCGTTTTCTGAGCCAGAAGCGGCGCAAAGCTCTGGCCGTCGAATTCAGAATGCAATGGTTTTTTAATACTGGCGATTTCAAGCAGTGTCGGGTAAAAGTCGACGCCAATTACCGGCGTATCTGTGGTTGTACCAGGTCTGGTTTTGCCCGGCCATTTTACAATTAAAGGAACTCGTATTCCTCCTTCGTAGAGCATCCCCTTTGACCCACGAAGCGGATATTGGCTTGTATTTGCACCCTGTCCGCCATTGTCCGAGAAGAAAATGACCAAGGTATTTTCAGATAGCTTCAACGACTCCAAGGTCTTTAAAACTCTGCCGATCCCTTCGTCGGCACTCTGTATCATGGCCGCATAGGTCGGATTATTGTGGTATTCATCGCCCTTCTTTGCCTTGTATTTCTCTATAATGTCTGGTTTAGCTTCAACCGGCGTATGTACGGCGAAATAAGAAAGGTACAGGAAAAACGGCTTTTTTTGATTGGAATCAAGGAATTTAACTGCTTCGTCGGTCAGGCGATCGGTAATATACTCACCTTCTTTGCCGGTTGTAATACCTTCATGCGGTGTGGGTTTCCCGTTTTTGGAATAGGGGTAAAAGTAAGAAGGAGTCCCTTCACTGTTTCCGATCACGTAATCAAAGCCCTGCGCATGTGCATCCGCATTTTCGCTCTTCTCACCCAATTGCCATTTTCCTATCAAACCCGTGTTATAACCGACATTTTTAAGTTCTTCGGCAATCGTCACGAAGGACGGGCTTAACACCGTAATGTTTTTGATCGGTATCAATTTTCGGTCCGTGGACTGGCCGCGGTCCGGGTTACCCACCGTGTAAATGCCATGGCGCGGCGTGTATTTCCCGGTCATCAGGGATGCCCTGCTGGGCGCACAATTTGGTCCGACCGAATAAGCCTGGGTAAATTTCAGCCCTTGCGTAGCCAGCTTGTCGATATTCGGCGTCTCATAGTATTTACTTCCTGCCGAACTCAAATCAGTCCAGCCCCAGTCATCGACCAGGATGAAGAGGATATTAGGGCGTTTTTCAGCATTTCCCTGGGAATAGGTAGCTGGGGAGACGATGGTAAGAAGGAGGATAAAAATTGGAAATATCTTCATGCGATTAGTTTTTAACTCGTTTCTACATCTGCATGGTTGATGTTACCCGGGGGAACCGAAGAAACCGAGCCGGTGAGGTCGCCCTCTTTTTTTGAATTCCGTACCCGATCACGACCACTTCATCCAGCACATGGGCAGTTTTCATCATGATTTCGGAGGGCTCGTCAGACAACTCGTAAATATCAATTTCCTGTTGCTGGTATCCCGTGGCGTTGACTTGCAGGGTAAAAGGGAAATCCTTGGGTGCTGCGATATTGAACTTGCCACGCAGGTCGCTGCCGGTATTTTTGGAGGTGCCCTGCAAAATAACGGTTGCTCTGCGAATCGTCTCCCCGGAAGCATCTCTAACAACTCCGGTCGATGTATCCTGGGCGGAAAGAACATCAAAGGCCATGAAAAACGCGAGGTACACGTACTTTTTCATTGAAATTTAAGCGGGTAAAATGGAAGATGGCGGTTGCCAAGCATTAAGGGGATGATATTTGGCATAAGCACCCCCAATGCCGCCAATGGTAGCATTGACGGCATTCACTATACGTTGACAAAAGTTATTTTACAGCTGCAAACCTTTCAAGTTTCTCCTTTTCCTGTTCCAGCCTTTTGCTATCCGGCTTCAGATAACCAAACTGGCGCAGGTCTTTACCGGCATTTGCGGCCACCCAAAGCAGGAATTTCTTGGCCTCAGGATTTGAATTGTGCTTGTCGATCGAAAAGTGGATATACTCGACAGGCACGTTCCTGACTTTTTCATTTTCAAGGCTGGTCAGTACCTGATCCAGGTTATCCAGCGCTTTCTCCTCTTTCGATATCCTGCCGTTTCCGTCCTGGTCTACCGGAATAATGGTAATCCCGTCCAGAGGCTTTCTTGTCTGTAAGTCATAGGCAAGGCCTGGCGTCGTGTAGGTAATACCCGTTTCGTCTTTCAGCAGAGCTCTAATCAAATGTTCGTCAGCACCTGCAATGGCTTTTCCTTTAATCTGCTGTTGCTCATAGCCAAAATATTTCGCGAAAGTCAGCGGTGCCCCGGCTTTTTGCAAGCGGGTATAAATGGTGTAATTGGTGGGCAGCGTATTATCTTTTTCGGCGTAGATATCATGGAAGAAGATTTGTTTGTAAGTCTTTTCATTTAGCCCTTTATCGCCGTATTCTTTGGCAAACGCAGATTTTGCATTGGCAATGGGCAGCAAAGCATAGCGCCCTACTGAAATATATTCTCGTGTTTCCCTCACTTCTTTTTCCTGTTCGTAGGCTTCGATCAGCAGGTCATATTTCTGCGGATCTGTGATCGTCCGGGTTTCAATGACGATCTGGGCTTGGGGGTTCAAAGCCGTGTACTCTTTAATCCACTTTTCCACCAAAGGATAAGCAAATCGAACGCCCGTGATAATTACTTTATTATCAGCAGTTTCCTGAGCAAAGCCGGATGCGGCCAGCAGCGAAAAGACAGAAGAGAATAATAGGGATTTCAGTTTGTTCATGATTGTGATATTAATTAAATAACCCGACCGGAAAATCCGCAAAACGGATCAACCCAACAGATTTTACAGTTGAATAACAGGAATGAAATATGGTTTCAAGAGCCGTTTAAGGCCCGTCAGAAAATTCAATAAGGGCGGCAACAACATTCGGACAGTTGCCGGAATTCAGGATTGGATACCACCATAGGCGCAACTTGCCGTCGCGAAGAATGTACATTCATCGAATTCATCAGTGAAAATGACTATGTTTTTCTCCTGTGCTGGTGGTTAACAAAAGAGAAATCTACTAATTTGATAGACAAAGTAAATTTAAAGAAAATCAAATAGCAAGAAATTTCTTTAAATTAAGCGGAATGAGTATTTTGAAGGTTACTTACCCGACGGGCACCAAACAGTTCCGGGGCTCAGCGAAGTATATTTTTTGACGTCAATATCGTCAGTAGTTCAAGTATATCTTCCGTGCGACTACTTCCAGATGAGCATCCTTCTATCTTAATATTGGCCCGTTTCTTCAATTAATCCGCTTAGTCAATTTGTCCAACTGGGCTTGCGTGGGCGTGGCCGAAGGTATGCCGTTTTGGGGAGGATCGATCTTAGCGGTCCAGGCAATTGCGTTCAGTACCAGCTTCCGGATCTGATCGTTTTGCCAATTGTTGTGAACATGCCCACCCGAAAACCCGAATCCACGGCCACCGCCAGGCCGATCGTATGCCCAGGCCAGGGTTTGCGGCTCCCTTTTTGTCAAAACGGCTTCCCTCACATCCGGATTATTGGAATGGGTGCCGTCAGGACGGTTCAATGTTCTTTCGGGCGGCAGGGCCTGTAAAATGGGGGTGATATTCATGGAATCGTCGGCAAAGCGCATATGGTAATACCATTCATCCATAATCCCAAAAGGCTTTATGCCGCGCGCGACGGGATGATCGGGAAATCGGGCGAAATGGGCTTCCCAAAGCGGGTTGACGGACCAATTGATCTCAAAGTAACCCCCGATCCATTTTTTGAAATAGTTTCCCGCTTCGCCTTTTGGAACTTCCAATGCAAAATGAAGGACAACAAGGCCGATACCTTTGACCATTAACTGATCCATTTCTCTCAAATGCGGCATCACCATGTGGCTGTCACCACCATCGCCGTACAGCACAATTGCATCGGCATCTTCAAGCACCCTTATATCTTTGGGCCAGCCTCCCTCTATCACTACTGCGTTCACACCCGAAATGCTTTCATTGAGCGCCTTAGCCAGCAATGTGCACCCGCCTTTGTGCTCATGCTCCCCCTTTCCATGACTGTCCGGCCCGGCTACAAAGACGATCTTTTTCTTTTCTGGCAACGTTTTCGAACTTGCATCCTGGCTCAGCGCTGAAGGAATAATGCTCAGAAAAATAAATAATAAATTAATGTTCAGCACCTTAACCATAATCACTACCGGGTTTAATTTCGAAAAATCAACTTCGTAATTAACTGAATTGGTAACGACTGATATAAAAATCAGGCCAAATGGTCCATTCTACCCCGCTTTATAGTTTCAAAAATCGGACGGAGGTAACCGCTTTCAAGTCTGTGCCGAAGAGTTTCAGAATATACAGTCCGCTTGCCAGCCCGGTGATGTCGATGCTGTTTTGATCCTGCACCAGCAAACCGGAAAGTTTCGCATCCGCTACTGTCCCATTTAGCCCGTAAATGGACGCATTCAGGTTTTTAACCTTGCTATCAACTTTAAAAATCAACCGGTCTGTCACTGGATTCGGCGCCAGCACTATGACTGTACCCACAGCGGCTTCGCACGAAGAAGCTATAATGCGCGTGTATTGCACTTTTCCGTCATAATCTGTCTCAGCGATCCTGTAATAATTCCTTGGGGCTGCCCCTGATAGATCATTGAAACGATATTCTTTTCTTTCCAGCGAATTCCCCGAAGCATCGACGTGCCCGATGGAATACCATTGGACTGCGTCACTACTTTTTTGTACCTCAAAAAAGGCGGCATTGACTTCCTCCGACGTCGCCCATTCGAGTTTCACATCGTCGCCGATGCACGTGCCATTGAAGGCACTAAAGGTAACGGGCAATGGATCGGAAACTTTAGTGAGGGTATTGTTCCGGGTAATCAGCCAAAGTTCCGGGTCAAAAACCACCTGGTCCGGTACAAAACCCAGGTTCTCCGTAAATACCTGACCATTTGATGTGTTGTTCAGGATTACCAGCTTTTGTTCACCAGTGGCCGTTTTTTTGAAAAGCAGCGGAACGGGCAGCTGAAAAAAGGCCACCGACGCGTCGGAGGTATTCTGGCTGAGTTTGATCTGAACTGAATTATTACCGGGAAACCAGTCGACATGATAGGAAGGATATCCCTGGCCGGTAAACCACTGGTCAAAAAAGTATGTCAGGTCCCTGCCGCTGGCGTTTTCCAGGTGGCTTTTGAATTTGGCCGTCGTGGCAAAGCCATAAGCCGAAGTAGGGTCGGCCAGGTAGTTTTTTACAGCGGAAATAAAAACCGCATCGCCCAAAATCCAGCGCAACATATACAACACATGTGACCCTTTATAGTAGCTCAACCTTTGGTTAAAAATTGCGTCAATGCTGGTAACATCCTGCACTTTCACCGATCCGCCCGGCATTGATGTAATGTACTGGATTTCTGCATTGCGCCGGGTAAGCGTATTTGCCGGAGATTTATTTTCCAGGTACATGCTGGCCAAATGCGTCGCAAAACCTTCGTTGAGCCAGATATCCTCCCAATTCCCACAAGTAACTTTGTCCCCAAACCATTGATGCGCGAGTTCATGGGCTACGAGTTCGTTGTTCATATTTACCATAAATGAGCAGGTCTGGTGCTCCATTCCTCCTCCCCAACCCCACTGGACATGGCCGTATTTCTCCTTTCGGAATGGATATTTTTCAAAAAGATTCGTGTAAAAATCAATCTGGGCTAAAGCTTCTACAGCCCCGGCTCCAAAACTCGCCTGACTTTCGGGATAACAAAATGTTTGCATCGCGATCTGTTCGCCGGAAACATTTGCCGTGTGATTTAAAACAACATAATTGGAAACCGCCATACAAACCAGATAGCTGGCAATGGGGTAGCGATGCTTCCAATAGGAAACCATTTTATTCCCCGGAAGAGCGGTCTGGCTTTGCAGAAGTCCGTTTGAGACAGCTTGATACTGAGCAGGATGGGTAATATAAATATCAACAGAATCCGCCTTATCATCCAGGCCATTTTTGCAGGGCCACCAGTCTTTGCTGCCAAAAGGTTCACTTAATGTCCACATAATCGGTGCCAGCGTTGCGCCGGAACCGTGGGTTGTCACTTCAAACGAGCCGTCGGGGGAAAACGGCGCCCCATTGTAAGCAATGCTGATCGAATCTTTCACTCCGGCCGCAACAGCCGCAGGAAATAACACATCGATTGTGCCGCCCAAATGCGTGAACGATAAGGGAATGCCCCGCTGGGTCACGGAGGAAACGGTAAGATTATCCGCAAGATCAAATGAGATCGTGTTTCCGGCCGATGTCATCACATAATGCGTCGTGACCGTTCCAGCTATCGCCCGTACATTCGGGTCGACCTCCCATTCACAACGGTAGTATTTAACATCAAAATGATTCGATGAACTGGCCCTGAGCATTCGCCGAGGATCGTCAAAAAATAATCTGTGAGCACGCTTTTCCATTGCGGATACTTGCTCCAGAGTCGTAAAATCTTCCTTCTTCTGTGCCAGGACACTTGAACACGCCAGAAGGAATAACACCAGTACTCTTGCTCTCATACAATACGGCTTTCCGATGGTGATAAATGATACGAACTTAATTATTCCCCCGGATATACCTATCTTAAACAGATTCTAATGAGCAAAACGGGGATTTATCAAAACGATCGGTCGCAAAAGTCCAGCAGCGCGACCAGATCGGCTTCGCATCTGAAGTTGACCTTAGTTTTACGGAAGTAACGGAGCAGCTCTGACTTGTTCCGGGAATAGATCCTTAAAAAGACCGCCTTGCCTGCTTCGTGAAAACGGTGGTTATAGTCGATCAGGTAAAAAGTCGGTTTGAGCTGATGTACTTCCGGAGATGAATTATTCTGCCACTGAAAGCTGCCATCCTGATTGCTTATGAATGCAGCAGCGGGCTGACTGCTGCTTTCTGCGGTAAATTTCTGATCGGAATGATCACGCTTATTACCTGCCGGGGACCAGCTGATTTTCTTTGCAAGAGACACTTGAACAGCCTGCTTCACCAATTCAAGTTCACCATATTCGTCACTTGGATAAAATACCGACTGACCGATTTCTATTCGTGCTATTTTTTCTTTTCCCGTTAATAAAAGCGTATCCCCTGCCGCACTTATAAATTGAACCCGCCCATACTGATAATTGTAATTAAGCATCGCTTTCGCCCTGGTCCCATTCCGAAAATGAACGGTCCCTGCGCCAAAATTCTCATACCTGTAAAACCGCACAGGCATTATTACCTTTTCATGTTGGGTCACGGCTGCACTTACAGGACAAAAATCCCGGAACAGCAAAAGAAGCAATAGGATAGAAATCATCACAAAGCAAAGGTGAGGTGAACAGAAGTTAACTTGGTTATTTTAAAGACGTCCAAAGAGACCCTCCATACTCTCCTCATTGATCTCCCGCAGCCAAAATTTTCAACATGCTGCTGGACAGGCTCTTTTGCTGAACTATTCTACAATATGGGTGCGGATATCATAGATAATATCGAAATTTAAGTAATAGTATTACTACATTTTTTACGCTTAACGTATATATTTGAGGGTGAAGTAAGTGAATCCAGCGGTTTAAGGTCATCATCCTGTTATTTCTGGTCTGGGGTATAATTTTGGTACCAATACGCTTATTATCAAGAGACTAAATCATGGAAATAGGAACCATTAAAGCTGTTCACATTTATATTCACAACGAACAATATGTTACAGCTGAACTCGAACTGAATGTAAAAGGCGCTAAATATTCGTTTGGTGGCGATGCAATGTTTTTGTCGGGGCCAAACGGCGGAGGGGCCTTCGATGCTCCATATTTAGGCAGATTTCTTTTTAGATGTATGGAAATAGGGAATGTTGCGAGCTGGGATCTGCTAAAAAGTAATAAAGTCTTAGTTGAGCTCGTCGATGGCAAGGCGATTGCCATCGGCACCGTAGCCGGCAACAAATGGTTCAATCCAGCAACCGAGTTTGATACAATGCAAAGAGAAAAACGGGACATCCTGAACGAAAATCCAATTAAATAAGCATAAAGCGGGAATTTAGCCCAAAAGCAAGGCCTGCCGGAATTCCGGCAGGCCTTGCTTTTGGGACTGTATGATCAATGACCCGATTATTTTTGAGGTATTCTTCCAGCACCGCCAGGAATTGTAGAGGGAGTGGAAGTACTTCCTGGCACAGTCGCAGAAGGTGTTGTTGTGTTGTTAGGTATGGTCGAAGGCTGCGTGGTTGTACCTGGATAAGTTGTTGCTGGTACATTGTTGCTGTTAGGCAATGTCGAACTTCCCGGGATACTGGAAGACGGTACTGTGCCTGGCGCTGCCGCAGGTTGAGTTCCGGTCCTTGGAACATTCATGGAAGGCTGCGGCGTACTTACCGGATTGGTAGTCGTAGGAGTCGTTGTTGTAGACCTGTCTGGCAATGTTCCAGGCGGTATGGTTGCCGGCTGTGAAGAGCTGCCCGGTATGGTACTGGTCGCTGGTTGTGCTGTACTGCCAGGCTTGCTGGCACCAGGCAAAGTAGAAGGCTGAACTGTACTGCCCGGAACCGTTACCGGCTGCGTTGATGTGCCAGGTACTGTACTGGTTGGTGTGGTGCTCGATGGGGTCGTTGTTTGCGCAAACGCAACGGTTGATCCCATGATCGCCAGTGCCATGATGTTCAATTTTAAGGTTTTCATGATCGTCTATGTTTGTTGATTATATGAAATTACAGGTATAGTTATAAAAATAATCGTACCAGAAACGCAGGGCAATTCAACGGGTCTGGCTGCCCGTGTTCCGCCGCAAATCGGGCTTGTTTTTACACGCTTCACGATGATTGTAAGGCTGAGCGTGAGCCAGAAATCCAGTAGATGTCTCAAATACCCCCCATATTAGACGCTATCGCACATCCTGTTTTTTTATTTTATGTGAGAGATTTGTACAAATCAAAACCTTGCACACCATGGACAAACAGCAGGAACTTTTAGCCAAACTTCCGGGCCCGGGCCTGTCAGGTCACCCGGTTGTTTCAGAAAAAGAATGGATAGCAGCCCGTAAGGCACTTTTAAAGAAGGAAAAAGAATTGACCAAACTGAGCGATGCGCTTAGCGAACAGAGAAGAAACCTCCCTTGGACAAAAGTGGTTAAAGACTACCGTTTCGAAAGCGCGGAAGGTACCGCCACGCTCGCCGACCTGTTTGCGGGGAACAGCCAGCTCATGATTTATCATTTTATGTTTGCGCCGGATTGGGAAGAAGGTTGCCCAGGCTGTTCTTTTATGGCCGATCACATCGACGGCCCCAATCTGCATCTGGCCCATCACGATGTATCCGTGGTAGCGGTATCGCGCGCGCCGCTTTCGAAGATCCTTCCTTTTAAAAAAAGAATGGGATGGCATTTCAAATGGGTGTCCTCCTTCGAAAGCGACTTCAACTACGATTACCAGGTGTCCTTCACCGAGGATCAGATCAAAAATGGCGAAGTGTATTACAATTACGAATATGCGGCCCATGATTCGGGTACCGAGTCACCGGGAACCAGCGTATTTTTTAAAGATGCTTCCGGGGCAGTTTACCATACGTATTCGAGCTACGGACGAGGCGGCGACATTTTGCTGGGTGCGCACAACTTCCTGGACCTTACCCCAAAAGGAAGGAATGAAGACGGTGTTATGGATTGGCTGCGCCACCATGACAAGTACGATCATCTTAAAAGCGGTCCCGAAGGCTGCTGTCATTAGTGCTCCGGGTCATCTCGTCTAGAAACTTCTCAACGATATTAAACCAAGCTGCCTGCGAGGGAAACCGGTTGCGGGCAGCTTGGTTTACAGGCTTACGAGAAAAGGTCTGACTTTCAGTTTGCCGCAGTGGACGATCGCTGTGTTACAGGGAGGAAAATACTGGAATCCCTCAGAAATGCGGCGATCCAGATCAATACCATCGGCAACACTGCGTTGAATGGCGTGCCATGTGACAATTCGGTAGCGATAGCCCCAGCAAAATAACAGTTTAATAACAAAAAGCCGATCTTCATGGTCTTCGGATAAATGAACAGCGCGGTAAATCCGATTTCCATCATACCCAGGACCGTCAGATAATCCCCTACCCCTACTTTGCTGAGTCCGGCGACCACCTCCTCACTTTTCACAAGCTTCATAATGCCGCTAACAACCACGAGAAGAGATGCAATAGCGGTAAATGCAATGGTGATGATTTTTTTTGCTTTCATTATCATATTTGTTTTGAACAAAATTAGCTATCTTTACTAATAAAATGTTAGTAGTATACAAAAGGTTAGTGATAACCTTTTGGTAAGCAATCTCATATGCGCAAACTGGATAAAACGAAGACAATGCCCACTTCTGTCGAATGCAATGGCAAACTAGGCGCAGTGGGCGACGCTCTTTATGTAATTGGCGGGAAATGGAAATTAAGGGTCATTATCGCGCTGTCGGAAGGCAATAAGAGGTTCAACGACCTACAGAGGACGATTACGGGCATTTCGGCGCGGGTATTGTCCAACGAGCTCAAGGAACTGGAAATGAATGGTTTTGTAAAAAGAAAAATCTATACAGAACCGACCCTGATGATCGAATATGAGCTCACCGAATACAGCGACACGCTCGACCCTGTGCTCGAGTCGTTGATTAACTGGGGGGAAATGCATCGCGCGAAGATCAAAAGTGAGGCGAGGGCCGAGGCAAAACTTATTGCTCAGGGAGAGAGACAGTGATATGCCACATATCACCTGAATTGGTGACTTTTTCAGTACCCCAAACACCCTCACCGCCATCGGCCCGGAGATATACCCCAAACACCAGCGTACTGATATCCGATCCTTTGATCAGCACACTGCCGCAGGCGGCGCCGGTATCGCAATTGCCGGTAATGGGAGATTTGGAGTGCAGGATTTTCTTTTTCGACGGGTCGATCAACATTTCCTTGTTGCCAGATAGTCTTGTCAGGGTCAGTGTGGGCGTCTGCAATTCTAACTCAGTGGTGAAACCCAGTCGCTTATTGCCAAAGTTGGTCGTAGCACCCAGCCCCACCAATGAAATGACCGGGTTCTTTACCGGACGACTGAATTGCAGACGTAATTTGCCATAATAATATCTGTTGGTATCTGCCTTAGGTGCGTTCGAAAGCAATAGCGGCTTTGCGGACAGAAAAACCTGCAGCCCTGCATTCGCATAGAGGTTGATACCCCGCCCCGCGGGGCCGTCAGGATGGGCGGTGAATATAGTCCTGGTGGTGTCGGTATAATAATAATTAGTGTTCACAACCGGAGCCGCCTTGATCTGGGCTGTGCTGGCACCGGATGCTGCACCGAACGTCATACCGGTAACATGCTGCGGAACAGTCACATAAGGCTGATCATCAAAACTAAAAGTAACAGATAAATCAGTCCCTGGCTTTTGAAAATAGATGCCCTCATCTACGCTGCCATTTTTGTTAAAATAAAAAGTAAGCGTCTGGGGGATGGAAGTCGGCCCTTTGGGAACTGGCACCGGAGAGCTGTTATTTACGCCATCCTGAACAAATTCGAGTGTATTCTGGGCAACCAGCTGGAGTGATGCGCCGATCCAAATTAACAAGAGGGTTACCGGAAAGCCCGGCATAGATGATGAAATAAGCATGTGTGGAAATCAATATCATGGTGAATATCTAAGTGCAAGATATGATTTCAAAATCATGCTTGCCACTATTTATCCACACACCTTTTCAGTTTTACAGTAAAGTGCAAATTATTCTTGGATTATTTTTACATACCCCACATTGCATGTAATTAACTGATTGTTAACTTCATATAAATTCAACTGCGACTCAAATCTTAATTTCCGAACTAGTTTTTAGAGCCATTCTGCATTTTGTCATATAATTTCCCCGCCACAGCTACACCTAAATGCGAACGATCCTCTGTTTACGTCCGCAGCTGCCACCTCGTTGGCCGATACAATTTTCCACTTTTCGAAAAGTTTCTTCAAAAGGGTTACCCCACCGATTTCCTAACCAATTTTTACTTCCCCAGCCTCTTTTTTCACATTGACCTGGAATGCCGAGCTTTTCGAACGAAATTGTCTTTCCAGCCAGCAGGCTCAATGTGTTGTAGCTCAATAAACGCGTATAATTTGTATAAGCATTTCCCGCAAACCCGCTGCAAATGCCAAGTTTCCCTTTAGTGTAAAAGGGCGATTCCCTGTCATAAGGAATGTCAGAGTGTTGCTAGACAGTTTTGTAATCCTCCCTGGCAACTTGCTGCTGTATCCATTTTTACGAAAATTCGTCGCGGTGAAGACCAATCATTAGACCTCGAATCCCAAATAACCGCTCGTTCCGGTGAAAACCTTAGGTTACCTTCTTTTTTACCATATAAGCGAGCCAACGGTGCCACTTGTCAGCAGTATGCCTTCATCCCAGGCCTTGGGCAGGCTTTCCGTGTATTTCGAGTCGCTGGCGAGAAAGACCGCTACTACCCACAAGTAAAAAAACAACAAGTATAAGTTTGAGCATTACTCCTATATGTCATATCTCTGCAGGACCTCGGCAACCCGCTCGTCCAGGGGTGGAGTAAGACCAGCAAATAGCCACCATGAGTGTATTCTGGCACCGGCCTCAATCAATTTAGTAATAATTTCGAGGTGGTGGCTACCTAACCCTCTGTTGACCGTCGCCCAGAGCGTTTGATCTAGAACCGTCCCGCCGAATTCGTTACGGGCTTCCAGGGGCGCCTTTCTCTTCAGCAGCAAATCGATAATTTCAGGATAACCCAGGTATGCTGCCCAATGCAATGCAGTCCATTGTTTTTGGTCACGAGACAACGTACTGACGCCTCTGTCCAGCAGATAGGCAACGGTTTCTCTTCTGTTCAGCATAGCAGCCCAAACCAGTGCCAACTCTATATTGGCTTGCGGTGTTTTAACATTCTTAAGCCATCCAACGTTGATCAGCGGTGCCCCTGGAAGCAACCTGCCATAACCATCCAAGTATTCATCAAGCATTTCGTGCTTTCCCATCGCAGCGGCCAGAACCACATTGTCGATTCGTACCCCACGCCTTTCCAGCGCGTCTGCGGCTTCGGGCTGATGGAAATAAATGGCAGTGGCGAGCGGGGAGCCGTCATCCACTACCCCATTGATCGCCGCCCCATGGTCCAGTAATTTTTCTACCAATGCGGATAGTACTCCTGCTTTTGCAGGATGCGGGCTTGAAACGGTAAGTTCGAGAGTTGTACCCCATTTGTGTTCGCAGACGCTTGCCAGGGCATCCACTTCACTGCCGGAAGACAACAGGATCTCGGTGATGTCAACCGCATTTTCCGGCGTTTTCCGTCGGTAGCTTTCTATCCTGTTGGCAGCCACATAATGCAACAACGTAGCCTTATGAGCGCGCGAAGAGCGGCTCTGAACTAGCCCCCGATTGCTATGTATCAATGCGGCCAGCAAATCGGTGTCACCGCGAATGATAGCTTCCACTGCCTGCTCAAATAGCCTGGTAGACGATCCATCCTTGGCGTACTCGCCTATATGACTGCAAAATGCCTCAAAATCTTCAAACCCATGCTGCCTGGCGAGGATCAGTCGGGCATCATCCATTCTGAAATTGGTTACTGGCCTGTTGATATCTGCCAGCTTTTCAGGATTGGGATGGTATTTTCGGATATATTGAATGGTGTGATTGTCTACTGATTTACAGGCCTCAAATAACTCACATGCCTTTTTTTCATAATATTCTATAGTAGGGTATTCGATCAGAGGAATTACGTCTATGGTAGTCATTGAGTATATGAGTAAATAATCCAATCATCCGGTAAAATTTAAATGATTAAACCAAAATAGTACATCGATCAGGAACGGTGTCCAACAGGCGACCCTTGCCTCTCAAAAATGTGACAATAGGTAGACCCACTAAGAAATTTTACATACAATTTGAAAAGATAACAAAAGATAAAGGGCGAAACCACAAATCAAAAACTCGATTTTGGATTCCAAAACCCGCTGAATAAATAAAAATAAATGGAAAAATAATATTTATGCAAGTAAGACCTGTAATTATTCCTAAATGATGGCTACAAACTACTGGACTGACTTATTCGGGATAAGCCTTAAACCAGCGATAGCCATAGGCCTCCAATGTAATGGTGTGCCTGCCACGTTCATCCAGAACACTCTCAATGTTATTCATCAGGTCTACAAGCCTGCCGGTACCAGCCTGTTTTTCAGGAACAATAAGCTCTAGTGACTTTTCTTCGAAGTTGTGCCAGATCAATAATACCCTGCTTTTCCAGGTATATCTCATTCCGAGTATCTCTTTGTAACCTGTGTCCATGATTTCCCAGTCTCCGTATCCAATCTCCGGACATTCTTTTCGAAGGCGGATCAAGGTAGTCATCCAATTGAGCAGCGAGGACGGGTCCCTGCGCTGGTCTTCCACGTTCATATGTTCGTAAGAATAGTAGCCATCTTTAATAATGGGATTAACAAGCCGTTCGGCTTTTGAGAACCCTCCCTGCCTCTCCGAAGACCACTGCATGGGCGTCCTGACCGCCTCACGCTCGCTCAATGTCAGATCGTCTCCCATCCCAATTTCATCGCCATAACGGATTACAGGTGTACCGGGATAGGAAAACATCAAGCTATAAGCTAATTCAGTCTGCGCACGGTTTCCGAGCATTGGGGAAAGTCTCCTTCTGATACCACGGTTGTAAAGCTGCATGTCGGCATTAGGCCCAAACCTTTCGAAAACCTTTTGCCTCTCTTCTTCGGTAAGTCTCCCCAGGTCCAGTTCGTCGTGGTTGCGCAGGAAATGTGCCCATTGGCTCATTGCCGGAATATCCCTGGTGGCTTCAAGGGCCTTGATAAGCGGCGTGGTATCGGCAGTAGCCAGCGCGTAAAAAGTATACTGGTTTACAAAAAAATTGAACATCAGGTGGATCCCATCACCCTCATCGCCGAAATATTTCTTACTCTCGTTTGGCAATACATTGGCTTCGCCCAAAAGCACCGCATCCCCCTTCCGCCATTGGAGAAAGCTCCTCATCTCTTTCAGGTACTCAAAGTGCATGGAAGGTTTTCTACCGTCGAGAGACGGCGATTCCAGCATAAAAGGCACGGCATCTACCCTGAATCCGGCTATCCCGAGTTCGAGCCAATAACCCATAATACGGTTAATTTCCTCACGTACCTGTGGATTATCAGCGTTGAGGTCAGGTTGGAATTCGTAAAAACGATGAAAATAATAAGCCTTCGTCACCTTGTCCCGCGTCCAGGTTGCTTTCTGGACACCCGGAAAAACCATCCCCTTATTCCAGTTTTTGGGGCGCTTGTCCGACCACACGTACCAGTCCCTTCTTGGGTTATTCTTTGAAGAACGGGCTTCCCTGAACCAGCGGTGCTCATCGGAGGTGTGGTTCACGACCAGGTCGATAATCACTTTGATCCCAAGCTTTCTGGCTTTATGAATAAAATCGACAAAATCCCCGCTGGATCCATGGCGAGGGTCGACCCCATAAAAATCGCTGATATCATAACCATTGTCGCGATTGGGAGTAGGCTGAAAAGGCGCTAGCCAGATTGTGTCCAGGCCAAGTGCGTGTAAATAGTCCAATCGATTACACAAGCCCTCGAAATCACCGGTACCATCGTCATTTCCGTCCATGAATGTCTCGAGATCGAGACTATATATTACTGCGTTTTTGTACCAAAGCTCTTCAATCATAAACCAAGATTTTTTTCCAGGTCCCGCTAAAAAAGCAGTGCCATGCAGTTTCCGTGTTGCCTATATGTCTTCCATATAGCGCCATTCCATAATATCTGAGCTGTTATGGGTAACGGTTTCCTGTGCATAGATCTCGATGAACATCTGGTTCTGCTCATCGAACTCACCTTCTTTCCAGTCGTCTTCGTCAAATCTTTTGAACTTGACGAGTGAGCCGTTTTCCGGCAATTTCCTGTTATCCATTGGTCAAAATAAAAAGATGGGCAATGCTACAATTTCACATTGCCCATCCAATAATAAAACCTTGCCTATTCTATTTTTCCCCGCTGTACATATTGAAGGCCAGCAAATGCTTTCGGAAAACGGTATCGTATTTGTCGGCCTCGACATCCCTTTTCGCCCTTCTGCATTCCTGCACAATGCTCTGCAGAATAAAAAGATCTACGTTTACATCCCTGCTCTGCTCGCCTCCATTCTTCTTGATCCATGTGAGGTTTTCGTCAGAACGCAATGCCATGGTTTTGGCGGAATCCAATGCTTTTTTATTTTCGCCTACGTCAAAAAGCGGGCCAATGAAACCAACGGACACCTGATCAAATGGAATGGTATCGTCCGGCATAACGGCCATTGCTTTGTTCAATACCTTTTTGGCCTTATCCATTTTTCTTTCGGCAATAAGCTGCTGCGCCAGTCGAAGAAAAGATAGCCTGGCCGTGAATACCGGTGCGCCACGGTAGGTATCGTCGTAATAAACTTTCGGATTATCCATTTCCCGCCAATAGGTTTTGTTCATCAAATTATTGTACATCACGTCCGAATTGACATATCCGTCGGAGGCGCCTTCCACGCGCACCGGCAACAGCCTGTAAACATACCCTTCTAACTGAAAATACTCCTGGAGGCCAAGGTTATGGGAAGCCCCCATCGTGGATGAGAAGTAAATGGGCCGTTTCCAGTTATTGCTTGCAATAATGTCCAGCATCACCAGATCTCCTTTCAGCAAGTCCTTCTCTCCTATTTTCCAGCTCATGGAGTCGGCCATAAATGGCACTAATTCCTTTTTCACGATACCCATCGATCCGACCTGCCGCTTGTCTACGGGAAGAAACAAAGTCGACGAAGGCAAAATAGACGTCATATCGCCACTAGTAAGTGGTACCTGGATGGCCCTGTTATCCTGCCGGATCAGTTCCAGGTACTCCTTCAGGTTGATCCCGTTCTTGACCGATGCAATTTCATAGAACGGGACATATTCATTCTTGCCGGTCTGGTAATTATTGGTATCCAGCGTAAAGGGCAGCGCTTCCGACTGATTGATCTTACGCTTCAGTTGTTGGATATACCAGTCCGTGCCCAGAAATGTCTGAACACAGACGCGCACATCGGTCCTGAACCCCTCTACTTCCTGAACATACCACAGCGGAAAGGTATCATTGTCTCCGCCTGTAAATAAAATCGCATTGGGCGCGCAGGAATTGAGGAGGTTACGGGCAAAATCAACTGAATGGTATCTATTGCTCCGGTCGTGGTTATCCCATCCCTCGGCAACCATCATAATGGGGACAGACATGCTGGCAACAACAGCTAAAATCGGGTGGAGTAAAGGCTTTTGGATGAACCTCCTGGTGAAATCGGCGACACCCATTACGCCAAACCCTATCCACATGCAAAAAATGTAAAAGGAACCTACATAGATATAGTCCCTTTCTCTGGGCTCCGATGGCGGTGAGTTAAGGTAAATCACCAACGCGACACCGGTTAGTGCAAACAGGAGCCCAAGCACCAGTAGATCTTTGCGGCCCCGCGCATACATATAAACCAGGCCCGCCAGGCCCAACAGAAACGGGAGCATGAAAAAATTGTTATGTCCCCGGTTTTTCATCAGGGATGCCGGATAATCTTTAAACGAGCTCCATGGCAGCAAAACACCCGCACCTTCCTGGTCGCTTTCACGACCCACAAAGTTCCACAGGAAATATCGCCAGTACATATGCCCTATCTGATGTGAAAACATATAGGTCAGATTTTGTTTCATCGTGGGCTTTTGTCCTGCTGCTACACCGGTCATTTGCTGATAAAGCTGTGGGTGGCCGGGCTGAGAACTGTACATCCTTGGGAACAGCATATTGCTTCCTGGTTCGTACTCGTATATCGGACGATAGTCAATAACCACATACTTTCCGTCCTTTTTGACATATACCGGGGCACCTCTTTGCTGGCCTACCGGATGCGAAATAAATGACGGGCCGTAGAGAAGAGGCCGGTTTTCATATTGCTCCCGTTTCAAATAAGAAACAAACCGCAGTACGCCGCTGGGGTTGTTTTCATTAATAGGCGTGTTATATCCTGAGCGTACCAAAACCATTGTATACGAGGAGTAACCGATCAACACAAATGCGAGGGAAAGAAGGCCGGTGTTAAGTAAAATTTTACCCTTTTTCTGTGAATATCTGATACCCCAAACCAAAGCGCCAAGGAAGAAAATGATAAAAACAGCCACCCCTGAATTGTAGGGAAGCCCCAGCGAATTGACGAAGAATATCTCAAATTTACCGGCTAGTTCGGGCAGTCCAGGAATGATACCGGAATTGATCACTGCCAATACGATCAGCCCAAGCAGAAAAGCGGCAGAGGCCCCAAAAACACCTGGTTTGGGAAATTTCTTAAAGTAATATACCAAAGCAAGCGCAGGTATCGTAACCAGGTTTAGAAGATGGACGCCAATAGATAAACCGACGAGGTACGCCGTGAGGATTAGCCAACGATTCCCGGCAGCAGTATCTTCTATGCTTTCCCATTTGAAGGCGGCCCAGATGACAACGGCGGTGAAGAAAGAAGACATCCCATAAACTTCGGCTTCTGCGGCTGAAAACCAGAAAGAATCGGACCAGGTATAAGCCAATGCTCCAATGACCCCGGAACCTATAACGAGTATCATATCACCATGAGTCAGATCTGTATTTTTTTTTGCCAGCAGTTTGATAGCCAGCATGGTGATTGTTTTGTAGAGAAAGAAGATCGTAAACGCACTACTCAAGACGGAAACCATATTAACCCAATATGCAACTTGGGTAAGATCCCCGAAGGCTAACAAGGAGAACAACCTGCCAATCAGTAAGAAAAAGGGCGCGCCAGGTGGGTGCGGCACTTGTAACTTGAATGCGCAAGCGATAAATTCACCGCAATCCCAGAAACTGGCTGTACGTTCCATGGTAATCACGTAAGTGGCCAGAGCAATGGCGAACATACCCCAGCTGACCAGGTAATTCCATTTTTTGAAAAGCGTCATCATAATTAAAGGTGTTTTGATCTGATTTGGACAAGTGCCCAAAACTATTCACAACACCCCGAAGCGCTATTTGTGGAGGTCTTAAAAAACGTTAAGAAAAACCACAGCAAAAGCCGGTTTAACTTTATTTAACATGCTGATTATTTGAATAACAAACAGGAATGACACCTAACAGATTAGGTTTCTATCACACACCAAAAATGCCCGGCTTATCTGATGAGAAGCAGTTGATAAATAAGGTAAATAACTGTGGTCCATAATGCAGAACCCAAAGTGACTGTCAACAAGACAGTACCAAAAAAAGGTAATTCCGCCGATTTGGGGTAATTGACAGCCCTTTCCATTAATTAAAATCGTTGTTGTGAGGGGTAAAAACTACAATGATAAGCGTACTGCGCGCATGTAAGCGGGTATTTAAAATAGCTAAACGCATACACTTAAAGCATTCTTGCTTTTCGCTTTTTATAAATTTCAACTTTTTTAAAAAGCTCTAGAATATTGGTCACATTCAGCTTTTCAAAAATCCTAGCTTTGTAGGTACTTACAGTACTTTCTTTGATGTTCAGGTCCGTCGCAATATCCTTTGTCCATTTACCAATAAGCAGCATATCCATTATTTCGAGCTCCCTGTTGGATAAGATCTCCAGCGGGCTTTCTTTCCGCTCCCTTTCGAGCACTGCATTGCTGATCAGCTGATTTCGAACCACGTTGCTGAGATAGGTTCCGCCAGCCAGAACAGAAGTAATGGCGTTTTCAAGTTCTTCATTAGACGCATCTTTGGGCAAATAACCGCTTGCTCCCGCCTTATAATAGTGTAAAGCATAGAGCTCCTCATCCTGTGAAGAGAATACCAGTACTTTAACCTTGCTCTGGATCGCCTTGATTTTGTCCATCATGTTAAAGCCTTCACCACCAGGAATTTTGACATCCAGTACCACAAGATCAAAGGACCTTGACTGCAAATGTTTTAAAGTCTCGCTAAAACTGCCTGCCTCTATCACGTCGACAAATGGGAGAAAATCTTCAATCAGTAATTTCACACCCATTCGAACGATCGAATGGTCTTCTACCACAAGTACTGTCTTCATCGGCCATCTATATTTTCAAAACTTATTTAAAGGTAATCGAATATCCATAATTTCTTATAACGAAAATTCGTCACTAGAATTATTTTTCGAAAAAATAATATGAACCGACGTCCCAGAAGGCAAATTTGATTCCACAAAGAGCTTTGCGCTGACAAGTGAGCTCAATTCTTTCACGATCAGCAACCCCATTCCAAAGCTTTGGGAATTGTGTTCCGGTCCGGGGATTTTGCTGGGACTATTAATCCATCCCATAATTCTCGGGTCCATTCCCGGCCCCGTATCGCTCACTGTAAGGCGGACCTCGCTTCTGAAATCCCGGCTACTCACAGTGATCGTGCCGTCGTGAGTAACCTTATTGGCATTATCGATCAGATTATGTAAAATAATGCCGACCAGTTGCGGATTGTTTTTAAGAATGGCGCCTGGTAATATCTGGTTAACCAAGACATTGGAGTTGCTGTCGGCCTCGGTAGCAAAAATCTCGAACTTTTGTTCTACCAGTTCATGAAGATCGAGATAAACAAAGCCAACCGCATTACTCTTATATCTGAGCTCGGTGTATTCGAGCAGGTTCTTCATAAAATTATAAAGCCGGCTGCTCGATTGGCTGATTGCCCTCACGGTAGGAAGATCGGGATAATTTCTCGCCAGCCGCGTTGTGGTAGTCATCAGAAATCGCAGAGGACTTTTGATATCATGTGAAATACTTGCGAGCAAATGTTTCTGATGACTTAGTTCCTCCTCCTGTTTCCTACGCGACTCTTCCAGCGAAGTCAAAATGGCAGTAAGGTCGGTGGTCCGCGAGTCGAGCGCCTGGATGGTGTCGTAAAAAGAATTAAAAAAGTAGTAATTGATCAGGACCAGAAAGAAAAAGTTATGGAACAGCATGATACCCAGGCCGAAGTTACCGGAGCCTTCTGGCCCCCAGGGAACCACAACGCCTGCCTGGTGTCCGGTCAGAATATAAATCGCAAAAGGCACAGTTGCAGTTAACGAATAGGTCAACCCCCAGAAGTTACCCAGACCATAAAACGCGCATGTACTCACGATTGCGACATACTGAAGAGTTACCAAGTGGAACCCGTTGTCGAAAACAAACAGATTCGTCCAAATAATCGTAAGAAAGATCAGCACAGCCCCATGTATGGCTTTACGCCAGGCGAAGCCCAAGGCTACAGCAACATAGAAAAATATAGCGATACTAAACAGAACTGCGATCCGTATAGTCTGGATCTGATAATTCTGTGTGAGATAAAAAGCAAAGAGTAATCCGGTTGTCAAGAGCCTCAGATGTAGGGCGTATGATAAGATCCTGATCCGGGCTTTATGCAGGATATTTGTTTCCTTGGCAAGTTGCTTTCTAACCGGCCACTCCAGAAAAGATAAATTCATGCGTGCAGATTTTGAAACCAATCTGTTTGTACTGTCATCTATATACGAAGGGCAATCATCCTTAAATGTACAGACAAATTTTTCCCAAAAGAATATGCGGAGACTCCAAAACTAGGTAAAAATACTCAATCGAAGTTGTAGAGAAATTGCTACAACATAAATTATGACTATCTACACCCAAAATACAATTCGTATAGTATTATTGTAACTTATTTCTGGCTCTATTTGATCGAAGCGTTCGTTTTGAGGTTTTTGATCCGGAAGAAGCTGAAATATGTTATAAACGTTGAGTATATCTTACACCTTCCGGTAGCCATTACCTGAAGGTGTTTTGTTTTCGAACCTTGTGGTATTTTTGATATTGAAAAGTCATCTGGCCTAAAAGTACGGCTGGCCGTTGGAAGAGCATAAAATGGCGGATAGTACCCCTGATGGAACGCTGACGCTTGCTGTGTATGCCAGCGGGTGAGGTAGGAACGTTGAATAGTGTGATTTTTAGAATGATCTAGTTTTTGTCTCTCGTCTTTTTGGCCCTTTTTACCTCGCCTGGCGTAAATTCGCCATTGATCCATCTCACAAAATTCTTAGACTGAACCTGATAGACCTGAGCTGACAAAGGCTTAAGATCCGACTTTTGAATTTCCAGGAGGTAGTCCGCCAACAGACGATTAATTTCATCCAGATACTTGCTTTGCGTTTTCATAAAAGGGCAATTAAAATGTTAATGAATCAAGAACTTTTTAATATTCATTGTCAAAGCACCGCTTATCTAACTAGCTACAATTATAATTTATTCACTTTATATAGCTTGCTTTTTTGTGGTGACACTGCTGGTTTAAAGGGGTGTAACCTACCTTCGTTGGGGGCAGTATTTTTGCTGTGGCCCAATCCTTGCAGTAACTGTTAAACCTTTTTTAACTACTCTTTGTCTAACACCATTTATCAATTAAAAATGTGTTTCTATGATGAAGAAAACGAAAATGTCCTTGTTTTGGACGCTAATTGCCGCCTTTAGTTTTTCGTTGGTTTCCTTCAAAAAGGATGTCGGTTACAAACCCGCCGGATTTCCTTATGCGCAAGGCGGGCTTACCGAAAGACAAGCTGCCGCCCATTTGCTGAGCAGGTTCACCTATGGCGCAAAAACTGGACAAATCGAAGAAGTAATCAGACTAGGCCCAGAGCGATGGTTTGCACTCCAGCTGGAAGGCAACATGGACGACGATACACTGAAGCGCATGCTGGCATCGTACGATGCATTAAATCTTAGCAACAGTGAAATTGCGCGCATTTACCCCGCAGGAGGGAGTGTAAAGCGAATGGCCCTACGCGATGGCGGCACGAAGGATTCCTTGGCACAAAGCGACGGGAAGGATGATAAAGCTGAGCTTGCAGAATACATGAAAGCAAATGGTTACCTCCCACAAAATGATTTATTCAAACAGCTTATTAATCAAAAGATCTTACGTGCGACTTATTCTCAAAACCAGTTTCGCGAAGTTCTTACAGAATTCTGGTTCAACCATTTCAACGTCTCGCTGAGTAAAAATCCATGTGCTCCATTCGTGCTCGGGTACGAACGCGACGTAATCCGCCCTCAAGTAACGGGCAAGTTTGGTGATCTTTTACTTGCGACGGCTCAGGCCCCGGCAATGCTTTACTATCTCGACAATTTCAGTAGCTCAGTTTCGAACCAGGAAACGGATAAGGACGCCGCACAAATGAGCGCTAAAAAAAAGAACCGCGGATTGAACGAGAACTACGCACGGGAGGTGATGGAGCTTCACACCCTTGGTGTAGATGGTGGTTATACACAAAACGACGTTACCGAGGCTGCCAGAGTTCTTACCGGCTGGACGGTATACCCAATGGGCCCAAACGCTAGTGCGGGCATGATTCAAAACAAACCCCAGGCAAAGGCGGACGGTAATACGGAGAGCAACGATCCCGCGGAGCATGGTGATTTCAGGTTTATTCAGTCCAGGCATGACAACGGCGAGAAAACAATACTAGGGAAAAAATTCAGCGCGGGCGGAGGTTACAAGGAAGGTGTCGAACTGCTGGACATGCTCGCCCACCACCCTTCAACAGCACAATTTATTTGCAAAAAACTGGCTATCCGATTTGTGAGCGATACGCCTCCAAAAAGCCTGATAGACAAAATGGCCGCGACCTTTCGTGCAAAAGACGGTGACATTTCAGCCGTGCTTACTACGATGGTTTACGCTCCCGAGTTCTGGGCTAAAAGTGCCGTAAGAGAAAAGACAAAATCACCTTTTGAATTGGCCATCAGCACAGTTCGTGGTCTTGATGCAGATGTTCAGCAACCTAATCAGTTATATGTATGGACCAGGCGGATGGGGCAAGATATTTATCATTATCAGGCTCCGACCGGTTTTCCTGACTACGCTAAGTACTGGATTAATACCGGCGCTTTGTTGAATCGAATGAATTTCGGCCTGGCAGTCGCAAGCGGTAAATTATCAGGTGTTAAAATAGACCTGCTCCGACTGAATCATAATCATGAACCCGAAAGTTCCGACAAGGCTCTGATTACCTACGGCACGCTGCTTATGCCAGAAAGAAATCTTTCAAAAACTGTGACGATGCTGACACCCCTTTTAAACGATCCTGAATTGGAAAAGAAAGTAAGCAACGCGGTTAGTAAAGTCGATACGGCTAAAATCAAGGAGCCTTTACTGGCAAAAGCGCCGACCCCAAAAAGCATGATGGCCCAGGTGGTGGGTATCTTACTGGGTTCACCGGAATTTCAGCGCAGATAATTCTCAAAACTTTTAAAATATAAAATCTATGGCAACTAGAAGAGGATTTCTAAAAGCCGGCGGACTTGCCTTGTTTGGTATTGGAATGGGCGGGGTCCCACAATTTTTGACTCGGGCCGCAGCCGCCGGCAATAACTCCAATAAACTGTTTGAGAGAAAAAAAATCCTGGTGTGCATCTTTCAGCGGGGCGCCATGGACGGCTTAATGGCTGTAACCCCATTTACCGATCCGTATCTGAAAGCAGCCAGGCCAACTTTATTTATGTCTCCTACGGACACGGATGCTGCGCTACTGGACCTGGATGGCAAATTTGGTCTTCATCCGTCGTTCAAAGCATTTGAAAGCGTTTTCAAAGAAAAAAGATTGGCAATCGTACATGGTATCGGCTCTCCTAATAATACGCGTTCCCATTTTGACGCACAGGATTATATGGAGTCGGGCACCCCTTTCAGCAAGACAACACCGAGCGGCTGGCTCAATCGGGCTGTGGGTTTATTAGGCCATGAAGCTACCAGCCCTTTTCAGGCTGTAAGCCTTACATCGGCCATGCCAAGATCGCTTTATGGGGACAATCCATCTCTGGCGATCAGCAAGTTGAGCGACTTCGCAATTCAAATGAAGGGTAACCCCGGAGGTGTGAACATGGCAGCACAATCGTTCGAAGATCTCTACACAAAAACCTCCCAAAGCCTGCTTCAGGAAACCGGAAAGGAAAGTTTTGACGCGCTGAAAATTCTTAAAGCATCTTATGACCCCAAATACCAGCCGTCAAACGGAGCAAGCTATCCCAATTCCGCACTTGGCAGTTCGCTTAAGCAAATTGCCCAGTTGATTAAAATGAACGTTGGGCTGGAGGTTGCATTTGCAGAATCCGGCGGCTGGGACACCCATTTCAATCAGGGAACCAAAACAGGCGTTTTCGCCCGCAATGCCGCCGATCTTTCCGATAGTATCATGGCCTTCTGGGCAGATATGAATGGGTTACAAGATGATGTGACTGTTATGACCATGACAGAATTCGGACGTACGGTCAAGCAGAATGGAACCGGAGGGACCGATCATGGACGGGCTTCCTGTAACTTCATACTTGGGAACCAGGTAAAAGGCGGCCTTGTGCACGGCAATATCCAGCCGATGTCTGTAGATACTCTGGAGGATGGCCGTGATTTGCCCGTGTCTACCGACTTCCGTAGTGTATTCAGTGAAGTGGCCGACAAACACCTGAAAATCAACAATGACCAGAAGTTATTCCCTGAGTGGAACGGAAAGAAAATCGGGGTAATGCTGAGCTGATTGTGAGCAGCCGATAAAATCCATCAAGCCCATGATCGGCGCGCCGGGAGGCATTGCAAGTACTTCGGCAGGTTCAAACTTACCTGGGTTATCAATGAACTCCTTGATCTGATTTAAACCAAAGAGTAGGTTCGCTTTTTGCTTCGGTACAGCGGAGGCGACCTTCTCTTTCATCCATTGGCTGAGTTCTTCTACCTTCAAAAGGGCTTCTCCCCTGACATTTTCGGCCGCCTTTTTATTTGCCGACAATGCCAATAGATATTTGAGGCACAAGTTGTTAACCAAGATTTGCAGCTCACCCTGGTAACCGCCTTCCGGCGGCGACTTCCAGGTCGACTCAATGATTCTATCAAGAACCGGCATCAGGCCGGGTTGTTTCTCATCCCGTGCATGGTACTCAATCAATCTGGCTGCACGCTCTGGATCAAACAAATACGATAATGTCGTTCCCGCCGCAGTTTCAGCAGCAGCTATTGGATCAAAAGTAGGACCGGTGTGGCGATCGAAGATTTCCATACCGGCTGGGTAACCACTTGGCCTTGGCGGTATCTTACTGATCAATGCATCCGGCAAGGCGAGGGCATCGGGCCTAATTGTGCTCAGAAGAGATTCCAGTGCGCGCCATTGTTCCCCTGGCTCTACCATTTTAGTCACAACTTGCCCGTCATTTTTTACAGCATGGGTAAAATAGAGGCCTCCTACCGACTTGGCAACCGCTTCAATCTGGTAACGGTGTAGCAGGTAAACCGGAACCAGCACTTCTTCCATAGTCGCCATCGGCTCACCTTTCGGGATCGCCCTTTCTGAAAATGTATCCAATACCTTTCTCCTGACCGCTAAAATATTAGCCATCTGATCAATGGGATTGGCCCCATCGTCCCATTGGTGAGATGTTGGGTGCGCATTTCCGCCAATATCCGGAATGTACACAAATCCTTGTTTCAGGGTCTCCTGCATAATTTTCTCCAAACCTCGCTCTTCGCTTTCACTACTGGGAAATGGGGTATAACCCCACATAACGGCCCGCTTATCCCAAGCCCCAATGCCCTTTGCATAAGAATCGGAGATATCAACCGTCCCGTCCGCCTTCAAAGAAAATCTCGGAAAAGGGTAATCCATCACTGAGCCACGCTCCTTCGGACTGGCCGCAAAATTGTGGTTGAAACCGAGGGTATGTCCAATTTCATGCGCCGACAACTGCCTGATACGCGCCAATGCAAGCTCCTGCATAGCTTTACTGACGGGCTTTCCATCCTCGTAAGGCTGCAGTAAACCCTCAGCGATCAGATAATCCTGACGGTGACGGTCTGAACCCAATGTCACCACGCCTTTCATAATTTCGCCTGTCCGCGGATCAACGAATGAAGAGCCGTATGAAAAACCCCTTGGACTCCCGCTCCGGTTGATCCAGTTCACAACGTGATAACGAATATCCATTGGATCTGCGCCTTCAGGTAATTCCTTTACCTGAAAGGCATTCTTGAAACCCGCCGCTTCAAACGCTTCATTCCAAAACGCGCCGCCTTGGATCAAGGCTGTCTTAACCGGCTCTGGTGCACCTCGGTCAACATAATAAATGATTGGCTTAACCGCTTCACTGACAGCTAAATTGGGATTTTTCTTTTCAAGTCTGTGCCTTCTGATAAACCGCTTTACGATCGGTTCCGACATAGGCGCGGAGAAGTCCATATAACTGAACATGCCAAATGCAGAGCGAGGGTCAAATTTACGTGGCTTGTATCGATCGTCGGGCAATTCTGCAAAAGACTGATGCATATTGACCGTCACCGAAGTTGGATCGGGGGCAATGCCGCCGCCGGATCCGCCACCCGGTAATCCACCTGTAAACGTGATCAAAGCCTCAAATTCGGTGTTTTTTGGAAAGTTCTTTGTATTCTCCATATAGACCACTGAGCGGGTTTCATCGACGCGATAAGGATTACCGGCCGGCGCATTACCACGACGGGCAACTAATCTCCCCCCAATATTCTGGCTGTCACGGATTATGAACGGAGTGATATCGATCAGGAATTTGGCCCCTTCGATCGCTACGGGGACAAAGCCCCAGATTACTGACTTGGCAAAGGCATTTTCGACCGCCTTCTTTTCCGCTGCATGAGGAGAAATTGCCCTGTAATTGGTCACAGGTTCAATCAAAAGGATTTTAGACCCTACTTTCACAAATTTCGCAAGCGCCGAAGAGGCCTGCCCGCGCTCCGGCCCGCCATTGCCAACGCCGTCCGTAAGGGAAGAAAAATAGAGGAATTCCTTATCGAGCTTATCCACTTCCAGAAACAGCTTACCCGCCTTTTCGTCGTAATAGAAGTTGAAAAAGCCTTCAAATTTTTTCATTTCCTCGGCAAAGGAGGTGATCGTAGCGGGGGTTTGCGCCTTGCCCTGGCTGCTGACTGCATTCTGCGCAGGTACGATTTGACTAGCCAATACAAACCCCAATAAGCTGCAAATGAATTTCATATGTCCTGTTGTGTTTTCTCGCAGTAAACATGTACCAGACTAATTTAACTACTTATTGAGAAAATCAACGGAATGGATGCGAATGGTTCTACTTTGTATTGATAAATATCATTTTTAATTGAAATAATACTGAAAGTAACCTATTTGTGAAATTTTATTCTGTAATAAAAAAACAGGAGGTCCCTAAGAGACACTCCTGCTAGCGAACCAGACCTTAGTTATATTCAATCCTCAGTCTTTTTTGCGTAGATAAACATCGTTGCTGATCGATTCCAGCTTTACTGCCGGGCCTCCGCCATTTGAAGTTCCCTCGAGCAGATAACCCACAATAGGGTGTTTCTGCTTCTCAGTTCTAAAGTTGATATCAAAATCAGTGTAAACTTCTCCGGTAATGGTCTGCATTGCCACATTGATCCCTTTTGATTTTGGCCAGCTCATGTCCACATACCCGCTGATTGTCTTGGCAAAAACAGGCGTCCCTGTTCCCTGAATATCAATGTTTCCGTCGATGGTTTCCAGTTTGAGCTTGGCATTGCGGGGCAGGAAAACCTGATAATTGATTTCCTTGCACATGTAGTACCTGTTTTCGCCGTTATTGTCATTCCAGGTGCTTCTGTTTTTTCCCGGACAATCCTCCAATTTCCCCTGCTTCATCATTTCACGGTCGAAATCTATTTCCAGGATCACCTCATCGGCTGTGGTGCGATCTTTCACCAGCAGTGCGTCGTTCAGCTTGTTGCTGTTGATCACGGCCCTGATTTTTACAAATACTTCCTGCTTGTCCCAATACCTTACCCGAATGCTGTCTGCGAATTTCAGGTTCAGATTGGCGGTCTGCCCGTCTTTGTAAGGCATGTGTTTCTCGATGATCTTTTGGGCAAATAACTGCGAGATCAATAAGGTAAGTACGAATGTTAAAAGGCTTCTTTTCATGACGCTAGATGCAAAAGTGATTTGTTATTTTTTCCTGATATAAATATTGCTGCTGATCGTATTCAGCTGAACCTCAACGCCCCCGCCATTTGTAGTACCTTCAATATTGCTACCGCCGCCCACCTTGGACAGGCCGCCTTTGGCGCTTTTTACACCTAGGTCAAAATCAGTGTACATTTCACCGTTGATCGAGCGCAGTTTCATGTCCGACTTTGAATTAGCGGGCAGTGTCACATCAATTTCGCCGCTGATCGACGATATAGCAGTGGGCTTGGTTTGATTGAGGTTGGAAAAAACAACATTGACATTGCCGCTGGTCGTGTTCGCAACGATCGGGCCGGTCACGTTGTTCAGGTTGATGTCCGCTCCATTGGTCCGTATTTCCAAATCCCCGTCCATTCCGCTGACAGCGATTTTAGAGCTTTGCCAGTTTGTTTCCTGAAATAGCAGGGCGACGTTCTTAGGCAAACGGATTGTATATTTCGCGTCCTTCCGGGTTACTTTTTCGATCTTTACCCCGCTGGCCTCGGACGTGACGGATAAGCCGATGCCCGTATTGTCAACGCCTGTGTTATAAAGCGGTTTGAGACCTTTGGCTCGTTCCGGTGGTGCCTCAAATCCCGCATTGGCCTGTACGATCACCTCGTCTCCGGCATATCCTTCGACCTTCACATGACTTCCCGCCATTTCGATGATCACCTTCTTGTCTTTGGTATTGGCAAGCTTGACTTTGTACTCGCGTTCCTGTGCATGCAACTTAGTAAGGCACAACAAAATACCCATACTCATTAAAAGTACTTTTTTCATGGTCTCTGATTAAAATATGTAATTGATTGAAATTTAAGTTTGACTGATCATGCTGGCGACCAACACCACTTGGGATCATCTAATTTGCTGTCAAGATGTCACCGCCATCTCACACATCCTTGGCTCCGGCAGCCGTCAATTCATTAACGCCCTCTTCCGCCTTAAGCCTGACCACCTCCATCACTTCCTGATTGCGCACCAGCTGCTGGAAAGGGGCCACCGCCCTCTTTTCCTTGATAGAAACAAGCACTTCGATCAGTGAAATCTGGATATTCGGATCTGTCTGAATGGCAAGAGATTGCACCAATGCCTCGCTCACATTCGGCTCGTTCGCAAAATGCTGCAATGCCTGACACGCCGCCAGCCTGACATTGATATTGGGATCGAAATTGAGGGTGTTGATCATCAGTTGCGTAATGTCCCTATCAACATCCGACAGCTCATAACTTTGGTTTATCGCATGGATACGTTCGCTTGCCGACGTTACATTCATTTTTTCAAAAGTCAGCACATTCTTCATAGCCGTTTCAGAAGCAATGTCTTTTGAATTGGCGAACAAATTTTCACTTTCCCCTTCTTTACTCGCCTGGAACATCCAGCCACCGGTAAAACCGACAATCAGAAGCGCAAGACCCGCGGCAATCCGGATCAGCCAGCTTCCAAAGCTACGTACCGGGCCCTGCTTCGGCGGGTCAAGCTTCATGGCCAGCTCGCTGCTGAAAAGCAACGATGGAAACTCATTTCTGGCCTGCACAAAATAGCCGAATTGTGCCGCGTGGCTTTTCAGATGCTCTGGAACGACTTCGTTTTGAAAAAACCTTTTCAGCTCTTTTTCTTCCTCAATGGTTGTTTCGCCTTCGTAATATCTTTCCAGTAATTTTTCAATATCCTGTTTCATAGTCGTTTGCTTTAAGGTAATTCTCGCGCAGCTTCTGCCTTGCCCTCGAAAGGATCACCCGGATATTTGCATTGCTCAATCCCGTAACCTGCTCAATCTCTTCGAACGAATATTCTTCTACATCACGCAGATGCAACACCAGTTTATGTTGCTCCGGCAATTCACCGATCAGCCTGTGGATCAGCGCAGCGCTGTCTGCGTTTTCGAGCTGGCGATCCGGCGACAACTCGTTTGCCTGGACGCTCATGACGTCGGCGTCGTTCTGCATCTTCTGTTTGTGATGCGATTTAAGTCTATCCAGACAAAGGTTTTTGGTCATTTGAACGGCCAATGCATCGATGCTCTGGTAACTTTCGAGCTGGTTCCTGTTCGTCCACAACCTCAGCAGCACATCCTGAATGGCATCTTCCGCCTCCTCGCGATTGCGAAGAAACATTTGCGCCAGTCTGAAAAGGCGCCCCTGAACGGGAAGTATGCGTTGGTTAAAGGCTTGTAAATCCATTTCAATTACAAAGACGACTGGCCTCGCGATTCGTTACAAAACATCCTTAAATATTTTCGCCGCCTGTTCCAAGCCGGACGCTTCCTGTTCGCTTTCGGACAAATTAAAATCTACAAATCATCGATTCTAGCATTTAAAGGCGCATTTTGTAAACTGGCAAGCTATTTGTTTTGCATAATTAAAACTAATCGATCTTTTGGTTTTATGAAGAGAACATTCCTGGGCGAGTTCGAAGAAATCGTCCTGCTGGTCGTCGTCGCCTGCGCCGAGCCTGCCTACGGAGTCAACGTGTGGGAGAGTATTCAGCAGGCCACGGGCCGCAGTATCACTCTGAGCGCAGTCCACGCCACATTATACCGATTGGAAGAAAAAGGATTTCTCACTTCGGAGATGGGTGGCGCGACTACCGAACGGGGCGGTCGGAGAAAGCGCTTTTTCACCATCACCAATTACGGAAACCGTGCATTGCAGGAGATCCAGCAGATCCGCCAGCAATTATGGCAATCGATCCCGCAGGAAAAGCTTCAACCGAAACTTAGCTTTTCGTAATCATGCAAAGAGACAAGAATAATCCTCCCAAATGGATCGATAAGCTGCTCAAAACCATCATAGCGCCTCATTTTCGTGAAGATGTGATAGGCGATCTGCATGAAGTATTTGTGATCCAGACCAAATCAAATGGCCCAAAGAAAGCAAGCTTCTACTACCTGCTTGCAGCATTGAGATACATTCAACCCTATTTTATTAAAAGAAAACCCAGTCCCTATTCTTCCACTTATCTGTTTAGCCCTGAAATGATCAAGAACTATTTTAAAATCTCCCTGCGCACGCTGGTTAAAAACAAGGCGTACAGCTTTATTAACATTACCGGTCTGGCCATGGGTATGGCCGTAGCTATGCTCATTGGCTTGTGGATTTATGATGAACTCTCTTACGATAAGTATTTCAAAAACTTCGACACGATCGTGCAGGTAATGCAGCACCAGAGCCGTAATGGCGAAGTCAACACGCAAGTGTCCATGCCCTATCCACTTGGCGAGGAACTGCGCCGGACCTACGGCAACAATTTCAAATACGTATTAATGTCGACCTGGACCAACGGGCACGTGCTGGCCGTGGGCGATAAGAAAATCAAGAAAATGGGGAATTTCATTGACGAGCATGCGCCGGAAATGCTGACCCTGAGAATGTTAAAAGGGACTTGGGCGGGCCTGAAAGATCAAAACTCGATCATGCTGTCGGCAAGTACAGCAAAAGCTGTTTTCGGTGACGCTGACCCGATGGACAAAATCATCAAGGTCGATAACAAGATGGACCTCAAAGTGACGGGTATTTACGAAGACCTGCCTCATAACACTTCATTTAGACAATTGGAACTGATGATGCCCTATACATTGTACCAGGCTAATAATGCTTACCTGGAAACAATGGAAGATCCGTGGCGGCCCAACAGCCACCAGATTTTCGCGCAATTGAATGACAATGTCAATGTAGACCAGGTCTCTGCCCGGATCAAAGACGTAAAAAAGAAGCATATACGCCCGGAACAGCAGAAATTCAAGCCGGACGTTTTTGTGAACCCGATGGAGAAATGGTATCTCTATTCCACATTCAAAAATGGCCAGCGCGTGGGCGGCAGGATCGAGAATGTCTGGCTTTTTGGTGTGATAGGCGCATTTGTGTTGCTGCTGGCGTGCATTAATTTCATGAACCTGAGTACCGCGAGGTCCGAAAAACGGGCAAAGGAAGTTGGTATCCGCAAGGCTGTAGGTTCAATCAGGAAACAGTTGATCACGCAGTTTTTCAGCGAATCCTTCCTGGTGGTCGGTTTTGCATTCGTAATTGCGATTGCGCTCGTGCTGCTGGCACTTCCTTTTTTCAACGAAGTAGCCGACAAAAAGCTGACAATGTTATGGACAAATCCGCTGTTCTGGATTATGGGTGTTTGCTTCAGCATTGTTACTGCGATCATTGCCGGAAGCTATCCCGCGCTATATCTGTCTTCATTCCAGCCTGTTAAGGTTTTAAAGGGAACATTCAAAGCAGGCCGGTTCGCGGCTATTCCGAGAAAAACGCTGGTAGTAGTGCAGTTTACTGTTTCGATCATTCTCATCGTCGGCACCATTGTGGTTTACCGGCAGATTCAGTTTGCGAAAGATCGTCCAGTGGGCTATACCCGCGAAGGCTTGATTACGGTGTATCTGTCAACAGACGATATAATCAAACATTTCGACGCAGCCCGCAGTGAACTGATCAGCAGCGGGGCAATCCTGGATATGAGCGCGTCGAGTAGTCCTGCTACCAATTCCTGGTCGAGCACGAGCGGTTTGGTCTGGAAAGGAAAAGATCCCGCCATGTCTTCCGATTTTGATTTCAATGAAATTTCTTATGAATATGGAAAAACCGTAGGCTGGAAGTTTGTAGATGGCCGCGATTTCGATAAACAGCTGGCCTCGGACTCCGTAGGATTGGTGATCAATGAGGCGGCAGTTAAATTCATGAACCTCAAAAACCCCGTCGGGCAGGATATGAAGTGGTTCGATAACTCCTTCCACATCATCGGCGTGATCAAGGATATGATCACCGGCTCGCCCTATGAACCGGTCAAGCCGATCGTTTTCACCGTTGGCAAAGGCGGATTTGACGTAGTTAGCGTTCGAGTCAACCCTTCCATCAGCGTCAGCTCGGCATTGAGCAAAATTGAAGCCGTTTTCAAAAAATACGACCCGGGCGTTCCTTTTGAGAGCACATTTGTAGACCAGGATTATGCCGGAAAGTTCTACGAAGAAATGCGTATTGCCAAGCTGACGACATTCTTCGCGGTCCTCGCCGTGATCATCAGCTGCCTCGGACTGTTTGGCGTTGCGTCCTTCATCGCGGAGCAGCGTACCAAAGAAATCGGAGTGAGAAAAGTACTGGGCGCCACGATTGTCAATGTATGGGCCATGCTTTCCAGGGATTTCGTGATTTTGGTCTGCGTTGCATTCCTGATCGCGGCACCGATATCCTATTATTTTCTGAGCGGCTGGCTTGAAAAATATACCTATCGTACCAGCATTTCCTGGTGGATTTTCATCGTGACCGGCCTTGGCACTATGCTGATTACATTGCTGACGGTCAGTTTTCAAGCCATCAAAGCCGCATTGATGAATCCGATTAAGAGCCTCCGGTCCGAGTAGCCTTCACCTTGTAAGGTATGGCCTTAACCAGGCGGGTATTGTTAAATTCTTCAATAGTACGGACGTTCTCGGCGGGAATAATGCCCCTGTTGATCCAGTTAACCACCGTTTCGACATTCTTCACACCAAAACGATTACAATATTCCTTCATCGTAACCCATTCAGCCAGGTCGACTACTTCGCCCTGGCTGATGAGGTAATTGGTAGCCTCCTTTATCGCAATATCGGCTTCTGCCAGCAATCGTTCGATTTCTTGGGTTAACTCTGATTTCGTCTCCATCACTTCCTGGTTTAATCTTTTGAAAGCTTTTCTAAAACCTCAATCACGTCCTGCAACGCTTCAATTTGTTCCAAATATCTAACCTCTGATCATCAGTCATCTCTTCCGACTTGTCTCTTAATAGCTGTCTTAGTGCAGCAAAGTGCATTCGCAAAGTAAAGATTTGCATAGTGTGTTATTTTCCTAAAAAATAAAAAACGTTTGGTTACCAAACAAGAACCAGTAAGAACACCTGCAACGGCATGCAGTGACAACACCTACAAGAAAAAGAGCCAGAGGCTCGACCGATAACCTAACTCCGAGTTTCAACCCTGAGTACAAAAGTAGTGTACGGAGACACGCGCCCCAGGACAGGCTAACTCATCTGTCCGTCAACGGATTGAAATCCGTTGTTAGGATATCGGTCGAGCCTCTGGCTCTTTTAGATATGCTTCCCGGCTTGATTGCGCCAGTGAGTAAAATGATTATTTTTACTATAAACCTGCTGATAGCCATGAAACTCAACGCAATCATCCTCCTACTCTTCTTTTCAGCGCCTGCTCTTGCCCAGCATGTAGCCGATTGCTCGCGAAAATCATTTCAGGACAGCCTGTTTCATGTTTATTCCAAAAGGGCACACCAGTTCAAGATGGACAACCCCGCCTGGATCCAGACTTTCGACACGCTTATTTCCATCTGCCCCAGTATCGCAGAAGCATATCAGGAGCGGGGAATAGCCTATGTCCTCGCGGGGAATATCGAAAAGACCTTTGAAAATATCGACAAAGCAGTGGAGCTCGACCCGTACCGCTGGCTACCCTACCGTGGTTACCTGCACTGCATCTTTGCCAGGCAATATGAAAAAGCCATAGCCGATTTTGAAGCTGCCGAAAAAATGATGCCTTTTGCTTTCACGATGGACCACTCTTTTTCCTTTTTTCTGGCCATGGCTTATACAGGACTAGGCGAATACGAAAAGGCGGAAACGTACTTCCTGAAAGATATCGCGACGCAAAAAAGGGGCGAAGGGCAAAATGACATCCATTACAATACCTTGCTTTACTTCGGGATTATGTATTACCTAGATAATGAGCTGGATAAGGCCGAAGCCAGGTTGCATGAATGTCTCAGGCTCTACGAACAACATCCTACGGCCAATTACTATATGGGATTGATCATGAAAGTTACCGGTAACAAGCAAAAGGATCTTTATTTTGAAAAAGCCAGACAGTATATGCAGGAAGGCTACAAGATCAATGAACCCAATTCGTTTCTCGTTCCCTATCCTTATCAGGTAAATCTGGCAGATTTGGACCGGAAAGATAATCACTAGAACTTGGCTTCCACCCAAAGCGCGGTCAGGAAGACCAGCAGCCAGGTAAACCAAAACCACTCAGGAAGTTTTCTGCCGACCGTGTTTTCGCTGCTCTTCATCTTTGCGTTACTATTCGAGAGCAACGAGCGGTAGTTCTCATGGGAATGGATAAAATCATCCATTTGAGCGGCCCGCATAGTGGCACCGGCATTGCCAACGTACACTTCTGCGGCAGCCGAATCATGCCACATAACCCAGCCGGAATCCAACGGCACAAATGTGGCCGAACCTGAGTTTTCATTCAGTGGCGATTGATCTGCATATAGGGTATCACTTCCTATTTTCAACTCCCTCCTGAAATCCCCGAAACCGTTTACAGAAATCCGGGCCATTGTTCCGGCATAAACCGGCGCATCAATTTCAATGTTGCGGGACAGTCCTGGACGGACCAGAGCCAGAATTTCGTTCCAGATTTTGCCATAACGGATACTATCGCCGGTGAGCAGCATGGGAAACGTCTCCGTCAGTAAACTTACGCCTACCTTTCCTTTCCGTTGTTCGATAGCAACCGGATATTGGCCCAATGTCAGCTGAAAAGCCGATTCCGAAAAATGGTAAGGCAATGCGCTGAGTTCGGGAGCAATCCGGATGGTTTCGTCATTCGAGATTTTTCGGACCCGAAATTTCGTCCCCAATGCCGCATTAATAGCCGCAACTTCTGTTTCCGGATTGGTAAAGTTGACAAATAGGACGCTCCTGCCCTTGTCAACCGCCTTTTTTACTGAAACATCTCCCACATTTTCGGGGCCGGTCACAAGCAGGTCGGGCTCTTTGGCTGTATTGATATTTTGGCTGGATCGCAAGTCCTTAGACAATGCGGTCTCATATTTCACAGCATGCCCGTTTCTCCCAAGCCAGGTTGCCAGATTACGTGTCTCGAAATCGGGGCTGGTCAGTAAAAAACGGGCGGTCAGCGTCTCAGCAGGCCGGGCGTAAAAACGGATTGTATCCAGAGTCTTTCTTCCCAGCACCAGCTCCGTTTCGGTACGCCCCTGTATAAAAGCCGGAAATTTCAATCTGAAATCGTGCTGGCCGGGCTTAAGGAAGGCACTGTCCAGCGTTTGATTGCCATACCTGACTTTTATGATTTGATTTTGGGCAGATGCAACAGTCCCGCTAACCATTTGCATTTCCCCTTTCCGGAGAATCCCTTTCCAATGCAGGGCCTGAAGCTGATCCTTTTTAAAGTAAGGAAACCATTGAAGAACGGGCTGGCCCTCCAGTTGTCTTAATGCCGAAAACAACGCAGGCTGAAAATCCTGGCCGGCCAAAATGAGCGTATCTGCATTTGAATTTCGCAAGTCTGCCAGGGTAACGGGTTCGGCATGAAGGCTGTCTTGCAAATGATTGGTAAAACCGGAAGGAACATTTGCTGCAGCAATGATCCGGCTCCGGGAAGATACTTTTTTTGCAATAAAGGGTTGGGTGACAAAGCCGATGATGCCAATCCAAAGCAAGAAATGAAGGGTCAGCTTCAAACCGAAACGTCCCAAAAAAATGGGACTTCCAGTCGCGCGACCTCTGTAAAGCATCCGCAATTGCAAAGGTAAAATTGCAATTGCAAAGCCCAGGACCACTTTATTCAACAAATCCGACCAGTCAAAATCAAATTGGATCATTCGTATTGCTTTTTCAAATCAGCGAAGTTCTTTCCAGAACGCTTCTTCCAGTTTCCTCTCACCAGCATACCCCTGCCTGCTCAGCACCGACCGGTTTGCATATTTATATAATGCACTTTTTAAATTTTGTTTCTCATGGACAGTCAGCACTTGATTGCTCACCAGCTTTTGCAGCGATGCAATGACCGGCCAGTTCTGTAGACCGCCATTAAATGGCCCGGTCTGGATCAACCTTTGGCTCAGTGTCACACCCAGCCACTGTAGCCTGGCCTGCTGGTGTTTACTTAAAATTCCATAATCCAGAAACCCAAGTACCTCGTTTGCAAGTTGCTGTATTTGTTGGTCGGTAAACACTTTGCTTGAATTGAGGTTAGTCGCCAGGTCCTTCATCTCGCCGGTCAGCCGCTTTTCCTGTTGTTTGATCGGCGGAGGATCGTACCCGCTTTTCTTCACATAAGTCCTCGCCTTTCGCTGGGCAGATTTGAGGTATTCCAATGCCTTATTCTCATAGGGGAGCGCTTTTTCCGGTTCATACATCCGAAGATGCAGCTCCGACTGCCACATTTGCTCCAGGGCCATTTTCAGCAAACTTCGCGTTGATTGTTCGTAGAAAGTATTGGTTTCCTCATTGTCATGCGCATGCGTGTATTGTTCCATCAAAGCCGCCAGCGGGTCCTTGACAGTTTCCTCTTTAGGCTTATTTTCGTGATGGTGCTCGGGTTCAGCGACGCGCTGCTCGGCACCTTCACCGGTGCCATCGGAATGATGTGTGAAAGACGCGACAACATCGCCCTCCGCTCCCTGGCCTCCGATACTCGTCTCAAATTCCTCTCCCAAATACTGGCCGTACCGCAAGCGGAGCACTTTTTGGTCAAAACCAATTTCATTGGAAGCCGAATTGAATTCTTGTTTGGGAAGCTTCTTTCGCTTCGCGATCAGCTTTTCAGTATCAATGATAATCTGCCGCTGACTGCGGAAATACTCAGGCATAATGTTCACCGCCATGGTTGCCAGCTCTGCCTCCTCCACCTGTGCCGTGTCTTTGTAAACCAGAAAATAAGTATCCGATTTGCTGAAATTTGCTTCCGGCTGCTTGTTGTCAACGGCTGCCCAATAATAGTAAAGCTCATCGCCTGGAGCAAAATTGAGTTCATTCAGATGGATTGTCTTTTGCAGGCTCGACTGCTTAAAATTCGAAGACAATGGAAAACGCACTTCGCGGAACTTCACATTCTCCCCCGCTCCTCTTGCTACGGTCGCAACAATAAATGCCTGTTTCACCTGAAAATCGTCGGAAATCTTTGCCGAGATTTTGATCGTCGGGCTGTCTTTCAGATGATGGTATTGATATAGTTCTTTGGAAGCGGGCTCAATTTTCGGAGCGAGGTCCGGTATTGCTTCCAGTTTGTAAAAGCCTGACTGATACACCAATGAATCTTTCCAATAACCTTTGATCGAATACAATCCGGAACCCGTCAGACGGTCGCTATAGGTGAAGGAGGTGTGGCTTTTGGCAAAGGAAATTTCCTCGCCTCGGCTATTCACCAGCTTTACTGCAAGCTGGTCTGCGTCATCGAACCGCACGTTCCACCGAATCACTGAACCGTAAAGTGCGCTGACATTCAAGTCTTGCGATTGGCGCTTTGGCAATTGAGCATAAGCTGGTGGCTGCACCGAAACCAGCGCCGATTCGAAAGCGGGCGGCACCAGCGGGTCCTTCGTTTCAGTTACATGACGTTCCGCCGAAACTGCATTGGAGGATCGCTTTGCAGAACCAACGAACTTTGGATAAAGCAGATAAAAGGTCAGTGAGACCGCTAAAATCGCTAAATACCAGTTGATTCCGGCATAGAGTTTCCCGAATGGGAACGTAGCTTCCCTGTCTGCGATCCTTTCCAATTGCAACCTTTCCGCCATATTAAGGTCGTCTTTTCCCAGCAGATGCAAGCTATATTCCGTCTCTCCCGAATACTGGTGGATGAGGCTGATGGCTTTCTGTTTCTTCTTCTGATAAATCCGGGTGAGAAAGATACCGGCAAGCATACCTGCAAAAGCCGATGGAACCGCAAGGGATGGTGAAAAGCCGGCGCCCAGGAGGTACGCCGAACCTGCCAGCAAAATGCACCGGACCGCATCGGTAACATACAGTTGGTTGGTGACGGAGCTGACAAGCTTTTCTAATCTAGGCATAAGCGGGATTCAGATTTTTACGCAGCGACATCCAGCGTTCCAAAAGCGCAGTCAGCACGAACAATAAAAGCAGCCATTTCCTCGCCTGACCGGCCCCGAGGTCCCTGGCAGGCTTTGTTTGGACAAACATCGCATTTAACTGCCTGGTGCTCAACGGTAGGTTATTCTCATTCAGCCGGTCGTGCTCTATCAGAGCCTGGCCAAACAGTTCGGGCAACCGGCCGTTCTCAACAGCTTCCGAGGTCGGCAGCCGGAGCGAATCAGTAATTTGCAATACGTTGGTTGGCACGTTGAACTTCTTGACTTTGCCCGAAACAATGTACAACGTATGCGGATCGATTGATTTTGACACACTATCGGTCAGCACCAGGGCGTATTTTTCCTTCACATTTGCAATCACATCTATCTGAAAATGAACTTGGTACACATCCAACAATGCCATCAGGCCCGCCCTGGCTGTTTCCCTTTCAACTGAATTTTTATAATGCAACAACACCTTCACTGCTTTCCCTGGCCCAAATTTCAGCTTGTCCATCTTTTGCCCCGACGAATCTACCAGCGCATCTATTTGGAAAGAAGCAGGTACATACACTTTCGGCAACGCTGCCAGCTGCTGGGAAGGATGGAGATATATTTTAAAACTGCTCGCCGCTTCCGCCGTTTTGTTGATCGTTGATTGCAAATACAAGGCGCTATCATCCGAGCTGGGAAACCCGTAAAGTGCATCGACCCGACTTTTTTCAGGACCGATCCAGTACACCTTTTCCCCTTTTTTCAATGCATTTTCCAATTCAAAACGAAAATTACTGACCAGGGCGCGATCAGGCTGAACAAGGTGAATGGTTTGTTTTTCAGCCGATTGGTTCAACCAACCCAACACCGGCTTACCCAATATCAAAGCCAGTAAAGTAAGCAACAAACACCGGATCAGCATGAGGGGGATCTCATGAAGCCTGATCCCGCGGTGATTCAGTGTAGTTTTATCCAAAAGCCAGCGGAAGGCGGCCCATTCAAGGGTTATGCCCTTTTTTTGGTTCCAGAAATGGATCGCAACCGGCACCGCCAAAGCCAGCATCCCCCAAAGCCAGGAAGGCTGCAACAATTCCATTATCCTTTTCTTTTGGTTAAAAATGTCTTCAATACCATTCCTATCGGGTCACTCAGCCGGGCGGTAACCAGATGGACCTGCGGGATTCGCAACTGCTCCTTTAAATTCGCCAAATACTCATCCATTCCACTCCGGAATTTCTCCCTTACCGATTCCGCATCCAGTTCAATCTCGCGTCCGGTTTCCAAATCCACAAAGCGGTAAAAACCTTTTAGGTTGAAATTTGCCTCTTCATCACCTAAAATCTGAAAAATAACAATTTCACGGTAAGGGTTCGCAAGCGACTTGACGAGTCTCAGCCATTCGTCACTGGCCTGAAGGAGGTCGCTGACAAAAATCAACTGCTCCTTCTTTTTAGTTTGCAATTCGGGAAATTTTAAAAGCCCCTCCGCCTGATTGCCCCATTCGCCGGCAGCGACCGTCTTTTCCAACCCGACCAATATTTTCTGAAAGGCCTGCCGCCCGGAAGAGGCTGACCCGCCGGTGCTTAATGTCTGTACAGTCCCGTTTTTCAGGGAATATAAGCTCATCTGATCGTTCTGTATATAGCATAAATAAGCCAGTGACGCCAGCAAAATTTGTGCATACTGCAACCGGCTGACGCCCTTTTCAGTATAATTCATCGAGCCACTCAAATCCAGTACAAACCGGATCTGGCGGTCGCTTTCCGTCGAAGATTCGCGGATCAAATGTTTATCGGTGCGTGCAAATAACTTCCAGTCGATGCGTTTGGGGTCGTCTCCAGGCTCGTAATGCCGGTACTGTTCAAACTCAATGCCAATCCCGGAACGTTTGCTGCTATGAATCCCCAACATCAATTCCTCGCTCACCAGCCTGCCGGTCAGCTGAAGATTTTTGAGTTTGATCAGGTGGGAAGCCAGGAGATTTGTTTGGGCCATTTTTTGCTTTGGTTCGTTGCCCCAGAAAAGAGGCGGGTGGCATTCTGCTAATCATCGCTTTAGAGGCAGGGGGCATGGCCCAGACTACGGTTTTACTATTTTCAATAACTCCCCGATTACCTGATCCGTGGTGATATTTTCCGCTTCGGCCCTGAAATTCATGGCGATGCGATGTCTTAACACGGGATAAGCCAGTGTTTGAATGTCCTCCGGAACAACCGCAAACCGTTCATTCATGACCGCTCTGGCCTTTGCACATAGCACCAATGCCTGTCCCGCTCGTGGCCCGGCGCCCCAGTCACACCACTCTTTTACAAAATCCGAGGGGCTCCCCTCCGGCCGTGAGGCACGCACCAGTTTGTTGATCCACACGATCAGTTCATCACTGATATGTACCTGCCTGGTCAGTTTTTGGAGCTCGCCGATTTCTACATCGTTCAGTATCCGCCCGATCTGTACACGGGCCGAACCGGTAGTGCCTTTCAAAACATTGAGTTCCTCGTGCTCACTGGGATAGCTCAGCTTGATGTACAGCAAAAACCGGTCGAGCTGGGCTTCCGGCAAAGGATAAGTACCGGCCTGTTCGATGGGATTCTGGGTTGCGATGATCAGGAACGGCCCCGGCAGTTCGTAGTTTGTTCCTCCGTAAGTCACACTTTTTTCCTGCATGGCTTCCAGCAATGCGGCCTGTGTTTTGGGAGGGGTACGGTTAATTTCGTCGGCCAATACAACATTGGCAAACAGCGGCCCTTTGTTGAATTTGAAAAACTTCTTTCCGGTTTCGTGGTCCTCTTCCAGTATTTCCGTTCCTACAATGTCCCCCGGCATCAGATCAGGCGTAAACTGAATACGCTTGAAACTCATATGCAATGCCTCAGACATGGTTTTCACCATCAATGTTTTGGCCAGTCCCGGCACCCCCTCCAGAAGGCAATGCCCCGACGCCAGCAAAGAAATCAGTATCTCATCGATCGCTTCCTGCTGGCCAACGATGACTTTGGCGATTTCTCTTTTCAGCAAAGGTAGCTTGGCTACGAGCGTTTTATAATGTTCTAATGTTCTATCCAATTTTGAGTGATCTTTTTATTGTCACCCTGAGCGGATCCGAAGGTCGTTACTGGCTAGGAAGAGCGCCCAACGGCGTAGTGCCCAGCCAGAAACGTGCTTCGACCGCCCGGCGGCCCGGTCCGCTCAGGGTGACAACTTTAATGAGCTAACACTGAAACAATAAATGACAACACCTGACAATCCCTGACATTCCCTTTACGCCGTCAGCGCATACATCACGATATTCACACCAAACCGCGTATTATCCACTGCTAAAAACCTTTTGTTCCTGAAATCGTAGTCCCACTCGCAGCCGTAGTCTTTATTGCTATACAGAACCCCGATACGGCCGTTGATGGTGATCGCTTTCAGATAATCGTGCACGAGGTCGTCGCCCCAGCCGTTCAGTTCAAACGAAGTAGTTGGGGGGCCGTCTTCGAATTTGAAAAAACAATTGTAAATCGGGTGATTGTTCGGGATCTTCTGCAAGGCCTTGGGTCCGAATGTCCGTTCCATTTCCTGCTCAAACGATTTTGCAAAAAGTCCGTCGATATCATGATTGCAATCATCGACGAAAACGAAGCCGCCATTCCGGACATATCGTTTGAAATGGTCGCGCTCCTGGGATGAAAATTCGACCAGTTTATGGCCGCTGAGGTAACAGAACGGGCTTTTAAAAATCTCGTTACTATTGAGCTGTACCACTTTTTCTTTTTCATCGATGGGAACTGTAGTATACTCAACCAGCGAATGCAGCAGATTGGACGGCATCCGCTGGTCTGTATCCCAATTTCCAGAAGTATACTGAAGTCTTGTAAAGAAAAAAGGTTTCATGCCTCCGTATCAACCCATCAAACTAAACCGCGTCGGAAAGTGATGAAAATGTGAATTCCCTGATTTTCATTGGCGGGACCAAGTAATTCCGGTCCGATTCTGTACTTACTACCCTTTCAGGCTTGCCCAATGTCTCGAGATTATTGAGCATAATCACAGGGCTTTCGTTAAAACGGAAGTTTTTGATCGGATGTTTGATCACGCCGTTTTCGATATAAAATGTGCCGTCGCGGGTAAGGCCAGTGAGCAGCAATGTCTGTGGGTCCACTTCGCGGATGTACCAGAGCTTGGTTACCAGTATTCCCTGCTTGGTCGATTTGATCATTTCTTCCATTGTTGCGGTGCCCCCTTCCATGATCACATTACTTGGAAAAGGAACGGGTTTCACATTGTTCTTTTGCGCCCAGTACCTGGAATAGACCAGGTTTTTAACGACCCCTTTCTCAATCCAGTTGATCCGTTTGACGGGCTGCCCGTCGCCCGAATAAGGGGACCCTGGCAGGTCGGGATTTAAGGGATCGGAGTAAATATTGACGCGTTCGTCGACAATCTTTTCATTGAGCTTGGTTTTGCCTCCCGGCTTGCTCAGGAATGACCGGCCTTCATCCGCGCTCCTCGCGTCAAAATTGAAATAGATATTTTCAAGCAGGACAATCGCAGCCGTCGGCTCCAGAATCACGGTATATTTGCCCGGTTCCAAAGCCTTCGCCTCAACCGAACCCAATGATTTCTGAATGGCAATCCTGGTCGCAGCGGCCGTATCCAGTTTTTTCACATCACTGTATCCCCTCGCTACATATCCCGATCCCTTTCCGTCGGGGGTTCTCACAGTCAGCGTAAAATTGACGCTCGTACTCGGATAGTAAGCGAACAATCCTTTGGAATTCATCATGGCGGTGTAGCCTTTCTGATTTTCCAGAAAGCCGGCCGCGGTCAGGTTCTGGGCTCTCGACAATTCGAGGCTTTTCATGACCGCCTCCGCGCGGAAATCAGGATTGACTGCCGCTGTCGATTCAAAAAAACCGCTTGATTTGAGATAAGTCTGGGGATCGAGTACACTCACGTATTCGGGGTTCTCCGGGGCCAGTTGCGCCAGTTCTTCCGATCTTCGCACACATCGCTCAATGGATTCGTCACTGAATTCATCTACAGTGGCAACACCCACTTTCTTACCGTAGGCGGATTGGACCTGCAAATTTTGGTTGATCAGGGATCCGCTGGTTGATACTTCGTTTCTTGCGTAACGAAGGTTACCCCTTTCCTCGCCCAGAATGTTTGCCTCACACTCATCGGCTTTGGAATATTTGAGCACCTTTTGCAATAGTGCTTTTGCTTCTGCTTCAGTTAATATGATTGACATGGCTGTTCTGGTTAAATTTTTCTTGCAGTATTGATCACATTCACTCCGTTGAAACGGGCCGTTGCGCTTCCGTGCGAAACAGCGCTGGACTGGGACGGCTGACCTTTTCCATCAAAGAAAGAACCACCCAAGCGATAGTCTTTTTCATCACAAACCTGCACGCATGAATTCCAGAACTCCTGGGTATTGGACTGATAAGCCACGTCTTTCAGCATACCCACAATTTTTCCATCCTTAATTTCATAGAACAACTGGCCCCCAAACTGGAAGTTGTAGCGCTGCTGGTCGATTGAGAACGAGCCGTCACCAATGATGTAAATACCCTTTTTGACGTCCTTGATCATGTCATCGACGGACAAAGGCGTTTTGCCTGCCTCCAAAGAAACATTCGGCATTCTCTGGAATTGAACAGAGCTCCAGCTATCGGCATAGCAGCATCCCTGGGATTCTTTTCCTCCGATAATATGCACCTGGTCGCGGATCGCCTGGTAATTCACCAGCACACCGTCCCTGACGAGGTCCCATTTTTTGGTATTCACACCTTCGTCATCCCAGCCAACCGCTCCCAGCGAGCCCACCTGCAGCTTGTCGGCGACAAGGTTTACCTGCTTGCTGCCGTATTGGAAATTTTTGGATTGCCATTTGTCCAGTGTGGCAAAGGAAGTCCCCGCGAAATTCGCTTCATATCCGAGTACACGGTCAAGTTCCAGCGGGTGACCTACCGACTCATGGATCGTGAGCCACAAATGGGAAGGGTCGAGGATGAGGTCGTATTTACCAGCTTCCACAGACTTGGCAGTCAATTTTTCCTTAGCTTGTTTGGCGCCTGCCGTGGCGTCTTCAAGCATATCGTAGCCCATCTTATAACGGGTTGTCACGCCGGCAACCTTGTCTGCCGGGTTGCTTTGAAGATAGTCGTAGCCCATTCCCATGGGCGCACTCAGCGCGTTCCGCGTCTCAAACTTTCCGGTTTTGGGGTCAATGGCCGTGATGTTAAAAATGGGCCATATCCGGTGAATGTCCTGATCGATATAGGAACCGTCTGTCGAGGCGAAATATTTCTGTTCATTGACCAGAAAAAGAATGGAATTCACATAGTTGGCGCCGTTTGACATTGCCGCCGCATTCACAGAAAGCAACAGGTCAGCTTTTTCTTTTACCGGCACCTCAAATGCATTCTTTTTGATCGGCGCCTTCCAGCTTACTTCGCCAAAACCTTTTTGAGGGGCAAGCTGTACCGGTTCCTTCATGAGTTTGGCATTGGCTTTTGCGATCGCCACGGCATCTTCGGCAGCTTTCGCCATTTGGGCCTCGCTTTTTACATCTACCACGGCCGCAAAACCCCAGCATCCGTTGGCGATAACCCTTACACCTACCCCATAGGATTCGGTATTGACGATGTTCTGTACTTTGTCCTCACGGGTAATTACAAATTGATTAAGATAACGCCCGATCCTGACATCAGCATAAGAAGCGCCTTTGGATTTGGCTGCATTGAGGGCTGCATCGGCCAGCTTTTTCTTGACGGCAACGTCATCTCCCGGATTGAGAAATGCCTCCGGAGAAACAATCTTCCCCATTGCAAGGCCAGGTAGCAGGAACGCTCCGGTTCCTAATCCAGCCAATTGTACAAAGTCTCTTCTTTTCAAGGTGTAAATGTTTGCTATAAGTGATGATATAAGTTTGGGATTGGAAAACGCGCAATTCATAAGGTAATGAAAAGGGGCGCCCCGGTCAATCCACTTTGTATGTAAGGCCGGATATTAGTTTAAATGGCTTTGTCTTTCGAGAAGTAGCTTTTAGCCCGACATAGGGTAATTCCCTCATTTACACTGCGTCAGTTACACTGCGTCAGTTACACTGCGTCAGTTACACTGCGTCGGACAAGCTGGTGAATGTGAAGTCGCGGATCTTTAACGGCGGAATGAGGTTGCCGCTGGCACGTACCGGCTTGCCTATAGCTTCCAGGTTGTTCAGCATGATGACCGGGCTTTCGTTGAACCGGAAGTTTTTCACCGGATATTTGATCTGTCCGTTTTCAATGTAAAATGTACCGTCGCGGGTTAGGCCGGTGTACAGTAAAGTCTGAGGGTCCACCGCACGGATATACCAGAAACGGGTTACCAAAATCCCTTTTTCAGTTCCTTTGATCAGGTCGGCCAATGACTCGGTACCGCCCGCAAAAATAAAGCCCGACGGCGGCGGAATCGCCTTCAAACCTTGTTTTTGAGCCCAATATCGCGAGTAATACATGTTTTTAACCACTCCGTTCTCTATCCAGGATACCTTTTCCTGCGGCCTGCCGTCTCCACTGAACGGTGCATCCGGAATTTCAAGGTTCATCGGGTCCGAATAAATATTGACCCGCTCGTCGAATAGCTTTTCGCCAAGTCTGGTTCCGCCACCTTTTTTTCCTAAAAAGCTGCGCCCTTCGTCTGCGTTCCGGGCGTCCATACTCCGCATCATATTTTGAAGCAAATCTACGCCTGCCGTGGGTTCCAGGATCACGGTGTATTTGCCGGGCTCCAATGCCTTAGTATTCACAGAAGCCATTGCTTTTTGCATGGCAATCTCCGTGGCCGATTTGGTGTCGAGCTTAGAAGCATCATTGTAATCGCGGGCAACATAACCCGAACCCTTTCCATCGGCCGTCCTGACTGTGATCGAAAAATCGATCGAGGTAGCTTTGCTGTAACCAAACAGCCCTTTGCTGTTGCCAATGGCCGTAAAGCCGGCGCTATCCTGTAAAAAACCTGCTGCCGTCAGGTCCTTTTTGACGCAAGGGTCAATACTATTGAATGCGGCCTGCGCGCGATAATCCGGATTGATTGCCGCCGTCGCTTCCGAAAAAGGGTTGGTATCCAGATATTGCTGAGGCCCCAGCACTGGCATATACTCAGGGTTATCCGGTGCCAGTTTGGCGATTTCCTCAGCGCGCCTCACCGTTTTTTCCAGCGAGGCATCATCAAATTCATTAATTGTCGCCGTTCCCGATTTTTTGCCGAAAACGGAGGTTACGGAAAGTGAAAGGTCGTATGTCTCTCCGCTGGTTGAGACGGAGTTTCTGGCGTAGCGTATGTTCCCGCTCTTATCGCCTGCAAGACTGACACTCATCTCGTCGGCCTTCGAAAATGCCAGTACTTTATCGATTATTTTCTTTGCTTCTTCTTTGGATAAAATAGCCATTGGTTATCAGCTTTTATAGGAGCTTGTGAGTATGTTGTGTCTTTGGGTCAGGAATGATTTCTACGTCCTCCCTGGGGAGCCGGGCGGTCTGCCAAGGTCCAAGGGCGCATGCACGATGCAAAAAAGGCTTTGTGCGACTCCATGGCGTCATCGGACTCCGTGTAATGAGGTTCAAATTTTCCTCCCCGTATTAATCACATTTACACCGTCGAAACGGGTGGTCGAACTTCCGTGAGAGACAGCGCTTACCTGGCCTGGCTGGCCCTTTCCGTCAAAAAACGAACCGAATGTGCGGTAGTCGTCCTTGTCACATAACTGCGAGCACGAGTTCCAGAATTCCTGGGTATTGGATTGATAAGCTACATCGTCGAGCATCCCGGTGATCTCCCCATTCTTGATTTCGTAAAAGACCTGTCCGCCAAACTGGAAGTTATAGCGTTGCTGATCAATCGAATAAGAACCCCTGCCAATAATATAAATACCTTTCTCAACACCTTTGATCATATCCATCACACTCCGCTTCTCGGTACCAGGTTTCAGGGAGATGTTCGGCATGCGCTGAAACTGCACCGAATTCCAGTTATCGGCATAGCAGCAGCCATGCGATTCTTTTTCACCAATGATCTTGACCTGATCGCGGATCGCCTGGTAATTGACCAGGATACCCTCCTTGATAATGTCCCATTCCTTGCAAGGCACACCTTCGTCGTCATAGCCCACGGCGCCCAAGGTATGCGGCTGTGTTTTATCGGCAATGATATTGACATGCTTGCTGCCGTAAGCGAAACTTTTGGATTGCCATTTGTCCAATGTCGCGAAACTGGTACCCGCGTAATTGGCTTCATAGCCCAATACCCGGTCCAGCTCGGTCGGGTGACCCACTGACTCATGTATGGTCAATCCCAGATGGTTGGGGTCTAAAACCAGGTCATACTTGCCCGCCTGGACAGATTTTGCTGTAATTTTCTCCTTCGCCTGTTTTGCAGCAGTTACTGCGTCTTCCACCATATCATAAGAGTCCCGGTAACCGACAAGCCCATTGGGGCCTGCAATTTTTTCGGAAGCAAGTCCGTCCAGATATTCATATCCCATGCCCATTGGTGAGCTGATGGCGTCGCGCGTCTTGAATTTACCGGCTGCTTTATCTGTGACCGTTACCGTAAAAGTGGGCCAGATCCTGTGAATGTCCTGGTCAATGAACGACCCGTCGGAAGAAGCGAAGTACTTTTGTTCGTTTACAAAAAAGAGATTTGATGTAACAAAGCTGGCGCCGCCATCCACAGCTTTGCCATTCACATTCATCAATAAATCAATTTTTTCACGGATCGGGATTTCAAAGGCATTTTTTTTGATTGGTGTTTTCCAGGTTTTGTCCCCTACCCCTTTCTGTTCCGCAAGTACGACTGGCTCTTTCTGGAATTTTGAGTTGGCTTTTGCAATTTCTACCGCGGTTGCAGCGCACTTCGCAATACCATCGGGTGTCACATCGCTTGTCGCCGAAAACCCCCAGGTCCCATTGGTGATAACCCTGATCCCTATCCCATAGGACTCCGCATTGACAATGTTCTGGACCTGTTTTTCGCGTGTAAAAAGAAATTGCTGAAGATACCTGCCGATCCGTACATCCGTGTAGGTAGCACCCTTGCTTCTGGCCGCGTTCAAGGCAATTTCGGTCAGCCGTTTTTTTTCTGCCGCGTCCAGCCACGATTCCAGCAGGTATTCGGCAGCAACAGGATGGCCAATGACGGGAACGGAGGGCAACATCAAAGCGCCGATTCCCATACCAGACATTTGCATGAAATCTCTCCTTTTCATTATATAACGTTTGGCCTTTCGGTTGGAATGAAGAATGAAATCTATGAAATTGATCTCACAATGTAATCAATATATTTTCAACAAATATTCGTAAGGCAATTTTTTTGTACCTCTGTATGCCAGTGAAGTGCGCATTACCACTGCTTTTTTTCACAACAAAGCCACCATTGATCCTCGCCCTACAACCGGCAAAGACAATCGTGGCCTAAGTGGGTGCGGACAACCACACTTACTTTGATGTGAGTACAATACCTAGAGCATGTGAGAGATCATGAGGCGCCTCAGCTGCTGCTCGTCCCATGGCTTGTTAACATAATTATGAAAGTACCCTTTTTGCGCAGCCAGCTTAAATTCGTCGGTGTAGGCATTGCCGGTAAGTACAACCCGCACTGCCATCGGATATTGGCTGGATGCCATCTTCAGGAATTCCAGTCCTGTCATACCGGGCATTTGATGGTCGGCGAAAATTACGTCGATCTTCTTTTCGCTTAAAATCTTTAAGCCTTCGGCTGTTGAGCTGGCAACATATACTTCGGCATCCCTGCGGAAAGTCGCCTTGAAGGAATTGAGGTTATTAATTTCATGGTCAACGTAGAGTATGGACATTTTTTGGGTAGGGTTTACAGAGGTCAAAAATGCAAAGGAACTATGCTTCCAAAAACAATTCTCTCACTACACATAATCAATTTTATTCAATTGTTTAAATCAAATGTTCCTTTGATCATTTTCCGAAACATATTTCGCTTATAATCAATTACATTATGTTGAGATATACTTATTTAACGGTCATTTTCGGAAATCAAATTTCTATCTTTTTCCGCATTTTTGCCGCCCGGAAGGCCTTAATTTTTTTGTGCGCCTGACAATCAATAGTTTGCGCGGCATCCCGTGTCCGCTATTTTTCACGTTTCGACTGTCCTCCAACTTACTTCGTAGCTGTGTGCTTTTCTTCTGCTAGAGTAACTTCACATGAACACGTTGCAGCTCATGGGCGCCCAATCTGAGGGCTACGTCCGACACTCCGAAAGCGATCTGGCAGGGCAAACTGATGACAGAATTTAACAAAAACACAACAGGCGGTTACATAAAAAAATTTACATTTGAATGTCTCACCAAAAGCAGGTATTCATGAAATTCACTCTAAGCTTCGTTTTGGCGCTCCTATCCCTTTCAGTTTCAGCCCAGATTACATTCGTTGATCCGAACACTACCTGGGAACAATTATCAAAAAAAGCACGAAAGGAAAAGAAACTGATTTTCATCCATTTGGAAAACAGCCAGTGTGAGCAATGTAATGAGGTAGCTTCACAGGGTTTTGCGAGCTCTCTCTTAAAAGAAAAATTCGAACAGAATTTCGTGGCGATCCGCAGCAACGTGGAAACTGAGAACGGGAAAAAACTTGCAGAAAAATTACAGATCAAAGGGTCCTTGCTTTCACTGTTCGTGGACACGGAGGGGAACATATTACACCGTTACAATGGCTCGACCAATGCGGCGATGGTTTATGCGGAGCAGGCGGACATTGCATTGGGCAGAAAAGGAAGCAAACAATTAAACGATTATGAAAAGGATTACAAATCGGGTGAACGCAGCCCCCAATTGCTGAAGGAATATATTGTAAAGCGTCGTGCGGCACGGCTACCCGCAGATGACCTGCTGGACGAATACGTCAGGGGCCTACCGGCCGATTCCATGAACAATTTCAATACCCTCAAATTTATCTATCAGCAAGGCCCTGCCCTGGACAGCGAAACGTACCAAAAAATACAAAGCGCCACGAAGCCCTCGCTGATTGACAGTTTGTACAGATCCGTTCCTGTTAGTCAGGCCATTGCTTTCAACAACGGCATTATTGGCAGTTCGTTCAGGAATGCTGTCGCAAAAAAGGACGCCGCCCTGGCTACCAGAGTAGCGTATTTTGCCAATAATACATACACAAACCAACCCGAAAGAGGGCGAATGGCCTACTACGGAACTTTGCTGAACTATTACCACGCTGTGAAAGACACATCCATCTATCTCGCCGCAGCAGCTATTTTTATAGAAAGATACTACCTTCCGGTAACCCTGGATTCATTAAAAAGGATGGACCAAAAAGCCCTCGACCAGATGAAGGCAAGCAAGCCGGTCATCAAACAAGGCAGCAGTACGCAGACTTTCAAGACTTCCATGCCCTCTCAATTCTACCACATTGAGCTGAACAACAGGGCCTGGCACTTCTGGGAATGGGCCACAACGAAACAGGATCTTGAAAAAGCGCTGGGTTGGTCCCAAAGGTCTATTGAATGGTCTGACGAATTAATGGCACTCAGGACAAACAGCAAGCCAACCGGAAACCCCGGTTACCTCGATACTTATGCTCATTTGCTCTATAAACTGGATCGCAGGATCGAAGCCGTGGAATGGCAGACCAAAGCAATAGAAGCGCAAAAAGCCACCGGAATGACTTCTACTTCATTCGAAAATACGCTTAACCGGATGAAATCAGGGACTTTGTAGCCTTACACGAAAGCGCTTTCCCCGGTAATAGCCCTTCCGACGATCAGAGAATTGATCTCTTTGGTGCCTTCGTAAGAATAAATGGCCTCCGCGTCTGCCACAAAACGGGCAATGTCGTATTCCAGCAAAATACCGTTACCACCGAAGAGTTCCCTTGCGTGATCGACGATGGAGCGCATTCGTAATGTGCAAAATACCTTTGCAAGGGATGCATGCTCGTCGGTCAGCACACCGCCATCCTGCAATTGCGAAAGGCGAAAAACCATTGTTTGCATGGCGGTCAGATCACCGAGCATAGTAACCAGCAGATCTTGCACCAGTTGGAACCCGGCGATCGGGCGGCCAAATTGTTTTCTTTCCAGGGTATATTTTAACGCAAGCTCGTAAGCGCCCCTGCCACAGCCCACCGCCTGCCAGGCGACGCCAGCCCTGGTCATGCGCAGGATGTTCGCCGTGTCCTTAAAAGAATTGGCATTCTGAAGACGGTCTGAGTCCGGTACCCGGCAGTCCGTTAGTGTGATCAAAGCATTCTGTACCGTTCGGAGTGCCATTTTATCTTCCATTTTTTCGGGCTTGAAACCGGGATTCTCTTTTTTTACAATAAATCCTTTTACCTGATTGTCATCCAGATCTCTCGCCCAAATGATGGTAATATCAGAAAACGTAGCATTGCCGATCCACTTCTTCTGGCCGTTGATCACCCACTCGTCACCGATACGTTTGCAGGTAGTAGTTAACCCGCCGGCGGCTCCCGAACCCACTTCCGGCTCCGTAAGCCCAAATGCGCCAATGATTTCCATTTTTTGCATGATCGGAAGCCAGTACTGTTTCTGTTCTTCGGAACCACATAAGTAAATAGACCCCATCGCCAGACCGCTGTGCACCCCGAAAAAAGTGGAAATAGACGAATCCACTCTGGCCATTTCCATCGCAATAAAACCTTCCAACAGCGCCGACCGCCCTGCGCATCCGTATCCTTTATAAGTCAACCCGCAAATATCCAGCTTAGCCATTAATGGGATCATGTGCATCGGGAAATGCGCCTTGTTCCAGTAATGATTGGCGATGGGGCGGATCTCCGTTTCCATAAAGTCCCTTACTTTCTGCTGGGTTTCACGCTCTTCGGGCAAAAGTGTTCCCGCCAGTTCATAAAAATCACCATTTATAACCGGAGCCGCTTTTTTCTTTCCGGAGCCGCTTTGCATCAATTTTATCATTTTGCTCAGGTCCTCCTCACTCATTTTGGAAACGATGCCCATCAGTTGGTTGAGATCCACTTTTTTGGAAAGCTTGCTCACCGCACGGATATCAATGGTTTTTAGCAGCGTACTCAATTGGGAAAATGATTCGAAAATGCTCATGGCGGCAGATTTTTAGTTAGAAATGATGGTTTGATCAAAATAAAAGACTTCAGACCTTAAAATCTATTCCGATCGGATCCCTTTAAAGGGAGCGGGTGGGGAATTATAGGTACATGATACGGCAGGAATAAAAATTGACGGTGTATTGAAAAACACAATTACCATGAGCCAGCAACAAACCAACGAAGAAGAGGAAATCGAGGGAAGCACACCTTCTCCCTCTGGTCCGCATGATCAAACAAGGCAGGAAGATGACAGCGAGAAACCGTCAAAAGTTCTCAAAAAAGAGGCCATTGACGAATCCGAGTCTGAGAACATGAATGGAAAAAAGGGCTATAACGAAACCCCACCGACAGTGCCAGTAAAATCTGTTAAGCAATAATCATTTTGCTTCCATCAGCGCTTCCATCGCCGCCGCGAGATAGACCATTGGTGCGTTCCAGTTGATAGCTATCTCATTAGAAGCGTAGGAACAGTCGTTATCGGTAAAGGATTCGTCCGCGAACTTGCTGGGGTAGGTCGTACATTTGTCTTGCTGTCCCGGATTAGGTCCTCCAGAAAGCAAACCTGGAACGGGATCCGCAATGCCGTCTGCTATGGACGGCCTGTGGTGTGGATGCATCACTCTTTTGGAACCGAAGCCGGTCAGAAAGCAATAGCCGGTAGCGTTGCGGCCCAACAGATAATCCAGATTCCCTAATGCTGCCTGCGCATACGTTGGATTCTTCGTCAGACGATACGCATAGAGGAGCGCAATTCCCTGGTTTGCCGCTACCGAGCTGCTGCCCCACGCGTAGTCATTGGCGGTTTTACCCATAGCCGTGTGATAGGGTTGTTTTTCAAGATCGGTCAGTAACAGATCAGAAAATCGGATGATATGGCCCTTCAACGCCTCAGCCAGCTGTTTTTCCAGTTTGATATCATCTGCCAAACGCAGCAGCGTGTAATAACCAAGTGCTTGTACCTGGCTCCATGTGGGAAGCGGCATTGGTTTGCCAGTTTCCAAGTTCATGCCCTTGATATAATCTTCTTTTTGGGTCAATGCATACATTTCTGAGGCGGCCCATATCCATTCGTCACTTGCATTTCGGTCCCCATAAGCACCGGTTACAATGTCCGGGTCAAATGTTTTGTTCAGTTCATCCTGATTGTAAAAAATACCCGGGTTCTTTTTCGCCCACTCCCAGCCCTTCACCGCGGCAGTGATGCAAGAGTCGGATAATCCGGGAAATTTGTCTTCAAAGTTTTTAAGTATGCGCCCTGCCTGGGCGGTTACCGCGACTAAGTCCAGCGTGGCGATGGTATTTTTCTGAACCACATATCTTGGATTTTTTGCAGCATCCGGCATTACCATTCCATCAAAACGCGGATTGGTCAGTTTATGGTAAACGCCCCCATCGCCCGGGTCCTGCATGGTGAGCATCCAGCGAAGATTCCAGATTACTTCATCGAGCAGGTCGGGAACACCATTATTGCTTTCCGGGATGTTTACATTGAAATGCTCGAAATACGAAGGATAATCTTCGTAAAGTGAGAGAAGTGTACCCATGGTAATGCCCGAATTCACTACGTACTTATTGTAATCGCCTGCATCATACCAGCCCCTTGGCGAGCTGATGACCGCATTTTCAGGTCTTCCTTCCGAAGCAGCCGACGCGTGGACCAGTATTTTATCGTCTGGGTGCCCGGCTGGCCTGGCCCACTTTCCGGCGAATTTCTCAGGGAGTTCCAGGGAAGCACGCTGATAGTAAAAACCTTTCAATGCTGCTTCCGCTACTTCGCGATGGATATGTTCCTTAATTTCGAATGGCGCAGATTTACCGAGGGCGGGCACCGCCATCACATACTTACCTGCCTTTTGCAATTTTGTAAAGTCGGCCACCCGGCTGATTTTGCCCGAATGCTGGCTGGTGCGCGGCATGCCAAGTTTTCCCTTGAATACAATTTTGCCGGAGACAATGTCCTTTACTTCAAACTCTTCATTTTTTTCACCAATTACCACCGCGATCTTTTCTGCCTTGGGGTAAAACCCGATCTGGTTCATCCGGATATCTGATGAAAAGTCCTGTGCAAAAAGAGAGGACGGGACGAAAAACGAGGTCAGGGAAAGAGCAAGTATGATTTTGAAAAGAGGTCTCATATTTTAAGTTGGTCAATGACAGATAAAAACAAAAGACATCATGCGCCTGTCTTTACCTCTTCATTGAATATGCTCATGATTTCCGCGATCATAGACTGATAGCTTTCGAAACGGCTCTCGTCATAACAGCCCAGCGGATCTGTCAGAACATGTGCGAGGCATTTATTGCAATAGCTGCAGGGTTTTGATGGGCCATCGAGTCCCTGTTCGAACATTTGCGGCAGATCGGGATTCGCCATCAAGGGCCGGGCAATGGTTACAGCATCGCAAAACCCATCCTGAAGCGCCGCCCTGATTACCGGGGCAGTTTGAAACCCGCCGGTGCAAAGGACCGGGATCTGTACGGCCCGTTTGATCGCCCGACATTCTTCGAGGTTGATTCCCTCTCTCGTAACCGGCTGTCTCCTCGCCCAAAGCCATTTGATAAGCGGCCAGAAGAGTTTGTAGCGAAATGTGAGGTAGTTAAAAAAAGACAATTTTCCACTTGGTATCATCGAAACATAGGTTTCCGCTGCGCTTTCCACAGGCAGGGGCCCGACTGGGTTACGCGGATGGGGAAACTGGCTTCCGGTTGAAATATGCAATGCGTCCACTCCCGCGCGCTCCAGCCATTGCGCAACCTGGATACCGTCTGCCAAAGTGTTGCCCTTCCCGAAATTCAGGATATAATCGCTGTGATGGTCTGCCGCATTGAATTTGACCTGAAAGTGATAGTCATCGCCCACTTCCAACCTGACGGCTTTGACAACTTCCATCAGAAACCTGGCCCTGTTTTCCAGCGGCCCTCCAAATTCATCTTTTCTTTTATTGATCGCAGAACTCAGAAATTGCGTGAAGAGATAACCATTGGAAGCGTGCAGCTCGATGCCATCCATGTTTGCGTATCTGGAGCGGCCTGCAGCTTCGGCAAACTTACGAATCGCCCATTTAATCTGATGATGGGACATCTGCGCGCCCGCAATCCCATGAAAGTGCTCCGAGCCGCCGACGGAGCTCAATGGTAAATGGTATTTATTTTCTACACCTTTTATATCCTGCTGGTGCCCCGACATAGAAAGCTGACCGATGAACTTGCAATCGTGTTCGTGGACGGCTTGCACCAAATCCCGCCAGAAAGGGACTCTTTCTTCACGGTCGATCATGGCGTAATTGGGGAGTATCCTTTGGGACGGGTCCACAGGGATATGCGAGCTGATAATCGCGCCTACCCCGCCCCGGGCAAACTTTCGCTCCCAATTGATCCTCGCGGGCGTCCCCGAGCCGTCGTAGTTATCAATCCTGCCGGATATGCTGGAACGGAACAGCCGGTTTTTGACCGTCAGATTGCGAAAACGGACTGGCTTAAAAATGATGTCCTGCATAGTCGTAATGGAGGAACGTTGAACGACAAAGATCAATAATGCAGCGTTTCAGGCTCGCTCGAGAAATCCGCCGCCATCTGTTGCAGCGGTTTTCCGAAGCTATGATCGGGTGCAATGCCAAACCCCAGGTAATTGAACTCGCGCGCCAGCTTGCTCATGATTTCAGCCTGCTCCAAAGTAGGGTTACCAATTGAAAAATCTTCGTTCCAACCGGCTTTTGCGAGGAGCATGGTCTCTGCAAGGCAGGCAAAAGAAATTCCCTCTGGCAATCCCAAACGACCTATTTTGTTTGTCTTCAAATGATTGACTGAAACCAGCCCGCCGTCTATCAAAGTAATATCAGGCCTTTCCCTCCATGCTTCCTGGCTGATATTGCGGGGTTGGGTGGCGTCGACCACCACCGTGTTTCGCTTCAGCCGGGTAACATCCAAAGTGCTTTCTGCCGAGCTGGTCACAAGCACGACTACATCAGCCCGGCCCGCGTCACTCATATCAGTTGACAAAAGCGGGTTGATCTGACCATTCACAGCGGCCATTTCGGCAGCCAGTCGGGACAGCTTTCGCTTGTTTCTGGCAATCAGCAATACATCTGCCGAAATGCCGTGTCTTGCAAGAAGCAACGTAACCAGCGAACCAACGCTTCCGGTTGCGCCAACAATCGCTACCAAAGGTCGGCTGGCTGTCCTGGTGTGGACCAATTCCGCAATTTTATTCTCAAGGACCACGGCGGTATACGCATTGCCGTTAGTCAGTGCGAGGTTCGAAGTGCCCGCCAAAAGTTTACCACCCAACGTCACAGGCGAAGTAAGGGCGCCTAAACCTGCCACCTTCGCTCCTTTTGATACAGCCAGATCGAGCGCTTCTTTGATCAGCGGCAGCATTTGCTTTTGTTGTTCAAGAAGTTGTTTTCCCGAATAAGGAACCATTATGATGTATCCTTCCGGCTCGTCAAAGCCTGGCGTGAGCTGCACCTCGCTCCATATGAAAGGACTGAGTGGGCGGTTGCGCAAAAGAAAACGATATACCCGCTCGGGAATCCATCCCAAAGGGCGCCACATTTCGCCCAAATCCTCACGGTAACTACGCAAATGCACTAAAAAAGCGAATTTATGCATGGCTGGAGAAATGGACGGGGAAAAACTGGAACGCTGATAGAAATAATACGATGTCGGTTTTGACCAGCCTGCTAACTGGCGCACAAGTCGGTTCGGTCATATAGATTGCTTTGTTAATTTGATTTTCGGAAAGCCGTCAAATTAGCATTGCAGCCTTTACTAGCTCTGTAAATTGAGGGAATGGCGGGTCACAGTTAACCAAAGGAACTACACACAATCTCCTTTATTTCAGCAAGTTAAATAATTTTCAATAAAATTAATAAGTAATATCAAAAGGCAGGACCGAATTATTTTATGAGAACCAGGATAAACAAATTAAGTAGTTTCGGAAACCAGTTCACGGTCATTCTACGAGACCTTTTTTGGTCCAACCGAATCGTAGACAACCACTTTCTCCCACAAACCGGAATACTCCTCTATAAAAGCCAGGTGAATCGGGTGGGTCTGGTAAATTTCTTCTTCGATAATGTTTTTGAAAAAGCACATCCATGAAAACGTATAATCTCTGACGATCACCGGGCGGCTTGTCTGGGCAGGCCTGCCGATATGTACATACTGGATCGTCGGGACCTTGGCGAGCTTATGAAGCCCTTCCAGCAATTTTGCCTCATGTTGGGCATTGTTGGGTTCTTTCAGATAAAAATAGACGTGATGTATGAACAACTCTTTCGTCCTTTCAGGCTCGGCCGTCAGGGGCGATATGGACGCCAGGGTAGCCAAGCCGGCATTTTGTAAAAACCGGCGTCTTGATTTGTTTTTCATGATTTGTTAAGCGGAAGTAAGGCGGAATTTTGGATTTGAGATTTGCATTTGAAGCCAAGAATACCATTTCTCCGTCCATTATCCAAGGGTCAGCGTTTTGCTGCCAGTTCTCCTCCCAGCCTCACCAGCTCCGTGACTGTCTTCCAATTGCGGGTTGTAGCGGTGAGCCTGAGTTTATTTTCAAAAAAATGATTGGTCAGCCTGGTTTGCCCATAACCATTGGGACAGAACAGATAAATGGCCCGGTCTGAAAGAATGAACTCGTCGGGCAGGTATTTTTCGGTGTCAATTTTGTCGGCTTTCTCTGTTTCCGCGTCTCCGGAAAGGAATGTTACATGCAGTTTGGAAATGTCTTCTTGCCTGGTTTTTAAAAACGGGTTGTTTTCGAACACTTTCCTGACCGTTTTCAGTTCGAGTACATTCACCGGGACCGTCAGTTTGAATTCATCGTTAATTTCCCTTTCAATCTGTCGTGCCAACTCCCCGGTTTCCGAAGTTTGATAATTAAAAAGCACATTGCCGCTTTGTATGTACGTTTTGACATCTTCAAAGCCCGCGCGCTCGCACATTTTCTGCAATGCGGGCATTTTGATCATGTTGCTGCCATTGACATTGACGCCCCTTAAAATAGCGATGTAAGTTTCCTGCGACATACCGATAGGATTTATAGAAGAACCACTTTATACACGCAAACCATTCGACCAAAAAGTCATGACAATTACAAAACGAGACTTCCTAGTTGCTTCATTCACTGCATGTTTGACATTAACAGTCATTTTTGCCAGTTCCAAAACCAACGTGATGGATTCCTCCATTTTCGATTGGAATGACATTGCGGTCAAAAATACAAAAACCGGCTCGGTCAGAACGTTCTTCCGCTCACAAACCGCCACATTGGACGAACTAGAATGCCACGTCACGACATTAAATCCCGGAGAAGCTTCGCATCCACCACACCAACACCCCGAAGAAGAGATCCTGATCATCAGGGAGGGGACTGTTGAAGCATTGGTAAACGGCGTAATGAAGCAGGTCGGCCCTGGTTCGGTCATCTTTCAGGCTTCCAATCAGATGCACGCGATCAAAAACGTGGGAAATACTGCGGCGACTTACCATGTTTTCAGCTGGCATTCACCCGGAACAATGAAGAAGTGAGTTTTCAGGCTTGCTTTCTTTTTCTACTTCTGTTAAGTTGTGGATGAATTATTACTCACCGTCCCGATACCATGTTTTCTAATTTCAAGCATGCGACTCTGATCAAATTAATAGGCGCTTATGTTGCCATTCTGACTTTATTGGGACTTTGGCTGGATATCAAAGAAAAAGTAGGGCTGATGGGCCTGGCCGGCTTATCCGTTCTGGCAATCGGGCTCGCATTCGTTCACGAATATCTCCAGAAAGGACAAAGCAGTGGAAATCTGAAAACCTTCACCGACGAGCAATTCATGTTTGAATTCGTCGATTCATTTGTTGAGAAAAAGATCGAGGGCGTGCCGGATTACGACGAGCAACACAAAATCAGCCTGATCCGCAAGGACATGTACATTGACGGCGCCAATGTGTGGCAAACCCGCATTTACATAGGTAAAAACGTAAAACAAAAGCTGTCTTCGGGACTGATTGTCAAAAGGATAGGCGGATCCTCCATCAACAGTAAATCGATGAGGCTGAAATACTACAACTCGCCCGACACCATGACCCGGAGCGAGCTGATCCCGGACATTACGTATAACGGGGACAGGATAAAAGTATATACCATGCGCTTTGGCACTCCGATAGGCTGGGGAGAGAAATTTTACCTGGAACTCCATGAACCCAATTGGGAGGGTTGTATGAGGACAGACTATGACTTCACGTTTTTCAATATGCATAACTATTTCAAAGAAGGGATCGACGAAATGGATGTCAAAATCCACTTCCTGAGAGGGGAGCTCGAAAGTGTTAAAATTTACGTCTACAACCGGAAAACGAACAATATTGAAAAGGACAACATAGCCACCTTGACAAAGATTGATCCCAAAACCTACGAATGGAAGAGGTCGGTCTTTACGCAGGGCGAGACTTATTTGCTGATGTACCGTTATGTGGTTTGAAGGGTTTTGCGTCCCCGGGATAAATCCCAAGGTAATCGAAAATAGGTTTCAAGCAAAAAATGCCGGCAGGCATGACCGATATCCTAAGTAGGGATTTCAATCCCTACAGACAGATAGACCCACAGACTGGCAGACATACATACCGGCGCCCACAGAAAAATGCTGCCACACGAAACAATCCAAGCAATCCGGAAACCCTAGCAACCACACTCTCTTCCAAAAGCTCCCGCCTTCTGCTCATCTTGATGAAAACCAAGTAATAAAAAGTTACCTAAACATGATTCTGTTTTGACAAGTGTGATATCTTAGGCCCGTATTCAAACCTCCCTATGAAAATACGTTCTGCTTTTACCCCTCTCCTGCTGGCCTTAGCTTTCATTCCATCATTAACTTCTGCACAAAGCATCAGCGATGTGCGATGGATTTCTCAGGACACGACTGTCGGAAAAGTGCACGTCGTCGCCCAGTGGCAAAAGGGCGAACAAAGGAAATTCAGGGCGCGGAAAATCACAAAACAGTTTCAGGAGGACAGCCTGATGTCGGAAAAAACAGAACTGGATTGTATCGTCCAATTTGAAGTCTCCGATTCGACAGCCCATTCGTTTAAGCTTTCTTACCGGATGCTTGAAAACAAGCGCGACACCTCGAAGGACCCGAACATCGATTTCAGCGACCTGAACCTGACGGCAGAAGACCTCGAATTATACTACGACACAGACGCCAACGGTGCCATCACATCCTATGTGAACAGACAGGTCGTGGAAGAAAAACTGGACAAAGTCATGCAGCTGATCAGCGCCAAGGCGAAAGAGCAATTTAAACCCAAGACAGAAGCGGAGCGGAAAGTTTTTGAAGCGATGATGGCTAAGCTAGTGAATGGCAAGGCCATTTTTAGCAGCGTTTATGAGGTGTATGTCAGCTACTTCCATAATCTTCACGGTTACACTTCGGGTATCAACGACACGTTGAACTACCAGGAAAAAATGCCGCAGGTTTTCAGCGCAAAGCCGATAAACTATGATTGTTACCTGTATCTGACCTCCCTCGACTCTACCAATGAAGCCCGTTTTGATATCGAGAAATATGCCGATATGAAAGACTACATGGCCGAGTACGCTACATTTCTGCAAAAATCACGGGCCGAAGCCGGGGCTGAACAAAACGACCAATTTCAAAAGGAACTGGCGGCACTGGACATGAAAATGGAAACGTACATTACGAGTTACGTCGATTTAAATACTGGCTGGCCAACCTTCCTGAAAGTAGTACGATCGGTCATTGCCAAAGATCCCAAGACTGAAGTGACAACAGTGAAAGACGAAATCTGGTCACTGACCAATGATCTTTCCGATATCAAACCCAAACCTGAATGAAACTACACAAGCTTTTCTTTTTAGTAACATCAATCATCGGGTTCACAGCTCTTTTTGCCTGGAAAACCAGAAATCCTGATATTTCAAATCGGGCCCCGGAACGCCCAAACATCATTGTCATCCTCGCCGACGATATGGGTTATTCCGATCTGGGCTGTTACGGTGGAGAAATCCAAACGCCAAACGTTGATTTTCTGGCTAAAAATGGAATCCGTTACCGTCAGTTTTACAATACTTCCCGGTGCTGCCCGACGCGAGCATCTTTACTGACCGGTCTTTATAACCAACAAGCCGGTATTGGAAAAATGACGGACGCAGAAGATCTGCCGGGTTACCAGGGACATATCACAAAAAATACCGTCACATTGGCCGAAGTTTTAAAAACCGCTGGTTATCAAACCGGCATGGTCGGTAAATGGCATGTATCCAATACATTAGTCCAGCCCAACAAGCAGGACCAGCTGGATTGGCTTAACCACCAGAAAGATTTCGGTGCATTCTCGCCCATCGAACAATATCCTGTGAACCGTGGTTTCGACAAATTCTTCGGTACCATCTGGGGTGTGATCGATTTCTTTGATCCGTTCAGTCTGGTGAATGGAGTTGAGCCTGTGAAAACAGTTCCGGAGGACTATTACCATACTGACGCAATCAACGACACGACGGTTTCCTACATCAGAGCATTTTCGAAAAAAGACAAACCCTTCTTCCTATACATTGCGCAAAACGCGCCGCACTGGCCGCTCATGGCCAAGCCAGAGGATATTGCGAAATACAAGGATACCTATAAGATCGGCTGGGACGCGATCAGCGAGGCACGCTACAAACGAATGATTGCACTTGGATTGATCGACCCTGTAAAAACCAAGCTGCCTGAAAAACCAAAAAGCGCGATCAATTGGGAAGATAACCCCACCAGAGAGTGGGACGCCATGGCGATGGCTGTACATGCTGCCATGATCGATAACATGGACCAGGGTATCGGAAGGATCATCAATGCATTGAAACAAACCGGTGAACTCGACAACACACTCATTTTATTCCTGACCGACAATGGCGCCAGCCCGGAGAACTGCGCCAATTATGGCCCTGGTTTTGACCGTCCAAATCAGACCAGAAACGGCAAAGAGATCGTTTATGCTACCAAAAAGCAGGTAATGCCAGGCCCGCAAACGTCATACACTTCCATCGGACCGCGCTGGGCGGGAGTATCCAATACACCTTACCGGTATTGGAAAGCCGAATCGTACGAAGGCGGTGTCAACAGCCCCATGATTGCATGCTGGCCGAAAGGTATTACTGCGAAAAAAGGCAGTTTCAGTGATCACGTCGGGCACGTGATAGATTTGATGAAAACATTTTGCGAACTGACTGGCGCGAAATATCCTGAAACTTACAAAGGAAACCCGATCAAACCGACCGAAGGGATCAGCCTGGTCCCCTCCTTTTCGGGCAAGAAAACAACAGGGCATTCGACCTTATTCAATGAGCATTTCGGGGCCAGATATGCAAGAAGGGACAATTGGAAACTGGTATCTCTTGCCAGCGATTCGACCTGGCATTTGTATGACCTTGCAGCGGATCGGACGGAAATCAATAACCTTGCCGCAGAAAATCCTGAAAAGGTAAAGGAATTGACCGCCTTATGGAGCCGCTGGGCCGGGACTCACCAAGTTTTTCCGAAACCCGGCCCTGCGGTTCATCAGAAATAATTCTGCAATTACCTGCCGGGGCCATTGCTGCCTCCTGCAGAGGTTACCATGGAACTGGTGGTAAATGAAGTCCCTTTGGTCCCGTCGGTGTAGCTGCCGGCCAGAAATAGTCCGTTGTAATCTACACCTTCCGATACACTTCCACCCGTGTAGACGCTGTATGTGGTGTTGAGTTTCAATTTCGGACTTGAAAACAGCATGGTTGTAAAAGTTTTCGGTACTGTGAAAGTCAATGCTTCCGCGCCATCGTCGGACCGGATGTGGTAAATCTGGTTGGCAGAAGCGCCTCCCAAGATCACGGAAGGCTGCGTACTTACACTGGCGGTAGGAGAGCTCGTCGCCCCTCCTATACCCACCATGACCCCACCTGTAACCTTAAACGTATTCCGGTCACAATCAAACCCTTCCTCAGGCGATGCCGCTCCTACCGAAATGATTTTCCCGCCGGTGATCGTCATCGGGCCATTGCTGTCGATTCCGTCATTGGAAGTACTGTACACATACAAATTACCTCCATTGATGTTCAGCTTTGTTCCCGCATTCAGTCCGTCGTCGGCTGTTTTAATTGTAAAATCGCCGTTATTGATCGTCAGTGTGCTCTTGCTTTCTATGCCTTCTCCGGCTGAAGAGGTGATATTGAAAGTGCCGCCGTTGATCGTGACAAAGGGATCAATGCTGGCATCGGTATCCCAGTTGGCGGTGATGGCCTTATCCGCCACTTTGATGGTAAAATTGCCGTTATTGATCACGATATAACCTTCTTCGCACTGGATCCCGTCACCGGAAGTCGTGATATTCACTGTCCCGCCATCAGCGATAAATGCGTCATTGGCATGGATTCCATCAGACGCAGCTCCAGTCACCGTAATATGACCGCTGATCACCCGGATATAGTCGTCGCTGGCGATGGCATGCTTGTAATTTCCTTTGATACTGAGGCTGCCCGTTCCACTGAAAATCATCTGGCCTTCTGCAAACAATGTAGCTTTCATATCTTCTTCGCCGCTGGCGGCATATGTCGCACCATCGGTTAATGTATTGGTTGTGTTATCATTAACAACAATAAATGCCCTCTTTTTCGACTGTATATTGATTGCCGGGCCATCGGAATTGGTGATATTCACCCCGTTCAAAGTCAGTTTGAATTTTTTGTCGCTGTAAATCTTGACCGAACCGTTGGTGGTTGTGCCAGAAACCACATATTCCACTTCCGCGACTGTGGCAGTAATGACCACGTCCCCATTGGTTTCCGTAGCCGTTACACCGGCGGCGGCAAGCGGATTGGTAATCGTTACCGTGGTTCCAAACTGAATGGTTACCACGGAAGAAAAGGTCGAATTAGCCACCAGGTCCTCTTCGTCAGCCGCCGGATCGGTATTGCCTTCTACGGCAGTAGAAATCGTGGAAACACTGTCGATGCTGGTGGTTCCATCGGCATTTGTCCCGCCGGGACTTACCGTATCGTTGTCTTTGGAGCAGGAAATCAGGAAGGCGGTCAGCGCCCAGGCAATGACGCGCAGGTTGGCCATTTGGATTGTCTTAAAAAAGGAATTCATCATTGAGTTAGATTGGTGCCGTTGTAAATGTTCTTCAGCGTTTAGTACGCCGGCGAGCCAAATTCTGACGCAAAGCCTCTCCGTTTTATGCTCAGACAATCAGCTTATACCCGATCCCCCGAATATTGACGATCTGTATTTTAGGATCTTCGCGCAAATAACGTCGTAACCTGGTAATGAAAACGTCGAGGCTGCGTCCATTGAAAAACGAATCGTCACCCCACAATTCCTTTAATACGGAGCTGCGTTCGAGCACCTGGTTCTTTTGTTCAAACAACCGCCGGAGCAACTCGGCCTCCCTGTGCGAAAGAAGCGCCTCGTGACCATTGAACGTCAGTTTTTGTTTGGCGGGATCAAAAGCATACTGGCCGACATTTACCGTCGAAGTGATCTCCATCCTATAATTCCTGGGACGCAGCAGCGCATGGACCCGCACGACCAGTTCGTCCAGACTAAATGGTTTTTTGAGATAATCATTGCCGCCCAGCTCAAATCCGCGTACCACATCGGCCGTTTGCGAGCGGGCCGTGAGAAACATGATCGGGATATCCGGATCGTCCTCTCTAATGCGTTCAGCCATCGTAAACCCGTCCATATCCGGCATCATGACATCGGCTACAATGATATCGGGCTGGTTTGCGCGAAATTGTGCCAGTCCGTCATGGCCATTCTCAGCATAAATCACCGTAAATCCCCTGAATGTCAGGCTGTCGCGGACAATCATTCCAAGAGCAGGTTCGTCTTCGATCAGTAAAACTTTCGGCATAGGTTAAAATGTTAAGATAAACTCACTGCCTTTCCCGGGCTCGCTGGCTAAGCTGATTTTACCTCCGTGCCTTTCGACAACCTGCCTGACGTAGGCCAGCCCCAGTCCGAACCCCTTCACCGTATGCAAATTTCCCGTGGGAACCCTGAAAAACCGGTCGAAAACCGCATTTTGATGAATTTTTGCAATACCAATCCCATTATCAGCTACCGCGAGTTGCCAGCCTTCCGCTTCTTCACGGAACTTGAAACAGACCGTTACTTTATCGTAAGAGTAGTTGATCGCATTGTCAATCAGGTTGTTAATCACATTGGTAAAATGCATCCTATCCACCGAAACCGTCACTCCTGACGGGATATGCAAATCAAAGCGCACTGGTTTCGCTGCACGCACCCGGTAATTGTTCGTCAGGTCACTCACCATTTCGGCGAGGTTAACCGGCTCGGGATACAGTTTCATTTCCTGCTTTTCCTCCACGGCCAGGTTCAGGACTTTTTCGACAAGATCAGAGAGCCGGATCAGGTTATTTTGAGAAATCGCGAGGTATTCCCTGGTTTTTACGGGATTATTTAAAATGCCAAAATTCATCAGGGCTTCAACGGCGGCGGTGACGGTCGCAATGGGCGTTTTGAGCTCGTGGGTCATGTTATTGATGAAATCGTTTTTGATTTCCGACAATCTCTTTTGCCTCAGGATGGTGTTCAGCATCAGCAGAAAACAACCCGTAGTCAGAAACAACAAAAAGACAGAACCGCCGAGTAGCCAGCCCATTCTCTGCAACAAATAAGGGACGGGCGTGGTAAAAGAAGCCTGCACAAACAAGTGCTGCACCGGATTGATCGGTAAGGGTGCCGTTCTCACCAAACCATCTTGCTTCGACCCGTAGGGTTTGCTATCGAAAATCAGCACATTCTTACTAGATTTTGGGGGGGTAATCCTTAACGTATCCAATGTAAAACCGGCCGCGACGGAGCGCCTGGAAAGCTCTGCCCGATAAGCTTTTTCAATCTTTTTTAAGTTGATATGATCACCTTCTGCCCAGCCTTGTACCAGAATCTTTGAAATGCGCCGCGCCAATGTATCCGTAAGACTGGATTTTGGCTCACGACCAACAGTATCCCTTGCATGGTTGTAGGACAAACGGACTTCTCGGCCTCCCGGATAATCGTCCCGGCGGATGATCACGCGCTTTTCGTTCCCCGATAAGCCTAACTTTTTGCTGAAAAGCCTGTCGGCCTCCGCCACTTGCTGCCCTTCCAAAACCTGGAACAATGCATCCTGGACAGTACGGGAAAATTGCTGCCTGTTCAGCTGATAAGTAGTCCAAAGCCAATAACCCTGAAATGCATTGATCGACACAATGCAAATGGTCATCAGCCAGAAAATCGCCCGTATCCGTACGTTCATAGTATCACAAATCTACGATCGACAGATATTGTTTCTGAGGGGTTTAACACTATTTAACGTTAAATAGCAGTGGTTAAAGGATCACCTCTCCTTCTTCCTCTTAAAAACCAAAACCCCATTGAACCGCTCAAGAAAATCATAATGCCGCTCCACATATTCACGGACCACGGGGACTTTGTCGTGCGACAAAAATAGATTGCCGCGCTCGGAATAGTTCGGGACCATTGCTTCGATAAACAATTCGGGCTTATTCTGTTCCACATCGAACAGGAAATCCTTTGTCCAATACGGTACCAGGGGCGATTTCATCGAAAAATGAAACGGATGGACATCGCGGTAACCCATTGGTCTCTTTGTGATGACATGCAGCTTGTCACGCCAGCCCCATATGATCACCGCGTCCGACGGCTTACTGTTTCTATTGATACTTCCAATCAAATTTTGATCCAAAACCAGATTGTTCGGGTCGTCTATGTAGGGATTGAGGTATTTGATATTCACGGCTGTCTGCCCCAGGCTACCTAAGAGCAGAAAGAGCATCAGGTATTTCTGTACAACCGGCTCACTGATGGCAATCAGGATCGCGCTGAAAAGCAGCAGGGGCACAAACAGATAAAATTTATAGTGCTGAAAGTCGTTGCCTGCCTGCAAAACCGCATACATAGACGATAACAACAAAAGAAGCGCAAAGAGAAGCCATTGCTTTTGCCGGTTGGCAAGCCCCGGGATCTGCCTTAAACTGATCAAAAGGGCGGCAGGGATGAGCAATGCGAATACTGTAAAGTAGATACGGGAATTGGCCCAGTAAAACATGAAACGGAATATTCTCATCAGACTGAAACGCTCCTGTATGGGCATAGAAGAAAACTGGGTGGTGTAGGAGTAGTAGAAATAATTCCAGAAATACGAATTCCAGAAAACACCCGGCTGGCCCTGGGCTGCGTAATAGCCATTGATTAGCAACGTCGGCAATACACTTCCGGTGATCAGAAAAACCACATTGCGCCACCTGGCAGCCTGCACCATGAAAAAAATCAGAAAAACCCCGATCAGCATGCCCATCGGGACGTTTTGAAACTTGGCGTAGATCAGACTGCCCAGTAAACAGCCCATCAGAAAAGCGGTCCAATTGCCCTTCCATTTTCCATGGACGTAACAAACCAGCCCGTAGATACCCAACATGAGCATCAGAATGCTGACTTGCTCCGAATTATAGGCTGATAAATCGGGGGAGACGGTTGCGATATAAAGACATAAACTGCTAACCGCAAAGATGCTGACCGCTGGGCCAACAAGAAACAGACAAGTACGGTAAAACAGGTAAGAGGTACCCAGCCAAAGTAGCAAGCCAATGAGCTCCGCGCTGGTGTAGCTGACCGGCAGGCCCAGCCAGCTTCCTGCAATAAGGGGAAAAACGGTGAGAGGGCGCGCGTCGGTGTAGTTCAGTAGCGTCCAGAGTTTATCGGGGTAATGATTGAAGGAAATCACCGCGCTAAGCCAGGTGCTCGTGTCAACATCCAGTTCCATATCCCGCAAATACAAGCACCTGATCACGAAAGTTGCGCCTGTTATTCCCAGGACAAGCCGGTCTGCTCTCCTTCTTGGAATTTCAGGCGCCTCGAAATAATAAATCAACAGCCAGCCACCGGCCGATACCAGAAATACCAACAATAAGATCCTGAAATAAATAGCGTAGATCATTCGCAAACAGGAAGTTGAGTGTATAGATAACAAAGGTAACCCTTCTAACTATACGGAGAAAGCGGCTGTCTATGAAATTACTTAGTGGCGGGTAAGACCAGCACGATCAGTCCCTCCTAGAACCAAATGGTTTCATAACACTATTTAACACTAATTACCAGTGCCTAACAAAGCATCGCCCGACCTTTGATCCATAAATCAAAATCAGCGATTGTCATGAAAATCCAAACACTCATTTTCCCTTTGCTCTTTGCAGCAAATGTTCAGGCATATGGCCAGCTTTCGGGCCAGATCAATTATGAAGTAGTCAGGAAAGTAGATCCTGCAAATATCCGGATCGTATTCAACGGGGAGCAGCTTAAGCCCGGCGACCCCAACTTTCCAACGGATATACCCGATACCCGGACCTTCGGGCAAAAAGTGTTGTACACCCAAACCTTCGTCAAAGAAAACCGTGACGAGCAAAACGGAATGCTGCGGCGTTCCATGGATAGCAGAATGGGCGGCGCACCGCAAACGACAAACCTGGGGCGACCTTTTGAGGAACAGGCATTTGTGGATCTGGTCAATCAGAAAACCATTGTTTTGGTAACCGTCGGCAAGGATAAGGAAGCCAAAACCTACAAAAGTGAAACCCCGGTACAACGCGTGCCTGGCTGGCAATGGACCGACCAGACCAGGAAAATAGCAGGATATAACTGCCGGAAAGCAACCGCTGATTTCAAAAAAGAAACATACACCGTCTGGGTTACCACCGAACTGCCCCTCACCTATTCTCCTATTCCGGAGCTCACCCCCGAAAAAGGCGTGGCACTGCTGATTGAAGGAAGTCGGGAGCAGTACAGGGCGACCAAAGTGAGTGCAGAAAACGTCGACCCGAAAAATGTGGAGCCGACGGCACAGGGCGAGGCAGTCAGCAAGGAACAGTTAACAGACATCCGGGAAAAAGCGCGCGCTGATTTTCAACAAAAAGTGATGATGGGAGAAGGGAACTGATCCGGGTCCGACATCTTTTAGCCATGAAACTGATATTACCCTTGCTAGCAGCCATCTTTTCCCAAACCGCGCTGTACGCCCAAAAAAGTCTTCCCAAATCGGAAATAACAGGTATTGTCCTCGATTCAGCGAAACAAAAACCACTAAGGACGGCTTCTGTTTCGCTGTTGACCGCCAAAGATTCGTCCTATGTAACTGCTACCATCACAGATGGGGACGGACGTTTCCGGCTGAAAAATGTGTCGCCGGGTACCTACCGACTGCTGACAACGTTTGTCGGTTACCGTAATGGTTCGAAAACAGTTTCCGTGAATGGGGAAGCGCGTATTGCCGCCGACACGATTTTCCTGGACGAACAAGGGACGCAGCTGAATGAAGTGGTGATCAAACAGGAAAGTGCACCAGTCACCATCAAGGCGGATACTTTGGAATTCAATGCCGGATCATTCAAGACAGAACCCAATGCCCAGGTGGAAGAACTGCTTAAGAAACTTCCCGGAATGGAAGTCGGCCGAGACGGCAGTATCCGGGCCAATGGTCAGGCGGTGAGCAAAGTACTGGTCGACGGCAAACCGTTTTTTGGGAACGACCCGAAAATGGCGACGCGAAACCTGCCTGCCGAGATCGTGGATAAGGTGCAGGTTTACGACCAGTCCTCCGACCAATCGCAATTTTCGGGCATTGACGATGGAAACCGGGAGCGCACGATCAACATTACGATCAAAAAAAACAAAGGCAAAGGCTATTTTGGCCAGAATGCCGCGGGAATTGGCAATGCAGCAAGATACCTGGGCAGACTGAACGTCAATAGGTTCAACAACAGTAATGGCGGCCCCGGTAAGCAGCTCTCGCTGATAGGCCAGGCGAATAACCTGAACCAGCAGAACTTTACGCTGCCAGAGGGAGGCGGTGGCGAACCAGGCTCAGGCGTGCAGGATCTGAACACTTCCCCTTCCAATATCACCGAAGTGAAGGCAGCCGGGATCAATTACCGGACCGAAGGCTCCAGGCCAAGATGGGGAAAAAGAGCCGAAATGGCTTCCAGTTATTTTGTAAACCAGGCCATTACCACCACCGACCAGAAAAGCCACCGGGAGAATATAGTACCCGGCCAATCGTTCCTCACAGATCAAAACAATGATAACCGGAACAATATTATCACACATCGTGTCGCCGGCCGTTTAGACTGGCAGCTCGATTCGCTGACCAGCCTACGCCTGTCGCCCAATATTTCCTGGCAAACAACCGCTTATGAGAGCCGGAACCATAGTTTTTCATATCTCCCAGTCGGAGATTCGCTCAACGCCGGAAGTACCCATTACAATTTGAACAGCAATGGCCTGAATGGTTACAACAATCTCCTGCTGATGCGCAAATTGGCAAAGGAAGGCCGGACCTTTTCCGCTAACCTGAATTCGGTTTTGAATAACGGAAAAAGTATGGCATACAACCGGTCCTTCAACTCCTTCTACGAGGTAGCCGGCAGCAAACCAGTGACCAGGCAGCTGGACCAGCGCAGCCACCAGAACAATTACGCTTTGCAAAATACGCTCACCGTGTCGTTTACAGAGCCCCTTTCGCTCAATAAAAAGATGGAGTTTAAATACACATTTATTCGCAGCCTGAGCCGACAGTCGAGGGAAGTGTTTGACAGAAATGACGAAAACGAAATGTACAGCGTACCGGATTCAACGCTCAGTAATCGGTTTGCCGGATTGTTTTCGGCCCATCGCGCCGGCGCAGCATTGCAAACACGCAGGTTAAAGTACAATTACGCCTTCGGGCTCGACTTACAGCAGGCCAGATTATCGGCGGAAAACCGGACGAGCGACTCCTTGCTAAGCAGAAATTATACCCATTTCCTGCCCAATGCACTGTTCAGCTACACGTTTTCAGGAAACAGGAATATCAGGTTACAGTACCGGACCCGGATCACGCCCCCGTCGGCAAGCCAGCTGCAACCCGTTACCGACAACACCAACCCACTGAATATCAAGGTTGGAAATCCCGCACTTCGCCCCGAATATGACCATACTCTTACATTTACCTACAATGGTTCGGCCGATGCCGGACAAAAAAGCCTGTTCATTTCCGGAAACCTGAACATGAGCCGCAGCCACATCAATTCGGCTACAATCATAGCCGACAATGGCGTGCGGATTTCCCAACCCGTGAATACAAAAGGCTATCGCGCATTCAATAGCTTTTTGGCATGGAGCCAGCGCCTTAATCCGCTGAAGATGACCGTGAGCCTTACTACCCTTGCAAATCTGGCACAAAACAACAGCCCGATCAACAACCAGAACAATATGACGCGGAATATAACCGTGGGCCAGGAATTGCGGGTACAGTCCAATTACACCGGCAAAATCGACTATGGGATCATGGGCAGGATCAGTTACCAGCAGGCAAACTATTCCCTCTTACCGCAACAAAACACCAGGTATTGGTCCCGGTATGCGACAGCCGACCTGCATGGGCAGTTACCGTTCCGTTTTGTGCTGGCCACCGACCTAACCTACACGGCAACTTCCGGCAGATCAGCAGGATACAATCAGAAGTTTACACTATGGAACGCATCCATTGCCAGGCAGTTCCTCAAAGGACGCCAGGGGGAAGTCCGCTTACAGGTTTTTGATATTTTGGACCAGAACCGAAGTTTGGTAAGGAATACGGGCGAATCTTACATCGAAGACGTCCAAAGCAGGGTTTTGAAGCGGTATTTTTTGGTTAGCCTGGTTTACAATCTGCGTAAATTTGGAATTTAACCAGCGTGGTACTGTTGCAATCGAATTTGGAGATTTATCTACTGAAAGATATCGTTCGTGCCGCTGGCACTTTTTAGGATTTTTCTTTGCTATCGGTTGCCCAGGGATAAATCCCAGGGCAAAGAGATTGATCGTGCCGCTGGCACTTTGGCACAATGCAAAAAGTGCCAGCAGCACGACCCATCTCATCTCCCAAGCCAGGGTGGCCCCTCAAGGTGGCCCCGCCAGGGTTTCAACACTGGCGACTAGCTGCAATCGTGAAATCAAGGTAAGAAGCTGCAAGGAAATCCAATTCAGGAATTACTCCTTCACAATCATATGACTTCTTTCAACACCATTTTCAAAAACAATTTTCACTACATACTGACCTGGATTGAAACTTTTAATATTAATCTCATCAACAATCGTTTCTAAATAATATAACCTCCTGCCTTGCTGGTCATAAATACTTACATTTAAAATCCGCTCATCCCCAGTAAATAGCGAAAGCTTTCCGTCACTCTTAACCGGATTTGGATAAAGAATTACTTTATCATCTTCAAATTGTAATTCTTGCGTATGGCTATAGGCAAATGAGGCATCTTTATCGATCATTTTCAAGCGATAATAATTATTGCCAGGATATGGGTTTTGATCTGTGAAAGAATAAATACCCTTTAATGTCCCATCATTTGAAGGACGCACAGCACCAATATCTGACCAATTCTTTCCATCCCGGCTTCGCTCGACATTGAAATGATCGAAATTGATTTCCGAAGTCGTCTGCCACAGAAGCAATGCTGTTTTATGTTCTGGCTTTACAGAGAAATCAATCAAAGTTACAGGCAGCGCCGGATCTACACAAACAGGAACCGTTGCATTGAAAATTGAAACTTCGTTTAAAATCCAGTCGGCCAGTGCGAAATGAAATAAAAGAGGGAGTTTATGATCAAAATTATCGACTGTTGCAAATATAGATGCAAATGGCGTTTTCGCCATGCGATTAGGATCGGCGGAAATATTGTGATACCAATTGTTTGTCTCAAAGTCAAGGGCACTCACGGTGGGTATAAAACAGCCATTGGGCATTCGAATATTTGAGTTTACACCAACGCCATTCAGATTTTCCGCAACTTCCTTAAAAATTGGCGTGAAGCTGCCTGGCATTACATCTGCTGGGATCGGCGCGTTGTAATAACCAGTCTGATAGCTGCTTGTAAAGATCGCACTGGCCACTGATATGTACATCACTCCAAATGGTAATCCGGAAAAAGGGACTGTGATATTGTATGGAAGCGGGGCGGCTTGTCCGGCAAGAGCGTATCCGATAAAGGGCGCATTATTAGCCCCCGTAAAATTGAAAGCAAGGGGATTAGTAGGCAAAACGACTCCTGTATGATCAGTCCATTTGTCCGCATTATTCATATAGGCTTGTCCAAGACCTGTCCAATTCCCTAGGCTCGCTGCAATCTTTTTGCAGTCACTGGGATAGCCATTTCCACCAACCAACCCTTTCATCTGGTTATAGAATGCTGTAAATGCAGGATTTACAGTGACGTTGTCACCCGCAACATAATCCGTATGATATATTAGCATTTGCTGTGCAGCGTAGGAATGTATGGATCTAACCTGCTTTTGAATATCCGGGCTTAAACCGTAAGTGGCTATATTGTTATCAAGCCAGTTAATCATGTCCTGCATTCCCAAAGGAATGTTGGCCCCACGTTGGGGAGCGTCAAATGAAAAGAATAATCCTACATTATGAGGCAGCGCGTTTGCCTCCATATAGTTCAGGGCATATCTTGAAACAATTCCTCCCATACTGTATCCGGCCAGAATGATTGGGCAGGTTGAATTCTTTATAGCATTAATTTGCTGAATCAGTTTTACAAGCAGAAATGCATTTCTTTGAATTAGCTGACCTCCATCGTCATAATCCAGCACAACAAGATCGTATCCTTGAGTTCTTAAGTTTTTAGCCACAGCATCAAAACTTGATCCGCTGCCATTCATTAACTGAATAACATTATCTGTACTGTATTGGTCGTTAGGATCAAAGCCTTCTGCAATAATAATAGGCCTTATTATTTTACCTGATTTATTCTTGTCAGCATAATAAATAGAATAACTCCCACTAGCCACCTGGTAAGAATAGGGATCACCTGCAGAGCCAGGTGTTGCACCAGGTACAGAAAAATGTGTTTTTACTTCATTGACTGCAGCTGCGTACCCAATGTCGGCAGTAATAGGAATGTTGCCCTGTCCATTAGCTTTCATAGAAGCAATGCATAAACAAACCAAAATAAATAATTTGGTAGAATTGTTAGTTTCCATATTTGACATCGAAAATACCTTGTGTTAAATTTTTAATAGCATTTGTCTTTTTGCCCTTCAATTGAACTTCGAAGGTCCCTGATACAATCTTATTGACTGTATCCAACTTGGTAATATTGACTTTGTTTATTCCTCCGGCGTATGGGTAATAGTCATCGTCAACTAGTTTTCCATCATACTCAGTAGGAGCGCCTTTCTTTTCGTCAATACTGAGAGAATAAGTCCCCACGGACTTTACATTTAGGACGGTAATTTGAATTACCTCCTCATTAGTAGCCTTTTGTGCAGTTATGCCAAATAAGCCTTCGTCCTTGTAATACCCCGAATGGATTTTGTCCCCGCCAAGAATATCAAAACTTCCTGCAGGCAACCAAACCTTCCCGTCAATCTTAACCCCGAAAGTATTCTTCCCTTCCTCAGTCGCATCAGGCAGGACCTGCTTCACTCTGCAGCCGATACACAAACCAGCCAAAACAATTGCAATCAATCCTAGTTTTAGTTTTACCATTTTCGTAAAGGTTTAAATGTAAATCGACTCCAAATGACCCGGCTAGTTCCTGGGATTTGGAGTGGATTTTTGAAACTTTTTGGTGTACTTTTTTGCCTCATAGGATCTTGTTTTTTTGATGAATGAATAACAACTTCCCAGTCAACCGGATCAATGTACTATGACAAATGACCATCAGTTACTTTCAGGCAATATGAAATATATTTGATGGAGGAAAAGGATTGATTATCAAACGGCAGGGGGTGAATTAACCAAAGGAAAAATAAAAAAGCCGGACTGCGCAGCGATGCACAATCCGGCTTTCTGAACAAGATATGCGGATGTTATTTCGTAAAAACCCGCTCAGTCCTGCTGTAATCAAAGTACCGGTACTTGCCCAGAACAGTCATTTCCAGAAAAAGATTATACATGCCCCACGGATACTGGATGCCGGTTTTCACGATTTCTTTCGTTGCCGTTCCCGGAGATTTACCCCGTTTTTTCAGGATTTCCGAGATCACCCGACCATCCATTTGGTCAGGAACAGGGAGGTCGTACATGCCCAGAATGGTCGGGGCAATGTCGATATTGGACGTAGGCAGTTCCGTGATAACGGCATTTTTGAAGTCCGGGCCCTTGGCAAACAGTGCAATGTGGATCTCGTAAGGGCTCGAACCACCGTGCCCCGCTTTTCCTTTGGTGTAGTCGGTTCCCTCAAAACCTTTGTCGTTCTTGTGGTCGTTCCAATCCATCTCGACCAAAATATCCCCGGTGCGCTGCGGATGATTGAAATGGATCGCATCAAATGAAAGTGTCCCTTCGATCCAGCCGTGCATATCGCCCGCCGCTTTGGCTTTGGTAAAAATGGCCCCGAAAATTTCTTCCCTCTGAAGCGCTGAAACGATTTTCTGGATTTGTTCAGGGTCGTGGTTTTTCACATAAATGCTGCCTTCCGCAAGCACCACATCATCGGAATCCTTGTCCTTTTTCAGACCTTCCTGAATCAGGAAATCGGAAAGATTAATGCTTCCTACATGCGTTACAAATCCGTGGTCCGTAGAAACAATAATGTTGTACCGGTCAGCCAATCCCCGGCTTTGTAAGGCTTCCAGGATGCGCCCAAACTGGCTGTCCACAAATTGAATGGCTTCCACAGCCTGCGGCGAGCCGATGCCGTTGTCGTGTGCTGCGCCGTCAGGATCCGAAAGCCAGATCGCACTGACCAGCGGCGCGTTTTCAGCAATTCCGTATTTCAGCAATGCATCCGTTACCCATTTGTGACGGTTAAAATCTTCCGATCCCGTTGTCGGAACTGCTCCAATGCCACTCATTACCTGCGTCTTAAATCCTCTTGGAAGAATCAAGTCAGGATTGACAATGACACCGCCGCTCACCTTATAGTTTTGTAAAAAGGCCTGTCCGGTTGTACCTGAGCTGAAAACCGCCATTTTTTCTCCCGCCGATTCCAAAATCTCTCCCAACGTTGGTGCCGTCAGCAACGGCCCCGAAATCGTGCTGGCAGCCCGGCTGAGGTCACCGTAGCTGGTACCAATGGCTTTGGTGGAATCGACCTGTGGAAAATACACTGAGTTGCCCAATATCCCGTGCGTCCCGGGGTATGAGCCGGTTGCATAGGAAGCGGAATTGACCCGCGTGACCGTCGGAAAAACGCTGTGATGCTGCTTGCCGAAACAAGCTTTTTCTTTGAACGCAAATAAGTTAGGCATCTGCCCGGCCGTGATATAATCGGGTCTCAGCCCGTCAAAAAATACAATCAGCGTCTTGTTCCGGGGTTTCTTTGTCCCGGTCTTGGTTTTGTTTTGACCCCATGCTGCGAGCGAGAGCTGAACCGCAATGAGTAAAGCAAAAAAGGTCAATGTCCTGATTTTCATAAAGAGTCTGTTGAATTACCTGATTTCTGATAATGTCACGCTGTTCTCGGCGCGTCTGATGCCATAAAGCAAGGTTTTATTTTTGACAGAATGGTCAATCGCGATGCCCTGACCCTGGATGGGTGCGGGCAATGTTCCTACGTATTCCAGCGTATAGCCCGATTTCGGAATTTTTAAGGCATACACTTCCTCCCTGTCATGCCCGGTGCAATAGAGAATGCCATTGCTTCCCCACGCACCGCCCGAGTTACTTTTTGGCGTAAACAGCTCCACCAGGTTCTTTGGGAAAACCCAGGCTTCGAGCTGTCTCCATTCCAGATCATATTTGACCAGCGAAGTCCAGCGTACGTCCCTGCCTTCGCTCGCCTCCTTACCCGCGTAATGTGCAAAGCCAATCCACCAGAATCCATCCTTCTGGTCAAGCCAGGTTAATGAGCCATGTTGTGCGATACCAAAGCTATGGGTGCCCACATGCTGCATGGTATTGACGTCAAAAATCTCGACCGAGCTCGCCATCGGGATCTCCGGGTAATTGGAGTTGGCGCAATACATTCTGCCTTTGATCACGACTCCGCTGTTCAGGTGTTTGATGCCTTCACCGGCCCCGTCCCAGGTTTTGATGAGCTTTCCGTCCTGCTTATCGTATTTACTGATCGTGCTGTTATTGATCACGTAGAAGGACTTTCCATCCACAGCAACCGCCTGCTTTGCCTCCCTGACCTGAAATTTCCGGATTTCGGTAACCGTTTGCGCGGCAAGCCTGAACCCGATCAATAAGTAAAAGATCACAAAGGCTGCTGATTGTTTTTTCATTTCTTCTGTGTGTTATGAGTTTCTTTTTGAGCCACGGATGCCGAAGTTTCACGAAAGCGGAAAAAAAACCTGGTTACTGCTCAAAATACATCCAGTCGATATGGAAGAGCGGGCCTTTCGCCTTTTCGTTTCTGAAAACAAAATACAAGTCGTGCAGACCAGCGCCTCCGCTGACCGGCAGTACTATTTCTTTCCAGCCTTGTTTCAAATCTGCAATCTCGCCTGCAGCCAATGTTGTTTTTCCGAGAAGTAATCCTTCCTTGCTATCCTGCCTCAGCTCAATGGTCCCTCCCGCACCATGCTCCTGCACCCTTAGCCTGATCGCCCTGATCCCTTTCAGATCGATTTCGTTAAACCGTACATATTTCCCATTGGTGATGTTGGCAATGTAGGAAACGAAACCGGTGTTCAATGTCGCGATCACGACACCTGCGTTACCTTCCTGGTAATCTTCCAATTGCACCAGCGGGCTTTTCAAAACGATATACCCGGCAGTTTTCAGCGGCTCAATTCCGTTTGCGCCTTTATCGGTATAGGAAGCCTGAAGCACATAAGCACCTTCATTTCCTTTGCCAATATGCTCGTTCAGCCTGATTGTGCCGGACAGCGGCGTTGTCTTTTTCGGTTTACCCAAAGACAATATATAACCCGCCAGTTCACCCGCATCCTTTAGGGTCAGGTCGGGATGAGGCGGCATGGGATAAGACCCCCAGTTGCCGCTCCCACCGGAAATGATTTTTCTGGCAAGAAAATCCTGGCCATTTTCCTGGTCTCGGTATTTTTTTGAAACATCGGTTAAAGCTGGCCCAATGGACTTTGTAGAGATCGTGTGACAGGATTTGCAATCCAATGAGGCATAAAGTTTTGCCGTCGCTGCATAAGGAATGTCGTCATCCGCACCCGACAGCGCACTGGCAAGGTCTTTTCCAAATGGCAGATAGTGAAAGCTGGCCTTGACTTGCGCAGGATCAATTTTGCCATCTTCCTTATCGGAAACCTTTATGTTGTAAGTCAGAGAAGCATTATCCCAGTAAAAGCTACGGTTCCCGGTCGTTTCGATTTTAACAGCAGGGGGCGCGTTACCTACTTTAACTTCTGTCGTAGCCGTCGATTTTCCCCCATTCCGGTCTGTAACCGTAAGAATGATCTGATGAACGCCCGGTTTTGTAAATGTGAATGTTGCGTTTGTCTCCTTTTTGATGACATTTCCCGATTTCCATTCATAGGTCAATGCATCGCCTGCATCGAAATCTTTGGAATTTTTGGCCGAAAGCCTGACTGTCAATGGTGCGGCACCAATCGTGCTGCCTTCTACATCCACCTTAGCACTCGGATTGCGGTTCCCTTCCGAATATTCCACCCTGATAATCCCTGAATCTGTATTCCTGGCAAACCAGTTGGTACCATAAGCCAGAAGATATATGGCGCCATCCGGGGCAATGTGCATATCCATCGGCGCAACGACTTTCAGTTGCGGCAAAAAAGGCTCCATCGCTACGTAATCTCCATTACTATCCATTGTAACCGCCATAATCCATTTGCGGATCCATTCATAAATGAACAATTTGCCATTGTAATAATCAGGCAGCTTAAAGGGTGCATTGGGATATTGGTCACTGTAATAAACAGGCCCTGCCATGGCGCTGGCTGCTCCCTTCCCAACCATCGGCCATTTTTTGGAAGGCCCTTTCCCATACCAGATAAATGCAGGCTGAGCCGGGGGCAATTCCTTTACGCCCTTGTTGTTGGGAGAATCGTTTATAGGGCGAAGCGGGTCCTTTCCCGGGCCTTCCTTTTTTGTTTCAAAATCATAATCGGGAAATACCTCATTATTTCCCAAAAAATAGGGGTACCCGAAAAATCCCGGCTTGCGAGCCTGGTTGATCTCGTCATAACTTAACTTCCCTTCACTCGCCGGGACTTCAGTATCCGGCCCCACGTCGCCCCAATACACATATTTGGTTTTGGGATCAACCGAAATGCGGAAAGGGTTGCGGACGCCCATGACATAAATTTCAGGCTTGCCTTTGGAACCGTCTTTCGGAAAAAGATTGCCATCCGGAATGCTGTACCCATCTGCCTCCGGCTTAATGCGCAGGATCTTACCTCTGAAATCGTTACTGTTGGCCGTGGCGCCCTGATCGTCGGCAAGCTCGTGGCCCGGACGCTCGTCCGTGGGGTTATGCCCCTCTATTTCCTCGGCATTGGTATTGTCCCCGATCGACAGATACAACAACCCGTCGGCATCGAACGTGAGGTAACCCGCTGAATGGCAGCAATATTTACGCTGGGTAGGAACCTCCAGCAACACCTTTTTCGAGGCCTGCACCAATTTCTTGTCTTTCAGTTCGAAACGCGCCAATTGACTGATACTCTTATCTCCTGCCACTCCATAATAAAAATAGAGCCAGTTATTATTCCTAAAATCCGGATCAGCTGCCACGCCCAGCAACCCGTCCTCAATGCCACTGAAAACATTGAACTGCGCTATGGCGGAAAGCTCTTTGGTGGTGTTATTGAAATATTTGACCGCACCCTTTCGCTCCACAATCACCATATCGTAATTGGGCAGCAACGCCATTTCCATGGGTTCGTCCAGGCCCGAAACCAACGTGGTGTACGTAAACCGGCTCGAATCGGGGCCGCTTTTGACAGGATCCGACTGGATTTGCAAACTACCCGGGTGCGGCACTTCTAAAAAAACCGGCAACTCCTTCCGGGGAACCGATGCCAGGCAAAATAAGGTGATGATGAATAATCCGGAAAGAAATCTGATTTGCTTCACGATGCTGGAAGAGTTTAGGACGCTGAGTTGCGATTTCGGCGACATGCAATTTCAAAAAAAGGACGGAAAGTGTGATAAGGCATTTTTAACATTTTTTAAGACAATAGATCAACTAAGAACGCCGTTGTCGGATTGAGTTTCACCTTTTACAAACAATCCATACATAATGAGACACTTAACTGTACTATCGCTTTTTTTGCTGACCTGTCTGCATGTGAGCTACGGGCAAGGCACCGACCAAAAAATCGGCTATGTGGACCAGCAGCACATTTTTGAAAACCTGCCGGAATTTAAAAAGCTCAACCAGGAAATTGTGGTAAAGGGGGAGCAGTATGATAAGATTCTGAAAGACAAATACGACGAATTCAAAATGAAATCGGATGCGCTCGAAAAACTGGCTGCCGGAAAGGCCGATGAAGCCATCCTCAGGGATAAAGCCGCAGAACTTCAGAATCTGAAGAAGTCCTACGAAGATTTCGAAGTAACATCGATGAACGAACTGAGGGAATATTATGCCAAAAAATTTGAACCTATCAAACAGAAGGTCAATGAGGCTATTGTCTTTGCGGGGCGTCAGAAAGGATATGCATTCCTGCTGCGGATGGACCTCAACCCCAATGGCGGGGAAATATGGCCGATCGTTTTGTACGCCCGCGACTCCACGGCTAACCTCACCGCCGATATTCTTAAAAACCTCGGCATTAATGCACCTGCGGCTTCAACCAGAAAAATAGGCTTGCCGCAGGTTTTGAAACAGAAGTAACAACGCAGTTATCACGCAAAAAGACCTTTTCGAAGCTGGCGAAAAGGTCTTTTTGCGTGACAGAATCCTGTTATTATTTAATGGTATACCAATCCTTCAACCGCACATCGATCTTAGGGTCACCATCATTGACCAGTTTCTTGAAAGCGCTGGTATCGCTGAATCCATTCTGGCCGCGGTAATGATAGGGGTACACCATCTTTGGCTTGAAATCCAGCACCGCAGAACTCGCTTCCTTGATATCCATGGTGTAAGGCAGATTCATGCAAACAAATGCGACGTCGATGTTTTTCAAAGCACGCATTTCGGGGATACCGGATGTATCTCCACTGATGTACACCGACTTATCGCCAAATTTCAACACATAACCATTCCCTCTTCCTTTGGTATGCTTGGAATCGGCAGCCTCCGGAAGATTGTACATAGGGATTGCCGTGATGGAAACACCTAATTTTTCGATGGTCTGGCCATTGTTCAAAACGGTGGTTTTGGCTTTCAGCTTGTCCGACATCAGATCCACTACCGCTTTCGGGGCGATGATAATAGCTTTGCTGAGGTCCAGCGCATCCAGTGTCGCTGCGTCGAAATGGTCGCCATGGATATCTGAAATGACGATCAGGTCCGGCACTGCGATTCCCGCGAAGGTTTTGGCACCGCCGTAAGGATCTGCATAAATTGTTTTCCCGCTCCATGTCAGCGCCAGGGTCGCATGGTTGAGTGGCTGCACTTTCAAATCTCCTTTAGAAGTCTTGATCGCATCCGCGGCGGGCAATTGTGCCCAGGATGTGGCCGACAGGAGTACTAGTAATAGGGCAATGGCTGCTTTCATGATGTGTTGATTTGTTTTCCCCAAAGTTAACTGTCCCTACCTCTTAAGCAACTTCTTTCAGCGGTTTTACATGGTTACTGATCGAAGCTTACGAACCCGAGCACTATGCAGTTGATCCTCCCGATCCCATGGAGGCCATGAAGCTGAAAATGGATGAAAAACCCTCAAAAGTGAGGATCTGGCGCACTGGGTGGGAAGCAAAAGCTACGTGTTCCTGCCAAGCAACGGGAAGAAGCCCCTTACTTTGAAGCTTGCAAATGGTTCATGAAAAACCCGGCATTCGTGCTCAGGTACTGATGAGCTGCTACAAATTTTCGGTGTACTTCTTGAAATTATCCATGATCGCCTGCCAGCCCGCCTTCTGCAATTCAGGCGAATGTACGCTTTCGGCGTCGAAGCTTTCCGTGACAACCGTCTGATCGCCCTGAGATTCAAAAGTGATCTTTACGACTCTTCCATCGCCAAGCGTGTAAGCGATCAGTTGATGATCAATCACCTCATCATAGATCCCCGCAAAATCAAATCCGAAGCTGCCGTCTTTGGCCTCCATGCGTGATGAAAAAGCCCCGCCGGTACGTGGGTCGTTTTCAGCTTTTGTGGTATGCCAGTCGTCTGACGCCGCATTCCATTTGACAATGTGCCCGGGTCCGGTCCAGGTTTCCCATACCTTTTCGATGGGTGCGTCAATTGTTGCCCCTACGGTAATCACTTCAGGTGAATTTGCCATTTTTCGTGAATGGTTTGTTGGTTTTTGATTTGCTTTTGCGGGAAAAAGACGTTTGCATAATCATCTTACTGAAAAGAAAATGCGCGAAATGCAGGTACATCACAAAGTGAGCCGCCCCTGACAGGAACGGCCCACTTTCGGACTATATAACCGCTTGCCCTATTTGGTTTGATAGAACTTCACGGTACCATCGCCTTCGTTACTGGTCACCAGCAGGCTTTTGCCATTCGGACTTTTATCGGCGGCAATAAACAATATTCCTTCAGGTGCATCTCCGGTTTTGATAATCTGAAGAAACTGCGGGGCTGCCGGGTTGCTCATATCATAAACACCGATCGCGTCCGCCCTTTCCATCGCGATAAAAGCGACAGGCTTGTTATTCATCGTCCCAACGGTTACCCCCTCAGGCTCAACACCTTTGTCGTCGGACCGGTCGTCGTCGTAGAGATTGGCCGCCACCACTTTTTGCTCCATTCCCGAATCAGCATCGTGAACCAATTGCATATTCGAGGCGTCGAAAATGCTGAAACCACGTCCGCCAAAACCATATAGTACATCGTAATCGCCATCATTGTCCGTATCGCCCAGCGTCTTGGTAATTCGCAGACGGCCCAAGTTCGCAGGAAGCTGCAACGTAGCAGCGTTCGGAAAGACGGTAGGATCCAGTTTTACGGAACCGACGCGGGTCTGCTCATCAAAGGCGGCATATTCGCGAGCATCGCCTTCATTGGCGGTGATCAGGTAATTAGAGCCGTTTACAGAAAAATAGGATATTGCGTCGGGCAGGTACAGGGATTTAACTGGCGCGGTAACAAACGAGATTTTGCCGTCTTTATCGCTGGGATCCATAGCATTGGCCAGCTGGCTGATGTCCCTTGTGCCCAGCGGGTGAATTTTCAGGATCGTACCGTTTTCCAGGTCCACTTCGGCGATCCCGTTGTTTTCCTGAAGGGTTACAAACGCCTTTTTAGAATCACTTGAAATGGCCACGTACTCGGGCTCAATGTCCTGCGCAAAACTTGCATTGGGGCCATAAACACGGAAGCTCTTCTGAGCCAGTGTCGGGAATGAGCCTGCAAACGCGTCGAAAGTCAATGTTTTCACACTGAAATTGTCGGCAACATTGATAACCGAAACAGAGCCTTTCGGGTCGTTTGCGTAATCGGCACTCGGTTCGCCTTCGTCGGCCGTGACGATGTACTTTCCATCCGGACTGAAAGTCACCATGTCGGGCAACGCGCCGACCGGCACCTGCCTGATCTGGGCCAACGTACTCGTGTTCACCACGATCACGCTTCCGTTGGACTGCTTGTTAGTTCCTTCCAGGGCAATCGCCAGCATGCCGCCATGAACCGATACACTGTTGGCCACACCGCCAAGGGCAGAAATGTCGATCGGAGTGAGCTTTGTGATCGTGGGGAATGCCGACAAATCCAGCACGTCGACCAATGCTTTTGATTCATTGTTCACTGTGAAAAGGCGCTTTGTAGCAGGATCGTAAGCGGAAATTTCGGAAGCCGCGGCACCTCCCAGATCAATGCCGGCGACTTCTTGAAATGAAGAAGGATTTTCTTCAACGGGATTCTGCGGAAAATGGTCCATCACACAGCCATTCATCACTGCCGTCAGTGCAATGACCAGTACGTACTTGTTTTTCATTTTGAGTAAGTGAGTAAGTTTTAAAAATCAAATTTACTCTCCGTCAAAATGTACGGTTGATGGGATTCTGAATATTAACAATTTGATAATTTGAAGAGCATAGCCCCATCTTTCTTTAACGAACGTAAGACTGCCGGTAGCCTGTTCAGGGTTTCCGTATCCCTTCCGGCAAGCCATTGAGCGTAATCGGCTCCAAAACCAAATTTCGATAAAAAACTTCCGCTCCCTCGGACTGGAGCTGTATCTGGCCCCTGGTCAAAGGCTCTTCTTTCCCATTTACCATGTGCCGGGTATTCGTCAGAACCATGTTGACCTGGCCATTAATCATATGCACAGCAACTCCTCCGAAGCAATAGAGATCGATGGTATTCCATTCGCCGGATTTTAATTCGTTATCAAAACCTTTCAGGCACGTACGGCCATTGGGCGTTTTATCCCGGAATGTGACCCGCTCTGCCCCCTTCTTGTAAACATATTTTCCCTTCTCATTTTTGAGGGCTTCTACCTCGGCAAGCACATCCATGACACCCCAGAAATCCCCGCAGTCACCCTCCTGTACCTGAAATTCGAATGATTCCTTCCAGAGAAATGAAGAGCCGTAGTCTCCGACGCTGTGGAAAAGCAACCCGCTGTCCCGCGGTTGGTCCAGCTTGGGCGCCCACTTTTGTTTGCCCCATTTGAATTGCAATCGTAAATGATAATTTTCAAAACTTTCGAGCGTGGTAACCGCACCAAAGTTCTCTCCCGAAATCCGGATCGCCGGTTCGCCATCTTCGATTACTACTGAAAATACTTTGTTCGGGTCCTTATTAAGGCCGATCGGCCCTTTCTCTTTGTTTTTCTGGTCCTTATCCAGATAGGTTTCCCAGCCTGTGAGGTCTTTTCCGTTAAATAGTGGCTTCTGGGCGAACGAAGGGGTGACAACACCCAAAAAGAGCAAAAGGGCAATCGATCTCATAGTAACAGTAGTTTATGGCTATACAAGACCAGTCGCCCACCATCTTACTGCCTTGAATTCCAATCAGCAGCGACCTTCTGCAATGAAACTCAGGATCGCCGTCTGCCAAACCGTCAGTCTGGGAATATTGATGCAGCTTTTCTAATGCATTCCGGTCTGGTTTAAGCTGGTTTGGACGTCCACGGATCAATGTCGATCTGCGGAAATATTTCGATTGGGAACAAGGAGCTCCGCGTAGTAGAAGTCGCCTCGACGTATCAATGGAGCGCTTTACCAGTCGGAACCTGTTTGAGAAATCATTTCTTCAACCTGACGTACTTTTCTGTATTAATCCGTTCTACGCCCAGGTTGGCCACTTTCTCCACGCCACGCTGGATTAACGTGTCACCTTGAATTTTGATGGTAAAAGGAAAGTTATTGCCCTCCCATTCCCTGGCGCTGCAATATTCGAGGTATTCTGTGTAAAGGCTGTCAGCAAGGGTATATTTGCCTCCCCCTGCTACGAAAACAGAATCTTTGTCTCTTCCCTTTGCCAGGTCGTGCTGCAAAAAGGCAAAGTGGCTATCATTGATGATCTTGATGAATGAGACGTTCCCGGTATATTTTGTCACCGTGGTATCCCCTTTCTCTATCAGAGTCCCCTGTACCAGCTGCCATGTCCCGACAAGTGGATTTTTCGCGGTTTCAGGAATATCTTCGTCATTTTTTGAAACACAGGAAGCCAGCAGGCACAGGCTTAGGCCCAGGAAGTATAGATTTTTCATGTGTAAATATAACGACGGTCAGTCTCATTTTCGAAAGGTTTGTCTTTCATTTTCGCCAGTTGATTCCCATTTGGAGGCGCTGTCGCGGCTAATCACTTAGGTTTGCACGGTCATCCAATCCCCGTAAAGCCGGGCCAGATCAGCAACTGCCAAAAACATGCGTTTAACTTCTGAAATTCTCCTCACTCTTTTCGTCCTCAACCTGGGCATCGTATCCGGAGCGGGCATCTACGAAGCCAGGATCATACTTCCCATGTGGTTCCGCAAATCGGCAACCGGGGGTTATCAGGTCAACCGAGAGGCGGTCCATACCACAGATGTGGGAAGGAAATTCTGGGCCTATGCCTCGACGATCCCACTTACGTTGCTGACGTTATCCGGCATTTTTGTTGCGTGGCGATCCGCCCTGCCAGGCTATGATTGGTGGTTTGCCGCAGCACTGGTCGCATTGGTTGAACGGATCAGCACTTTTGCGTTTTTCATTCCCGGTATAATCAGATTGGCCAAAGCCGAACATCAGCCCGAAGAATCGGGCAGCCTGGCGTCACTTTGGATCATTGCCAATTATTTTCGGATCGGTTTGTCGCTCATCGCGTGGCTGGCAGCTTTGAAAGCACTGACTATCTGCCTCTGAAAACTCTTTTCTTTACCCGCAACCGCAATAGCACATACTCCCGCACCGGCCCGATATTGGTCCTGAACTTTTCGCAAACGCAATCCCTTTGGGTCCAGCCTGTACGAAAGGGCTACATTCGGTCAGGTTTTGGCGCAGGTGGGTCTGACGTTAGGAGCCGCCCCGTATGGGTCGATCATGTTGACATCGGAAAGATGGTCGATAGACATGACATCGAGAGCATTGGTTACATAGCAATTTCGCGAAAGCAGGCACTCCCGAAAAACGGGGCATGATTTTAGGATGGCTGTAGCCCAAACATTTTCAGAATACCCACCCATGGATTTTACCGAGATCATAGGCATCGCAGCCGGTGCATGTACTTCTTCATCTTTGATCCCTCAGGTGGTCACCACCATTCGAAAGAAACAGGCTGCCGAAGTTTCCACTTTTATGTTTATTGTCCTGCTGGCAGGAAATGGTCTGTGGATGTATTATGGCATTGAAAAAAAAGATGTCCCCATCATCGCAACCAATGCACTTTCGCTTACATTAAATATTGTGATGCTTTTTTTGAAACACAAGTACGCGAACAGGGAAGAGGCTTGAGAATAAAGGCCGGTTCGGTCGCAAATTTTTTTGGTTCCTATCCTCAGGTCTGGGCAACCCCGGTCTTGGAAAACAATATGAAGGTCGGCCGGGACGACTCCTTGCCTGTGGCAAAAACTTCCCGCCATTTGGCTATGAAAGAGCAGGCATGAAAATCATCATACGATCATGACAGTATACCAAATCAAAAACTTAAGATGGCTACAACCGGGGTTTTTAAGTTCAAAGAAGATGAGTCTGCCCAAATTGAGATCTCTGACAGCGAAATTGAGGAAATCGTACCTGATGCGGATTTCAGGTTCAGCCTGCTTATCCTTAAGAACGGCGACAAACATTTCATTTGCGGCACGGAAAAAGAAGTACGTGAAAAACTGGGGATGGAAGGGGATTAAACCGCATGCAGCTCCCTGAGAAACCGCTCAATATCCGTCAGGCCGCTTTGCGTCGCATAAGGCGTGAATAAAAATGCTTTCAGGCCCAGATAATGGTTCATCTCATCTTCCAGGCGGTGTCGGTTGCCCGAGAGTACGGCTTCCGACATCCAGAATCTATTTTGCAGGCTATTGGTCGACACGATCAGCAATTGCTCGGCTTCCGATTTGAATTTGAGGTAGTTGTTCTTAGCAAGCAGGCTGATGTCCTGATGCAATCCGCCCTGGCGCACAGTTTCAGCCCGTTCATAACTGGCGGCAATTTTAGGATTCTGCTCAATGAGGTGTACCATACTCAGCAGCAATGCCTTATATCGAAGGCCGTTCTCGAACAGAAGCTTGTTTTTTTTGAGAAAATCATAGAGGCTTTTGACCGGGTTATCCTTGTGGACCTGGAAATTGGACGCTGAATACGCCTCCGTCAGACTGAAAACAAGGTCGTCTTTGGTAGGGAAATAATACGTGAGGTTGCCGATCCGCAAGCCGAGCTCGCCCGCCAGTTCCCTCATGCCGACATACTCGATCCCCTTTTCATTGAACATCTCCAGCGCTTTGTCCAATATCCGCCGCTGCGTTTCATTTATTTTTTCAGATCTGTTCATTGTCGGTTTTTGAAGATTGAAAATGATCGGCTACCGGGTGGTCAGTTACCCAAACCCCTGGCACTATTTTTTCAGCTTCCCCAAATATGCCAGTGCAGCCTTCACATCGGCCATATTATGATCCCAGTTCGCTTCACGTTCGATGTAGGCAATGCCCGAGAAATTCTGCCTGTCCAGTTCCCGTACAATAGCCGGGTAGTCTAGTACACCCGTTCCGACGACAACGTCGTTTGCTTTAATATGGTTGAATGTGTCGAGATCCTTCACGTGGACTGCCAGGATTTTGCCCTGCAGCTTCCGCAGACATTCCACCGGGTCCAGCCCGCTGCGCACCCAGTGCCCGAGGTCGGCGCAGGCACCGATGTTGGGGTGCCCCTTCATGGCCGCCACCACCGAATCGGGATGCCAGTAATAACTCAACCCCTTGCCGTGCTCGTGGATGGCTATTTTCACTTTATATTTTCCGGCAAGACTGTCAATAAGGTCCCAATCCTTTTTTTCGGGCTCGCAGCTCAGGAATTCGATGCCCATCTTTTTGGCGAAAATAAAATTAGCCTCCCACTCTCCGGAGTTTTTCCCATTGCCTGCATAGAGCGACTTCATGGTCAACCCCTTTGCCGCAATCAGTCCTTTCATTTTTGTGATCTCTTCGTCGGGCAGGTTCGGGATCGTGTGACCGTTAAAATCCTTTCCCAACTGATGAAAGAAAAAAGACTCGATATACTTCGCATCGGCGCTGTCGGCCTTACTTAATGCTTCGCCAAACGAAAACCTGTTAAACGAGTAAAGTGCGACACCTGTTTTCCAGGCGGCTTTGGATGACTTGAAACTGTAAAAAGCGCCCGTAACAATTGAAATTGCAAGGATTCCTAAGGCAGCGGCAACACTTTTTTTCATAGCACCGTCAAAAAGGATTTGATTTTGGAATGGGCGATAAGATACAAAAAACTCCCGCGTGTGGCTGTGCGGGAGTTGTAATTATTGATGAAGTGCTTTTGGATCAGGATATTTTTTTGAAATAAGAAACATTACCATCTGTGGAAATCATCAGGGCGATCTCTTTGTTGCCTTTGGTGACGGTAATAAAGTAATGGTCGGCATTTTCAAACTGTGTTCCGAACATCATCATTTTGGTATCATTGGCCTGGTTATCTTCAAACATGACAACCGCTCCGGTGGTGTAATCGGCATAACGTTTTTTGATCTCTTTCTGCGCTTTTGCCGGAAGGTCGGAGAATTTCTTGATGCTGGTGGTACCTACTAGTTTGGAAGAATAGTCATAGTAAGCTGTAACCGGCTTACCATCTTTGATAAACGATGCCTCGTCGAATGCGCTGCCCCTGGACCATTTCACATTGGCAACATCCCCGAAATCGCTGTAAAAATGATCCTTTGTCAGAACTCCTACCCCGTCAGAAGTCTTATGGCCGGATTCTTTTTTTGTACTCAATTTCTCTGCTCTGGCTTCCTTTCTTGTTTCTTTGGCGAGGGTTTGCGCGTTAACCTGAACAGTAGCAACGGTTGCGAACATTAAAATGGCGGATGCGATTAATTTTTTCATTGTGATTTGCTTTTTTGTTTCTGGTAATTGATTGGTTCAAAGCTAGTTCAAGAGCAAAAAACCTGAAATACCAAATAGGCAGAAAGGCAAAATGGGTCGGCGAACTCCCCTGAAGTATCTTTATAATTGCTTTCTTTACATGGCTATAAACCCCTGCAAAGCATACTCGACACCATGAATTGCCTCATCATCGACGATAACATCATTGCCCGGACGACCCTGAAACAACTTGTGCGCAAAGATCCAAGCCTGGTATTACTGGGAGAATGCGAAAGTGCCGTGGAAGCTTACCAGATGATCATGAACGAACCTGTCGATTTACTGCTGCTTGATATCGAGATGGAGGCTATGACAGGCATTGAGCTGGTGAAAAGCCTGGGCAGCAAAAACCCGATCATCATTTTCACCACCTCTAAAAAGGAATACGCAGCGGAAGCATTCGAACTGAATGTGGCCGACTATATCACCAAGCCAGTCACAACTGCCCGGTTTTTACAAGCCATTGAAAAAGCACGGGAGATTTATAAGAGCAAAAAGCAGGAAGTGACGGTCCACGACAATTCATTCATCTTTATACGCGACTCCAATATTGTACGCAGGCTTAAAATCGACGAGATCCTGTACGCGGAAGCAATGGGCGACTATGTGAAGCTCTATACTCATGACAGGTTTTATTCTGTCCATTCGTCCCTCAAAGAAGTAGAAAGCAAACTGCCGGAATCGCTCTTTATGAGAGTACACCGGTCGTTCATTATCCAGGTCGGAAAAATCGACACCATTGAAGGCGGCACGCTGATCATCAATAAGAAAATGGTCCCGGTAGCCGATACCTACCGCTCTGCGCTGAACCAGCGTCTCCGCATTTTATAGATGAACTGGCAGATTTTACCGACAGTTTTCCGTTTTGTACCGACCAATTAGTGCTTTCCGGCTTTTGAATATTGCGCGACCAAAAGGGCATCTTTAAATTTATAACTGCAATCAGCCGTTTCAAGTACCCAGTTTAAAGGCGCTTTCTATGAGAATCAGGACACTTATCGTTTACATTACCACTGGTTTTGTCGTCGGCATCATTGCTTTGGTAGCAGTGCAATACGTGACACGTTCCAATGTGAAAGAGTTGATCCGCGGCAATGAAAGCCTTCTTCAGGAATATAAGCTCAGTAAAGAAATGGTTGGACTGCAGAAAGATCTTTTACTGCTGGATAATAGCATCAAAATCGCCACAACCTCCGGCGACTCTAGCAAGTTAAGGGATTTCGAAACAGGCATCTCAAAGCTCAGGGAAGATGCCGAAGCACTGAAAAAGTCGAACGCATCCCTGAAAGAGGGGCGCGAGCTAGCCTTGCTGATCGGGCAAAAAATTACATTCAGCAACCAATTGGTCGACAGTTTCTATAAGGTCCGTGCACCAATCCCGGAAAATCTGATCGCCCGCCACAAGGCACTGCAGCTATCCGAACAAATTACCAGCCTGATGCTCCGGATCGATACCACCGGGCGTATGACGCTTGCCCAAAAACTCAAAGTGGTGGACCGTAGCGGGCAAAAGGTGATGAACTGGAATCTCTACATCATCGTGCTCGTGCTTTTCTTGCTCACGGCGGTATTTTTCATCATCGTTAACCGCATGCGAAAACAGGCTGAGCTGATCCGGCAGCTTAATACCAGCGAGAAAAAACTGAAAGAGGCCGTTCTTGTCAAGGAGAATTTTCTCGCCAACATGAGTCACGAAATCAGGACGCCCCTGAATGCTATATTGGGATATACCAACTTACTCCAAAAGAAAAAGCTGGATGACGATGCACAACTGCATCTGGCAACAGTGCATCAGTCGGGAGAAACGTTGCTGTCTATCGTGAATGACATACTTGATCTTTCCAAAATCGAGTCGGGCATGATGCGCATTGAGCAGGTACTTTTTGACCTGCGCATTCTGGTGAGTTCAGTAATGGCGATGTTTCGACATAAAACGGATGAAAAAGGACTTGCCCTGACACTGAATATGCCGGGTGATATGCCCGAAACGCTGGTCGGCGACGCTACCCGGCTTACACAGATCCTGGTCAATCTGATTGGTAACGCAGTCAAATTTACATTTGCAGGCAGAGTTACACTCGACATCCATGCGCATCCTATCGATCGGGAATATCTTGAGGTTTCATTTGAAATCACAGACACCGGCATCGGTATCGCACCGGAAAAATTGGAAACCATCTTTGAAAGGTTTCGGCAGGCCGAGGATTCTACCACACGCAAATTCGGCGGCACCGGCCTGGGCCTCTCCATTGTGAGGGATTTGGTTTATCTGCAAAATGGCCATATTGGTGTACGCAGTACACTGGGTTCGGGCACCTCAGTCCTTGTAACACTTCCCTATCTTACGGGCGAAAACCAGGAAGTCACAATTCCAACAGATTCAAAGCCTGAAAACCTGCTCCTGACTCAAAAAAAAGTGCTGATTGCGGAGGACAACCCGATCAACCAGGGGCTGATGGCCCGGTTTATGCAGGAATTCGGACTACCCTATTCGATCGTCGGCAATGGGAAACAGGCGCTCAGTCTATTGGAGAAAGAGCACTTCGACCTGATCCTGATGGATATACAAATGCCCGATATGGACGGCTACACAGCCGCTTGGCAGATCAGGCACCTATTGAAACTGCATACGCCGATCATTGCCCTGACAGCCAACGCGATGGCCGGCGAAAAGGAAAAATGCATCAGCTACGGCATGAATGACCACGTATCGAAACCGGTGAGGGAGGCCGATTTGCGCAGGATATTCTCCCTTTTCCTCGAAACGCCGGATCCACCCATGGCCGAAAAGCTACCTGGCATCGCCAACGATTTTAAGATTATTGATCTCGCTTATATGAAAGAGATCAGCAGCGGCGACCAGGAGTACGAGAAACTGGTTACTGGCCAGTTCCTTGACCTCGTTCCCAAACAACTCGCACTGCTAAGCCAAGCTACAGACCAGCGGGACCATGCGGAAATCAGACGCATTTCGCACGACCTGAAAGCCAGCATTTCGATCATGGGGCTTGATGAAATACTGGGTGAAGAGCTGGACGACCTGGAAAAAAAAGACTTATCGGACGTCGATTCAGAAAAAATAGTCAGAAGGGTTACCCGTATCTGCCACGACGCACTGGCGGAAGCCGGGACATTTTACAGTCAGTTTTGATCATAATCCAACAGACCATCGCGATGAAATATTTGCTGTCATTGTCATATTTCTTACTGATTTACCCCGTTCATGCCCAACCAACCGCTCTGTTGAACGACCAGTTCCTTCACGGACTTTATCGGGATTCATCCTATATCCGAAAAAAAGACCAGGTCGACCGTGAGTTCGCGCATACATTGCCGGGAAGCTGGGGGGAATTTGTAAAAGGGGTCGACGAGGATATCATTACAGACAAAAAAATCATTGCGCTGACGTTCGACGCCTGCGGCGGACCACACGGAAGCCAGTACGATTCCGAACTGATCAACTATCTGAAAGAGCAACGGATTCCCGCAACGCTTTTTGTGACCGGCAAATGGATCGACGCCAATTACAGCACGTTTTTGGAATTGAGCAAAAATCCGTTATTTGAAATTGAAAACCATGGCCTGAACCACAGACCATGCTCCGTAGACGGCGAAAGCGAATACGGTATCAAGGGAACACCCGACATCCCCGACGCTTTTGATGAAATAGAAGCAAATGAGCGCAAAATCGAAGTAATCACAGGCCGCCGGCCCCTCTTTTTTCGTTCCGCTACGGCATTTACCGACGAAGCCTGTGCCAAAATCGCCCGGCATCTTGGCGTTACCATGATCAGCTTCGATGTCCTGTCCGGCGACGCGGTACCATTTACTCCTGTGAAAACCATCGAGCAAAGCGTCCTTGGACACGTGAGGCCCGGCGCATTGATCATCATGCATTTCAATCACCCGGAATGGAATACATTTGAATCCCTGAAAAAAATTGTCCCGCAGCTGCGAAAGCAGGGGTATTCTTTTGCCCGGTTACAGGATTATCCGCTTAAAGGAAAATAACCACACGATCCATGGCTATCAGCATGTCACCCGGCGGGTTTTCGAGTCACAAAAGCATCGTTTTTCTTCGTGAAAACGTCAAAATCATTGGCCAATACATCTTTACCGTATTCTTCATTGGCATGGGGATCTGGTTTGTCCGTCACGAAGAAACCGAGCTGCATCATGTCAGGCATATCCTTCTAGCGTCCAGATGGGAATGGCTTGCGGCCGGGACTGCCCTCGTGGTAGTTTATATTGTTCTTCAGGGACTCATGTATGTTGCTTCGTTCGCGGCCGTAACCGGGCACAAGATCCGGCTCGGCGATGCAGTCCTGCTCTTTTTAAAACGTAATTTCGTAAGTGTTTTCCTGCCGGCGGGAGGCATTTCATCACTGGCATTTTTTACGTCTTCCATTGAAAAAAAAGGGCTCAGCAAGTCGGAGATCCATTTTGCTTCCTCTATCTATGCATTTGTGGGCATACTTTCAGTGGTGCTGGTTGCCCTTCCGGTTTTCCTAGTCTCGGTCTTTAAAGCCAGTATTGGTGCCAGCGATTGGCTTGCATTGGCAGCTGTACTGATACTGGTGACAGCGCTATATCAGCTTTATAATTCCACCATTTCGCGCGGGCGCCTTTACCACCAAATGATCCGATTCCTGCCAGCTGCCGAAGCATATCTGGAGAACCTGCATATCAACAGGATCAACAAAAACCATTTCGCCCTCACTGTTTTTTACAGCATACTCATCGAATTGACCGGCATCGCCCATATTTACATTGCCATGCTCGCCCTGCGGATGGACCCGTCGTTATTGGCAGCTTCCATGAGCTACATCATCGCCGTGGTTTTCTTGATTGCCTCGCCGTTTTTGCGTGGAATGGGTGCTATAGAGGTTTCAATGAGCTATGTGCTGATCCGCTTTGGGTTTACCGACGCAGGTGCGATCTCCATCACATTCTTTTACCGTTTCCTTGAATTCTGGCTGCCGTTAGTCGCTGGCGCTGCCAGCTTTTTATTGAAGATCAACCGGTTATTGATGCGTGTATTTCCGGCGTTATTGCTGCTTCTTTTAGGAATGGTCAATATCATTTCGGTACTAACACCTGCGATCAGCCAGCGGCTGCATTTCATTAAAGGCTTTTTGCCGCTGGACGCCATCACGGTATCCAATTATTTCGTGTTGATCACCGGCCTGTTTTTACTGGTAACCGCTGCCTTTATGCTGAAAGGTTTACGGACAGCCTGGTTTTTCGCGGTCGCCTTCTGTCTGGTTTCCATCATTGGCAACCTGACAAAAGCAATTGATTATGAAGAAGCCATCTTTGCATCGGCCGTACTGGTGATCCTGGTAATCTCCAGAAAAGAATATTATATCAAAAACAATCCCAGGTTGGGTATCATTGGTATCCAGACCACGTTTTTGAGTTGTTTTGCGGTATTGCTCTATGGTTTTCTCGGATTTTATTTTTTGGACCAAAAGCATTTCAACATCGATTTCAGCTGGTCAAGCGCTGCCACGTATACTCTTCAAAATTTTCTGCTGGTCGGGAGCAGCGACCTCGAGCCACAGGATCAGTTCGCCAGAGATTTCCTGTATTCGCTCCATATCAGCGGTTTCTTGTGCGTCGGGTTCCTGGTTTACACCCTGGTAAGGCCCTACATCATCAAAGCGACCACCGGCGCCGCCGACCTGGAATGGGCAAAGCAGCATGTGAAAACATATGGAAACTCACCGCTCGATTATTTTAAATGCTACCCGGATAAAATCATCTTCAGGGCAGAGCAAGCCGACAGCTTTATCGCGTACCGCGTGGCGGGAAACTACGCCATTGCACTGGAAGGGCCCGTGGGACCAGCGGAAAGAGCCGGGGATTGCATCCGGCTATTCGACCGTTATTGCCTTGAAAGCGGGTTGAAAAGTGTTTATTACCGGGTGCCTGAGGAATGCCTTGGCATCTTCGCTGGAAAAAGAAACCTGATCCTGGGCCAGGAGGGTGTGATGGACCTGACCCTTTTCAGCCTGAGCGGCGGATCGAAAAAATCCATCCGAAACGCATTGAAAAAAATAACAGACAGCGGTTGTCACAGCAATATCTATCAAGCCCCGCTCAGCGACGACCTGTTGAAAAAGCTCGCGGCGGTTTCGGATGAGTGGCTTACGGAAACTGGCCGGTCCGAAATCGTTTTTTCACAGGGTATGTTCCTGCCCGACGAACTTCGAATGCAAACCGTGATCACGGTCGAAGACGCTGAAAAAAAGATCATCGCATTCCTCAATATCATTCCTGACTATGCACAGGGAGAAGCCACTTACGACCTGATCCGCAAGACTAAAGATGCCCCGAATGGCGTTATAGATTTCATCACCGTTGAAATGTTCCAATATCTTAAAGAACTAGGTTATGACACTGTCAATCTGGGATTTGCGCCGCTGTCTGGCATCGATGGGCCACGGAACTTCCCCGAAAGATCGATGAAATTCGCCTATGAAAAGATTCGGGCGTTTTCGCATTACAAAGGCCTGAGAGACTATAAGGAAAAATTCTCGCCGGTTTGGTATAACAAATACCTCGTTTACGATCAGGATTACGATTTATTTCAGATACCGACGGCGCTGAACAAGGTGATTAAGCCCTGACACCTGCAAAAAACGGGCTTGAAAGTATCTTTTTATGAAAGTATTCTCGACCAGTATCTGTAAAGCTCAAACTGCAGCATGGAGTATCATGGGCCTGCTTCTGTTTGCCTTCCAAGTCTCCGGCGAGGCGATGGACTCCGCCGCTGTCAATAAAAATCCCCGTTTCATTTTGAGCCTGGATTCAAGAAGCACATTCATTGACGGGCGGCAGGTAAGGATCAACGGTGCCCTGACGGGGCTTGGCTTTGGTGAAAAAAATCACAAAATCACGGTCGGCTACTATTGGCTAGGTTACGATGCGTCCAAAAGGCTGATCAACTGGCACAAGAAGTTATCACAGGCTGTGAACCTTTCTTACTACACCAAAACCGATGTCCAGTTTATCAGTTTCGCTTATTGGTATCCGGTGATACGGAATAACAAATGGATACTTTCGGTGCCCGTCGAACTCGGTGTCGGCCAGGAGGCAGCGCATTATCGACAGTTGTCCAATGATGCCTCCATCCGAAACAGGAACTTTCATTTCGTGCCTTGTCAGGTCGGCATTTATGGCGAATACCGCGTTACCAACTGGGGCGGGCTCGACGTACAACTGGGTTACCGCAATGCTTTCTCCAACGGCTACTTCCGCAAGCATTTTTCGGGAATTTACTATAGCTACGGGATTACGCTCTATCCCGGCAACATTTACCGCGACCTGAAAAACTATTTTGCAAAAAGAAAATAAGCCGGGCGCCGCTGCCGCCAGTGAATGGGTTGAAAGTTTTTGTTGCATAACATCATGGAACAATTTTCAAACGCGGCAACACGGTAGAGGCCTGCATCGCATGACTTTGTTGATAAAACACAAAGAATGCTTTCGTCCATGCATAGAAAACTGTTACCGGCTGCGATGCTCATTTTCCTTTGCGCTTCATCGCTATTATCCGCACAAAATCCCCTCCTGGGCTCAATAGAACGTATCAAGGTCCACGGAAAAGGACTGGAGGGTAACCTCGAAGGCAATTCTGCCGATCCGGATGTTTCGATCTATCTACCTCCCAGTTATAAAAAAGATACGAAGCGGCGCTATCCGGTCATTTATCTGCTCCATGGTTTTACGGATACCGATGCGCAATGGTATGGATTGGTAAAGCATTGGATTAACATGCCCGTGATTGTCGATCAGGTATTTGCGGCAGGTAAGGTAAATGAAATGATTATCGTCACACCTAATGCGTATACCCGGAGCGGCGGGAGTTATTATTCCAATTCCATCACCACCGGCAATTGGGAGGATTTTGTCGCTAAAGAGCTCGTCAGCTACATTGACCAGCATTATCGCACGGTACCAAAGGCTTCGAGTCGCGGGCTCGCGGGCCATTCGATGGGAGGATATGGCACGATCCGGATCGGGGAGCGGCACCCGGAGGTTTTTTCGAGCATCTATTTGCTGAGCCCGTGCTGCCTGGCACCGGGTGCAGAGCGGTCCGCAGAGTCTTTGGCGAAAATTGAGGCTGTCAAAGAGCCCGCCGATTTTGCCAAGGCCGATTTTTCAACAAAGGCAGCATTTGCATATGCGGCAGCATGGTCGCCTAATCCGTTGAAACCGCCTTTTTATACCGATCAGGTAGTTGAAAACGGTAAATACCAACCACAAACCGAAACCAAATGGACGGCTAACCTGGGTTTGACGACAATCGACCAGTACATTTCCAATTTGAAACAACTTAAAGGTATTGCGTTCGATGCGGGGGACCGGGATCAGCCTATTGCAAGCAACCTCAAAACTTTGCACCAGCTACTTGATAATTACAAGATTGAACATGCTTATGAAGAGTACCAGGGCGACCATTTGAACCGGATAGGCGAACGCATTGAAATGAAAATGCTGCCGTTCTTTTCAGAAAAGCTGCAAACCAGGTAAAAGGGGGCAGGCAAAACGATAACGAGCAGAAAGGTATCATTAAGAACATTGTTATGTTTGAGACACGATCGTTACCTGCTATTCCTCTCATGGCCGGCTCAGTTGAAACTGTTTTAAAACAAAAACATATTCCAGATTGAGGCTACCCAGCTGACATGGACCCAGCCTGATGCACGATGTCCAATTCAACGATTTGAGATTTATAAGCATCAGGCAGAAGCAGGTCCCTGAGCATATGATGGACTCCGAAAACCCGCATGAACTTGTATGCAGGGAGCAACATCTTAATCGCAGGGCTTCGTCCCAGGGAAAGCAGCTCATTCACTATTTCAGGAACGATTTCCGCCTGCACTTCTTTGAGTAAATAGTACCTGCCAAAACCGAGATGTTTCCTGTATTGCTTATACAAATCAGTAGAAAAACTGCTTTTTACAAGATCTTCGCGCAGGTGATCCACCCTCGTCATCACCCACTCGGAGTAAGAACCGGGCAATCCGGCTAAACCCATTCTCAATCCCACGCGATTAAATACTTCGAAAAGCTCTTCCTTTTCTGCAGGCGTCAACGCTCTTTCCAGTAACTCAAAAGATCTTATCGAATAATCCACCAGCATAAACAGAACGTCCCTGTAAGCCCAATCCGGGATTTGTGCCCCACGTTTGGCTTCAACTTCTTTGTGGATAGCCGTAATCTGATCAATCACCCTTATCGCATCGCCATATTCCGAAAAAACAATCTTCCTAGCATAGGTAACCGTTGAAAACAGCCTTCCGAGCGGATCAGCAGGGAGTTTTCCTGTAAAATACAGCCAGTCGACTGCTTTGTTCACCGCAAATTCAGCAGAAGCGCCGGCAAAAATGAAAAGAATGGTATCAGCCTTTCCCCAGATCTCCCGCACAATAGAACCTTTTTTGACGAACCATTTCATGTTTTCTGAAAGCTTGACGCAATTTTTTCGATAATCAAGACAACTGCAATGCCCAACGTATAAGCTAGCATGTCCGACCAGGAAAAATGAGTTCCTATGATCGTCCTCGCCAATCCGTTGTTTTCAAGGCCCAGCATTTTAATAAGCTGGAAAAACTGCAACGTCTCAATGAGATAGGAAAAAACAAGGACTGCTAACGCGGTATCCTGCACAGGAAGATTTGTAACGCATTGGAGCAGGCAATAAAGCAGAATCACTACCAAAAAATCACCTCCCCACGGTCGGATAAAGGTATCGGTAACAAATTGTGCAATGAAAACCTCGGCGACTAAAAGGATTAGTGTAGCAACCAGATAATTTCTTTTGAGAGCAAATTTGGACGGATGCACGCGAAGCATAGCCTAAATATTTAAAAGTACTTTGTATTGCAAAGTAAGTTTCAAAATGTTCAGAATCCAAATGTCCGGTTGAATTAGGCTGCGCCGAAAAATTTTGAGATGATTCTTTTGGCTATGTCAAGTAGCGCCCTGAACGAATTGGGCTTGACAATGAAATCATTGACCCCGGCAGCGAAGGCCTTCTTTTTTAGCTCGGGGTTATCGGAGGTCGAAAGCATGACGGCGGGCAAATCGGCCATTTCAGGCTCAGACCTGAGTTCCTTGATTGCTTCTATGCCGTTCATCCGCGGCATATTCATATCCACTAATACGACCGTGTCAGAAAGGTCATCAGAATTTTTTACATTCTCCACCAACTCTGCTCCATCTTCAGCCTCAATCACCGTCAAATTCGGATTCACTTCCTCCAAAGCGTCTTTGATGAGCATCCTGTCGTCTTCATCATCGTCTGCCAGGTGGACTGTCTGACCTTCTCCCATAGATATGTAAAAACTTAAAAATCAAATATAAGCAATGATTGCATTTTACAGAAGTAACCTTACCCGGAAAAAAAATGCGCCGCCAAGAACCTACCGGCGTGATCGTTCCCAAAAAGTACCTTTAAGACCTACTTGCCGTGCGGAATGCAGGCAGGAACAACCGTTGCTTACAAGAAATTTACCTTCTGCCGGGAAGCTCAGTGAAGCTCATTTCAGTTGGGCTGCAAACTGTTCGGCGTTGTCCGGTGTAAGTATCCAGTTTTTGCCTTCGGTGGTCTTCACTAACACGGTATTGCTGCGCCGTGTCGCATACCAGGTCATTCTCCCGATTTTAGAATTGTAAAATCTCCCGTAAAACCCAAACAGGCCCCCTACGCCAAAGACCCGGATGGTCCATTTCAATTGACTGTCATCCAGTAGCTGTGCACTCTCAATATTTCTTCTTTCGAGAGAGACTTCGTCGAAAGGCCTCTTGATGACCAATCGTGTTGATGTAAGTTCATAATGTACCGGTCTGAACGCATAAGTAATCAGATAGGTCGAAAAAAGTATAGCCCCAATCACATAGCGTGCGGCCGGCCCGGTGTTTAAGAAAAAGGAGCTTGTCAGGATTCCAATGTATAAAACGGTAACACCAATAGTGACAAATTTGGTAAAGTTATCCCAGGATGCTTTATAGGTCATCGCGCTATATTTAAACATTTTTACATTAATGAAATATGCAAATGAAAAGTTCGGATTAATCCCGTACGTTGTTTACTTTGACGGCCTCGACCCGATATCCCCTTTCCCGCAGCAAGCCAATCAGCCCGGTGCTGTACCGCAAATGCCCGAACCCCACGGCAATCAGGCAGGACTTTTCACGGATGTTTTTCTCGATCTTCGGTATCCAGTAGCGGTTCCTTTCCTGAATAGACATATACTCGTATTCACTTTCAATCCTGATATCCGTGGAATCAGTTTGATCGAAATGATACGGAACGTTCATTTGCTTGTACAACCGCATTATTTCCTCGATCTGATCCTGGTTCGAATAGATATTCCATTCCGGCCTGTCGCTGCCCGCGATACGACCTATCGCCTGTCGCATGACCAAACGCGCATCAGCAACCTGGGTTGAATCGAAGTCGTAATTTTTTATCTTATCCAGTCTATCGCTGCCCTTGCCCTGCGACTTATAAAGGCGGAACAAATCGAGATCCATGAATTTGGATACCCCATTTGCGCCCGGCCTGTCCAGTACCAGTGTTTGAAAAATAGCCGACCGCATTTCCCAAACATCCATTTCCTCCGCATCAGGATTATTCCGGAGCCCCTCCCCGACCCGTGCCACAAAAAAGGAATCCAGCATATTGTATTCCTCAGCGGTGAGCACGGACAAAGCCTTCAATGCACCCTGCTTTTTTTCAGGCATTTCCATTTCTATACTAAATGCCTCATTAAGAAGATATTCAGTGTTATCCACTACCGACCTGATCTCCGGAAAGCTTAGCAGCCAATCTAGTTCCAGCAAGTGCATGGTTCCCAGCAGGTAAGATGGCTTTTTCACATCCTTCCCGGTGATTTTCCACAGAATGGTTCGGGGATCCCGATTTACGATTTTTTGCCCGTGACGCTGCCCAAGGGCAGCGAAGGAAAGAAACAGGAGGATAACCGCCGTGAGCTGTTTCATAGGATTCTTCTTTTCCTGTATGGATTTCAAACAGCAAAGAACTTTGGCCCCGGATTATAATCGGCACATACTTGTCTGAACAAAAATAACTCAAAACAGTACCCAGGAAATGAACACGACGGGATTTGAAATATTCCAGTTTGACCTGCAACGTTTTATTTCGGCAGCGTGTCGTGGTAACATGTCACCTTTTCTTACGTTCCTGCCACTCTTATGAAAAAACGCTTTCGCCTTTTTCCCGTCGCATTGCTGTTTCCACTTATTTGTTCTGCCCAGTGGAACACCCAGTTGGGTCTGAACGTCGTACCACTGGTTGCCAAGTCCTGGGAGTTTACTTCGGAATTCAATAAACATCCTGGCTACTCGCTGAATTTGAATGCAGGTGCGACTTTTGGCGCCGAGCATCTCGGCATGGTAGACCATCAGGTGTTTGATGGAATAAGCCGCAGAAAGACGAACGGCGCTTTTATGAAAGCAGGCGGACGGCTATATCTGGCAAGCCTCAAAGGTCGCGAACGGTGGAGCAATTTTTATGTGGGGGGCCTCGTCATCCTTTCGCAGTACAGGCAAACCGCCATGCAAAGGACGCTCGATGAAGACCTGAATTATTCGCAGAGAGAAACGCCCGTTCTGGCAAAAGGAACCACGATTTGTCCAGCTTTTACACTGGGGTTTTCACGCCGGATCAAAGAAAACTTCACACTCGACTGGGGAATCCAAAAAGCGTTTGTCATCGGAAGAAATGACTATCTCGGCACCAAAAAACGCAATTACCAACCCGGTGTCGGCAGCAACCAATCGGATCCGTTTGTAGGGTATATTCAGGGTAATCTTTCTGTAAAATTCAGGTTGCACTAGGCCGAAGCTAAGTTAAACCCTGTCTGCGATTCAGGCCGAAATCCGGATCAACCGGCGATGGGTTCGGAATGGCAGCTTTTTTTTAATCCAGTTATTCGTTTAGGAATTCTTCTACCAACGCAGCTGTCATTTCCGGCATCCTGCTACCCTTTTTGGCCGTGCAAACCTCACCAATAAACGACCCATGTATGCCGGGAAGTACAGCTAGCTGCGCTTTGGGTATCAGACGGGACATTTTCACTACATGCTCAACCGTCATCACGTCCTTATCGGCCACCATCAGCAATGTCGGGGCATGAATGGATTGTAAATCGGCGTCGGTCCAGTCCTCAAAAGCCAGTCTTCGCGACCTGTCTTTATTAAACATGGATACAAACTTGTTTTTATCCGACGATACTTTGTCATAGCCTACTTTCAAAGGTGCAGGCATATTGTCCAATGAGGCATTTTGCATGTTCTCTGCAAAGCCGGGTATCATGCCCTCATTTTTGTAATTGGATGAAATCACTACGATTTTGTTAAGGATGTCTGGGTAACTCATGGCAATTTGCATCGTTGTGCACCCCCCGTCGCTGAAACCCAGCACGTCAACTTTGTGGATCTTAAGGAATTTCAAAAGTGCCGCCACATCCGCTGCATCCTGTTTGTAAGTTTCAGGTGTGTCCCGGTCGCTCGTGCGGCCGTGGGCTTGCATTTCAACTGCAATGATTTGACGACGGACCGAAAGCAGCGGCAGCAGCTCTCCAAAACTGGTTTCAATTGTGGAGCCGCCGCCGTGTATCAGCACAAGGGGGATAACGCCTTCTCCGTGGATTTCATAATACATGTTCAACCCGTTTACCGGGGCAAATCCTGATTTTTTTAAATTCTCCATCTGATTCTTAATTGTTTGGGCCTTTAATGGTATTGCCAGCACAATGAGGATCATCAGCAATACTGCTTTCGATTGACAGATATCGTATCCTGAGGTCTTCATCGCGTTATTTGATTTTCAGGTTTGCCAGGTAAACATTGAGCTTTTCGACATTTTGTTTTTGCCCTTCCGCAGCATTGTGTGCTTTGATGACCTTGATAAATGACTCCTTCGAATCGAAGAGCATGTGCCAATTAATCAGCGTTTCTTCCCCCTGGGCTTCAAATTCGACAGTTGCAACAAAATGCGGATGTGAAATATGCTCGTAAACGATCTTTTTGAAAAGAACGACTTCGCGGAAAATACTGTGATTGATAAAATTCGCACCGTCCGGGCCGTGCATTACCAGGTCCCATGCTCCGCCAGGCACCATATCCATTCTCTCAATGGTGTTTGTAAATCCGTTGGGTCCCCACCAGTTGGCAATATGCTCCGGCTTGGTCCAGACTTCCCATACCAGCTCAACGGGTGCATTCAGTTTTCTGGATAATCTCAGTTCCCGGTCTTCGGTGCTTGTGTTACTTTCCATATCGTTCTTTTTTTAGTTGTTCCAAATACTTTTCCATTGCATCCAACTTGCTTTCCCAATGCTGCTTGTACTGGTCTATCCAGGCAGATACTTCGCTCAGCCGGTCGAGCTGCGCTTCGCAAATGCGGTCCCGTCCTTGTTGTTTTATTTTAATTAAACCGCAGTCCGTCAATATCTTGACATGAAGCGAGACCGCCTGACGGGTTACGTCGAACTGTTCGGCTATGGCGTTCACATTCAAAGGTTTTGAAGCAATCATACTGATAATCGCCCTCCTAGTCGGGTCCGCTATAGCCTGGTATACATCACGTCTCGTTTCCATAATATGCAAGTAAGTGCTTGCAAATATATATGCAAGTATTTGCTTGCGCAATTTTTTGGTTAAAAATTTCAGCTAAAAGCCTGTTTCTTCTAAATGCCTGATTTTAAGATTGCATGAAGGCTTTTCATTATTTTTGAAATATGAAAATCAAAACAATCCATACTTTATACTTGTCGGCATTGGTGTTCTTCTATGGCGCTGCACCCCATGCTTTTTCTCAAAAAGCTTATCTGCTCCAGCCCGATCGGGTATTCGACGGAACGGAGGTGCATGAAAATTGGGCGGTGCTTGTAAGAGACAAAAAAATAGCTGCAGCTGGCCCGGCATCACAACTGGGCATACCAAAAGATGCGGAGGTTATCACGCTGAAAGGCTGCACGCTACTGCCAGGTTTGATTGAAGGGCATTCACATTTGTTCCTGCATCCCTATAATGAGACGCCATGGGACGACCAGGTTTTGAAAGAGCCTCGCTCCTACCGCACCGCCCGCGCAACGCTCCATGCACAGCGGACATTGATGGCCGGATTTACAACCGTGCGGGATCTGGGAACCGAAGGGGCTGAATATGATGATATAGGGTTAAAAATAGCTATCAATCAAGGCATTATTCCAGGGTCGAGGATGATCATCGCTACCAAAGCGTTGATCGCAACAGGAAGCTACGCGCCAAAAGGATTTAGTACAGATGTGACTGTCCCGCAAGGTGCCGAAGAGGCAGACGGCCATGATAACCTCATCAAAGCGGTTCGAAGCCAGATTGGAAAGGGTGCCGACCTGATCAAAATATACGCGGATTATCGTTGGGGACTGGAAGGAGAAGCCAGGCCAACATTTTCGGTTGAAGAGATTACTCTGATTGTTGCAACGGCCGCGAGCAGCGGAAGGCCTGTTGTGGCACATGCAAGCACAGCCGAAGGAATGAAACGTGCCATCCTCGGCGGCTGCCAGACGATCGAACACGGCGACACCGGCACGTCCGAAATATTTGCAATGATGCGCCAGCGGGGTGTCGCTTTATGCCCGACATTGGCTGCCGGAGACGCGATCAGTCAGTACCGGGGCTGGCAAAAAGGCATTGAGCCCGAACCTGAAAAGCTAAAGAACAAGCGGATCAGTTTCAGGCAGGCCCTTGATGCGGGCGTGACGATTTGTGCGGGTGGCGATGTTGGTGTTTTCGCCCATGGCGACAATGCGAGGGAGCTGGAAATGATGGTTGATTATGGCATGAAACCCATGGATGTACTTCGCTCCGCCACCTCAGTCAATGCAAAGGTCTTCCACCGGGACAACCTGGGTAATGTTAAAATCGGCTTTTCGGCCGACCTTGTTGCCGTTGAAGGCAGGCCCGATCAGGACATGAAGACAATTAGAAACGTAAAGCTGGTCATGAAAGACGGCACCATTTACCGCTAGGCCCCATTGGCCGCCCCCCCCCTGAGCCATGTACTGTATCCAGATCATAACCATCACAGAAAGCACCAGCCGATTCAGGATCAGGGTACTTCATCATTTGAAGTCCAGGCTTGTTTGAACAAGCCGCCTACCCCGGGGCACCTTCAAAATTTTGTCCTGGCCACCCCCTCTAAATGTCCGTTTCACGGATCTTGCGTGTCTGGAGGAAATGCTAGTTTTGGATAGGCAAATTGACAACTAAACTATTAACATTAAAAATTTCTATCCATGCCAAAATTAAACACTTACCTCAACTTCGACGGAACCGCGGAGGAGGCTTTCACCTTTTACAAATCCGTTTTTGGAGGGGAATTCGGAATGATCAACAAAATGGCCGACATGCCGGGCGCCGACCAACTGCCCGAAAATGAAAAAAACCGCATTATGCACGTTTCCCTGCCGATCGGCAAGGAAGATGTACTGATGGGTTCCGACATTGCGCCATCCATGGGTCACAAGCTTACTTCCGGCAACTACTCCTACATTTCTGTATTTACAGAAAGCCGTGAGGAAGCCGACCGCCTTTTCAGCGGGTTATCTGTGGGAGGAAAAATAGAAATGGCAATGGAAGATATGTTCTGGGGCGACTATTTCGGAAGCTTCTGGGATCGATACGGTATTGGCTGGATGATCAACTTCCCTGCACAGCACGCCTAGCCGCATCGCTTCAAAAACGAGGCCGTTCCAACTTTCGGAGCGGCCTCGTTTTTTGTTGCATAATCCACGCAAATGATTCCTGCAGTTTATCATTGGACCTACCTTATCGTGCATTGCTAATGAAGTAGTTGGCCAAAGACAGCGTTCGTTACCGTTCAATAAGAAAGTGCTGGAAAAAACAATCAATTTGATAAATTGACTGCCTTATGTTTTCAAAAACATATCAAGCACTCAACGCTCTTTTCCTGACACCCGACTATGCCTGTTTCTGCTACTCCCGAAGCCTCTTTACAGCTGTTCACCATTCTCGAAGAAGAATACAAGTACATTCATGAAAAAGGGAAAGACGAAGTTAAACCCCTGAATTATGAGATAGATCCAGGACTGATCACGCGGCTGAATATAGAAGCAGCGAATCAATCTGCCGCGGGTGAAGTCAAGCCCGCAGTTACCCCTGAGCCCGACAACATAAGAGGCAAACTCAAGAAAAGTCTTACAGCATTCATGGCTAAGAATCAGGACTATGAATCTCCCTATTCCAAACTGGCCAAATGGATAAAAGAGGACGAAAAGCATAAAAGCAGCAAAATCATAACCCTGCAGGTCATCGAGGAAGTCCTGGAAAGTAAAATTAAAAATCCGGCGCTCATCGAACAGGAGGCCTGGCTTCAGGATATCCTTTCCCTGCAACCCTATACACGAGGTTTGCTTTCGTCCTACTTCACTAATAAAGACACAAAAAAAGCGCTGACAACGGATGAAATCATCGAGTTGAACAGGCTTTTAATCCGTGATGCATATTCGGAATACATCAAGTCTACGGATAGCCTGACATTGGAAAGCATTTTTTCAAAAATGCGCGCCTCCGAACAATCTGCGCTCTGTTTTTCCGGTGGCGGAATTCGCAGCGCCACATTTGGATTAGGGATTATTCAGGGACTCGCCAACCTGAATGTGCTGGACCAGTTCAAATACATGTCCACCGTCTCGGGAGGCGGTTATCTGGGTTCCTGGCTCAGCGCGTGGAGCCACCATGAGGGTTTTGATACAGTGCTCAAAAAACTAAAATCAGAATCGAGCACGCCCTTTACAGTAGAGGCCGATCCGATTGTCCACCTCAGGAGGTACAGCAATTATCTTACACCAAAACTGGGGCTTTTCTCCGCTGATAGCTGGACGCTTTTTTCCACGTATCTGCGGAATCTGCTGCTGATCTGGCTGGTCATCGTGCCATTCCTGGCGGCGCTGGCGGCAGCGCCCTGGCTCGCTGTCAATGTTGCCGCCTCTAAATTTGGTTCATCTGGTCCGTACGCATTTTGGCCAATTGCCGCATTGGCACTCACAGCGGCAGTACTGCTGATCATCGCCATTAGGTTTCTGCACGCATTCATACCCGAATCGCAGCTCTTGTCGAAACCGGACGGGGCTTCGGCGAAAGGAGCCGTAAAGACCAGGGATACAAAGGCTTTCATCAGATATTGTTTTGCTCCATGCCTCATAGCCAATCTATTGCTGATGATCGCCTGGATCTGGTTTGTCCAATTAAAATCCTTCCCACTTCAGTTTGTTGAGGACATCCACAAATCGCTGCGCCTGCACACGGAGACCGATCTGCGGATCTGGTCGTTCGGCGGCAGGTACATCATGTTCAACACCGCATTTTGCCATCTCATCGGATGGTTACTGGCGAAGCCAACCGCCAAAAAGCCTGGCCTCATTATCGGACAAATATTGGTCGTCTCCGCCACCGGGGCTTTTGCAGGCTTTTTATTGCTGCTGATATTGGGGTTGTTCCGCCCGCATTTCCTGGGAGAAGCTCATCTACCCATATTCATCTGCCTGGGTTTTCCCAGCGCATTATTGGCAATTCTTTTGTCGGGATATGTTTTTGAAGGCATTATCAGCCGCTGGAACGATGACTCCCGGCGGGAATGGACCGCCCGTTACAGCGGATTTTTGTTGTTGGCAGCGTTATCCTGGCTGGTCTTAACCGCCATTATCCTCTATGGACCCGGATTAATTGAAGATATCAAGCTGAAAATTGCCAGTCTCGGTTTTGGGACCGGTATTTTGACCGCATTGCTTGGTGGCAGCACTAAAACTGCCGGAAAAGGAGAAGCTGCCGGGTCACGCCAGGGGAAAGGGCCCGCACCCGGCATTGGAAGCCTGATGTCCTATCTGAGCCTCCCAGTCGTGGCTTTGATCACGCTGGTTGTATTGATGACGATGTTGTCTGTATTGGACCTCAGGCTAATGCGGATCTTTCATAATTTAATGGAATACGGACAAGCCAATGTGTTTTGGGTAACACAGACAAATTTCCCCACATTTCCGGTTTATGTCCCGTTTTTAATACTGGCAACATTCATTATTCTGGGGTTCGGGATGGCTGCTGCCATTGATACCAACCGGTTCTCACTGCACGCCATGTACCGCGCAAGGTTAATCAGGGCGTATCTTGGTGCTTCCAGGCCACAGACCGAACGTACCCCGGACCCGTTTACGGGCTTCGACGAAAATGATAACATGCCCATGGGCGAGCTGGATCAGCAACAAAGTGCCTCCACAAGAGCCAGGTCTGTGAAAAAGCCCCCTTTCCACGTTGTTAATCTTGCGCTGAACCTGGTTAGCAGCCGAAACCTGGCTTTGCAGGAGCGAAAAGCGGCTGCATTTACAGTGACCACCCTGCATGCCGGGTCAGTAGCCCTGGGGTACCGGCGGACAAGGAAGCCCCCCTTCGCGGATGCCGATAAAAATCAGAACAATAAAAACGTCACTACCCGCCTGTATGGCGGCAAAAACGGAATAAGCCTTGGTACCGCCATGACCATCTCGGGAGCAGCCGCCAGCCCGAATATGGGCTATCACTCCTCTCCTCTGATTGCATTTCTGATGACCATGTTCAATGTGAGGCTGGGCTGGTGGCTAGGTAATCCCGGGCCGGCGGGCGACGAGACTTTCGACAGGACGACGCCCTTTTTTGCAGTGAAACCGATTTGGGATGAGTTACTTGCCAATACCGATGAACTTAACAATTACGTGTACCTGTCCGACGGCGGCCATTTTGAAAACCTTGGACTTTACGAAATGGTGCTGCGGCGCAATCGCTTCATTTTGGTCAGCGATGCAGGCTGCGATGAGAAATGCACCCTGGAAGATCTCGGTAACGCCATCCGCAAAATCCGTATCGATCTGGGTATACCGATTGATTTCACGGGGGATTTCAAAATCAGGGCCAGATCCGACAATGCTTCCGCAGAAGGTCGGCCATGGGCCCTTGGACGGATCCGTTATTCGGAAGTTGACAAACGAGGCGTCGGAGAACAGACCGCCGAAGATCTGGACGGGATCCTTCTCTACATGAAGCCGGGACTCTACGGAAACGAGCCGCGTGATGTTTTCAACTATGCATCTGCAAAACCCGCATTCCCTCACGAATCTACCGGGGACCAGTTTTTCTCCGAAAGCCAGTTTGAAAGTTATCGCGCATTGGGAAAACACATTATGGAAGATCTGAGCAGGTCGATTCAAACTGAGACTGGGATATCGCTTCAAGCGTTCTTTGCGAAGGAGGGGCGCCAGAAATATTGGCAGCATCTGGCCAGCCAGAAAAGCAAGGCAGATGTGGTCAGAGAATCCCTGCCTTAGTTGTCCCCACGGACCAAAACCGGGCAAGGCCCAACCGGTTCTTGTAAAAGTAATTGTATAAACGTATAGTAATTATAGTTCAAAACTCGGGAAAGTCGCCGGCCAGTGCGCAGCATATCCCTTGTAATTTGGATCTATTTTGCTAAATAGTTCATTTCGTTCCACTTAATGAAAATTAACTGTATATTGCCTTAGTACTACTATCCTCTATTCACTATGCCCAAGGTTGTCATTCTCGGAGGGGGGGTTGCCGGCATGAGCGCGGCACACGAATTGATCGAGCGCGGATTTGAAGTTGACGTTTACGAAAAGAAACCGCGCTACCTCGGCGGGAAAGCCCGTAGCGTGGATGTGCCAGGCTCCAATCTGCAAAGCCCGGACGCATATCTGCCAGGCGAACATGGTTTTCGCTTTTTCCCAGGTTTTTATCGGCATATTACCGACACGATGAAGCGCATACCATTTACGGATGCCAGGGGGCGTGCCAACCGTTTGGGCGTTTTTGACAACCTGGTGGATGTTTCGAGGGTCGGGATCTTAAGGAATGGGAAAAAGCCTATCATTACCATTGTAAGCTTCCCGAAATCGCTTGCAGATATCGAAGCCGCCATTTCCGTCCTGCATACCCATGACACTGGCCTGGAGCCCGGCGAAGCGAAGTTTTTTGGCATGAAAGTACTGCAGCTGATGACCTCCTGCCAACGCAGGCGCGACCTGGAATACGAGAAAATCGGCTGGTGGCAATACATGGACGCCGACAACCACAGCGACGGTTACCAACATTTGCTGGTCGAAGGGTTAACCCGGACACTGGTGGCCGCCAATGCGAAACTGGCCAGTACGAAAACGGGGGGCGATATTTTTATCCAGCTGCTGTTCAACATTGCCAATCCCGGCATGCATACCGACCGTGTGCTCAATGGTCCCACCAATGATGTCTGGCTCAAACCATGGGAAGAGTACCTGACAAAAAAAGGGGTACGTTTTTTTAAAGGAGCACTTGTTGAAAAGCTGATCTGTGAGAAAGGCCTGGTAAAAGGTGTCCAAATCCAGGACTGGCAAAAAGCGGCTAACAACGAACCATCGGCCTACGACCCGCCGGCGTCGGGAGATTATTATCTTCTGGCAACGCCCGTGGAAGTGGCCGCAGTTGTGATTCCGGATGAAGTAAAAAAAGAGAACGGAAGTCTGGAATATATCGACGAACTGGCGAAAGACGTAGCCTGGATGAATGGGATCCAGTTTTACCTGAACACCGAGCTGGATGTCGTGAAGGGGCATTGCATTTATGTAGATAGCGAATGGGCACTCACATCTATCTCACAATTACCTTTCTGGGGAGACTACGATATTCAGCGCCGCGGTGATGGCAAAGTGAAATCGATCCTTTCGGTAGATGTGTCGGATTGGGATGAACCGTTCCCTCCCTTACCCAAAAAAGATTCTTCGGGCAATCTGATCCACGATAAATCCGGCCTTGTCCCCATGAAAGCCAGTGACTGTCAAACCTATGATGATATTGAAAAGCGCGTATGGGAGCAGCTCAAACGCAGCCTGAATGTAAATGGCGTCGAAATATTGACCGATGACATGAAAACAGGGATTTATGTAGACAATACGCAGACTTACAAGGGCTATTATCTTGATCATTCCCTGAACGAAGAGGCGCCGCCCGCGTCAAAAGATGACACGGCTTCGGTTGTCGGGGCGAAAAAACCGGGAAAGTACACACTGGTCGATCATGAACCGTTGCTCATTAACACCGTCAACAGCTGGGCAAGCCGGCCGGATGCGTTTTTACCGGGGGTAAGCAATCTCTTTCTTGCATCCGACTACGTGCGCACCAATACCGACCTGGCTACCATGGAAGGTGCGAACGAAGCTGCGCGGCGGGCGGTCAATTGTATCATCGATGTATCCGGAACAGATGCTCCCGCCTGCGAAATCTGGAACCTGCACGAGCCGGTTTTCTTCGTTCCGTTTAAATGGTACGATGCATGGAGGTACCGTAAGGGAATGCCATATAAAAAACCGCCCAAGTGGTTCGATGCCATCATGGTTGTGTGGGGACTGATTTACGGAGCAGGCTTCACCGCATATACGGTATGGACATTAATGAAGTCCTGGTTTGCCAAGCTCACAGGGAAAAAAAGCTGATTATCGAATTCTGTCAAACCGCAATGGAAAATTCTTTACTAAACCTGAAAGACTATACGATCCCGGAACTTGTCACGTTCGGGACAGGCTGTTTTCTTTGGATTGTCGTCTACTTTTTCACGTTACGAAGTATTTATAAACATCAGTTTATAGAGATTCCGGTGTTGACGGTATGGGGAAATATTGTCTGGGAATTTTTGTGGAGCTGGGTATTTGTGCCGGACATTGGAAATCTTTTTACCTGGGGTTACAGGATTTGGTTTTTTATGGACTGTTTCATTGTGATCGGCGCATTCCGTTACGGCTACAAGCAAATGAACCTTGCCCCTTTTACCAGAAATTTCAAATTGCTGAGCATACTGGGCATTACGGCATGGATCCCGCTTTTGTATTATTATATTAGGATTTACGATTATCCCCTGAGCAGGATGGGTGCGTATTCAGGTTATGTGCTGAATGTGCTCATTTCCGCCTTGTACATTACCATGTCCCTGAGAATGAACCAATGGAAATTGTTTTCGTACCCGGCTGCCTGGGCAAAGGGTATTGGAACGTTGCTGATTTCAGTCTTTTGTTTTCTGCGTTTTACCGACGGCTTTTTACTGACTATGTGCGTGATTACAGGTATCCTTGACGGATTTTATATTTACATTTTCACCCGGGAACGTAGCAACCCTAACAATGTGGCATGAGACGCTTACTATTCGAAAAAGGCTATTTCTGGAGTCAGCTCGGTTTCGATGGTCTCGACGAAGAGGAATTCAAGAAAAGGACTACTGCCGTCCAGCTGGCTTTATATAGTGCCCTGGGCGGGGTGGTTTATTGCCTGATTTATATGTTCCTGGGCTTTCCTTTTGTAGGGTACGCGGTCGCTATTTACGTGATCGTATCTCAGCTAAATCTGCTTTACCTCAGGATTACTCACAATTACGGTGGATTTGGTATCATACAGCTTGTACTGATCCTGCTATTCCCGCTGTCGACCCAGTTGACCATTGGCGGGTATATCGAGGCCAGCGGCGTTGCTTTGGCTGCGTTTTATGCGCCGGCCGGTGCATTGCTTTACGCGAGGAAAGATGTTGCCAGATTGTGTTTCTATATTTTCGTCGTAGAAATTGTCGCCGCTGCTGTCTGGGAATATTACTACGGAAAACCCGAACCCACACTCCCAAGAAGTATCATTCTGTTTTTTTTTGCATCAAATACCATAACGACCTTCGGAATTCTCTATATTCTTCTTGAAAGTTTCTTAGAAAAACAAGAGGCACTGAGGATTGAGCTGCGTGAATCGTTAAGCAACCTTCGTAAGACACAAACCCAATTGATACAAGCAGAAAAAATGGCCAGCCTCGGTCAGCTTACCGCAGGTATTGCCCACGAGATACAGAACCCGCTCAACTTTGTGAACAATTTTTCGGAACTCAACACCGAGCTGACGCAGGAAATACAGGAAGAGCTTGAAAAGCCAATACCCGATTCCGGGCTGATCAAAGAGCTGGTCAGCAGCTTGTTTCAGAATCAGGAAAAAATCGTACATCACGGCCAGCGAGCATCTACAATCATCAAAGGCATGCTCGAGCATTCGCGGTCAGGAACCGGGAAGCACGACCTGGCTAATATTAACAGCCTCACAGAAGAATTTATGCATTTGGCTTACCACGGCCAGCGGGCAAAAGATGGCACTTTCAACGTGAAGCTGGTAAGCAGCTTCGATACCGATCTGCCGCAAGTCAACGTGATTGCACAAGATTTGGGAAGGGTAATTCTGAACCTGCTGAACAATGCTTTTTATGCAACAAAAAAGAAAGCCCTCCTTCACATCAAGGACTATAACCCTACCGTTTGGATCAGCACCGAAAAGCAGGGGAATGTCGTCAGGATCAAAATTAAAGACAATGGTACCGGAATTCCCGAAGACGTTCTCAAGAATATTTTTCAGCCGTTTTTTACTACGAAACCAACTGGTGAGGGTACCGGTCTCGGGCTATCTCTTTCCTACGATATCATCACAGGCGGACACAACGGTACCATTGAGGTGCAAAGTACGGCCGGCGAGGGGACTGAGTTTGTCGTTTCATTGCCGACCAAAATCTGATAATTAGTTCCAGATCATCAAAAATGGAGCTAAGTAATTGAACCCGTAGTTTATTTTTTGCGGATGAACGACATAAGTCTGAACAAAGTACTGAATCAATATCGGCTGGCGTAGTTTTTGTATCCGGTAATCGAAAAAACATCAACAAACATGGCCAATACACATAACACCCTGCCGGAAGAGGCCGAAGATCCGACCAATGACAGCAAAATAATCCCCAAGGGATCCAATACAATTAAAGATCCTGATGAATGGACCACAGGTGAAGAACCGATGACTGGCGCGCAGCAATCTTATTTGAAAACGCTTTCGGATGAAGCTGGAGAAGAATTGGATCCAACATTGACCAAAGCGGAGGCTTCGAAACGAATTGACGAACTACAGCATAAAACAGGAAGGGGCCTGACCAGTTCATAATGGATGATGAAGCATCGGCTGTAGGATCCGGGGCCAACAACATACCCGGATGGCAAACGATTTCAAAGATTATTACCTTTTATATTTCTTCACGTCGGAGGTCGTACAGCCGGTCATAATCATTTCACCAGCCCCATATGCGATCGTCCAGACCTGACATTGGGTGCAGCCGGCCGTACAGGCCTCATTACCAGGAATATTCAGGGGTTTATTGATGGGAATGATCGAACCATTGATATTTAATGAGGTCGGATGGCAGCATATGCGCCTTTCGTTGTTGTCCAGTATGACGCCATCAAACCTGATGTCGATATTGTTGTCAGCATTAAAAGTGACCGGCTGCCAGACGGTGGCCCCATTGTCCTGCACCTGGATTTCCGCCAGTTTCCAAACCCCGACGATCGGCTTGATCCTGGGGTTTGGTTCCGTGCTCTCCGTCTTGTTACAAGCGCAGACCAGCAATATCCATAAAAAGCTGTATCGAAAGTTCATGATCTACTTTTGATTAAATATAGTGGTTTAAAAAGTTTTTCAAAATTCTCCTCGCATTCAGATGCATATTCCGCCGGACGTGCCGGATAGCCTATGTATCCGGCGCATGCGAGGTGGGACGCCTGTGCAGCAACGCGTACAAACCGCGAGGACCTTTAAACTGGTGGCGGGCGAAGCACCTGTTACGCACTGAATATGGAAATAAGTTTTTGATCGCGATATTCAGGCAAAATCAATTTTCTAAATTTAATCTCTAAATTGACCCCTTTAATATCCAAAAAAATCATGAATAATAAATTCCAAACCTACCTGTGCCGGATTTCGCGGCAAGCACTCGCTTCAGCATTGAGCATGTTGCTGGCAATTCAATTTCAGGCGAATGCCTCCAGACCCGCTGCCTCTCCCCTCGAAGGCCGCTGGGACATTACGGTTGACGTCGAAGGCAAACCATTACCTTCCTGGCTGGAAGTAAGACATTCTGGTTACAGTACACTGGTGGGCCAGTTTACCGGCTTTTCAGGAAGTGCGCGCCCTATTGCCGAAGTCATTTTCAAAGACGGGAAGTTCAGCTTCGCTATTCCGAAACAATGGGAAAAAGGGGACAAAGAACTGAAGGTAGAAGGGACAGTTTCAGGCGAATCGATGACCGGTTCCCTTACCACGCCCGAAGGGAAAACTTACACCTGGAAAGGCGTGCGTGCCCCGGTATTACGCCCCAAAGCACAGCCTGCATGGGGTGCGCCCATTAAATTGACAGCCGGAAACGAAATCAAAGGCTGGCACCCAATGGGATCCACCACAAACCAATGGATCGCAGAGAACGGTATTTTGCGCAGCCCAAAATCAGGCGCGAACCTGGTAACAGATCAGAAATTCGGTGATTTCAAATTACATATCGAATTCCGTATCCCGAAAGGAAGCAATAGCGGCGTTTATCTCCGTGGCAGATATGAGGTGCAGGTAACCGACGCAAAAGGCATGGAACCCGCATTGGACCAAATGGGCTCTGTTTATGGTTTTATCAGCCCAAGCGAAATGGTCGCTAAGGAAGCAGGCGAATGGAACACCTATGATATCACCTTGGTGGGCAGGATGTTAACCTTGGTTGCGAACGGCAAAACGGTGATCAGCAATCAGGAGATTCCTGGTATTACCGGCGGCGCGTTGGACAGCAACGAAGGTGAGCCGGGTCCTTTGTACATCCAGGGAGACCATGGTCCGGTAGAGTATCAGAATATCGTGATCACGCCAGCCAAATAAATTATTTTGATTGCTTCAACCCCATGTAGTGGCTCCGTAGCGCCGGATCGAGATGTTCGATGGAATAGCGGAGCGCCGTACGGGGCATGCTAGCGGCATATTGATCCAGAAAGTTGAGCAGCAGCGGGCGGTTGATCTGTCCCGCGCTGCGCAACATCCAACCCGTCGCTTTGTGGATCAGATCGTGCCGATCTGCGAGAAGGATTTCCGCAATTTTGAAAGTATCGGCAATATCTCCCTGCCTGATGAAATAACCCGTTGCCACAATCGCGGTGCGCCGCTCCCACACGTTTCCTGATTTTGCCAGTTTAAAAAGAATATCCCGCGACTCATCCGATAGATACAGGTACCCTCCTACCACATAGGGCGCGCAGATATCCACAAGATCCCAGTTATTGATCCTGTCGGTCCTGCGCAGGTACAAATCATAAAGTACCTTCCTTTGGGCCATGGTAGTCTTCTTGCTGCGTGCCTGCTGATTGATGATACTCAGCCCGCCTGTCCTGATCTCATGGATAGGGCTTTCGAGAAGTTTTTCCACTTCCTCGGCCGACATATTGACATAAGCCTTGGCCAGGGCAAAGATCTGGCCCATCCGGACGCCCATGAAAATATCGCCCTCTCCGTACTCCCCTTCCCCCGTTTTGAAATAACGCATCAGTTTCATCGCCTCCGCCGGGGATCGGTAGGCTTCCATTTTGGCAGCGAACTCGGCAGCTGTGGGGGTTTCCGGTTTTTCGGGAACAGGTTGAATTTCAGGCATAACCAGGTGAGTATGAATGTGCGCTCCAAATATAGTCATATCACGATGATCGTCCCTTATCCATTTCGTCAGGTACCGGACCTATCGATGAGAGATACCTTCCCTATCTCCTGAACGGGATTAGCTCACGCAGTTTTTCATCCCTGAGATATAGTCCCGCCCAAACCAGTATCCCGAAAACCAGTGCGCAGTAAAGGGGCTGCCCGGCCCGCACCATGATGGCGATCGCGCCGCCAAGGTATCCGGTGATCAGGACCGCACCGAGGATCGCCGTACGCGGAATGATGTAGAGGATGGTCGAGATAAGCAGTACGATTCCTATGCTTTGAACCTGATCCACCGGCCAGCCCAGTTGTGCGGAGCCTTCTATGGAGTGTGATTCTTTGATGACTTTCATGATCGCGTCAAAAAGAAGGAACAAAATGCACAGGGCGCTGATGATTTTCCCGGCAAGTGCTGTTTTGGAGGTTTTGCTCTTGTCGGGCTGATTAAAAAATGTGGCTTCCATGATTTCCTGAGGTTTAAGTGTTTTTTTGATTGATCAATTGATATGACAAAGCTAACGACCCGGGATTTCCTTTAAGCTGTGCAAAAACGGCAATCATAGGGGCTCTTTGCGACATGAAGTAGAACCCAGACCGACCTGGCTTATCTAATACTGAAAAAAACCGCACATTGATGAAACTACTGAAACGCTGCATTTTCACCTTCTTCTTATCTGTTACGCTGGCCAATGCCCGGGCGGACGATGGTTACCGGCTTTGGCTTCAATATGATCTGATCAAAGTGCCGGCTGTACGGAACAGCTATCTTAAGTCAGCTCAGTATATTGCCATATCCGGGCAAAGCGACGTACTGAAAAGCGCTGCCTCGGAGCTGCAAGCGGGTTTACAGGGCCTACTGGGTGCTAACATCCCGATCGTCAAAACCCCGCTGGTAGGGAAAAACGGTATCAGGCTGGAAATCTTATCTGATAAAGACCCGGCTAGCTCATCCGTCCAAAGTGAAGGTTATATGGTTTCAAAACAATCGAATAACATATCGATAGGGGCAAAAACGGATGTTGGCATATTATACGGCACGTTCGCGCTCTTGCGGCATCTGCAGCAACACCTGCCGCTGAATAAGGTTGCTATTCAAAGTAATCCCCGGATACAGTTGCGGATGCTCAACCACTGGGACAACCCCGAAGGGACAATCGAGAGAGGTTACGCGGGGTCGTCGCTCTGGAAATGGTACGACCTGCCCGAGGGTGTAGACCCCAGGTACAAGGATTATGCACGGGCAAACGCTTCGATCGGGATCAATGGGACGGTTGTTAACAATGTCAACGCCAGCGCGCGTTTCCTCACAGCCGAATATTTGCATAAGGTAGCCGCCCTGGCGGGCGTTTTCCGGCAGTACGGCATCAAGACCTATCTCTCAGTTTATTTCGCCGCGCCCAAGACATTGGGCGGTCTGAAAACTTCTGACCCGCTGGACCCGGAGGTAAGACAATGGTGGAATGCAAAGATCAAAGAGATTTACAGCATCATTCCTGATTTTGGCGGCTTGCTTGTGAAAGCCAACTCCGAAGGTGAGCCCGGCCCACAGGACTACGGACGGACGCATGCCGACGGTGCCAACATGCTTGCAGAAGCACTGCAGCCGTACAAAGGTGTCGTGATCTGGCGTGCATTTGTTTACAAAGCAGATCCAAATGGCGATCGGTTTAAAGCGGCCCACGAGGAATTCACGCCCCTCGACGGGAAATTTGCCAGGAATGTCATTGTTCAGGTCAAAAATGGCCCTATCGATTTCCAGCCAAGGGAGCCGTTTTCGCCGTTATTCGGGAATATGCCCGAAACGCCGCTCGGGATGGAATTTCAGATCACGCAGGAATACCTGGGCTTTGCAACCCATCTCGTTTATGAGGCCCCGATCTTCAAAGAAAGTCTGGATGCGGATACCTGGGTCAAGGGTCAGGGATCGACGGTCGGGAAGGTTGTCGATGGGACACTTCATCACTATGCTGTAACTGCCATTGCGGGCGTGGCCAATACAGGCTCCGACCGCAACTGGACGGGACACCCGATGGCGCAGGCCAACTGGTATGCTTTTGGAAGGCTCGCCTGGGACCACACGCTCACTTCAGAAACGATTGCAGCAGAATGGGCCGGAATGACATTGACACAGGACCAGGATACAAAAGACAGGATTGTTAATCTCATGATGAAATCAAGGGAGATATACGTGAATTACAATACACCACTGGGGCTTTCACGGCCCTGGTCGGGTGCCCATTATGCCCCCGAGCCGTGGCAAAATCGCAGTTCACGTCCCGATTGGACGGCCGTTTATTACCACCGCGCCGATTCGATCGGTCTTGGCTTTAACCGCACCTCTTCGGGAAGCAATGCGTTGGCCCAATACCGTCCGGAAGTGACCGAACTATGGAAAAATCCGGAAACTTGTCCCCTGCCCTATTTGCTTTGGTTCCATCACGTGGCGTGGGATCAGAAGCTATCTTCCGGAAAGAGCCTTTGGGACGAGCTTTGCACCCGATTCTACACCGGCGCAGATTCTGTAGGCTGGATGCAGCATGAATGGGCAGCGGTAAAAAGTTACATTGACCCCGAAATCCACAGAGCTGTGGCTGCACGTCTGGCAAAGCAACAAAAAGAGGCAATCTGGTGGCGTGATGCCTGGGTATTGTATTTGCAGGAGTTTTCAAAAAGTCCGGTCCCAAAGCCATTCCAACCATCAAGCAGAACATTGGAAGAAGTAAAACAATCCGTTAACATCTATCTATTGCGATGAAAATCCATCCGGGCCCTCTGCTGCTGCTTGCAGTTGCATTATCCTTCTGTCAGTGCAAAAGCATGAAGGACAATGCGAAGTTCAATTTTGCCGATGGCGTCTATAAAACGAAGATCCAAGGCCATAAACAACACGTTTATGTTGAAAATACCGACGATTCCATCAGCATCTACTCGCTTCAGAGAGGTTGGAAACGAATGACTGTTAAAGCGTCCACGCTGTCCCGGAGGACATTTGCACAAAATACCGCCAAGGAGACCATTGGCGCAAACCGATATTGGCAAAACAGCTTCGACGTGGACATTCTGACCATTCCATTGAAATTCAGGCCCTCGGTTTCATCATTTCCCAAACAACTGAGCAACAACCTGAACGGTGTGGTATACATGGGTTACAGAAGCGATAACTACAGGCTGTCGTACGACAAAAATCCGATTGGCGGCATTAACCAGAAAATTAAACACTACGGGGTTTCTGCGGGCATCATCACAGGTTTCGGGATCACGGCTATGAACTCATGGGTAACCGATAACGCCATTTCCATTGAATACGACGGCCTGGTCTGGTCAAAAGGCATTGCAGTAATTATGGGCCTGGATAAGATCACATTCGGGCTGGTGGGAAGCATCGATCACCTGATGGATGAAAACAAAAATGTATGGCGCTACCAAGGCAAACCCTACCTCGGCCTGGCCGTCGGCCTGAATCTCAATTAGGCTCCCCGCTATTTATTATTCGGTTACTTTCGCAGCTTCTGGTTCTTTATTTTAGGGAAAATTACGGTGGTCAAAAGGGTGATTCCAACCGTGACACCCTGATTTTTAAAATACATATTTGCATACTTCATTGACATCACGAGGCTGCTAGCTTCTTCTTGCCTGTTTTCTGATTAACTGTTGTTCGACAGTCTGCCGCATGTCGGACAGTTTACGCCGTATACACACTACCGTAAATCTCGACAAATTGGAAACCCATTTTTTATCAACCTTCCTCTATCTTATGACAAGTACATCTACTGCAATTCAGCATTTCCCAATGCCGTTCTCCAAATCGGGGACTCCATTATCAGAACAGACCAATCCGTCCGGGCCGAGCACCAGTTTTAATTTCAGTGAAATCGGCTCCCAGCTTGCCTCTATCCTAAATCATTCAGCCTGTGTAACCTGGATATTGGATGTTGAGACCCAAAACTTTGATTTTATCAGCCACAATACGTTCGACTATTTTGGCTATGATCATTTTGAATACATTGGAAAGGGGCATCAATTCCACGAAACGATCAAGCACCCGGAAGACGCTGTCAACATCAGAAAATTAGACAATTGTATTTTCAATATCCTGAACAGGGTGACACCCGAAAGCCGTTCGGGCTACAAATTCAGCTACGATTACAGAATCATCCAGCCCAACGGCAAGGTTGTTCGCATTCTCGAGCAGAATACGATTCTTCGCCAGGATGCACAGGGCAATATTTCCCACCTGTTGGGCAGCTGCATTGATATTTCACTCTGGAAGAAAAATGAAACCCAGCTGGCATCCCTCTTTTCTGCGGAAAAAAAGCAATATTTTTTGTTCACAGCCGAAAACGACGCTTCGAAATCCCAAACACTGCTCAGCAAACGCGAGCTTCAGATCCTTAAACTGATTGCCGAAGGACGGAACAGCAAATACATTGCCGAAAAGCTGTTCATCAGCTTTCACACGGTAAACACACACAGACAGAAGATGATCGAAAAAACAAATACGAAGAACACAGGCGGACTCGTCCAGTTTGCGGTGTTTAATGGGCTGATTTAGTCCTCAATGGCCAAAAAACTAGTGATATAATAAACATCAAATAGCAACTGATATGTTTCAAACTCCTGTTTTAGACATTGTCATAGGACTTGTCTTTATTTACCTGCTTTACAGTTTGCTTGCTAGCATTCTTCAGGAAATGCTGGCCTCCAAACTGGCCTTTCGTTCAAAAATCCTGGAAAAAGCCATTATCAGAATGCTTGAAGATGGTAAGTCGACTACCAACTACGGCTTTCTGGACAGGTTCCTTTCTTTATGCCGACTGCTGGGAAAACCCAATATGCTGAAAGGCCGCGAAGTAGCATCCTGGTTCTACGCGCATCCATTGATCAAATATCTGGGCGAAGACAATTTTTACAGTAAACCGGCTTACATCTCTGCCCAGAATTTTTCAAAAGTAATTGTTGATCTGTTAAGAGGTTTTCATAATGATTCCGGCAGCGATATCCAGTCGATCAATAATTCGATTAAGTCGGGAACGATCTACAATCTGCCAGTCGATTTGAATAACGATACCAATAACCCGGCCATCAAGGCAGTACGAGCAAATATCCAGAATCAGAACCCGTCGCCTGATGAGGAAACGGTTGTTGTATCGCCGCTCAGCACGACTCCCATCAACAAAGACACTGCACTTTTCCTGCAATCGATATGGCTCGAATGTAACGGGGACCTGGATAAGTTCAAATTGCTGCTGGAAGGATGGTTTGATGGTACGATGGAACGTACAACGGGCTGGTACAAAAGATATAACAGGTATTTCCTGTTTTTAATCGGAATGATGCTGGCAGTGGGGTTCAATATTGATACAATAAGCATCGTAAAACGGTTAGGTTCAAACCCCGAGCAGGCAAAACAGTTGGTTCAAATGGCCGATGTATACCTGAAGAGAAGCGAAGCTGCTCAGAAAAACGCAGGAAAACCAGACACCAAAGAAAAGTCTCTCTTAGAACACAGGGACAGTCTGATCGCACAGGCAGACACATTGTTAAACCGCGATATCAGGGGAGTAAACCAGTTGATGGGGTTGGGCTGGGAAGCAGATAGTTTGCATAAAAAAACGTTTTTGGGAATAAAAACCAATGGCTTCCTTTGCTTCAGATGCAATCATCAGAGCCCGTCATCGATTATTGGCTGGCTGCTCACTGCTATGGCGATTTCATTGGGGGCACCATTTTGGTTCGATCTCCTTAACAAGTTCATGAAACTACGCGGCACCGGATCACGGATTGAAAGCTCGGATGCAAAGGCAGAGCCCGCATCCCAGGCACCGATCGCAGTTAACATCAACACTCTGGCCAGCGAGGAGGCGCAAGGATAATTTATGGAACTCATCGTAGTAGTAGCGAAACTGAATCAAAGGAGCTCTGTTCCCCAAAACCTGGCGGATAAGAGCAATGTAACGGGCGTAGTGCTAAAAGGGTTTAAGTTTGAGGGCGAAGAGGTTACTCCCGGACCTGGCATCACGTCGGGGAAATGGTACAAAGACAGGCAGGGCTTTCACTATTGGGGAGGCGGCTTGCTCATTCTGTCCCAATCGTCGGCAAAGCCCAATTTCGTAGAGGGCATTCTCCTGAATCTTCCACAAGGTTACAAGTTAGGGGCAGACCTATCTCACCACAATGACAAGCCCGACTGGCAGGGTATCCAAAAGGCGGGGGTTAGTTTTGTCTTTCTGAAAACCAGTGAAGGGGTAGGTACGCCAGATAAAAAAGTACCTGAACACGCTAAAAATGCGGTCAAGCTCGGTATCAAAGTTGGGTATTACCATTTTTGCCGTCCCGATACCAGAAATGGTGGAACGGCAATCGCAGATTCGACGGCGGAAGCCAACGACTTATTGAAAACTATCAAGCCACTGCCGGCACCTGATCTTCCTGTTGTACTCGACCTAGAGAATACTGATAAATTCGATACCCCTTTGAAACCAGCAGAGTACCTCGAATGGATCCATCATTTCATTGACATCGTAAAAAAGGGGACCGGCATGGATCCGATTATCTACAGCAGGAAGGAATACCTCGATAGGAAACTCCCGAAAACCCATGACCTGGGAAAATACCAGCTATGGATTTCACGGTATTCTATTAAAGATTGTAACAAAGTGGAAGTTCCGGTAGGCTGGAAGGATTGGGCTTTCTGGCAGTTTACGGAAAGTGCGAAGGTGGGAGGAAATGCCAAAATAGATCTTAATATTCTGAAAGATGGATCACTATTTTAGCTTATGGCCACACTCAAAGTTGTAGTTAACAAACTGAACAAACGAAAGTTTCCTGTCGATAACTTCGCGGATAAAAGTAATATTATTGGGGTTGTCTTAAAAGATTCCGAGCTCGAAGGTCAACTAGACCGTACCAACCAACTAGGCGATTGGTATAGGGACTCTGATGGATATTTTTATTGGGGAGGCGGGTTAGAAATTCGCGATTTGCAACGTCAACCGCGCTTTAATATCTCTTTCGACGCTACCAGGATGAGCTGGGGACACAACTTTTGCCAGATCCCATTTATTTGGAACGATCTGAAAACCTTTGGGGCAAATGTGACCGTTGCTGTGATTGATTCAGGAATAGACCATACCCACCCAGATCTGGCTACCAGCATTCATCCGGATTCAAAGAGCTTTATCAATAATCCCCTGGGTAAAAAGTTTTCCGAGGCTCCCGAATTAATTTCAGACTCCGATGGTCATGGAACCCAAATGGCAGGGATTATTGGTGCAACCGGCAAAAACCGAATTTTTGGGGTCGCCCCCAATGTGAAGTTGTTGGTTGTGAAAGCAACGGAAAAATCCGACGTGGTCTTGCCTGAAAATATCAAAATTTTCGCTGACGCACTGAACTATGTTTCTTCGATTGAAGAAGTCGATATCATTTCAATCAGTTATTCATTCGATGAAGATCAGAAAATACTGAGCCTTGCAATTAAAGCCTGTTTATTAAAGAATAAGATTATTTGCTGCGCAGTCGGGAACATCAGAAGCCTGAACCCCCAAGACAAAATTGACTTTGATACCTTCCCGGCTCACTATGACGGTTGCCTGGCCGTGGGATCTTTTGATCCTTCAGGTCAACTAAACGCTCAGTCAGGATGGAATGACAAACTAAAAGTATCCGGTTTGCTTGCTCCAGGTGATAACACGATGCTGACTACCTCAATCCACAATAGTACGGTATCCAACGGCGCCGGCACAAGTATAGCCACGGCCTTTACAGCCGGATCTATTGCATTAATGGTTTCCTACTCCAAAGCAAACAATAAGTCAGTCTCCAAGTGTGTCGCCACCCTTTTAGAGAACTGTGATGATATAGGTCCCACCATAGGGCCTGACGAAAAAACCGGTTCCGGTCGATTGAATTTGAGAAATGCCATAGCCAAACTAAAAGTCCCATGAAAAACATCTTCTTATTCTCTATTCTTTTTATCTTCAGTTTTGTTGAAAGATCATATTCTCAGATAGCATATTACGATGCGACTGATATCAGAAAAGATTTGGTAATTGAAAATAACGGACACTTCATATTTTCAGGGTCCAAGAAAGCAGAGCTCGCCAATTATTTAAAAAATTACCTTCTGGCTAGCACAGGGGAAGTTGGCGCCGACCAAATTTTCCGTACTTATAAGAACAACCCGTTTATCGGCCCAATGCTCTCATCTTCAGGTTTTTTTTCCGGCTCGTCTCCAAAAAATGTTTCTGGAAAGATCGAAGAAATCGCTTCTTCCGTTGGAAACCTTGGTGTCACAAACTTAACTGACGGGATTGCCAGGTTTCTGATTGAAAGGGGGCGGGAGGAACTGAATGTTGCATTTTTCAATCGCTTCAAAGTCTTTCTTGAAAAGCACGAGGAATGTAAGACTTTGTTTCCGGCAACAACGGATTTCTTAAGTAATATTGCGTCCCATCGATATGCAGAGTTCATACAAAGCCTGAGAGAATCATTCCATCAAGACCTCAGCAACATTGTTATTGGGCTAAATCAATTGGTTAATCTTCCGAAATACCAAACGCTGCTTAAAGAATTGCCCGAAATAAGGGCAGCGATTGCATCTCTCAGTATTGTCAGTGAATTATCCCAGTCCAATTTTTCAGTTCAGCCCGACCAGGTAATTGCCCGATTATCTCAATTACCTAATTGGACGGAAATCCATCCCAATCTTGGGAATTCATGGAAATTGTTGAATATCATTTCCGAAAGTGTCCGCTCAAAAGACACGCGTCAAATTTGGATTCCTATTAGCTCGGTCAATGGCTTGGTGCAGGATTCTGTTGCTCTGAAAATCTATCTCGGGCTGATATTTCAAAAAGCTGTCACGCAACAAATTGATTTTATCGATTCCAAAAACATCGCCACAAATAAATTCCAAGATTTTATGACGCAAAATAAGGACAACATTTATATGTTATCCGGCCTTGTCCAGAATTTTGCCTTATTGGCCAATGATGTTGATTTAACCATTCAGAATCTGAAAGAAAAAAAAACTAAGAATGCCTTGTCAGACGAAGATTATTACACCTATATCGGAAAGGCAATTAATATTACGGAATATGGATTCAAACTGGCGAATAGTGTAGATCCTAAGAGTATTCATATCCTGGATGATCGGTATGTCATTATTGCCCGTAATGCAAATGAATTGTACAAGAGCATTTATACAAAAAGTTACAACGATGCCGTAGTCAATACTTATAAAATACTTGATCAAATATTTAACCACAGCGAGGAACTTGCAGAAGAAAAAATTGCAAGAAAAAAACTTCCACTGAACCGTGCCACGGATTTGAAAAGTATTGCCTCTGATAAAAAGAATCTGCTTGATCCAAAGGTTATTGAAGAAATTTTAAGGTATGGAACACTCATGGCGTCCGTGGTTAAATCTGCATCTCCCGAGGATGTGCAGCATGCGATTGAGGCAGCCGCGCTACCCGCAGGCAGCTCGTCCATCAAGAAAAACGATTCATTTAATATCGCATTAAATGCCTATATCGGTTATGCGATTGGCCCAAAAGTTACCAGTACTCAAATCGATTCCTGGAATAATAACAGAGGAGTCACAGCGCCCATCGGAGTTACAATAAGTACATCTCTAGGTAAAGTCAAAAACTTTAATCTTGGGTCGTTAAGTTTATACGGGACATTGTTGAATGTAGGCTCGGTTGTGAATTACCGTTTGAATGATGATAGCACCGCTATCAAGCAGGAGATAAAGCTAGAAAATATTTTCTCTCCTGGAGGATATTTGGTTTATGGCCTATTTGCCAATCTTCCAGTTTCGATTGGGTACGGTTTTCAATATGGGCCGCGCATTTTCAAGGTGGAATCTGATAAAGTAGGGCTTTTGGACAAACCCACCTGGCGTTCCAATTTCTTTTTTACCATTGATATCCCGCTGGTTAATATCTATTCCAAAAGCCGTTTTAAAAGAAATCGTTAGATCTCGACCAGCATGATATTCTGATTTTAAACTCACCCCCTATGGCAACACATCTTTCCCCCCACTTTACACTGGAGGAGCTACTTAATTCTCAAACCGCGGTCCGGTTCAGGTACGATGAACAATTCGACCCGCCGGCCCATGTAGTGAAAAGTCTCGCCGAACTTTGCGAAAATGTACTTGAACCAATCCGGGTTACACTGAATAAATCCATCAGGATTTCAAGTGGATATCGTTGTCCGCGGGTGAACAAAAAAATCGGAGGTGCCTCGAAAAGTCAGCATATGGACGGAGAAGCGGCTGACATTCAGGTAGCAAATATGACGGTGGAAGCGTTGTTCCAATTGATCAAAAATGGGGACTTTCCTTATGACCAGCTCATTCAGGAGTTTGACTCCTGGGTGCATGTGTCGTTTGGTCCAAAAAAAAGAAAGGAGGCACTCAGGGCTACCAAGCTGGGCAACGGACATACTAAATATGAGCTGGCGTAATGCTGGTCACGATTTCCGATTCAGGTATTCGTCTGTAAAATGTGCCTTAGCTTTCGGTTCCTCAAATTTCTTGTCATTATATTGCTAAGAACCACCCCTCGGAATCGAGAGCGACTTCCATTGATCATCCAGGAGCATCTTTCCGATAAACACGATTTGTCCGACGTGATAGGGATAATGGGCGAGCTGCCGGTTTATGGCTTCTGTAACCGTGTGTCCCTGATTTCGGATGTAAATGACGGTTCCCATGTTCTCTTCGTTGACCGAATCCAATGCTTTGAAGAGACTATCCCAACCCTGGTTCCAGATATGCATCAATTCCTGGCGGTCTGCAATGTCATTTTCAAATTCAGCCTCTCTATCCCGCCATTTCTTTTCACCGTCGGAAGTCAGAAAATCGGTCCAACGGGAAAGCATATTGCCGCTCAGATGTTTGACGATCATTGCAATACTATTGCTTTCGGCATTAAACTGAAAAAACAACTGTTGGTCCGATAACTGTTCGATGGTTTTCTCCCCCAGCATTTTATAATACTCGAATTGCTTTCTGGCGCTTTCGAGATAGTCGCTTTTCATCATCAATTTTGACCTTATTCTATCATACTACGGGAAATATAAAGCATGACCTGCGGAAAATCAATCAGCACCCTTCGTGCCCTGCACCAAACTGATCTCCTCTGCCACAATCTTCCAGCCCGCATCCTGTAATTGCCAGACTCGTACAAAGAAACCCCGTCGGGCTGCCTGTCCATCGCCAAGGGTTACCTCGCCGTAACAATTGGCGAGGTCGCCTTTTTCTGAGAAACCTTCACTCATCCCTTTGAAATGATAAGACCCCGGTTTTTCATTGATGATCATTGAAAGATTAATTTCTTTGGATAAACCGGCGTGACTGTCATTTCTTAGCATCAGCGAGATTTCTCCCAGGTATTGGCTGTAAGCTTTTCGAGGATCGCGGGCCGCCGCAGCAGCAAAGGCCATTTCGGCCGCCCGGGGATCCTCTCTCGTATGCTCAGGTGAGTAAGTCATTTTGAGAAAGTCATCATCGGCGGTATCGGGCTTTGGATTGGAAATAAATACCTCAGAATGGTCTCTTGAACCCGGTACGCCGCCGTCCAGGATCAGCTTGAACTGCCCCTGCGCATTCCTTTTCCATATCGAAAAAAAATACCCCGAACCAACCGGCGCCTTGCCGCGCTCTGCAAAATACTGGTATGGCCCGGAGGTAAATCCTAAATCGCCGGAGACGGATACATGAGCCACTGTGGGATACCAGCTCAGCAAATCGTTCCGGTCGTCAGGTACATGTGTGTATGCTTCAATTCCATTGACCGGCTTTGCATGATTGAACAAAACACCGGCACTATCCAGATGAGCCAGGAAGGCATTGCGAATGCCCGTTTCTGCCGCCGACTGGGCAAAACTGTTTTCTACGCGGATCAAGTCCGTGAGATCACGCCCTGCTTCCTGTGATTTTGCATGAAAAGCAATGCAAAGAAGAGGCAGGAAAATGCTGCCCCATTTCACGAAGGCGCTTTTTTGTATCATTATATATCTCTTTTCCAAAAACTTAGCACTTCCTTTTTCCTGATTGCATTACAATAGTAAGTGATAAGGTTGTTCAAAAAAAGTTGGACAACCTGACCGTCGACGAAAAACCTGGTTCATCGATATATTGCATTGGGCGGCACTTGCATTATTTACCGACATCTACTTTTTCGGTCGGTCGTCGATAAAATTTCGTATCGTGGGGTCTTTTACTTTCGGAACGCATAACAGCCAGTCCATAACCAAAAGGGAAGATGATGAAAGGTTTGATCAAGGCGATGCACGAGATTTCCGCCACCGGGCTATTTGATCTGTGTTCATAGATCGTTCATTGTCGCATTGAGTAAAGTCAAAAGATTTGAGATAAACCCTTTATAATTGGGCCGAACCAGGTCCCGATCGAGAGGATTTACAGGAATGCGTTACTTAGACTGTTAAGCTGACTTTGGCGATCTTCTTCAAAATAATCGTCTGATCTGCTTTGGATTTGGTCAGCCCCAGGGAAGCACTGAAATGTTCAAGCGCTTTGGAATTGTCGATGTCGGTGTAAAGTTCTCCGAGGAGTGAATGGTACAGGTGGTGATGAGTCAGGTTCAACTTTTCGGCTTCTTTGATCGCCGCTTCTTTTCCGTTGGCTTTCGACAGCGCAAAAGTCCTGTTCAGCGCCGCCATCGGTGAATATTCAATAATCAGCAACTGATTGTACAATTGTAAAATATGCTCCCACTTTTCCTTGCTGTCTGTTTTGATGGTGTGAAAATAGGCTATGCCTGCCTCCAGATGGTATTTGGAAAGCCGGTGTCCGAATGAAGCCTGGTTCATAAAATATTCTCCCTGCCTGATCAGCTCTTTGTCCCATAGCGATTCGTCCTGATCCTGATACAGCACAGTTTCACCCTGGGCGTCGGTCCTGGCTTCGAACCGGGAGGCGTGAAAACACATCAGGGCGAGCAACGCGTAAACCGGAGGCTGGCTGGTGATTTTGCTTTCGAGAAGCAGGTTTGTCAGCCGGACCGCTTCCAGGCACACGTCCTTTCTTAGGTTAACATCCTGGCCGGACGAATAATAACCCTCGTTGAAAAGCAGATAAAGGGTGGTCAAAACATTTTCAAGCCGGTTGTTTACTTCGGCAGCATTGGGAAACTCGATTTTCACCTGGTTTTGACGCAGTTTTTCTTTCGCCCGGAAAAGACGTTTTTGAATGGTCTCCTTGTTCGTTAAAAAGGCGGCCGCAATTTCGCCGATCCCAAATCCGCAAAGAATATGGAGGGATAGCCCGATCTGCGCCTCAGCAGGAATGGACGGGTGACAAACTGCAAACATCATCTGGAGCTGGCTATCGGCAATGTTCCGGTCCGAAAGATCGATCTCGATCTCCTCAGGACCGGATAACCCCAAGCTGGTTTGTTGATAAGTGATTTGTCGGGCAATTTTCTCGTTGAACAGGGTATTGCGTTTGAGATAGTCTTTTGCCTTATTCTTCGCGACCGTATAAAGCCAGGCCGTCGGGTTTTCCGGAAGCCCCCTGATACCCCATGTTTCCGAAGCCAGCAGAAAAGTATCACTTGCAATATCCTGCGCAATTTCAATGTGTTCCAGACCGAAAAGCTTGGACAAAACGGCCGTTACCTTCCGGTATTCTGTCCTGAAAAGGTGTGGTAACAGGTCTGGCTGGGTCATTTCCTTTGATTTTTTTACCAGAAAACCCCTGAAGGCGCTTCTTTGCTTTATTTGTGCCGACCCAAAGGCAGGCTTTCAGTTACACTCCTTAGCAAAGATTAAAGTCACCTTCAGGGGATCGCGGGGGAACTACATACTTCCGATTTCTCTTACCTCCACGTTGCCTCCGAACATCAAGATCGGGCAGCCCTCGGCCAAGGCAGTGGCTTCTTCCAATGATGCGGCCTTTACAAGGGTGTAGCCACCAATTGATTCTTTAATCTCGGTGTAAGGGCCGTCGGTAATTACCATACCCGGGCGAACTACCTTGCCACTCGCCAGCAAGCGATTCCCTCGGTCAACCAGCTTGTTCTGGGCAGCGATGCCACCGATCCAATCCATCCACATCTTCATGCTCGCCTGCATTTCTTCGGGTGACGGTCCTGGTCCCGGACGTCCTTCTGCTCTGAAAATAAATAAGAAATCTTTCATGATAATCCATTTTAATGGTTAAAAACCAATGACGATTGAACCAGGCGTGACTGGACAGGGAATAGAAAAAAATCTGATTTTTTTTTGTAGCCTGCTGGTATGATTGTTTCCCAGTCTGTTAGCATTTGAAAATAACACATTCTCTAACAGCTGCAAAACATGACGACAGGATCTTCCACACATCAAAGAACAAAGAAAAGAAGGGTCGGAATATTTATTGTTGCGCTGGTGGTTATTCTTGTAATAATCAGGCTGGTACTGCCGTACATTGTGCTGCAGTACGCCAATAAAAGCCTTGCAAATATGCATGGTTACTATGGGCATATCGATGACATTGACCTGGCCATTATCAGGGGTTCCTATAAAATAGACAGCATTTATCTCAACAAATCGGATACACTTACGGGAAAACAGACGCCTTTTTTTGCCTCATCGGAAATCGATCTCTCGGTAGAGTGGAAAGCACTTTTCAAAGGATCTATTGTTGGTGAGCTCACTTTCCAAAAGCCGTCCCTGCTTTTTACCAAAGACAAAGTCGAGCCAAAAGAAGTCGTGAAAGACTCAGCCGACTTCCGGAAGATCCTAAATCAATTTATGCCGCTGAGCATTAACCGTTGCGAAATCAACAATGGTACGATCCAATACAATGATTTCACCTCATCGCCCAAAGTGGATATCGCGATGACAAACCTGCATTTGCTTGCTCAGAACCTTAAAAACAGTTACGATTCGTCTGCGGTCCTGCCCGCTTCCATCAATGCGACAGCCGATATCTACGAAGGAACACTGCGCATGGATGCCCAATTAAACCCGCTGGCCGAAGATCCCACTTTTGATATGAGTGCGGAGCTAAAAAATACCAATCTGGTTAAATTGAATGACTTTTTTCAGGCCTATGCCAAAATCGACGTCAACAAGGGCAGGTTTGGACTGTATACCGAAGTCGCAGCGAAGGACAAAGCCTTTGCGGGATATATCAAACCGCTGATCCAGGACCTGGACATCCTGGGCAAGGAAGACAGAAAGGATAATTTGTTTCAAAAACTTTGGGAAGCCGTCGCAGGCGGTGTGGGTGAAATTTTCAAGAACCAGCGAGAAGACCAGGTTGCCACGAAGATTCCATTCAAAGGAAGACTGGACGACCCGAAAACCAACGTATGGCTTGCCATTACCAGCATTTTGCAAAATGCCTTCATCCATGCACTGCAGCCCACCATTGACAATGAGATCAGCATTGCTTCTGTAAAAAACCCGAAAGAAGAGAAAAAGACCTTCCTTGAGAAAGTATTCTCAAAAGACAACAGGAAAAAAGACAGAAAGAAGTAGGGTCGGGCCAGTGACGTCTTAATCTCCCTGTGCCTTGTCTAACCCACCTTCTTTTAAAAGAGCCTTCTTGCGTTTATGGATGTGCTTAGCGACGTCGATCGAATGTGACTTGTGGATATCCGCGTCGGCTTCCGAAAGTTCTGCCAGTTCCTTATAAAACTGGTGCAAAATGTCCAGTTCCGATTCGCTCAGGTCTTCAATGTCCACCATTCTGTTGCTCGCCGATCTGCTTGCAGCGATCAGTTCATTGAGTTTAAGCTGAATCGCTTTGGAATCCTTATTCTGAGATTTCTGGATCAAAAACACCATTAAGAAGGTAATAACAGTGGTGCCGGTATTGATCACGAGTTGCCAGGTATTGGAATAATCGAAAATCGGGCCTGTTATTCCCCAAACCAGTATAACCCCGAAGGCAATTACAAAAGCAGCTGAGCTACCAGTCCAGCTGGTGATCTTGGTAGCCATTCGTTCAAACAGATTAACCTTTCCTTTTTGCATAATATTGAAAATAAAAGAACAAAATGTTCCCCTCAATATTACACCGAAAAGTTATTTTCCGAGCATGTTTTCGAATAAGAAGACTCCATTTTTATTAGCTATGACGATATCCGGCCTTTTATCTCCATTCATGTCCTCGACAGTGACATTCAGTCCTGATCCTGAGTTGTCGTCAATCTGATGTTCAATAAAATAGGGTTCCTTACCAGGCGTAAATTCAAACCACAATAAGATTGCCGGATCGCTGTCGCCTGGGTCGCGGCCGTGGTGCGCCAGGAACCGTTTTCCGGTTATGTAGTCTTTCTTGCCGTCGCCGTTCAGGTCAGCCATGATGGAGGAGTGCGTCTGCGCCGTGGTTTTACTCATCAAATGGGTTTTGAAATCGATCCTGCCGCCGTCATTGATCTGCTCATGCCACCAGATGCCCAGCGCGTGCGCCGAAGCGCTTACCACGTCATTTTTGCCATCGCCATTCACATCCAGTACCTGCATATGTGAACAGGCTTCTCCAAGATGGGCAGGCATAAATTTCCAGTCCCCGCCCTTTTTATCTTTGGTACCTTTGAACCAGCCCTCTTTAATCACCACGTCTGGGATACCGTCCTGATCTATATCCCCATAGCCGATCCCGTGAGAGAAATTCTCGGTGCCGTCTACATTTGGTTTACTGAGAGGGTATTTTTTCCATTCCGTTTCGCCCTTTTTTGTAGGGGCCTGCAGCCAGACGATTTGCCTGTTCGCCTTATCACCACAAAGTATTTCCATTCTGCCGTCGCCGTCCATATCAATAAAACCAGGTGATTCATTGGCTATGCCGGTGGTGTCTGCAATAAAGTGTTTCTTCCATTCGCCTGGCTTGTTCTTCGGGTTTTCAAACCAAAATCCCGGCTTTCCCGGAAAGTCGATGATCACTGCGTCAGCCCAGCCGTCGAGGTTGACATCCATGCCGATATTCAGAAAAGAGTTGCTATATTCTTTTCTCGGATCAAAAACCCGGGAAGGTGCCATTTCGTGTCGGGTCCAGGACGGAGCTTCAAACCAATAATATCCGGCGATAATGTCCATTTTTCCATCCTTATTCAAATCTGCGACTGCTGCCCCTTCCGAAATAAAATCCCTTGTCAACCTGGTCTTTCTGAAACCATGGGCTACCGGGGACTGGACTGGTTGTGCGAGTGCCGTATGCATCGCTAAACAAGTTGCAAGCACAATGCCCAAAACGTGTACCATGTGATGCCATACCGCATTTTTCATCTGATTTCCCTTTTATTGTTCTTACTAATCCTATTCAAATAGGTGCTAACCTTTGATCCATAACCATTAACCCATTATTCATCAAGCACTTTGCTGATCAGCATCTGGCTTTCGTGGAATTCGTGAGAGCCGCTGTGTCCTAATTTTTCATTCAGGTCTTTCAGTACTTTTTTGGAATCCTCTGTATTGATTGCTGCGACCCTTTGAATGGTATATGGGAGGATCTTGGGCAATTTTGCTTTTTGCGCCATTTGCAATGCACGCTTCATATCCAATGTTGCCAAAGGTTCTGCGGCATACCACACCATCAACGGTAAGTTGTGATCGTCCTTGTCTTCCGACCTTTGCATTAATGCTTCTACTACATCCCATCTTTGGGCAGGATCCAGCCGCAACATGGCAGAGGCAAGGTACAATCGTACCAATGGGGAGCTGTCGGTCTGCGCCATTTCACCGAATTTTTTCAAAATTTCCGGTGAAACCGTTTTATCTTCTGTAAGTAACTGGACTGACCAGCTTCTGAGGTATTCGCTATCATTGGCAAGCAAATCTGTCAAGTCTTTGTCTTCCAGCCCCTTTGTGACGTGCAATGCCCATAGTGCGCGCAATTTACGTGTGACATCGGGGTTTTTCGCAAGCATTTCTTTTAAGGCCTTATGTACCTTCTTGTTCGGGCCGCGTTCCTGCAAAATGGTCCTGGCTTGTCTTACATACCAATCGTTGTCATTCAACTGATAATTGACCAATTCCATATCTGATGCTTTTGTCAGGTCCACCTTGACCCATTTATCGTTTTCATGGGTGATCTTGAAGATACGTCCCATGGTTTTGTCGTGAACGTCGGGGTTGGGGCTGTGGCATTGGTTCTTATCATACCAGTCAATCGCCCAAACTGAGCCACTGGCATCGTATTTAAAGTTCAGCCATTGCGACCAGGAGTCGTTCATCGCCATAAAGTCTGGCCGGTGCGACGCGATATAACCTGAGCCGCTTTTCTCGAAATGGTCTACATTCAATCTCGCACCATTGATATTGTTCATAAAAATTTCGTTACGATATTCCTTCGGCCAGCTATTGCCCAGATAAATCATGGCCCCTGCGTGGGCATGTCCGCCGCCAGCCGCTGCTGAACGGAAGTTTCCGGCATGCGGGCCACGCTGGCCAAGCCAATGCACGTGGTCGCCGATGGTTTTGATATCATCGTAGGTATATGGATTGAAATGGTTCCCAGCCTGGCGCTGGTAGCGCGCACCCTGAATAACATGGTACATATGCGGAATGACACACACCGTAATAAATGGATGCCCGTAGTCATTGAAATCGATACCCCAGGGATTGCTCGAACCTTCTGCAAAGACTTCAAACTTATGCATTGTCGGGTGGTAACGCCATACTCCGGCATTGATTTTCGTCCGCTGCTCTTCGGGCGTGCCCGGTTTTCCGACACTGGAATGGGTGAAAACGCCGTGCGTTCCATAAAGCCAGCCGTCGGGGCCCCATCTCAGGCTGTTGAGTACTTCATGGGTATCGTGCAAGCCCCATCCATCCAGCAATGTTTGGGCGGGACCTGCGGGCTTGTCGGTTTTCGGATCTATTGGAATGAATAAAAAATAAGGAGCCGAACCTAGCCAAACGCCACCCATTCCGACTTCTATACCACTGATCAGGTTCAGGTTTTCGGCAAATACTTTTTTGCTGTCCAATGTTCCGTCCCCATTGGTGTCTTCCAGGATCAGTATCCTGTCCCTGCCCTGCCCTTCCGGGGCGCGGACCGGGTAAGTATGTCCTTCCACCACCCAAAGTCTGCCTTTGGGATCGATAGTAAAGGCAATCGGCTTTACAACTCCCGGTTCCGATGCCGCCAGGGTAACTTTGAAACCTTTGGGAGGTGTCATAGCAGCAGCAGCCTTTTCACCCGAAAGTCCCGCATTCAGTACGGGGTCCAGGGGAGGCAAAATGATGATATCCTGTTGTTTTAATTCATTTGGAAAGTCTGGACGGCTTGGGTAGAACAGAAATTCGTCAAAGTTGATGTGAGCCCATTTGTCGTTTGCGATGTAAGGGATCTGGGAGATACCAGTCTCTTTATCAATAATCCGGATAAAAATTTCCTGACCCAGGTATTTTTGAAGATCGACAACTGCCGGCTGAAGTGTAGCCCTGCCTTGACCCGTAATGTGATAAATTACGCTATCCGTCCCTGCCAGCACCAGCTCAACCCGGGTATCGACCAACGCGCCTCCGGAAACTTTGAATGCGGCAAATGGCTGAGTTATTTTAAATGGAACGGAAGTCAATGTTCCTGTTAGCTTGTAGTTGGTGTTACCTCCGCTACTGAGAAAGTATTTGCCTTCGAAGCCGATGTGCATTTCTTTTTCGTGGACCGGCGACGGATCGGAACTGAACAACGGATTTACAAATGCGTCGCCTGTGGCGGTCCAGTCTTTTAAGGTACCTGTTTCAAAATTCAGGTTCAACGGTTGTCCGTCTTTGGTTGGAAGCTGGCCTGCAACGGTCTTTTCGTCGACATTACCTTCGACCACCTCGAAACTTCCTACCATACCTGCGGCGCGGTGTCCCGGCACGGAGCAGAAATAGGTATCGCTTTCCTGCGCTACGAAGTTAATGCTGGTACTAGATCCTTTTTCAAGGATAACCTTGCTCTTGATACCGAGTTTCTCCAATGAAATGTCGTGCGTCATCAGCTCGCCATTGGTGATCTTGATCCGGACTTTGTCCCCCTTGTTGGCTTTCAGGGTAGGATTGCGGGCCCCGTCCGGCGCAAAGAAGCCAAGCATGGTTGCTTCCAACGCGTAGTCACGGTCGTATTTTGTTGTATCCGCTTTTGCCGCGGATGCCTTCGCTGATGCAGCTTTGGGCTTTTGGGCGATGACATCACTTTGAGATGTCGAAACGACAATTAAAAGAAAGGCTAAAAAATGACTGAACCTTTTCATATTCCGGGAATTAAATGGGGAAAATTCTTCTGGTAAAATGAAAAAGAGAACCAAACCGGCATTTTACTTATGTCGAAGCGTGGTGTCTGGCGCAGGAAAATCGATTGATGGAAAATAACGAATTTCAAACCTTTGCGGGCTTTGAAGATTACTTTCCTAAGGCAAATCCTCAGATTTTTATGCTTTGCGATTATTTAAAATTGTTTATTGAAAAAATTCGTTTCAACAAAAGAAAAAATTCGTTATGTTTGGGCTCAGTTACTCAATGCGATAAATATGAAAACGAGCTTACATACTAAATTCAGAGAAATAGATATGGCCAGTAACTTTTCAATTGTGGTTTCTGCCCGGAAGGGCCTGAATACCAAAGTATTTTATGATTTTGCGGCAGCTATCAAAATGCCGGAAAAAAATCTTGCTTCCATCATCAACCTGTCGGCCAGGACCATCAGCAACTATAAAGATTCCCAAAAAAAGCTGGAACCACCATACGGTGAGCATCTCCTGAAACTCATCGCGCTATTTGAAAAAGGTGAAACGCTATTCGGAAATGTGGACGAATTCAATTATTGGCTCCAAAAACCCTTCTGGAATTCGACCGAGAAACCTGCGGAATGGCTGACAACCAATGGCGGGGTGGATTTTCTGGCCGAAGAGCTGGACAAGCTTGCACAAGGATATCCTGTATAGCATGCTCGTTTACAGAATCGTGCATAAGATGTTTAGCGACAGTCTTTTCGCTTCTGGTATGAAAGGGCGGTGGAACAGCGCTGGCAACAAAGTACTTTATGCAGCGGAATCTATCCCACTGGCTTTCATGGAAAATATGGTCCGTCGGCAGGGGGTTGGGTTTAATGACGATTTTAAGATCATGTTCATTGCCATTGCCGAACCCTTTTCCATTGCTACTGTACTACTCTCCGACTTGCCCGCTTCCTGGCGAGATCCCTACGATTATTCCAGCTGCCAACCCAAGGGAGACCTGTGGTTCCAGGAACGGAAATCTCTGGTCCTGAAAGTACCATCCGCCGTAATGCCCGAAGCTTTTAACTTTGTTATCAACACTTTGCACCCCGACTACGGCAAGGTTACGCTTACCGCAGTGACCAACCTGGTCCCGGATTCGAGGATCGAAGAAATTCTGAAAAATTACCACGCTGGTTAAATCCTAAAAAGGACACATTAGCCGGCTTTCTTTCCCAGCCCTGATTCCCTCGCTGTCTCAGCAAGTCTTAACTCCACAATCCTGGCAATCAACTCCAGTGGCATCGGTTTGTTCAGCGGAAAATGTACTGAATGTTTAGTCCCCTTGAAACCAGCCAGCTCAGCGGCAAGCCTCTCAGCCATTGATTTGGTGATTGGATACATAGCGATGTGCTTTTTCCAGCCTGCGAAATAAATCACATAAGAGCCGTTCAGGCTGACAGTGGGCATATCGTACGAAATCGTTTCTTCTGCGCCAGGAATCGCCTGTAATATTGCCCGTCTTACTTCTTCCAGCGCGAGCCTTGTCTCGACCGGGAAACCTGCGATGTATTCATCCACTGTATTCGGTTTCTGAGTTACCATACCTGTTGAGAATGAGATGCATTTTTCTATAAAAACCCGCCCGGCGGGACAAATACTCAGCATTGCGACTCAAGTAAGCTGAAAGTACCAGCATTTGATCCTCAGAGACACAAACACGTATATGAGCTTACGTTCACCATACCAATTCCTGCAAAGCGCGGGCCGGGTTAATATTCCCGGCGTTTTACTTTCTATTACAGGAAAAAAGTGCTAATTAGGGGTACATTTTACTACTCAACGACATGAATTGCACTGGGCAATCCTCTTATCCGGACCACTATCTTCTTGAATACACATAATTTGGCTCGATGCGATACCAGATCCCTACGAAGGAGGGCCGCGTAATCGAGGTAAAGCTCAATACATCTGGTAATCAACAGATCGGATCTGAGTCAACGTTGAGGAGGCTTCCTTAAACCCTGTCAAACACAAATGCCTGAACCTAAAAATAGAAATGAAAATCTGTGCCATTACGACCTATTTCAACTTTACCAAATCAAAAAAACGTCTCGAAAACTATCTCATATTTGCTAAAAATATCCCATTCTTCTTGATAACCGTTGAGCTTGCCAATAACAATGATGACTATCAGCTGGACAAGACTAACGCCGACATTTATATCCAGGCCAGATCCAAAGATATGCTGTGGCACAAAGAGTCGCTTTTGAATATAGCACTCGAACATGCACCCTCAAATTTTGAATACATCGCTTGGGTAGACTGCGACATCATCTTTAATGACCAATCCCTCGCAGCTCATATTCTTGAAAAGATGAAAAACAACAACCTGGTACAGCTGTTCTCCAGAATGTATGATATGGGCCAGTTTGAAAGTCAGATACCTAAACATATTGAAAAAGTATCCGGATATGGCATCTCCTATCTAAGTGACAAAAACGAAGTCTCTGAAAATGCATTGCTACCCAAAGATACGATGGACATGAGAAAAACATTATTTGGTCTGGGCTGGGTTTCTCACAAATCGATACTTAAAGAAAATAGTTTCTATGATTTCTGTATCACCGGGAGCGGCGACAGGGCGCTTTACTGCGCCGCAAGTGGACAATATGAAGTCACAAAGACTAATCTGTTTATGAACCAGAACAGATTTGAACATTATATGATATGGGCAGAAAATTTCAACAAAGCCATAGATGGAAAAATAAGCTATATCGACGGCTCTATTATTCATTTATATCATGGCGATATTACAAACCGGCAATACCGGGACAGACACCTAGAATTTAACAATTTTGATTTTAATCCCTTTTTGGATCTTAGCCGCTCAGAAGAAGGGACACTGGAATGGAAAAACAATTCGAGCACATACAATAATTTTTTTCTAAATTATCTTAACAAACGAAAAGAACTTTAACGGTCCCGGAACATCTGCAGTAAACTATTTTAATAAATAACCCTAAAATCTTAATCAAGGAATATACTTTATGAGAGTTGCCTTAGTTACATGCCTGCTAGGAAAGTACGATAAACTTAAACCTATTAATACCCTCGGTGAATTCGATGCGATCTGTTTCTCCGACCAGCAATTTGAAGATTCAATGGGATGGATCATCAAGCCAATTAATCAAACGTATTCCACCATTGATGAACGCGTAAGAATTTGCCGGAAAGTCAAAATTATGGTTCATGACTATCTGCCAAATTATGATGTATGGATCTGGACGGATTTATCACTGAAATGGAAAGTATCACCATTGAATATCCTGAGTTATTTACAGGATAAAGAAATAGCAACGTTCAACTATTATAACCGGAACTGCCTGTACGAGGAAGGAAACGCCTGTATCAAAAGGGGGAAAGACAGCGAGGTCGTTATCCGGAGGCATATGCAAAAGTATCGGGACGAGAACTTTCCTACAAACTATGGTTTGGTTGAAACGACTGTTCTGGTCCGAAAAAACAGCAATTCTGCGATCGACTTTTCCAAGCTATGGTGGAAAGAAGTAGAAAACGGATCGAGGCGTGACCAGCTTTCATTTAATTACGTATCCTGGAAATTAAACAATCCCTACTCAATCATTCCCGGCCATCGTGTCAACAACCCGTTCGCTGAATGGACCCAGCACGATGAAATCATTTATTCTCCTCAATAAATATTAATTAATTCACAAAAATGAAAATTACGGTTATTTTATTGAGCTTTAAGCGAATTGAAAACCTTCCAGTCATTGTAGAGTCTATCAAAAATCAGGATATAGAAACGCATTTAATTCTATGGAATAATAATCCGGATATTAAATTGAGTAAGGATAAAAAGTTATCCAGGGTGGATGTTCTTGTGAATAGTGATGAGAATTTGTTCTGCAATATTCGTTGGGAACTCGCCAAAGAAGCGGAGACCGATTATATCCTGATCATCGACGATGATTTATATTTTGCGGATAATAGTATACTCAGGCACCTTCTGTCTGCTGGTATCAAACATTATGAGCAAGGCAGAATGTTTGGGACAGAGGGCGTTATTTTAGGCACAGACCTCACGTATTTCAATATTTCTGAAAAGGGTAAGACTTTCCTACATAAAGAAATTCCTGAGCATAACGCAACCGCGCTTCACTTTGCAACGCCTCATGAAAATCTGAAAGTTGACATTATCAAGGGCAGGTTAATCCTTTTTAACAAGAATGATATTTTATCCCTTAATGCAATCCCCAGAGAATATATTGACCGCGCAGATGATATTACTTACTCGTTATGGATGGGGAATAGAGATCGCAATCATATGCTGATTGGAGAATGCGGGGGCAGAATCAAAGATTTTGAAAATAAGAATGATGCAAATTCGCTTTCAAGTGACGCTGATTGGAAAACTTACAGAAATGATGCGGTTAAACATTTATTAAGTCAAAAAGAAATGGCGTTTGGTTAAGTTTGAAAGAAAATACTCGGGTATTTCCCCGAGTTTCATCAGTCATTATGTAAGGCCATTCATCATTACTTAATGTAATTTGCAATCATGAAAAATAAGACAGCCGTGCATGAATTTTTTTAAAATCATAAAAACGTATAACTACCTACGTTAAAGACCAAAATCCCAGCATTCGCTATATTATCACTTGCGGTAGATTGAGCGGATTTAGAAAAAGCATTTTGAACGCGAGACTGCAGTTTTATTTGAATTTGCCAAATGGATTTTACGGTGACGTGGCTTATCTCGGATGTTAAACCGAAACAGACTATTATTTTTTACTATGAGTCTGAATTGATAAATTTGGTATCAAAGACAGATCATTATGCCAAATACCACCACTTTCGCGCCCCAGCTTTACATTCCAAATGGAGTGATCAACGTTGATTTCTACATAAATGCCTTTGGTGCCGTGGAACTGAGGCGGTTTTCAAACGACGACGGCAGCATACATGTCTCCGAGTTATCGATTGATGGCACCATTTTTCATTTGCATGAGGAAACGGGTAACCCTGCTGCGTTTAGTCCGAAACGGCACCAGGGGACTACTGTTAAGATCGGACTATTCGTTGCGGATGTGGATGCGGTGATGAACAGCGCCATTGCTGCAGGTGCAGAGGTAACTTCGCCTGCGCAGGATTATGATTATGGATACCGGCAGGGAGAATTAAAGGACCCTTTCGGGCATGTCTGGCTGATTGAAATGGCGATTTAGGCCAATAGTAAATCCTGCGGCTTTGCTGTCGGAGGGAAAATGATCCGCTGGTAAGGATCTACATCATTCGCGGTCTGGGAATTCGGTCGCCATGAAAATTTTGTTAAAAGGTGCATTCAGGAAGGGTTAAAATAGCCCGATTTACTACCTTCTTTTCGGGAACTACCTTCCAATCACCTCTTTCCGATGCTTCAATCCCCAATCGTATAATTCATCCAGCAGTTTTTGGAGCGATTCCCCGTGTGGCGTAATACTATATTCGACGGTTGGCGGAAAAGTGTCGTAGACATCTCTCTTTACGAGTTTATTGGCTTCCAAGATCTTCAGTTCTTTGGAAAGCATCTTATCCGTAATGCCTCCTATCTCTTTGGATATCTGTTTGAACCGCTTCTTTCCTGTTGACAATGAAAGCATAATGAGGAGCTTCCAACGACCTTCGAGCGCGTCCAAAGCATCTTTAATTGCCAATACATTTGTGGGGCACCCCTGCCTGGTAATCATTCTTTTTCCGTTGGTGTCTGGTACACGATACTATCTCACCGGATATCGCTATCTAACCGGATAGTACTATCCCACGGATAGCAAACAAAGATACTTTTGTTTCATTATATCACAGTCAAAAATCTACAATGACAATTAGAACCAAACGTATCGCAGCCACCGTGCTACTAGGCATTCCTGCACTTGTCCTGATGATAGGCGGCATCCTGAAAGTAACAGACAAGGAACCTGAATCGGTCATGCAATTCCTCACCAAAGCGGGATTTGGCCATTACATAATTCCACTTGGTATCAGCGAACTGGCCATTGCGGGCTTACTTATTTTGTCCAAAACACACAAAATAGGTTTTCTCCTGGCCAGCAGTTACTTTGGCGGTTCTTTAAGCCTGGAATTATCTGGTGGGCAGCTGCCTGTCTCGGTCGTCTTCCTCACCGTACTTTGGGCTGGGATGTTTCTGAAAAACAAGGAGTTGTTTTTTGAATAGAGAATACCTCTTTGAGAATCAGCGAGGAATAACAGCTTTGAAAATGATACAATCTCGAAACATTTAAAACAAACAAAGCCCAGAGAGATCTGAGCTTTGTTTAGCAAAAATTAACCATTCGCGACGCATCTTATCATGGGCGAAAGATAGGGAACAATGTTCTCCATTTTTTCCGGGACGGCCTCGGTACCAGCTCGCTCAGGTAATTAAAGTCTGAGACAAAAGAGCCGTCTCTTGATAGAAGTGATTTTCTGATCTTCTCTCGGTCCCATGTTTTTACGAATTCCAGCAGAGGTTTTTTACTTCCGACAGTATCGTCAAGTTCCGGACAAAGCTTTGCTATTTTCGCAATTTTGTCGGCAATTGAAATACTCTTTTTTTCATAGTAAACCAAGTTTTCTGCCTCACTGTGGCTGAGATAATAGAAATTATCCTGATCCAGTATATTGTCGATTGAATTCAAATACCCTCCAATCCGACGATATGCTGAAAGATAATTCTTATCATAGGTCCGAATAAAAAAGATTACTAATACGATTAAAAAGGTTGATCCGAACCCTGCTGCTAGTATATTCATCCTAGAAAATGATTGCATCCCGGTCCGAAATCTAACTTTACTATCCGCATGGTTATTGTTCTGTGTCTTTAAAAAAGTCATGTCTTATAGCCCCAAAGACAATTTTCCCGTTGGTCAATCTCACGTAAGCCCTGTAAAAGACTTCTAATTGCAGCTGATTACTATTAAAAACAAAGCTTTTGAATCTTGAGCCTGTGGTGGCTGGCATATCAAATTTCAATTCAGAATCATTTTCATTGACGTTCTGATTAATCACAGCGCCATTCGCGTTGGAGCTGAAAAATATGCCGTAATCAGCGATACCAACATTACCTAAACTAATCATATCCAGACCAAACGCTACGCTTTTAGTAGTACCGGATGCAGTTAAGGTGGTAACCACCGGTAAGACTTCCACAGGAGGTACAACATGGTCCTTCATGGAACAGCCCCATAAAATCGGGATCAATAAAAATGCTTTAAACCTGAGGTTCAATACTGACATAAAAGTAGCTCGTGTCATCATTATTTTTGTAGTTAAATTATTACTGCTGCAATTATCACAGTTTATCCCTTAAGTTGACTGGCCTCTCTTCATCCCAGTTACCCTTCGGCTAAATATGAATTATCCATCGGTTAAACGGTGTGTACCTCAGGGTAATCTCAAAGACAGGAAAGCTTTGTTGGTGGCTGGTGAGCATTATGGCAAGGTTTCTTTGCAAATAACTACCAACCTGCCTATATTCAAAAATGAATGCGAACAAAACCTGCCCCGCAAAATGAACTCTGAAATGAAGTCCGCCTTGCTGCGTGTTGTCCCATTCCTAATCATACCTGTCGTTCTTTTTGTCCGTATCCGACAAGGGAGAATTAACCCGGATGAGATCTTTTTAAACCGGCCTGTTTCCAATGCGCGCTTTTTAATATGGGTAGCAGTATTTCTGGCTTACATACTGCTCACTGAATTTGCACTGAACAAACTGGGGCTCCTTGAAATTAACCGTTGGGACCATCCGCTGACATCTTCGATCATCAGGATTTTGGGAGCTGTGATTTTGGCGCCAGTGGTTGAAGAGCTTATTTTCAGGGGGCTAATGCTGTATGCACTGACCCGAAAGCTTAGTAAGCATTTATCCATATTCATACAGGCGTTCTTCTTTGTACTCCTGCACAGTTTCGCCTACGAAAACACATTATCGTCCAACATCGGCATTGTTCAAAGTTTTTTTGACGCCTGCTTGTACGGTTACGCCAAGTACCATACGAAGTCCCTTTATACCTCCATGGCCATGCATGCTACTGGTAACCTGGTGGCAACTTTGGAACGGTTTATGATTTAGCTGCAAACACATTCGTAGAATTCGTGTATTCGTGCCTGCCTTCATTCCCGCTTCCGCGCGAAAAGACAGTCTGGTAGTTAGGAAATACAGTTCCGCTTATCGGAAATTTCTAAACTTATCAAAATATAATTATACAGGGATCGGCTGAATGACAAGCCGTATTGGACAGACAGGACTCATTCGTAAAAAATCACGCATCCATCGCCAAAAAATAGCCTTGATACATAATTTTTAGAGTAAATTTGATAGCAATATAAAATAGTATTACAGGATTCTCATTGAATAACCCCTCATGATAAAAACAAGCTTGGTCATTGCTTGGCTTACGCTCTTGCTGTCTTTCATAGGAGTGTTGTTTTGGCATAATGAATGGAAATACAAGCTCCCCACGCCAGTCCCCGAAAATTACATTCCCGTTCCGACAGGCTCAAAAATTGATCTGGGCAGAGTCATTCAACTTGTTGATAAAAAGCCGGTTTTTCTGCATTTCTACAATCCGGAGTGCCCTTGCTCAAAGTTCAACAAGAATCATTTCCAATCGCTCGTAAGGTCTTACGGCAAAGTAATTCAGTTTGTGGTAGTAGTATTATCAGATAAAGTTTATTCTGTCGAAAAAATCCAGGATAAAATAGGTCTGAGAATTCCTGTTGTCTTTGATCAATCCATTGCTACCCGTTGCGGCGTATATTCTACGCCGCAGGCTGCATTGATCGACAACAACCAGAAACTCTATTACCGTGGTAATTACAACGCCAGCCGATATTGCTCTGATGAAAAAACGGCATATGCAAAAATTGCCCTGGACCGGCTACTGAAAAGTCAGTCGCTGCCCGTTCTGAGTGTACAAGCACTTACATCTTACGGCTGTACCATGCCGGTTTGCAAAAATTAACCCTCTAAATTAAGTATGAATCGAAGGAATGCTTTGCCGAAAATCCCCATCGGCAAATTTCAATCAGGGATCAAGGAAAGGTCCGACCATCTGATGAACTTCTTTTTACCAGGCTACTTTTTGATAGGCCTGGTTTTAGCCGTTTTCTACGACACCTGGTTTATCGCTATTGGCGTTGGCGGTATTCTGCTGGTGGCGTACTACTCCACCAAACTTGCATTGCCAGAATCGGACCTTTACCAATATGTACTGAGTACAGTACTGGGCATTTACATGGCCCAGTTTATTTATCAGATGCATGGTTTGTTCGAGATGCATTTCTTCGCATTCATTGGCAGTGCAGTACTCATTACCTTTCAGAAATGGAAACTCCAGATCCCGATGCTGATCGTTGTATTGCTTCATCACGCCACCTTCGGATACCTCCAGAATTCCGGTCTTTCCAAAATTTACTTTACCACACTGGATTATTTCGATCTTCTGACTTTCACCATTCATATTTTGCTTGCGGCCGCCATCTTTTTTATATGCGGATTATGGGCCTATATGCTGGATAAATACTATGAACTGCAAATCAATCAGGCTACGCAAATGGCGGATCTGCAAAAAGAAGTGCAACTTTCACTGGCAAGGAAGCAAAATGAGGAAGCTCAGAGAAGGGTAAACGGGAGGCTTCGCGCAGCCAATGCCGAGCTGATCAAAGCACGACAGGATGCAGACAAGGCCAATCAGGCAAAGAGCGTTTTTCTGGCTACCATGAGCCATGAGATCAGGACCCCCATGAACGGCGTAATCGGAATGGCGGCGCTTTTACAGGAAACACAGCTTACCGAAGAACAGCGGATGTTTACGGAGACGATCGCCACCTGCGGAGACACGCTGATCAATGTAATCAACGACATTCTTGATTTTTCAAAGATCGAATCGGGAAGCCTCGAGCTTGAAAATGAGGACTTCAATCTACGTCAGAACATTGAGGATGTACTGGATATCTTTGGCAGCAAAGCGGCAAAAATAGGCCTGGATCTTGTGTATCAGATTGAAGAAGACGTACCGGCCCAAATCGTTGGCGACTCTTTAAGATTGCGGCAGATATTAATCAATTTGGTCGGCAATGCCATGAAATTCACCGAACGGGGAGAAGTGTGCGTGTATGTTACCCGGGAACAGCCAGCAGCAGACGATAAACTGAAATTGCGTTTTGACATCCGGGATACTGGGATCGGGATCTCCGAAGACAAAATGAACCGGCTTTTTAAAGCGTTTTCCCAGGTCGATTCTTCCACTACCCGCAAGTATGGCGGTTCAGGCTTGGGCCTGGCCATATCCGAAAAACTGGTGAACCTGATGGGGGGCGAAATCAGCGTCACCAGCGAGGTCGATCATGGCTCGACATTTTCTTTTACATTAAAAACCAGCAGAAGCACCAAAATCCTGCCGACTTACGTGGACCAGGATATGGACGAACATCGGGGAAAGAAAATCCTGCTCGTAGATGATAATGCCACCAACCTGGCAATTCTGAAGCGCCAGATGGAAAACTGGAAATTACAGCCAGTGCTGGCGTCTTCAGGCGCAGAAGCAATGGAAATATTATTCGGCGATCACGAAATAGACCTGGTGATTACCGACATGCAAATGCCCGAAATGGACGGTATTGCCCTGGCGGGGAACATCCGGCGCTATTCGCCTGAAATGCCAATCATCCTGCTCAGCTCTATTGGTGAGGAGCTAAAAGACCAGTACCGGCCACTTTTTGCATCTATTCTTACCAAGCCGATACGACAGCATGTGCTGAACAATCACGTGATGACTGCCTTACAGCGCAAATTACTCACAAGGACAGATGTAGCTTCCAATAAGCTTTCTACCGATTTTTCAGAAAATTATCCGTTCCAGCTTCTTGTAGCTGAAGATAATCAGATCAACCAGCATGTGATTGTCCGTATACTGCAAAAACTGGGTTATGAGCCTGATGTTGCCAAAGACGGACAGGAAGCACTCGAAGCAGCAAACCTGAAAAAATACGGGCTAATCTTTATGGATATGCAAATGCCAGTCATGGACGGTCTGGAAGCAACCCGACTTATACGCAAAACGGTTGTTGACCAGCCTATAATCATCGCCCTTACAGCCAATGCAATGGAAGGCACCCAACAGGAATGCATGGATGCGGGCATGAACGACTACATTAGCAAACCCATTAAGCTAGACGAACTGATGTCCATGATCAGGAAATGGCACCAGATCACTGAATACGCAAACAGATAATCTAATTAAAATGCTTCAGAGCCTTCCTGTCTGGCTTTGAAGCATTTTATTTGGTCAGGGATTATCTAAACAATGCTGCATAGTCGGCGGCAAAAGTATCGAAAGTTCTGGGCTGGGAACCGGTTATATCCCACAACCCACCAGTCATTTCGGCCGCCTCCCCTCTTTTGTAATGTGCGTAATCCTCAACAAGACCTTCTGCCTGCCATTCAGGAAAACCGACTTTCAGAAGCATATCGTGAAGTACTTCCGAAGGGATATCCACAAATTGAATTTTCTTGCCCGTTGCCCGGGATAACTTTTCGGCCAGTTCATCATGACTTAATGCTTCGGGTCCCGTCAGATCGTAAGTTTTGTTTTCATGCTTTGGGTCCGCCAGTGCTTCCCCTGCGGCGGCGGCTATATCACGGGTATCGATTATACTGACTTTAGCATCGCTGATTGCTCCGAAAAACTGGCCCTGAAAACGTATTGTATCCCTGAAACCGAGCAGGCCTTGCATGAAAAGGTTAGGGCGGAGAAAAGTAAATTTCATCCCCGATTCCCGAATTTTCTGTTCAACCACCGCATGATACCGCAAAAACCGGACGGGTGAATGTTCATCTGCGGCCCATTGCGATAATTTCACGATATGCCTCACCCCTGATTCGATTGCAGCATCTACAAACCTTAGCTGCTGCTCTTCTGCTTTCTCCGATGAATTGGTAAGAAGAAAAGCTTTTTCAATTCCAGTCAGGGCATCTGCAAGGGAGCTATGGTCATTGAAATCTCCTTGAACCACCATGCCGCCTAAAGTCTCTATATCGGCTTTGCTTTCCAGAGAGCGCATCATTGCCTTGAAAGGTATTTCTTTTGCAGATAGATATTTGATTAACTCTTTTCCGATATTGCCGGTAGCTCCCGTGATGAGGATTTTGGGCGATTTCAAATCTGACATTTGGCTGATTGTTTAAATGTTCAACTTATTTTTCATCAAAACTAGGTCCAGCCCAGGAGTAAAAATTGTAAGAAAACGAAAGCAAAAACTGACTTATGGATCTGATTGGGAGACATATAGATATAACCGGCCCGCTCAGTGACGTGATCAAGCATATCTACTGCATCCGCACTGATGACGATTTTACGAAAATGGACCAGCACCTGTCACCGAGTTTGGAAATGATGCTGATATTCAATTTCGGCCCGTCATTGAGATTGTCATTTGGAGATCAGGATTATGGAAACATGTCCATTGGGAAACTTGGGCTGATTGGTCCGCTCAAGAAAATGTTAAATTATGAAGTGCTGCCACAAACCAATCTGATCACGGTTGTTTTTAACCCTGACGGATTTTATCGTCTGTTCCAAATCCCGGCGGATGAAGTGCAGGACAACAGGGTATATCATCCGGACGAGCTATTACATATGACCGGATTTGGTGATTTATGGGAAATTTTAAGAGGTTTACAGACCCTGGAAGACAGGATCGCGGTGCTGATCGAACATGGGAATATTTATTTCCAGGATGCAAATGAACAAACAGTTCCCTTGCTGGAAGGAATACAAAGTTCAAATGGGATGTTTACAGGATCTTCTAAAGCAATAGCAATCGAGACAGACCTTTCGGAGCGCACGATTCAGATGCGATTCAAAAAATATATAGGCTTCTCAACCAAGGAGTTGTCCAGGTTCCTGCGTTTCAAGCAGGTTATTCATTTTATTCAGGAACAGGAAAAAGAAATCGATTGGCTATCGGTCGTCGACCAGTTTGGCTATCACGACCAAAGCCATCTGATCAAAGATTTTAAACATTATCTTTCCACGACACCTAAAAAATTCATCAGGGATTTTCTGGATAAAGAATTCTGCGTCAGCCGTCCGGCAAAAACGATCATTTAGTACCGACAGGAATTGCTCCGGCAGCGAAATCATCCGGCAGCTTTTTGAAACGCAAATTCATTACCCGCCCGTTGGACATTTTTAATCCGGTAATGTTTCCGGAAGTATCCCTTACTATATCAATACTTTGGACAAACCACCACGGCGCACGCAATTTATCATTGCTTACTACCTTTAAATCCACTTCTCCATGATGTACGTGCCGCAGTTTGAGGATGTCGTCTTTGAGTGCAATGGTGTAAAGCGTTTCGAGTTCGGGACTGTAATAAGTGCCCACGAACTGCCCCTTCGGAATTGGTTTTTCCGATTTTGGTTCCACACGCGTTGCAGGATGGTCGCCGTTTTGTTTCAGGGTAAGCCGGGTTACTTTGCCTTCTTTGGATTTATGAAAAACAACCGACGCTTCCACCACTTTCAGAAAAAACGTAGAGTCGGAGGAAGGGAATATTTCAGCCCACGGCTGGCCGGTACCCTGTGTCATATATTTATCCCCTTCTTTTTTAAAAGTCAGGACAAAATCCGGAGCTTCTGTCAAGGCATATGACCCGATGTAATTTTTGAAAAGGGTTGAGTCGAATTTAAACTCACCAGCAGATGCATTGCCTGGCTTTGCAGCAAGTTTATCTTCTTTAAAAAGCTTGGACATGTACAGGTCCGCAACTTCAAAACTCTTCTTCGCCGCATCAAATTCTGCCTGATTGCTCAACACAATAAAACCATAATCCTCCTTTGGAAAATAAGCTATATTGGACCGGAAACCGGCATCGGCGCCGCCATGTCCGTAATAATCAAGGCCCTTGTATTTTCCGTACATCAGGCCCAGAGCATAGGATAACGTGTCGCCTTTGGTTAACCTCCCCTTTTCAAGCATTTGTTTCATCGTAGCCTGAGTACCCACCTGGGGAGAACGGAAATTGTCGATCCATAACGCCATGTCATTGACGGTCGTGAACAAGCTGGTAGCGCCTACATTGCCATAACTAAGAATGCTTTTATTGAACATTGTCGGCCCCAATGCGCCGGGCGTTTTATGAAATGAGTAAGCCCGACCCTTCACGATCTTCTCCTGATCGTCGTAAAACAGGGTATTTTTCATTCCCAGCGGTTTGAAAACATTGCGTTCCATCCAATAAGTAAAAGGTTGCTTGGTAACCCGGCTGACGATCTCGGCCAGGAGCGTATAACCCGTATTACAATACATATATGCTGAGCCCGGCTCGAAATTCAGCTCTCTTTGTCGTGTGATAAGGTTGAAAACATGTTGTTTGGTGATCACATCATCCAATTGCCAGCCTGCCATGGCCAGTAAATTCCATTGATCTCGCAAGCCGCTCGTATGGTTAGCCAGATTTCTGATGGTGATGGGTTTTCCAAAATCATACAATTCGGGAATGTATTTGCGGATATCATCGTCCAGCGATAGCTTGCCCTGCTCGGCCAACAAAACAATCGCATAGTCCGTAAACTGCTTGGATACCGACGCCACGTGAAATATGGTCTCAGGACTAATTTTTGCCCCTGTTTCCAGGTCGGCCTCTCCAAAGCCTTTGGCATAGATGAGCTTCCCCCCATGAACCACCCCCACCGCCGCCCCAGGCATCCCGGGTTTGTTCCATTCCTTGAAGATCGAATCGATTTTGGCCGCAGGCACTGCTGTTTGTGCATTACAGGAGGAGAAGCTTTGCAGCAGGATCAGGGCAAAAAGAAGTACAGGCAGAGTTGTTTTCATCATGGAAAGGTAAAAGGAATGTTGAATCTTGAAAATACGAATATATAGAAATTCAATCCGAAAATTTGTGATGACCGGAAGCGTGAAATCATCCCGCCTGAAGCAATTTCTTTTCCTCTACCACCATCATAGGTTTCCTGACATGCTGAAATGCCCCACCCGACCATTCCAATTCCCATTCGCCCGGCTCGCCGTTTCGTACTTTCAATAATTGCACATTCCATCGCGGGTATCCAACACCAGGCATTCCTGGTTCCAGCTCACTGGGTACAGACCTAATTTTCCAGCGGGAAACGCAAGCTAGTGTATTGGCATTCCTGGGATTATATCGGTGTAAAAAACCAGTGACCCTGCTTTGCTCCACCGCAAGCTGCAATCGCCTCGATTCCGTCAGGGTAATTTCCTTTATTTCGCCAACCACCGCTGTCAATGCATCGCATTTCAATGCCTCCTCTATTGCCCAAAGTAAATCCTGCTCTTTTTTCAGATCAAGGAAAATAACCTGGTCGGGCTCTATTCCGAAAAATTTCAGTGCCGGTGGAAACACGGCGCGGTTTGTACTGATCCAAAGACATGTACCGCGCTGCTGCATTACTTGCCCGAGTAAGGCAGCCATGAAACCGGTTGTTGCGGCGGCATCCTCCTGCGCTAAACTTAAAAATTCGTGAACTGCGCCTATTGGAAACACGCCATTTGGAAATGCCTTTTCAATCTCTCCCAGCCCAAAACGTTTATGCTGACCATCGGAAGGCACTTTAAATCCCTGCAAAGAAAGGATTTCTCTTTGCAGCTTTTCCGCAACATCGCTTTTGGCCGATTGTTTCATTGAGGTATTGATGAATTGTCATTTAAAGTAACAATTTTCTGATCTCAAAAATAACAACCGGCCCGTTAAATTGTTTGCTTTTTTAAAACATCATTGGACTATTGCAGGGTACTTCCTATTCATACCAACTGAAAGTACATTAAATAGACGCTTTGGCCACGGGAAGACAAACCGGTATCCCTTGGTGCATCTTGTCATTAAAAGTCAGCTTTTTACGTGCCAGCTTTTCAATCTTATCGCTGCCTTCCCGGATTTTGATAAACTGGTTTGGAACTACATTTTTGATCCTTTGTACCAATCCGCTACCATGCCATCTGATTTCGATTTCATCGATGATGGATGCCTGTCCCAGTCCGATCTCTTTCTTGAAAGGCGCCGATCCAAAGCTTCCCCCGGAATTTACATCCCTGTAAACGCTTCTGCTGACACCATTTTCTCTCAATGTAATTTTAATTCGCGAGCCCACGGCAGCCACATTTGCCTTGGTACCTTCCAGGTTGACAGATATCCAATTGTTTTTCCCCTGGCCCGGGTTCATAAAGAAAGAACTCGGGTAAGCATCGCCGGTATACGCCCCGCCCATATCGATGTAAATATCCTGGTCGCCATCGTTGTCCAAATCTGCAAAAGCAACGCCATGGCCTTTCTGGAGGCTGCCAACCTGGGCAGATGTGGTTACATCCGCGAACATTTTACCGCCCATATTTTTAAACATTTTGTTGGGAACCAGTGATTTATAGCTTGGATTACCAGTTCCTACGAAAATATCGAGATACCCATCATTATCGATGTCACCAAAGCTGCCACCCATTGCAAATGCCGTTTTATCCAAACCAATCTCTTTAGTGACATTTTTGAAAGTACCATCCTGATTGTTATGGTAAAGCACAGGCTGCCCATGGAATTCCGGAGCGACGCCCAACTGCTCTGCCGCGGCATAGTAGCTCAGGTTATGCTGCATCGAATAATCCCCCGCGAGGATATCCAGCCAGCCATCGTTATCATAATCCCAGAACCAGGTCGTGAAACTACGGTTTTGATCAAAAAGCAACCCGGCTTGCTGGGTTACATCTTCAAAATTCAGCCCTTTGGCGGCATTCGCTTTTGATCCGCTTAAACCTTTATTCCTTAACAAAAAACTGCGGCCGCTCATGGTCGAAAGAAAGATATCCTTCCAGCCATCATTGTCAAAATCTCCCGAGGTGACCCCCTTAACAAATGCTGCAACATCACTTCCTGCAATTTTAGCTACTTCGGTAAAAGTCCCGTTCTGATTATTCAGGTAAAGTTCGCAAGGATGGAAGTTGTCACCGATACTGGTTTCATTACCAATAAAAACATCCAGCCAGCCGTCGTTGTTGAAATCGTTCCAGGTGGCAGTTTGCGTGGGATGAAAAGATAGTAACCCTGCATCGATCGTCACGTCCGTAAACGTCCCGTTCTTATTGTTCCTCAAAAGCGAATTGGGCTGCTCCCCGTAAATCCCGTTCAACCATGCACCGCGCAAAACGAAGATATCCTTGAACCCATCGTTGTTGTAATCGGTTTGCATGATCTGCAATCCTCCTGTAAACTTATCCAAGCCCGATTTCTCCGATAAATCTGAAAAGGTACCATCTCCGTTGTTTTTAAAATAATGCATGGCTTCGCCCAGGTCCCAGCTCGACATTGCCAGATCCAGAAAGCCGTCGTTATCGAAATCTTCTGTGATCACACCTCCGGCCATATTCTTTACGTCCATGCCCATTGCTGGCGCAATATCCTGGAACGGTTCGACTGTAACTTCGCCCGGCTCGTCCAAATGCGGTATCAGCATTTTTTTCGGAACACTTTCAGGGTATTTACCCAAAGTCATATAAGCAATGTTCAGTAGCCAGCGTGCCTCCAGGTCATCAGGATTTGCAGTCAGCATTCGCTTATAAATCTCAACAGACCCTCTGGAGCCTTTTGTATCCTGATGAACGCCACCATTTTTGATTGGCAGGATACAGGCATCTACCGAATGGTTCATGGTACAGTTGGTTTGCTCGCCCAGCCTGAGATAAGCCAGTGCCATATCGTCTTTGACTTTGAGCATGATCCCGGGAACGCGTGCTGAAATCGGATCACGTTCCAGTTTTTTCAGGATCTGAAGCGCTTCTTCCGATTTTCCAAGCTGTAAAAGGGTATTGGCCTTAAAATGGTTCATTCTGAAGATCTGCCCGGATTCCGTCTCTGGCAATGTTCTGATAAAAGAATCAAGATAAACCAGTTGCGCATCGGGGCTGAAACCATTTTGGTAATGGTACACTTTGGCTTTTGTTTCCTGCAATAGCAAGAGCATTTTCTCCTCAGATGTGGGTTTTGTGCAAAAGCTGATCGCCAACGCACCCACCAGAATGAGTGTTACAGATAGTATAATATTTCTTTTCATTTCAATGTATGGATCTGAAGTTTTGATAAACAGGATACATGCACAGAACCCGCTGACATCGTGACAGCGGGTGCATGTAAAAAAAACATTTCAGATTGTCGCCTGAGGCGGCGGGGAGTGGAGCTCAGAAATTCCGCCTTGCAAAGCACAGCGAAGGGCAGGGAATCCGATTTTTGGAGTGATGCCCTCGAAATCCTTTTTGCATTCAAATGCGGCAACGGGAATGGGCAAATATACTTTCAGTAAGTCATTCAGCATTTTGATGGTACGGCTCACCGGATTGGTCGCTTCTTTATCCGTATTCACTTCCTGCATCATGTCCGACAACTCCGAAAAACGTTGCCATGCAGAAGCATTCACCTGTAGTGTCGTGTAGAGCGTATCATGCTGATATACCTGATGGATAATATTATAAAGCTGATCATCAATACGGTAAAGACCTTCCTGCGTGCCGGTATTTTCCAGTACCGGTTCGGTGGGGGCGTAAGTTTTAACCACAAGTATCTCACTCTGATCGGTCACTTCGGGGGCTACTTCATATTGCGTTTCAAGACAAAGCACGGCCACTGACAGCCCCAGCATATTGTAGAGCAACAGTAGAAGAAGGACGATACCAGCAGCGGTTTTCATCAGGATGTTTGAAATCCCTTAAAACTACAATTAATGAACGGATAAGTAAAATTCAGGTTGATAATTTAGTCAAAAATGACACAACACTTCCTACTTTTCATTCAAAATCAAAGGAACATTTCCCTTCCCACCCATTACCACAATCTTTGCATTAGGAGAAGCAGCCAGTTCCTTTTGCGCTTTAATGCTTTCGTATTGCAGCTGACGGTCCGTGAGACTTAATGCGATGATTGTCTGATAATCGGCAATACCTCTTGCTTCAACACGCTTGCGCTCCGCTTCCTGTCTTTCTTTTTGCAATACAAATTCCATCTTCTGCGCATCCTGCTCGGCATTGATCTTCGATTCAATAGTCTTCTTCACTGATTCCGGCAGATTGATATTCCGGATCAGAAGTTGTTCCAGGACTAGTCCCCGACTTTTGAAATCCTTGTCGATCGTCTGGTAGATCCGGTTCTGGAATTCGTCCCTCCGCTTGGAATACAGCGCTACCGCATCATAGTAAACGGCATTGTCGCGGATCCGCGTCCGGGTAATGGGACGAACGATTTTGTCTTTGTAATCACTGCCAATCCCCTTGTAAATGCTCGGCGCTTTTTCCGGCATGATCTTGTACAAAACCGTCAGGTCAATTACAACCTCAAGACCGTCTGCCGAAAGCACCCTGATCGCGTCGTCACCTTCTAGCTCGCCTTCCTTTGTGGATGCAGACATGGTGTAATTCTGCGTTTTTGTGTCAAAAATTGCTACATCTACCAATGGGTTTACAAAATTGAGCCCGTTTTCCAATACTTGGGGACTCACTTTCCCAAATAACGACTGGACACCAATGGTACCGGCGTCGATCTGACGAATCGACGACGAAAGAATGCCAAGAATCACCACGGCAACACCAGCCGTTTTCAAAATGGGTGCATACCGCGAAATAGGGAGTGATGATTTACTAACCGCAAAACCAGCAAAGGCTATCAGAATTCCGATTGTCGCAAAAAACATGGGTTCATTGGGCTAAAATTTGAATTATCATATCAAGTATGATAAGCATTTATCATCCTGATCATACTTGATAAACAAAAAGCCCCGAAGTTTCCGGGGCTTTTTGTCCAAATTCGTTGTTGATTCTACTGCGTCTTACCATAGGCTGCTGCCATGTCATTCAAGGTTGCATCTTTCAAATGCTCGGAAGCGATTACCAGGCGATAACGGAAAGTTGTAGATTCTCCCTTTTTCAATTTGAAGTTAAGGGTTTCCTTTCCGTCACTCAATGCTTTCATTCCCAACGGGTTTACCGCAAATAACCCATAACCTCTTGCATGCCAGTAAGCAGGGTATCCTACATTTTTAGGGTGGTCAATTATCGCCACACTGATATTTTCGTCCTTAATCTTGCCTGTCAGATTACACCAGACCGCACGTTTACCCCAAACAGCTTCTCCTTCAATACCGTTGCTATTGCGGTAATTGCCTGTAATACCTTCATTGTTCATGACAGGCACCTTCGTCGCAATTCCGCTCGCATCCGTGAAAATTTCGGGCTTATTAGAAGGAAGTTCAAGCTCCCTGGCCACACGAATTGCGAACATGCCATCCTTCACATCAGGCATTGCTACCTCGTCCAGGACCGCAGTCAAAGTTGTTGAGCGGTCAATGATACGGGTATCGCCTTTTCCGCTAAAAACATAGGTCGTTGTTTCCTTCAAGGTCAGGGTACCGTTTTTATCTACCCAATCCGCCGTCACTTTCAGTTCCCCTTTGTCTTTTCCGCTTTTCATGGAAGTGATGCCTGTGTGGATGATCGTTCCGTAGGCCCTTTTCGCATGGTCAACGGCGTCCGAGTTGTTCCAGTAATCGTTACCGTTAACATCCTCATAATTAAGCCATATACCTACGTGATGGGGGTGATCCACACGCTCTCCCGGCCTCGGGTCCAGCGGCCAGCCCCGGGTAATGATCGTTCCTTTTGCGGTTTGAACTGGATAAAGGACTGCCTTTTTAAGCACCTTTTCGCCTGGATAGAAATAAGACGTAAAAGGTTTTCCATCGATTTTGACCTCTACCTTTTTCTCCTTTTCGTTGTTGACCAAGTCCACTTTTTGGGCATTTACCAGACCTGCCCATGTCGCAAAGCAAAGAGTAGCCAGGGTGATACCTGTGTTTTTTGAATTCACTTTGACCAGTTATTTAAATTGATTAATACGAAAACCTGTAAACTAGCTCAACACGATCTCCTTCTTCTTGTGGTCCCAAGTCACCCTTTTTCCGGTATGTAGCGCTTTGGTAGCCATGATATTAGCAACAGAGTGATTGAAGCCCACCCGTGCTGGCGCATTGGATTCTTTCCGGCTGCGGATACATTCCATCCAGTTTCGCATATGCAGCGAGGTCATCGGATCGGCCCCAGTATTGGCATCGGTCGCTATTTTATCACCTGTTTTCAGTGACATTTCCGGCAGAAGATTCGCTTCCATTCCCATCGATTTGGCATCTTTGGCTTGCAAACCGCCTTCGGAGCTAATCTTATTGGTATCCAGATTGATCATTCCCCCATTGGAGTAATAATATTCTTTTACACCGCCGGCCTCATTGTTGAAACGGGAAGAGTAGATTACCTGAAAACCTTTGCTCTTATCGTCAAAGGGACCATATTCAAACGCTGCGCTGAATGTATCCACATTTGTACGACCATCCTTCCAGGTATAAATGCCCCCATTGGCAACCACGTTTCTTGGTGCTTCCAAACCCGAGAACCAGTGTACGGTATCGATCTGGTGGGCCATCCATTGGCCCGGGATACCGGAAGAATAAGGATAGAACAAACGGAATTCAAGATAGTAACGTGGGTTCCATTCTACTTTGGGGCGGTTCATCAGGAAGCGGTCCCAATCCGTATCTTCCTTCCTGATCTGGGACACCAGCTCTTTACGTCTCCACCTGCCCGGCTGGTTTACATTCCAGGTCATTTCAACCGTGGTAATATCACCGAACTTACCCGACTTAATGTATTCATAAGCAGCCCAGTAGTTAGGAGCGCTCCTTCGTTGGGAACCTACCTGAACAATTTGTTTGGAGGCTTCTACTGCTTTCAGTGCGATTTTTGCATCTTCCAGTGTTTCGGCAAAAGGTTTTTCGACATATACATCCCGGCCCGATTTCACGGCCTCGGCACAATGCAAGGCATGTTGAAAATCTGCAGTACTGATGATCACTGCGTCCACATCCTTCCGCGCAAGCAATTCTTCATTGTTACGGGCCTTTACAAACTCGTTGGAAGCATACGGCTTGCCTTTCATAAAGGCCTCCGCCTCGTCGCGACGACGGTTCCAGAGATCCGAAATACCCATAAACTCGAAATTCAATTCTTTGGCGTGATCGGAAAAGCTGGGTGCCAGAGAGCTGCGAAAACGGTCCGAAAACCCAATAATGCCAACCCTTACCCGGTCATTGGCACCCAGTATCCGCCGGTAGCTGGAAGCACTGAATGCACTGGTCCCGACAGCAATCCCGGCAGATGCCAGTGTTGTATTTTTTATAAATTCCCTTCTACTGCTCATGATATGCTTTTATTATGAAAGTTAATTTTTCTACTGTTTTTTTAGAGATCCCGTCGGCAACCAGTTGAAAATAATGTCCGCACGATTATCTACTGTATTTTTCCCTGTTTTTTCAGCTTGCCTGTCAATTGGTTTCCCGAACTTTTAAACTCCTGAAGGATACATTGTCGCCGTGATCTTGCAGGAGCAGGTTCCCTTGCTGCGACATACCAAAGCCTTCGAAGCCTTTGAATTTAGAGGCTGCTACAAATTCTTTAAACTGAGGTGAACCGCGGACATATTCAAGCACTTTGTAACCATTCAGGAAATGCTGGACGGTACCATCCTTTTTCACAACGATTCTCCCCTGGTTCCATTCACCGATCTTTTTCACCGAATTTTTAGGGCTGTCGGCCGGGATGACGTCATAAAACGATGCAATGGTACGATTCCCATTTTTTCCAAGTTTGGCGTCCGGGTGTCGCTCGTCGTCCAGGACCTGGTATTCACACCCGATGCCCGACTTCCCGTTTGCATTGAATTTCTGGTCCACGAAATACTTGACGCCGCTGTTCGCCCCTTCCGTCAGTTTAAACTCAAATTCAAATTCAAAAGCTGGGCCGTACAGTTTTCGGGTCACGATATCATTGCCTGTTTCCGAGCCGTCCGATTTTGAAATAACAATAGTACCATCGTCATGCGACCAGCGCTTTGACGGGAAATCCGTTCCGCCATAAGATCTCCATTGATCCACAGACTTACCGTCGAACAAAAGCGACCAGCCCTGCTCCTTTTCTGAATGGTCAAGCGTGTTGGGGATCAGGTTAACAATGGCAATGTTGGCTGGCGCACTTGGCTTCAGGTTAGAAGTTTTAATCCGAATGTTTTTCCAGCTAACTTGTGTTCCTTCGAGGTCTTTGTTGTTCCCAATAGAATGTACCTGCAGACAAATAAACCCGCTTGGCGTCAGATCATCGATCACGTGTGCGACTGGTACCCCGTTCAGAAAGGTTCGGATCGAAGTTCCGATGGCTTCTATGCGGTACTTATTCCATGCTTCTTTCTTAAAAGCCTTTTTCGCATCAGGGTTCAGGTCGAGCGGATAAAGCCAGCCCCGGCGTGCCTCATCATAAATTCCCGCAGAATAGGCGCGGTCGCTCGGGTCAATTTCAATCTGGTAGCCATGCACACGGCCATTTTGATATGCTGGTGTGGATAGGCTCCTGATCTGTATTCCCGAATTAAGCTTGTTGTCGACTTTTACATCGCATTCCAATATAAAATCACCATAATTCTTCTCCGTGGTAAGAAATGAATTGGGAGTGTCCGTTACAGAAGTACCTACAATGGTGCCATCTTTCACTTCATATTTTGCCTGCCCGTTAAGCTGCTTCCAGCCGGTGAGGTCTTTGCCATTGAACAAATCCTGCCAGCCGTCTTTCGACTTTTGTGCGTAAACCTGGCACAAGGTTACCATCATAAGAAAGCTCGCGAGCGATAATCTGTATTTTTTCATTTTATAAAACTGAATGTGTTTGCGTCCATTATATTCCATAACGAAGTATTGATGTTAATACCCTTACAAATGCGGTTAAGGCTAGCGATTAAATCGGATACTTCAGATTCTCCGCGATGTATTTTTATAAATAACCGTGCAAATCTGCTCTGATTTCTCGGGATCGGGCACATTGTCCAGCTAGATGCCGCCCAGCCTTTGAACTGGATCTTGCCCAGGGATTTATCCCGGCGATGGGTAAGGTCCATATGAATGATGTGGTTTAAAAATGATATTTTCCAATTCCTTGCATATTGGGGCGACTTAAAGTAGAAAAGCCCCTTGCGCGGGGCTTTTCTACTTACCAGGGGCATCTTTATTTCAGAATTTTGATCAAAGGCGCAACAATCATTTTATATCCCAATAGCCGTTGTTGTCATTGCTGTTCCCTTTGTATTTCACTGAATTGCAGGCGATGAAAGGATCCGTGCATATGACCGGAACTGATCAGGTACTGGTACCGCAACGGATTTCCACCCTTTGCGATCGCAATTGCCATACCTTAATCGTGGGAAAATCAGCACCCGCTTTCCCATAAAAAACACGGGTTAAGGTAACCTGTGCCTTCCGCTGTATCAGGAAGTCTCGATCACCCTAACCCGTGAACTAAGCTAAAGATGTATTTAGTTTGCCGATTTCAGCTTTTAATATCCTGGATTCTGAGGGAAGGTCGATCCTCCGTCAGCTGCTTTTTCAGAGCGGTCTATCTGGGTCTGGGGTATGGGACGAAGCAAGTGCGTATCTTTGATGTTAGCCGCCGCGTCAGTGTTATATTTCTTAGCCCTTTCAACCAGATTTCCCCACCGTTTAAGGTCCAGCCACCTGGTTTGCTCACCCATTAATTCACGTCCCCTTTCTTCCATGAGAAACTCAAAAGTCATATCGGCTTCTTTGATTTCCATGGCGGCTTCCTTCCCTGGGAAAGCAGCGCGACGGCGAACCATGTTGATGTTCTTCGTGGCATCAGCCACTTTTTTCTGCATCAACTGAGCTTCTGCCAACATGAGGTAGGTGTCCGCCAAACGGAAGGCCAAATAATCACGGCTTCCGGCCTCATAAGTCTTATCCGGACGAAGCGGGTCCATAAATTTGACAAGTGTAGGAAACAATGAGAGACTGTACAAACTGGGCACCAATACCTGATAAGGCTTTGCCGCGCGCTGCTCAAGGGTCCATTCCACTCCGGGAATATATATCGTCGTGTCTCCGGTTTTAAAAGTCACCGATTTCTTTGAATTATCGAATACGTTGGTGAATGTTCCTCCGGCTGTATTGCAAAGCCAGGTATCCCTGAACGTCTTTTTGTAGCGCGAATCATTCACACGATCTTTGAAGACAGTTTCCAATGCATAGGGAGTTGGTCTGAGGCGTTTGAAAGGCCGTCCATAGGCAATATCACGCTGCATACCCGCCTGCACATCGTATTGCATTCCGAACAAAAGGTGCAGGTTATTTCCAGAACCGTTCGTCAGCGCGTCGGATGTATATTGTACAGAAAAAACGACCTCGTCATTGATTTCGCCCGCGCCTTGCGAGAACACACTCGCGAAATCGGGAAGCAGCTTGAATCCGTAATTGTTGACCACATTCTGTGCATAGGTTTCAGCCTTGGCATAATCGTCAGCCGCCTTCGAAGAAGAAGTAGCTTTGGCAAGGTAAACTTTGGCTAGTAAATGCTCGGCTGCCGCCTTGGTAGCACGGCCATAGTCTGCAGACTTTGCCTTATTTTCAAGACCTGGCAAAGCAGCTTCCAGATCTGCAATAATGGCCTTATACATTTCATCGCTTGATGCCCTGGCAGTCTTTTTAGTCGGCAACAAAGTTTCGGTCAATCGCAAATCTACGCCGCCGAACTGCTGGAACAGGATAAAGTAATAATGGGCACGCAAAAATTTTATTTCCGCAATACGCTGTGTTTTAATCGCATCAGTAACGCCAGTAATATTTGGAGCCCTGTCGATCAATGCGTTACAGGTATTAATCCCTTTATAGAGTTCGTCCCAAACCTCCTGAATGATCGTTACGGTACCGATCAGTTGGGAATCATAGAAATGGAAACCCTTGTAGCTTCCGTCAGCACCAGCCGAGTAAAGGTCTGTTCCATATTCTGTCATGGATAAGCCTCTCTCCGTTCCGTAGAAACTTCTAAGGGAAGAATAGGCGGCATTAACCGTAGAGTTGAAGCCGGCAGTTGTATTCAAGTAGTCATCCCCGATACTGGAAATTACTTTCTCATCCAATACGTCCTTGCAGGATTGCCCTGCCAATAGCATACCCGCCAGGCAGAGTACTGTGAATGACTTTTTAAATCCTATATGTCTCATTTTGATCTAATTTAATATTTTGAATTACCTTTTCCCCCGTGATCATTAAAACTTCACATTCAGACCTAATGTCGAAACTCTGGTAGCAGGTGTTACGTCGTTATTGACGTTGCCGTCCGCCGACTCTGGGTCTATACCGTTGTATTTAGACCGGTATTTCGAGAAAATGAAAGGCTGCTGAATACTTGCAAAAAGGCGAAGCGACTCAATACCCAGTCTTTGAGCAAATTTCTGGGTGAATGTATACCCGAAGTTGATGTTACGCACTTTGACAAATGAACCATCAAAATAGATAAACGAGGTGTTGTATACCGGGAACTCCTGGTTGAAATTAGGTCTCGGAAATTCATTGGTCGGGTTGTTCGGGGTCCAGTAATCCACTTTGATCTGGTTGTAGCGTCCCTGAAGGGTTAAGCTGTTCTGGTGGAATTTACTGATGATTTTCTGGCCGACACGGGCAAAAATGAAAAACGATAAATCAACGCCCTTGTAGCTAAAGCGGTTGGTAATACCTCCCTGCCATTTTGGAATATCTGACCCCAGGATCACACGGTCGTTAGCTGTAATCTTTCCATCGCCGTCGGTATCCTGCAATTTCACCTGACCTACACTAAAACCGTATGATTTTGCCGCATCTGCTTCGTTGGTTTGCCAGATACCCACTTTCTTGTAATCGTAGAAGGAATTAAGCGGCTTTCCGATGAACCATTTGTTACCCGTGTCATCCACTTTGCCGTTGTACAAGGAAATAATCGCTTCCGTATTCTTATAGAAAGTGAAATCGGTTGTCCACTTGAACCCTCCCTTTGAACTGATGTTCACCGTAGATACGCCAAGTTCGATACCTCTGTTCCTGGTTTCGCCTACGTTACGAGTGACCGCCGCAAAGCCTGTTGAAGTGGGAAGCTGGTCAGAAAGAAGGAGATCGGTAGTATTGGTCTGATATAATTCCAGGGAACCAGAAACACGGCCTGAGAAAAAGCTGAAATCAACTCCGATATTTTTAGAAGCCGATGACTCCCACTTCAAATCCGGGTTACCGATGGTATTAGGGCGGTATCCATAGGCAGCGGCTGTACCATATGCATAAGATGTACGGGATACCAATGCCTGTGTCTGATATGGTGCAACACCCTGGTTACCGGTTTTACCATAGCTGGCGCGGATCTTCAATTGATCGATCCATGAAACACTTTTCAGGAAACCTTCATTATTGATATTCCACGCAACTGCCACGCCGGGGAAGGTACCATATTTCGTATTTTCTCCAAAACGGCTTGAACCATCACGACGTGCGGTGATTGTAACCAGGTACTTGTCATTATAATCGTAATTCAGACGGAGCATGTAAGAGTTCAGCGTCCACTGGATCAGGTTACTTCCCACGCCTAAAACAGTGCTGGCATTGCCAAGGTTGAGGAACTCCTGCCCTTCTACGGGTACCCCTTGTACAGACACGTTGTTGTATTCGAAATTATCGTGCTGGATAGATTGAACCGCAGTCACATTCAGGTTATGGACGTTATTGAATGTTTTTCCGTATGTAAGAATGTTCTCCAGTGTATAATTAAACCCAAACTGGCTATTGGTCGCAGCCGTTGGGTTACCACCTTTGATGTCGTTGGTTTGCGCACCAACGAAACGCCCTGCGCGCGAAATCGAGAAGTCGGGACCGAAGTTGAAACGGTATTTCAATCCGCTCAAAATGTTCACTTCCCCGTAAACGCTATTCAGGATCCGGTATTTTTTTGTTTCATCGATTTGGGCGCCTTTTACCAATTCCGCCATTGGGTTGGTAAGCAGGGCATCGCTGGTTTGGGCAAAGATCAATTTTCCATCGTCGTCATAAGCCTTTGCCAGCGGGTTTTGGCCCAAAGTGTAGCCATAAGGGTTACGGTTCGCTCCATTGCGCAAACTGTACATGGTATACGAAGAAATACCAACCTTGATTCGCTTGTTGATATTGTGGTCAATATTTACACGCAGGGAAGTCCGCGTAAAATCAAGCCCAGGAATAATCCCTTTATCTTTAAAAAAACCTCCAGAGATATAGAACTGTGTCTTTTCATTTCCACCCTGCACCCCGAGCGTATGGTTCTGCTGGAAGCCTTGCCGGATCATCATTTCCTGATAATCCGTCGTTCTGTTTTTAGCAATTCCATCCAATTCTATAGGTTCGAAAAGTTTTGAATCAGCGTAAGTGTCAATAACACCAGTTGGCACGGGGTTTCCGTTGGCATCCTTATAGGTGCCCAACGTTCTTCTCGATTCTCTTTTGAGCTCAGCATAACCCGGTCCATCCAGCAGCTTCACTTTGTCGAGCGCATCGGTTACCCCCACGTACGTATCATAAGAAACGGTTGTTTTACCTTTTGGAGCACCTCTTTTGGTCGTGATCAAAACCACGCCATTCGCACCTCTCGCACCATAAATGGCAGTTGAAGTAGCATCTTTCAGAATTTCCATCGAGGCTACGTCGTTCGGGTTAAGATCCTCATAACCGCCTGAGACAAAATCGAACGGACGGGTTGCCGCCAATTCGTTGCGATCGCCCGAAAGAGGTATCCCGTCGACTACGTACAGCGGGTTATTGCCAGCGTTAAAGGACCGGCGGCCTCGGATGGTGATTTTCGGAGTGGTGCCCGGCTTGCTGCCTGACTGTGCTACGTCCACCCCGGCAACACGGCCCTGCATGGCCTGACCTACGTTGGTAATGGGCATTTCACTGATCATCTTGGACGAAACAGAAGAAATCGCCCCTGTCAGCTGACTTTTCTTTTGAGTACCATATCCCACCACAACCACTTCACTCAGCGTTTTCAGGTCACCTACCAGAACAATGTCGATCACGCTTTTCGATCCGACAGCAACTTCTTGTGTTACGAAACCCACTGCGGAAAATACCAGTACCGCATTATTGTCCGGAACATCTACTTTAAACTGGCCTTCGACGTCCGTGTTTGTACCGCTCCTGCTTCCTTTCACCACAACGGAAACACCGGGGATCGGCAAATTGTCCTCGGCCGCGGTGATTTTCCCTGAAATAGTCCTGTCAATTGTCGCCAACATGGTTGCCGCAGGTTTCTCTTTCGCAAAAACCTCTGCAGCAAAGCCCGTAACAATTACACCGACCATGGTCCAACGCAAAAAGCGGTGCCCACAAGTTGTAAAGTTTTTTTTCATACGCATGAATTGATTACCATTAAAATTGCTTGATTATTAATTGCTTGACGGTCATTCAACCGATTACCCCTACAAAAATTAATATATCTTCTAAAGATTATCTTACAGTATTTAGATGGTTACTTATTAATCGATACAGGAAGTTCAGCGGTGTCGGACTGGGATCGGACCTTCAGGACAGCATTATTGAATGATTCCAATAACCCTATTATTTGTATGTAAAATACAATTTGAAAATCCGATTGAGGATAGAGATTTAGGAAGAAAATAGGAAATATTTGGCTTATTTTATTTATGCAATCGATGTCGGGAACGTTGCCAAGATATGCCAGTTCAAATAATAAATTGTAAAATATTTACAAAAATCACTACAAAATTGATGCTTTTGAAAATGTAAATCGGACACTTATTGTATTAAATCAAGATTGACTGAAGGCAAATCCGGTAAACAAAAAGCTGGTATTCGCGGCAATACAGTGTGAAAACCCCTGATCAGGGATTGGCGAAGAAAAAATAGATCATAAAAAAAAGGAAGGTAACCGACATAATGATCAGTATGATTCCCCTTACAATAGCATTACCGCCAGCCTGGCGGGTAACGGAGCTTTTGGCCTCCCGGTCTCCCCTGATTTCCAAGGAAGAGCGTATACGGCCCCAAAGAGAGTTGACTTCCTGATTTGAAAGGTTTTCGATCCGCCAGTCCGAAGCTGTCAACACCAGCTCTCTCGCCCTGTCGACGGTATCCTTTCTGGAGGGGTATTTAAGTATCCAGTTCTCCCAAAAAGACCTGATCGGCGGGTCGTCCGGGAAACGCACCCACCGAATGAAGAGGTTTTCCATCGCCAATTCCTCTGCCGATAACTCCGAAAACGGTTTCATTTTTTAGCGCGTTAATTTTTAGGGCCTTATATAAATTAACCCCGGAATTTTCTCAACTCCATTGTTAATTCTTTGTTAAGCATTTCATTAAAAAAGGACGTGTACATCCGATTATACTCACCCGAAAGAATGCCCCATTTTTGACCGGCAAATAACCCATACGTACTGTTCAACAACTATTGCACCATTTGCTCTCAGGCTGGCCCCATTCTATTGAGTCAGAATTGTACAATAAAACCACACTTCAATTCAATAATCATGAGATTTGCATTCATTATGATCACGATTGCAACATTAGCCCTCGGTAGCGCTTCCGCCCAAAATAAAATATTGTGGAATGGCGAGGTATCAGACCCATCGTCGTGCAACAAAGCATTTGGCTCCATACTCCCGGGTGCCGACGCGCACAGCGGTACTTATTTTTTCAGGGCTGAGCCAGACAACTCCCATATGCCCAGGATCGGCTTCAATTGCAGCGGTATGTGGCGCACAGATGTTTCCGGCTTTGATGAGCTTCGCTTCTTTATCAAAAGCAACATGCCGGACCAACTAACTTCCGTACGGTTTACCACTTATTTTGCCAAAAGCCAATGGGCTGACCTGTCGCCCTATATCCAGGGCGGCGGAAAGATTTCTACCGAATACAAAGAAGTTAGGATTCCGCTCCAGGCAATGAAATCGCCTGACTATAATCTCAGTTCAGTCGAATATCTCGAATTCGGCACATCGCAAGCCCCACAAATTCAGTTTTTCGTGGATGACCTGGAAGTATTTGACAGCACGCCACCCTTGCTACAAATCCAACCTGTTTCAAATCGGGTCATCAAAGTGCTTGTCAGTGAACGATTTGACACAACCGGCTGCTACGACAAATTGAATTACGGTCTTATGAGCCCAGCAGATGCCGATTATCAATTAATAGCAAACCCTGTTAAAATCGGGCGCCATACCTACGTCAGACAATTGAACCCTGGTTCGGGCAGTCCTGTGGTCAGCTTTGAACTGTTCCTCATTTTCGACAAGCCGCTTAAAAACAGCGCTGTTTACGAGTTAAAAATAAGCACATTAAAAGATGCGTCCGGGAATGTGGCCAGCCTGGATACGGCATTTCAGTTCTCTGACCTTGACCTTTACGGCAATGTAAAAGCCAATCAGGTTGGTTACCTGCCCAACAGTCCTAAGCTTGGCAAGCTGGGAAATTTTCTGGGCGACGCGTGGTTCATGCCTATTGAAACTGGCAACGCACCCAATTTTCAGATCCTTAACGGTTTAGATCAGGTTGTTTACAACGGAACTGCAGCATTCCTGAAAGCAGATTCGGCTTTTAGTGGCGAGAACGTTTTTGAAATTGACTTTTCAACCGTGACCACGCCTGGCCAATACCATATTTACCTACCTGGCTACGGCCGTTCAGAAGATTTTGTGATTGCTGAGGATGTGTACGATCCGGTTTATTTTCATACCGCCCGGGCATTGTATTACCAAAGGACCGGCCACCTCGAAGCAGCCAACGCGGGAACCTGGGCAAGGGATGGGTTACCGGCCCTCAATGCGGAAATACACCCTTCGCAAGCTGCTTCGCCACTCTATACGGATTTGGATTACCCACCCGGGACACAGATCCCAATGTCCAAAGGCTGGCTTGACGCCGGAGATTACGGACGATATGTCCCCACAGCGGCCAGTGCGCTCTTCATCCTTTTTACGGCCTTCGAGTTATACCCGCAAAAGTTTCCGGACAATCATTTAAACATACCTGAAAGCGGAAATAACATTCCTGACATACTTGATGAGCTGAAGTACGAAACCGACTGGCTTAAACAAATGCAGGCCCCGGACGGCGGAGTGTACTTCCGCGTCACGCCCGCCACCTGGTCATCCGGGCTGCCGGGCGAAGAGAACAATACCCTTTTTGTTTCCGAGAAAACCACACAGTCCACTGCACTATTTGCCGCCGCGATGGCCATGGCGCATCGCAACTTCAAAAAATACTTCCCGGTTTATGCCGACAGCTGCCTGGAAAGGGCCAAAAAAGCCTGGACTTTTTTGCAAGCGCATTTGGCCGCTTCTGCGCCGGTTAATGTCCCCGGCATTTCGGCTGGTCCCTATCCGGATCCCGAGGACCGGGATAACAGGGCTTGGGCTGCTGCGGAGCTGTACAAAAGTACCGGAGATGCCATTTACAACCAGGATTTCCTGAATTGGTACGGCCAAATCCCCCATGAATTCCACGCAACGATGAGCTGGCAGCAACACACGGTAAAAGCGATCTGGGCGTATTCCACCACTTCATTTCCAACCGATCCCGTTGCCGTGAATGAATTTAAAAGCAAGCTAAAGAGCGAAGTCCTGCTCAACTATTACACCCGGACCATGCTGACGCACGCTTATCATGGTGCTTATCACCCGTTTAAAGGCTACATCGGCTACGGGACATTTGCCATGGCCCAGAGTTATGCATTCGATTATATTATGTTCAGTTACCTGCTCAATCAGCCTGATTTGCTGGATTATGCCAAAATTCAGCTCGACATTCCGCTGGGAAACAATCCGCTTTCCCGCAGTTTTATCACAGGTTTAGGCAAAAACCCTCCGAAGTTGCCTTTGCACTGGTCTACTGTTCCAAATAAGTTTATTGAGCCTGTTCCCGGGACTCCGGTTTTCGGGCCAGCCGCGTCGCTGGTCATGAACCGCCCTTCCTCTTTTGCCATTCAGGATTCGACCAACCGATATCCCTATGGATTTACAAAAGAAGACCCCTATCCCGTACTCAGGCGCTATACAGATGCACGGGAGGCTGTTGAAATGGCTGAATTCACGATACAGGAAATCGCGGTAACTGCTGCAGCATTTGCCTTTTTCAGTTCCATCGTCGCCAACCCTCTTCCAGTGAAATTGGTCCGTTTCGGGGCAATGCCTGATCAGTGCCAGATTATTCTTTCCTGGACTACAAATGAGGAAATCAATGCCGATTATTATGCAATTGAAAAAAGTAGCGATGGTCATTCGTTTTCTGAAATCGGCAGGCAGCAAGCCGGAGGCAACACCAATACCGTAAGAGAATATACCTTTTCAGATACCCAGCCGGGCGTGAGCAATTACTACCGACTGAAAGAAGTGGATTGGGATGGAAAGTCGGAATTTTCACGGATCATATTTGCGGCAGATCCCTGCGTCGGCTTCCGAACGAAGGTTTCCCCGGTCCGAAGAAATGTTTACGAAGTGGAAACAATCTCCGAAAACCATGTTAGCAGTAACAGTCTTGAAGCCAAAATTTTTAACGTTCAGGGCGTCGAGCTGAAACAATTTCGAGTCAGGATCAATGCCTTAACCGACCTGGATTGTACGGATCTCATTCAAGGCATATACATTCTCAAAATTTTCGACGAATACAATCAGGCCGTTTTTACTACGAAATTACTGATCTATTAAAACGGTTGTCCATTTGGCCAAATCATAAAACAAAGCGATGATGTTGACGAATCACTTATTCAGGCTGTTTTTGTTACTGGCTCCCTTTACCTTAAAAGCGCAGCCTGTCAAATCACTTTTTCAAAAACTGGAAGGATTTACGGGCATCAAAGGGCAGGTATTTGAAGGTCAATCAGCCAGTCCGATCGCTGCGAGGATTCTCATCAAGGATTCAGCAGGAAAAACGCAGGCCACTTATTATCAGGTTTTTGATGGAATTTTTACCGGGGAAGACGGCACATTTTCCGTTCCTCTGAAACCTGGTTCGTACACCATTCAAATCTTTCACGGTATTGATCATATTTCCCAGGAACATGCATTTGTGATTAAGGAAAACCAGGGAATAAAAGCAGCTATTCACCTGCAAATGTGGGTCGATTTAAAAAAGCGGGGGTGGGTCAACGGGGATGGACATGCCCATTTGTATTCAGAAAAAACAGCCAATGATACCATGCTGAGGCAGGTAAGGAAGATTTGCCTAGCCCAGGGAGTGGACTTTATAAGTGCCTGCCAGGGTTGGGCCGGCTACGATGACCTGACCCACAAAAAGGCCTATGCTGATGTGAGCGATGATCGGTTCAGGTTGTACTACGGAGCGGAAATGCCTAAATACCGCACCAGCCATACCTGGTGGCTGGGCCTGAAAAGTACCTTAAATAACTTCGGAAACCTGATCGATTCCACATACGAAAACCAGTATTACAAATCGGAACAGCACAAAGACTGGGACTATTCCTGGCTGAAATTTAAATCCATCCCGGATATGGAAGTGATTTCCAGGTATGCCTATTCCCAACATGCCACGCCAATCATACCTCACCCCACTTCGTGGTGGATGCAGCAGCGCGGAGATATCAGCAAGTACACAACCAATGTGGTCAGCAACCTTGCTTTTGGCCTTCTTTCGGGAAATATCTGGAACGGAATGGCGGTGATGGGGTATTTAAATGACAATTATTTTTACCAGAATATATGGTTTCACGTACTCAATGAGGGATACATGATGCCACCGTTTGCGGAGCTGGACGGCGGCTATCCGAGAGATCATAAATTTTACTACGGCTCCATGCGGACCTATTTTTTAACAGATTCCGCCGCCCCTAACAAATCCATTGATCAGATCACCGCGGCTGTCAGGAAAGGCAGGACTTTCGTCACTTCCGGTCCGATCATTTTTGCCGATATCGACCAAAAATACCAGGTTGGGGATGTGATTGTGAAAGACAACAAGAAGCATCAGCTGCATATCAATGCTTTCGCGTCTGGCGAAACGGCTGACTACTTAACCTATATAGTGGTTTTCAGAAACGGGAAAATACATCATCTGTGGGACTTGCGTGAAAAACAGCCTCGCGAATTCAATGCTTCATTACCCATTCAGGAAAAGGAAAATGCCTGGTATGTCGTCAAAGCGTACGGAAAGCAGTCCTGGAAAGATCCCGAAAATATAGATATCCTCGCCCATTGCCTGTCTTTGGAGCAAGCCAAAGAATTACAGACATTTCCCGGCAGTAAATTCTCCGTTGCCTTCACATCGCCATTTTATTTCAGGGATAAAAACGCTGCACAGCCCAAACCCTTGATTTCAAAACTTGATCTGAACATTTTGTCTCCCAAGACCGGGAAACCGGTTCCGAACTGCCGCATTGATGTATTTACGGGCGGTATCAAGACGGATTCCGCACTTTTCGCTCACGGCAAAGGTCATTTAAACATTCCAATCAATGCAATCTTAAAAATCCAAGTACCCGGTTACGCGCCCATCACAAGAAGCCTTTACAGCGATTATGCGCCCTATCTTGACATCATTGAAAAAATCGCAAACGGTAAATGGCGCGAAGAAAATGGCTGGAAAAATACATTGATCAGCGGCCATGTTCCCTGGTCTGTTTTTCAGTTTGAGAAGACCAAAAAAGTATTAGAAAACGTCCAGTGGGAGATTAGGCTGGAACCAAACGAGCGGGAGGATTTATGGACTAGTTTTGAAAAGTTATTTGACAAATGACCCTGATTTAACGTATTGACCGAATCAGGAATCGGCTGGCCGTTTCCGAGTCGCTGTTTTTCCTTACCTTTGCCGCTTATTTCGTAAGACTAATCAGTAGCAAACATATCCAATGACCTCGCATCAAATACGTCAGGCTTTTCTTGATTTTTTCCGCAGCAAAGAGCATTTAATCGTACCATCGGCACCACTTGTCGCCAAGAACGACCCTACCCTGATGTTTAACAACTCAGGTATGGCGCAGTTTAAAGACTTTTTCCTGGGCAACGGAACTCCTCCCGCCCGTCGGATCGCCGATACCCAAAAATGCCTGCGGGTTTCAGGAAAGCACAATGATTTAGAGGATGTTGGCTTCGATACCTATCATCATACGATGTTCGAAATGCTGGGAAACTGGTCTTTCGGGGATTATTTCAAAAAAGAGGCCATTACCTGGGCCTGGGAACTGCTGACTGAGGTTTACAAGCTACCCAAAGACAGGCTGTATGTGTCTGTTTTTGAAGGCGATTCAAAAGACGGCGTGCCTTTCGATCAGGAAGCGTGGGATTTGTGGAAACCGATTGTAGGCGAAGACCGGATTATTCTAGGCAATAAAAAGGATAACTTCTGGGAAATGGGCGACACCGGCCCTTGCGGTCCCTGCTCCGAAATTCACATTGATTTGCGTCCGGCTGCGGAAGTTGCTGAAATCTCGGGTAAGTCGCTGGTCAACAATGATCATCCGCAGGTTGTGGAGATCTGGAACCTCGTATTTATGCAGTTTGAGCGCAAGGCAGACAGTTCGCTGGTACCGCTCCCGTCGACGCACGTGGATACCGGAATGGGCTTTGAGCGTCTGTGCATGGCTGTCCAGAATAAAACTTCCAACTACGATACTGACGTTTTCCAAAACACCATTCAGGTATTGGAAACATTATCCGGCAAAAAATACGGAGCTGGCGAAGAACCGTTTGCGGACATTGCGATGCGTGTGATCTCCGACCATATCCGCGCCGTGGCTTTTGCGATTACGGACGGGCAACTGCCTTCCAATAACAAAGCAGGCTACGTGATCCGCCGGATTTTGCGCCGTGCGGTTCGGTACGGATATTCCTATCTCGGTTTTCAGGAGCCGTTTTTCTATAAGCTCGTGCCTGTTCTGGCGGAACAATTTAAAGATGTGTTTACGGAATTGAAATCTCAGGAGGACTTCGTATCCAGGGTGATTTTGGAAGAAGAAAAAAGCTTCCTGAAAACCCTTTCTGCTGGAATTGAAAAACTTGACAATTATTTCAACTTATCACAAGAAGGTCGTCTACGAGAAAATAAAATATACACAAACAGGGGGTTTTATGGCTTATTAAATTTTTCCCAATTAGATGCTGCGAAAGAATTTACCGAAACCAAGACGCTACCAGGTGAATTTGTCTTTGAACTTCAAGACACTTTTGGGTTTCCACTTGATTTAACTGCTCTTATTGCACGTGAAAAGGGTTTTCTATTAGATACTGATGGTTTTCACCAAAATATGAGCGCTCAGCGAAATCGGTCTAGAGCAGACTCATCTTCTTTAAAAAGCGACTGGATGATCCCAGAATTTGTTGATGATCTAGAGTCTAATACTTTACCGGAATTTATAGGATACGATTTCAATGAAGTGGATGACTGTACCCTTCTTAAATATAGAAAAGTGACGAATAAAAATGGTTTTGAATATCATATTGTGCTGGATAAAACACCTTTCTACCCAGAAATGGGAGGACAAGTAGGTGACAAAGGGGAATTAATAATTAAAGATTTTGCGTTTGATACGGGTCAGCCAATACCAATAAACATAATTGATACTAGAAAGGAAAATGATCTGATTTATCACATTTCGAAAGACTCCGATCTCGAGAATCGATTGGATAATGCAAGCAGGGGAATTATAGCAAAAATCGACATTGAACGCCGCGACAGGATCAAGGCAAACCACTCGGCGACGCATTTAATGTTATCATCGATGCGCGAAGTGCTGGGAACACATATCGGCCAGAAAGGTTCTTTCCTGAACGACGAAGTTTTGCGTTTCGACTTTTCACACTTTTCAAAAGTGACGCACGAAGAATTGCAGAAAATTGAAGATCGGGTGAATGAGAAAATCCGGGAAGACATTGCGCTGGACGAAAGAAGAAATGTCCCGATTCAGCAGGCTTTGGATGCCGGAGCAACGGCGACATTCGGCGAAAAATATGGCGATTTTGTTCGTCTGATCATATTTGACCCAACATTCTCCTATGAATTGTGCGGTGGCACCCACGTTCGGTCAACAGGAAAAATCGGCGTTTTCAAGTTCATTTCCGAAGGTTCGGTTTCTGCAGGGGTTCGCAGGGTTGAAGCTGTAACAGGCGAAAAAGCCCTGGAAATCATGCGTCAGCAGGAAGAAACGCTGGATAAGATCAAGGATCTGCTCAAAAATCCGTCAGATCTGGTTAAAGCAGTCGAAAGTCTGATCGACGAAAAAAACAGCCTGCAAAAGAAAATCGCGGCTTTGGAAAATGAGAAGATCCAAGCATTGAAAGCGAGCTTGGTCGACAACATGGAGAAACACAGCACATTCAACCTGATCGTTGAAAAAGTAGATGTGCCTTCCGCAGACGCATTGAAACAACTTTCCTACGAGCTTCGCGACCAGATTGAAAACCTGATTGCTGTTTTCGGAACGGAGATAGCAGGCAAGCCGCAACTTTCCGTTTTCATTGCTGAAAATATTGTTCAGGAAACCGGATTAAATGCCGGCAAGATCGTGAAAGACCTGGCAAAAGAAATCCGCGGCGGCGGCGGCGGGCAGCCTTTCTTTGCGACGGCTGGCGGATCGGATGCGAGTGGGTTGGATTCGGCGCTGGAAAAGGCGAAGGGGTTGTTTTAAATAATAGGCAAAAGTTTCGTTGTAGCGAAACTTTTGCCTATCTTGACACTTACACACATGGGTAAACTTTTTGAAGTTATACTGCTAGATGAAGCGCTTGATTTTTTGAGCGGACTTGAAAGAAAGCATTATGAAAGAATCATTTACAACATTCGTAAATCACAAATCAAAAATGATCCTGAACTTCTCAAAAAATTAACTGACGATATCTGGGAATTTAGGACGATTTATCAAGGACTTCAATACAGACTTCTTGCATTTTGGGACAAAACCTTATCGACAGAAACATTAGTAATCTCCACACACGGTTTCGTAAAAAAGCGAAATAAAGTTCCGGACAATGAAATTCAAAAAGCAGCAAACATTCGAGCTAAATATTTTTCGGAAAAACAATTAAAAGATAAGAAAAGATGAAAACATACACCTTGGACGAAGTGCAGGACAAACTCATTGGAAAAATTGGAACACCGGAAAGAGATATTTTTGAATACGAACTTCAAATGGATTTGATCGGTAAGGCGATTAGAGAAACTAGAAAAGAAAGGAATTTGACGCAAGAGGAATTGGGAAAATTAATTGGCGTACAAAAAGCCCAGATTTCGAGACTTGAAAGCAACGCAAGTAATGTTACAATGGATACTTTATTAAGAGTCTTTATGGCACTAAAAGCAAAAGTGAAATTGCAAGTTGAATTACCTAATTTGAATATTAGCATCGGAAAATAGTGTGACACGTTAACATTCCAGTAACCGTAATCACACTAACTACCACACATAAATTGAAAACCTCCCTCTCCCACCTCCCCGATCACAAGCAAGAAGAATTAAAGGAAATCGCTGAAGTTATTGTCGAAAAAGTACCTGCCGAAATGATCATTCTTTTCGGAAGTCACGCGCGTGGCGATTGGGTGGAGGATTACCAGGAAAATACTGACTATGTGAGTGATTATGACATTCTTGTCATCACCAAAGACAGAAAATCAGCCAAAGCTGATGAAAAGTGGCGGAACCTGGGAAAAACACTAAATAGTAGTGCCGAGCAAACCAGAGTCAGCATCATTCAGCACGGCATTGGCTTTGTAAATCATAATATCGAACAAAATCAATATTTCTTTGTCGATATTTTGAAAGAAGGAATTATGCTTTTTGATTCCAGAAATTTCACTTTATCGAAGCCGAAAGATTTAAATCCGGAAGAGAGACAGAAAAAAGCGCGTGATTCATTTGAGCGTTGGTTCAAAAGTGCAAGCGATTTTCAAAAATATGCTGACTTGGCATTTCAAAATAACGACAATAACATTGCAGTATTCAATCTTCATCAAGCCTCCGAAAGATATTACACCGCTATCCTTCTAGTCTTCACAGACTACAAATCAAAAATTCACGACATAGAGGAATTAGGAAAGCAAGTCGAAAAATTGCATCCTGGCTTTGCAGCGGTTTTCCCGAAAAATAATCCTGAAGAAGAGCGAATGTTTATACTCTTGAAAAGAGCGTATGTCGATTCGAGATACGATATGAATTACAAAATCGAAAAAGAAGAACTGGAATATCTGATCGATCGGGTGAAATTGCTAAAAGAATTGACGGAGCGGATTTGCAACGAGCGCATTGCCCAATTCACTGGAAAATAAAACCAAAGCAAAAGAGCGGCGCCAAATATGGCCCGCTCTTTTACATAACGCTGAGTTATAAAACATTGATCGTTCTATTCTTCTGCTTTCAATTGGCCGCGGATTGCGCCGTTTGGATACTGGGCAGTGTGAATGTTCACGTAATACAATCCGGCTTTCAGGTCAGCTACCTGCGCTTCTGTTAAAGTGTCTGTAAATGCAAAGGGTGAGGTAAAAGTCTTCCCGAAATCGATCACGACCGCTCCGGATGAATCCACCGGTGCTTTGTGAATGTGCCATGCTGTGGGCACGAAGGCAGAATCCGTAGCAGCCGAATCCGACGAAGCGGGATCACTGTACATAATGTTGATTTTCAGCACTCTGCTTTCCTGATCTAACGTACCATCTACTGAACCGGTCGCTGTCGATGGATTAGCCGGTACTTCGTTTGCCCCCGAAAGTGTTGTACTCACTTTCAACTCTGGCAGCACGGGAGTTGGGTCTGTCGTTTCATCGTCATCACTACATCCTGCAACCATCCCGGCGATTAAAAACACACCCACAAATGCTAATTTTCTCATAATGCTTTGTTTTAGTAAATAATTGGACTGGCCGCTACCCGTTAAAACATTAGTCCCGCAAGCCCAATCATGCACCAAGGTACTGACCATGAGAAAATTACAATTTTAACCCAAAAACGGGATATTGGGGAGAAAGCCTACCTTTTGGTGAATTATACATCAATTTCTAACCTAAATCCTACCTTTTCCGTGTCTTGCAATACTTCCAGCGGTTGCGTGACCAAAGCCATAGTTCGGGCTGCCTTCTTATTGTGGCTTCAAGTGCATGGTAGTAGCTCCGTATCAAATGGCTTTCGTCCAAATTGGAGGCGTTCGAAACCAAAGATTTGAAACTGAAATGATAGCTGTTTCTGGCTGTTTTTTGTACATCCAGGTACACAACCGGGCATCGCAAACCCTCATCAAAGAATAATCTGAACGCCCGCATTAAAGCCTACATAACCCCCCTGAAAATCCTTTGTCCCATCATTTTTCCAGATGAATTTCTTGATCAAGTTGTAATGATCCTCCCTTTCGTAACTCACATAGTTGACCGTCGGCCCGCCAAAGATTTCAAATCGCTGCCCAATCTTATATGCCGGGAGGATCCGCAAGGAATTTTTGAAATAACTTCCGCCTTTAAAATCCGTCAACGTTTGCGTGACCGCTTCCAGATTGATACGAAACGGATCTGCCACAGGAATATGTGCCCCTAAACCTGCCTCAACGCCGTATAAAGGTTCATCATTGTCTTTCAAATTATACCCGACACCCGTGATTCCATACAACACCCGTCCACCCGATCGGAAGGATAGCATGCCCGTCATCGTCTCGTCGACCGACAAACTGAGTGATTTCTCTCCGTTTTTGATAAAGTTGAAAAGCGCGATCGGGTAGTCGCTGCTGTCTGCAATGTTGATAAAACCCGCGAATTGGACCCCCGTCACTTTCCTGGCCACATTGGCAAACCCGGAGATCTGGGAATGCACATTTTGAGATTTATTCAGAAAACCCGCCAATTGAAAACCGTTGCCATTTTTGGTGGCGATATTGGTAAAACCGGCAATTTGGGCGGAGTTGACAGCGCCTGTGAGATTCATAAACCCGGCGATCTGCGCGCCCTTCGCTTCGTTTTTAATGATATTGGAAAACCCGGCAATCTGCGCGCCAGACGCATTGTCGCCGATCACATTCACCGCGCCGGCCAGTTGAACGCCCGTCGCCGATTGACCGATCACATTGGCCGCTCCGGTAATTTGCACGCCTCCCGCATTCTCCTTGATAATGCTGGAAGCTCCGGATAACGTAAAGCCAGTTTCCGATTTGGATAAACCGGCGATGGCGTGAAGCGAAAACCAGTTCGTATAATCTGCTGCGTGCCGGCCATTGGAACTGATCGGATAAACAAGCCCTATATTTATTCTGGAAGTATTCTCGCTCTGGGCGACTGAAATCAATGATACAAGCATAAGTAATGCGGAAATAATGCTTGTGCGTAGTCTGCGAAATGGGGAATTTTTCATGGTCATGTATTTAAAACAGATTAGTTAAATACATACAGGCTTGTTCGGAGCTCAGATTGCAGGCCTTCAATATGGTCCTCTTGCCGTATGCAAAGTACCGACAACATGAAGCGGGGTTACCCTAAGTTTGGGGGGAAATTTTTGTTTTTTTAACCACCAAGTTGCTTAAATTTGATTTTACACATTATAGCTAGATACAATGAATACAGAGGATGAAATTAGCCTGGATGAAAGTGTCAAGAGGCTGCGGCTCGAAACGCTGGAAAAGAGCTTTCCCTTCATGATCCACGACAAAGAAGTGGCTGGCGAAGGCTTTATCCTCGAATATCCTGACGGGGAAATGAAACTCATGGAACTTGCCTCAAACAATCAGGACATTATTGAAGTAAGATCATTTAACTCAACAGAAATTACTCAAATTCGGAAAAGGCACAATCTTCCCCTTTTCCAATATGCCTGAGCTTTTTGTAATTATTCGACATTAATAGGATACTCCAACGGAGTTTAGCCACCTAAATGTCCTTCTTTTACTAGAAACAGGGAGGCCCTCCCGGGCCTCTTTTTGTAAACAATCATTCTTAACAACCTCCGGGCTCTATGGGAGCCTCCTGTTTATAGGAGCTGCCTGGGAACCCAATTCCGGGGCTCCTAAGGAGCCTCCTGAAAAAATTCGTCAAGCATCGACGCAATATCACAATTTCCCATAGCGCCAGCTAATCCCAGCCTGCCAGCCAAACCACGACGCGAGCTTATCATTGAAATCAAAGCCAGGATAGCCTTTCAATGGAAAATTTTTATAGTCTGGCTTCTTTCCAGCTACATCATTTTGATAAACTGAAAACGCAGGCCCGGCAAACAGCAGAAACCTTTTGTTCAGCTTATAAGTGGCGGCAGCCTGAAAACGGAATAAGAAAGGCATATTTTCCCAGCTTCCCAGGAATACGTTCTGATTGGAAATCTCGGTGAAGAAACCTGCTTTTTTGAAAGGGAAAAATTCCCTGCCGATACCCACTCCGAATATATAGGCTTTTTTACCCGCCCCGGTGGCGGCTCCCGCATTCAGTATGCTGTAAAATTTGTGTGTGCCCATTTTCCAGGCAACATTAAATGGTACCAGCTCACTTGCATACACCGAGATATTGGAAGTGCTTTTCCTAACAATGTTGAACAACCCGATACTCACACCCGACGAGCTATCCGCAATGTTTAGAATACCCAATTGAACGCCCTGCAAATTCTTGGCATAATTGAATGATCCGATCTGCAAACCGGAAATGGTTTTCCGGGCGATATTCACCCCCCCAGCAATTTGCCCTCCGTCGATATCAGCGCGAGCCAGATTGGCCGCACCGGCAACCTGAAAGCCGGAATAACGTCCCGATACCTGGTTATAACCGCCCGAAATCTGTGCCCCGCTGCCGCCCGCCTTGATCAAACCAAATGCACCCGAGACCTGTACGCCGTGCAATGCGCTCTTCGCCTGGCTTGCAAACCCGCTGACCTGAACGCCACCGATATGATCCCTCGCCAATCCGCTGAAACCCGAAACCTGTACGCCATTCAGGGAATCCAGTACCTGGTTGAGAAAGCCCGCAACCTGCACACCTCTGACATGCCCCGACACCAGGTTAAATACGCCGGCGATCTGAGCAAACCGCACATCCTGTTTTGAAATATTGAAGCCTCCCGCAATCTCTACACCGCTTACACCTGCGGTGTATCCTCCCAAAAGATTCAACGAAAACTTATTCACCACCTGGGAGCTCATCCGGCCATGTGTGCCCAGCCCGGGCGTTAGAGAAGCCTGATAAGGCAATGCAACGAAAAATTTGCCAATATTCCTGCTCTGTGCCCGCAGCTTTGCGGAGAGGAACAATCGTCCAAGCCAGCTCGATTCCCCTTCCGAATACCGGACGATCAACGGATCAAGGTCAACAGCTTTCTGAGACAGACTGATCCTGAGGTTAATATCTTCCTGACGAGCGATCGCAATCGTTGAGTCGCCATAACCTATTTTGCTGATTGTAATGTGGACGGGAAAAGTCCTGTCCCTGATCCTGAGCCTGAAATGTCCGTTGTCCTCCGAAAGTGTTGAAATCAATAACTGCCGTGAGTAAACGCTCGCATAGTCAACTGACGCGCCCGTTTCCCGATCTGTAATGTACCCGTCTATGTAGGTGATCTTTTCTCTTGGTACCGGAAGGATAATCAGGTAGTCACCCTTTTCTTTATACCGGTAACCCGCTCTGAATAAAAGGCGTAGAACCTCACCGACTGGTCTGGCTGCCACGTTCAGGCTCACGATGCTGTCTCCTGGTATCAAATCACTATTATAGGAAAAGTAAAACTTCCCTTGCTCTTCCATTATCTTCAAAACCTGCGAAACCGGTTGCCCTTTCACCGAAAGAGTAACCGGTTTATCCAGAATCTGCTGGCCAAAACTGTAACAGGGGATTACAATCAGAAAAACAGCCAGTCGTGCAATTTTGAGTAAACTAAAAGTCAAATTCATTCCGAAAGATAAACGCTATTTCAAAATGATCTGCTTTCCGGCGTATTCCACTTTCACGCCCAATGTTTCGCTGATAACTGCTAAAATATCTTCCAATGATTTATGGTCAAAAGTGGTATTGATCGTCAGGCGATACAGATTTCTGTTTTCAATGCTGATCCCGGCATCGAACGTTTCGTTCAGAATTTCGACGAGCCTTGGAAGTGGGGTATTATCGCAGACGAGCTTACCAGTCCTGTAATACTTGTGAAATTCTTCACTGGTTTCCTGTTTGATCAATCCCGGGACTGTTTTGCTAGCCGTTGCCATTTCCATTGGCCTCAGCTTGACTATTTCGTGATCTTTGGCTACTTCCACAATGCCGGTTTCCACAATCACTTCGGTGGTTTTATCATTGTCCTTTACATTGAACGACGTTCCGACAACCCTCACCGTCACTTCATTTACCGAGATCATGAATGGCTTGCTTTGATCGGGGGTTACCTCAAAAAACGCCTCCCCGGTAAGGGTCACTTCCCTTGTTTTACCCGAAAATGCCCTGGGATAGGACAAGGTAGATTTCTTATTCAAGGTAACCACCGAGCCGTCGGGCAATGTACAGATCAGTGTCTTGCTGCCTGAGCTGATCGCCAGCTGCTCTGTTCGGCCCTGTTTGAAAAACGACAGATAAGCGAGCCAACCCACACCGATTGCCAGGGCTAACATAGCTGCGATCCTGACGATACTCAAAGAACGTTTCGGGTAAAGGGGAAGCACTCTCGGCTCGTCTTTCTCGATCTGCGTACGTCTTTTGAAACGCTCCCAGGCAGCATTCTCATCGACTTTGCTGTGACCGGCCAGCCGCTTACTTTGCTTCCAGATCATTTCAAAATGTTCGAAATAACGCTGGTTATCGTCACTGTCCGATAACCATTGGTTAATCTCGATCTGTTCGGCCATGGTCGCCTCGTCCAGTAAGGACTTCACCAACAGATCGTCTATATGATAATTTAATTCTCGTTTCATGGCTGATTAGCTGAGGAAAAATAGTAGAAATGTAGCGGGCAAGAAATCCACCAGTTTGAGTCTCAGAAGCCGTAAGGCTTTGCCCATCTGATTTTCGATTGTTTTCAAAGGCAATTGCAGCCGCTCGGCGATTTCGTGGTATTTCAGTTCTTCAAAGCGGCTCATCTGAAAAATCGTCCTGCATTTTTCCGGCAGTTCTTTGAGTGCCATATCCAGCCGGCCTTCCAGCTCTGCCAGTTCCAGGTTTTGCGAAGTATTGTTACTATGTTCCATTTGATTGATTGCATACGCTTGATAGGCATCCCTCACTTTCAGGTGTTTAATATAATTCAGACTTTCGTGGTAAACCGAGCGGTACAGATACCCGCTGACCGACTCACGGATTTCGATATGATCATTCTTCTCCCACAACCGGCAAAAAACATTCTGCACCATTTCTTCTGCCATGACATCATCCCGGAGAATGGTGCTGGCGTAGGCATGCAGTCCTTTGAAATGCGTTTTGAAGACCTTTTCGAATTCCGTCTCTCTGTTCCTGCTGAAAACCGGCGTGTGGTCGGCGATGGCTAGATTCATTGCATTGATCTGATTGTTAACAAAATAAGCGCCCGACTTGGGTTGTACATTGGAATGACAACCAGTCGGGCGCTTACCCTAATTTTTTCAGAAAATATTTTACGCTTATTTCTGCTTCTTAGCAGCTTTTAGTGTATCCGCTTTGTTGGCTTTGTAACGCTTATCAGGCGTTCCGTCTTTTTTCAGGTTTTTGTTTTCGGCATACCTTTTATCAGGCGTGCCATCGGCTTTGAGCTTTTTATTCTCCGCGTAACGCTTGTCGGGCGTCCCGTCCGCCTTCGTTTTGACGGTAATCGCCGTTTTATCCTTGCCGGTTTGTTTCGTCGCTACGGTTGTTTTGGTAGTAGCCGGTTTTGCCGGGGTTGTTTGGGCAAATAGCGGTGCGGTCAGCGTGCAAAACGCGAGCAGGATCAGTGCTTTCAGATTTTTCATTGTCTTTGGATTAAAAGTGTGATCGTTTCAACTAAAAACCAAAATTAACTTTAAACCTCAAAAAATCTGGCCAACTGATCGACTAAAAATGAAATTTAACGGAGATTTAATGGCAATTATCCCCTACCAATTATCAATGCAACACCTTGCTGCTCAACACCATCCTTCATCTGCACCTGATAAGAGCCCGTTTTAAGGTAACTAATTCACCAAGATGAATATGATGCTCCCGAAGACGAAATCAATCAAACCAATAGCTATTATCTTTGCATAAATAACGTCTATTCTATTTACTCTTCATGAACATCCAGCAGTTGGAATACATCGTCGCCGTCGACAATTACAGGCATTTTGTGCACGCCGCCGAACATTGCAACGTGACCCAGCCGACCTTGTCCATGATGATCAGAAAGCTGGAAGAAGAATTATCCGTGAAGATTTTCGACCGGACCAAACAACCGATAGTCCCTACCAGTATCGGACGGGAAATCATTGACCAGGCGAAAGTAATTCTTCGTGAAGCCTCCCGAATGAACGAGATCGCCAGGCATTTCAACGGAGATTTATCGGGAGAACTGCGGGTTGGGGTTATTCCCACGATTGCGCCTTATTTGCTTCCGCATTTTGTAAATCCTTTCATAACCAATTATCCGGATATCAAGCTGCACGTATCCGAAATGATTACCGAACGCATCATCAGCGAGCTCAAACTGGGTAATCTGGATGTGGGTATCATCGCTTCACTCTCAGAGGAAAGCAGTTTGCGGGAGGTTCCGTTGTACAAAGAACGCTTCTACGCCTACGTTTCCGAACATACAGGCTTGTATGCAAAGCAGTACATTTTACCGACGGACATCGAGCCCAATGAGCTATGGTTACTGGAAGAGGGCCATTGTTTCCGGACACAGATCCAGCGGCTCTGTGAGCTGAGTCGCAACAGCCAGTTCGGCAGCAGTTTCAGTTACAGGTCGGGAAGTATCGAAACATTGATACGTATGGTTGATAAAAACGGGGGTATTACCATTCTGCCCGAAATGGCGTTGATGGAACTGTCGGAAGAAAGGAAAAAGCACATCCGCCATTTCAAATTCCCCGAACCCGCCCGCGAAGTATGTCTGATCGTCAACCGCGAACAAATGAAAGCCCGGCTGATCGATGCTTTGAAGGCAGGTATTACGGCATACCTGCCTCCGGAGATTTTCGAAACGCGGGAAGAGTTGCGGGTTTTGTGATCACTTATTTAATGTGAAAATCCGGAAAAATGAGAAAGGAGGATGTTAACGAATAAAACCTCCCCATATAAATCCCTCAAAAATCTGGATCGGGTGTCGGCCCGCTACATAACATCTATCAATGGCAAGATTTTGCGCGAGGGATTTTGTGTTTTTTAAATCAGCCTCATTTGCAGTTTCCTTAGCTTCAAAACATACATTTTTGTTGACAATAAAATCAATCTCTCTGCCTGATTTTAACTGATAATACTAAACCTCCCCTTTGTGCATCAATTGATTAAATACCGCATTTTCAAATTTAGCCCCGCTACCCAGCTCTCCGGAAAGCGACGCAATACCATTGTCCAGAAAATAAACTTTTTTTGATTTTACAATTTCACGGTCAGGACTATTGGAGAGCACCGGTACAGTCTTAATAAGGTAACTTTTTCCCAAAAGATCGAGATAGTTTTCAACGGTCCCTCTTGTAAGTCCTGTTAAACTGGTCATTTTGGAAATATCCAGCTTCGTTCCAATCCTTATTGAAAGTAATCGGATAAGCTTAAAGAGATTGATAGGGTTACGGATATTAGAAAGAATGGCCAGGTCAAAATTGATATAAGAGCTCAAAATGTCACTGATCAGGTCCTTTTTCTCTGTGATTGAATCGGCCAGTACCACTTCCGGGAAACCACCGTAACTGACATAGGAATTATAAAATGCTTTAAGTATTGTATTATTTTTTCAATCTTTCTCCCAAATACGCCTCCATCCTCCCCAGCGAAAACGCATTGAAAGTCATATCCTTCGTCAACCCGCCTTTTCTCGCATTGGCCACGCCATAGTGCATATCCAGATAGCCTTCCATTGCGTGCGCATCCGGATTGATGCTTAGCAAAACCCCTTTTTCCATACAATACGAAATCCAGCGCCAGTCCAGGTCGAGCCGCCAGGGGGAGGCATTGATTTCCATTACCACCTTATGCTCCGCGCAGGCATCGATAACCGCCTTGTGATCAATTGGATAGCCCTCACGGGAAAGCAAAAGGCGGCCTGTGGGGTGGCCAAGTATGGTGGTATAAGGGTTTTCGATGGCTTTTATCAGCCTGGCAGTGGCTTTCTCCTGCGACATAGTCAGGTTGCTGTGCACTGAAGCAACGATATAATCGAAGGAAGCCAGTATTTCGGCCGGGTAATCCAGCGAACCGTCGCCCAAAATGTCCGACTCGATGCCTTTCAGAATCTTGAAGGGTTTTTCAGGATTTTCGCTCGCGAACCTTGCGTTCAGCTTTGCGATTTCTTCATGCTGGCGGATCACTTCTTCGATACTCAGCCCCTGCGCGTAAACAGCGGTTTGAGAATGGTCGGCAATGCCCAGGTATTCAAAACCGAGTTCCCGGCAATACAAAGCCATTTGCTCCAATGTATGTTGCCCGTCGGAATAGGTGCTGTGGTTATGCAAAATGCCTTTCAGGTCATCCCACGTAACCAATTGATCAGCCGTATGTGTTTCGGCCCAGGCAAATTCACCCGCGCCTTCGCGCATTTCAGGCACAATGTAGGGGAGTCCGGCTTTTTCGTATATCGTTTCCTCGCTTTCCGCAGTTTCATAATAAGCCTGTCGCCAGATCGTGTTGCCTGCAGCATTGGCATAGCCAAGATGTTCTGCATCGGCAGTTTCCAGGAAAAGTTCATTGACTGTACGTTCGGGGCTTACCGCTACAATTTCTACGGAAACCGCCACTTCCTGCACATTGCCGCGCCAAACAAAAGGAGAAGACTGCTTTTCATTTTGGACCAAATAGTCAATTTCCCCGATCATATTTTGCAATAGAGCCGGGGAATCGGTACTCACCAGGATTTTAATATTGTCCACAATTTCAGATTTCCTGCGGATATCACCAGCAGCGTGCACCTGCCCGAAGTTCTTTTTCAAATCATTGATAATCAAATTAGCCACAGATTCCGCCTTATCCATTCTCAGTTTGCCTGCCTGGTCTTTCAGGAACGCCAGCGAATCGAGTATCTTTTGCTGGATACTTCCGCCAAAACCTTTGAGCTTAGCTACCGAGCCATTCAGGCAGGCCAGTTCCAGTTCGTGCAGGTTATCAATGCCCAGCTCTTTCCATAATACCGCAATCTTTTTGGGGCCGATACCCTTGATATTGAACATTTCCATCACACCAAGCGGCGTATTGGCGATCAGTTCTTCCAGTTCCGGGAAGGTGCCGGTCCTGGCGATCTGCAGAATTTTGCCGGCCGTACTCTTGCCTACTCCCTGCAGCTTCACGAGTTCCTGCTCGGTCATGTACTGAAGCTCACTATCCTTGTATTTATCCAGATAAAATGCGGCTACCCCGTATCCTTTGATCTTAAAAGGATCGGCGCCGTGCAGTTCCAGCAATTTGGCAGTTAATTCAAGTACCTCGACAATTTCGGGATTGCTCATATGATTTCGGATTGAAAAGAATTCTTTGCGAATTACGAAGTATGATCCAGCATTTGCAAATGTTAATTAAGACCTTATTCGTGGGTTCAAGTAGTTATCCTGACAGGTTGTCTTAACTAAAAAACCTAAGATCATGGATACGAATGTGGTGAGTCCTTTTTCCCGGCACCGTTTCCAGCTTGTCGGCGCAGGCTGCCGTCAACCCTTGTTTTTTCGCCCCATGTATTTGCATTCAAGATACCGAAGGACTGGCTTAGCGTAGCATCAGCAGGGTTGGGTTAGGACAACACCGATATGCGGGCCCCGGCTTTACAAAAATTAAAAACTGCTGCCTCGCCAGGATTGCCACAGGTAACCTTGAGATAAGAACTTGGACAACGATAAAAACTTTGACACGATAGCCAATAACCTTTCTTTTGGTGTAATACATATATCGTATTGGACCATTCCATGCGCCGGAAATATGCCGGCCTTGCTGCCCAAGCCGGGAAACACCATTTTGGAAAGTTAGCTCAGGTGAAGAGGGTGTGCACGATATCGCATCGCCAAAGCGGTATACCGGGATGCCCAAACCGGAAAAAGTAAATTGGGTTAAAAACAGGTATACAAGGACATAACATGTGACAGATATAACATTTGATATGAACATAGACCAACTTAAAAGTTACCGCCAGGAAATGGAGCAGCATCTGGTCAGTGAGCTGCTGCCTTTCTGGGAAAAGCGGATTGTTGACCAGGAAAATGGCGGATTCATTACCCATTTTGACAAAGACGGCAATGATTCGGGCGAAGATGAAAAATCACTGATTGCGCAAACCAGATCTGTTTACACGTTTTCCTCCGCCCACCGTGCAGGTTATGGGGACGGCCGATATGCGAAAATTGCAAAGCACGGCGTCGACTTCCTGATCAATAAAATGTGGGATAGCGAATATGGCGGTTTCTATTGGATGATGGACCGGAAGGGTAACGTGAAGATCGACGAAAAGATCATTTACGGACACAGCTTCGCCATTTACTGCCTCTCTGAATATACATTGGCAACCGGCGATCCGGTCGGTCTCGAATATGCTGAAAAAGTGTTCGACCTGCTTCAAAAATACGGTGCGGACACGTATTACGGCGGCTATTTCGAAATGTTCCACCGAAACTGGGAGTTGAAGGGCCCTGGCCCGGCGGGAGGTGACCGCAAAACTTTGGATGCCCACATGCATTTGATGGAAGCATTCACCACTTTATATGAGGCAAGCCAAAAGCAAGTCCATAAGCGGAAACTGATCGAAGTGATCCAATTACTGGTCAACAAAATGATGCATCCTGAATTCAAAACAGGTATTCCGCAGTTCTGGGCCGACTGGTCGGTAGCACCGCAGATCAAATTTGATATTATCTGGGGATGGGACCGTTTTACCGAAGATGGCATGAAGGGCGCCGCGGAGGATAACACCAGCTATGGACATAATGTAGAATTCGCCTGGCTGCTGATGCATGCACTCGACATAGCGGGCATACCCTACTCCGACTACGGAAACCAGCTGGCAGCTTCCTACAACCACGCAGTTGATTATGGTATCGATTGGGAATATGGCGGCGTTTACGTAGAAGGCTCTCATGCAGGACAGGTTTACGACCGTGAAAAGGAGTTTTGGCAACAGGCCGAGGTGATCATTGGATTGCTGGATGCTTACCGGGTTTACGGTGACGAAAAGTTTTTAAAAGCTTATGATGCAACCCACCGGTTCGTCTTCGACCACATGGTCCACACCGAAGTTGGGGAGTGGCTTCCCTTGCTCACTCGCCAGGGTGAGCCGATCTGGACACATATGAGTCACTCCTGGAAAATCAACTACCATACTGTGCGCTCGATGGTACAGGGGATCATCCGGCTGGACAAACTGATCGGAAGTTGAATTTTATACACAAAAACCTGGACAGTACCGGGAAAAAAATTTCTCAAAAGCGAGCGTGCATCATTGATTTTTGTCGGTCGGGCGGTTTGGAACGGTTCTTGATCTAAGTGCATTAGTAATGTGCTTTAACAGCACTTTTTTTCAAACTAAATAACCAAAGTCATGAGCGCGTTCTCACAACAAATTAAAGGAAACTGGAATGAACTGAAAGGTAAATTCAAGCAACAATATGCTGATCTGACGGATGATGATCTGCTGTATGAAGAAGGAAAAGAAGATGAGCTGTTAGGAAAAATTCAGAAGCGAGTTGGCAAGACCCGTGAAGAATTGGAAACAGAAGTGAACAACTGGTCAAACTAAGTTTTGAGATTAAATACAGAAAAGCCCTGGAATCGTTGATTTCGGGGCTTTTTTTGTAGTAGGATGGTTTCAGGTTTCCCTTTTTAAGCTATCGATAAAAACTTAAAAACTGATTGATGAATCCAAGAGAAATACCTGTGGGAATAGTGGGTTTGGGATTAATGGGATGCAGTATTGTAACCTGCCTTTTAATTGCCGGCCACCCGGTGGTAGCAGTAGCGCCGATCAGTGCCGATATGCTGACTGCAGAAAAAAGGATCAGGGAGCACCTGCTCAATTCGTGGCAGAACGGGCTGATCGACAATGAACCGGAATTCTATCTGAAACAGCTGATTATCACAGAAGATTATTCCCTTCTGGAACCCTGTAAGCTGGTGAATGAATGCACCATCGAGAACATGGAAATCAAGGAATCGGTTTATAAAAAAGTGGAAGCTGTTATCGCTGCCGACGCGATTCTCTCCAGCAATACTTCAGCTATCCCGATCAGCAAACTTCAAAAATTAACCCTTTACCCGGAGCGCTTTCTGGGCCTTCATTGGACAGAACCCGCGCATACGACCCGCTTTCTGGAGGTGATCTGCGGCGATGAGTCCGACGTGAAAAAAGGAGAGTATGTTTATGAACTTTCGCATTTGTGGGGCAAGGAGCCCATCCTGGTCAGGAAGGATATTGCCGGGTTTATCACCAACCGGCTGATGTACGCCATGTACCGCGAGGCGATCAGTCTGGTAGAAAATGGTTATGCGACGATCGATGATGTGGACCGCTCATGCCGGAATAATGCAGGCTATTTTATGACCATGGTCGGCGTATTTCGCTGGATGGATTTAACGGGCGTTCCGGCTTATCATACCGTCATGAAAAATCTGCTGCCGACGCTGAACAACAGCACCGAAGTCCCGGAACTGATCGATAAGGTAGTTCGGGAAGGCGGAAAGGGCGTCCTTAACTCTCACGGGTTTTATGAGTACGAGCCGGGAGAAGCCGAAATCTGGGAGGAAACGTTCAAGGAGTTCACCTATGACATCCGTGAACTGGCACTTAAATATCCCGGGGACATCGTCAAACAAAGGCTCAGAGCAAAGCAGAGTTCCGCAACCGAAGATCCAGGCTGATTTCCTACTGAAAGATAAACTCACTTGATGCGGAAAGGTTCCGGTGATCCTTCATGTGAAAAAAGCCATACTTAAAACCACCGTCCGGCATCGCCGTCGATAGCGTATGCTTTTCGGCATCGATTTTCGCTTCCTGTTTCAGCCAGACCCTTTCCTCGTTGGTGGAAGTTGTGTCATTGGAATAATAAAAATCCGCATACCACAAGGAAACGGGCGCCTGATAGAAGGCTTTGATTTCGGCAGGGCCCTTCACTACATTGGCAATATTGCTCAGCGGCAATTTGTTTTCCAGCACACTTTCCATGAAATACCTGATTTCATGCGGCTCCCATCCCCAGGGGTGGCTGTGTTTCATATCTGGCAGCAAAAGCACCTGCCGCTTGTTTTCAGGCACCAGGTTGTAAGTTTTGCTGTAAGGGACCACATTGTAGTGTCTATCTTTGTTCCCATTCACAAAACAAAACCGGGGACTTGCGTAAGGAAGATAAGCGGACGGATCAAAATAACGCATCCACTTCTTCCGGCCAGCAGCTGAAAGATGGTTCAACGGCTCTTTAAATACATCCGATTCATCGTAAAAGCCACATCCGTAAACAGGAACGGCGGCTTTGAATCGACTATCCAGCGAAGCTACCATACAGGTCAGGTAGCCACCCCAGCTGATGCCGGTAACACACGTTTTGGTCTGGTCCACTTCCGGAAGGTGAAGCAGTACAGAATGTGCCAGGATAGCTGATGCCACGGCATGATAGCTCCAAACGTTTTTTAAGTCTGCGGTTTCTATTTTGTCAAATTTATTCTCACTGGACTGCTCCGGTCCGGGCTTCGCCAGTTTTTTACCATCTATGCCATTTCCCGACAAATCCATGGCGATCGCCGCGTAACCTTCCGACGCCCATTTTTCCACCCATTCCTTAAAGGCCTTTCCCCCTCCTCCATGGATCAGCACAATACCCGGAAATTTACTCTTGCCTGTTCCTTTCCCGCTCAGTAAATAAGGGTTTGAGTAATAAGCAAATACCTGTGTAGGATGACCTTCATAATCAACACTTTGATACAGCAACGTGTGAACGGGGCTTTTTTTGTCAAGCCACTGCACTTCCGGCGCCTTGCTAAGTTTGTCAAGGTCCCATAACAACGAATCGATTTTTATCGCCTTGCGGTCAATAACAACGTCGGCCTTTTGCTGACCAAAGGCAGTGAATGTGATCATTAGTAAAAAAACAATATTTTGTTTCATTGGATACGTCTGACCTTTTTTAAATGTAGGTTTTCAGCCATTTCTTTTGACTTATTTCGGCGCAAAAGTGGTTCTTATGATAAGACTTAGATAGTTTTGAGCTACTGCATTCTTCAATAAAGCTTATCTTGAAATGAATGATTTTATAGCAGCAAGATCCCAGATGGCTCTCTCCCTGGGATTCCATATCATATTCTCCTGCATCGGAATGGTCATGCCGTTTTTTATGGCTATAGCACACTACTACTGGCTCAAGACCGGCCAGCCCGTTTACAAAAACGTTACCAAAGCCTGGAGTAAAGGTGTGGCGATATTTTTTGCCACCGGGGCCGTTTCAGGAACGGTACTTTCGTTCGAACTCGGGCTTTTGTGGCCTGGTTTTATGAAGCATGCGGGGCCCATTTTCGGAATGCCGTTTTCCTTAGAAGGAACGGCATTTTTTATTGAAGCGATTGCATTGGGCTTTTTCCTTTATGGGTGGGACCGTTTCAACAAGTGGTTCCACTGGTTTACAGGTGTTATAGTTGGGGTGAGCGGGCTCGCGTCGGGGATATTGGTGGTTGCGGCCAATGCCTGGATGAACAGTCCTGCCGGGTTTGAATATGTGAATGGTGAATATCTCAATATCGACCCCATTGCTGCGATGTTCAATGATGCCTGGTTCTCGCAGGCATTACATATGACCATCGCAGCATTCGCGGCCACTGGTTTTGCTGTCGCGGGAGTGCATGCATTCATGGTCCTCAAAGGCCGGAATGTACTTTTTCACACCAAATCATTTACCATTGCAGCCGTTTTCGGGTGCGCAGCCGCGATATTGCAGCCATTGAGCGGAGATATCTCTGCCAAGGATGTGGCAATCAGGCAGCCCGCCAAGCTGGCCGCTATGGAGGCACATTTCCACACCGAAGAATCGGCTTCCCTGATCGTCGGCGGCATACCTGACGAAAAAAACAAAAAGGTGGACTATGCCATCCAATTACCAGGATTTTTAAGCTTCCTGGCACACGGAGATTTCAAATCCGAAGTGACTGGCCTGGACCAAATCCCCGAAAAAAATCAACCCCCGGTTGCCATCACCCATTATGCATTTCAGATCATGGTGGGCACAGGTATGGCCTTGATGCTCATTTCGGCGATCTATTTCTTTGCCCGCTGGAAACATAAAGAATGGGAAACCAGCCCCTGGTTATTGAAATTGTTTACAGCCGCCACGCCATTAGGGTTTATCGCTGTTGAGGCGGGCTGGACGGTGACAGAAGTGGGCCGCCAACCCTGGATCATCTACAACATCATGCGCACCGCCGACGCGGTAACGCCGATGCCCGGCATTGCTTATTCATTTTACCTGTTCACAGCCGTGTACGTCTCGCTGGCGGTCATCGTCGTTTTCATGTTATACCGGCAAATCAAAATGGTCGGCAAACTGTACGATCGGGCATGACGGTCATTCAGTAAATCACGCATTCAATTATTAATCCATATGCTCTACGTCGTTATCACCTTCCTCTGGGCTTCTATCCTGCTTTACCTCCTGTTGGGAGGGGCCGATTACGGTGCCGGTATCATTGAGCTTTTTACCTCGCGGAAAAACAAAGAAATTACCCGCAAAACCCTTTATTCGGCCATCGGGCCGATCTGGGAAGCCAATCACATGTGGCTGATCATTGCGATTGTGATCCTGTTCGTGGGATTTCCTGTTATTTACTCAACCATGTCGATTAACCTGCATATCCCACTGACAATCATGCTATTGGGTATCATTGCCAGGGGGACGGCCTTTACATTTAGGCACTATGACGCCGTGGTGGACGATATGCAGCACATTTACAATTCCATATTTGCTATATCCAGTTTTGTTACCCCTTTGTTTCTGGGGATCATTGCTGGAAGCGCTGTTTCGGGACATATCGATCCGCAGGCCGACAGCTTTCTGTCCGCTTATATTTTCAGCTGGCTCCATTGGTTTGCTGTCACAGTAGGGCTTTTTACCGTTTCTATTTGCGGTTTTCTGGCTTCGGTGTATCTGATTGGAGAAACAGATAACGAACCGGACCGTTTACGTTTCGCGCACAAGGCACAATTTTTCAATATCGCGGCGGTCCTATGCGGCATCCTGGTTTTCGCCGCAGCCTATTTTGAACATATCCCACTGATCAGCTGGGTTTTCGGAAACTGGGTGGGGAGGATTGCCATCATTTCGGCCACACTCTCATTGATATGGATGTGGTATTTGCTTTATCAGGGAGATATCCGGATGCTGCGCCCCCTGGCAGGTTTTCAGGTTACCATGATCCTGCTGACAACAACTTATCAGCATTTCCCGAATATCGTCATCCTGAAAGACGGTGGATACCTGTCGCTGCTGGAACACAGCGGTCAGGATAAAACCATGCAAGCACTCGGACTGGCCTTGCTGATCGGAAGCGTGTTCATACTTCCTGCTTTGTTCTATCTGATTTACAGCTTCCAGAAAAGGCCATTGAACTACGGGGACCCGCATTGAACCTTCCGCGGCCTTTATTTTTCTTCATTCTTTGTTCAAAAACAGCTCAGCAAGATCTCATTTTTGTTTCCGGCTGCCACTCCTGCGCTTACCCTTTTGATAAACTATCACTACCGATGGAACATTAAAAAGTAACGCTGCCACTCATTCCGTTTATTTTGAGAAACCGAAAACATTTGTCTATCAAAATGTCCGGACGTCAAGGTAAATCCCACTTCTTGTATGATAAAAGTTCTGATCATCGATGATGAATATAAAGCAAGAAACATTCTCCAGCACTATATCAGTGAATTCGTTCCGGAGGTCACCGAAGTGAGGGTCGCCTCCTCTGCGGAATTTGCCCGGCAAATTTTACGAAGTTACCGCCCCGCCATCGTTTTTCTAGATATCGAAATGCCTCAGCAAAACGGGTTCGATTTCCTGCGCAGCCTTAAAAAATTGCCCTTCGAGATCATCTTCACCACCGCCTATAATGAATATGCCGTTCAGGCGATCCGGTTCAGCGCGCTGGATTACTTACTCAAACCTATAGATCCCGATGAGCTGGTACAGGCAGTCCATCGATTTATTGCAAAAAAAAAATCCGAGCGTCAGAAAAAACAGCTTTACGATAACTTATTGCAGAACATTGGAAGAAGGGATGTTACAGACTTCCGGCTGGGTGTCCCTTCGAGCGACGGGGTTTTCTTTTTCGCTGTCAAAGAAATCTTAAGAATGGAAGCCGACAGAAACTATACCATCATTTATGTGAAAGACAAGCGTCCTTTTATAGCAAGCCGGACTCTCAAGGATTTCGAAATCATGCTTGAGAAGTTCAAATTCATTCGCACCCACAAATCCCATCTTGTCAACGCCTCGCACATTGTCCACCTCAGCAAAAACCACGAATTCCTGGTGATGTGCGACGGCGAACGGATCGAAATTTCGCGCAGAAAAAAAGAGACAGTCCAGCGCATACTCAATCTGGCCGGAACCTGATATGAGGCTTTTCAGGCATTTCTTCCTAAAAAATATAATTCCTTTGCATTGTTTTGTTTTACTTTACATCCGTTCCTGAACCTATTAATTCCTGACCTCTATGACCGATCGTAAAACGCGGCTGGCTGTTATTCTGATCACATCATTATTTTTTCTCTGGGGCTTTGCCCTCAACCTCAATCCCATTCTCATCCCGCATTTAAAGAAAGCATGTCAACTCAGTGATTTTCAGTCTGCGCTGATCGATTCCGCTTCATACATTGCTTACTTTCTGATTGCTTTGCCTGCAGGTCTTTTTATGAAAAAGTACGGGTACAAAGCAGGTATCACCCTTGGATTGCTCCTGTTTGCTTTCGGGACTTTTCTCTTTTACCCAGCTGCCGAGATGCGTCATTTCGGTTTTTTCCTGGTGGCCCTGTTCATCATCGCCAGCGGCCTCACCATGTTGGAAACCGCAGCCAATCCCTACATTACGGTTCTCGGGGATGCCGATTCCGCAACGCAACGCCTCAATTTCGCCCAGTCTTTCAACGGCCTCGCTGCATTTCTCGCACCTTTGATGGGCGGGACGTTCATCCTTTCCGGGAAAACGTTATCCGAACAGGAGCAATCGGGTATGTCTGGGGCAGATCTAAACAGTTATCTCAATGCGGAAGCCTCTTCCGTTCAAATGCCCTTTATCGTGATTGGCGTGGTAGTGTTGCTAGTGGCGGTAATGTTCTGGCGTACGCCTCTCCCCGAAATCAAGGATGAAGAAGAAACGGGCTTAAAAGTGCAGGGTTCGATCTGGGAAGAAAAAAACCTGATCATGGGAACCGCTGCCCAGTTTTTCTACGTCGGTGCGCAGGTTTGCATCAGTAGCTTTTTTATCCGCTTTGCAGATAAAGTGGCGGGCATCGACGAAAAAACAGCGGCTTATCTCCTTTCCGGTGCTTTTTTGAGCTTCATGATCGGACGATTTATCGGTACCTACCTCATGCGTTTCATTGCTCCGCCACGCCTTTTGGCACTTTACAGCATTATCAATGTCGGTTTGCTGATCATTGCTGTTTTCACCACAGGTATGTTCTCCGTTTACGCACTGGTCGGTGTGGAGTTTTTCATGTCCATCATGTTTCCGACGATTTTTGCGCTCAGCATCCGCGGACTGGGAGAGAAAACAAAGATCGGCTCGTCACTGGTCATCATGTCCATTGTAGGTGGGGCGGTTTTCCCAGTGATCATGGGCCAGGTTTCGGACCTTTCTTCAATTCAAACCGCCTACCTGGTTCCGGCAGTCTGCTTTCTGGTGGTACTCTATTTCGCCATTAAAAACAATTCCATCAAAAGCGTAACCCTGGGCACGTCGCACTGACAGCTCCAACCATATTTAAGCATTAGTACTTCAATTTTAGATCAAATGGACTTACAACTTCAAAATAAGATAATCATTGTTACAGGCGGGGCGAAGGGAATTGGAGAGGGAATTGTGCAGGTTCTGGCTTCGGAAGGCGCCATTCCTGTCATCGTAGGGCGCAATGCCGAAGACAACCAAAAAATGGTGGACGACCTGGCGTCAAAAGGTTGCCAATCCTTCCAGGTTGTTGCTGAGCTTACAAACCCCGAAGCATCTGAAAAAGCCGTTGCGGCGGTTCTGGAAAAATATGGCCGGATCGACGGGCTGGTCAACAATGCCGGAGTTAACGACGGCGTCGGCCTTGAAAACGGCGATTACGAAAGTTTCATCGCTTCCCTGCATAAAAATGTGGTGCATTACTATCTGATGGCACAACACGCGCTCCCTGCCTTGAAAGCTTCAAAAGGGTCCATCGTCAATATCAGTTCCAAAACTGCCGACACAGGCCAGGGAGGTACTTCAGCATACGCCGCTGCAAACGGCGGCAGAAACGCCCTGACACGTGAATGGGCTGTCGAACTGCTTAAATATGGTATACGTGTCAACTCGGTTATTGTCGCCGAATGCTGGACCCCACTTTATGAGCGCTGGATCCAAACATTGCCAAACCCGAAAGAAAAGCTAGAATCGATTGTATCCAAAATCCCGTTGGAAAACCGGATGACCACCGCCGAAGAAATTGCCAATATGACCGTTTTCCTGTTATCCCAGCGTTCAAGCCATACAACCGGACAGTTAATTTATGTCGATGGCGGCTATGTTCATCTCGACCGCGCGCTCGCTAACTCCTGACACGCCAATGGAAATATTAGTTTGCACAACCCCTGGGACATTTTCATACCAGGAAACCGAAATGCCTCTTGTCGCCGAAGGTCATACGCTTATCCAGATCAAAAGGATAGGAATTTGCGGAACCGATCTGCATGCTTTCGAAGGGACACAACCTTTTTTTAATTACCCCAGGATTCTCGGACATGAGCTGGCAGGCGAGATTGCAGAAACGGACAACCCCGATTTTCGTGTTGGCGAGGCCGTCACATTCATTCCGTATTTCAACTGCGGCAAATGTATTGCCTGCCGAAAAGGCAAGCCCAACTGCTGTACCACGCTGAAAGTTTCCGGAGTACATATTGATGGCGGCATGGCCGAATACCTGTCGGTCCCCTCCTATTCACTGGTTCATGGCGAAGGTCTGAGCTTCGATGAGCTGGCCCTGGTAGAACCGCTCGCAATCGGTGCGCATGGCGTGAGGCGTGCGGATGTTCAAAAAGATGAATTTGTTTTGATAGTTGGCGCAGGGCCTATCGGATTGGGGACAATGGAGTTCGCACGCATTGCCAGCGGAAAGGTGATTGCATTGGATATCAATGACGCACGACTGTCCTTTTGCAAAGACCGCCTTGGAGTGGAACACACCATTAACGGCCTTACCCGGAATGTCGTGGAGGATTTACTCGAGATCACGGATGGTGAAATGCCAACCAAGATCATCGACGCAACCGGTAATTTACGGGCTATCAATACGGCTTTCGGTTACCTGGCGCATGGAGGGGCGTATGTATTGGTGGGTTTACAAAAAGGCGACATCAGTTTCAGCCATCCCGAATTCCATAAACGGGAAGCAACCCTGATGAGCAGCCGGAACGCTACGAGGGCTGATTTCGAACATGTGATCCAGTGCATGAAAAATGGCTTGGTTGATCCGAAGACCTACATCACACACCGGGTTGCTTTCGGGCAGGTGAAGGACGAATTTGAAAGCTGGCTCGATCCGGCTAATGGTGTCATCAAAGCCATGGTATCCATGGACTGACGGTCAGTTTGTTTTTTTGTAATTCAAAATCGCCCATCCATTCAAAATAACAGCCATTATGGAAACAATCCCGAGGTGCGGCAGGACGTCTCTCAGGCTGCTTCCTTTCAGAATGACCATCCGCATCACCTCTATCATATAGCGTACCGGATTGAAACGGGTAATGAACTTGGCCCAATCCGGCATGCTATCGATGGAAGTAAACAAACCTCCCAATAAAATAAACACCATCATGAAAAAGAACATGATGAACATCGCCTGCTGCTGGGTGTCGCAAAAAGTGGACACCAGCAACCCGAAACCCAGAACGGTGAGCAGGTAAATGGCGATGAAGACGTAGAGGGTTAAAAGGCTTCCGACAGGCACAATCCCATAAATTAATCTGGCAAGGACCAGTCCGACCGTGAAAATGATATTGGCCAGGACCCAAAACGGGATCAGTTTTCCCAGAATAAAAATGTGCTTTTTGATGGGTGTCACATTGATCTGCTCAATGGTGCCTATCTCCTTCTCCTTCACAATATTCAATGCCGAAAGAAACCCGCCGACCATGGTTACCAGGATGGCGAGGATCCCGGGAACGATAAATATTTTGTAGTTCAAAACCGGGTTAAACCAATTGGAGGCGACAATATCAATCACGGGAAACTGACTGTAACGTGGCTGCTGTACCAGCTGCATACGAATCTCCGCATTGAATGCGCCAATGATACTGCCCAGGTACGATCCTCCCAGATTCGCCTTGGTACCGTTAATTGCATTGACGGCCACAAATAATTTCTGCTTATCCTCCCGGATGAGGTTGCGTTCGAAGCCATGTGGAATTTCCAGGATCAGATCTGCCTTATCCGATTCGATCAATTTGAAAGCTTCGTTGTAGGAACTGTTGTAACCTTGCAGTTTGAAATAGCCAGAAGCGATTACTTTCGATATCAGCTTTTGGGAATAAGACGATTTATCATTGTCGACAACGGCCAGGTTCACATTCCTTACCTCGTAATCGGCAGCCAGCGGCATCACGATCAATTGGATGCAGGGCATTAAAAAGATCAGCGCCATAATTGCCTTATCCCGAAAGATCTGCCGGAATTCTTTGCGCAATAAAAATTTCAATGTCCTCATTGCAAGCGGATTTTAAAACTCTTCAAAGTGATCGTCAGCAAAAACAACGTCATCCCGAACAGGATAAGCGTTTCTTTCCAGAGCGCCGAAATACCCAATCCTTTGATCATGACAGATTTCACAATGATATAGAACCATTTGGAAGGGACGATATTGGAAATGATCTGTAAAGGCAGCGGCATGTTTTCGATCGGAAACAAAAAACCACTGAACATGATGGTTGGTAACAGCATACCCATCAGTGAAATCAGCATGGCCACTTGCTGGGAATCTGTTTTAACAGAGATAAAAATGCCCAACGAAAGACAGGTGATAATGAATAAGGTGCTTTCTGCAAAAAGCAATGGTACGTTTCCTTTCACCGGAAGGTCCAGTACGAAAACGCTCAAAAGCAGGATAGCCGTTACATTTACCAGCGAGAGGATCAGGTACGGAAACGCTTTCGCAAAAATCACCAATATAGGCTTAAATGGCGAAACAAGTAGTATTTCCATTGTTCCGGTTTCCTTTTCCCTGACAATCGAAATAGCAGTCATCATCACCGAAACCAGCATTAAAACCAGCGCCATTACTCCTGGCACAAAACCATGCGCCCCTTTCATTTGCGGATTGTAGAGCATCCGGGTCTCAGGCGTGATCTGATAAGGGATTTTCAGGCTTTCGTTGACCTGGTTCTGATAATCCTGGATGATGGCCGACAGGTAATTGGTGATCATATTGGCCGTATTGATGTCGGTCGCATCCGTAATGATCTGGACCTGGGCTTTATTGGTGTGCAACAGGTCCTCATTGAAGTTCGCCGGAAAAACAACAACGGCCTTGATTTTCCCTGCCTGAAAGGTTGCCAGGATTTCCTTGTGCGTTGGCGCAACCTTTCGGATCTTAAAATAACGGCTCGCGCCAATCCGGGTGATCATCTGCTGGGATGCATCGTCTTTGGCATCATCTACGACCAAAATCTCCGAGTCCTTTACTTCATTGGTCAAAGCAAAACCAAAGAGCAATATCTGCGCAATAGGCATTCCGAACAGGATCAGCAACGTCCTGCGGTCCCTCAGCACATGGTAAAATTCCTTCCTGACAAAGGATATGAACTGTTTCATGATCAATCCCCTCTTTTTGCGTTTCTCGCAAGCTGGTAAAATACTTCATCCATGGAACCGACGCCAAAGCTTTTTTTCAGATTAGCGGGTGTGTCCAGCACCTCCATCCGGCCATCGACCATGATGGATATACGATTGCAATATTCGGCTTCGTCCATGTAGTGCGTCGTCACAAAAATGGTAATGCCCCGGTCGGCAGCTTCGTAGATGAGTTCCCAGAATTGTCTCCGCGTAACAGGATCTACGCCGCCGGTAGGCTCGTCGAGGAACACGATTTTCGGCTCATGCAAAACGGCCACCGAAAACGACAGCTTCTGCTTCCAGCCCAGCGGCAATGACCCTACCAGCTTCTTTCCCTCACTTTTCAGGCCCAGCCGGTTAAGAAGTCCTTCGGTTTTGATTGCCAATTGCCGGTCCGTCAACCCGTAAATACCGCCGAAAAACTCGATGTTTTCCAGCACCGTCAGGTTTTCGTACAGCGAGAACTTCTGGCTCATATAGCCAATGTTATGTTTGATCTGTTCCGTCTGGCTGTACACATCGAAACCCGCGATGGTCGCTTTGCCCGAGGTGGGGGTGGATAAGCCGCACAACATGCGCATGGCGGTTGTTTTCCCTGCACCGTTTGCACCAAGGAAGCCAAATATTTCCCCTTTGCTTACTTCAAAAGTAATTTCGCTGGTGGCAGTAAAATCGCCGAAGCGCTTGGTGAGTTTCTCGCAAACAATCACTTTTTCGTCCTGCGCCATCAGTTAAGTAGTTTGATAAATGAATCCTCAATGGTCGCTTCTATATTTTTGATCTCGATGCCAGTCAGCTGTTTATCAGCCAGGTAACGCTCAAGATCCTCTAAGTTCCTCGTCTGGTCTTTGAATGTGGCATGTGCATATTCTCCGAAAGCGTAGCTGTTTAATATACCGGGATCATTTTGAAGGGTTTTCAGCAGAGGGTACATTTCATTGGCTTTGATCGCATACAGTTTTTCAGGGTAAGCCTTCACAATGTTTTCGGGGGTATCTATGGAGAGCATTTTCCCGCCCTGCATCAATGCAATCCGGTCGCATAGGGATGCCTCGTCCATGTAGGGAGTGGATACGATGATCGTGATATTTTGTTCTTTCAATCTTTTCAGCATTTCCCAGAACTCCTTTCTCGAAACCGGGTCTACCCCGGTTGTAGGCTCGTCCAGGAAAAGTGTCGCTGGCTTATGGATCAATGCACAGCACAGCGCGAGCTTCTGTTTCATCCCTCCCGACAGCTTGCCTGCCCTGCGTTTTTTGAAGGGTTCTATCTGCACATAAATATCCCTGATCAGATCGTAGTTTTCTTTAATGGTCGTCCCGAATATGGTCGCAAAAAAATGGAGGTTTTCTTCAATGGTTAAGTCCTGGTACAAAGAGAATTTTCCGGGCATATAGCCGACCGTGCTCCTGATACTTTTGAAATCTCTGACCACATCAAATCCGTCCACAGACGCAGTGCCGCTATCGGCGAGCAGTAACGTGGTCAGTATCCTGAAAATGCTTGTTTTTCCCGCACCATCCGGCCCGATCAGCCCGAATAACTCCCCTTTTCCGACAGAAAAAGAGATATCGTCTACGGCTACTGTTTTCTCTTTGCCGTAAGTTTTCGTAATATTTTGAACAATAACTGCTTCCATTATTTCAAGATGACTTCGCCGTACATGCCTATTTTCAGTAAACCATCATTTTTGACACCGATTTTGACTGCGTACACCAGGTTAGCCCGCTCATCCTTCGTTTGAATGGTTTTTGGGGTAAACTCAGCTTTACTGCTGATCCAGTCAATCGTTCCGGGCAATTCGCGGTACTTACCGTCTTTGTCGTCCACCAGCACCTTCACGGGCTGGCTCAATTTGATACCGGGGAGCTGGTCGCCGGTGACATAGGCCCGCAAAATGATTGTTGTCAAATCAGCGATCTTATACAGCGGCTTTCCGGCAGCCGCAATTTCATTGGCTTCGGCATACTTGCTCAGCACGGTCCCATTTACCTCATTCACGATTTTAGATTTGGAAAGCTGGTCGTTGATCTGCTCAATCTGCACAGCAAGCGGCTGAACATCGGCCCTCAACCCGGAAGTCTGCGTTTTCAACACCGATTTCTGGGCGGCGTCCTGTCTGCGGATCACTTCCAGCTGTTTCTGCAACTCCTCTATCTGCGCATTGATGTCGTCTAACTGTTTGGGAGCAGCCGCATCTGCTTTTAGCAGGTTTTGAACCCGGTTTCTCTCATGTAACAGATTCTCCAGCCGCACTTGGTTTACGGCGATCTGTTGTTTGTAAACGTTGGTTTGAGCAGCAATATCGGGAACCCTGCTGCCTGTTGCACGGATCTGTGCTTCGAGTTGCTTTTTCTTGAGGAACAGCTGTACACTATCAATATAGCCTACCACTTGTCCTGCTTTGAGTTCCTGGCCTTCCTCGAGGTTCAGCTGCATTATCCTGCCCGTTGCTTCTGCGGATATGATGGTTTCTACGGCTTCAAATGTCCCGGATGCGTCGTAAATATTCTCCTTGCTCTTACAGCACGAAAGTCCGATGATGAGTATCAGTATGGAGGCCGGTGTTTTCATGTGATGGGTATGTATTCGATTGTTGTTAAAAACTTACTCAGTGGGTCTACCCAACGTGGTCTGCAGATGATAAGCCGACTGGAGCAGCTGGATTTCGTGGAGAATTTTATTCAGCCGGGCCTGATCCTCCGCGTTTACTTCCCTCAGATAGTCATTGGTATTGATGACGCCGTATTCAAGCTGGGCCGCAGCAGTGGTCTTGATGCTTTCCCGAAGGAGGATGATCTCCTGATCAGTAGCAAGCAACTGCTGCAATCTGCCAACCTCCGCATTTTGTTGCTTCAATGTGATATTGGTATTGTATAAAAAAGTCTCCCTTTGCAATTGAATGGCATCCCGGTTCATCCGGATCAATTCCTGGTCATTCCGGGCGGTATACAGTCCGGACAAAGACCAGTTGAACCTTACACCAGAGACGTAATAGGCAGCAAAACCATTGTTCAGGATATTCAATGCGGGCCTGCCGTAACCTACCTGCAAAAAGAAGCTGAATTTGGGGCGGTTTCTTGCCTGTATCATTTGCGACTGAATGTCCAGGCTTTGATGTTGAAAGTCATATAATTTCAACTCCGGGCGGTTCATGTCGCCTGTCAGACTGAGCATCCGGGGCTTGATCAGCAGTGTTGAATCATTCAATGGCTGGTTTAACAGAACACCCAACGCATCCATATAAGCCTTGCGGTTCGCGACGAGGTCAATGGACCGCTGATCTGCTTTCAGCAACTCCGCCTTTAAGGTATTTCCATTGCTCTTGAAGGCGATGCCATTGTTGATCTGGGCTTGTACCTTATTGATCCCCAGCTGGATATCCTTTTTCAAAAGCGCGTTCTCCTGCATCTGTTCATCGATCAGCAGCAATCCGAAAAAAAGCTGGTTAACCCTTTCGTTCAATTTGTAAAGTTCCACTTCGAGCTTTTGCTGTTCCACCGCCGCACTGGCTTCATGCGATTTGATCTGTGTACGTACCATGCCACCATCGTAAATTGCCTGGCTCACATCCGCATACACTTTATACTGGTCTTTACTGATCGTGGGAAACTCCACGCCAGGGATCGACACCGGCAGCTTGAATTCCGTCACAGCCGATTGGTAGGTAGCCTGCCCAAGAATATTCACCTGCGGCAAATAGCCTTTTGCCGCATTTTCGACCGAGTAGTCCCTCGTCCGGGCAATCAGCTCATGCTGGCGGATCATAGGATAATTTCTGCGAGCCAATTGGTAGGATTCTTCAATGGTTAACGGCCTTCGTTGCGCTATGGCAATCGTCGCCCAGCAAAAGCTCAGTAAACCCAGAAGGCAAATCTGCTTAATCATTTTATTTATTCGTTTTATTTAATCATTTGATTAACACAGGACTAAAAAAAAGATCACCGATCATCGAGCATTAACCTGATCCACCTAGGGATCAAATATTTACGCTGTTCCATCATGGCTTTGTAAAGGTCTTCTCCGCCAATAATCGGTTCGAGAATAGGCTTTCCGATGAACGGAAAAAGTATCATCCCCAGCAGGTTCATTAAAAAGTGGAAAGGGTTGACATCCTCCCTCTTTTCCTTCAGCTGCCTCACAAAAACCGAGTCGGTCAGATGCTTACGAGCCTGCAACCGGTCGGCCAGCTGCTGCGGATTACTACGGATTTCACTCAGAACAAAAATCGGCAGGTCCGGGTGTTCGATCAGCATATTGATATAGTTGGCCGTGATTTTTTCGAGCTTTTCGTCCAAAGTGGTCGACTCATCATACAGCACAGGTGCCAAAACACTAAAAAGCTTACCGATCCGCTCCGCCATAATAATATTAAAGAGCTTCTCTTTGCTGCGGAAGTAATAGTTGAGCAAGGCCAGGTTGATTCCTGCTTCCTCCGCAATATCCCTCGTACGCGCATTTCCGTACCCCTTTTTGGTAAATACCCTGCTTGCCGCCTCTTTGATTTTCTGCTCCGTGGTAAGATCCAGTTCTGCTTTCACACTCTTTGCCATTCCGATGGTCTGCTTTTAGCACTCAAAAGTAAAAGAGGTTTTTGAGCCGTACAAATTATTTAATCAAATGATTAAATAATTTGTGTAATAGCAAATTTAAACGCGCCTTTCTTTCACTTTAATACTTAAATTTATCATTTTTACCATATAACAATCCTCCTGTCCAAGCACACTACCTACCATGAGCAATTCCAAATTCAGAAATTGGGCCCCCGGCCTGCTTTTTCTTGGGGCACAAATGATCAATACCATTTATGAACTGACGAGAGATACGCGAACGCTGTCATGGGCGCCGCATACCACGCAGATCCGCTACCATATCACCGCTTTTGAAAATGGTTTCCCGTGGGATCAAAAAAAGACTGAGGATCGATATGGTATTGCCCAAGGTGCGTGGGAAGCGCATGCAGTTGGAAATCTGACCCGTATTATACAATCAGCCGAAAAAACGAAAACAGATCATCCCGATAGCGTCCACGTAGTCTACTCGAGGAATGGGGGACCAAACCGCACTTACCGCTGGATTGCAGCTTCGTTCTGATATGCGACATCTGAACCCATTTTATCTGCTCGAAAAGCAGGTTTTCCCAGAACTGGTTTTACTGGTCAGGCTGCTCTCGGTGTACTTATTCATGACTGCGGAGTCCCCTTTTAAGGGAAATCAGGGCGGGGGCAGAGCTTTTCCTGTTTTTGAATTTCTTGGCAGAATCGGGACAGACTCCCAGTATAATCAAGGTATACATGTCTGGTTTATATCCGGTATAGCCATCTTACTCTTTTCTTCATGGGTCCGGACTGGCGCATTCCTGACGGGCAGCGCATTTCTGGTCGGCACACTTTCCTGCCAGACCTGTATTTCGGTCGCCCATTTGTTTACGGCCTGTCTTTTTCTCTGTACGGCGTTCAGCAATGCCGAAACCGGCACCGGTTTAATCCGTTTCCAACTGATTGTCCTCTATCTCGGGGCCGATTTGAACAAGATATTCGACATAGACTGGTGGACAGGCGCGAGTATGGAGACACTTTTGATCACAAAACATCAGATACCTTTTTACATTTCGATAGCCAGGCGATTTCCGCCCATGGTCCTTTCGCAACTGACGGGCATCAGTGTGATCGTTCTTCAGCTGGGCATCGCCTTGCTCCTGATCCGAAGCAAACTTACCAGGTGGGCCATGCTGGGCGCGTTGCTTCTCCATTTGCCGATGGTTATCCTCATGCGAATGACATTCGGCCCCTTCCTGATGGCTTTGATTCTGGCATATGCGACACTCCTGAAATGGCCCCGGAACCTCCGGTATGACAGCTCTCAGCACAGTCCGTGGCTGACTACGCTGCTTAAAGCTTTCGATTTTAATCAACAGATCGAGATGGCATTTGAAAAGGGCGGGCCCGATTCCCTCCGAAAATGGTACCGGACACTGCTTGATTTCTTCCCCCACCCTGTGATACTACTATTTCTGACAGGGTTATCTGCCTGCCTGATCCGTTATGGAAAACTTTTCCCGTTGGTTGTTTTAGTTCTTTTTCTGTTTTACAAGAAAGCCTGGATGCCGGGAAAAGTTGGAAGTTCACGAGAAAAGCTGTTGAAATATTAATTACCCTTGTAATTTTGTGATTGCTTTGGCCTGAACTTATACTCCAAGGCATTTGATTAGTCACTACTTCATGAAGAAAATCCGTAATTTTTGCATTATTGCCCATATTGACCACGGTAAAAGTACTTTGGCGGACCGCCTGCTGGAATTCACAAAAACGGTTACCCAGCGTGAAATGCAGGCCCAGCTATTGGACAACATGGACCTGGAACGCGAGCGCGGCATCACGATCAAGAGCCACGCGATCCAGATGACGTATCTTTACCAAGGCGAAGAATACACACTCAACCTGATTGATACCCCGGGTCACGTCGATTTCTCGTACGAAGTATCCCGTTCCATTGCAGCCTGCGAAGGTGCTCTTTTACTGGTAGATGCATCACAAGGCACAGAAGCACAGACCATTTCCAATCTATACCTTGCGATCAACCATGATCTCGTCATTATTCCGGTCCTCAATAAAATTGACCTGCCCGGGGCCATGCCCGAAGAGATCAAGGACGAAATGGTAGAGTTGCTGGATTGCAAAAGAGAAGACATTATACCCGCCAGCGGAAAAGAAGGAATTGGCATTGAAGACATCCTCAATGCGATCGTAGAGCGTATACCTGCGCCGGTGGGCGATCCGAAAGCGCCTTTACAAGCTTTGATATTCGATTCAGCCTTTAATTCGTACCGGGGCATCGAAGTCATATTCCGTGTCAAAAACGGGACCATCAGAAAAGGCGACCGCGTCAAATTCATGGCGACAGGCAAAGAATACATTGCCGACGAAATTGGGACCCTGGGGTTAGCCCAAATCCCGAAGCAGGTTGTGGAGTGCGGTGATGTGGGTTATCTTATTTCAGGAATTAAAGTTGCCAAGGAAGTGAAGGTTGGCGACACTTTTACACATATTGATCGTCCTGCCAGTGAGGCTATCGTGGGTTTTTCTGAAGTGAAACCCATGGTTTTTGCCGGTATTTATCCGGTCGACACCAGCGAATTCGAAGAACTGCGTGAGGCCATGGAAAAACTGCAGTTGAACGACGCGGCACTGGTCTGGGAACCGGAGACATCCGCAGCACTTGGCTTCGGCTTCCGCTGCGGCTTCCTTGGGATGCTGCACATGGAGATCGTCCAGGAGAGGTTAGAACGCGAGTTTGATATGACGGTCATCACAACCGTACCGTCTGTACAGTTCAGGGTGCTCACTACAAAGGATAAGTTGCTTAACATCAGCGCACCTTCGGAAATGCCCGACCCTACCGTCATTAAAACAATCGAAGAACCCTATATCAATGCACAGATCATTACAAAGTCGGATTACATTGGCCCGATCCTGAACTTGTGCATGGACAAAAGAGGGATACTTAAAAATCAGGTTTATCTCACTTCCGAGCGTGTGGAGTTACAGTTCAAAATCCCGTTGGCTGAGGTTGTTTTCGACTTTTTTGACAGGCTTAAAACCATTTCAAGAGGTTATGCCTCATTGGATTACGAGCTGGCGGGCTATCAGGAATCCGATATGGTAAAACTGGACGTGATGCTGAACGGCGAGCCCGTTGATGCTTTGTCGGCTATTGTACACCGTTCGAAATCCTACGAATGGGGCAAAAAGCTTTGTGAAAAGTTGCGCGAGCTGATACCTCGCCAGATGTTCGAGATTGCCATCCAGGCGGCCATCGGACAAAAGATCATTGCCAGGGAAACCGTGAAGGCCATGCGAAAAGACGTTTTGGCGAAGTGTTACGGAGGTGATATTTCCCGTAAACGCAAGCTGCTTGAAAAACAGAAAAAGGGTAAGAAAAGAATGCGCCAGGTAGGCAACGTCGAAATACCTCAGGAAGCATTTATGGCTGTTCTTAAAATCAACTAGATTTTTGCATATGAAGGCAAAATACGGGCAGTTTCACGTCATCGGTGTAACGCTTGTATTTTGCCTTTATCATTTGCCCAATCTGCTGTTAGGGCAAAAGGCCTTCTTCAACGCTTTCGATTCGCTGGACTCCTACGTCGTATGGCACAGGATCGTTACCCAAAACGGCTATGCATGGGCGCCATCTTCCGCTATCGTAGAGCCTTTTATGAATGGGGTCCCCAAGTTTACATTGGTGAGCACCTCCCATTTTTATTATTGGCTTAACCTGATTCTGCCCACTTTTTATGCGTATCAGTCACTCATTCTGGTCATTAGCCTTGTAGCTTTGGCTGGTATGTGGCTCTTATGCCGCCACCATCTCGGTCTAGACAGGCTCTCTTCTGCTTTTTTGGCACTTTCCTTCGCCTTTACGCCGTTTCTGCCCACGTGGGGCCTGAGCATTGCGGGACAACCTTTGCTGCTGTTTGCGGTCTTAAACATCCGGAGGAACAAGAATAAGAGCTGGGACTGGCTGATTGTAGCCTTTTTCCCGTTCACATCCAATTTCCAATCTGCGGGCGTGTTCATCCTCTTTGCGTTGTTGGTTCTGATCGTGTACGATGTGATCAAAAAGCAATTTGTCCCTCGTTTACTCCTTGCGTTCGCGGTTCTTTTATCGGTGTTCCTGCTTACCAAGCTGGATTTAATGGAGAATCTTTTGGCAGGAAAAGGATTCGTCTCCCACCGGATAGACATGCTCCGTTTTCCTGCCCCTATCGGTATTTGTTTTAAGATTTTTGTCAGGTATTTTCTCCTAGGCAATGTAGATGTGGCACTCTCGCTGCATACGTTTGTCCTGTTACCGTTCACACTGCTGGTTTTTTGCTTCCATACCATAAAAAACAAAAGACTCCCCTACGGTCTGGCAGCTACAATCGCTTTCATCACCCTGATATGCCTGTACATTGCGAGCCTTCAATGGGAACCGGTAGTTAATCTCAGGAACAAATCCGATTTACTGAGGATGTATAGCCTGGAACGTTTTCATATTTTCCTACAACTTTTGTGGCATTTGGCTGCTGCTCAGGCGATTCTGTTATTAGGTAATACCCATAAGAGGCAGATCATATCCGCAGTTTTTGCGTTGCAAATGGCAGTTTGTTTTGCCTACCAGCCTACTTATTATGAAAGATTTTTCAAAAAATGGGTCCATATACAGCCCTATCATTATATTTTCACTTATAAAGACTATTACGCGGAAGATCTTTTCAGGAAAATCAGGGACTACATGAATAAGCCCATCTCATCTTATCGTGTAGCAAGCATTGGAATCCCTCCTGCTGTTGCTCAATACAATGGATTCTGGACAATTGACGGTTATTCAAGCAATTACCCGCGCACTTACAAGTCCGCATTTAGAAAAATTATTGCTCAGGAACTGGAAAAAGATGCCACGAACAAGGGCTTTTTCGATTATTGGGGAAGTCAATGCATCATTGTCTATGACCAAAAGATCGGCTATTTCAATACGACCATGACCAAAGACATGACACCACCTGAACGCGACATCGTTTTATCTTCTGTTGCGTTGAAAGACTTGTCCTGCCGTTATATTCTCTCCGCAGAAACGATTGCACACCCGGAAAAATCCGGTCTGCGTAAAATCGCCGACTTCGAATCGGCAATCTGGCACGTTACGCTATACGCAGTTCTGTAAATCAGCTAATTAAACGGTCGCTCATTTCCGGGGACGCTAGATAATTCTGTAATTCATTTATTGCGAGTCATTTCAATTTATTTTATATTGATTGCAAAAAGAAACTAACCGCTTTCATCCATGAGTATTGTAGTTTCCAATATTCGGTTCCATAACAATCAGCAGCTCGACTATTTTGGGCATAAGATCAAGAAGACCATGATTCCCGTTTACTCTCCGTACGTCCGGAGGCACGTCAGGGAAGTGATCGACTTCGCAGGCATCAAAAAAAGCGACAGGATTATTGATGTGGCCTGCGGCATGGGCAAGTATACGCTCAATTTCCTCGCCCAGGGTTACAAAGTGGAGGGCCTCGACTTATCCCCTTTTTTATTACAGCAGCTTTTAGTCCATAACGACAACAAATTCCCCGTCAAGCTGCATGCGGCTGACATACTCGACGCTCCCGAGGAACTAAACGAACAATTCGATGTGGTGATGGGCTTTATGGCACTTCACCATTTTCATAATCTGGCAGCCTGCTTCCAGGCGATGTACCGCATTGCGAAGCCCGGCGCAAAATTGGTATTCCTGGAACCCAATGCGTACAACCCCCTCTACTACCTGCAGATCGCGCTCACTCCGGGAATGTCATGGCAGGGCGACAAAGGGGTAGCCGATATGACCAAAAGCAAACTTTTCGGGGCAATGGAATATGCAGGGTGGAAAAACCTGAAAATCAAACGTTTCGGATTTTACCCCCCTTTCCTGGCCAATACGCCAGTCGGACAGAAAACCGAAAGGGTACTTGAGAAACTACCGGGACTGAATACCTTTTTGCCTTTTCAAATCATCACTGGGGAAAAAATATAATGGTCGACAACAGGGAAAACTGGATTGTCTCTTATCCCGACGATGGGAACACGGTTTGTTTCGAAATGGAGGACATGTCTTTCTGGTATCAGCACCGAAACGACTGCCTCGTGGAAGCCATGAAGGCGAACCAATTTCCGCGGGAATTTTACGATATCGGAGGGGGTAACGGAATTACGGCGCTGGCCATGCAAAATGCTGGCTATGAAGTAACCTTGATCGAACCCTACCTTTCGGGCATCCAAAATTCCCAGAAAAGAGGTATCCGGAAAACAATCCACAGCACGCTGGAAGATTATGTTACAAAAGTAGAAGGTACGTTACCCGCAGCAGGCTTTTTTGACGTCCTGGAACATATCAAGGACGATAACCTTTTCCTGGAACGAATCAACGGACTACTGGAAATCAACGGGTTGGTGATGCTAACAGTGCCTGCTTTTGGGAGTCTATGGTCTGATAATGACGAGCAGCTTGGCCATTTTCGGCGTTATACCCTGGATGGGCTGACCAACATTCTCGAAGGAGCCGGGTTTGAAGTAACTTACAAAACCTATTTTTTTTCGTTGGTCTGGTTGCCTATGTGGCTGATGAGGGTGTTGCCCAACAAGCTCGGTATCAAAAAGAAAAATTCTCCCGGAAAGAAAAAAAACGAGCACATGGCGGGGAGGCCTTTTGCTTCCCGTTTTCTAAGGCAACTGCTACGTTGGGAAATCACGGCCATTAGAAATCAAAACAAAATACCCTTTGGAACCAGTTGTCTCGTGGTCGCCAAAAAAACGAGGAATCTATGAATCACACTTTACCGAATTCCAATGATTTTCAACTTTTTCTATTCTCCAACAATCCTCTGATTGCACGCAGCGCTATCATGGCAGGTGTAGACGGAATTATCATAGATTGGGAAAATCAGGGGAAAAAGACCCGGCAAGACCGGTTTGACACCCAGATCAATTACGATTCTTATGAGGACTTATGCCGTGTCCGGGAAGTGCTTCCGGAAGGCAGGCTGATTTGCCGGATCAACGGTTTTTCACCGGAACACACTTTGTATGAAATAGAACTCGCGATCGGGGCCGGGGCAGATGAGATCTTTTTGCCGATGGTCCGCTCGGCAGAAGAAGTTAGGCAAACTTATAATCTGATTGGAAAACGCGTCGCTTTAAATATTTTGATTGAAACGGTACCTGCGCTTGACTGCCTGGCAGAGCTTGCAGCGTTACCACTGAAAAGGGCTTATATCGGCCTGAACGACCTGCACATCCAGCAAAATAGCAGGAATATTTTTGTACCGCTGATGAATGACACTGTCAGGAATGTCAGGAAGCAATTCAGTATACCCCTAGGTGCAGGCGGCGTCACCTATCCTCCCAATGGCAAGCCCATCGCCAGCAAATATCTCATTAACGAATATGCCCGACTGGGGATTAATTTCAGCTTTTTGCGAAGGTCTTTTATGAATGACATTCGGAATTACAGCATGGAATTGATCGTTCAAAGCATCAGGAAAGCCTATCGGGAAGCACTTTCCAGGTCAGAAGCAGAAATTGAATCCGATTACCAGCAATTCAAACAGCAGGTTGAAAGCTGGACCACCAATCCGCATTATGTATGATCCTTTTAATGTACGAACCGGTACCGGATCATCTAAAAAAATTACAGGAAATCGCTGCAAACCACGAAATCAGATGGGCCTCAACGCAGGAGGAAGCCCAGATGCTGATCCCTCACGCAGAGATCGTGTTAGGGAACCGGTTTTTTCTTCAGAGTTTACCTTATGCCGAAAAGCTTCGGTGGATGCAATCCAATTCTGTCGGAGTTGATCTCATTTTGCAACAAAAGCAGGCACTGCTTGACAAAAATATCATACTCACCTGTGTCAAAGGAATTTATGACGCTGAACTGGCAGAACATACATTGGCACTGCTACTGAGTCTTTTTCGTTCCCTGCACTTATTAAGGGATGAACAGACCGGAAAAACCTGGAGACGTCACAGACTACCCACGCTACATGGCAGTAGGTGCCTCATTGCAGGATGGGGAAGCCTCGGGCAGGAAATTGCGCGGCTCATTCAAGCCATGGGCGGAAAAGTGGCAGGTATTAGAAATCAAACGGGCGATTCGTCCGACGGAGGTTTTAACGTATACGGGTCCAGGCACTGGAAGAACCAACTGCCTGATACAGACGCGTTGATCCTTTGTCTTCCCAAAACACCCGATACATTCCATTTTATCGGAAAAGAAGAACTTCAAAAATTGCCGGAATCTGCTTTCGTCGTGAACATTGGGCGTGGGGGCACCCTGGACGATCATGCCCTTTTGGAGATAGTACGGGCAGGTAAAATAGCGGGCGCTGCCCTGGATGTTTTTGAAACGGAACCTCTTCCCGGCAACCATCCGATCTGGGAAGAGCCCCGCATCATCGTCAGTCCACATGTCGGCAGAAGCCTGGAAGGACCTGCATTTCGCTGGCAGGCGTTATTTGAGGAAAATCTGAAGCGCTATCTCTCCGGAAAGGAATTACTCCACGTTGTGAATTATCAAAAAGGCTATTGATGACCAGGATCAGCATCGTGGTACCCGTCTATAAGAGTGCTAAAACGCTTGTTGCGCTGCACGAACGAATTGGGAGCGTTGCAACCCGGGAAAACTGGGACCTGGATATCATCTATGTGAATGATCATTCTCCTGACGATTCTGCATTGATACTTGAATCCCTTCCAAAAACTTCCCCATTTCAAGTCATCAACCTGCGACAGAACCTCGGCCAAAGCAGTGCGCTTCTTCTCGGCATGTCATTTGCCAAAGGTGAGATCATAGCCTGTATGGATGCAGATTTGCAGGACGAACCGGAATTCCTGCCCGAAATGGTTCAGGCACTAGGAAAAGACGAAGACGTAGTTTTCGCGAAAAGAAACGGCAGCTACGAATCCACGGGCCGTTTGCTCACCTCTCTTGTTTTCAAATCACTTGTTTCATGGTTCTCGGGAGGCAGGGTCCCGAGGAACGCAGGTTTGTTTTTTCTGATAAAAAATAACGCAGCTCGAAGACTATTGGGATTTCTTCCCTACGGCCCCTATCTCATTGGCGCTATCGCAAAGACCAGCCTCAAATGCACCGGCATATCTGTAAAACGAAACGGCAATACGCTCGGTGAAACCTCCTACACATTCAGAAAGCGGTTAAAAGTCGCGAAAAATTTTTTCAGGACTTTGAGAATGACACCTTTAACGGGTGAAAGTGCTTTAAACAAATGGGTTGACGCCCAAGTGGAATCGGCCAGGCAATTTCCGGAATAGATATATCGTGAAAAATACCGCACCGTTTACCCTCCCGCTAAAACATTCGATTTGGTCAATTTTATGATATGAAAGGCCTGAGGTATTCACCTTTTGTTGTAATTTTGACGTAATTCTAATTTCAGACCAAGAAACTAAAATACCTTAACGAGCGATATGGCAGAAGTAATTCGTATGCCCAAAATGAGCGACACCATGGAAGAAGGTGTTATCGCAGAATGGCACAAAAAAGTAGGTGATACAATAAAATCCGGTGAAATCATCGCAGAAGTCGAAACCGACAAAGCGACTATGGACCTGGAATCTTATTATGACGGTACGCTTCTTTATGTCGGTGTAAACAAAGGTGACGCTGTGCCCATCAACGGGATTATGGCCATCGTTGGCGCCCAGGGTGAAGACTATAAGGCACTCTTGGACGGCGGCAACGGTGTAGGCAACGGGGCTGCTTCGAATGGAAGCGCGGCGCCCGCGCCCGCCAAGGAAGAAGCAAAACCAGCGCCTGTTGAAACCGCTACTCCTCAACCTGCTGCCAAAAAACCTGCTGCACCCACTGAGAAAATCAACGCTGCTGTCGTTCGTATGCCGAAAATGAGCGATACCATGGAAGAAGGTACGCTGGTTTCATGGCAGAAAAAGGTTGGAGATAAAGTAAAATCAGGAGATATACTGGCCGAAGTCGAGACCGATAAAGCGACCATGGAATTGGAAGCTTATGAGGATGGCACTTTGCTTTTTATCGGCATTAAAGAAGGGGAATCTGTTCCTGTTGATGCCATCATTGCCGTAATTGGTGAAGAAGGTGCGAATGTAGAAGCACTGATTGCCAGAGAAAATGGTGAAGGCGCGCAGGAATCAGAAAACACTGCTCCAGCTGAAAGTACAACATCTGCTGAAAATTTGAATGGCAACGAGAAACCGGTTTCTGTGGCAGATTCGGGCGATCGTATCAAAGCCTCTCCATTAGCGAAACGCCTGGCAGACGAAAAAGGGATTAAGCTAAACGAAGTTGAAGGCACTGGTGAAAATGGAAGGATCATCAAACGTGACGTTGATGAGTTTAAACCCGCTGCGAAAGCTGCTACGCCTGCTGAAGTACCGGCCCCAACGTCGGCTCCCGCGCCAAAAGCTACTGAACCTGCGGCTACAAGTGCTCCTGCCACTGGCGACTTTGTAGATACGCCAATCTCCCAAATGCGCAAAACCATCGCGCGCCGGTTGAGCGAAAGCTTATTTACAGCTCCGCATTTCTATGTGACCATGGAAATCGTGATGGATAAAGCAATGTCGCTCCGTCCGCAGCTCAACGAGGTTAGCCCTGCCAAAATATCATTCAATGATATGGTGATCAAAGCCTGTGCGCTGGCATTGAAACAACATCCTGCCGTCAATTCGGCCTGGTTGGGAGATAAAATCCGGAAATATAATTATGTAAATATTGGGGTTGCAGTTGCAGTGGACGAAGGTTTGCTGGTTCCCGTTATCCGCGATGCGGATAAAAAAACGATGTCTGTGATTTCTGGCGAAGTGAAAGACCTGGCAGGAAAAGCGAAGGACAAAAAGTTGCAGCCTAAGGATTGGGAAGGGAATACTTTCTCTGTTTCAAATCTGGGAATGTTCGGTGTGGACGAATTCACAGCCATTATTAACCCGCCGGATTCCTGCATCCTGGCAGTGGGTGGTATTAAAAAAGTAGCTGCTTTCAAAGAAGACGGAACGGTGTACCCGACCAACATCATGAAGGTAACGCTTTCGGCCGATCACCGCGTCGTGGATGGTGCGACTGCCGCTCAGTTCCTTTTGACAGTCAAGAAGCTGCTGGAAGAGCCTATGAGTATGCTCGTTTAAGTTCTTAAGATTTAAACGCCCATTTTTAAATTCACACACCATGACACCTAGCCAGAGTTAGATCAAATTGGGCCGGTTCTTGCCGAGTTCATTGTCAGGTTTGATGTTATGGAGAAGAAAGTCGATAATTTGACGCATTTGGTTTTAAATATCGGCCGCATTGTCGAAAAACAAAGTGATGATATACTTTCTTGCTGAAAGGTCAAATGGCCATGTCCGACGAGATTGGCAAAATCGAACGCCGGATTGATCAGATTGAGGTTCGACTTGACAAGATGGACGGTCGTTTTAATAACATTGAAAATCGATTGGATAAAATGGATGTTCGTTTTGACAGCGTCGAAAACCGATTGGATAAAATGGATGTCCGTTTTGACACGCTTGATACCAATGTCAGTAAAATTGCGGCAACACAGGATGCAATTTTAGCCATTCTATTGAAGAACTAACCAATTTTAGACAAAACATACAAAGTGTCAGGTTTTCAGCCTGGCACTTTTGTTTTAAACGCGCTTTATAATTTTAATCAGGATAACCACTTCATGGAAAAAATACATGCAACCACTGTTCTTGGCGTACTTCACAACGGAAGCGTGTCACTAGGTGCGGACGGACAGGCAACAATGGGCAATACGGTTGCGAAGGGCAACGTAAGAAAGATCAGGGTTTTGTCGGGAGGAAAAATATTGGCAGGCTTCGCCGGATCAACAGCCGACGCATTTACGCTCCTGGAAAAATTTGAAGAAAAACTGAATGCATACGGCGGCAATATGAAACGCGCGGCTATCGAATTGGCAAAAGATTGGAGGACAGACCGTTACCTTCGAAAGCTCGAAGCCATGATGATTACAGCCAGCAAAGACGAAATATTGGTCATTTCCGGTACCGGGGATGTGCTGGAACCCGAAAATGGGATTGCCGCGATTGGGTCAGGAGGAAATTATGCGTTATCGGCTGCCCAGGCACTTAAAAAACATGCGGGGCATTTAACAGCAGAAGAAATGGTACGGGAAGGATTAACAGTAGCTGCAGACCTTTGCATCTATACCAATCACAATTTTATCATTGAGAAAGTCGTGCAGTAACATTGCTTTCTGCAGCAGAAAACCGGGGTGTTAGGCACTTCCGGTTTTCTGTCAAAAATGTTATCGACTGACTATCAGATTAATCGCTTTTTTTACTTTATGCTCGTACAGATCGCGCTTTTGCCCCAGTTTCCCGTAAACTGTCCGTAGTCTGGCCAACATTTTATAGGTAAAATCCAGAGATGCATCCGTATTGAAGTTTTCTTTCAGGTATTTCAAAGCATTATCCTCGCTCAGATTGTAGTTATCCTGCTTGGAGTAAGCATGTATCCCCTGCCCGACCGGATTGAAAGCCGAATGCAGCGCATAGTCTTCCAAAACAAAATGTTTAAACTTGAAGCCCTGGTTCACCATCTGGTAAAACCAGCCGGTGCCTAAATCGGCCGTAAAGCCCCAGTTACCTCCAAAACACACGTTATCGCCTTTTGGCAATGTCTGCCTGCGATAAATGGCCAGGTCTATCATACAGGCATATTCATTAAGGCGGCACTCAGGCATCGGGTAGTGACGCCCCGTCTCGATCACTTCGATGTCCTTTTCTTTGCGTGGCGTATCAAATCTTTCGTGAAGCTCCAATGCTTCTTCATAGGTGGGGATGAATTCATGGTATTTTGAACCATGGCACACGCCGGCGGAAAATCCAGGGCACGACCAACACTGACCAATAGAACCCGTTCCTGCGATCTGATCGTCGCCCGTAATCACCGGAAGCATATCCCCAATCATATCTTTATGGAAAACCATATCATTGTGCATGATAAAAAGGTAATCGCAAGTTGCATTGTCCAAAGCATATTGATACGGGATTTGCCAACGGTACTCCGAATCCGTGCGGGTACGGTCGTAATCCAGGCCACCCAGGTTATAAAAGTATTTGGGATAGTACAAATCAATTTCAATAAGCGGGCGGATCGCATTAATCACCTGGTACACATCCCCGAACTTGTCGAAAGGCTGACGTTTTTCAACCGTAATGTATATTTTATTGATGTGCTGGCGACTGAATTTCAGGAGTGTGAGGATCGAAATAATGGTTTGATAAGGCTTGCCATAGTAAATAACACAAACGTCAGTTTTAATCATAACAGGAATTTCTATTGGGTTGCTGTAAAGCAATTTTAATTTCTAAAAACCTAAAAAACAATGCAAAGCTATTCAATGAAGGTTATAATTGCGCTATCAAGGTCATTAACCTGACCAGTTCATCCGATACAAGACGCTGGCTTCCAGGCATATACTTATTTGCAATAACCGTAAAACTCAATAAAGCACCGGACTTGGATGTAGCATATCCCGCAAATGCCCGGGTACCTTCGATAGAACCGCTTTTGACATGCATATTGCCTGCCGCTCTGCTCCCTTTCCCCAGGTTCCGCACGGTCCCATTCTGCCCAAGCACGGCGATGCTTTTGTAAAAATCGCTGAAACTCGCATCTGCATTTGCCAGATTTAGGATATCCGTCAAGCTATTGGCCGTGATCGCCCCCGACGGGGAGAGCCCGCTTCCGTCCTTGATGTAAAATCCCCTCAGGTCCGCACCTTTTCCCGCCCAAAATGCAGTGACTGCCAAAGCGGCATTGTCATAGTCCGACTTACCAGACAGTCTTTTTCCGGCTTGCTTGAAAAATGTATCAGCGAAAAGATTAATACTCCAATAATTTGCCTGCTGACATAAGTCGCGCAATGGCGGAGACTTGTATTCGTCCAGGACCACTTTGGTGGTCGGGTTTATTGCATTGGTGATTTTTGATGGTAAAATCTCTTCCATTACCAATACGGATGCAACGGTCAGGTTTCTTTTAAGCGCAAACGCCACATACTCGGCCGGGTTGGGAATGGAACCCTTTACTATAAACGTCGCCACGCCCGCAGGGACTGTCCCGGTAAGAACGACATTGTTTCCAAATGGGCTGCTATAAACGATGGTTTTGTCCCCCGACCCTCTTTCCCCGGTCGAAACCTGATTGACAAATGACAAATAAGGTATATCAGGCTCAATTCCCAGAAAACCCGCCGGATCTCCCGGTTCGGTACCCGGCTTGAATTTGATCTTATATAAATTTTCATTAAAGTTAAGTCCCTGAACACCAGCACCATAATAATTGCCAATATCACCCCAGATCCAGGTGCTGGCCACTGTGCCACTATCAAAAAATGACGCGTCGGCCAGTACCTTACCTTTGATGTATTTGATACCTGCTTTCTTCACGGCCGCCGTCCATCTGTATAACAACTCATTGGATTTCAAGTATCCGGTAAATCTGTCGCTGCCCAGGGAAGGGTCACCGGTTCCGCGGATGAATAAATTGCCAACCAAGGTATCCCCCCTGATTGAACCGTCATATTCAAGAAAAGTCTGAAATTTGTAATCTCCGCCAAACACTGACAAAGCAGTCGCCGTGGAAACCAGCTTCAAGGTCGACGCGGAAGGCAAAGAGCGCTCCTGATTGAAACCAAACACAAAGCCTTTTTCTTTGACCGATTTCACGCTGACGCCAAGTGAGCCGCTCCTCATCATTTCGCTATTCTGCAGTTCCAGAACAGCGTCACGAAGGCTGTTAAGTGCAGTGCTGTCGATGGTTTGGGGAAACCCCTTTTGAAAGAAAAATATTAAAAAAAAGAATAGATAAAATCTCATAAACGTTCACAAAGGTATCTGGATGAGGCGAAAACAGGGATACCGGAATCTAAACTAATAAGGAATGTCCAAATCTCACGCTCTTTTTTGGTACTTTTGTTAGATATTAGGCATTTGATTCGCTGTTTGCAATAACAGGATAACATAGTCATATTGCTTTCTCCCGCTGAGAGAGAAACCCCAATATAATATTCACACCCCTTTTAATATATGAAATTGACATTTTGGGGAGCTGCACAGCAAGTTACAGGTAGCATGTTTCTCCTGGAATCAGATGATTACCGAATACTGATTGATTGCGGCTCTGACTTTGACTTGGACGAGATTGGTAAAAGGACCAGATATGAAGAACAAAAGGGTGTCTTTCCCTTTGAACCAAGCTTAATCAACACCGTACTTTTAACACACGCACACATTGATCATTCAGGCAATATCCCTAATTTATACAAAGAGGGATTTGAAGGCCGGGTGGTTTGTACAGAGCCTACCCTTGCGCTGACTTCGCTGCTGCTAAAGGATGCCGCAAATCTGCATCAAAAACGCCTGAATGCCCGGAACGGCGCTTCAGGCAAGAAACGTGGCAAAAAAGCAAAAGAAGTGCCGAGAGACTACTTTGTGGAAAAACACGTGCTGGAAGCCATGGAAAACTTTGTCCCGGTTTCATTTGCGCAGAGATATCGCATTGCCGATAATGTTACCGTTACATTTTATGCCGCCGGACATTTGCTTGGTGCAGCCCACATTGTCGTGGAAGTTTATGAGGAAGGTCAGAAAAAAAGGCTATGCTTTTCTGGTGACATCGGCCGGAAAAATTATCCTCTCTTGATCGATCCTCAGGAAATCCCACAGGTCGATTATCTGATTTGCGAATCAACTTACGGCAACCGCCTGCACGAAAGTAAGGACCTGCCGGTAGATGCGCTGGCCGATGTGATCCGTCGGACCTGCATTGACATTCCGGGACGCCTGATTATCCCCTCTTTCAGCGTCGGGCGGACCCAGGCATTGCTCTATACTTTGAACAAGCTTTACATGGACAAATCGTTTCCATATATCAAAGTGTTCTCGGACAGCCCGTTAGCCCACAGCAGCACCAAAGTTTACCAGCGTCATGTAAGACTTCTGAACAAAGAGGCACGCAATTTTCAGGAGGATAACGATATGCTTTTCGATTTTGAAAACCTGATTTACCTGGAAAGTTCTGATGCCAGCCGCGCGGTTTCCAATTATAATGAACCGTGTATCATTATATCCTCTTCTGGAATGGTACAAGGAGGACGGGTAGAGCAGCATGTGGAAGCAAACATAGGCAATCCCTATGCAACCATTCTTATGATCGGTTATGCCTCTGAGGGAACACTGGGATGGCGGCTGCTAAACGGGCAGGATACGATTTCTATCCGCGGAAAGCAATTGCCCGTCTTGGCTAATATTGAAAAAATTGACGTATTTAGCGGCCACGGAGACCAAAGTGACCTGGTTAAATTTGTCGGGATGCAGGACCCGGAAAAACTGAAAGGGGTTTTCCTAGTTCATGGGGAGCAGCAGAGTATGGCTGAGCTCCAAAGTATTATTGAAAAACTAGGCTATAAATCTGTAGAAATACCGGAGAGGGGTCGCACCTATGAACTTTAAGACCCGCTAGCCAAACCACAAGAACCTGAATATGAGAACATACCTGGATTTCGAAAAACCTATGTCCGAGCTCGAACGCAAGCTCGAAGAAATGAAAACATTAGCAAAGGAAAACAATGTAGATTTTTCCGATGCCATTTCCTTACTGGAAAATAATATTACAAATCTTCGAAAAGAAATATTTGAGAACCTTACGCGCTGGCAGCGTGTACAGCTCTCGCGTCATCCCGATCGTCCGTATACATTGGACTATATCGAACTGATCTGTGACGAGTTTATCGAGTTGCACGGCGACCGCCAGGTGCGCGACGATCCGGCTATCATTGGCGGTTTGGCCAATGTGGGAGGCCAATCGTTTATGCTGATCGGACAGCAGAAAGGACGAAACACGAAGCAAAGGCAGCACAGAAATTTCGGGATGCCCAATCCTGAAGGTTACCGTAAGGCACTACGCCTGATGAAACTGGCCGAAAAGTTCAACAAACCTATTGTTACCCTGATCGACACACCGGGCGCATTTCCCGGCATGGAGGCAGAAGAGCGCGGACAGGGCGAGGCCATCGCCAGGAACCTTAAAGAAATGTTTATGCTGAAAGTGCCGGTGATCTGTATTGTCATTGGCGAAGGAGCCTCCGGGGGCGCACTGGGCATAGCGATCGGCGACCGCGTACTCATGCTCGAAAATACCTGGTATTCTGTGATTTCTCCTGAAAACTGCTCCGCAATCCTGTGGAGAAGCTGGGATTTTAAAGAGCAGGCAGCCGAAGCAATGAAAATTACAGCCAAGGATATGAAGAAGAACAACCTTATCGACGGTATTATCGCAGAACCGCTGGGGGGTGCGCATCTCGATCACAAATGGATGGCTGAAGAATTGAAAAAGGTAATACTTGAAAATATCACTGAACTTACTGCTATTTCAGAGCAAGACCGGATTGACCAGCGCATTGAAAAGTTCTGCGCAATGGGTGTTGTTGTTGAATAACCTGTCATGAAAAACACGCAAATCAAAAACATCATCTTTGACCTGGGTGATGTAATCCTCAACATTGACGTTCCGGTAGCATCTAAATCATTTGCCGAGTTGAGCGGAAAAGAGCAAAGCGAAATCCTGACCATATTTAAAGAAAACGACCTTTTTCGACAGTTCGAAACTGGCAAATTGGACGAAAATGGTTTCAGGGACTTCGTTCGGGAGATACTCGATTTCTCGGATCTGTCCGATGAAGCGATTGATACGGCATGGAACAGCCTGCTTCTTGATTTGCCGCCCGAGCGTGTGGAGCTGCTCAAAAAGCTATCCGAAAAATACCGCATATTCCTGCTGAGTAATACCAGCTCAATCCATATTACACAGGTTAACAAAATCCTTGAAGCTTCTACAGGCATCAAAAAACTGCATGATCTTTTCGAAAAGGTATTCCTCTCCTACGAAATGGGCCTGATGAAACCGGATGTGAAAATCTATCAGAAAGTACTCGAAGAGGCAGGTCTTGAAGCGGAGGAAACTTTGTTTCTGGACGATAATTACGACAACATCCAGGCAGCCTCATCGATAGGGATTGATGCGATCCACGTTCAAAAACCGGTCACCATCCTGGAATATCTGAAAGACTATGCAGTCTAACACGCGCACTTACCTCATTCAGGCGCTCCTTTTTGTGGTAACCGTAATCACTACGACCATGGCTGGTGCAGAATGGATGTTCGGCAACATCTTTTCGTTCATCTATGACTTTGTTGTTTTCCTTGGCGGAAGCAGTGAAAGCGCGGAACTTCCTGAGAACACAAAATTCATGGGTTGGTACCAGTTTGTTCAGGGATTTCACTTTTCGATCCCCTTCCTGGCTATTTTAACGATTCACGAATTCGGCCATTATTTCGTCGCGAAATACCACCGCGTGAAAGTGACGCTTCCTTATTATATCCCATTGTGGTTTGGGATATCGCAAAGCATTGGCACAATGGGTGCCTTTATCCGGATTAAGTCCGTCGTAAAGTCACGCCTCAAATTTTTCGATATTGGTATTGCCGGGCCGCTGGCAGGTTTTATCGCTGCGCTTGTGGTACTTTTTTATGGATTTACACATTTGCCACCCCCTGAGTACATTTTTAAAGTCCATCCGGATTATGCCCGCTACGGTCTGGATTATGCGCAGTTTGTTTACGAAAAGGCTTCGGGAAACCTGGTTCTCGGAGATAACATCCTGTTTTGGCTTTTTAAAAATTACGTTGCTGATCCTGCCCGTCTCCCTCACCCTTATGAGATCATTCACTATCCGTATATTTTCGCGGGGTATCTTGCATTGTTCTTCACATCTCTGAACTTAATTCCGATCGGACAGTTAGACGGCGGCCATATCCTTTACGGACTGATCGGTAAGAAGAAATTTAATGTGATCGCACCGGTGCTTTTCGGGATTTTTGCTTTTTATGCGGGGCTGGGCTTATTCCGTACGGACTCGTTCGCGACGGGCAGCAACGCGGTATTTTATGAAAGGTTCTTTTATCTGGCGATCTATATCTACTTTCTGTATATCTGCTTCAAAAGAGTGAGCGACAATCCCGCTACGGCTCTGATGATCAGTCTGATCATTGTCGTGCTGCAGTTTGCAGTTTCCTACATTCGGCCTGAATGGCAGGGGTCAACCGGATTTTTGCCTTTTGTGTTTATCCTTGGCAGGTTCCTGGGAATTCGCCATCCAGAAACGGAAGAAGACGTGCCGTTAGATACGCCCCGTGTGATTCTGGGCATTTGTGCGCTGATCATTTTTATCATATCGTTCAGTCCGACTCCATTTATTATCATTGAATAAGGCCTTCGTGATATGACGTATGGAAGGAGCTATTGATGTCAAAAGTCCTTTTTCCGCATGTGCAACGATTCCAGACAAGCTGTGTACCGGGGTTTTTCCCGCAGAAAATTCCTGCAGATCTGCACCGCAACCTCACTTTTTCTGCCAAAAATCAGTTTTGAACAGCCCGTCACGTACTCTGTCAAAGGAAGAATAAATACCGCCGCTCTGGGTCCATGCCTCATTCATGAGCACGTTCTTGTCGACTTTATTGGAGCGGATCACATTACTTCCGATCGTTGGAACCATGGCGACGTGATCAAGAAAGTACTGCCTTACCTGCTGGAAATCAGAAAAATGGGTATCAAAAGCATCATGGAATGCACACCTGCATTCATTGGGCGCGACGTGCGTTTGCTACGAAAACTGTCTGAACAATCGGGATTAAATATCTTGACAAATACCGGCTACTACGGTGCTTCTGATAACAAGTACCTCCCTGCATGGGCTTTTACCGAAACAGCCGAACAGCTTTCCAAAAGATGGATCAGCGAATTCAGAAACGGGATCGACGGTACCGATATCAAACCCGGTTTTATCAAAACGGGTGTCAACAGCGGCCAACTTTCTCCTTTGCACCAAAAGCTGGTAACTGCCGCCGCGCTGACGCATCTGCAAACCGGCCTGACCATTTGTTCCCATACGGGGCCTGCGCTTCCAGCGAAACAAGAAATTGAAATCCTGAAAAAAATGGGAGTTAATCCCAAAGCGTTTGTGTGGGTGCATGCAAATGGTACCCACGAAGAAATGTTGAGCAATGCACAAAGCGGCTGTTGGATAAGTCTGGACGGGGTGAGCGACGATAGCCTGGCCAAAACCGCCGAATTGATCCTTTTCCTTCGCACAAACGGCCTGTTAAATCAGGTGCTTGTCTCTCACGACGCAGGTTGGTACCGCCCAGGAGAACCAAATGGCGGCGAATTCAGGGGTTTCACGACCATATCAGAAAAGCTCATTCCGCTTTTAAAAACAAAGGGATTTACGGAAAAAGACCTGAACCAACTGATGGTCGTCAACCCTGCAAATGCTTTTGCCATTCAGGTCCGCAAATGGCGAAAATGACATTCAGGCACTCATTTCAATAGTAAAAGCTGTCCAGCCGTCAGCTCCTGTTTGTAAAGAGAAACCAAACCCGTGATTGGTCAGAATTTCCCTGGTTAACGTCAAGCCTATTCCCTGACCGTCGGGCTTGGTGCTAAAAAAAGGATTAAACAGCTTAACACCTGTTTCCGGGTTAATCGGCCTTCCATTATTCCTGATCACAATCGTATGCTCCGACGCTTCCAGAACAATTTGGTTCCCTTCTGCACAGGCCTCGATGGCGTTCTTGATCACGTTAACCAGCACATGTTCCATCTGTCCCCTGTCCAAATTCCTGGTTATGATTCCTCCCGGCAACGACATGCAGATTGAGACGCCCTGCTGGGAAGCTGCAGGTTCCATAAATACCACTACATCCTTGATGAGCGTAATGATATCCGTTTCTGAGCTTGTCGGCAGAGGCAGGCGCACTACGTCGGCAAAATTGCGCATGAAAACGGTCAGCCGCTGATTGCGTTCAGAGGCAACCTGTAACGCTTCCCGGATGTCGCTAAAGTCTGTATTGGAAAGCACGTGACTTGTTGTCTGCAAAATAGAGTCCGTCGCACCCAGCGTATTATTCACTTCATGGGCCATCATCCGGATCACCTTTCCATATGCATTTTTCTCCGATTCCATGATCTCGCTGGTTAGTTCCTCGATCATCAGGAATGAACGGCTGAAGCCCTGGTCCATGAAATGCGAACGCTGCACTTTAAAGGTAACCGCCCCATTGGTTTTAACAATCCTCGCCTCTCCGTCCTGCATCCCAGTCAGCTCGGCAAGCAAAGGAAAGCCGGTTTCTTCCAATTTCCTTCCCACCAGCCAACCGCTTTCATTTCTGAATTGCTCCCTGGCTTTGAGGTTCACTGAGGCAATATTCTCGTCGAAATCGAGGATAATGATTGCAATGGGCGATGCTTCAATGAGTTTTTCAAGAAAGAAATGCTGTTCCTGTAATTTCGTTCGCTCTTCCCGGAGCTGGTCGATCATCAAATTATAGACCTCGATCAGCGAATCGACCTCGCCTTTGCCGGTAGGCACAAACTTGATCGAAAAATCCTTGTCTTTGATAGCTTCAATACCGGATCTTACAAATTGGATAGGTTGCATAAAATTTCGGTAAAGTTGAATGGAAGCAGTAGCGGAAAGCAGCAGGAATACCTCTGAGCCAATAAAAAGGGCTTTGTCCTGAAACAGGATTTTATAAACCAGAAACACCAGTACCAAATGCAGGAGCGATATGTAAAGAGTATACCTGGTCTTTGTAGATAGCGTCATGCTTCCTCCGATTCATAAGAGATGCCATATTTGTCCAGCCGCCTGTAAAGCGCAAAACGTGTAATACCAAGCGAGCGCGCAACCTTGCTCACTTTGTTCTGATGAAACTGCATGGCCCTGGTAATCATCTGGAACTCCATTTCTTCCAGTGTGATCGTTCCTACTTCCGGCAGGTTTTTCGATGCTGGTACCGGGGAGCCCAATGTGAGGTTCCTTTGAAAATCGGCGATATCCAGCATGTCCTTCGACGACAACAATACGGTTCTTTCGACCAGGTTTTTCAACTGCCGGATATTGCCTTGCAGCGACAACGTTTTCAACCATTTCAATGCTGCCGGACTTAGCTGCAGGTTGGGGCGCTGATAAATGGCTTTGAGGTTATTGACAAAAAACTCGGACAAGAGCGGAATATCGCCCGGCCGTTCCCGCAACGAAGGAAGCTTCACCGTGATCAGGTTAATGCGATAGTACAGGTCCTCCCGAAAGCTACCATTTGCCACCATTTCTTCCAGGTTCCGGTTGGTAGCGCATATTACCCGCACATCCACCGTCCGGCTTTTGCTGCTGCCCAATGGCTCAAACGTTCTCTCCTGCAATACCCGGAGCAACTTAACCTGGCTGGAAAGATCCAACTCCCCGATCTCATCCAGAAAAATAGAACCTTTATGTGCCATTTCAAAACGGCCCATCCGGTCGGACTTGGCGTCGGTAAACGCACCCCGAACGTGGCCGAACAATTCACTTTCGAATAAAGTGGAAGATATCCCTCCCAGATTCACCTTCACAAAAGGCCGGGACCTGCGTTTGCTATTGGAATGTATCGCTTCGGCAATAAGTTCTTTTCCAGTTCCGCTTTCGCCTGTAATCAACACCGGGGCGTCGGTTGAAGACACCCGGCCCACAGTTTCGAGGATATCCAGCAGTTTCGGGTCCTGTCCCACAATATTTTCGAAATGATACTGCTGTTCCAGTTTCCGCCTGTTCGCAGATTGCGGTGTTTGCGAGGCCAGGTTGAGTATTGTACGAATGGATTGCAGCAAATAGCTGTTCTGCCAGGGTTTGGTGATAAAGTCGATGGCTCCTTCCTTCATCCCCTTCACCGCCAGATCGATAGTCCCCCAACCGGTAATCAGGATCACCGGAATTGCGGGATTGAATTTCTTAATGCGCTGGAGCAAATGCATTCCCTCCTCTCCCGAGGTCTCGATGGAAAAATTTAAGTCCAGCAGGATCAGTTCCGGCGTTGTTGTCCTTAGTATTTCAAAGGTATCCTCTGGCGATCCAGCGCCTTTTACCGTAAATCCCTCATTTTTCAAAAGCAAAGCGAGGGAAGTACGGATGGCAAGATCGTCGTCAACAATTAGAAGCATACCTTCTGGAAAAGGGTTAAAAGGTGAAAAGATTAATAGGTGAGGCGGGCATTTGTAGGTCAGTGGCTAAGGCCGTAACCCGTTAACCCTTCACCTTTTACCATTCCCCTTCACCCTTTTATTCTTCATGTAATGCCACCGCCGGGTGTATCCGCGATGCCTGCTTGCTCGGGAGCCAGGCGCAAAGCGTTACAATGATATAAATTACTATAACTGCCAGGAAAATCGCCATGATGTACACGCCGCTTTCCATATCAAATACGTTCATTAAAGGAAACTGGACTGCGAATATTAATCCCAATATCAGACTAAAAGTCGCCAATACCCATATTTCTCCTAAAAACTGTATGGTAACCCTTCCCTCTGTTGCACCCATAGCGCGTCGCAATCCAATTTCATTTTTGCGTCGCGATATATTCAGGTTCAATATTCCGAACAGCCCCAATGCTACGTTAGTAAGCAAAAATCCACTGATAATGAGAAAGATAACCACAGGAACAAGGGTCAGATTGTGCCGGTTCAAGCGGGAGTCTTTCAGATAACTCACTTCAATTCCCCAGCCTGGAAGCATCATGGCAATTTCCTTAACCAGTCTGGCCTCAAAATGAGCGTCGGTACCGGGGCGTGTTTTGATCAGATAATTGGAATTCCAGGGATGGTCTTTTGGCATCATTTTCACTACCATGGGATTATCCGACATAAACTCTCCTTTGGCTTTGAACCGCTCCACCACCCCTGTCACTTTGAAATACTTGTCATCATCAGCCTTGATCAACTTATTCAAAGGAGACTCGTCCAGGAACAATTTGTCGGCCATTTTTTTGTTGATCACGATCGGGACAAATTTTCCGACCATATCGCCTTCATTGAACCACCTTCCTTTTTGCAAAGGTAAATCAATGGTTTTCGCCAGGTTTGGATCGCTATCATAAGAATCACAAGGGACTACCACTTTTTTGTATGATAAGGAGTTACCTATCTGATTGGCAGAAAACGGCGTATTGCTGCTCATACGCGACGCAGACTCCACTTCTTTGTATGTTTTTAGCCTTTGCATGACACGCTGCAACTTCCCGGCCACGTCAACCGTATCCTGATTGGAAGCAAGTTCAAGGTTCCAGACGTGCTCGTATTCGAAGCCGATCGGCTGAAGGTAATTTCTGACATTGTAAACAATGAGTGTAAGTACTCCGAAAAGAACCAGGAAAGAGGCCCATATCTCAATGATCAGTAAAGAATGGGTGCCCTTTTTATTCCATATGAGCTTGAAAAGATGTCTTAACATAATTTTGAATGATTAACCGGTAACCGGTGCGATGAGTGAATCAGGATTTCAATGCATCTACGATTTTCAACTTGGACATTCTGAACGCGGGCAATACACCGGAGAGCAATCCAAACAAAAGACAAACCGCAATGCTGATCAGAAAGACATTGAAATTGATCGTCAGGTCCGCATAAGCTATCCATCCAGCCGAATTGATAAATTGAATGATCAGGAAGGATAAGCCAAGCGCAAACACCCCTCCGATCATTGTGATAAAGACATTTTCAATGATAAACTGCCAGAGCAATGCTTTGGAAGGCGCACCAAAAGCTTTTCGTACCCCTATTTCCGAAGCCCTTTCGAGTATTCTGCTTACGTTCACATTGACGAGGTTAATGGCCGGCAAACCCATGAACATGATGATAATCAAAGCCACAACCGAATAAAAGAGAACTTTCTGCGTATCGTCCCTTGCAAAGGTGTTCAGGAAATGATCGAAATATTTGTCGGCTCTGACGATCAGGATGGTAAAATTTCCCCCGTCCCGAACCTCTTCCATGGGAATGGATGCAATATGGCTGTTAAACTCCGATTGTATCTCCGGAAAGTCCGAGGCGCTTTTTGCCAATACGATAGCCACGTACCGGCCCCGCATGCCTTTGTTTTCATAATTGCTCTTGGGTGCGGTATAGGGGAAGTAAATGTCAGAATAAGTATATACCCGCGTAGGCGGGCTACCCTTCACCACGCCGATCACCCGATAATTGATATTTTCAATCTCGATGGATTTACCAACAACCGGCCCGCCTCCTTCAAAGTATTGGTCTCGCAGCCCGTCGGTGATCACCGCCACGTGATCTCCATTCTGGATATTGTTCTCATTGTAAGGCTTGCCTTCCAGAAATTCGAAACCCGTCACAAACCAAAAATCGGCGTCGGTATATTTGGTATTCAGCTTTATTTTCTTTCCATTGATATAGGTGTTGGAAAAACTGAAATTGGAAAAGATTGAGACACGCTCAGCGGATTTCAGGGATCTTGCATGTTTTGTCAAAAATGGAAATGAGGCCGGTCCGGTCGACATCGAGGTCTTCGCGGAATCCCGCTGCATCACGGTGCCAATGTAAAGAGACCTGCTGCGGTTCACTTCCGGGTAATGCGCCCCAAACAGATGATCGAGAAAGGAGGTCACGACCATCAGCACCGTAAGGGTCAGGCTGATTCCGAACAAGGTGATGAATGTATAGAAAGGATGCCGCAGCAGTACTTTCCAGGCAATTTTGATATAGTTTGAGAGCATTTCAATGATGGGGTTAATAGTTGTAAACGGTCAAAACAAAAAGTGACACATCACATCACTTGCGTTCCATCGAACAGCCTCACTAATCTGTGCGTCTTCTTCGCCATCGCGTCGTCGTGAGTGACCATTACGATCGTAGCGCCCCCTTCATTGAGTTTTTGAAGGATACCCAGGATTTCGTTACCCATGGCACTGTCCAGGTTACCGGTAGGTTCATCGGCCAGGATGATCTCAGGCTTGCCCACGATGGCGCGTGCAATCGCGACCCTTTGTTTTTGTCCGCCCGACAGCTGTTTTGGAAAATGCTTCATCCGATTGCTCAACCCTACTTTTTCCAATGCTTCCTGCGCAAGTTCCCGCCTTTGCTTACCCGAACTGCTTCGGTAAAGCAAAGGAATTTCTACATTATCGATCACCGACAGGTCGTTGATCAGGTGAAAACTTTGAAAAATGAATCCCAGTTTCTGGTTCCTCAAATGCGCGAGATCCTTGTCATTGTATGTCTCAACCTTACTCCCATCGATTTCGATATGTCCTTTTGAAGGCACATCCAACAACCCCATGATATTTAGCAACGTACTTTTTCCGCAACCCGAAGGTCCCATAATGGAAATGAACTCTCCTTTTTTCACGTCCAGGTTGATGTTGTTCAAAGCAAGGGTTTCAATGGAGCTGGTCCTGTAAACTTTTTCTACGTTCTGTAGTTTAATCATGGCTCTTTTGCTGGTTAGTAACTTATTTTTTGATTGTGTTCAAAGTCATACAATGTGAGCAGGCGCAGGCTGTAGTAAGACTGCCAATAACCCTTCAGTGCTAAGATATAATCCCTGCGGGCGATGTCTTTTTCCTGGGTTGCGATGCCAAGGTCTGTTACGCTCAAATCGCTCAGGATGAACCTGTCTTTTGCAATCTGGTAACGCTCGGCCGCAATGTTATCGGCCAGTTTGGTCAGCTTGACCTGCTTTTGAAGCATTTGCAAAAGGGTAACCTGCGTAAAAATCTCCTGCTCGAAAGTCAGCTTATCCTGTTCCACAGACTGCTGGGCGAATTCCTGGTTAGCCCTGGCTACTTCTGTCCGCGCTTTATTTCGTCCCCAGGTCATGATCGGCAGCGTGAGCTGCAACTCTACAAACTCCCGGTCTTGCGGGTTGACGTAAATTTCCCCCGGCAAGTTTCCCTGGTTCGAAAGTCCAAATGTTGCATTCAATGATGCATTAAGGCCATTTTCCTTTCGGGCATACTGCACATCCCGCTCGGCTTCGAGCAGTTTTCGCCGGAAACCAATGGCCGCAGAGCGGTTGGCAAATGCCTCATCCAGCGCAAGCCGGGTGTCGACATGAAATTCACCCGCTTCCAGAGGTATTTCGAGGACAAGCTCATGCTCATCCCGGGAGCTCATATACATCTTCAGTTTGAGGGACGCCACCGCTGCGGACTGCTGTGCCGAAGCCAGGTCTTTTTGGGCGGTGAGTAAGCCCATTTGAAGCTGTAAAAGATCGTTCTGCGAAATTTTCCCTAGCTGCAGCTTATGCTGTGCGATTTTATAGAGAGTATCATTATTGCTGCGGTTCTTTTCAGCGATCTGAAGATTTACCTGAGCGACGAGCAAATCGAAGTAAAACCCCGTCGCGTCCAATGCGACCTGTTCGAGCGACTGCACAAACTGCTGGTTTCCCTCCTGGTATTTCAGCGGCTGGATCTTCCGGTCCCACTTCATCGCATTGAACATAAAAAGCGGCTGGCTGAACCCGATTTCAAAGGGTATACCATTATATCGGGTCGTGTTTCTCGCAAAATCATCGAAACGCTGCAATTGCTGCTGGATATAGACTTTGCCGCCAGTTAATGCAATGCTCTGGCTTAGCGACAGCGCGACCAATGAGTTATTGTTGGACACCGGCTGAAAGGAAACAGTCCCGTCGGGCTGAACCACTTCGATATAGGAGCGCGTGAAATTTGGCACCGAGCCGGTCAGGCTGAGCTGCGGTTTATAATCCGCCAGGAACGAGCGGTACTGCCAGAAGTTCGTTTTCTTCTGCGTAATCGCCTGTTTGGATGCAATGGATTGCTCTCTGGCCGTTTGCACCACTTCCTGCAAAGTAAGCCTGGTTACCTGGCACCAGGCTGGCTGCCCTGCGGTAAAAAGGAAAGCGAGGATAAAAAGATTTCTCATGGCGTTATTGGATTGAAATCTCTTCCAGGTGCTCGTAAGAATTCATGTCCGTCAGGATCACCTTTTCACCCAGTTTCAAACCGCTTTTGATTTCCACAAAATCAAAATTGGATAAACCCGTCTCAACCTCTCTGCGATAAGCCTTGTTACCCTGCAAAACATAAACAAACTGTTTTCTTTTCCCCGTAAAGGCCGGTCCGTTTGCGACCCGGAGCGTGTGAAGGCTTTTGCTGGTAACCACGTAAACTTCAACCTTCATATTAGGCCTCAGCGATTCGTTTCTCGCATTCTCCAGTTGAATGGAAAAACCAATGACGCCGTCCTTTACAGCCGGCTTCACCTGCGTAACCACGCCTCTCAGCATCGTTTCATTGATCTTGATGATCACCGAAAGCCCGGTTTTAACCTGGTCCGCGTACACGTCAGAGCAACTCCCTTCCACCCTGAAACTCCCCAGATCCGCGACTTTCGCGAGCATTTCGCCCTCGTTGACCGACGAGCCAATGTTTTCATTCACCCAGGTAAGTACTCCCCTGCGGTCGGCAATGATATCGGCCATCTTGAGTTTGTGTTGTAATTCCTGAAGATTTTTCCCTTCTATCTGGGCACCCAGTTCGGTTTCCTTCAGGCTGGCGCTCATCGACTCTCGGTTGTATTTCAGGTCATTTTCAAGCTGCTGCTTTTCCAGTTCCGCAATCTTGAGTGCATTTTCTGCCCTTGTAATGTCTTCGGCCGTTCCGCCGCCTATCTTCATCAGCCGTCTGGCGTCTTCAAAATCAGCTTTCAGCTTATTGATATTAAGCGATTTGATCTTGTCATTGATTTCGGCATCGTACAGGTCCTTATTCAGCTTCATCCGGAGCTGGTCTATGCTGTTGCGCTTTAATTCCAGCTGATCCTGGTAGCGCTCAAATTCGATCTGGGTCAAAGATTTGTCCAGCTCCAGAATCGGCTGTCCAGGTTGTACCTTCGTTCCCGGCGTAAGGAGTATTTTCTTGATACTTGCGCGGATCGGACTGGTGAAAATTTGTTCGTAAGCGGGGATAATCTCTCCGGAAGCCGTCAAAGTATTTTCCACGTCGCCGGTTTCGACGATACCTGTCCGAACCCGCGCGCTTTCCAGCGAGCTCGTCAGCGATTTTCGGAACAAAAATAATAGGGTGACCATGGCGACGACGACAACCACAATGATCAGCCATCGTCGGTTTCTGGTTGTTTTAACTAATTCCGGTGCAATTTCCCGATCCATTACTAATTGACTGGAGGTTTGGAATGATGATTTCATGGCTAATGTGACCTTTTTAACCACAATTCCATACCAAACTATAATTTCCTGTAAATCAATTAATTAATGGATTTTTAAAAAGAAAAAACCGTGCGTTAGCGCACGGTTTGTGTGATTTGGAACCATCACTTCTGTAAGCTGTCTGATCCGCTTAGGTTTTAAGTTTTTTCTTCTTGGCGGCGGGAAAGAGAATATTGTTGAGGATCAGCCTGTAACCTGCTGAATTGGGATGTAAATTCAAGTCCGTTGGCTCTTCCCCTACCCTGTGTTGATAATCCTCGGGATCATGGCCGCCATAGAAGGTAAAGAACCCTTTTCCGTGGGTGCTGTGAATATAACGGGCCTCTTTTGCAGATTTATTCTCCGCCAGGATAATGACCTCCGGTTTGATCAGGCGGTTCTTGAAGGCCGTAGTTTGTCCCAAAAATCCTTTGATCAATGTCTGATGATTTTGGGTTAGCATGCTCGGCACGGGGTCCCATTTGGCGGAAAACTGGAAAAGCGAGAAGAAATCGTTTGATTCGCTCAGCCCGCGCTCGTCGGGCTGATTGTCGATATCCGAAAACTCAATCTCGTAAGGATACGGAATGGTTTTAAAATCTCTGAAAGCAAAAGTGTTATCGTAATTGAGCTTGCCGTTGGCGGTGGGATCGGCAGGCGTGCCGTCATACATTGCTTCGACGATATCTATCCCGTCGGCGGCAAGGGCAATATCAAAAGTATCCGTGGCATTGCACATGGCGAACATATAACCGCCGCCGCTCACAAACTCGGCGATTTTTTTGGCCACCGCCAGTTTCATCTGCGGCACGCTGGCAAACTGAAATTTATTGGCCGTTTCCTCTGCCTCACGCTTTTGTTCACGGTACCAGGGGTAATCCTTATATTGAAAAAACTTGCCAAACTGCCCGGTAAAATCTTCATGGTGCAAATGCAGCCAATCGTATTCGGGAAGTTTCGTATTTAATACTTCATCGTCGTAAATTACATCGTAAGGTATTTCCGCGTACGTCAACACAAGCGTGACGGCATCATCCCATGGAAGCTTTGATTTAGGCGAGTAAACTGCGATTTTAGGCGCTTTCTGCAACTTTACCGCATCCATATTCACATCCGGCGCGCTGATCTGGCTCAGGATCTGCCCTGCCTGGCCTTCTGAAATCACTTCAAAACTTACTCCTCTCACAGTCATTTCCGAAGCAAACTGCTGGGTGTACGCCACCATAAAACTACCTCCCCGGTAGTTCAGCAGCCAATCCATTTCCATTTCAAAGTTTTTGAGGATCCAGTAAGAGATTCCATACGCTTTCAAATGGTTCTTCTGGCTCTCGTCCATAGGGATCAAAAGCCTGTTAGAGGTGCTTTTAAACGATATAGCTAAAAAAATGATAAGCGGGATAAACAGGCGTATCACTGGTTTGATTCTTTGAGGTTTCATGCGCAGTTTTACATATTGTAAATACTAAATATAGGAAGAAATTAGAACGTTCCGAAAAGTCTTATCCTCCAAAGACCCGTTTTTCTTTCCTATTTCCGGTATTTAACGACAGAAATCTTTTAATGGTGTACCTGCTATAAGCACTTATGAACATCCGCGAAAATATAGATGAAGGACTCCGGTCCATCCAGAGTAATCTTTTAAGGACAGTGCTCACTGGATTGATCATTGCCATCGGTATCACGTCGCTTGTAGGAATCCTTACTGCCATTGAGGGGATGCAAAATTCGGTGAACAGCAGTTTCGCCGACCTCGGCGCCAATACTTTTACCGTAAGAAATATGTACGACGACGATTTTTTCGACAGGGGCCGTCGGCGGAAGAAATACCCACCTATTACCTATCGGCAGGCGCATTTGTTTGCCGAAAAATTCAAGGCATCCTACCCTGCCACAGCTTCGCTTTCCGCAGGCATTGGCGGGGCGGTACAGGTCAACTACCAGTCTATCAAAACAAATCCCAACAGCAACGTAGTAGGCTCTGACGAAAATTATCTGGCCATCAACGGGTACAAAATAGACCAGGGACGTAACATTGACAAAAACGACCAGGAAAATTCATTGAATGTTGCTGTACTTGGCCAGGAAATCGCGCGCAAACTTTTTGTCAGGATTGACCCGATTAATAAGCAGGTTACATTTATGGGAAGTAAATATCGGGTCATTGGGGTTTTGCAGAAAAAGGGCTCCCTGGGCGGAAATAATGATTCGGACCGGATTATCCTGGTCCCTCTTGAAAACGGTCGCGGCCTTGCCGCAAACAAGGCACTGACTTACAGCATCACCGCTTCTCCTACGAATGCTACAGACGGGGATTTTATCGTTGAAGAGGCCCGGGGCATTATGCGAAGAATCCGGGGCGACGACCTTGGAAAACAAGATTCCTTCGAAATCGATCGCGCCGACGCCATGGCCAAGGATTTCGAGCAAGTAACCGGCTACCTGCGTATTGGAGGATTCGGAATCGGCATCATTACCCTTTTGGGTGCGTCCATTGCTTTGATGAACATCATGCTCGTATCGGTTACCGAGCGTACCCGGGAAATCGGTATCCGGAAATCGCTGGGTGCGACGCCACGGGTAATTCGTTTCCAATTCCTGATCGAAGCCATCGTAGTCTGCATTTTAGGTGGCATCGCGGGACTTTTCCTGGGCATTATCATTGGCAATGTCATTTCCAATCTGATCAGTAGCGGCAGTTCATTTGTAGTACCCTGGCTGTGGATGCTGATGGGTATTGTGGTCTGTGTTTTCGTAGGCGTCATTTCCGGAATTTATCCAGCGATCAAGGCATCCAGGCTGGACCCTATTGAAGCATTGCGCTATGAATAAGCAAGTTGTGCGTGGTCCTTCCCATGCGACTAAATTTCTATCCATTTTTTTAAACAAGAAAACTTGCTTAATCTCTTTTTCTCCCTACTTTTGCACTCCCAACAAGTAAGAGAATGCCCAGATGGCGGAATCGGTAGACGCGTTGGTCTCAAACACCAATGAGGTTACACTCGTGCCGGTTCGACTCCGGCTCTGGGTACAAAAGCCCTTCAACGCAAGTTGAGGGGCTTTTTTTGCTTTTTGAAGCGCGAAAAATTACCATTAAACCCAGCTCTTGTGATATTTTCATGCCATTTTGATTCGATGCCGGTCGCCGCGACCAAACGGAACTTTTTATGCAGATCTTAAAATGAAAATAATATTTAACCATCATTGATTTGATTATCAGCCCAATACAACTTACAACCCAAAATACTTTTCCGGTTCGACAGACTATATGCTAACCCACTAGCACAAGCTAAAAATTTAGGCGTCGATTTATTAGCCAATCGGCATAAGAGATCATCCTGAATTTTTTAATGGCGTTTTCTCATTAAAATAGCTAGCTAAATATTTTCCCGTTTGACTTGCCGGTTCAACGGCAACAGTCGCTGCCGATCCGCAAACAACGATTTTACCGCCTTCATCTCCGGCACCCGGCCCGACATCGATCACCCAGTCGCTGTTTGCGACGACATGCATATCGTGTTCGATGACAATGACCGTATTCCCCTGATCAACCAGCTTATTGAGCTGGACAAGTAAATTATCGACATCGGAAGGATGCAGCCCTGTTGTGGGCTCATCAAGAATATATAATGTATTGCCATGCTGGGCCCGCTGCAACTCGGTGGCCAGCTTTATTCGCTGGGCTTCGCCTCCGGAAAGCTCGGTAGCCGGTTGCCCAAGGCGCAGATACCCCAGACCAACCTGACGAACAACATCCAGTGCCCGGTTGATCTGAGGTTCAGACTCAAAAAAGTCAAATGCCTCATCCACAGTCAAGGCAAGCACCTGGGCTATATTTTTGTCGTTATAAGTAACTTCGAGCGTCTTTTCATTGTAACGGCTTCCTTGACAGACCGGACAGGGTGTATAAACACTGGGAAGAAACAAAAGCTCAACCATTACAAAGCCTTCGCCTTCACAGTTCGGACAGCGACCTTTTGCAACATTGAAAGAAAAACGACCTGCGTCGTATTTCCTTCCCTTTGCCATTTTGGTATTTGCAAACAATTTACGGACATGATCAAATAGGCCTGTGTAGGTGGCCAGGTTTGACCGGGGCGTGCGTCCGATCGGTTTCTGATCTACTGGTATTAACCTGCGGATATGATTCATCCCTTCTGAGATATACCCCGTAGTCGTTTGCGGTCTTTCGGTTTGAAGAAGGTTATCTTCCTGATCCTCAACGCCCGGTATTTGCTGTCCTAATTTCTCCAAAACCAGCTCTACAAGCGCTTGGCTGATCAGACTGCTCTTACCCGAGCCGGATATGCCGGTTACGCTGGTCAATGCGCCTATTGGAAAGTCGGCATCCACATGCTTCAAATTATTTCGGCTTACGTCCCTTAGCCGCAGCCACCCTTTTGCCTCTCTTTCAAACTTTTGACTTTGATCCACATTGAACAGATACCGCCTTGTAACGGACTTGTCAATCTTTTCCAATCCCGGCAACGGACCACTGTAAAGTATTTCACCCCCCTTTTCACCCGCGCCCGGCCCTACATCCACAACCCAGTCCGCATGGCGTATGATTTCTACCTCATGTTCGACAACAAAAAGCGAATTCCCGGCTGCCTTTAACCGGTCCAGTGCCCGGAGCAATGACTGTGTGTCGGCTGGATGAAGACCTGCCGACGGTTCGTCGAGCACATAGACGACGCCAAAAAGATTGGAGTGTATTTGGGTCCCCAGCCGCAGGCGCTGCAATTCTCCCGGCGAAAGTGTCGGGGTGCTTCTTTCAAGGGTCAAATACCCAAGTCCGAGATCAATCAGCACATCCAGGCGGGATAAAAGATCCTGACCTATCCGTTGAAGCACCAATGTTTTTTCGGGATGTTTCTGGTCCAGATCGGTACTTTTGGCTTTTACGGATGAGGATATTATTTCACGTAAACTCTTGATATTAAGCTGATAAAATTCCGCAATGTCCATTCCCGCAAACTTTACGGATAAAGGCTCGGGACGCAGGCGCTTTCCATAACAGACAGGACATTGGGCGCTCAACATAAATTTGGACACGCGCTTTTTCATCGCCTGGCTCTGTGAATTGGCAAATGTTTGCATCACGTACCGCTTGACGCCGGTAAAGGTACCCATATAGCTAGGCTCCATCTTTCGCGCCAGGGCTTGTTGGACTTGTGCCATCGTGAGTCCGGAATAAACCGGAACAACCGGTTGCTCCTCCGTAAACAAGATCCAATCCCTGTCTTTCTTCGGAAGATCACGCCAGGGAATGTCCACATTATAACCGAGCGTCATCAATATTTCGCGTAGGTTCTGCCCCTGCCATGCGGTGGGCCATGCCGCGATGGCCTTTTCTCTGATCGAAAGTGAATCATCGGGCACCATCGAACGCTCGGTCACTTCATAAACAACGCCCAGACCGTGACATTCCGGACAGGCGCCTTCAGGTGTGTTTGGTGAAAACGATTCTGCGTATACGATGGATTGGCCGGCAGGATAGTCTCCTGCCCTCGAATAGAGCATCCTGATCAGATTTGAAATCGTTGTGACGCTGCCCACTGAGGAACGTGTGCTGGTTGCTCCCCGCTGCTGCTGCAAAGCGATGGCCGGAGGAAGACCATCGATACTGTCGACCTGAGGAATGGACATCTGATTAAAAAGTCGCCTGGCATACGGAGAGACCGACTCCAGATAACGACGCTGTGCTTCAGCATACAAGGTCCCGAATGCTAGTGATGATTTGCCCGAGCCCGAGACACCAGTAAATACGACCAGTGCACCTCTGGGAATTTCAAGATCCACATTTTTCAGGTTATTCTCTTTGGCACCTCGTACTTTAACAAAGTCGGAAGCAGGTAGTAATGGTGATTCTTTTGACATAAGATCTGGGTAAATTTTACCGTGAAAAATAATCCCAGAGCTTTCGCAACCGTTTATCTGGAAGTCCGTGTGAAGCAAATCTCGCTACTTTATTTCAGCCCTGTGCAATCGAATGTTAAAGTAGTTAAGGTTGGTGAGACAAAGGCAGAAATACCGCACCGGATATTTTTGATTACTAACAAATACCAGCAGTATAATCCCAGAGATTAACGCTTGACTTTAATACCATCTCATCACAAGGATGTATTAAGTTCATTTCATTTAAACTAATCAAACAGTTATGGTAAAATTGGGAATTCTGGCAAGGCTCGAAGCTAAGCCAGGTAAAGAGCAAGACGTCGCGGACTTTCTCAAAGGTGCCTTGCCTTTGGCGATGGAGGAAGCAGGTACCATCAACTGGTTTGCCCTGCAAATAGGTCCTTCCACATTCGGAATTTTCGATACATTCGAAACTCAGGAAGGCAGGGAGGCACATTTGGGAGGCGAGATCGCCAAAGCATTGATGGCAAATGCGCCGGACCTGCTTGCAGTTGATCCGGTCCTTGAAATGGTCGACTTACTGGCAGTCAAGTAAAACATTGAGTACTACCCTTCACAATAATTGTGTTTAGGCTCTTCATAGAAAATCTAGATGCGGCAGTGATCCTATTTTCAAAATAAACAATTTATAAGCATGTCCACTTTCAAGAATCTGTTAATCCTTGCTACACTCCTCTTTGGCGGTCTCGTTCATGCACAATCCAATTTTACAAGTAAATCCATCGGAGTTGGCGTCGTGGTAGCAGACATGCAACGCTCGTTGGATTTCTATATAAAAGGGATCGGCATGGTCAAAACCGGCAATTTCACAATCAGTGCAGAATTCGGTAAACGAGGCGGTTTAACAGGTGGTGAAGCGGTCGACGTTAACATTCTTAAACTGGAAAACAGCCCTGAAAGCACCGATTGGAAACTGATGAGTTTCGGGAAAAAGGGAGGTCATCCAAAGCCAAAATTCATTCAGGACGATACAGGTCCGCAGTATATCACCATTCAGGTCAAATCCTTAAAACCCATCATTGACAGGCTGAAGGAGCAAAACGTGACTTTCCTGGGCAACACACCTACGCCTCTGACAAAAGATTCACACTTCGTACTGGTCCAGGACCCGGACGGAACATTTGTGGAGCTGATCGGGCCGATGTAATCGTGAAGTTTTCTTTCGCTCCGAAATTGTGCATTGATTAGGCAGGAGACCGTCAAGTTCAAGTATGAAGAGCATGGCGAAAAACAGTTTAATTATGGAAGAAAACAAACATGACTTCAATAATGTGTTTTTCCAACAGGCTTCAAGACTGGCCAAAATTGGAAGTTGGGAAATTGATGTGGTAAATGACAAACTCTACTGGTCAACGATGGTTCACGAACTGCACGAAACGAACCCAAAAACTTTCATCCCTGATTTAGAAACAGCCCTTGGTTTTTACCGTTGTTTCGGTTGGGTGCTGAAATATTGAGAGGAGAGAAAAATACGGACTCTAAAAATATCCGATTCATTCGTGCCGCCCTATGAAGTTGCCTGGAAATTTATGAGCAACATGAACCTGTTCACGAGGTTCCCAGCGGATGCCAATGAAAAGGACTCATCAATCCGGATCTCTTTATTATTTACCAGGCCGGCAAAGAGTTTTCTTTGCGAAGCTATGCCCAACTATTTTACTCACAATATCCACTTATTAATGAAGGCAGGGAAATAGTCGGTAAGTATCTGGGATTTGAAAGTGACTTGTCTTTGAATTACAAACCGATCAAAGGGATAAAAATCATTTATGGATTTTCGTTCACCATTGCCAACAAGCGCATGGAGCGGCTCAATAAGGTTCGGATGCTGGAAAAATACCGGTCTGGAGCCATCTGATGATATTATATACCCCTCGCCTACTGAGCCAGAAATGGTTCGAACTTCGATAACCATCTCACAGATACTTTTTCATAAAATCCTCATTTTATGAAACGATGCTTGTAGCATCCGCCTATTGTGTTGCACACAGAGCCGGTTGCATGTGTTTGGCTATATTTAGTTGTGGCCCCAAGGAGACGATATGAAAATGGCCATCTAAATTTAAAGAGTTACAGTGTAACAACCTCTGGCAGCTTCGCAAACACCCTCTGGGTAACAACCTTATGTACCAAGAGTTTAGTCTCAGTCACTACACATTGGCAACATTATCAAATAAACTAATATACTCACTTATAGATACTTATATCTGCCAATTTTTTTAAACCCATTAGCAAATGGTTCGACATTTGTCCCGTTGCGGGTACAGAAGCCCTTCAACGCAAGTTGAGAGGCTTTTTTGTGTTTACAAGCCCCGCCAAACCCATGTTTCTATCGCTTCCTGGCGTATTCCCGGCTCAACTCCGGCTCTGGCAATTAACCAGAGCTTTGGCAAAATTCCGCAACAGATCAGATCGATGCTGTCGTCCATATTTGAACTGAATATTGTTCAAAAACGAACAAAAATGAACCACTAATCCTGTTAAAAGTGCCCTGAATTAATCTAAATGCACATTATCAATGCTGGCGTATAATTTGCTATGCAAAATGATAAGATATATCCGCGAACCTTATTTCTGATGAAGGGTACACATTTAGGTGAATTTGAGGAGATCGTCCTGCTGACCATCGAAATGCTTTACAACGACGCTTACAGCGTAGCCGTGCTGGACTCCCTCGATGACAGACTTGGCCAGCCGATGAGTTTGGGTGTTGTACACCGTACCATGCAGCGGCTGGAAGAAAAGAAACTCGTTCACTCGCTTTTCGGAGAAGCCTCTGCCGAACGCGGCGGTCGTCGGAAACGCTTGTTCACCGTGACCGCGGCAGGTGAACAGGCATTGCGCGAATCGAGACGCATTCGAAATGAGCTCTGGGATAGCATTTCTGAAACCGCTTTTGTGAACTGATATGGCCGGAAGAAACAAGCACGATCAAAAACAGACTGATCATCCATCCAAGCCACCGCGGTGGGCTGAGTGGTTAATGACTCAAATTACAGCCGGGCATTTACGCGAAGAAATTCTGGGGGATCTGTACGAACTGTTCCAAAAACGGAGCACGCGCTACGGGTATCTACTATCCCGGATATTATATGTACTTGACATGTTGCTATTGATCCACCCCCGGCTATGGCGCAACGACGCAAAGCAACCATACAAACAGGAAGTTATTTATTCAAAACCCAATCCAATAGCCATGCTCAATAATCATTTTAAAGTTGCTTACAGGAAGTTAAGTCGCCACAAATCCTATACAATCATCAATACAATTAGCCTGAGCCTGGGAATCTGCTCGGCCATACTCATTTTTTCCCTGATAAAATACCATCTCAGCTTTGATGATTTCCATGCGGGTAAAGAACGCACTTACCGCGTGTACACCGAAACACACGGAGACAAAATTAACTATAATACGGGCGTCCCAAATCCCTTAGGGCATGCTTTCCGTACCGAATTTGGTGTGGCTGAAAAAGTAGGTCGAATTGCATTCCTGCCCAAAAGGGTCGTTTCGCTTTCTGATCAAAAAAAGTTTGAAGAAGACATTGCATTTGCTGACCCGGCATTCCTGGATATTTTTAATTTCCCTCTGATTGAAGGAAGTACACACCACATTTTAAAGGATAAAAATACGGCCCTGATCACTGAAAAAACTGCAGAAAAGTATTTTGGGACGGAAGATGCGGTGGGCCAGTTATTGCGGATCGATGACTCACTCATGGTTCGGGTTACGGGCGTATTGGCTAACCTTCCTTCAAATACAGATTTTCAATCCCAAATCTTTATCCCGTTTGACAACCTGGAAAACCACAGTCCCTGGATGGTTGAAAAAGACTGGTGGTATAGCGTTAACAAGGACATGCAATGTTATGTACAACTCAAACCCGGCATATCCGCAGATCTGGTCAACAAAACAGTCCTGCCCAGGATTTCAGAAATACATTATGATAAGGAGAATGCCAAACACTTCCGATTTAAGCTCCAACCACTCAACGACATCCATTTTAACACCACGCTCCGTGGAAAAACAGATAAGAAAACACTTGGCACCTTTGCCTGGATCGGGTTCTTCCTGGTATTGACAGCATGTGTGAATTTTGTTAATCTGGCCACGGCGCAGGCAGTCGGACGGTCCAGGGAAATTGGCGTCCGGAAAGCATTGGGTAGTCAGCAAGGCTCCCTTTTCTGGCAATTCATGACCGAAACTGCAATAATCGCGACTCTGGGGTTATTCATTGCAATTTTGCTGGCATGCCTGGCGCTCCCTTTTGTTAACCAATGGTTTGAAATAAAATTGGTCATTGATCCATTGAAGGACAAATATCTGACTGTTTTTATGGCAGTTCTGCTGCTAACAGTCATTTTCTTTTCCGGGGCTTATCCAGGTATTATCCTTGCGAAACTGCAGCCGATCATGGCGCTCAAAGGAAAGTTATCACAAAAATCTCAGGGGGGCTTTTCGCTTCGAAAAAGTTTGGTTGTGGGACAGTTTGCGATTTCACAGCTTTTGATAATAGGCACATTGTTCGTAACCAATCAATTACGCTACTCCCAGCAAACGAACATGGGTTTTGAAAAGGAAGCGGTTATTATCCTGCCCATTCCTGAGAATAAAATAGCGAAAATATCCGCATTGGGAGCCGAGCTGACGCAGTCCGCCGGCGTAGAAGGGGTAACATTTTTCAGCACACCGCCCGCCTCCGAAACCATTGGAAATACAAGCATTCAATTTGATTCACGCCCGAAGGCGGAAGACTTTGCAATTTCACTCAAGGCTGCCGACGCTCAGTATGTTCCCACTTTCCAGATCGCAATGCTGGCTGGCAGAAACCTGAATCCGTCGGACACGGTCCGTGAATATCTTCTGAATGAATCTGCCGTAAAATCGCTTGGATTGGCTTCGATCGACGAAGTGGTGGGTAAACTGGTGAATATAAATGGCAGGCGCGGGACGGTAGTTGGTGTCATGCGGGATTTTCATTTTCAATCGTTGCGATCGGGCATTGAGCCGCTATGTTTGACCACGAACAGCGAGAATTATCGCAGTTGCGGGGTTAAAGTCAATATGGCAAATCTGGCGCCGACGCTGGAAAAGCTTGAAAAAACGTGGACTGGAATTTACCCGTCGTCCATTTTCACCTACCGCTTTCTGGACGGAGATATCGCCCAGTTTTACAAGCTGGATCATATGCTGTTGCGACTCATTCAAGCTTTTGCTGCTGTGGCTATCTTCGTCGGCTGCCTTGGCTTGTACGGGTTGGTGTCTTTTATGGCTAATCAACGAACAAAAGAAATCGGCGTTCGCAAAGTTTTAGGTGCAGACACTGCAAATATCCTATGGTTATTCGGTCAAGAATTCCTCACCCTGTTAGGTATTGCGTTCTTTCTGGCTGCTCCGTTGGGATGGTGGATCATGCAGCAATGGCTAAGTGATTTTGCATATCATTTTGAACCCGGAGCAGGCATTTTTGCCTTGGCTATCATGATCACGTTGCTTGTTGCATTGGTGACGGTCGGATTTCGTTGCTTGAAGGCATCGATGATGAATCCGATCAAAACACTTCGTGCGGAATAAGGTTAGTATTTGACCCGACAGCATCTTGAAAAAATGCTGGCTTGCAGATCGGCAGTAAATGCAATATGCGAGTATGCTGCAGACCATTGGAGATGATCGCAAACTACTCAGGTCCTACTGATGATTATGAAGCACCTAAAGAAGACATAGCCTGCAAATCACCAAACCTTCGTTCGACATTTGTACCGATGCGGGTACAAATCCCTTCAACGCAAGCTGAGGGGATTTTTTCGTTTAAAACTTGAAAATTCCATCACGTAATTCATATCCGGTTAGACAAACCAGATTGTTCGGTTCTTCAAACCCGCTGTCCGCTACCGGACACTTACCAGTTGTAACTTATTGAAAAAGAACAAAGTATCATCTGGTACATTTTTGATAAAATCGAAAACAGTTATTTACGGTCGTATTCCAACAACCATTCTTTGGCAACCAGATCATGCTTCAAAATTACTTCAAAGTAGCTGTGAGGAGTTTGTTAAAAAATAAACTCTTTTCGTTCATTAACATTTTCGGACTGGCGCTCGGCATGTCCTGTAGCCTTTTAATCGGGTTGTGGGTGAAAGATGAGGTTTCGTTCAACCGTTTTTATCCCAATTTAAACCGCATCTATTTCGTCCGGTCAGGGTTTGACTGGAAGGGACAAAGAGGTGTCGGCGAACCAACTCCCGGGCCGTGGCAGGAGGCCATTGAAAAGCAGGTTCCCGAAGTGGAAGCGATCACAAAAATTACCTGGAACCGTGATTTGCTCATCAAGGCGGGAGAAAAATCCACCAAGGAAAACGGCATCTACGCAACTGGCGACTTTTTCAAAGTATTCAATACGCCTTTTGTCAGTGGCAGCGCTGTCAATGCCATCGCACAACCGAATTCTATCGCCATTTCACGGAAGCTGGCCGAAAAATATTTCAGTTTCAAAAATGCGGTGGGCAAGACGGTCAAAGTAGATAACAAGACCAATTTTGTCGTCAGTGCCGTTTTTGAAGATATTCCTTTGAATGCCTCCGAACGTTTTGACTGGATCATTAATTTCAAAGTACAGGAACAGGATTGGATGAAATGGTGGGGCAATTCCAGCTTCAAGACCTATGCGTTGCTCACCCGGGACGCAAATGCCTCTCATGCGGAAAAAGTAATGCGGCAGGTAATCAAGAAAAGCGCCCCACCCGAACTGGTCAGTTTTCCCCTGCTTCAAAGTTTGCAGGATGTTCATCTTTATTCTGACTACGAAGGCCTGAAACCTGCCGGGGGCCGGATCGAATATGTGCGTGTGTTTTCCATCGTCGCCATTTTTATACTGCTGATCGCCTGCGTCAATTTTATGAATCTGGCCACCGCACGTTCGGTAAAAAGGGCAAAAGAAGTTGGCGTTCGCAAAGTAGTTGGTGCGGAGAGAAAATACCTGACCATGCAGTTCCTGGGCGAATCGCTGATCGTGAGCATTCTCGCTTGCATGCTTGCCCTTGTTTTTGTGGCTTCCGTGCTACCATTTTTCAACGAAGTGGTTCAAAAGCAGATTGCACTTTCCTGGATCGACCCGTCGCTATGGCTTTCCCTGCTTGCCTTGTTACTGGTTACAGGACTGGTGGCAGGAAGTTATCCGGCATTGTATATGTCAGCACTCCAGCCTATCCGGATACTAAAAGGCAGACTTGCTTTTAGCAGTAAGGGGACTTTTTTAAGAAAAGGTCTGGTGGTATTTCAATTTATGCTTTCTGTGTTTCTGATAACCGGCATGCTGGTTATAGGGCGTCAGATGAACTATATTCAGACGAAAAGGCTGGGGCTTGACAGAGAGAACGTGGTTTATATCCCGATCGAAGGCAATTTAATTGATAAGTTGGAGGTAGCCCGGCAGGAAATAATCAACTCGCCTTTAATCGTGGCAGCCACGACCACAGGCGCTGTACCCACCAACATTACCAGCAATTCAGGTGATCTTGACTGGACAGGACGCGACAAAAATCTCGACAATACGGTGAGCGCAACATTTGTCGGTTATGATTTTGCAAAAACAATGAACATTCAAATGGTCGATGGCCGCGATTTTTCAAAAGACTTTGCGGCCGATACAGCCAATTACATCATTAATGAAGCCGCGGCCAAAATGATGAAAATGACTGATCCGGTTGGTAAACAGGTGAAATTCTGGATGGGTAAAGGGACTATTGTAGGTTTGATGAAAGACTTTCACATCTCCACATTTCACGAAGCGATCAAGCCTTTGATTTTGGTTAATTACAAAGGACTGAATACGGAGCATATCATGGTCAGGACGCAGCCGGGAAAAACCCGCGAGGCACTCGCACATATTGAACATGTGACTAAAAGCCTGAATCCGAATTATCCGTTTTCTTATCATTTCCTCGACCAGGATTACGAAAAGATGTACCGTTCCGAAATGGTTGTCAACACTTTGATCAAGGCTTTCGGATTTCTGGCCATTATCATTTCCTGCCTGGGACTTTTGGGCCTCGCTGCATTTACTGCCGAGCAGCGGACGAAAGAAATCGGTATCAGAAAAGTGATGGGTGCCAATGTGGCCAATGTGGTCACTTTGCTTTCCAAAGATTTTGTAAAGCTTGTTGCGCTCGCCATTATCCTGTCCACTCCCCTGACCTGGTATGCGACTCATCATTGGCTGCAAAGTTTTGTCTATCGGATCGATTTGTCATGGGAGATCTTTGCGATCGCGGGCAGTATTGCCATTTGCATCGCACTCGTCACTGTAAGTTTTCAAAGCGTCAAAGCCGCCATTGTCAATCCTGTAAAATCCTTGAAAGCCGAGTAGCGATTCCCGAAAAGACAAAATTTAATTCAGAGAGTCCATTCTGTCAATTTCCGTAAATCATCCAATATCTGGTTCGACTTTTGTTCCGGGTACGAAAGCCCTTCAACGCAAGTTGAGGGGCTTTTTTGGTTTACGATACCCAAACATTACGATCACAACCTATTTTGGATAGCATCTTATAAAGTCCTCAGTCTATCGATCCGGCAGATTATATGTAAAAATGGCTTCTAGTATGGCAAGGGATGGTCGCCAAGGAACCTGTCAGGTTGTCTGCGCGTCTTTAATCCAACCCATGAGATCGCCGCTCGCTTCTCAATTTATCCTGCAGCTCCGCAATCGCTTTCTTTTTGTTCTGCTTGATCTGGGTAAGCAATGGTCTGGGGCCGCCGTCTGGGTTGTACCTCGATCCCCACTCAAGAACTTCTACCATGACTGGCACCAGCTCGATGCCTTTGTCGGTGATCAGATACAGGAATTTCGACGCGTTTTTGGGCGAGACTACCTTCGAAACAATTCCTTCGTCCACTAACGTGTTCAACTTCTCGGTCAGTACTGCGGATGATATTTTCTCGGCTGATGCCCGAAACTCCAGAAAAGAATTTTTGCCGTTAAACATCAAGTCCCGCAAGATCAATAGCATCCATTTATCCCCGAAAATTTCCACCGAAAAATTAATGGGACAGGCTGATCTTCTCTCCATTGTTTTCATAATATTATAGTTAAAAGCAGTTTGTTTTTCAAACTACTTTTGGTAGATTTGCAGTTCATAAAACAGACTGCAAAAATAGCTAAAATTTAATTATGGACTTCACAGGCAAAAACGTCATTATTACAGGCGGAACATCAGGAATAGGACTGGCAACAGCAAAAGCATTTATTAATGCAGGTGCAAAAGTGTGGATTACCGGAAGAAGCGCGGACAATCTACAAAAGGCAGGCACGGACATAAACAGCCCGAATCTGGTTACTGTTGTATCGGATACTTCAAAACTCTCAGATATTTTGGTTCTGGAACAAGCATTTGCGGAAAGTGGAAATAAACTGGATGTTCTCTTTTTAAATGCAGCGATTGGAGTATTTGAGCCTATAGAAAAAGTCTCAGAGGCAAATTTTGACGCACAGTTCACCACCAATGTGAAAGGGCATTTCTTCACACTGCAAAAATTGCTTCCGCATCTGGCAGACGGAGCATCCGTGCTATTCACTTCTTCATCGGCTGCCACTGCCGCAACCCTGGGAACGAGCATCTATTCTGCAACCAAGGGTGCGCTGAATAAAATTGCTCAGATCGCAGCTAATGAGCTGGCAGCCCGGAAAATCCGCGTAAACCTGATTAGTCCGGGACCCATTGCTACACCGGGCTTGGACAGCGTCTTACCTCAGGAAGCACAGGCTTTCCTGGCTACCACCACCGCATTGCAAAGGCTCGGCCATCCCGATGAAATTGCAAAAACAGTATTGTTCCTGGCCTCAGATGCCGCTAGCTATATCTCAGGGACAGAGGTTGTAGCTGATGGTGGCTACCATACCTATGCATTGAAATAACAGTCAGACTGCATGCGCACTTCAAGAATCGCATCGTAGTCGTACAGTTGATTGAATTACGAAATAGTTGAAGAAGCTATTTTCTCTAAACTGAGCGGCATTTGGTCCGCTCTTGGTACGAAAGCCCTTCAGCGCAAGTTGAGGGGCTTTTGTGCCAAAATTTCACGCATATCTAGGCCTTTTTTTATCATCGAACATTTCTACGGCAACTCCTAACTACTGTCGGCAGCGAAGTACCTGAGTAATTCGCTGCAAATAGCTATTATTTTTCAACGAGATCGCAATCGGTAACCAAGCCGTCGGAGGTCAGATGGACCAGTATATATGTGTCCGGCTGATCGGACTTCAATTGGTAAGTTACTATTTCACTTACGTCGCTGTCATGACGTTGAATTCCCCGGCCTGCGACGTTTTCTGAATGAATAAAAGTCAGTGATTTCAAAGTCTCCGGCTCTCGCATTCCTCCTGCAAAATCGCGTTTGGCTCCCGAAGTAATGCCCGATGCTTCTTCTAATATTTTACCACCTTTTACCATAGCCTGCAAAGCCGCCATGATTTTGGGTGTGCGTGACGGATCAGGATCGGCATGGGTTTGATGGGCGTGGGCAAGCGGCCCGATACGTGGTACTGTTCGCTCATAGTTTTGATCATGGTCTTGGAGCGTGAAGCCAGTCACATTTCCATTGACGTCGGGACTGAAAGTCACAGATACATTCCGGTCAGTCGATGTAAACTTATTGTGAGCGACAGGCACAAATTCTTCATCAACAAAACCATCTTCTATCGTGAAAAGCCGCTGATTTTCAGCTTCAAAAGTAACAATTCGATTATTAAATAATTCATATCGACCCTCGAATGCCTTTAATGTCCGGGAATCCACATCCACCGCGGACGGCTTAGCGGTCTTTACAGGAAAACCGTCCCAGTGGTAATATTCAGCGATAAAATCAACAATCCTGCCCATCATATGCGAGTTATCATTCGCATTGATCATGATCACAATGCCTTGTCCTTTGTCCACACTAGCGGTAAGTAACGCATCAAAACCCTCGTCGCGCCCACTGTGACCGAAGCGGAGCGTAGTACTGTCACCCTGCAAAAAAACACCAAGTCCATCCCTGTTTTTCTGATCTGTCAACATTTGCCGGGTCATGGACGGGGATAATACACTTCCTGATTTTCCAGCATAAGCATTCTGAATACTAATCGCGAACCGGGCCAGATCGGACGGCGTGGTCCACAATCCCGCTGCTGCCATCTCAGGATAAATGTGCCAGCGCCCCTCCACTACACTACGATTGTTGTAGTGACCGGTTGCCGTCAATTTGGCCAGTTCCGAAGGTAAAGGTTGCTGGTAGGTACTATTTTTCATTCCCAATGGCGAAAGCACATTCTTTTTCATGAATTCCGGAAATACAGCGCCAGTCACATCCACCATCAGTTGTTGCATGACGGTATAACCGCCACCTGAATACCTCCAACGGGAGCCCGGAACAAAATCTACGCGAACCGGTGGTGTATTGGCCGGGGCCGTCCCATCCAGAATCTGCACTACCGAAGGGATCTTCGCGCCCACAGCGTATCCCGGGAATCCGTGCACGGTAAGACCTGTAGTGTGACTGAGTATCCCGCGCAGTGTAACTTTTTTGTCATTTGTAAATTCATTGTCGGGGACTTTCCAACTTTTAAGTTTTACGTTCACATTCTCATCCAGAGAGAGTTGGTGCTGTTCGACAAGGTACAAAGCGCCCATAGCCGCAACCGATTTACTCACCGAGCCTGCCTGAAACAAGGTGTTCGTCGTGACGGGCACCTTTACGTCCTTACCAATAAACCCGTATGCCTGAGCCTTCAGGATTTTTCCGTCCTGAATGATAGCCAGGGACAAACCGGGAATACCCCGCTTCTGCATTTGGCTCCGGATAAAATCGTCCAGGTCATCCGCCTGGACGTGAAACACAACTAATAGAAAGGAAAGGATCAGGAAGAGGCGTTGGTTTTTCATGGATGGTTTGGTCGAAATGGTCTTTTATCTCAATATTAAATTAGAAATCGTCATAGCCGAGGGGCCTAAGTAGCAAAATTGGGACAGTATATACGAACACAGCTCTTTTGTTTTCGAGGATCTCAACCACTGCGATGTCCACAAAGCTAAAGGTTGTTATCCTGTCGTCTGTCAATGACCTGTAAAAGAATGTTACCGAAACGTAAAAGCAGATTTTACAAATTGCTATGGATTTTAGGCTTTAAGAAGTCGGATGCACTATAACAAAACGTTGCCTATAAGACTGCCTCACAAACACTCGATTTTTGCGACAAAGGTGTTTATGATTTGTCAGATGTGTCCACAAACGAGCGACCGTCTGTTTGTATTTGTGGATTTTGACATTCAATTACAGATTGATAATATATTGAATTTTGTCAGGCGTTGGGTAGCGCTCTAAGCAATATCATTAAAATCACCTCCGGAGAAAGCGCAGACTTTCGCCTTGCGCTGGGGAGCCCATTTCTTCGATTTCATTTAAAACAACTGTATAATATAGATCAGCTATACACTACTTAATGCCTCATAACAAGGAGTAAAAACGATTGCATGAAGTGGGATCAGGGAAAAGGAGTTCAACAGGTGCAAGCCAAAGGAAAGTCAAGCATCACTTACAAAATCATCATTGATTTAAGATATAACTTGGGGAGAGATCCCGGAATTGGCGATGAATTTTTACAATATTTTGCCCGATCCGACGGAGTAATTCCAGATCATTGATTGGACTATCGGACGCAATGACGTTTACACTGGATTTTCAAAAACGCGAACATTCCGTAAAGCTTCACTTAATGCAGTTCCACAAACCTGTGGATTAATGGCTGTAACCCGACGATATACTTTCAACTCATTCCGGCAAAATCCAGCGATCGCCAGTTATGGCAAGAAAGTCGCTGCCAGCCGAAGTAATGTATAATCCCCGGTTATTGCAAACTCGCTTTTCCCGAAAAATTTCATCGAATGCAGCACGCAGCGATTTCTTTTCTTGCCAAACAAACTCTTGCCAAAATGTCAAAAACAAAGGGGTATTGGACAACCGTGTGGGGCGCCCCTACTACTTGCCCTTAACTGTTCCGACAGATTCGGTCTGTTTACCTGATGTTGAGCATCCGTCACCTTGCTCGTTTAAATCCAAATCAGCGCCTTTTTTGACCCAAGAGCGACTTGGGGTGTAAATCAGCATAAATAGAAGCATTACGTAAATCCGTTTCATGATTATTTTAATAGAGGGGTTGGTATATAACTTCCTGTGGGCAATCTTCAGAACTGATTGCAATGTGTGCCTCTCCAGCCGTAATCATGAAGAGTAATTAGGGATAACTGCCGCAACCATTCGATTGCACGGGGTGTACAAAATGCGACCGGACAGGGCGAAAATAAAGTGATTGTAACAAACATTAGGACGAGGGAGAACATTGGGTAATACTACAAATTCTTGACTTAATTACAATAAGAAAATGAAAGAAAATTCCGATGCGTCTGGATTAGCGCAAATGGTTTCCCCATATGCACGATTCAGCACCCGATCGCCATAGGGTGACCGAGAAAGAATGCGCTGAAACAATGCTATTTCATTAGCTTGTGTTGAAACTGATAGCTGGCCGTCTGGTACCAGCTGATCGCTTCATGCGTCAGCGCCTGGCTGGATTGCGTATGCAGCGCGGATCCATCGCTGAAATCAGGGATAAAGCAATCTACCTTACGCTGCGGCCTCAGGACGACCAGCGTGTCTTTTCGGATGTAGCCGAGGCTCTGATATGTACTGACAAATGCCCGCTCGCGCCCCGGTTCCAGTTTGAAAATATCGTATCCGTAGAACTTGCTTGTATACGAAAAATTGAGAAGCCCCAGGATAGTAGGCCCTAAATCGATCTGGCTCATCAGTCGCTGCATTTTTCCGGGCTTGATCAAGCCCGGCGAATAGATGAGCAACGGTATCTTGTATTTGTTTACCGGCAGGTCGGCCTTTCCTGCGCTGGAAGCGCAATGGTCGGCGACAATGACAAAGAGGGTATTTTTAAACCAGGATTTTTTCGATGCTTGCCGGATAAACCGCCCAATCGCATAGTCGGTGTATTTGACGGCGCCTTCCCTGCTGGTATGCGACGGAATGTCAATACGCCCCTCGGGATAAGTATACGGCCTGTGATTGGAAGTCGTCATGACATGGGCAAAAACCGGCTTGCCCGCTGCGAGCGTATTTTCTATTTCCTTGGTCGCCAGCGTAAAAAGATTTTCGTCGGCAACACCCCAGATGTTCTCGTAGTCGATATCCTTTTTGGCGATTTGGGTCCGGTCTGTCACTTTATAATTATTGTTTGCAAAAAAATAACCCATGTTGTCAAAGTAACCGTAACCACCATAGATGAATTTGCTTTCGTACCCTTTCTGCTCAAATACCCTTCCCATCGAAAACAACCCTTCATTTTTGGGCCGACGAACAATAGATTGGCCGGGTGTCGGCGGTGTGCAAATCGATAGTGCTTCCAGGCCCCTGACAGTGCGGGTCCCCGTTGCATACAAATTTGTAAAAAGAAGGCTTTGACCGGCCAGAGAATCCAGATTGGGGGTGATATGCTCCGTATTGCCAAAAACACCCAGGAAATCGGCGCTCAGACTTTCGACGCTAATTAACACAACATTCATCCTTTTTTCCGGGCCCTGGTTTCTGATAGTCCTCTCGATACTGAATGGATCTTCATTCACAAACCGGCTTTCAGGGGTTTTCGTCAGGGTACGAATCCGGCTGAAAGCTTCTTTTTCGGGCAACTTTTGATAGAACTGCGCATAATCCAGTTCGTTATGAAGATAAGCTGCAAAAAGTTCATAAATCCCGTTGCCCGCAAGTTCATTGACGTAGGTGTTTTCGCTGAACTGTTTGAATTTATTGCTAACTATCAAAAACAATCCTGTCAGCAAAGACAGGTAGCCGAGCATGACAAGGGACCGGATCTTGAATGAATAGCCCTGGACTTTCTTGTTGATGGCCGACCGTATCAAATACATGATGGCGGCGGTTGTCGCCAGCAGCACCGTGACAATCAGCCCAACCGGATACGACTGCTCGATGTTCCCAATGACCTCGTTGGTGTAGACCAGGTAATCCACGGCAATAAAATTGAACCGTGAGCTGAACTCATCCCAGAACACCCACTCAGAAACTGCATTGAAAAGCAGTACAAACAGCAGCAAGGAAAATATCCCATAAAGCAAAACCTGCTGCCAGCGCTTCTTCCAGAACCTGCCCGGCATCAGCCAGATGTACATCATCAGTGGGGCCACAAAATAAGCCGCGTTGACTAAGTCATAAAACAACCCTATCCCAAAGATTCCCAGCAAGTTGGCGAAAGTAAAGTCGATTGCTGAAGCAGATTTGCATAATAGGGCCAGCCTGGTAAAAAACGATAGCGCAGCCACAATGGTTACTAAACACCCAATCAGGTAATACGAATTTCTTTCAGCTGTTTTTACTGAGGTTGTTTTACGAAGCTGCATCATGATCAAAGAGGGATAGCTAAAAAGCCTGGGATAAACCTACGGCGAAAAACTGAATTTTTTCTTCAAAAATTTGCGTAACCCAAAAGTTACCCATACATTTGCGTAACTCCAAAGTTACGCATTATGGAAAAGATCATCAAGCACCATTTTTTCTTCTCACATCCGATCGAAATCGTTTGGGATTACCTCACGAAATCTGAGCTGATGGCGCAATGGCTCATGAAAAATGACTTTCAGCCGATTGTTGGGTTTGACTTTCAGTTCAGGACGAACCCTATACCGAGCCTCGATTTCGACGGGATCTTCTATTGCAAGGTATTGGAGGTACTGCCTTTCAAAAAAGTATCCTATACCTGGCAATCCGGCCCCGGCAACGGTGAGATTACGCTCGAGTCTGTTGTTGAATGGACATTGCAGCCCACGGAGCAAGGAACCCAGGTGCTCCTGGAACATAGCGGCTTTGCAAAAGAGGAAAATCTGAATTTTTACAATGGCCTCCTCAATGGCTGGCTGGAAAAATTCGACAAAATCGCCAACCTTTTAAACAGCGCACAACATGGCCATACCTGAACTTGATGTATTTCAGGTCATCGGGGATCCCAGCAGAAGGAAAATGCTGATGTTACTCTCCGAAGACAGCCTGACGATCAACAGCCTGGCCGACAATTTCGATATGAGCCGTCCTGCCGTTTCCAAACACGTCAAAATACTTCAGACTGCAGGTTTCATCTCTATACAGGATATCGGGAGGGAACGGTACTGCACGCTTAAAAAGGACGGTTTCGAAGAGCTAAAGGCCTGGATTTCTTATTTCGACGAGTTCTGGCTTTCGAAATTGAAGAAACTGGATACCCTGCTCAACAACAGATTAAACAGCTAAAATCAAAGTCCGATGTCTCCAAACAAAACAGTATTAACCACTCAGGAAGTCGCAGCGCGGTTCGACGAGCTTGCTCAGCAGGAAAAATGGTTTGAAATCCAGGACGCGTTTTTCGCGGATCACGTAACCAGTACTGACCCTCCCCATTCTCCCTATTTTGGCTACGCGGAAGGCAAAGCGGCTGTCCGCAAAAAAGGGGAAGATTTTGTAAGTAAGATCCGGGATTTCCATGGAGCGTATACAACCCCGCCTGCCGCAGCCGGTAATCACTTTGCCGTAGGACGCGGCGTAGATATCACCGTGGAAGGTTTTGGAAGAATAAAAATAGATCAGATCATGCTATATGAAGTAAAAAACGGCCAGATCGTGTCTGAGCAATTCTTTTACTGAGAAATCCTTTATTGACCAAAATACCATTCAATTGTAAAGCGCATCTTAGAAAAATCAACAAAATGGCTGCATCAGATTTTACGGTAACACTATTGTCCGACCAAACCCCGCAGGAAGTATTTCAAACGATTACCAGCGTTCGCGATTGGTGGTCTGGGTTTTACGCCGAAGAGATTGACGGCGGCACAGCAAAACTCAATGATGAATTCAGTTTTCGCGCTGCGGGCGGGGCTCACTTCACGAAGCAAAAACTAGTGGAGGTCGTACCCAACCAGAAGATAGTGTGGCTGATTACCCATAGCGAGCTTAGTTTTCTTGACAAAAAGGACGAGTGGCTGGGTACGAAGGTAATTTTTGAAATTTCAGAACTGGGCGACAAAACCCAGCTCGTATTCACCCATGAAGGCCTGACCCCGGAAATAGAATGTTATGAATCCTGTGCGCCTGCGTGGTCCCAGTATCTGCTGAACAGATTATTGCCGCTGATCAACGACAACAAAAATACCACCGAAACCAACGACGTCATCGCCTGATCAGTACTGACTTAATCTGCCACGATACCCTACGGAATAACCAGAACAGGCTGGTCCATTACATGCCCGATTCGGGCATGTAGTAGGCCTTAGCACCTTTGGTAAACAAGGTCATCGGCCCAATTCTTCCAGCATCTGACAAGACCTTTTTTCGCCAGACGATGCTCCCCGATTGGATGTTGTAACAGACCACTTCATTTCCACCAATTGTGGTATAAACCATCGTATCCGTTGCAAGTGCATAAGGGACCAGCATCAGGCCGGTATTATCTGTATAAAGGGGCCGACTCCATATGAGACTGCCATTTGAAGAGTTAAGTAGATCCAACTGGTAGGCGTAGTCACCCGCAGCGTTGTCGGTCCTGACGATTGCAGCCAGATAAATGCTTGCTGCGCTCCATGCTTTAGACACTACCCTGCCTTGCTTTGGAAAATACTGCCAGATCTTTGCGCCCGACATTTTATTGACTGCGACAATACCATCGGTTGCATTGGGATTGCCGCTTATGTAGCTGAACACTTTGTCCCCGAGAATCAAAGGGCTGTTGGAAGACTGAATGGAGGATGTTGTTTCCCAGAGTTTCCTGAAGGGGGCTGATGTGTAGGCGACCATACCATGCTCACCCTCCGACCGCACCATGTAATTGTCCGCAAAGTCCGGGTGACATTGCTGGGTATCGTAATACCTGCCGTTGTCTGTGAAACCCGTCCCCGTTGCCGGATTACCGATAATGATATCGCCTCCTCCGGGATCCAGATCGTACCGGAGCCCGAGCGATATCCGATTTTCGGTCAACAGTGCGAGGCCGTTTTCCCTGAAATCTTTTCCTCCATAGACCGAAAGCTTCTGGTTCCAGACCGGATTGCCCGAATTCGCGTCCAATGCAAAAAGCCCCTCGTTATCCTGCGTAATAATCAACCCGTTCACCGCCACCGGATAGGTCGGTTTGTGCCTGTTCAGGGATCGGCGGTTCCAGGTGATGTTTCCATTGGTGATGTTGATCGCTGACAAAGAAGCCGTTCCATCGCCCGGCACCACATATTGGTCGCCCACGATAAGGCGGCCCGCAACAGGACTTGTGCTGCCATTCAAACTGGCATAGCGCAGTTTTCCTGGTTAAGCGGCAGCGTTTGCGGGTAAGCCCGAACTGGCAGGAACAGCATCAAAAGCAGCACTTTAAATAGAACCATTGGCCGGGCCAGCATGCGGGTAACGTTGACGTACACGCTCAAATCTAAGAAAAGACCTGAAAGATTCACCCGGTTGTCGGAAGAAAAAACAACCCCTATTTTCCTATCTCGCTTTCGTTGGAAAATAGCCTGCTTTCGTGAGAAGAAAGGGATATTTCGTCAGTTCAACATTGGAGCGTACGGAAATGTGGCTAATTTTTGTCGTGTAAAAAATCCCTTTATTCAAACGCATCAACGTCAATATAGCAGTTCAAGATTCCTGACCGGACGGCTTGCATAGGCATCGCTGCCGTCGATAATGCCGCGGGCGGTGTTGACCCCGTAAACATAATCCCGCAATGTACCAGCCAGTTGCGTCCCCGTTTTCAGAAGTTCTGAAAGCCAGAAGCCCGCTAGGATCAGTGCCAGTACGGACGCGACTAATCCTTTCTCCGGACTTCTATTTTCTATCAACGCTGTGTAAAGCTTCTTCAAAATCACTCTCACTGATCCAGCCAGCCTTTATTTTTTCTCCTTTTCTAAAACGATTGTAATAGTCGCGCACTTTGGGCTCGGCGTAAGGGTATTGGTCAAAAAGAGAGCCTTTCCCTGCCATGCGCGGGTCATGCTGCTCTTTCAGCTCTTTCTCCAGTTGTACACGCAGACCGGTTTGTATTTCCCGGAATTCCGCCTTCCCAGCCAGGTTGTGCATGGCGTAAGGATCTTTTTTAAGGTCGTAAAGTTCTTCGCCAGGACGCATGCCAAACGATAATTTCCAAAATTTATCATCCCTGCCGGCCTTGCCTGCATTGAGAATGGCCGTTTTTGTGGGACTTCCATCGGTATCCATATAGCCGGTTTCCGGATTTCCCGTTGGCCAGCGGGAAGGTTCATGGTTTTTGATATAGATCAAATGATCCTTCACAATGCCACGGATCGGGTAACCCTGGTCATCCGGCCTGCCCACATCATTCCGCTCTTTTCCAATCAGCACATGGTCGCGCCCCGGCCCTCTCTCCTCCTTGAAAATATCCGTGAGAGATTTTCCCTGAACAGGTTGCATGCCGCTTTTTGCGATACCGGCCACTTCCAGAAAAGTAGGCGCAAAATCGATGAAACTTACGTAGGCCTCCACACTCCTGCCCGGGTTTTTAATACCGTTTTTCCACATCACAGCCAGGGGCAAATGATTGGAATATTCATATGCGTGTCCCTTCGCACGCGGAAAAGGCATTCCGTTGTCAGAAGTCACGACGATCAAAGTGCTCTCCAGCTCATTATTTCTGGCCAGTACGTCCAGAATCTTTTGCAATTGCTGATCAAAATATTCGATCTCGTACCCATAATCCAGCATATCGTTTCTGACCACCTCGTTATCCATCCAGAATTCCGGTACCTCGTCGATATCACCTAGCTTTTTGCCTCCCTTTGCAATGCCGGACCCATATTCGTAAGCCCTGTGAGGCTCGTGGCCACCGTACCAGAAACAGAATGGCTTATCGGCTGGGCTTTGTTTCAGAAATACTTCGAAATTACCCGCATAATCGACCGCTGAAATGGCGGTAGTAGGTGCATCCAGTTTTTTATCGTTGAAAGCGCGCCCCGTCAGTTCCCGCACTTTTCCGTTGATCTCGCCGGGATTCCCCGGCGCCCACCCTTTTCCTGTAAAACCGGTTTCATAGCCATGCTCACCCAACAGTTCGACAAATGTTTTGAATTTGCCGGGAAAATAGGGAACATGGTTGGCCGCTTCTTCCAATTGCCATGGATTTCTGCCCGTGAGAATGCACGACCGGGAAGGAGCGCATTTAGCATTGGGGGTATATGCGTTTGTGAACAGCAAGCCTTCTTTTGCGACCCGGTCAAATGCCGGCGTCTTCACCCATTTGCAGCCGTAAGCACTCAGATGCCGGAAAGTGGCATCGTCGGCAATGCAAAAGAGGATATTCGGGCGTTTCGGATCCGCAGGCGCCTGCGGATTGTTTTGTATCACAAATCCGGCGGAAGACAGTAGCAGCAGTAATGCAGAACTGATGATGAGAGAGAAACGATTCTTCAAGGGTTAGACTTCATAAGCAATGGGTGCTATAAAAAGAAAGACAGTAGCAAAACAAGTCTGCTACTATCTTTCTGTGAACCTTAATCAATGTAAGACCAACAGTAATCTACTGTCAGGCAACTCATTATCTCAATATGTAAATCGGATGGTTACTCCGTAGGTGCGCTGATCACCAACAATACCTGCATATTGTCCGGCACTTCCGGGCGCAGCCAGAAGTTGCTCGTAATAGTTCTTGTTGAACAAGTTTCTGCCCCACACGAAGAGTGTAAGCCCGTTAGAAGCCCTGAAACCCAAACGTCCGTTAGTTAGTCCGTAGCCACTAATATTCAGGAACTGTGAAGGGGAAGGGCTTGATGAAAAGCCTGACCGGTAAAATTCATCGATCCCCAGAAAGTAATTACCCTTCAGACTAATGAGTGTTCCTTTGACAGTTACTTCGCCGCCCACAGAACCCGACCATTTAGAGATACCCGGAAGTCGTCCACCAGAAACATCCTTGAAAGCCTGCGCGCCGCCCACTTCTTCCAATGGCACCGGTGCATTGGCAAAACGTACATATTTACCGTCGGTGTAGGCTACGGCTGCATTCAATGTCAGGTTCGTAAAGCGGATGTTACCATCTACTTCAGCACCTTTTACGCGTACCTTTTCCGCATTGGCAAGATACCCCCGGTTTACACCAGGCTCGGGCGTTTGCACCTGGGTCTGATAATCCTTGATGTCCGACTGGAACACTGTCACGTTCAATACTGAGTTGCGCGACAGTTTAGTTTTGATACCCAACTCCTTGTGGTCCACATATTCCGGTTTCACATTGGCCAGGTCAATCAAAATAGCGCCATTGGCAGTCGGCAGACCACCTACGTTAACACCAATTGGCTTATAACCAACAGAATAAGTTGCATATGCATTGAGATTAGCGCTCGCTTTATATTGTACCGACAGCTGTCCGGAGAAGTTGCCTTTAGCGTAATCCGTGTTAAACGACTGGTTGGTATAGACGGCGTTTTTCAGCGCGATCAAGGCTGCATCAGAAGTTTGCAACCCACCATAGGTTACCCTGTTATAATCGACAACCTTCTTGTCGTAATTATAGCGTACACCTGGCAAAACATGTATTTTATCCGTCACTGCCCAGTCGGCCTGCGCGAACACCGCCAAGCTGGTGCTCTTGATTTCGTTTGTCGTGCGAATTCCAAAATTATCGAACAGCCCCGGCGTTTTCCAAAGAGCGCTTGTTGAGCTCTGTGCAAACCGCCATTGTGCCGAGCCTGCCTCCTCGGTCTGTACGGGATCGGAAGTCAGGTCCTGCCAAAGGCCGAATAACCCTACCACACCGCTCAATTTGGGCGATATTCTTCCTGAATACCTGATTTCCTGCGACCATTGGTCATGTGCGGAGTTACCCGAAGATATAGTAAACACGGGCAGCCCGATATAATCCCTGTCATTCAGCGGCGTCCATTTCCAATACCTCCAGGCGGACGTAGAGGTCAATGTTCCATTCCCGATTTTGATGTCCGCATTCACTGAAACACCTCCCAGTTTGTTGTCGGCTTTCGAAGGCGTGTCAAGATCGACGATACGGTCGAACGCGCTTTTGTAAGGAAGGGTATAACCCAGGTCAGCTATGATGTTGTTGAACTGCCTGTAATCAGCCCTTTTCGTTTTCACGACCCCCGCAACAGGCCAGCCATAACCATTGGGTTTCTGGCTGGACATATCCCCGATCACTGTGATCTGTACATTATCGCTGGGCTGATATAAGAACTGGCCTCTGACACCGATGTTATTGATATCGTTGATCGGCAATTGCGTATGAACATTGTAAAACAAGCCGTCGCGCTGGGTACCCGTGAACGAAACGCGGGCAGCCAGTTTTTTGCTGATAGGTCCCGTAACCGATGCTTTCGCCTGGACGAAACCGAAATTACCGTAGCTCAATTCGAAATTGGCTCCGGGCGTAAAACTCGCTGCCCGGGTTGTAATGTTGAATGCACCCGCCGTGGTGTTTTTACCGAAAAGAGTTCCCTGCGGCCCTCTTAGCACCTCAACGCGTTCAATATCAATAAAGTCGAGCGCTGTGGCAGCCGGACGCGCATAGTAAACGCCGTCCACATAAAAACCTACGCCCGGGTCAACGCCGTCGTTGGTTAACCCATAAGTCGACCCCAATCCGCGGATGTTGAGGGTTGTATTTCGTGCATTGGAAGCATATAACTGTACCGTAGGCACCAGCTCTTTCAGACGGTTCACATTAAATGCCCCGGCATCTTCAGCCCTGGTTCCACCGATTACGGAAATGGGGATAGGCACGTCCTGGGCCGATTCCTGGCGACGACGTGAGGAAATGACCACGTCTTCCAGCTGCGTATTATTTAGTTCTAGCTTGATTTCAACTTTGCTTTCGTTGATCAGCACTTCCTTCTTCAGATATCCTACATAGGATACCACCAGGGTAAAAGGCAGTTTCTGACCTGTAACCAGGCTGAATTCCCCGTTTGCATCGGTGGTGGAGCCATTGGTGGTACCTTTAATGGTGACGGTAGCACCAACGAGGGCCTCATCGTTGCGGGCGTCCAGTACTTTACCCGAAACCGTTGCATTAATCATAGGGCCGTCTTGTGCGGACACAAAAAATGGGAGAAGAAGTGCTCCCGTTAAGAGGATTGATTTTAAGAATTGTTTCATGCTTTGTAATTGATGGTATCCAGTTTTGTTAATTATTTAGCGTCGTTAGGAAAGGAACTCTCCGCTCCTTTGGTATCGGTCCGGTTTTATTCAGACAAGCCAATTAGTTAATAATGAGACACCTACAACAGCAAAGCTTCATCAGCAGATTTCTTTTCATTAGGGCGATTTTTTGTTAGCAGGAACAAAGGTAAAAATTTTATATAGTATATAGACTTTATAGGATAATAAAATATGAAATAATGACAATTGCCGTTCCGGAAGGGTACTTCATTGGACCAATACCAACTCGATTGCCCTGATATCGGCAAATTTTCGCCCTTTCAGTTCCGACACCGAAAGTTTCAGCTCACCCGGTCCTTTCTCCAATTGCCATTCGCCAACCGGCAGTGTTTTAAATTCCTTTTCATAAGATTCGCCCTGCCGTTTTACGCGGTCCGGACTTGGTATGAGACCGGGATCAAAAGCTTCTGTTATTTGGCCTGAAATATGCTTTCCATTCAGCTCTGCCGTGAATGTACTTCCTACGCCGGATTCGGGGCTGGTATAGAGGACATTCACTTTATATTTCCCGGTTGTATGCAGATCCACGTTCCAGGTTACATAAGATTGCGTATCATCCCAATTGGCGATCCAGGATGAATTAGGCGCCGAGCTGCTATAAGATAGCTTTCCGGTTGGCGAGGCATGCAGGACAGCATCCTGCGACGGAAGCGTCGTCTTAGGAAATAAAGGGTAACCCACAGGGAGGGATCTTGTCGAATCGATTTCCTGGTAAGTGGCTTTGTACCAATTGTCGAGCTCCTGACCCAGCTTTTTTGCCAGCTCCGGGTTTTGAGCAGCGATATCGTTTGCTGCGTCGAGTCTTTTGAGAGATCGTACAGAGCGCCGTTCTGAAACACGTAATGGCCTTTTCTAACGCTGTGTGTTTTATTAATGGAGGAAAACAAAAGCCGCTCTGGCACATTGGCAGCCTTACCCGTCAACACTGGTTTCAGGCTAATCCCGTCCATTTTTTTTGTTCCTTTTGCCGAAATACCGGCCAGGTCTGTCAGCGTTGGAAGCAAGTCAATGTAAGCTGCATTGCCTTCCACGATTTTCCCTGCGGGGATCACTCCGGGCCAGCGGATAAAAAAGGGCACCCGCACACCGCCTTCGTCGGCCATACCTTTGCGCCCCCTCATATCGCCGTTCCAGCGCCAGGAATTCGGGCCATTGTCGGTGAGGTAGATCACGATGGTATTTTCAGCGATTTTTAATTCGTCGAGCTTTTTCAGTATCCGGCCCACATTGTCGTCGATGTTTTCGCACATTGCCAGTGCCGAAATTGTCACCTCTGTTTCTTCCTGCGTTTTTTTATGGCTGAATTGTTTAATACCCCTGGCTTTAACCCGGTCGTAATATGGGTCAGGTACCTGAAAAGGGGAATGAGGCGCATTGAAAGGGACATAGCATACGAAGGGTTTGTCCTTATTTTTTTCGATAAAACCAATTGCCTTGTCCGTCAAATCGTCGGTGATATAGCCTTTGCTCCTTACCGCCTCGCCATTGTGGTCGAGCATCGTATTGAAATAATTGGCATAATGCCCGCTCAGAAAACCATAGAATTCGTCGAAGCCACGTCCATTGGGATGATACGGATACTGGCTTCCGTTATGCCATTTCCCAAAACAACCTGTGGCGTAGCCTGCTTTCTTAAACAGGTCTGCGAAGGTCACCTCATCCAGGTTCATAAATTCCCTCGAATTGCTAACTCCCCATACGCCTGCCCGGTAATGGTAGCGCGCTGTCAGCAATCCGGCACGCGTCGGCGCACATAGCGGCGCCACATAGAAACGGGAAAACCTGGCCCCATCTCTGGCGAGCTGGTCGATATGGGGTGTCCTGACATTTGTATTTCCGTTGATGCTCAGGTCGCCCCAGCCCTGGTCGTCGGTCAGAATAAACACAACGTTCGGGCGCTTCTGGCCACTGACATTTCGTACCGAAAAGCTCAAAATAAGTAACAGGCAGAGTGCTTTCAGATTAATAAAAGTATATTTTTCCATACGCGAAAAGATCATGTTCAAATTAAACTGCATGCTTCTTCAGCAAAGTTGTATTGAGTTTGTGCCCCAGGCCCGGCGTATCGGGTACCTCTATGTAGCCTCGTTCAAATCGCTCTGCCGGCGAGAGCAAATCTGCCCGCCAGGGAACTTCGCCATAAGCATATTCGAGTATCAAAAAATTGGGGATCGAAGCGCACACCTGCACACTCGCCGCGGTCGAAATTGGTCCGCTTGGATTGTGCGGCGCCACCACCATGTTCTCTGCCATTTCGGCCTGTGCGGCTATGAACCGAAGTTCCTGGATACCACCGCAATGTTTCACATCAGGCATGATAATGTCCAGTGCCCGCGTCGTGATGATTTTGTTAAACCCCTGTCGGCCAAAAATAGACTCCCCTCCTGCCGAACCCTGTTTGATCGCGTCGGTAATCGCCTTCGTATCCTCCACATATTGCTCAGGATCAATCGCTTCCTCAAACCAGTACAAGTCCGACGGTTCCAGCCGTTTTGCAGTAGCAATCGCCAGTTCCTTATTCAAATGACTGTGCACATCGATCAGGAGGTCAATTTCTTTCCCGATGGTTCTTCTAACTGCTTCCACGCAGGAAACCGCATAGTCTATATCGGATTCGATCTGCCTCTGATCTGCTGTTTTTAATGGCTTCATGTCGTCAAATGGTGCTAGCTTGACGGCTTTAAAACCGCTTTCCAATGCGTTTTCAGCATTTTGCTGAAAAGAAGAAATCAATCGCCTCCCGCCGGCATCCCTTTCATTGGTGGCGCGGTTAATATTGGCATATACTTTCAATTTGTTCCGCAGTTTCCCACCAAGCAGGCTGTATACCGGAACGCCCAGTGCTTTCCCAGCCAGGTCCCAAAGCGCCTGCTCGATCGCGCTGAACGCCGTAATAGCTGTTTTGCCCTTTTCCGAGGCACTTTTCAATCCACGTTGCCGGAACTGTTCAATCGAAAACGGCGATTCACCTTTTACAAATCCAAAAAATGTGTTGATCTCGGCATGTAACAACGCCTCGCCGTTTTTTGCAGCGGCTGAAAATCCATGGGATGCCTCTCCCAGCCCGGTAATGCCTTTATTGGTTTTTAACTCGACAAAATGCCAGTTTCCTCGCGCGTTCACTTTGACCTGATGAACGGCAATACCGGTTATTACCAGTTTTTCGTCGGGGAAACCCAACGCAGGTATCAAGGCAGCCGGCCATAAACTGGCGGCTTTCATAAATCCTCTTCTTTTTATCGTCATTAGGCCACCATTTTGAAGTAAGTTGTATAACAGGTTAAACCTGTGGCATTTGCATCATATAGTCCCACGGGTGGCCACTAAAAAATAACATAATCTACTTAATCGATAGGCAAATAAACAAATAGTTTCCGATTTGCCAAAAGGCTTATGAATGCATTGTCTCCTGCGAAATAAGCCCGCTGATAAAAGTCTGACTACAGAAATCACAAGGCCACTAAGTAGAAGCCCTCCATGGGTACCTTAGTATATTTTCCAAGAATGTTCATTTCTTGTTTTTTTTATTTTTTTTGAACGATAAATACCAGGCGCCTTGGAGATATATGAAACCGCCTGTTACAAAATCAGCCAATCCCCGATCCTTCACATAAACGACCACAGAGCCCCGATTATCAATTGGATTTAGGAGGTTGTATCGCTAAACGTGGGAAATATTACAAAGTACTTGCGCTCGATGTCACGCATTTTAATACCTTTTTAACATGCTTTTAACACCTTATTAAGGATTATGTGCGGTTTTTGTATGCGATTATAAAAAGCTCGCTTCTATGAAAAATCTAATTTCTCCGTCAGTTAGTAGCCAGCCGGTTCATTCCACTAAGAAATGATCAAAGCGTTGAAGAAATATATTCTGCCCCTGTGCATCCTCGTGGCAACTGGATACGGCTTTTTTCCGGCCCGTTCACGTCAGGCCGATGCGCATTTTAATCAGGGAAAAGCTTTGGAGCAATCGCAGTATGCTGGATTTTGCATTTCCGATTGTCATACTTCACCTTTTGGTCATATCGTGACCGCCACAAAAGGAAAGCAAAATCATACAATTTATTCCGAAGAAAATGAAGAAGAGAACTCGGCATCCGTTTTTGCAAAAGCCTATTTCGGTCTCCGCAGTTACTTCATTCGGGTCTGTGCAGGAATACAGGCGCACTTTTTCTTTACCGTAAGAGCACATTTGCCGGTTTTTCAACACTGGTTCTACTCTTCGTCTTACAGGTCTATCATACTTCGGGTAATCAGGATATGATCCAAAACCGAACAGTATACGGGTTGAAAATACCTGCGGGCCTTTTACCAAATCCGCTTACTACCTACAAACAAATAATTAAGAAAATCATATTATACTAACTCGCAAATCATAATGAAGAGAATTCTCATGGCCATGAGCTTGTGTGCGCTATTGTTCCACACGGGCTGTGAATCCAAAAAAGAAGAAAAGGAAGAGGAAGTCCAATTCCTAGTAACCAGCCCTTTGCAAAAAGACACGCTGATTACCAAAGAGTATGTTAGCCAGATCCGCGCGATCAGTCACATTGAGCTGCGGGCTTTGGAAAAAGGTTATCTCCAGAAGATTTTTGTTGACGAAGGTCAGTCTGTCAAAAAGGGCCAGATGATGTTCCAGATCATGCCGATGCTTTATCAGGCAGAACAGCAAAAGGCGCAGGCAGAGGCCAGCTTTGCAGAGATCGAATATAAAAACACCAAGTCGCTTGCCGACAGCAATGTGGTTTCCAAGAACGAGCTGGCGCTGGCGAAAGCGAAGCTGGACAAGGCAAAAGCGGAGCTGGGACTGGCCACTGTGCATCTTGGATTTACTGAGATCCGTGCACCATTCGACGGTATCATGGATCATTTTCAAGTGCGACTGGGAAGCTTGGTAGACGAGGGCGACCTGCTGACCACACTTTCTGACAACAGTAAAATGTGGGTCTACTATAACGTCCCCGAAGCCGAATATCTGGACTACAAAACCAAGATCAGCAAGGACGGCGGCTTGAAAGTGAACCTGCTAATGGCTAACAATAAGATGTTTGATTATCCCGGAATCGTCGAAACCATCGAGGCCGACTTCAATAATGAGACCGGTAACATTGCTTTCAGGGCAACATTCCCGAACCCAAACAGGCTTTTGAGACACGGTGAAACGGGTAATATTGTCGTTAAACTGCCATTCAAGGACGCGCTTCTGATTCCTCAGAAAGCCACTTTCGAAGTGCTCGAAAAGAAATATGTGTACGTGCTGGATAAAAACAATGTAATCCGGTCGAGAGAGATCAAGATAGGAGCAGAATTACCTCACATTTTTGTCGTCAGCTCCGGTCTGAACAAAGATGACAAAATTCTTCTGGAGGGCTTGCGCCAGGTAAAGGAAAACGAAAAAATACACTCGAAATTCGTGAAGCCTGATTCTGTTATCTCCCATTTAAGTCTGTATGCCGAATAATCAGGTATTTTAAAAAGCACAAAAAGACATGTTCAATCAATTCATACGAAGACCTGTATTTGCTATCGTGATTTCGATCATGATCGTTTTTATAGGCATCCTGGCAATTGAGAAATTACCTATTTCCCAATTCCCGGACATTGCCCCGACAACCGTAAACATTTTCATTGCATATCCCGGTGCGAGTGCCGATGTACTTGTGAAATCCACGCTGATCACTCTTGAACAGGCGATCAACGGGGTGCAGGATATGCGTTATATTGCTACCGATGCAACCAGTGCGGGGGAGGCGACGCTGAGGATCATCTTCGAGCCAGGGACGGACCCCAACGTAGCCGTAATCCGGGTAAAAACAAGGGTGGACCAGGTTATGCCTCTCTTACCCGAATTGGTTCAGCGCGAAGGGGTTATCATTTCGCCGGTCCAACCCAGTATGCTGATGTACGTCAACCTCTACTCCAAAGCAGAGAGTATCGACGAGAAATTCCTGTTCAACTACGCTACCGTTAAAATGATCCCTGAGCTCCAGAGGACCAAAGGGATAGCCAGGGCGCAGATATTAGGTAGCCGCAGGTATGCGATGCGTCTGTGGTTAAACCCGGAGCGTATGCGTGCCTACAACATCTCTACAGAAGAAGTCATGAAGGCCGTTGGCGAACAGAGTATTGTGGGCCGTCCTGGCCGGATCGGTCAAAGCTCCGGTATTGCTGCCCAGTCGCTGGAATACGTACTTACCTATAAAGGCCGGTACGACAAGCCGGAAGAATATGAAAGTATCATTGTCAGGGCCAATTCAAACGGAGAAAGCATCCACCTCAGGGATATCGCCAAGGTCGAACTCGGAAGTGAGTTCTTCGATATTTATTCCAACCTCGACGGTCATGCTTCGGCGGCCATCGTATTGCGGCAAAACTATGGTAGTAATGCCAGCGACGTAATTGAAGAAGTGAAAGCAAAGCTTGCCGTCATGAGGAAAACCTTCCCGCCAGGGGTGGATTACAAAATCAGCTACGACGTTTCTAAATTCCTGGATGCATCTATTGAGCAGGTGATCGATACCCTCCGCGATGCATTTATCCTCGTTGCTTTGGTGGTTTTTGTGTTCCTTGGCGACTGGCGGTCTACTTTGATACCAATCCTCGCGGTGCCGGTATCCTTAATCGGGGCATTCTTTGTCATACAGGGTTTCGGGCTTTCCATTAACCTGATCACACTCTTCGCGCTTGTACTTGCAATCGGTATTGTGGTCGATGATGCGATTGTCGTCGTCGAGGCCGTCCATGCCAAGTTTGAGGAGGAACCGGGCATATCGCCTTACAATGCGGTAAAAAAAGTACTTGCTGAAATCAGTGGTGCGATTATCGCGATCACAGCGGTTATGGTGTCGGTATTCCTCCCGATCTCGTTTATGTCGGGGCCGGTGGGTACATTCTACCGCCAGTTCTCGATCACGATGGCAAGCTCTATCGTGATCTCGGCCCTCATCGCCTTGACGCTTACCCCGGTATTGTGCGCCATGTTGCTTAAGAATCATCATGGGCACCCTAAAAAGAAAAACCTGCTTACTAAATCGCTCGACGGCTTCAACCATGTATTTGACAAAGTGACCGGAAAATACGTTGGCTTGCTTAAAAGGATCGTCAGCCGGAGAGTTGTGACGTGGGGTGTATTGCTGGCATTTTGTGCGGGGATCGTGTATGTCAATAAAGTGTTACCCGCGGGATTTATTCCAAACGAGGATCAAAGTACGATTTATGCGATTATCCAGACACCTCCGGGGTCTACACTCGAAAAAACAAACGAGGTATCGAGACGTCTTCAGAAGATTTGCGAAGAAGTGGATGGAATTGAGTCCGTATCATCCCTGGCAGGTTATGAGATCATGACTGAAGGACGGGGTTCCAACGCCGGTACCTGTTTGATCAACCTGAAGCCATGGCACGACCGCAAGCACAATGTGAAGGAGATCATGGAAGAGCTGGAAGGATTGACGAGAGGACTGGGAGCCGTAGTCGAATTCTTCGAACCGCCGGCAATCCCGGGTTTTGGTACTTCCGGTGGTTTCTCCATGCGCTTATTGGACAAAACAACCGATACAGATTATGCGGAATTTGATAAGATCAACAAGAAATTCATGGAGGACCTGGGCAAACGTCCTGAGTTGACCGGCTTGTTCACCTTCTTTGCCGCGAATTATCCCCAATACGAATTACAGATCGACAATCAGCTGGCGATGCAAAAGGGCGTATCGATCGGAAAAGCGATGGATAACCTGAACATCATGATCGGTAGTACTTACGAACAAGGTTTTACGAGGTTCAACCAGTTCTTCAAAGTGTATGTGCAGTCCGATCCTAGTTTCCGCCGACTTCCATCCGATCTTTTAAAGCTTTTTGTTAAAAACGATGCGGGCGAAATGGTGCCTTACTCTTCATTCATGAAGCTTAAAAAAGGACAGGGCCCTAACGAGATTACCCGTTTCAACCTTTATAATTCAGCAGCGATTCAAGGTCTTCCCGCCAAGGGATATACTACTGCGGATGCGATTGGAGCGATCAGGGAAGTAGCTGCTAAAACATTGCCGACCGGTTACGACATTGCATTCGAAGGTCTTTCCTATGACGAATCGATCCGTGGAAATGAATCCCTGTATGTATTTCTGATCGTACTTGCATTCGTGTACTTCGTATTGGCCGCACAGTATGAAAGCTTCATTATTCCATTCGCGGTAGTATTATCACTGCCGGTGGGGGTATTCGGTTCTTTCCTGCTACTGAAATTGATGGGCCTGGAAAACAACATCTATGCGCAGATCGGGTTGATCATGCTTGTCGGGTTGCTGGGTAAAAACGCCGTATTGATCGTAGAATTTGCTGTTCAGAAGAGACATCAGGGAGAGACGATCCTGAACGCCGCCATCGAAGGGGCGAGAGTACGTTTCCGCCCGATCTTGATGACTTCTTTCGCTTTCGTCGCAGGTCTTATTCCGTTGATCATCGCAACCGGGGCAGGTGCCATTGGTAACCGTACGATCGGTGCATCTGCAATGGGCGGGATGTTATTCGGTACCATCTTCGGGGTCATCATCATCCCGGGATTGTACGTTATATTTGGCACGCTGGCCGATGGTAGAAAAATGATCAAAGATGAAGAGGACGGCTCATTGTCCGAGCAGTTTGTTCACGCAGTCGATGCTTTCCCTCAAACTAACGAAAACGAAAACAATGCGCATTAACAAAATATTGAACCGGCTTGGGATAGCGCTCACCGTCCTGGCCTATGCGGGCTGTAATGCGCCCATGCAGGTTCCGCAAACACCAGACAAAGCAGTACCTGTGAGCTATAACGGCTCACAGGACTCTACCAACACGGGTAAAGTTACCTGGAGAGAGTTTTTTACAGATCCCAACCTCGTCGCGCTGATCGACTCTGCAATCGCAAGAAACCAGGAGTTGAACATTACGGTCCAGGAGATCGCCATGTCTAAAAACGAAATTCAGGCCAGAAAAGGGGAATACCTTCCTTTTGTAAACCTGGGTGGAGGCGCCGGACTTGAAAAAGCACCGCGTTACACGCAGATCGGTGCGGCTGAACATGCCAACGAGATCAAACCAGGAAAAGAAATGCCTGACCCACTGCCCGACTTTGTCGTGAGCGCCTACGCCCGGTGGGAAGTGGATATCTGGCATAAACTGCGTAACGCAAAAAAAGCGGCGGTGTCCCGGTATCTGGCCTCTATCGAAGGCCGGAATTTCATGGTCACCAACCTGATCTCCGAAATTGCTAATTCGTACTATGAGCTGCTTGCGCTGGATACCCAGCTTGACATCCTGCAAAGGAACATCGAGATCCAGAGCAACGCGCTGCGGATCGTGAAAATGGAAAAGGAGGCCACCCGTGTTACTGAGCTGGCTGTACGCCGGTTTGAGGCGCAGGTACTTCACACCCAAAACCTCCAGTACGATATCCGTCAGCGGATCGTTGAAACCGAAAACAGGATCAACTTCCTGGTCGGACGTTACCCTCAGCCGGTACAGAGAAATGCCGAGAACTTCGAAACACTGGCACCCAAAGCCATGCAGGCAGGTATTCCAGCACAGTTGCTGGAGAACCGTCCGGATATCAAACAGGCGGAACTGGAACTGGCAGCAGCCAAGCTGGACATTCTTTCGGCACGGGCAAACTTCTACCCTTCCCTGGGGTTGTCGGCAAGCTTCGGTTTACAGGCTTTCAACCCGACTTACCTGGGAAGATTGCCCGAATCGCTGCTTGCAACATTGGTAGGAGACCTTGTAGGCCCGCTGATCAATAAAAATGCGATCACAGCAACGTATAACAACGCAACCGCGAAGCAGGTGCAAACGATTTTCAACTACCAGCGCACCGTATTGAATGCTTATATCGAAGTTGCCAATCAGGTATCGAAGATCAGCAACCTTGAAAAAAGCTATGATACCAAATCCAAAGAAGTACAGGCACTCAACGAGTCGATCAACATATCGAACCGCTTGTTCCGTTCTGCCCGTGCCGATTATATGGAAGTATTGCTGACCCAGCGCGACGCACTGGAATCCAGGTTCGACCTGATTGAAACCAAAATGCAGCAGCTGAATGCCACGGTCAATATCTACCGCGCATTGGGAGGCGGCTGGAATTGATTGGAAAAATGTTAAAACAAAAGCCGTCTCAAATGCTGAGGCGGCTTTTTTGCTTTTATAGTTTCAAAGTTACTATATCCTGCCTGGTTAATTAGCCCCGCCTCGAACAGCCCGCGCTTCTAAGGCGTTCAAAATATAAAAGCGACAGAAATGAAATACCTACCCGCTAAAAAGCTTTTCCCGAACCTCTTTTTTGAACCTCAACTAGATAATGCTTTACCGCGTCTTTTTTTATTTTGTCTCTCAATGCCTTTTTCAAGATCCCGTAATGCGCACGCATAAAAAGCAACTCATTGTCGTCTTCCAGATAGTAGGAAAGAATCTGCGCCCTGCTGATACCGGATTTCTCGTACCGGCCTTCGAGCCGTTTCCGTTTTGCATTCCAGATATAACTAACCTCCGTTGAACCATTGGAAATAACAGGATCTACTTCCGCGCCAAAAGGACCTGAAAACTCCTGCCGGTAAGTCATTTTAATTTTGAGCGGACGTGTCAACACTACCTCAGATTTAAATTCCAATATCCGCGCTCCCCAGGAAAATTGCTGGCTGGATTCTGCCAGTTCATTAAGGATAGGAACAATCGCATTCTGATCATATTTATAAAAGAAAAAATTAGACCACCGGATGCCGGACCCCTTCGTAAAATTCTCTTTGTAGTAAAACACAATGCTTCCGTCGTTATCGGTATAGTGTTTTAGTTCGAAGATACTGTGGTGACTGACCGTTAATTTCGAAAGCAACCGGTTATTTCTAAAAACATAAAGTTCACATTCCTGGGCAATGTCGGGGTAACCCAGCACAACAGCGAATTCGTTGAATTTCTTTTTGCTGAAACCATAATAACTGATTGGCAAATCGCCTTCTCTCCAATAAGAACTGTCAATGGAGTCATCACTGAAAAAGGCCTTTGCAGTCGTATAACTTAATTTTCCGGAAATCAATGCGTGTTTGAAAGCTTCGAATAAGTCGCCGGGGATTTCCCTGTCAATTTTGCTGATACTCCTAAAAACTGAGTCACTCATCGCAGATGCAGCGTCCATTATCGGCCGGGCCGACAGGTGGCCAACACTATCCAGAAATGCTTCCAGTTGCTTTTCGTCACTGACTGGTTTGCTTCGGAAAAGGTTATTTTTGAATAAAGGATCACGAGAAAGACAGCCCATTTCCTGAAAAAAGCTGATCAGCAGGAAAAGAACATTGACGGGCATCAATAAACGTACCATAATTTCCAAGATAGTGTGGTTGTAGAATCTGGCAAAAACCTCCTGCTTTCTCCGAGGTCTGGTCCTGGCCTCAAAAATAGGTAAATATCGGTAAATGAAACGGCGAACCATAGAAACCGAATCGGGGTTACTAAGTTGATCACTGAAAGCATCAAACCATCAGTTACATCATGACAAACAAGATCCAATCCTTTTCCTTCTTCGCTTTTTTCCAGTTGGCTTTGGCACTGAGCGAGCTATCGGCCCAAAATGTAAAACTCCAATTGATTTCCGATCAGCTTTCCCACCCCACTGCGTTTGCGGTAACCAAGAAATCTCCTAACCTCCTTTTTGTATGTGAACAGGAAGGGCGGATCAGGGTTTTTGAAAACGGAAAGCTGTTCGAAACACCGTTTTTGGATATTACCAAAGATGTGCTCAAAAAAGACGGTTATGACGAACGTGGATTGCTTGGCCTTGCTTTTCATCCAGACTACGCCGACAATGGCAAGTTTTATGTCTATGTCAGCGTGAGGTCCGAATTCCCGGCCAAAGGGATAGACCACCAGAGTGAAATCCGGGAATATGTGGTTTCTCAAATCAATCCAAAGCTGGCCAATCCGGACCAGATGAAGAAAATACTTGTGTTTGACCAGCCGGAGTCCAATCACAACGGAGGCGATCTTAAGTTTGGGGCGGATGGGTTTCTGTACATTTCCGCCGGAGATGGAGGCGGCGGCGGCGACAAACACGGAACATACGGCAACGCTCAGAACCTGGGTAATTTATTGGGTAAAATCCTGCGAATTGACGTAAATAAAGTGCCCTACGGTATCCCCGCGGACAATCCGTTTGTCAGAACCGAAAATGCGAAACCGGAAATTTACGCCTATGGGCTTCGCAATCCCTGGCGCTTCAGTTTTGACCGCGAAACAGGCCAGCTTTTTGCAGGCGACGTCGGACAAAACAAGTTTGAGGAAGTCGATATTATTCAAAAAGGCGGCAACTACGGCTGGCGGGCTATCGAAGGTTTTCATGAATTTAAACCGGAAGATCCTAAACCAGCTAATCCAATTGCCCCTATTGCCGAGTATCCGCATCAGGAAGGGATCAGCATCACGGGCGGTTTTGTCTATCGCGGAAAGGCGCTCCCAGCTTTGGAAGGAAAATACATTTTCGCGGATTATATGGGTCCGGTTTGGCAACTAAGCCCCGGGGCTGCAAATGATTGGAGCCGTGAAAAATTGTCTATTTCAAAAGATCCTGGTTATTGGCAGGTTTATAGTTTCGGGGAAGATATCGTCGGAGAGCTTTATGTACTGGCTGTTTTAATGAACGGCGGGAAGGGGGCTTTATTTAAAATCACGCCCTGATCACACCGGCAAGACTGTTTGAAATGAACGTCTGCTGTCTGCTTCCGTCAATTCTGTCACCAATAAAAAACTAACACAATCTACTCATAATGAATTAATTGTCATAATTTCATCAATGTGGCAGGCAATTTTATCAGCAAAAAATACACTTGTTTGAGACAGCTGGTGAACCCCTCCGGCAGCAGGTAGCGTGTGATGTTGATCCCGTCGGCGATAGCCCGCTTCCAGGCGATCAATGCACTTTTCACTAATCTTGTCTAGTCACTTCGCTCCGAGTAACCAGGACGTAGATCCAAATCATTTTAACTTTCCCGATTCTTCTCAACCCAACCGGCCTCTTCCTGCTATACGTCCGGCCGGAATGAGCCGGATTTTATTTTTTCAAAGTTCTTTTTACCGATCGTTAGATTACTCCCAGCCGTTTGAAAATTAAGACCCGATTCCTGACTGACGAAATATACTTTTGTCAGGGTCTCGAAAGTCAAAATACATTTCTATGAAAAGAGTAATATTAATTCTATTTGTTCTGTTGAACGGCATGCAGGTTCTATGCCAGACACCGCAGGAGTTTGCATTTCAGGGAGTCGCGCACGGCGCAGCAGGAGGAGTGGCTGCCAATACACCAGTAGGTTTGCGGTTCTCTATCCGCAAGATCTCCGCGCTGGGACCTATTGTTTATCAGGAAACACACATTGCCCAAACCAGTCCACAGGGCGTTTTTTCAGTTAATATCGGAGCAGGGACTTTACAAAGCGGTCTATTTAAAAATATTGACTGGACGTCTCCTGAAATTTTATTTCTGCAGGTTGAAATGGATCCGAACGGGGGAACGAATTACGTCAATATAGGCACCACACAACTGGTAAGTGTGCCTTACGCATTACAATCCCAGGAATCAACTCGCTGGGCGAACGACGAACCTGTAGTGCAAATACCCACTACCAACATCTCCAATGATCTTCCCGCACTGCCGATCGTCGGAGAGGGAACAAGATTGATCTGGTATCCTAAGAAATCTGCATTTCGCGCTGGAATTGCTGCGTCGAACAAGTGGGAGAATGCCCAAATTGGCATATCTTCCACAGCATTTGGTTCTTCCACCACTGCAAGCGGAGACAATAGTTTTGCATTAGGACATAAAACTAATGCCAGCGGGAAGTTGTCAATGGCATCAGGTGAGGAAACCGAAGCAAAAGGTTGGGCATCAACCTCGATGGGCAATGGAACCGTTGCAAAAGCAGATGGAAGTTTATCAATTGGACACTACAATGATGATTCTGATGATCCTCAAACTTCAGAGCGTGTTTTTCAAGTCGGTATTGGGCATGGTGGTTATCCCAAAGATGCACGAAACGCAATCACTGTATTGAGAAACGGAAACACCGGATTTGGGGATAATGTGCTCAACCCTGAATTTACTGTCGATATAGGCGGAAGAGCCCGGATTCGCCACTATTGGTTTGGCGAGACCGCCGGGTTGTATTTTGACGATTCCAATCATAAGCCAGCCGGTTTTGTCGGCATGAAATCCAATACTGAAATTGGACTCTTCAACGCCGGAAAATGGCTTTTCTGGATGGATTCTGGCGGTAATGCACATATTTCGGGTTCAAATTACAACTCATCTGACCGGCGCCTCAAACGTGACTTCTCCTTTTTAGAAAAGAGTTTGAGCAGGCTGGGCAGTCTGAACGGATACCACTATTTCTGGAAGGAGCAAACACTCGATCAAAAACTTCAAACAGGCCTCATTGCGCAGGAAGTTGAAGCAAGTTTCCCTGAGCTTGTCAAAACCGACGAAAGGGGCTATAAATCAGTTAATTATATCGGGTTGATACCTCATCTGATCGAGGCAGTGAAAGAACTAAGTCTTGCCAATCACAAATTGTCAGCATCCAATGCGGACCTAAACGATCAAAATGGACTGCTAAAAATGCAGGTTGACAAAAGCCTGGGTCGAATTGAAGCCATTGAATCGCACCTGCGGGTTCTGATCCATAACTCTTCCATCTCGAACGATTCTAAGAAATGAGAATAAAATTTTTCATTGCACTGATGGTCATGTCCGGGCAGCATATTTCGGCGCAGCAGGTTTCACCTTCGGGTATCTATGGCGCAGCAAATTCCGTTACCGTTGGCAACCTTCATGTCAACTGGGTGCTGGGTACGCTTACACCTGTTACGATCTCGGCGTTGCCCGTCAAGCTGATCAGTTTTGAGGGCTACCTGACAAAGAATGAAGAGGCGCAATTGGAATGGAAAATCTCGGAGGAATTCAACAACAAAGGCTTTGAAGTCCAAAAATCCACGGATGCTAAAAATTTTGAAGCCATCGGCTGGGTCGAAGGCGGCGGTACTTCCAAAGGGGAGAAGTCGTTCCGCTTCCTAGATCCCCATTTCGCGACCACCAGCTATTATAGGTTAAAACAAGTGGATTTTGATGACAAATATGCTTTTAGCAGAACCTTGGTGGTAATTCCCGAGGCCGAGAGCCTGGAACGCCTCCTCGCATATCCGAATCCAACGGCCAATGGAATGGTGAGAATAAGGCTGCCGAACAAAACAGTCTCAATACAATTGGTAGACCTGAATGGGAGAATTATTCTAGAGCAAACAAACCCCATGCTCAATCAATCAATAAACCTGCCAACCACCGGAACATATGTTTTGCGTATAAACAACCTCGTTGGAACGAAGTCGATAAAGCTCATCAGGAAATAAACAGGTCTGGCGTAGGGTTACCATAATGATTTTCGCAACTCAATAGCAATCAATCACATTCACAATATGTATCTATAACTACCACACTAAATATGTCAGAATTCAAATCAAATTTAGCCCAAAAAATCTTTCTGGTGCTCCTGCTGGCCATTGCCAGCATTTACACCTCCGGCGCAAATGCGCAGCTTCTTTACCAGACGGCAACATTCGGCCAGCTCGCTCCACCTCCTGGCTTACTGGGCACACTTTACAACCCGGAAACCTACCTGATCACCAATGTGCCTACCACTTATCATGGTAACCAGAATGTGTACGCGACGGCCTACCTGCCGTATATCGCTTCTCAATCTGATCCAGACCACACGATTGAAACCTTTGGCCCTTTTTATAAAACCGGCATCGCCATGTGCTCCAAACGAGATCCGGCGCTCAGGTTGTATGCGCCCGTACAAGTGGCCATAGGTTCACAAAAGCCGGGCCAGCCGGTTAGTGGCTTGTACGCACTGGCATCCATCATACCCTACGGCAATGACCAATATAATTACAAAGGGCCCTATAATACCCTTCCGCAACTGAATGCACCCGATGCTGGTTTTGTCAGCCCCATATCCAGCGAGCACGCTGTTTCCACCCTGGAGGCTGCACAAAAATTTACCAAGTTTTCCCATGAACTGCTCACCGACGTAAATGGCATTGGCTGGGACGGTTTTGACAAAGCTGGGAATTTACCGATTACCATTGTCCTGGACACGACCTCCGGGCTGAGTTTCTATAATCCCAAGTCTAAATGGATAATTTTAAAAAGTAATGATCAATTTGATTTTGATGCAAGCCGCACAGTCATAGGGCACGAGATCACACATGGCATCCTGGCAAATACTGCTGCTATGGCAAATGGAGCGCTTATCAGTAACAGCCGCAAAGAGCTCAACGAAGGCTTTGCGGATATCCTAGGCGTGGGGTTCAGCAACTGGGCCGAACCAGGCGGTTTTAATAACCCAAAATGGGATTATTTCTGGGAATATATTAGCACACCTGGCTATGTGAATTTGCCATTTGATAACCCCAAAGCAAGATCCCGGCCTACCACTTATATGGGGGAGTTTTACCAGACGGACCCCCAAGACCCACAATATGATGAGCATATCAATGGAGCTGTATTAAGTTACTTCTTCTACCTAGTCAACGCCGGTGGGGAGGGGTATAAAGATGACGATCCCAATTATCCATTCACAGTTCTTCCACTGATCTTCGATAATGAGGAAGAGACATATCGAATTGCATTAAAGATATTGTTCAGGGCATTCTCAGAAAAGCTCACAGCTACCGCTGATTATCCCGAATTAAGACTGGCTACACTCGAAGCGGCTAAAGACTTTGGCTATGGCGTCGGATCAAATGTGTATCAGCGAATTGCCAGAGCATGGGAAGCTGTGGGCGTTGGCACACCAGTATATAACACCATTTGTGCCCAGGCTACTGCCGAAACTTGCATTTATGGCAACGTTACATTCAGCGCCCAGGAGGGAACACTCAAGCCTGATCCGCAAAGTCAGAAGGTCTCGATGCTTTATGACTGCGCCAGCCCAAACCAAGTCAAAACAATGTACAAGGATTATGCCAGCACCAACGTACTAGCCATCGACTGGGACAATGACACGATCTATTCAGATTACAGTACCTTCTGGTCTTACCGTCTTGTTACGCTTCATGCCTTTACACAGGTGACCCGCGACTGGTTTATCAAAAAGCTCAAACACGACGGAATGGATGGGGGTGGACAGTTTACAATTAACAACCTACTTACGGATGATCCGGCAGATAACACCAACTATGTAATCTCTCCCAGTGGAACTAAAAATTCCGCCACCATCCCTTATCTCTCAGAGAAAAAAATATCCTGCAACCGTGACTTGATAAGTAAAAATTACTTTGAAGGTATCAATTTTTTTGCCAAATATATCCCGCAGCAAAACCCGCCGCCTACCAACCCTGAATGGAAAACATTGATCAGCGGGCTTTCAGGTATCTTTTCCCTTCAAATCAAGAAAGATTATGAAAAGGAGCAGCTCAATCCTAATGCTGATGATATTTGGACACTAAACGAAGGGACATCTGACCCTTTGCAAGTCATAGACTTCTCCAATCCCAAACTCTACGGACAGCCTGCCGTATATCATGGAGACAAATGGGACGACGGCAAGCCTGAGAATAATTCGGGCATCCTCAACCTCTTTTACTACCTGCTCGTCCATGGCACCGATGAACCGGATGGTTATACCAATGATGAGCCCGGCAGCAGGACCTATTCCATTTTTAAACTTTACCCGGAACTTGTAACAAAGGTGCTCTGGCAGGCTTATAAGGCGGTCCCGGCCAACTCAGGCATTGAAGAATTCAGGGTCGCCACCATGAACGCACTCCACCAGATGGACCCCGCCTATGGGCCTAAGTCCAAAGAACATATCGCATTTTATGATGCCTGGGCTGCCGTGCTCGGACTGCCCGATTATGCTTCTACATTAAACCACCTCCCCGACGATGGAGCCGCTGTTTATCCATGGCCTGCACAAGTGGGCGTGGAGGTTGAATACCCACAATACGAAAGCTCACGCCTATTCCAGGTCAGCAAAAGTCCCATCTTTGACAATAAAGAGGCGCCCGTTTACCAGTTCCTCAACAAAACCGCGCCCAATGCCGCAACGGCAATGACTTTTGGTGATGTGAACCTTGAACCCGGCGAAACATACTATGTACGCTCCCGACTGACAGAAAGCGGCGACCCCAGAAATGGTTGTGCTGTAACACCCGACCCCGTATTCTGCGAGTCCCTGAAAGGAAAAAGGAAATGGACCTTGACCTACGAATTCAATACCGAGAAAATCCCCGCCATCACGGGATTGAGCCCTAAAACGGGACAGACTATACCTGCATGGGACAGCCCTTTTAGCTGGACTGGCACAAAAGGTTCACAAGGGTACGACCTGCTGGTTACCGATACCGACGGAAAGGTCGACCCTCAAACCATCAAAATCGATGACTCCTACGATGACCCGGACCCGGAAGATGAAAATCCTGCGCCAGTGGTGGTCAAAACAAATATGGCCTTATCCAAAGAACGCAAGTATACCTGGAAAATAGCCCCAAGGCAAAAGCTCGGGTCGCAATGGGCCTGCACCGAACTGCCCAATGGCATGACCTCCCCGCTCAGCGAGGAAGAAAAAGCGGCTTTCCCCGACGCATACGGAGAATGGACACAGGAGCAAGCATTTCTTACAGACCTGCCAACGCTGGTGCCTGGCGCCTACCCCGCACAGGGGGAGCATGTGCCACTGATCGGGCCGGCCATCAACCTGACTGCCAGTGAGGACAAAAGGGCAGACAGCTATTATTTTGAATACAAAAGTCCGCAGCATGGTGGATATGCAGATAAGCCTGTTTATGCCATGAATGTCTGGAACATTCCAGGCATCGCAGATCTCGAACAAATCGACTGGTCATTTACTCCTGTTAAAAACATAACCCCGCCATTTATTGTAGAAGAAGAAAAAGGGGAAACCATTTGGAGAAGCTTTATTGCGGATCTGAGCCTTGTCGAAAAACCCAAGCGCTTTAAATATAGTGAATGGACTTGTGTCGATCAGGGGGGAAATGTAAAACTGGAATGGGAGAAGGTTGAGGGAGCTCAAGGCTACAAATATACCGTCAAGGAATTCGGAACAAATATTGAGGTTGCCTCGGGAATCAGCAACTTGAGCCCTTCTCCAATCGTAAGTGGTGCCAGCAACTATCCCTCCCCTGGAAAATATACCTGGACCATAGCCGCAGGAATCGAAAGCCCTAAAGGCAATTGGCTTTTCGGGCCTGAAAATTCCTTCACTTATGGTGTCAGCCCCGAAAGGCCAGTTCTTTTGTCCCCGCCTGATGCAAGTGGAGTAGCACTTGGGTCAAATAATTCTATTAATTTCTCTTGGGATCCGGGAACAGATCCTAATTTGCAGGCCGGACATCCGTTTTTTCTCCAAAAGTTAACCGAAAATAGTCAAGACCCAATACAGGATGTCGTCCCATTGTCAGCCATTTCGGCAAATCAGTTATTAGTAAACAACCTAGAATTTAACTCCCAATATCAATGGGCTGCGGGAAACATAACAAACATCTCAGGTTGCCAATCACTTCAAGCTGGCCATTTTACCACAGGCGAAGATCCTAATAAGGTGATCCCTGAGCTTAATTTTGGCTTTGTTTTTTCTGTTTCAGATGATTGGGACTTGCCAGACTGGGAGTTGCAGTACAACATCACGATCCACGCACCTGGCGGCGCAGTTGTGTACAATCAAATGAACCTGATGTCAGTACAGCAAATAGCTACAGTACTGCCCATCGTAGATGGAAAATATGAAATTGACGTGATTGTGATCGGTTTGACAGAGCGCATTAAGCAATACAAAAACAAACCGACATTTTTTTATACAATTCAAGTATTGGATAAAGGCCCAGGAAACAAAGGGCAGTTGGCGTCGGATATGCAATCCACAACAGTGGAGCCAATCCTCAATGCACAAGGGCATCTATTTTTCAAATATGATACAAGTACTAACATTGTAAGCCACTAAATCATGAAAAAAATCATCCGTTTAACTACAGCAACCTTGGCATTCATGACAGGTTTAACCTTAATTGGCTACGCCCAGAATGTCAAGCCGAATAAGACAGGCAAGGTAATTACCATTCTCCCCGCAGAGTTTATTTATCCCCTGCAAAAGCTACCACTCTACCCAAACCCCGCAAGTCGCCAGGTTGAACTTGCCCCTTACGGTGACGCGAAAAATGAAGGCTTCAACCTTGAAGTGTATAATAGCCTTGGGATGCGTTTGGTAAACCAGCCATGGAAAGGAGAAAAACTCGATGTTACAAACTATCCAGCCGGCATGTACGTCGTAACCCTAAGGAAGAAACAGCTGGTTTACACGCAAAAGCTGGTAGTCAACAGGGATTAACAGAACAAACTAGCCACAGTTTGAACAATTACCTCAAACTGTGGCTGATACTCTGTCCCTACTTTCAGGACCATAGCAATCCGAACCGGATAAATCCCGCGCACGTGGCATCGCTCTTACGCGGGGAAGTAATTTGCAATTGACTGATAAATTACGCCCGACAGATACCTTCAGCAAAACGTCCCTGAGGCGTATCACGCAGGTTTGCTATAGAGCGGATACTTCGCAACCCGTCCAAAAACTGACGGTTATACAATATACGTTTTTGCACAGCCTCTACATTGACCCGGATCACTCCCGTTGTGTGCTTTGTCTCCGATCAAGTGAAGACATGCCTGGTTCAGTGTCCTGATTCTTCTAATCCTCCAGAAGAAATGCAATCTCGGTTTGCCATCTCCCTGGGTCGGGTTCATTATCCGGATCTACAAGATAAAATTCGGTGCGGCCGCCCCATTGGGTATATCCCTCGTAAGCCTGGATCTTTTCCCGAAGGCCCTGTTTTTTAATCCAGGCTTCCAGTGCCATATGCGCTTGCATTAAATCCTTGAAATCCCCGGTATAAATAATAGTCGCGTAGTTGCCTTCGGGAAACGTACCGGGTCTCACGCGCTCGTCGCCTGTAGCGGCCTGAGCCACTGTAAAGCCAACGTCGCATGCAAGCTCACCAGCGGCATTCATTGATTTATATAGAAAGAAGTCCGGGCCGGCTGCCTCAATATGACGGGTTTTCATCCATGTTTTCACCTCAGGGATCAACGGCGGCAAAACCTGAGGGATGTCGTGCATATGCACGGTTTTGGAAATGGCCAGATAGTGCCGCTCCTCGCGGTATTCGGTTTTAGGATCTGAGAGCATTTGGTCTGAATTTGGTTCAGTTACAAAGCTATTCTTTACCAAATCAACCTTTGGGGTGCCAATGCGTCAAAAAAGATGGTGGATTGCGACGTGGGTCAGAAGTCGTTTAATATTCGAACTCTTTTTTTACTTTTTCGGCAAGTTTTTCCACTTTACCCACAAAACGTATACATTCTTCTTCCGTCATGGTATCTACAGTGTGACGAACCGCATTCATCACCATAAATCCATCTTCATCTCGTTTAACGCCTTTTTCGTTTGCTTGTCTCTGCAAATCAGTCCAATCAGCAGCAAGTTCCTCCGAGAAATACTTAGGGTCAATGATGTTGAAATACGAAGATTGTGATTTCAACTTGTCTTTCAAACTTGTTTTTTCAGTGTCTTTTTTCAACGCTTCCACCAGTTTCGACAATTCGATCAGAGCAAAGACATTTGATTTCTTCATAATTAAATAACGTTGAGGGTAAAAAATCTTATTAAGACAAATTTAAAAATGATTTAGCTATTAAGATACACGTTAGCAAATTAATTATGCAGAAAGAAAGATCAATGAATACTTTCTTCTGAAAAACGGCACAGACAAGTCAAAAGACATATTATTTTTACCAGCTAACAGACAGCGTATGCCATTCATTATCAATATCATAGCCAAGATGAAGCTGATTTACCTGACAAATGGTTTTCACAAGTGCAAGCCCGAGGCCTATGGATGACGATTGTGTACTTTCTTTTCGAAACCGCTCAAAAAGCTGCTCTGGCGATACGCTGATCGGATGCCCGGTATTTTTAACTGTAAGCTTTCCAGGCTCAAGAGAAATAAAGATCTTTCCGTTTTCAACATTGTGCCTGATCGCATTTGTGAGCAGGTTATTTACCATAATCTCAGCTAATGCGGGATTCATAACGGGGCCGGATGGTTGTAAAGAAGTTTGGATTTCTATGTTACGCTGCTCAATTAAATCTTCCAGGTCAAGCAGTTTTCTGTCAATAATCTGAACCAAATTGATTTCCGCATCGCCAGCCAGAAATTGATGATTCTCGATCTTTGTAAGTAACAGTAAAACGTTGTTAAGCTTGCTCAGCCGGTTTGCAGCTTCGCTGACCTCGAGCAATGCAACGATCTGAGATTCCCGCAAAGTTTCGTCCTGCAGCAATCCTTCAATTTTAGACATGATAACCGCCAGCGGCGTTTGTATTTCGTGGGCTGCGTTTTCAGTAAATTCTTTCAGATTTTGGTAAGAAGTAGCCAAACGGGCTGTCAGTTGGGACACCGATTTATTGAGCTGATCAAATTCGATGGTCGGCTCGTTGGGAAACTGCAGAATTTCGTGCTTTTCCAGTTTGTAGGCATCGAGGCTAGCCAGGGTTTTATAAAAAGGCCTCCATACCCTCTCGGAAAGCCAGTTATTTAAAAGTAAAAGCGAAACCAGCAACAATGCCGCAATAAAGGTAACGGTCATCACCACCGCATACAGCAGCTGCTGCCTTTGCAGCAAAAGCTTGCTGATTGTAACCCGGTACCATTGGCCTTCCACCTGTTCGTAGAAAACCAGCTGACGGTACGGCTGAAACTCCCCGGTCGCCTGGTCAAAAAGACTACTGTCGGTCATATTGGGTTTCCTGGGGAACCTCACCGCATCCAGTTGCAGGCTATCTCCCAATTGCAGGATATAAACGGGTAATTTATCTATGTTTCTCAGCTGCCAACTTACCTTCGCCTGACTGCTCAGCAGTTCCTGGTTTACCTCCCTATCGATCAAAAAACGGACCGATACATAAAAAAGACAGGCTCCAAGAATCAGGACTATGACGGAAGTAATGATATGGTAGCGAAAGATCCGAACTAGCAGCTTCATTTCTCGCTGAATTTATAGCCCACACCATACATGGATTTCAGATAGTCGGGACACCCCTTGTCCATGAGCTTTTTCCGCAGGTTTTTGATATGTGTATAAATAAAATCAAAGTTATCCATGAGGTCCGCGTCGTCCCCCCAAAGGTGTTCCGCGATAGATTCTTTGGTGAGGACCCGGTTCTTATTGGAAATCAGGTAAATCAGCAAATCGTATTCTTTGCGCGTCAAGATGATTTCCTGCCCAGTAACCTGTACCAGATGCTGCTGTGGATCAACTTTTATCACGCCAAAAACGATGTTCTGGTTGCCCTGAAAACTCCTCCTGCGGATAACAGCCTGGACACGTGCATTCAACTCCGAGAGGTGAAAAGGTTTGGTGAGATAGTCGTCGGCCCCCATATTTAAACCGACAATCTTGTCATCGAGTGAGTTTTTGGCCGATATAGTAATAATGCCGGTGTCCGGCGATTTTCTTTTCAACTCTTTAATCGCATCCAACCCGTTTCCATCTGGCAGCATAATATCCACCAGGACGCAATCGTAACGATAGATATTGATCTTTTCAATTGCGGATTCATAGTCCGATGCCCATTCACAAATAAAATTTTCGCGCTGGAAATAGTTGACGATGCTTACAGCAAGTGCTTTTTCGTCTTCTATGAGTAACAGTTTCATGGGAATGAATTTTTAGCAAATGAAAACACTTAATCTGTTGCAATTTTGAAGTTCCCCTTATTTCTACAAAAGACAATAACCCAATAAAGCACCCGGAAACCCGTTTATAACGAAAAGGGGATGGCCTGCTGCAGACCATCCCCTTTTCGTTGAATCAAGATCTGGGTTTACCGGCGTCCGCCCCGGAAGCCTCCGCCGCCGCTGAAACCGCCGCCACGGCTAAAACCGCCGCCGCTGAAACCTCCACCTCTGCTAAATCCGCCGCCATTGTAAGACCTGCCGGCTGATCCGTTGTAGCCTCTGTTATAGCTTTGAGATGGCATTGAGCGATAGCCCTGCATCCTGCCTGCATTGTAAGATCGACCATAGTTAGCCCCACCATTGTAACGGGACGACATACTGGGATTGAAATGTCTCTCAGCAGCTGTTGCAAATCCGCTACGGGCATAAATAACCCTGTGAGGATTAATGGTGTTGCGGTAGTAGTTACCGTAAGTCCGGTACAGGTGGGGATAATACCGGTAAGCGCCTCCAAAAAACCAGTTGGAAAATCCAAGCGATGGGTAACCGTACATACCCATTCCATAATACAAACCACCACCGAAACCAAATGCGCCTGGGTACCACATCGCCGATCCGTACCAATATGGATATCCAAACCAGTAGGAATAAGGATTGGTATAGTAGTTCACCACTTTATCGCCGGTCGGAGCAGGGTAGCTGTAACCATTGGTAGTCGCATATTGTTGCGCAGCCTGGTTATACTCCTGCAAAGCCTGTGGGTCCTGAGCCATATCATGCTGATAATTAGCCAGTTCCTGATCATTTTCGGACTGCAGTTTGTCATGCAGGTCTGTTAGGTGCTGACGGGTTCCTTCGGGGTCATTTTTGAAATCCGCGGCCAGGCGGTCGGTAAGGTCATGGTGATCGTTCAGGATGGACAGCACGTCGGGCATTTCCTCCAATGCCTTGAAAGCCATTTGGCCCTCAGCGTCCAATGGACTGATCAAGTCTTGAAATGCGTTTACGGCATTTTCATTCAGGTTGTCCACAGCCACCAGATCGTTGTGATGGTTGTTATACAATTTCCACGCAGCTTCTTTCAATTCCTGAGATGCATTGGGGGTATTGGCAACCAGGCCGTCAATCTGCTCCCGTGACTCCCGGCGTGGCGCTGTTGCCAGTGCATGCATCAGTTCTGGGTACCGTGAAACCTGATAAAACCACTCCTGTTTCTTCTGAGGATAATCCTGGATGATATTCCGGAATGCGGCTCCGGTATTATCCCTGATTTGCGCCAGCTTTTCCAGGACTTCCGGATATTGGGTGGCTGTTAAAATGTTATTCCTGATTTCTTCGTCATATTGGGCAACCATCGGCGCGATGCTTTGTCTCACCCTGCCCTGCTGCTGATCCGGGGCATATTGCTGATTATCGTTACGATACTGGTCATTCTGACCAAAACCCGAAATCGAAACTACCATCAGACCGACAACTAGGGGAAATGAAAACAAGCGAAATGGAAAGGTCCAACTCCTGCCGATGGCTTGATTTGGATTGCCTTTTTCTAGCGGTTTCATAATGCTGATTGTTTAACTTGATTTACCTTTTTTCTTTCATGAGTTAAAAGTAGCGTGCGATTCTGTTGGAATCCTGTACTTTCAGCCCTTTACCGGGAAATCTTTCATTAATTTTCTCACTCCTTTATTGATCCTCTTATCCAGGCTATTAGGATTGCTGACATCCCCTGTGACTGCTTTCTGCCAGATGATATCCCCGGTTTTCGCGTCAACCAGGTCAAGGATCAATGTTCCGTCGGTCGTGTTCGAAGTCCTGGGATAGTTGCTGTAACCATATCCATAGCCGTAAGGCATTCCCCAGCCGTACCGTGCGTAACCCATCATAGGATATCCCATAAAAGGATACCCCATCATGGGATAGCCTCCGCCTATATAATTCCTGCGCACACGTTGGGTGTAAGTATGGAACTGGAGCAACAGGTCGGGGTTTTTGGTTTCCCTTACCATTCCCCTGCTGGCAAGTGCCTCGTCTAGCGCTTTCTGGATACGCTGACGGGAATAGTTGCTGCTGTACATCGGATTTTGGTTTTTCTTCATGTCCGGAACGATCCAGTTATAAGTACGTCCCTGCACACCAGGCATCACTTTGGGCTTGTTGTTACTTGCAAAAACCATGTTGCTCAAAACCACAAGCACTCCTAAAAACATCAGGTTCTTTTTCATTTTGTTTACAAGATTAATTTTTGAAAAAAATAGATCCCGCACCTGAGCACGCAGCCGAGGGCGCAGCAAAACGCGTAGCGCAACCCCGGTGGCCAGAAGCTGACTGTGCCTGTGCACAGCCAACCCCTACCTCCGCTCTCACAATCCAACAGCATAATATTGTGTTTCCTGATTACCGGGATAAACCCCCTCGATCATCACGCCACCCTTCTTGCCTTCTAGCACTTTCACTGCCTGCTCCACGCTGCTCACCGGTGTTTTATCTATCTTGGTTATAACGAAACCGTCCTGCATATCTGTATTCTGACGGATCTTTCCTGCATTAATTTGGCTTACAATGACCCCCTGCTGAATATCCCAAGCCTTTTTCTGCTGATTGGTCAGGTTTTGCAACTCTATACCCAGGTTGTCCAGGGTTTTCGCAGCGGTCTCCAATTCCACCGAGCCGGAAGTGCTTTTCAAGGTTACTTTGATAGCCTTATCCACACCGTCGCGGTTCACATTCACCACTACTGCGTCGTTGGGTTTATGCTGGGCAATTGCTTCCTGGAGCTGAGGGACACTCTCAATGGTTTGTCCGTCGATTTTGGTAATCACGTCGCCTACTTTAATACCCGCTTCACGGGCTGCGCTCTGGTCTGCAAAGTTTTCGACCCTGACACCTTCATTTACTTTCAGATCAAAAGACTTCACTTTATCTCCATCCACTTCACTGATTCCCACACCGAGGTAACCCCGCTGAACCGAACCGAATTTTGAAATATCCTCTACGACTTTATGTGCAATGCTGGAAGGTACCGCGAACGAATAACCCGCAAATTGGCCTGTCTGGCTGGCAATGGCGGTGTTGATACCAATTAAGTTACCATTCAAATCCACCAGTGCGCCGCCCGAGTTGCCTGGGTTGACGGCTGCGTCTGTCTGGATAAACGATTCGATCGGCGCTTTAGAATGCTCTCCCAGGATATTGATGCTCCTGCCTTTTGCACTCACAATGCCCGCCGTAACGGTCGAAGTGAGGTTAAACGGATTGCCTACCGCAAGGACCCACTGCCCTACTTTCACACCCTCCGAACTGCCAAATGCAAGCGCGGGAAGATTTTTCGCGTCAATTTTTATCAGCGCAATATCCGTATTGGGATCTGTTCCAATGACTTTGGCCTTGAATGTACGTTTGTCTGAAAGCGTCACATCCAGTGTTTCTGCGCCCTGGATCACATGGTTATTCGTTACAATGTAGCCGTCCGGGTTAATAATCACGCCAGAGCCCGAAGCCTGCGCTTTTTCACCTCGACCGCCGCGCGGGTCCTGATTTTCAAACGGGTCCCTGCCACCAAAGAACTCTTTCAGCTGATCGGGCAGCTCGGCCTGGCTTACTGTCCGCTCAGGTTTCAGTGTGGACTTGATGTGTACTACCGACGCAGTCGCTTTCTGGGAAGCATAAGAAAAGTCTGCGGGGATCATGGCCACATTTGCCCCGGCGTTTTTTTCGTCGAAACGGGCTTTTACAATGGGCGTACCAGAATTTACCCATGCAGTCAGGGTATCGGCTTTTCGAAAATGCTCGTAAGTAGCATAGGAGGTACCGCTGATCAGCGCAATGGCAAGTGCGCCGGCGGCTATTTTTTTAAGATTAGGTTTTACAGACATTTTTGATTTTGAAATAACAGGTTGAAACTGATTTTTCCACCGGTTTGCCGGAATGCTCAAAGAAGGCCAGCTGAACCCTCTTCGCCACCTCCGGCGCCGTTTGTTATTTCAAAGTTGCCATACTATTCTGGGGACTTTCTGGGGAGATTCTGAAGGAAAACTGAAGTTTAAAAAAAAGGTCAAAGGTAACCGTTTAAAGGTGCAGGGACATTGGTTGATCGTAGTGTGCGGTTATGGTCAAACAATACTCCTTCACCTTTTAAACCATCACCATTTACCTTCTTTCTCCAAATAAAATTCCACTATTTAAAAACATCTCAAAATATTTTTAAAAAACGTCTAGGGGTTTTTCCTTCTAAGTTGCCTTTAGAGCATCTTAGCATTTTGAACATCTATGTACAAACGTTTTACCGATGAGCAGCTAGTGGAATCGCTCCGGAGAGGGAATGCAAAAGCCTTTGAGGAGATCTATCATCGATACTGGTATCGCTTATACACCATCGCCTACCAGGAAACGGGGACTAAAGAGGAAGCCGAGGAATTGGTCCAGGATGTCTTTGAAAACCTCTGGCATAAGCGTGAAGAATCGCTCATCAAACATTTAAGGGCTTACCTGATTGTTTCCATGAAGCACCGGGTAATGAATTACATCAAATCCGCCATCACCCAAAGAAAATACCAGGAATACCTGATCTTCCACGAGATCCAGCAGTCGTATGGTACGGATGAAATTGTCAATTTCTCGGATTTATCCAGGGCTGTGGAAGAGGTGATGAAAAAGATGCCGGAAAAGACCTCCGAAGTTTTCCGCCTGAGCCGTTTTGAAAACCGTTCGGTGAAGGACATTGCTGAGAAACTCAGTCTGACCGAAAAGGGTGTGGAGTACCACATCACCCAGTCGCTGAAAGTTTTGAAAGACCATTTGAAATATTACAATTCAGACAACTAAGAATCGAAAAACACATCTGATGAATCAACACGATTTCGATATATTATTACAAAAATATCTCTCGGGCGCTTGCGATCAAGAAGAGGAGCGACAGATACTGGAATGGTCCGAAACTGCATTTGCAGACGGTTCGATGGTCATCAGCAGTTCCGAACAGGCCGTAGTCGAGAGAAGGATCTGGAAACGTATAAAGGGTTCCGTATTTATAAAAAAACCACTTATCAAACGGTTTGCATGGCCATGGCTGGCGGTCGCAGCAGCAGCAATCATTGTTTCAGGCCTTGCTGTGTTTGTCCCTGAGTCACTTGTGAGGTTCAACCGGAACTTTATCTCCAAGGTCTCGTCATCCGATCCCGACCTGGCTCTGCAGGATTATGTAGAGATCAGCAACACAAGCGGAAAACCCAGGACTTTATTTCTCGAAGATGGTACAACTGTGACATTGACCACCGAAAGCAGCCTGAAATATTCGAGACATTTCGATCACAAAAAGCGCCAGGTCGAATTGGAAGGCGAGGCATTTTTTGAAGTAAAAAAAGACTCCACGCGCCCGTTTTTCGTGTATACCGGCGAACTGGTTACCCAGGTTCTCGGCACCAGCTTCAATGTTAAATCCTATAAAGACTCCAAAACCATTGAAGTGAAGGTCATCAGCGGGAGGGTTTCGGTTTATGAAAACAAACAGAAAGCCCCTCATAACCGTAACGGGGTTATTTTGAGGCCCAACCAGAAAATTACCTTCGACAAAGAATCAAAAAAACTAGTCCCTGAGCTCGTGGAAGCACCTGTCATGCAGGCTTCACAAGAGAAAAAACTGGAATTTGTTTTCGAGGAATCCACCCTACAGGATGTCCTGGCGATCATCCAAAAAGCTTACTGCGTGGAAATCGTCGTAGAAAAATCGACTTTAAACGATTGCATCTTTACAGGTGACCTTACCGGCCTGCCATTGCACACACAGCTCCGCTTCATTTGCAAATCAGTAAACGCCAGTTATGAATTGCGGGGAACCACTTTCTTTATTAAAGGTGACGGCTGTAAAAAATAGCCTTCAAAAACACAAAAAACCTGCCTATGTAGAAACCGTTTTCCCAAAGAAAAAGCCAACAATGTTGCGAGCATTATTGGCTTCGTAGTGGTCCAGTCAGAACGCCAATCCTGGCCAGGACACCAGTGTTCATGAGTCTGTAACAATTCAAAAACATTTAAAATTATGCAAAAAAATGTATCTGTCAAACGGTATCTAATTAAAGTCATGCGAATAACTGTTACACAGTTAATGCTTTGTGCCCTGTTCTGCGACCTTTCTTTTGCAGTGGATACACGTGCCCAGGAAGCACTTCGTAAAGAGGTTTCCCTTCAGATGGAATCCGCGGAAGTAAGGCAGGTTTTAAGCCGAATTGAAAAGCAGGCCAATGTAAAGTTCATTTACAGCCCCAACAGTATCCAGGCGCGTCAGCGGATTTCTGTAAATGTTGCAAACAGGCAGTTATCCAGGGTTTTAGACGAATTGCTGACACCGATCCAGATCTCTTTTGAAGTAGTAGATTCGAGGATTTTACTTCACAAAAAACCGCTTGAAGCACTCGCAATTCCCGAGATTCAGGAAGTTGACAGAACCATTACCGGTGTCGTCTCCGACGAAAAAGGCGAGACCTTGCCGGGTGTGAGCGTCATTATTAAAGGTACCCAACGAGGCAGTGTCACCGGAACAGACGGTAAATATGAGCTTGCCATTGAAAATGACGCTGCCGTACTGATATTTAGTTTTGTCGGCTACGAAAGCCAGGAACTTGCGGTAGGCAGTCGCACCACGATGGATATCTCCATGAAAGCCAGCATTAAAGCATTGAGCGAAGTAGTGGTAGTGGGTTACGGAACGCAAAAGAAAACGTCGGTGACCGCTGCCGTATCGACATTAAAAGGGGAACAGCTTGCGGCCACACCATTGACCAATCTGAGCAATGGATTGGGCGGACGGGTTTCCGGCGTGATCGCGAAGCAAGCTTCAGGTGAGCCGGGCAGGGATGGTTCGAGCATTTACATCCGGGGGGTTTCATCCACGGGGAATAATCAGCCTTTGCTGGTTGTCGATGGGATTCCCAGAAACTTCCAACAGCTGGATCCCAATACCATTGAAACCTTCACAGTACTCAAAGATGCCGCAGCTGTGGCACCCTACGGTGTTGCCGGGGCAAACGGGGTGGTGCTGGTTACCACCAAGCGGGGGAAAACCGGAACGCCCTCACTCACATACAATGCTTACGTAGGCTTTCAGAACCCGACCGTGATGCCCGATTACCTGTATGGCTATGAATTTGCCACTTTGAAAAATGCCGCTGCTAAAAACGCCGGCCTGCCGGTACCGTATTCCGACGAAGCGTTGCAGAAGTTCAAGGACGGTTCCGACAATGATTCATATCCGACCGATAACTATGTAAAAGAACTGGTCAATCGCAATGCGGTGATCACAACCCACAACATCGAGCTTTCGGGCGGTGCCGAAAGGATTAAATATTACGCCAGCCTGGGTTATCAATACCAGGCTGGTATGTGGCCATCCACCAGCAACAAAAGGTATAACCTGGCTATGAACCTGGACGCACAGGCCACTAAAACCACCAAAATCTCATTCAGCCTGAACGGCCGGCTCCAGAAGTCCGAATACCCCTCGATTGGAACATCACGGATTTTTGAGCTGATCGGCTATTCTCACCTCCAAAACGGTCCGCTCTTTTTTAGTAATGGCATGAACGGAACCTATGTGACCGGCAGCATTTATAACAGTGGTTATCAGAAAACAAACACAACGGCTTTATACACACAATTATCGGTGGAACAAGAGATCCCGTTCATTAAAGGCCTTTTTGCGAAGGGGACGATTGCATACGACCCCACTATGTTGATGGACAAGATCTGGACAGTACCTGTGCATTTGGCGACGATCAATCCGGTGACCAAAGTAATCACCGACGGTATTTTCGGTACCGCCAAAGCATCCCTAAGCCAGAATTATAAACAATACCAACAACTTACCTACCAGGCCAGTCTGAACTACGCGCGGACATTTGGCAAAAGCAATATCGGGGCGCTGGCGGTTTTCGAGGCCAAAGCCAACGATACCCTTGCATTAGGGGCTTCGCGCCGGAACTATAACCTGGGCATAGACGAACTGAACATGGGCAGTTCGAGCAATGCTGATATGACTACGAACGGAACATCCAGCTTTGGTCGCCAAATGGGCCTGGTATACCGTGTTACGTATGACTACGCAGACAAATATCTGTTCGAGGCCAGCGGCCGCTACGACGGCAGCTACTATTTCGCTTCCGACAAACGGTTTGGTTTCTTTCCCGCTTTTTCTGCGGGCTGGAGAATTTCGGAAGAGAATTTTATCAAAAATAATGTCCAATGGGTAGATAATTTAAAACTGCGCGCATCCTACGGCGAAGTGGGGGCTTTGGCGGGAAGCGCATTTCAATACATGAGCACGTACAGTGTGGCTGGTCCCGCATATGTGATCGGCGGCAGCGCGGTCCAGGCGATCCGGGAACGTAACGAGCCCAATCCGAACATTACCTGGGAGCGCGCTAAAAAGACAGACATTGGCATTGAAGCGACATTCTGGAAAGGCTTGCTGAGCGTAGAGGCGGACTATTTTCACGAAAAACGCTCTAATATGCTGGTCAATCCAGACGTGATCGTTCCTGCCGAATACGGTATCGGACTGAGCCAGGTGAATGCGGGTATCATGCAAAACCAGGGTATCGACCTGTCCCTGGGCTCTTCGCACCGGTTCTCGCCGGACCTTCGCGTTGCTCTGAACGGCAATGTCACATACGCTAAAAACAAGCTGCTTCAGGTGTTCGAGGCGGGTGCCACCTACAATAATCCAAACCGGCGGCTAACGGGGAAGCCGTTAGGCACCCAATTTGGCTTTCAATCTCTCGGCCTATTCCAGGTTGCTGATTTTGACGATGCCGGAAATCTGAAACCAGGCATTGCAATTCAGCCTTGGGGTGCGGTCCAGCCAGGCGACATCCGTTACCAGGATATGAACAATGACGGAAAAATCAACGACGACGACCGTACCCGAATTGGCGATGCCGTAGCCACTCCTCGTATGATCTATGGCCTTTCTCCAAGTGTTCAGTACAAAGGCTTTACCCTGGATATCCTTTTTCAGGGTGCCGCGAAAACAAACTTTTATTATACCGGCAGCGCTGCCTGGGCCTTTGCAAATGGAATGGGCGCAGTTCGTGAAACATTGGACTACTGGACACCCGAAAATCCGGACGCATCGTATCCAAGGATCACCAACGCGCCTACAACGAACAATACGCAGGTTTCTTCTTTCTGGATCGGGGACGCGAGCTATCTGCGCCTGAAGAGCGCCACTTTGTCCTATTCTGTACCGTCGGCTCTTACCCGAAAAGTCAAAATCCAGAGTGCAAGGATCTATGTTTCCGGTCAGAATATCCTGACCTGGACCAAACTGCGGAATTTTGACCCTGAAATAACACAGGTGAATGCATGGAGCTATCCGCAGCAAAAAGTGATGTCCGTTGGTTTAAATGTTACGTTCTAATCCCCTTGAAAACCGATACAATGAAACTCCATAGATTTATCCATTTGAATGGTAAAGTAGCTTTGCTGTTCATGCTATTGAGCATATTTTCCTGCCAGAAGTTCCTGGAAGTAGCGCCCAAGGACCAGATTTCCGACACGTCCGTCTGGACGGATACAGGCACGGCAGATCTGTTCCTGAACAATGTATACTCCGGGATCCCCGGCCCGTTCAACTTCTTCGACCCCTGGGAAAATTATACCGACAACTCCATGAACGGTGTCAACGGGCTCGATAGCAGGGTTTTATATTCGCCTTCGGTGTACACGCCCAGCAACGCACCCAATTGGTGGAGCCAATACGCCAACATACGCAGGGCCAACCTGTTCATCGAAAAAGTAACGGCATCTGCATTTCCGGATACCTGGAAGAAGCCCAAGCTTGCCGAAGCACGGTTTTTGCGAGCCTATTTTTACCAGTTGCTCTGGACGGCTCACGGCGGGGTCCCTATCATCACCAATACACTGAACCAGAACACCCAGGGCGAGGACATATTTCATGCACGGAATACGGACGAAGAAACTTATAAATTTATCGTAAATGAATGTGCGGCCATTGCGGACGACCTGCCATTGAAAGCCGAAGCGGGGCGCGTTTCCAAAGCCACAGCGTTGACCCTGAAAGGATTCTGTGAACTCTTCTGGGCGAGTCCGCTGAAAAATACGACCAACGACAAATCGAGATGGGCCGCAGCGGCTGCTACCAATAAGCAAATCATCGACCTGGGTTCGCATAGCCTGTTCGCTAATTACGAAACCCAGTTTTACGAGGATAACAATAACAACGTGGAAGTGCTTTTCGCCAAACAATACCTGGGCGGCACTGCATTGGGTAGCGGAAAAGAAGGTTTGTGGGGCCCCTGGATGGTGGGCGGCGTGCAGAAAGCTTACGGGGGCGTAGATCCGTCGCAGGAACTGGTGGACGAGTATGCCATGGCTAACGGACTTCCAATTTCAGATCCAGCATCAGGATATGATCCTCAAAACCCTTATGTGAACCGGGAAAAACGGTTCTATCAATCCATTGTCTACGATGGATCGATTTGGGTAGGCGCCGAAATGATCATGAAACAGGGCGTGGGAAGCCGAAATGCGACTGATTTGAGCAATACCAATGAAGCCACCAATACGGGTTATTATTTGAGAAAAACACTGAACCCGAAATACACGGTAAACGGCAACAACCTCCTGAACAGCGGCAGTTTCATCATTTACCGTTACGCAGAAGTATTGCTGAGCTATGCTGAAGCACAAAACGAAGCAGTCGGCCCGGATGCATCGGTTTACACAGCGATCAATCAAATCCGTACGAGATCGGAATTGCCTGCATTGAAAACCGGATTAACGCAGGCCGAAATGCGCGTAGCTATTCAGCGCGAACGCCGGGTGGAACTGGCCTTCGAGGAACGTCGCTGGTTTGACCTGATCCGCCTGAAACTGGCAGAAAAGAACCTGAACGGAACGCTGCACGCCATGAAAATTGAAGTAGTTGGCGGAATGACGGTGTACACCGTCATTCCTGCACCCGAAGGAGGCAAAAAATTCTTTCCGGAAAAAAATTACCTGCTGCCTATTCCGCAGTCGGCGATCAACCAGAATTCCAAGCTGGCCCAGAACCCTAATTATTAGCATGATCCTATCCCTTTTCCTTTTCTGAATTATTTACAAAAACGCAAAGGTAATTTCAGGGACGGCAGGCTTATTAGTTACAGTCCGTCCTTGAAATAACCCTTGTACCCGCTAGTGCAAACCAAATTGTAGATTCCAATGAGTGGTAACCACATGATGAAGCCTGTAACCGGATTGCTTTTATGCATTTGTCTGCTTTCCGCAGGCAGCAGGCCCAATACGCACGAAGTCCCGCCTGAAAAAGCGCTGGCTACCTTTCAGGTTGCGGACGGTTTTCAAATAGAAATGGTAGCCAGTGAGCCGCTGGTAGCCGACCCGGTGGCTATGGAGATCGATGAGGCAGGCCGTATGTATGTTGTGGAAATGCATGGCTACCCGCTGGACAAAAGTGGCTCGGGGAAAATCAAGCTCCTGAGTGACACCGACGGCGACGGAAAAATGGACAGGAGCATTGTCTTTGCCGAAAAGTTAATGCTCCCTACCGGCGTCATGCGTTGGAAAAAGGGCATTTTAGTCACGGACGCTCCCCATGTACTTTACCTGGAAGATACCGACGGCGACGGAAAATCGGATGTCCGGGATACGCTGATAACCGGCTTTGCGCTGTCCAATCCGCAGCATAACCTCAACAATCCAATATTGGGTCTGGATAACTGGATCTATCTGGGCCACGAGCCCGCTGTTTCTACCCAAACTTTCAAAAGTGAATTTGGTGACAGAGGAGGCGATGTTTTTTATCCGGATAAAAAAGACAGCCCGCGCCTACCCGATAATGCGCGCGGAAGAAGCGTGCGCATGCGCCCGGACCGGACGGGACTGGAAATCCTTTCGGCCAATACACAGTTTGGACATACATTCGATAATTGGGGACGGTACATTCTGGTGAGCAATGCCAACCACATTATCCACCAGGTAATATCGGCGGGGTATCTCAAAAGAAACCCAAACCTGCTCGTTTCCAATGCTGCCCAGTCCATTTCCGATCACGGGACCGCCGCAGAAGTTTTCCCGATCACCAAGAACCCATTGAACCAGCTACTCACCGACCTCGGCGTTTTCACTTCTGCCTGCGGATCAAAAACTTACCAGGGCGGTATTTTCCCTCCTCCGTTTGATAGTGTGATGTTTGTAGCAGAGCCGGTCAGCAACCTCGTACACGCGGATGTGATGCACGACAAAGGAGCAACTTTCACGGCCAGCCGGCTTTATGAAAACAAAGAATTCCTTGCTTCCACGGATGCATGGTTCCGTCCGGTGAACATGTACATCGGTCCTGACGGCGCATTATATGTAGTGGATTACTACAGGCAGATTATCGAGCACCCCGAATGGATGGCCGACGACGTGATCAAGTCCGGCGAACTTTATAATGGAATTGACAAGGGACGCATCTACCGCATCACACCAAGAGGCACCAAGTCGCTAACCTGGGCAAAGGATCTGAAAACTACCCAATGGACCAACGATTTGCTGGTAAGCAAGCTGGCCGACCCGAACATCTGGTGGCGCCGTAATGCGCAACGTTTATTGATCGACGGTAATGATCAAACGGTGGTGCCCTCCCTGGAAAAAATGGTCGTCAATGAAAAAAACCCGCTTGGCCGCCTGCATGCGCTTTACACATTGGAAGGCTTGAATGCCCTGAAATCCGCGCTTTTGATCACCGCTTTGAAAGACAATGCGCCAGGTGTGAGAGAAAATGCGATGAAACTATCGGAACCCTTCCTGAAAGAAGCCGGGCTTCAAAACGCATTGATTGCGCTGCAAAGAGACTCCAATGCCAAAGTGCGTTTTCAGTTGCTTTGTACGCTGGGCTTTTTGGATAGTCCGGAAGCCCTGAAAGCCAGGGAAAATCTCTTGCTCGAAAACATCGCCGACCCCTGGATGCAAATTGCGGCATTATCGGCAACGCCTTCGACCAAAAGTGACCTGCTGGGAGCCGTCCTGAACCGGTACCAAAAAGACAATGCCTCGTATGCTTCGCTGGTGGAACGATTAAGTACCATGACCGGAAACGGCGGTACGGCTGCCGAAGTTAAAACTGCGATTGCAAGGGCATTGGAACCTGCTTCGGGCAGCAACAGCGGCTGGCAGGCGGCGGTTTTGCAAGGACTGTCCATGGGTTTGAAAAACAATAAAGCAGCCGCCACGTCACTTAAAAGTGAGCAGGACTTACTGGTCAGCGCAGCCACAACGAACCCTTCGCCTGCGGTTCGACAAGGAAGCATCCAGTTACTGAACGTGACAGGCCTCACCCAAAATACCAGTACGAAACTGGCGATCAGCAAATCCGTCAAAACAGCGCTGGACAAAAAAGCGAGCGTTGAAAACCGCACCGCTGCCATTCATTTCCTGGCACTCGGCGATCCAGGGTCATACATTGAGCCGCTTCAAAAACTGATTGCTCCTACCGAACCCCTGCCGGTACAACTGGCCGCATTGAAAACCCTCAGCGCGGTTCCCGACAATACCGTCAGCCATTTTGTGGTAGAACAATGGCCTTCTCTTACGCGTGAAGTCAGGAACGCGGCGATCAATACTTTTATGGTGAATGAGTCGAGGATCTCGCTGCTTCTGGATGCATTGGAAAAGAAAATCATTGACCCTTCCGCCATTGGCTGGCCAAGAAGCGTGGGACTGATGGCGCAGGGAAATGCTGCACTGAAAGCCCGCTCCCGACAATTACTGACCAAAAAAGACGATGGCCGGATGGAAGTCGTAAAGGCTTACGCACCAGCATTGACCATGGCCGGAAACATGGATAACGGCAGGACCGTATTTCAGAAAAACTGTTCTACCTGCCATCAGATAGGCGGAAAATCAGGTACAGCCTACGGGCCGGACCTCGGTACGATCCGGAACAGGAGGCCGGAATCGATCATGGGCGACATCCTGAACCCTAACCTTTCTATCGCCGACGGCTTTGATATCTGGTCCATCGAAATGAAAGAGGGCGAGCCGGTGCAGGGACTGATCGCCGCAGAATCACCTACGGCACTGACCATTAAAAACTACGGTGGGCTGGAAACGGTGATCGCACGTGCCAATATCAAATCTTTAAAAGCGTTGGGAATGTCGGTCATGCCGGCCGGACTGGAAAACCAGATCAGTCCACAGGAAATGGCGGATTTACTGATCTACCTCAAACAGGGAAAGCAAGACACCGCGGCCCACTAATTTTTATTTTTTTTAACCAAAAAGGAACGATGATGTCAGATCATAGCATTTCCCATGTCCGGATTTTCAAAAAATGGCTTTTTGCGCTCTTCGCAGTGCTTTGCTACCTCAGCACGTTACCATTCGCTGCGGCAGCCGGTTTCCGGGCTTCGGTGGTAAAAGTGGATATTACCCCAACCGACTCACAATATTTGCTGGGTTATGGCCCGCGCAAGAACGAAAGCGTGTATGACAAAATATACCACCGCATTGTGATGATGGACGACGGCGTGACCCAATTCGTGCTCATCTCCTCGGACCTCGCACTGGTAGCTCCTTCGGAATACGACAAAGTTGCGGCAAGGATTCAGAAAGAACTGAAAATCAACCCGGTTAATATCTGGTGGACCTTTACCCACACCCATTCTGCGCCCGAAGTCGGCCCTCCCGGCCTGCCCGTTGTATTCCTCGGCGAGCGTTATCAGCACGAGTACGATAAGGCTTACACCAATCTGGTGGAACAAAAACTCATTGACGGAATTGCGGAAGCGCGTAAAAAGCTGGCTCCCGCCAAGCTCGGAACAGGCTGGGGATTTGCGTCGGCCAATATCAATCGCCGTGCCAGGCTTGCCGACGGAAGGATCACACTCGGCATGAACCCCGACGGCCCTGTTGACCGGCGCATCGGATTGATCCGACTTGAAAAAGAAGACGGCAGCTTGCTGACCGTGATCGCCAACTATGCAATGCACGGCACCGTATTCGCTGCCATCACCGAAATCAGCGCCGACGGACCTGGTATTGTTGCAGAATATGTGGAAGAAAAACTCGGCGTGCCGATGCTTTATATCAATGGCGCAGCCGGAAACATTGCGCCGCTTTATAGCCAGCTGGACGCCCCGAATGGAAAAAGGGTGTTGCCGCAGTTCAAAGTGATGCTGGGAGACAAAATTATCAAAGCGAATAAGGAAATCCTCTCAATGTCGTCGGATATCAAGCTTCGCAGCAGTGCAATGGTTGTGGAAACCCCGAGAAAAGCCGCAATGGGCTGGACAGACGATATGCTGAACTATACGAGGACTACCAAAGAGGGTGTCAACCTGGTGAAGCTGCCGGTACGTTTTCTGAAGATCAATGAAGACATGGCTATATGGAGCGCCCCGCTTGAACTTTTTTGCGAGATATCCAATGAAATCCGCGACCGTTCGCCCTTTCCCTATACGATGTACTTCGGGTACGGCAATGGCTGGCTGGGATATTTGCTAACCGAAAAAGAATATGCACAAGGCGGGTACGAAAGCACGGTAACACCTTATTCGCCAAAAGCCGCACAGGACCTGACCGACGCCGTCCTCAATTATCTCCAGGGAGAAATGAAGAAACCCAATTAAAAACCAAGCCTGTACCATTAGAACTCTCATTGTTATGTTGAAAATCTGTTCGCTTCTTATTCCTGCATTCCTTCTGCTGTTTGCCGGAAAAGCCGTTTTTGCACAAAATAAAACCTTCAAATGGCCGGAAGGCAAGAAGATCGCGCTCAGCTTGTCTTTTGACGACGCAAGGGCGAGCCAGGCCACAACGGGTATCCCATTTTTGAACCGGTACCAGGTAAAAGGTACGTTCTACCTGGTACCTGCGGCGGCGGAAAAGCAGCTGGCAGGATGGAAAACAGCCGTGTCGAGCGGACAGGAGATAGGCAACCATTCGGTTCACCACCCCTGCTCGGGAAACTTTCCCTGGGCGAGGCCGAATGCGCTGGAAAACTACACCCTGGAGAAAATGAAAGCAGAACTGATCGATGCCAATAAGCGCATTGAGCAGCTGCTGGGCGTGAAACCGGAAGTTTTCGCGTATCCATGCGGCGGCACATTTGTCGGCCGGGGTGTTAATACCAAAAGTTATGTCCCGGTGGTGGCTGAACTATTTCTCACTGGCCGCGGCTGGCTGGACGAAGGGCCGAACGACCCTGAATTTGGCGACTTTGCCCAGCTGACCGGTATGGAAATGGATGGTAAAGATTTTGAGCAAATACTCCCGATGATCGAGCAGGCCAGGGCGAACGGGCAGTGGTTGGTCCTCGCCGGGCACGAAATGGGTGAGAGCGGCGGACAGACTACCCGGCTTTCGATGCTTAAAAAGCTGATCGAATACGCTCAGGATCCTGCCAACGGCATCTGGATCGCGCCGGTAGGGACAGTTGCCAAATACATCAAAACGCAGAAAAAGTGACCGCTGTACTTCAACCCGAAACCAGCCTTCGGTAACGGACAAGAGCAGCAAACCTCAACAAATGGAAGGCGTTCAGGCATGAGCGGAGTATTCCAAATGCACCGGTTTGGTGAGTTCGTGATGCAGGTTTCCTATCGCCTTAGATACCAGGTTATAGGTAGAATCCGTGCTGATGGACATCATTGTAGCGATTTCGGGGTAGCTCAGACCCGCGTAAAATTTAAGACAAACAGCTTCCTTCTGCCGCCTGGTCAGTGCGTTCAGGGCGCGTCCTACTTTTCGGGCCTGTTCCTGCTTGCTCTGTTCGGTGATCATTTGTTCTTCTTTGGAATGCACCAATGGGACCTCCGCGAAAAAATCCGTCTCCAACCGCCGGAGCTGTTTCTTTTTGATATGCCGGAATATTTTCCTTTGAATGCAGCTGATCAGGTACCCTTTCACACAATCGGGAACAACCATGCTGGCTTTGCTCGTCCAGATTTCCATAAAGAGATCATGGATGCAATCCTTCACCAGGTCCCTGTCATCGGACACTTTTAAACCGTTCTGAAAAAGAATCTTGAAATAGCGGTGATACAACACAGAGAATGCATCCCGATCCCCCTTTCTGAATTCCGCCCAGATCACTTCGTCGGATTCCGGATTCCAGGATGCCCCCGATCGCATTTCTGTTGTCATGACACGTTTGGTTAGTATGGCGTCAACACCAAATAATCTTTACCTATGCCCGCCGTTATTCAAAATATTCGATTTAACAAGTGCAAGTCTACAATGATTTATTGATCGATTTTGCGTTTCGATAGTAAATAGTAGCGATAACGTTCTCGCTCCGGTTATCTGATATTGAAGTTGTTTTCTGACCAGCACAGAGCGTCCTGCTCCTGGCCCTGAAGGGGTTCTTTTAGTCATCAAACCGATTAAGCGATTGGGACATAAGGATAATGAAAATCTCTTAACCTAATTCTTTTCGGCAGCCTCGCTATCGTTTCTAAAAGAATCCATAAAAGACAAGAGTTTGTTGTTTATATTTTATATATAATTATTTTATATATATTGCCAAATAAACTAGCTTGTCTCGCCATGAACCTAAATTTTATTCACGCACGATGCATTAGGCATTCTATTTTTCCAACGAATTGGATTTGGATATTTCTCGCTTTGTCAAGTTGTGGTGACCGAGACGAATACGTCATTAATGTCGATCTAAAATCAAATCAGTTCTTGGAAGGGAAAAAAGTCTATTTGGGAGAGCAGGCTACGAAAATATTCTTAGATTCGGCAATAGTGAAAAACGGAAAGTTTCAATTCCGAGTTAAAACTGATCAGCATTTTATACCATTCGAGGCCAGTATGCTGTATGCAACCGGTGACTCAAATTATCCATTTTGGCTGCTAGGTTATAAGAATCCTTTCAAGGAGAAAACGTATATGAGCCAGTTCTATGTAGATAGAGGTGTAATGAACTTTGTCATAGATACTTCCTCCAAGGTCAAAAAAAAGGAAGTCATTGCCTTTACTTTTTTGAATATAAATAAACAAACGGAAGCTGCTTATAAGTACTGGGCCTTTACCCCATCAACAGGCAACATAAAAAAGGAAAAAGATCATAATGCACTTATTATCAAACAATTTCCGATGTCTCAACACCTTTTACGGCAGATCGATTGGAACAAGAGTAAAATAAAAGACGCGGAGCTACGGGAATTGCTATTGCAATTTGATGAATCGGTTCACAGTACCCCAAACTATAAGCGATTAGTGGAATATGTTAATTATCAAAACAATAACGGAAATAGTATTCCCCAGGACATCGCAGTTTTCGATTCAACTTTTTTGCCGTCTAAGCTAAAAATTGACAGTACTCGATATAATTTAGTAGTATTTTGGGCCAGCTGGTGTGGGCCATGCAGACAAGAAATACCCCAAATCGCTAAAGTGTTTCATGCTCAGCGCAAAAATTTAAATGTCGTGAGTATTTCGATTGATCAAAATGAAAAAGCATGGATACGTGCTCTAAAGCAGGAGAAAATGCCTTGGCCCCAGATGCTTTTAAGGCGCGATAGCTCATTTACAAAGTTTGATAAAAAGTACAATCTGAGCGCAATCCCTGTTTCTCTTCTCTTTGATCATCAAGGCAAATTGATTAGTCGTCAGCTTGGAATAGCAACTGGCGAGGAGGGAATAGATCATAAAATAGCAGGACTTATTTCTGGCAAATAGGGGGCTATCAAAGGCTTGTAACGTATGGCCGCCGATACTAGGTTGGAAGACAAGGCGTAAGTATGATAAAAATTCCTTAACGTAATTCTTTGTCCATTACTAAAAGAACCCCCCTGAAGGGGAGCATATTATATATTTTATTTTGAAAAGGGCTGCGGGAGCGGGCTGCGACGCAACAGCTGCACGAAAGCCTCCGCCGCCTTCACGCCAATGGTAAGGCCGAGAAAATCTTCCATCAGTCCGTGATCCTTCTGATAGACCTCCTGACTTACAAAACCCTGACTTTGATGGCAGAAAACGGCCCGCCTTTTTTGTGCCTGGGTATCTGTAATATCCACATAATCAGTGGGAATGAAATTTTGAGTTTGGGAGCCTGTACATACTTCGTAAAAATACAATGGAATATCCCTGCCCAGCTCCGCATGTACTTTCTGAGTCAGTATGCTGGCGACGAGGTGGTCTTTGTGGGAGTCAATAGGCCAATGCGCGAAAAGTATATCCGGATCTTCTGAACTCAACAATGCCTGCATTTTGGCATACCATTCATTATTTGCGATCGTGCTGCCATTGACCTGGCCGGCAAAGCGTGGTCTTGCATTCAGGATCTTACAGGCCTGCAAGGCTTCCCCGTGGCGAATTGTTGCGGTTTCTTCCGGATTTTTTCCCTTAATGCCGGTTTCGCCTTTGGTCAGATAAATAATAGTTACCTGGTGCCCCGCATTTGAGAACTTCGCCAGGGTGCCTCCACAGCCGGTTTCGGGATCATCGGGGTGAGCTCCCACACATACTATTTTAAGTGGCGCGCCTGTTTTTCCCTTACCGGTAAAATAGGCAGAAAGAGACGGCAGGCCCATGCCTGAAACAGAAGTACCAATAAAATCACGGCGTGAAATTGACGCTGACATTAGAAATGGATATGCATTATCTAACCCAGACCCCGTTGAGCATGACTTTGACGACATTTCTGACCGCCTTCATGTCCTGCAGCGGATTTCCTTTGACCAGAATCAGGTCAGCGATTTTCCCCTTTTCAATGCTCCCCAGCCGATCGTCGATTCTGAAATTCCTGGCATTTTCCATAGTGGCGGCGACAATAGCCTCCGATGGCGTCATGCCGCTTTCAACAAACAATTCCATCTCGCGCTGGTAGGCCCATCCCGTCTCGGCATATGCAATCATCGAATGTGAGCCCAGAACAATCTTGACGCCCCCTTTTTTAAGTTTGGCGGTCAAAGCCTTCATGTTGTTAAAGCCCAGTAACTTTGTGGTATCTCTCAATTCCTTCGACGTATCGGCTGGCATCCGGTATTCAAAGGCCCCCAGCGTCGGGCTTACGAATGTTCCTTTTTTTGCAAGGAACTGCACGAGGGAATCGGCCCGCCAGCCATTGATGTCCAGTTTTTTCCAAACCTCGTAACGACCCTGTTTCCTGGCGTTGTTATCAGCCAAAACCATCTGGCGGTATTTTTCCCCCTCCATTTGCGGCTGAAGGCTCAATCCAAAAGAAGTAATGTGCTCAATTCCATCCAACCCGGCTTCAATGGCTTCCATCGCTTCGGTGGTTTCCAAATGCCCTGTTACCGGCAGGCCCCTGCTATGTGCCGCCTTGCAAATTTCGCGGATCATACCTGGCGGGACCCTGAAATAGACTTTGATCACCGATGCGCCCCGATCGGCCATTTTGTTGACCTGGTCAACCGCTTCCATTGCATCCCGTACAATGTATGCGTCTTTCGGATAAGCTACGGGGTACATATCCACGTGCGGGTCGGCCAGAAATAGCCGGGGCAGCGGCTTGCCCGATTTCCTTTCGCCGTCATAAGCCTCGATCCACGCACCCGGGTCTCTCAAAGAAGTGATGCCGTGTTGCAAAAACAGGGACGGCAGCCCTTCTTCCCCGTCCAGGTGAAAATGCGAATCAATAAAACCCGGCAGCAATGACAAACCTTTCGCATCCACCACTTCGGCCCCGTCGGGAATCTCGACCTCTCCGTTTTCACCCACCGCCGTGATGAAACCGTCGCGGACTACCACACAGCCATTGGGAAGTGGCTGACCTCCGTTGCCATCGATAAGGGTTGCGCCCGTGATGGCCACGATCTTTGCGCCTTTCGGGATTTCTTTGTGGTTGATTTCCTGGATGTTATGTTTTCCTTCGCTGTCAGAGATTTCGGAATTGCAGCCTGCCAAAACGATGGCAGTCCATAGGCATGTGACGCCTGTTCTCCATTTTGAAAAAATATACGGGCTAATCGGATTTGAAAACATCATCAAATTTGTTATGGTGCTCTGTACTTTGAAGAGTAAAAAATGAAGGTTCAAATTCACCTTTTAACCCTTCTGATCAACGGCGCCGGATACCCCGGACCTCATTCAACTTTAATCCAGTTCCGGAATGCGGAACAAATCATCGTCCTCGCTGCGGTAACGTGCCCGATACTAGCCAGTATAACCGGCCACCTGGCCATGCTGCCCCGCCTTCACCCGCCTTCACCCGCCACTTCGCCGGAAATAGATTTGCCGAAATGGCTTTCTTCCGGTGCCGCGTAACTGGCCGTGACGAAAAAAGCGGCACAGAAAACCTGCATAGCCACACTGAGGATCTGGTGAAGGAGTGCATTGGCAATAAAAAAGGTTTTAGACAGTTGCTGTATTCCCAATGGTTCAACCCGGCGCTTTTCTGTCAGGAGCAGCCGCGCAGAAATATCTCATCAAAATTTTCGGGTTATTTTACGATGTCCTCCAAGGCAGCTTCATCGCCCTTCGCCGGTCCGTACCAAATCCCTCCCCCAAATGTCACAATGAATATTTTTTCAGGATCGCGCGGATCGGGATCAACCCTTTTTCCCCATTTAAAGTTGTAGCCTTTGATACGCGCCCAGGAATTGCCCGAGTCTTCCGAACGGTAAGCCGAACCACTGAAGCCGCAGGCATAAAATCTTTTGACCCGTTGATCATAAGTAATGTCATGGATATGCTGGTCGCTTTCCAGGACAGGCTTCCAGCTTTTAGCGTCGTCATCCGACACATAGATACCCCCTCCCACGTCTGGTGAAAACCTGCCACTCGTTTTACGTCCCCATGCCGACAGGATCAGGCGCTGCCCGTTTTCCGGATCGATCGAAAGGCTGGTGGGCGCATTGGTTTTTCCCGGCAAACGCACTTTATTCCACGATTCGGCTCCATCCGTGGAACGGTAAAGTGCGCCGTCCTCCGGCTTGCCAATGCTGCCATCCTCGCTTCGCCGGTTGACGAGCAGGAACAAGGTCCCGTCTTTTTCCCGTTTTATAATGCGCCAGGCAAACGGTTCTTTTCCTTCAATTCCCTTGTTTTTCTGAGTCCAGGTTTGGCCTCCGCTGGTGGACTTGTATACCCCCTTCCCGAAAACACATACATATAAAGTACGGCTAGCCGGATTGCTCGCTTCATCGATCAAAAGATGTGTTGCGGCGCCCTCACCGATATCCACACTGGCAGGTTTCCAGGTTTTTCCGGCGTTCTCACTCACCAGTACGCCACCTTTGTAGTCTTTCACACCATTGCTCCGCCACATTTTTGGTCTTGGCAAATCGTGTGTACCGCTCATGGCCGCCCACACCCTGCCTTTTACTTTGGGGTCAAACTGCATCCAATAGGTGCTGTTCGCCCAGCTTTTGGGAACGCCATTATCCCGGGTGGCGCTCAGCCAGCTTTCGCCGCCGTCCTTGCTTTCCATAAGACCAATGTCTGTATTGGCTATAAAAACGTGGTTTTGGTCAAAGGGATCAAAAACGACCGCATAACTTGTTGTCACTTCGAGGCCCCGGGATGTCCAGCCCCCGCCATCCTTCTTGTCGGTGAAAACCTGCTCCCAGCTTGTACCGCCATTATTTGATTTGACGGTCCGCCCGAAATCAGTCGCGTAACAAATGTCTGGATCTGTGGGCGATACACCGATTGAAAATGGGTTTTCGCCCCAGGTCGGCCCGAAACGCTCGTTGATCCACTCCTTCTCGAAGTTTTTTGATACGAGATTTCCGTTCTTGGTCAGCGCATCTTTCCAGACCAGTGTCCAGGTTCTTCCGTAGTCCTCACTTTTTGCTACCCCGATACAGGTGGTGTCCGAATGCACTTTCAAACCAGCGTAAGAAACATAAATGACTTCCGGGTGCATGGCACTGGTGGCAATACTGCGCCATTCGGGCATTTCGGCACTACTTATTGCCCATTTGACCAAACCCGCTTGTCTGTTCTCCCAGGTCTGGCCACCGTCACTTGTATAGTAAATACCGGATTTCTCCTTTTCCAGATTGAAGTAGGAAGTCCCGGAAATGGCGTAGATGACATAACTGTTACTGTGCTTATCAAAGCCTCCTGAAAATTCAGTGAGGCTTGTCACTCCGGCGGGGCCTTTATTGGTTTTCCAGATACCCCGCTCACGTTTTACAATCCCTTTTTTCCCACAAATAAATACCGTCCGGTCGTTTTCGGGGGAACTGGGTTGTACGAAAATGCTCCTGGTCCCCTCTGGCAATTCCTGCTCTTTCTGCCAGCTTGCCCCGCCGTCCTTTGACACATAAAATGCCGATTGGCCGTCGATTACGATTGCAGCATATAACTTTTTCGAATCAGCCGGATCTACCGCGAGCGCCAGCACTTTGCGAATGGTACTGTCTCTGGTCACGACCATTTCATTGGCGTGGTCGCCTTTCGAAACAAAGCCGTCCACTTCTTTTGGAGAAGGATAAAAGAGCGACCACGTATTGCCCCTGTCGATACTTTTGAACAACGCAATGGAATTAGCGTAAACCGTATTGGAATCAACCGGGTCGAAAACATAGTAACCGACCGGCCCTTTGAGGTTGAACATCCGCCAGGATTTGCCCCCGTTGCGGGTAGCAAAGGAACCCGTCATATCGCAGCTCACAAAAACACGCTCCGGGTTATGCGGGCTCACGGCCGGGTAAAACATGGCCCCTCCCCCACCAAATCCCATAAATTCCCAGGCATCGTTCCGCCCGTTCGGATTAGCACGCTTTGCATTCTCGACCACCGGAACGCCATGCCACACGCTCGATCCAAATGTGTTGATGTAAATCTGCCCCGGATCATTGCGGTCAATGGTTATCCTTTGCCCCCAATGAAAATCGTAACCCTTTATTTTATCCCAGGTTTTGCCATAGTCGTCGCTCCGGTAGGCGGCGCTGTTGAATGTATTGCAATAAAACCGTCCCGGATGAAAGGGGTCGGCAGTGACATCGTATACATATTGTTTCTCGTCAAAAATGGTTTTCCAGGTATCCCCGCCATCCTCGGAAAGGAATACCCCGCCGGGGATGTGCAGCTTCTCATTGCCTCCTGTAGACCGTGCGACATCTCCGCCAACCAGGTCGCTGAGGTCAATATCAGCCCAGCCGGCGAGAAAGATCCGGTTTGGATTTTGGGGGTCAGATTCCATTCCGTTTGGAAAAAGAAGCCCGTCCGAAACATGCAGTTTGATCCAATTCTCGGCACCATCTGTCGATCTGTACACGGCGCCCGGGTAAAACGCTCTTCCTTTTTTTCCATTTTTGTGCATAGGCGTGGCGCTTACCGTCAGGAAGAGCGTGCCGTTGCCGGTACGGGTCAGCTCGAAAGCGCAGGTATTATCCCCGATCCCTTTGTTTTTCAGCTGCCAGGTTTTTCCGCCATCCGTTGATTTGAAAACCCCTTTGGAATAAACGCTGGCATACAACGTCCGATTTCCAGGGGCCGAAGCCGGATCAAGCACCATGCTGGTCACCGGAGAATCTTCCCCCATCCCTTCCGTGCTCGGTTTCCAGGTTTTTCCGCCGTCATCGGAAACGCAAATACCCCCTTTCGCCCGCATTTTCCAGGAAGCGTCACGGGTCATCTTACCCCGCGGATAGTCATGCATTCCCGACCAGGCCGACCAGACTTTACCTTTCACGTCTGGGTCAAATTCAACCCAATAACAGGTATTGACCCATTCGGATGGCACTCCTTCCACGGACCTGGCCCAGCTTTTCCCACCATTGAAACTATGATGGAGACCGATATCCGTATAGCTGATCGCTATGTGGCTGCTGTCGAAAGGATCGAAATGGACGCCGTAGGTGGTGGTAACGTCAAGGCCCCTGCTCTTAAATGTCCCGTCGCTCTGCTGCTCACTGTAAATCTCCGTCCAGGTTTTCCCGGCATCTACGGTTTTCATCGTCCTGTACCAGTCTGTGACAATGGCTACCTTGCCGTCAACCGGCGATACACCAACGTCCATCAGACGGATATACTCGCCGCCAAATGCCTTTTCTGCCCATGCATCTTTCAGATTCGCCACTCCTATCCCATCTTTCACCCCATATTGCCCGGAACCGCCTCCGGCTTTCCAGACCCAATCCCAGGTATTTCCCGCGTCGCCTGTTTTCAGGGCCCCATACCAATAGACCAGCTTTTCACCCTTCTTCTCTTCATAGCGATTGGTAACCAGATACACCTGCCTCGCGTCGAATTCGGCACAGGAAATCATGGAATAGCTTGGCTTTATCCCTGCCCTGGTATTGGCAATGAATGCATTGGTGCTTTGCTTCCATGTATTTCCCTTATCCTCCGAAATCCACAGCTCGCTGTGCCCGAACTCCTCCCGGATTTCCTGATTGGGATCGTGGTGCAAGGCGTAAAAAATTTCCTGCCCGACCCGCGATACCGTCCCAGCCGAAAACGAAAACGCCGGGGCCATGGCTTTGGGGAAGGTTCTGAGGGTGATATTTTCCGTTTTCTTGTTAAAAACAAAAGCGCACTCCGGCGTGAAGATGATCAGTTCATTTTTCATCCCTCCCGCATTGGAATACAGACTTTCGATACGCTTTCCAATGTTCTTCTTTTTCCAGCTCTTACCCCGATCAGATGAACAAAACAGAAATGAGCCCATGCTGAAATACAGCGAGGAGCTGTTTACGGGATCTACACGGATACTTGTAATGCGGTCCGACGACTTTTCGTACAGAGAGCCAGGCTTGATTTCAATGTTAAAATCGGCATGGTCGCCGGAGTACGACTCACTTACGACATCCGATTTTATTGGAAACAGCTGCTCCCAGGTTTTACCTCCGTCCCTGCTTCTGTTTAAGGTATTGGAACCCATGTAAATCGTAGCGGAGTCGGCCGGATCATAGGCAAAGCTGGCGGTGCCATTTGGAAAATTGATCTGAGTATAGGAAATACCACCGTTTTGGGTCAGGTAAGATCCTGTCATGTCGCATCTCAGCAGGAAATGAGCAGTGCTGTGGTAGGAGAATGTGGGAATAAAAGTAGCGCCGCCGCCTCCCGGGCCGATCTTTTCCCAATGCGGTTTTTGATCCTGTGTTACAGGACCGGACTGGAATGCGAAAATACCTGTGAGCGCACTGAGGAAAAGTACAGCCTTCCCGATCTGATTGAAATACATAAACCGACTTGAAAATGGAATGATTTTACCCATTACAGAAGGGAGTATACATTCCTTATTTTCTCATCACGGCTTTCGATTTAATTTTAACGGAAGAGCCTGCAATGGCAGTTGGTGACCCCGGAAACAGGGGATCACCAACCGCGAAACTGACAATTTGGGGCGGTGTGGTCTTAAGCCGGCCTGCCCACCTGGATGTTTGCCACAATCTTGATTTTTTCACCCAGAGCCAATCCACCGGTCTCGGTGAGTGCGTTAAATGTAACATCAAACTCTTTACGATCGATCGTGCCGGTTACTTCAAAACCTACTTTGATATTTCCCCACGAATCTTTTTCGGTACCGCCATATTCTACATCGAGTTCTATTTCTTTGGTGATCCCCTTGATCGTCAGGTTGCCGATCAGCTTGTAATTGTCTCCGCTTGTTTTTTTGAAAGAAGTAGAAACAAATGTGAACTGCGGATAAGTCTCAGCCTCGAAAAAGTCCGAGTTCTTCAAATGCGCATCGCGTCCCGGCTGACCCGTGTCCACGCTGTTCACGTCGATGGTAAATGTAATTTCCGCATCCTCGAACTGGTCGCCTTCGGTAATGGCCTGGCCGGCAAACGATTTGAAGGAGCCGGTAACCGTTGAGATAACAAGGTGCTTTACCTTAAATTGAACTTCCGAATGCAGGTTGTCTACATTCCAAATTGTTTTTGACATGCTGATTGATACTTAATGTTTAAGGCCCAAATTTACCTGCCGCACCAACGCGAAATGGACCAGTATCCAGAAGTATAGTAGTAACCTTTGGTATAGCACCCGATTCAGCAGGCCTCTCCGCAGCGTTACCGGCAGTGGTGTAAAATCCAGCGTGCCATATTATATTGGAGGCATTTTCCAGGCACTCTTAACACGCATTTTTTCACAATGACCTCATCGACAAAGGACTATCTCTTCTTAATCATCATGTTCCTGTTCTGTAATTACACGACGGCGCAGGTAGCGGGCAATGGGTTCAGCTCGGACAAAATCCTCATCGAAAAAGTCACCGACAATGTGTACCGGCATATTACCTATCTGCAATCCGAGACGTTTGGAAAGGTGTCCTGCAACGGCATGATCGTTTTTGACAAAGGAGAGGCTGTTATTTTTGATACCCCAATCGACGATTCCACTTCCGCGGTCCTGATCGATTGGCTGAAAGACAGCCTGCATTGCAAAGTGAAGGCAGTGATCGCCACCCATTTTCATGAAGATTGCGTAGGTGGCCTGAACGAATTCCACAAAAGAGGTATCCCTTCCTATGGCAGTAACAAAACCATTGCCTCGGCTAAATCAAGCAATTTCCCGGTGCCTCAAAAAGGTTTTGACCATCAAATGGACATGAAAGTGGGTAATCGAAAAGTTAAAACGGCTTTTTTCGGTGAAGGTCATACGAGGGACAATGTGATCGGCTATTTCCCGAGCGACAAGATCATGTTCGGCGGCTGTCTCATCAAAGAAGTCGGGGCCGGAAAAGGCAACCTGGCAGATGCGAATGTAAACGACTGGTCGGCTACGGTAGCCAAAATAAAGGCCACGTATCCGGAGGTCAAGGTCGTAATTCCCGGCCATGGCAAATCTGGCGATACTGCCCTGCTGGATTACACGATCAGGCTGTTTGAGCAGAAATAGCCTGGCTAGACCAATTTCGCAAATCTGATATAATCTGTCCCCGGCGGCGTGATCCCCAGGCCGCGGATGAGGTAAATAACCTGCCCTCTGTGATAGGTGGAGTGGTTTACAACATGCGTCAGCACATCTTCCAATGTGTTCAGATTAGGCTCACCAGCCATATTTTTATAAGGAAGCGCGGCACGGAGGCTCTCGCCATCCTGGTTTTGGATAAATTGAACCCACAGTCTGCCATTCTCGGTTAACCGCTCTGCAAGGGCTTCCAAAGGAATGTTGCCCCAGACGGGGACATCGTTCTGCGCCTGTAAAACACGGTAGTACCAGTTGCGCTGTGCATGGGCGATGTGGCTCATGAGCCTGATCACCTCCTCGTCTTCAATGTTATTTTCTTTCAGAAACTCGGCGATCTGGTGGTTCGCCCAATTGTTGAAGGCAAAAAATCTCAGGTAGAATGTTTTCATCAAATGGTTGGTCAATGCGTGATCGAAGGGCAAATTATTGAAATTCCGGGCGAAACGCCACACCTATTAATCCATGATTGACTAAATTTTTCGGGAAGCCGGCGCTAACCAAATGTATAGTGCGGATGAAGGCACAGCCACCACATTATTTTTGTTGGCTATCTGGTGCAGCAACTGCCCGCAGAATGATCCTGACAAATTTTTTAAGGTTATGAAAAATCAAATTGTGAAACGCAAATTAGTCAATATAAAGGCCCCGGCCGCACATCAGGGATTTCTTGGCCCCGACCATACAGCCCGCGCGGTGATCCAAAACGAATTCGCAAACAGCGACCCGTTTATCATCTTGATGGACGATTTTCTCGACAAAAAAGACAGTGAACCAGTTGGCGGGCCGCATCCTCATGCAGGTTTCGAAACCGTATCCCTGCTCATCGAAGGAGAAATGGGCGACTCCGCCCACATGATGAAGGGAGGCGATTTCCAGATCATGACAGCCGGCAGCGGAATTGTGCACACCGAATCCATTGAAAAGGAATCGAAAATGCGTCTTTTACAAATGTGGCTGAACCTGCCCAAAAAAGACCGCTGGGCTCCGCCACGTGTGCAGGATCTGGCATTTGCAAGCGTTCCGAAAAAAACAGAAAATGGTGTTGAAATCAGGCTATACAGCGGATCGTTTGCCGGCTTGAAATCGCCGGTCCAAAACCACACGCCTTTAATTGTGGCCGATATCCATTTGCAGCCGGGCAGTACAACCACCCAAAAACTGGATGCTTCCTACAATGCATTTCTGTACGTAATCGAAGGCAGTATTGAAGTGGGGGAAGATGATCAAATCTTAAACCAAAACCAGATCGGCTGGCTGGACCACGCCTCGGATGGAACATTGTTTGAAAGTGAAATCACGCTGACAGCCGGGGCTTCGGGGGGGCGGGTTATTCTGTACGCAGGACAACCCCAGAATGACCCGATCGTTTCGTATGGTCCATTTATAGCCGACAATGAACAGGAGATCAAGGACTTGTACCGCGATTTCAGACACGGAAAGATTGGCCATGTTTCGGCTTTACCGGCTGAGCAGCGGTTGAGTTATTGAAATGGTCTACTCTGCCGGTTGCCTGCGTAGTGCTTGTTTTGACCCCAATCCCCCGAAGAGGACTATTCGGCTTATGCTACCTTTTAACGTCCTTAACGGGGGAAATTCAATTTACAGATCGCAATAAATCGTTCTCCACTGAATAGACCAGGGCGCATTCGTCGGAAAACACTAAATTCAGGCTTTTTAGTGTTGTCTGACCATTTTCCTAAATTGAAAGCGATGACCCCATTCAGAATAATGTATCTGATTTTCCTGCCATTGTGGATGCATTTTTATCCGCCGGCAAACCAGAAGAATACAGAAAACGTATTCGATCTGGGCGCCGGGAAACAGCCCGCCATTTCTGTGTCTCCGGCAGGTGTGGTCCACCTTGTTTATGGTAAAGAAAATGGAGCGTCAAAAGATCTGATTTATGTTTCTTCAAAGGATCGGGGGAAAACATTTTCGGCACCGCACATACTTGGTACATTTTCAAAAATGGGCCTTGGAATGGGCCGGGGCCCACAAATCACTGCCACAAAAGATTTCACGGTGGTTACCGTCAGCGACCTTGGCGGTAATCTTTTTTCCTACAGACTGAACAATGCAACCGGCGAATGGTCGGAGCAGGTTAAAATTAACGATGAGGACGGTACCGCCTTAGAAGCATTGTCCGCTGTGGACGCAGGTAAGGACAACAATGTGTATGCAGTATGGCTGGATACACGTCTGGACAAAACCAATAATCTGTACGGGGCCTTATCCAAAAACGGGGGCCTGACCTGGGAACCTGATCAATTGATTTACCGTGGTGAGCCGAAAGGGATTTGTGAATGCTGCAAACCTTCGGTTTTCATTGGTCATGACCGCCGCATCCGGGTTATGTTCCGGAACAAACTCAACGGGGCGCGGAACTTGTACCTGATGACGTCAGAAAATGGTAAAGATTTCGGGAACGCCCAAAAACTGGGGACAGGTGATTACATGATCGATGCATGTCCCATGGATGGTGGCGATCTTAGCGTAGATGCGAACGGAAATGTTACAACGGTTTGGCGTAGGGAACTCGACATATATCAATGTCAGCCTGGGAAGGCAGAAGTTAAATTGGGCTCAGGCCGTACTCCTGTGGCTCTCTCCACATCCAAAGGAACATGCTTTGCCTGGGAGCAGAAGGGTGTGATCCAACTGCGGAAGCCTGACGGATCGACGGACACTGCGTTTGAAAAGGGGCAATATCCGAAGCTGGCAGTCACGCCGGATCAACAAAAGATCATCTGTACATTCGAACGCGCCGGACAGGTAATGGTTAGAACGGTGGATTTATAGCGGCTGACCCTTGATCGCGGAATCTTTCCTCCGTCAAAAAATCTTCGGCCGATACCAAAATGTTAAATACTTGAAAATAACCTGCTCAGCGGGTAGCTTCATCGAAGAAACCGTTTCAGGCCCCAGCCTTACAGTAGAGTGCTCATTTCCTGCCATTCATAAATCATGACTTTCCCGGACTGATTTTTGGCTGCTTTGAGCATCGCTTTCGCAACATCCCTGCCTTCTATCCCCCGGTATTTTTTGACGGGCCCAACCAAAAGTGGATTGATCAAAGAGAACAAACCAATGAGGAATTTTTCCAGCGGGCGGCTTTCCTGGCGGTTTCCCATGATCATCGATGGTCTGAAAATGTGGGTATGTGGCAGATCAAGCGCGATGATATCACGCTCTGTTTCGCCTTTTGTGCGGACATAAAAAACATTGGAAGCCACATTGGAACCGACTGCGGTAACGATTAAAACCGCTTTTGCGCCGTTTTCCTTCGCCAGCTTGGTCGCAAGTACAGGGTAGTCGTGGTCGACCTGGTAGTAGATCTTCTCGTCGGGTGTATTCTTTTTTGTCGTGCCCAGCGCGATGAAAACATCGTCCGCAATGAGCTGGTCTTTCAATGCCGGCAGGGAGTTAAAGTCGCCGATCAGCACTTTCAGCTTGGGATGCGACTTATTCAAATCTTTCCTGACTACGACCGTAACCTGATCGTAGTCAGGATCATTCAACAGTCCTTCCAAAAGATACGAGCCAATGAAACCGCTGGCTCCGAATAATATGGCTTTTTTCATTTTTCGGGACTTTTTAGAACTTAGTTTTTTTCTAACTGGGTCAAAATCTGGCTCAGTTTATCGATAACCAGCGATAAGTGCGGCCTGCCGCTTGGCGTAGTGCCGTTTGCATCGTGAATCGCCTGAAGAATCAGGTTTTGCTGGGCCAGTTGCAGGGATTCAAATTTGGTCAATTCAGGATATTTCTCCCGAAATCCTTCTGCCAGTTCGTCTAGACTATGAGAAATCATGTTCTTAAAAATTTAAATGGTTGATCATGTAGCAAAACCCAGATGTTAAGATCTAGTACTGTTACCGTAACACCATGCCGCAGTCGCTTCGTTCGGGAGTTTGAAAATTATCTTCTCTTCTTCCTTCAATCGCTTGAAGCTGGCGTTTACAGAAGCAATGGGCCAGTTGACATTATGGTAATGTTGTCAGGCGGGAGATATTTTTCTCTACGGCTGTCTGATCTGCTTTGGAAATGGCTAGTTCCAGCGCAGTCTCGAAATGCCGCAATGCTTTTTGATTGTCCAAACCGGTATACAGATGGCCCAGTAACGAAAAATAGAAATGGTTTCCGGTCAGCTTCAACTTTTCCGCTTCTACAATCGCTTCCGCTTTGCTTCTTGCCTTAGCGACCGCATAAGTGCGGTTTAACGCGGCAATCGGCGAATATTCCAAAATCAGAAGGCTATTGTAAAGATCCAGGATGTTCTCCCACTTTTCGGGCGTATCTTCTTTCTGGGTATGCCAATAGGCGATGCCGGCTTCCAGATGATACTTCGATATCTCATATCCCCTGGACGCATCGTTCAGATACCTGGCTCCCTGGTCGATCAGCTCGCGGTTCCAGCGCGTTTCGTCCTGATCTTGGTACAAAATAATCTCCCCATTCTCATTCATCCGCGCCTCAAACCTCGACGAATGAAAACACATCAGCGACAACAAAGCATTGACGGCCGGCTTATTGGTCGTTTCATTCACAACCAGCAGGTACGCGAGCCGCATCGCCTCCGCACAAAGGTCTTTGCGCAGTGTCGTATTTTGAGAAATGGAATAATATCCTTCTGAAAAGAGCAGGTACAAGGTAGTCAGAACAGTGTCCAACCGCTCATTGATTTCCGAAAGTGTCGGCTGCTCGATTTTGATCGCCGCTTCTTTCAGCTTCTCTTTCGCACGTTTCACTCGTTTGTAAATCACATCTTTATTGGTCAGAAAAGCGTCTGCAATTTCCTGGATACCGAAACCGCAGAGTAAATGCAGGGCCAGCGCAACCTGTGATTCTGCGGAAATCGCAGGGTTGCAAACTGTGAAAATCATCGCCAGCTGGCTGTCCGCAATGTTTTTGTGCGAAAGATCAATTTCAACTTCTTCCGAGTGAGGTGTTTCGTACCTGATCTGTTCGGAGATTTTTTGCTCAAACAGCGAGCTGCGTTTCAGGTAATTCGTGGTTTTGTTCTTGGCTACGGTGTAAAGCCAGGCAGCCGGATTTTCGGGAAGTCCTTGCACGCTCCACAGCTCTGTGGCAGACAGAAATGTTTCGCTCACAATATCTTCGGCCAGCTCAACATGTTCAATGCCAAACCGGTAACAAATCACCCCGACAATATTCCGGTATTCTGTCCTGAACAAATGGGGTATCAAAACCTGCTCTTCCATATCATCCAAAAAAATGCCTTTGCAAAATACAAAGGCATTTGGTCACATCATTGCGGAGAAGGTACGGCCATCCGCACTTCAACCGTCGCACCCCATTCGAGGATCGGGCAGCCTTTGGCGATCTCCACGGCGTCGTCATAATCTTCGGCCCGGATGAAAAACATGCCGCCGATCGACTCCTTGATCTCGGCATACGGACCATTGAGCACCGTATTGTCTTTTTTGATCACCCGGCCGCCCGAATCCCAACGTTTCGGCGGGGCAACCAGTTTATTTTGAGCGGCAATGCTGCCGATCCAGTCCTGAAAAGGCTTGATCGCGGCCTGCATTTGTTCCGGCGACGGACTCGCATCCTTGCTCGTCAGGTCGCGGTGAATGGCTAAAAGGAATTCTTGCATTGTTTAAAATGGTTAATAGTAAAAGGTGAAAGGATCAACCAAACATTCCTACTCTGTAAGTACCCGGAACATTCGGAAAGGAGAGATTAAGCCGGTTCCAGGTATTTATGGTGGTGACTACCATTGTCAGATCCACCAGTTCTTCGTCTGAAAATTGCTTTTTGGCCTCGGTATAAACATCGTCGGGCACCTCACATTTGGTTACCGCCTCAGCCCATGCGAATGCAGCCCGCTCACGATCCGTGTAGTAGGGCGACTCACGCCAGGCACTCAATCCGTATAACCGCTGCTCGGTCTCGCCTTTCGCGCGGGCATCTTTGTAATGCATGTCCAGACAATATGCGCACTGATTAATTTGCGATACCCGAAAATTAACCAGCTCATGCAGACTGGCTTCAATCGTTGATTTTTTAAGATAGGCGCCCATGCCGAAAAGTGGTTTCAACGCATTGGCTCCCTTTTCCTGGATGTTCAGTCTCTGTTCCATTTTGTTTTTTATTTAATGCTAAAAACAAGTGACAACCGGGTTTTCCGGATTGGACAAAATGCGGGCAATATTTTTTGAAAAAATAAAAAAAGCAGCCCGGATAGAGCTGCTCTTCAAAAAGATAGAGGATTAAACGCGAAATTGTTTGGCGGGGCGAGGATTTCATTTAACCCAATTCCTCCAAAACCCTTTCCAGCAACGCTTTCGTCTGGCGGATACCTTCGTCATTGGTGGGTTTGGACATATCGCCGCCCATGTCACGCATGAGGCCGCCTTCGTATTCAATGCCGACGATACCATTGTTCCAGCCGGAGGCTTTGATGATGTTGAACATTTTGATAAAATCCGTTTCACGATCATTGCCCTTGTCGTCGAAGCTGTGGGTCTTGGCGCTGATCCCTTTGGCGTAAGGCATCATTTTCTTCACGCCCTCGTACTTTTCATGTTCTTTCACGCAGGTTGTTGCCATAATACCTTTTATGTCATTTGTCGCCGGCTTGCTTCTTTCGGCACAAAAATTCCCGAAATCAGGTAGCAGACCTTTGTTTTTGGCAGGAAGCTGCTTCATCACGCCTACCAGCCAGTCAGGATCAGTCGATACCCCGAAATGGTTTTCCACGATCACATTCAAACCCGCTTTTCCGGCATATTCCAATAGCTTTCCGTAACCATCCACTGCAGCCGCCGCCAGTTCCGCAGGCGTCCCCTCCTCTTTTTTACCCGATAACATGGCCATTGCATCGCCGAGGTTAACCCGGATCGAGGTACATCCCAAAAAATTGGCGGCATCCACCCAGGGATAATGTGCCTCTACGGCCTTTTTGCGTGCGGCAGCATCAAGAGCTGTCAAATTTTCACCGTCGACCATGATCAGGTGATTTTTCATACCCAGGTCGTCGCAGCGTTTTTTCAGTTCGTTCAGGTAAGTCTGGTCGGTATGTTTGTTGTTAAAAAAACCCGAAACGTATTCCAGAATGCTGATATCATAATCATTCTTGGCCCTGGCTGGGAAATCCATATTGGTCATTTTTCCTCCATAGAGCTCCGAGGCGAAAGAGAATTCGGCCAGCGAAATGTCAAAATTGAACTTGGCGGGCAGATTTTTGGCAAAAAGCACGTCCATTGAGGCGACGCTGAGTCCTGCGGTAGCCAGTCCGAGCTGGCTGATAAATTGACGGCGGTTGGTATTCATAAGGTTAGCTAAGTTAAAGTCCGGTCGATTATTTAGTTAGGAATGTCATGGAAAACGGTACAAATAGCGCCCCTTTTGCGGTGTCATTTTTAAATACAAAAACAAGATCACTCACGCCAGTCTGAGGCGGTATGGTCACATTGTAAGGCTTTGGCGGCTTGCCGGAAGCAAATGCATTTGGGTCGGAGCTAGGCTCTATGAATTCGGTTTTGCCCAGAAGCTCACCATCCGCAGTGCCTTTATGTACCTCAATAATCCCGCCTTGCGCATTGAGTTGCTCCTTCGGCGCGGCGACCACCATGCTCAGCCCGGTAACATCCGTCAGGTCAATGTTTTTGAAGACTGCGGATGTATTCGACGTCATCACGATCAGCAGGTTATTTTCGCCCATTTTAAACCGCATCGCATTTTTGGCCTCGTCGGCATTGCCGAATAACACCGTCGGGCTTTTCAATGTCAAGGTTTTTTCGGTCACCTCGGCGGGCATTCCGTTCGCGCCATTGCCCTTATAAGAAGCCGTGATTTTATAGATTCCCTTGCTGGCATCCGCGCCGTCGGGAATTTTCGCAATGACCTCACCGGCAGGCGGTAACATTTGCGCAGGCACTTTTTCATCGGCCAGGCTGAGAATGTATTTTACCATTTGCCCGGCCTCAGGCAACCCGATCGAAGGGTGCGCCGACATCGCAGTTTCACCCCATACACCCGCGCCGCCTTTGATGATCTTGTCGGAAAGCGAGGCCACCGCACCATTATCAGCCTTGTACTTCGCAGCCACGTCCTTAAATGCCGGCCCGATCGATTTTTTATCCACAAAATGGCAGGCTTTGCAATCGCTTTTTTCCATCAATGTTTTCCCGGCGGTAAATGTCACCGGCGCTTCCTGGTGGCCGCCCATGTCGGTTTTGGGCTTATCCTCTGCATCCTGATACGCAGCGGTAATTTTCACTTTCGACGGGTCAATGCGCTTGTTTTCAAGGCTTCCGTCTTCCTGGTCGGTCACATTCACCTTGTACTGGATCGGTTTTTCAGGAAAAAAGAATGTCTTATTGCCAGCCGTCAATTCCAATGCGACTTGCGGCGGATCATTGCCAGCCTGTACGCTCAGCGATTGCGAATCCTTCAATCCTTTTGAATCCGTCACCGTCAGCTGGACTTTATAAATACCCTTTTTCTTGAATGTATAAGTCGGGTTTGGCTCTGTGAGTATGATCGGCGCGGTACCAGCGGCGGAAGTAATTTTCCATTGATACTGCAAAGAATCTTTGTCAAAATCCTGCGTTCCCGCAGACGACAATTGTACTGTAAAAGGCACTGCACCAGCCTGTTTATCAGCGGTGGCGGCCACAAAAGGTTTACGATTTCCGCCATTGTATTCAATCCGCACCAGCTTGGATTCGGGATTCCCCATGAACCAGCCCTGCCCATATTCCAGGATGTACAGGTCACCATTTGGGCCAAAAGCCATGTCGATCGGATGTTCCAGTTTCAGGTTGGGCAGGAAGCGCTCCATTTTTACATAATCACCTCTCGGACTGATGGTTACCGCAATGATCCAGTCGCGCATCCATTCGTAGATGAAGAGTTTTTTATTATAATAATCTGGAAATGCCCGCTTCGCGTTTTTGAAATCGTCGGTATAAAAAACCGGCCCGCCCATCGCACTTCTGCCGCCAGAACCGAATAACGGGAACCGCTTGGTTTCCGCAGCCGTGTACCACAGAAATGCTTTCTGCGCAGGCGGCAGCTCTTTCAGGCCAGTGTTGTTGGGGGAATTGTTGACCGGCTTGTCAGGATTGAATTTTTCACCCGATTTTTTGGTCTCAAAATCATAATCCCAGTAAGCCTTGTTATCCCCCACAAAATACGGCCAGCCAAAATTCCCGGCCTTCCTCGCCTGCCCGAACTCGTCTTCCGCCGCAGGTCCGAGTCCGCTCGAATCTTTCCCGGCATCAGGCCCTACATCACCCCAATAGAGGTAACCACTCTTTTTGTCCACCGAAATGCGGTAGGGATTGCGGTGTCCCATCGTGTAAATTTCAGGGCGCGTTTGAGGGGTACCTTTTGCAAAAAGATTGCCTTCGGGAATGGTATAGCTTCCGTCAGGCTCAGGGTGGATGCGGAGAATTTTCCCGCGAAGATCATTGGTATTGCCTGATGATTTTTGCGCATCAAACGGACTTCTTCCCGGCCGCTCGTCGATCGGCGCGTAACCGTCGGAAGCACGGGGACTGGTATTGTCGCCGGTAGAGAGATACAGATTTCCCTGCGCATCCCAGTCGATGGAACCGCCTGTGTGACAGCAGTTATCACGCTGAACAGGAATTTTCAGCACTACTTTTTTGGAATTCAGATCGAGTACATTGCCTTTCAGCTCGTAACGCGCCAGAATGTTTTCCGGGGTCGCTCCGGCAGGCGAATAATAGAAGTAAACCCAGTGATTTTTGGTAAAATCAGGGTCAATGTTCACACCCAGCAGCCCGTCTTCCGCCTCCGAATTGTCGGTATATTTCGTACTGACCGGTATAGTTGCGATCACCGACGTCTTTTTACCCACAGGATTATACAGCTTGACGGCCCCGTGACGCTCGATAAAAAGCACGCGCTCATCCGGCAAAATCGCCATTTCCAACGGCTCATTGAGGTTCTCGGTCAGGACAACTTTTTGAAAGCGGTTCTCCTCGGGGACCTGGGCTTGGAGCGTGAGAGCACTTAGTAAAGTGACGAGAATGATAAATGTTTGTTTCATAGATCACCTACGGTTACAAATAAATATTTCAATAAATAATTGAAACTTATTAATAAAAAATTCCCCGCAATGATAAAACAAAAAAATCATTGTGTATAATTTACGCATTGAAATTTTTCTAAACGCTTAACAAATAATGGATCAGGATTTAAAGGCCTATTTTGCTAAAACCCTTCAGGAAGTATCGATCGACTGCGTAATCTTCGGTTTTCACGCGGGGGAATTGAAAGTATTGCTGCTGCGCTGGAAAGAAACGGACGGGTGGAGCCTGCCCGGCGGGCGGATTTTCAAGGACGAATCGCTGGATAATGCGGCGAACCGGATTTTGCAGGAGCGGACGGGTTTGAGCGATATTTTCCTGCACCAATACTACACTTTCGGAGAGGTAGACCGGAACAAGCATTTTACGGAAACCGAAATGCTGGAAAGGCTGGAAATGACTTTTGGGAAAGGCATTTTCGACGATCTGATCCACAACCGCGTAGTATCGGTCGGTTATTTTGCACTGGTGGAATTCGCGCTCGTGCAAGCCACGCCCGACTGGTTTACCGACGAATGCCGCTGGTGGAACATGGGCGAGGTACCGACATTGCTTTTTGATCACAACGAAATGATCATCAGGGCATTAAAAGCATTGCGCCAACAGATCCGCAACCAGCCGGTAGGCTACGACCTGCTGCCTGAAAAATTCACGATGCCCGAACTTCAAAAGCTATATGAAACGATTCTGGACAAACAATTCGACCGGCGGAATTTCCAGAAGTTGCTCATGAGCTATGATATATTGGAAAAACTGGACGAAAAGCGGATCGGCGTCGCCAATAAGTCCCCATTCCTGTACCGGTTTGACAAACAGAAGTATGAAAAAGCGATCGTCGCAGGGGTATCTTTCTCCATGTAAGAGCGTTGATGCTTCCTGCTCTCTATTGCTTAACCACTTTCCGGACAACGGAAGTCCCATCCGACATTACCACATGCATCATATAACTGCCGGAAGCCAGGTTCTGGACCTCAATGTGATTGGACGGCTTGCTACCCGACGCATACACCAACTGGCCTTTTACATTCACGATCCGGATCTCCTTTACCTGCGACCAATCCCGGATGTGAACAAGAATTTGATTACTCGAAGGATTGGGGTACGCAAAAGTAGCCAGCTCAGCATCGTAGGTCATGTCAACACTTCGCAGGCTGCTGTAAGTAAATGTCCCGTCGAGGTCAGTCATTTTGAGGCGGTACAGGTTTGCGCCTTTAATAGGCACCAGATCTGAAAATGAGTAATTCGTTTCCGAACTGGCCTTTCCGGCGGCCTTTACCAAGCCTATCTCCTGCCAGTTTTTCCCGTCGGCGCTACGCTGAATCCCGAAGTTTGCGCTGTTGTCTTCCTCCGCTGTTTTCCATTGGAGCAGCACATGGTGCTCCTGCTTACCCGCTTCAAAAGAGACCAGCGTTACTGGTAGGGTACTACACGATATCATCACTTGCTCCGTATCCATACAATCGCCGCCGTTATTGGATATGGTAACAGACATCACCCGGGCCATCCTGGAAGCTACCGGGTGCGCCAGGTAAAAGCATATGGACTCCACAGCACAGTTGGTCAATGCAGGATTATTGGTGATGATCAGGTTCAATGAAATGAACATGGCGTGATTGAAGCCGTTCAGGTTCGCAAGGATGGCGTTGTTGTCCAGTGTCAGGTGGCCTACTATGGAGGTCAGCTGTTCCAGCCCGTCTATGCTGGCGAGCAGGGGATTCCCGGAAATCGTAAGGCTACCGTTGATTTCGGTAATGTTGGCAAGCCCCGCCAGCGTTGTAATGTTACTGCCGCCGATCGTCACATCCCCGTTTATAATGGTGATGTCTTTGTCAAAGCCGTCTATCTCGGCCTGTGTGGCAAACGTCAGGTTACCGAAATACTCTGAAGATTTTGGATGTGCTGTATGATCACGAACATGTTCCGAAAAGCTATTTGGGCCTGTCAGGACAATCAGGATCACAGAAAGGAGCACAGTAGGATTGCAGACGGAACGTAGTGGTTTTTTCATAAGTTGAGCAAGATTTTCCGGGACAAATCTATGCTCATTTGTCGTTGGTTGTCAATAGCTTAAAGCAGCTAACAATAAGCCAACAATCTGACAACAAGGACATTAAAAACCGTCATTTATACGATCCTCTTATAAATAGCTTTGGAAACAGCTTCGGAGGCATTGTGAACATGCAGCTTCTGGTAAATCCTTTTCAGGTGGTTATTGATTGTAAAAGGCGACAGGCTCAGCTCCACTGCAATGTTTTTTTGGCTCAGGCCTTTTACCAAAAGGCCCAGTATCTCAATTTCACGTTCAGAAAGGTTAAAATCTTCCTTTTTAACCGATTGCTGATCTTTGAAAAACTGTAACAATTTGAGCGCTACCGAAGGCGTCATGGGCGCACCGCCATGCATCACTTCACGAATCCCCTCGAGCAGCTTTTCCGGGGGAGCTTTTTTCAATATATAGCCGTGGGCACCCGATTTGATACTTTCGAAGATCTGTTCATTGTCCTCAAAAACGGTTTGCATGATAATATACGTGTCCGGAAAATACTCCTGCACCAGCCTTACGCCTTGTATTCCATTCACGACCGGCATATCAATATCCATCAGTACCACATCGGGCACATCCGCACTCAGTAATTCCCTGAGGTTGTCGCAATTCACGAACGTACCGGTACAAACCATATCCGGGGTCATTTCCAGCAACATGCGCAGGGCGTCGCGACGGCTGGGATGGTCATCGAAAATGGCAATTTTTATCATGATCCAAATATAACCGGCACGAACAGGATTGAAAATGACTTAAATAAGCTAATGCAATTGAAATTCCAGGGAAACAGTGGTCCCGGATGAGGGAATTGAACTGATTTGAAAAGCGCCTTGAAGATTAGCTGCCCTCGATTGCATATTGGCCAGCCCATTCCCCGGACGGAAATTTTTCTTTTTATCAAAACCCCGGCCATTATCCCGGATGCAAAGTTTCAGCACGGCGCCTGTCCGGATGATCTCGATATAAACCGCATTTCCGTTCGAATGCTTCACGATATTGTTCAACGCCTCCTTATAGATCAGATAAAATTCACGCCGCCTCACCATATCCAGTTTGATTCCCGAGGTGTTTTCGGGTGCCATAAAAGTGAGTTCGTAACCATTGATATCACAGAGTTGATTGGCATAACCTCTCATGTGATTCACTACGTTTTCAAACTGGTCGTTGGCCGTGTTGGTACTCCAGATGATATCCTGCATTGCCTCCTGCGCCTGCGTCGCATTCTGCCTGATCTTTTCAAGAATAGAACCCAGTGAGTTCTGCGGCTGCTTCAATTGTTCGCTGCCCACTTTGGCATAAATGGTAATGGTACTGAGGGTGGACCCAATCTCATCGTGCAGGTCTCTGGATATGCTGTTCCGGATATTTTGTACGCGCATAACCTGCTGCAACCGGTATCGGTAGAGGCCGTAGAGCATGGCGGCCAAGACGGTTGCCGCCAATATAAAAAACCACCAGCTAAGCCACCAGGGCGGGATGATCCGTATGGCAATCACCGCCGGACTGTCGCTCCACGTCAGGCCGTCGTAGCTTGCTTCTGCCATAAAGCGGTATTCCCCGGGATCCAGGTTGGTGTAAGTGGCTTCGTGTGCGGTCCCGGAATAAATCCATTGTTCATCAAAGCCTTCGAGCATATAACGGTATTTGATCTGCCCGATCTGATGGTAATCCGCAACCGCGAATTTCAGCCCGATCATATTCTGGCTATACTGAAGGTTGATTTCGCGGGTGTACGAAATATCCCCCGACAGCGGGCTGTCTTTTCCGGTAAAATCTACAGCCCGGTTGAAGAGTTTAAACCCTGAAAAAAACACGACCGGCGCTGCATGCGACCTGATCTGCTCAGGTACGAAATAATTCACACCTTTGAGCCCGCCAAAATACAGCGTATCATTCCTTTTATGGTAGGCATACCGGTTAAACTCATTGTCCTGCAACCCGTCTTTAACAGTAAAATTCTGAAAAGTGGAATCCTTCTTGAACAGCCGCGACAAGCCATAATTGGTGCTGATCCACAGATCGCCGGTTTGATCAGGCAGTATACCATACACCACATTGTTGGGCAGCCCGTTTTCATCGTGATAATGCTGAAACTTACCGGTCACTTTGTCGAGACGTTCCAGCCCGGCGCCTTTTGTACCGGCCCAAATATACCGGTCCGCCGACGTGGTATCATTGTACAGGCAGAGCAGCAAGTTGGAACTGATGGAGCTGGGGTCATTTTTATTGAAACTGTAGCTTTTCCACCGGCTTGTTTTCAGGTCGAACCGTAACAATCCCGAAACCGAAGCGATCCACAACCCGCCGCTGATATCGCCGGTAATCGCCTCGATCAGCGAGTAGCTGTCGGAAGTAGGTTTCAAAGGCATGGCGAAGGTTTTAAATGTCTTCCGATAGGTGTCGAAGGCAATCAGAAACCGGTTGCTTGCCATCCATAAGGTGCCGGATTTGTCCAGATAAGGCGGGAAAATCTGCAGGTCGCCCATTCCTTTGAGAGGATACTGCCGCTTTTGTTTCGTTTTTGAGTTAAAAAGAAATACACCCGTTTTGGAAATAAACCAATAATTGGAAGCTTTATCAACCGCGACAAAGGGTTCGTAGGAATCGCCCCCGGGAAGCTGGCTCACCAGCGAGGATTCCCTGATTGTTCCTTTCGGGCCGATCCGGATTACTTTAGTACCGTTGACGATCATTTCGCCGGTGGGCGAGGAAGTGATCGGGTAAGCATTCACATCGGGAAGAATGTGGTGAAAATTGGCTTTGTCGGGGTTGTACCTGAGAACGCCATAGCCGAAAGTCCCCATCCAGATCGTACCGGTCCTGTCCAGATAATGGCATATCGTATTCTGGACAATGGGCAGCAGGGTTTCATCTCTTCCAAGGGAGTCGATAGCGCGGGATGTGGTATGCAACAACAGGAATTTACCCCTGTCCTCTATCCACAGCCTCCCTTCCCGATCAAGAATGCCTGCTTTGATGTTTGAGCCTGACACATATATTTTCTCAGGACTGGCGAAATTTTTGTCTTTGAATTTCCATAATTCCTTACCTGCCAGCCAGAAATAAGACTTTCCTTTATCGTCTTCCAGCAAAGTGGCCTGGATATCATTGTCGGGTAGCGGCAATGCGAAGCGTTCTACCGGCATATAGCTCTTTTGTTTGCCTTGCCCGGGCTCCATTTCCCAAATCCGGGTTGTCGAAACAAGGTATATCCGCCCGTTACCCGGGATATAAAACTTGTAAAAGGACTTCATATAGCCGGGCGGTTCCTGGATGCGGACGAACCGGAACAGCGGCTCGCCAACGCCGCGTTCGCTTACTGTAATCCGGTAGATCCCTTCCGACGTACAAACCCAAAGTGCACCCGACCGGTCCTCGGCAATGCTCCGGATATGATTGGAGGCCGCACCTTTCGCCAATGGATTGCCGACATGGATAAAACGCCCTTTTTTGCGGTCAAAAAGTTCGAGACCTTTAAATGCCGTCCCGATCCACAACCGGCTTTGGGAATCTTCAAAAATGCTCCTGATCGCGTCGTCAGCAATGGAATACGGGTCGCGGGCTTTGTGCCGGTAAACGGTGAATTCGTAACCGTCGTATTTGTTAAGCCCATCATTGGTGCCGAACCACATGAAACCGATCTTGTCCTGAATGATCTGTGTCACAAGTCCTTGCGATAAGCCGTCATTGCCATTGAGTAACTCAAAATCGAGCTTCCTCACCGTCTGTGCAGCGGCAAGAAGAGGGAGCGAAAAAACGAGAAACAGAAGGGAGCGGATCAGAAGGGCACGCGACATTTGCTTCGCCAGGTTTAGCATACCGCAGTTACAAATCGCGATATGCTAATTTAAGGCAAACATTTTTGATTTCTGGAACACTCCAGAAAAAGAGCCGTTTAAGTTGATTTTGCTGCCGGAAATTTCTCATATTGGTACGGAAATCTCCAGTATCTAAACACCCGAATCTATGCTGAAAAAAATTCTTATCGCCCTCCTGGTTATCCTCATCGTCATCCAGTTTATCAAACCCGAAAAGAACCTTTCGGATGATCAGACCCACCACATCGCAACGAAATACCCTGTTCCTGCGGATGTCAGCGAAATCCTGAAAACCGCGTGCTACGATTGCCACAGCAACAAAACCGAATATCCCTGGTATGCTCATATCCAGCCCATTGCCTGGTGGCTGAATGACCACATTACCGAGGGTAAAAGCGAACTGAACTTTTCCGAATTCACTACGCTGTCCCTCGCCCGCCAAAATCACAAACTGGAAGAAACCGTTGAGCTTGTTGAAGAGAAAGAGATGCCGCTATCCTCTTATACTGCGCTGGGAATGCACCAAGATGCAAACCTGACGGACGCACAGCGTAAGGCACTCATTACCTGGGCCAGGGCGCAAATGAATATGCTCAAAGCAAAATATCCTGCCGATAGTCTGGTTATGAAAAGACACTGAACCGCTTCTTGCTCTCCCCCGGGACTATCGGCAGCAATCGGTAATATGAACTCACGAACAAGCCAGGAACGCACTGCATATCAAACATCTCCGGATCTTTTCTGCTATTTGCCCAAGGCTTTCCTGACGGCGGGTGCAACCTGGTCGCCAAAGAGTTCGATCGATTTCATGAGGTCACGGTGGGCCGGCGCCCCCACATCGGTATGCAGCAGAAAACGCGTCAATCCGAACATTTCCTGATTTTCGAGGATTTTTTCGGTGACTTGCGAAGGGTCTCCTACAAATAGCGCGCCTTCACTGCTGCGGCCACCTTCAAATTGTCCCCGTGTGTATGGTGCCCAGCCCCGGCTGCGCCCCACACGGTCCATCTGGGCTGCGTAATCCGGGAAATACTTGTCCGAAAGAGCGTCACCATCTTCTCCGATCAGGCCGTGCGAATGCGTGGCGAGCTGCATCCGGGCGGGGTCGTGGCCCGCGTTGAGGTATTCCGTTTTATATAATTCAAAAAACGGCTGGAATTGCGCCGGTCTGCCACCGATGATGGCGACGATCAGTGGAAATCCGAGGCGCGCTGCCCGAACCACGGATGCGGGAGTACCTCCCACGGCGATCCAGATATCCAGACGGCCATTCGCAGGCCTGGGCAGCACATCCTGCTTGTCCAGGCCTGCACGGTATTTTCCCTTCCAGCTGATGTTCGTCGCTTCGTTGATCTGCTTCAATAAGTCGAGCTTTTCGGAAAACAGACCATTGTAATCATTGAGATCATAGCCAAATAGCGGAAAGGATTCGATAAAGCTTCCCCGGCCCACGGTAATTTCGGCCCGCCCATTGGAAAGCAGGTCGACCGTTGAAAAATTCTGGTAAACACGCACCGGGTCATTGGAGCTCAATACAGTTACGGAGCTGGTCAGCTTGATTCTTTTGGTAACGGATGCTGCGGCAGCAAGTATAATTTCCGGGCTCGAAACGGCAAAATCGGGGCGATGGTGCTCGCCGATGCCAAATACATCAAGGCCCACTTCGTCCGCCAGCTTGATTTCTTCCAGCATATCCTGCAATCGCTGCTGCGCCGGCTGAAATGATCCGGTTGCCTGATTATAACCCAGGTCCCCAAACATACTTATTCCTAATTCCATGTGATTCGATTGATCGTTTACAAAAAAGAAAAGGCGATCCTGCCACAATAAAGTTCCTTTTCGCGTTCACAAATCGACGGCATCCTATCCCTTTAATTCCCCAAATGATCCTTTACTTTGAGAAATACATTCATACCCAAAATGCGGCCTTACATCTTCGGCCAGAAATGGTTACTTGGTTTTGCCCTGGCGCTCATTTATATCCCGTTACGTACCTACATTAACGTTCCACAGCATATCTGGGAAATTACGTTCAAAAAATTCCCGCTGTTTTGCATGGAAATCGTGATCAGCACCGTGTTCTATACGACTTGGATCTATCTGGTTGACTGGTTTTTACGTAAACTCGCTATCTGGACAGGCACCACGGATTCACTGGAATTCAGCATCTCCAATCAACTGATCACCCTGATACCCGCCATCTTAATGGCTATCCTGTTCAATTTGATACTCAGCTATACCTGGCAGTTTATGGACCAGTTTTGGAGCCACATGCCATCTCCCGCTTTCCGTATCAGGAACCGGCCGCCGGGTTGGCCAATCTGGAAACGTGCCAACGAAGCACTGACCATTCTCGCGCTGATCGCAGCGTACTATCTGTGTGTCAATAACCAGGTGCAGGAAAAATTAAAAAAACTGCTGGTAGACTCCGAAAAACTTGAAAAAGAAAATATGAGCGCCCGATTTTTGGCATTAAAGAACCAGATCAGCCCGCATTTCCTTTTTAATAACCTCAGTGTACTCTCGTCGCTGGTGGAATCGCGGCCTGAGAAATCGAGCGAATTTATTCAGCAATTGTCACTGGCTTACCGGTATATCCTCGAACAGGCTGAACTGCACCGCATCGGTTTGAAAGAAGAAATCAGGTTCCTGGAAACCTACACTTATCTGCTACTCACCCGGTTTAAGGGAAAAGTGATCATGGAAGTTACCCTGTCCGCAGATGACCTCGAGCGTTATTCGATCATCCCGCTTACCTTGCAGCTGCTGATTGAGAACGCGGTCAAGCACAATACGATGTCCCTGAACAATCCGCTCACCATCAGCATTACGATCCAGGATGGCATGCTGATCGTCAGCAATCCCATGCAACTCAGAAAACTCAACGAACCGACTACCGGGTTGGGGCTGAAAAACATCGTCAGCCGATATAAGCTGTTACTTGACAAACAAGTGATCATTGCAAAAACGGACGATTGCTTTGTCGTAAAAATCCCATTGATATCATGAATGTCCTGATCGTAGAAGACGAGGAACTAAGTGCGGAGCGACTGCAGAAGCTCATCTCGGGAGTCGACCCTTCCATTCATGTTTTAGCGATTATCCCTTCTGCTTTTGAGACCATTGCCTATCTCCAGAACCCGACGAACATCCAGCCGGACCTGATTTTTATGGATATCCATCTGGAAGACGACAACGGTTTCAGGATCATTGAAAGCCTGAACCTGATGGTGCCCATCATTTTCACGACCGCTTTTGACGTCTATATGCAGAAAGCCTTCAAGACACACAGCATCGACTATCTTTTGAAACCCGTTAACCCGCTCGAATTACAAGCTTCCCTCAGCAAATTCAGGAAAATAGCCATGCTCCCGCCGGGAAGGGCCGATGCGCTTTTAGCGGATATCCTGCCTTCGATCGTGCCGGAAAAGTACAAAGACCGTTTTCTGGTCACCGCCGGCTCGCGGATTTTCACTTTCAAAGTTTCGGAAATCAGTTACTTCACCATCGAAGAGCGGGCCACTTTTCTGCGCTTGTTCGACGGCAGGCATTTCGCTGTGGAGTACAGTCTTGAAAAACTTACACAACTACTCGATCCAAACGAATTCTTCCGTGTCAACCGGACCCTCATTATTTCCTTCAACGCGATCAGGGATATCCATTTCATTTCAGCCGGAAAACTTAAAATCGAGCTTTATCCTGCCATCGCGCAGGAAGCCTATGTGAGCTCCGATCGCATATCAGAATTCAAAAACTGGCTGGGAAAGTAAACGACGGTTACAACTCCGCATTGAAAAATGACTGTTCGGGCGCCGAAAACCGGCTTTCCGCCTTTTATAATTTTAATTGATACGCTGATTTCCAAAATTGGTATGGAAGAAATCCATTTTGTGATATGTCAGCACTCAAATTTCACGCACGCAAAAAATTTCATTTGCTCCAAAGTAAAACCCGGACCTGGGAAACCAGCCCGCATTATCAGGAACACTACCGGATCATTTTTATCATGTCCGGCGAGGGAAATTTTATATGGGACGGACACATGCGCAGCTATTCCCGACAGGGCGTTATCTTTCTGAAACCCGGCCAGCAGATCCTGTTTCAGGAAGACGGGGAAACCGAGGTTTTTCTGATTGCCTTCGATACCTGCCTGTCCGAAAATTTCCAGGAAAAAAAGGCACTGAGCCCCGATTTTGCGGACACTTACAAGCAGGCGGAAAACCTTTGCAACAACAACAGGCTCAGTCAGGGGAGGCCTCTTCAGAACGAGCACGACGGCCAGATGATCGCCTACCTGATCAGCCAGATCTCCTTTGAAGTAATACAGCGATCGACCTCGCATCTGAAATTGATACAGGGAAGCGTTGAATTGTTTGTGACTATTTTAGCAAGGAATAATTTTGAGAGTAAAAAGACAGAAGAAAAAACTTCCCAGCAGACGCTGACCGATTCAATGATCGAATACCTGAGAAACGAACTTCATCAAAATAAGACGATCCGGGTGCCTGAGCTGCTTTTCAGGTTTAACATTTCCGAAGAAGCGGCCAACCTCTGTATCATGAATAAAACCGGCATGTCGCTCCGCAACTTCATTTTCAAATACAAAGCCGACCTTTTCAAAAGCCGGATGCTGAAAATGGATATCATGGAATTATCGCCCTATTTGCGGCCTCATTAGGGGCAATCAGAGTAATTTCGGGCGTAATCGGGCTTTGGATCTATATTTCAACCCGATCAGCATGAGCGTACATACCAACAGGAGGGATTTTGTTAAAATGGCCGGCCTGGGAGCACTGGGTTTTTCCATATTACCATCACTATACGGCAAGGCTGCCGCCAGTGACCGTTTGCGGGTTGCGCACATCGGTCTGGGCGGAATGGGCAATAACCACATGAAATGGTTTGCGAACTTGCCCGAAGTCGAAATTGTCGCCCTCTGTGACGTGGACGAACTGCATCTGGGCGAAACAAAGCAAAAGTTGCTGACTATGCAACCCAATGCCAAGGTGGACACGTATGGCGATTTCCGTCATATCCTGGAACGTAAAGACATTGATGCCATTACCATCGCAACGCCAGACCACTGGCACGCACAAATAGCCGCACTGGCGTTTCAGGCCGGCAAAGATGTGTATGGCGAAAAACCACTCTCATACAGCGTGAAGGAAGGGAAAATGATGCTCAAGCATCTGAATAAGCACGATCGGATTTTTCAGATGGGCAATCAGATCCATGCGGGAGATAACTTCCACCGGGTCGTGGAGATCATCAAATCGGGTGCGATCGGGAACGTGCATACCGTAAGGTTATGGAAAAAACCGACCACCAAAGAACTCGGTTCTCCTACCGTACAGCCCATTCCAAAGACTTTGAATTGGGATATGTGGCTGGGCCCCGCCCCTTATACCGATTACATTCCGGAAAAATGCCATTTCACTTACCGTTACTTCCTGGATTATTCGGGAGGCGAATTTGCGGATTTCTGGTGCCATATTGCCGATGTGGTGTATTCTTCCATTCAGCCGAAAGGTTTGAAAAAGATCAGTGCACGCGGTGAAGCATATACCGGAATTGCCGATGCGCCGAAAACGCTGGACGTGGATTATGAATTCGACGGATTGAAAATATTCTGGACTGCCATTCCCCCTGATGTTCCGGGCGCCGCCGACCGCGGGATCGGCGCATTTTTCGAAGGCGATAAAGGAACGCTGATTTGTGATTACAATACCAAAGAGATTACCATCAACGGGGTGACCATGGCCGACATACCGGAAATTCCCATTACCAATACAAGGTCCCCCGGCCACCAGCAAAACTTTGTGGATTCGGTCAAATCCCGCAAACAACCCGAATCAAACCTCGCCTACGCACGTGAACTCACCATCCCCATGCATCTCGGCCTGATCTCTTACAGATTGAAAAGAGAACTGACCTGGAATGCCGATAAGGAGAAGTTCGTAGGGGACCAAGAAGCGAACAGGCTGCTTTCTCGAAAGCCCAGGAAGAAGTGGGATTTGGTTTAGTGGTTGCTTAGGCAAGCAACGTCTTGGCTGGAATGCCGAAATCATGGTAGAGTGACCTTATCATTTTTAAGGTCAACGGTTTTTTCCTGCCTAATACCTCGGATACCCTGGATTTTGTGCCAAAATATTTTATCAGATCTTTTTGGCTAAGACCCTCTTCCTCCATCTTATACTTGATTGCCTCTATCGGATCCAATTCAGGTAAGGCATGATACTGTTCTTCGTATTTTTCTACGACTAACAAGAGCAATTCCAATCTGTCGCCTTCCTGTGTATTGGGCTTTGCTTCCCAAACTTCCTTCAATTTGATCAGAGCCTCTTTATACTCTGCCTCACTTTTTACGGGTCTGATCTGATCGTTTTCCATTGGGTAATTTTTAGTGATTTTCGACCGTTTTTGCATCAATTTCGTCGTATTCCTTATGAGTTCCCACAAATTTTATCCAGCAAGCTTCAAACTCATAATTGAAGGACACGATCAAACGATATTTATTCCTGGCTATATTAAAAACAACTCTGTCATTACCAACATAGTCCGCCCCTTTAAAATTTGCTAATACTTCCTGGGGGTTATTGTATTGACGACTTCCCATTTTTTCATACCAGCTGAGCAAGCCAACTATAGCATCCGTGTGGATCTCCCAGAATTCTTCTAAAGTACTCCTCTCAATGATTCGCATGAGAATATAAAGGTATCAAAAGTTCCTAAAATTGGAACTTTTGATACCTTTATATCACCAAAGCCGGATATCAATGCCATGCAAATCACCCCCTCCCCCACACTTTCCCATTTGATCAGGCATTTCCTGATCATTGAGGCGGATTGTGAATGGCCCGCGAGGCACCGCTTATTTTCGGATGGGAACACCGGCATCGTGTTCAATTATGGCGACGGGCTGATTCAGGAAAACAATAGTTCCGGTTTTCTTCCCGATTGCTTTATATATGGCCAGCTCGATCATTACCAGCATGTAATTTGTCAGGGGCAAATCCGATTGATTGTCGCTGTCTTGCACCCCTATGCTGCCTCTGCCATGCTGGGTATATCTGCATGTGAACTGAGAAATTTTTTGGTAGATCTGACGTGCTTCTTTCATTCAGATGACATCAATCGTGTCGTTGAACAACTTTTTCTGACTTCCGGCCCCGTCACAAAATGTGCGGTCATTGAAGATTTCTTACGTACCAGAGTAAAAGGTCCTGGCGACCGCCGGACACTGGTAATCCAGGCCTTGCATCTGATCCATCAGCGTGACGGAAATCTGCCGGTGCGTGACCTTGTTACCGAACTGAGCGTAAGCGATAGAAAACTGCAACGCATTTTTGATGAACAGGTTGGCCTGTCGCCCAAACATTACTCGGGCATTATCCGCATGCAGCGCTTTCTCAAATTGCTCAGAAAAAATACTTCCCACGAAACGATCACGGCACAGGCTTACGAGTGCGGGTTTTACGACCAGGCACATTTGATCCGGGAGATGAAGCACATCACGGGCATCACGCCGCGGCAATATATCAATCAGAAACTCCTTGCCGCCAACTTTTTGCAGTTGCCGGTGTAATTGCCGAGGCTGACGGATTTGTACAATTTCGCCGGTTTTCAGCCTGTTATTTTTGCCTCAACATTTATAACAACAGTCATGGAACCCATCAAAATCGCAACCGCACAATTTGAAAACCAAAGCGGTAACAAGCCTTATAATCTTGAAATCATCCGGCAGCAATCCCGGGAAGCCGCTTCGAAAGGCGCTCAGGTCATCGCGTTTCACGAATGTTCCATCACCGGATATTCTTACGCCCGGCACCTTTCCCGCGAGCAGATGCTGGCAATCTCAGAGTACATTCCCGATGGCACAAGTATTCAGACGCTGACAAGCATTGCAAACGAAAACAATATCATTATCCTGGCTGGTCTTTTTGAAAAAGACGAAAGCGATAAAATGTACAAAGCCTACGTTTGTGTGGGTAAAAATGGCCTGATCGCGAAGTACCGCAAACTGCACCCATTTATTAACCCACACCTTACTCCCGGCCACGAATACGTTGTTTTCGATCTCCTAGGCTGGAAATGCGGTATACTGATTTGCTATGACAACAACATAATCGAGCATGTGCGGGCTACGAAACTACTGGGTGCAGATATCATTTTCATGCCCCACGTCACCATGTGCACACCTTCCAGCCGCCCGGGTGCGGGCTTTGTTGATCCCGTATTATGGCACAACCGTCATGCCGACCCCACTTCGCTCCGGCAAGAATTTGATGGACTGAAAGGAAGGTCGTGGCTGATGAAATGGCTCCCTGCCCGTGCCTACGACAATGCGGTTTACGCCGTTTTCTCAAACCCGATCGGTATGGACGACGACCAGCTGAAAAATGGTTGCTCGATGATCCTGGACCCGTTTGGAGATATCATTGCGGAATGCCGGGAGCTGGACAATGCGATTGCCATAGCGACTTTAATCCCCGAAAAGCTGACGCTGGCGGGAGGCTATCGTTACCTCAAAGCCCGTCGGCCCGACCTGTATAAGGATATCATCGGCAAAGACCATACGCCTGATCAAAAGGTGGTATGGCTTCAGGACAATCAGACCTGAGCCAAGTACCCTTTTTGATACCATTCAACTACTTACAATGGAATGTCGGCCTGTCCAAATCCCTGTTCTTTAAGATCGAGTAAAATTTCAGGGATTGGGACAGAGGGCACACGTTGGAGGAAAAAGCGCTCTGCAACATATTATCGGTGTATTCAACTGCAAAAACGGGCTTGCCTTTTGCAATAAACGGCTTCATATCGTCCTGCCAGCCCTGATCGAACGCGTCCTCGGTCAAAGCCCAGTCAAATTTTACACTGAATTCACCGGTCAGCTCGGGAACGTTTTTCTGGCCAATGCCCAATCCGTTTTTGTGTGCCAGGCTAATCAGGAAGTCGCAATAGATCCTGGTATCGGCCTCGCTGACCGCAAAACCTGTTTCATTGCTAAAACTATCCAGGTTATCCGGCTCAATGGCGTCAAACCCCTTCTGAATGATCATATTGAAGCGGGAGGTGAGCCAGGGTTTCAATTTTTCCGCCTGCCGGATATCCAGCCATTTTTCATCAGGCCACTCGTCATACACCTTCCCGATAACACCTTTCGGTAGCAGGTTCTGATCCGGTCTGTCATTTTCAATGGTTCCGACCGAAAGATATGCGACCACCTTCTTTCCCTGCGCATGTAGCGCGGCCACTTGTTCCCTGGTAGTTGTAAATGCGTCCACATCTACTACCTCAGCATCAAAATGATCCTCCCCAGTCAGGTCCGCCAGGTCCCAATCGAACGTAGCGCCCACGGCCGGTTTCCACCAATCGGTTTTGTCGGAGGGTAAGGCTGTAGTGTCGACGATGTTGTCCGGATCAAGGTCGACTCCGTCGTTGCCGCAAGAAACGATGAAAAATGCCAATGGGGAGAGGAACAAGAGTTTTCGTGGTATATGCATTCAGGAATGTAATTTAGCTGCTGACTAACGTCAGGCAAAACGACGACCCCGTACCAAATATTACTGAAAGGAATCAGCCTGATCTGACATTGGAATAGCCCTTTAACAGCGCGTCTCCCTTCGCGGTCGCGTTCTTCAAAAACTGGGTCAAGTTCTCGATATCCGGATCAACCCTGTTGTTTCGACCTCCGAATCCACCAGGAAGATCACGCCGATCTTCGACAAATTCAATACCAGCTTATACCTTCGACTACCGGCTTGCCGGGCTCACTCCAAAACTATCCGTACCGCACTCATCTTTCCTGGTAGGTTTTCGGGGTGTCGGGGGTTGGCGCATTGGCGATTACGCCGGCAACCGTCAGTTTTCTATACGTGAAAGCTGCATTACCGGATCCGGCGAAAAGTTAAGGGAGCGAATAAGCAACGAGTCCGATAGGGCAATGTCGACCGGGATTTAAATTGAGCTTCATGGTTACTCGCTGCGCAAACTTTTAACAGGGTTTACCAGCGCAGCTTTTACGGCCTGAAAGCTAACCGTTATCATGGTGATCAGCACAGCGAGCGCGCCGGGCACTGCAAAGATCACCCAGCTCAGCTCAACTCTATATTCATATTTGTCCAGCCAGTCTCTCAGAAAATAAAGCGCAATGGGGGACGCTACCAGGCATGATACCATGACCAGGTAAACAAACTCCTTGGATAACATCATCCACATTTGTACCACACTTGCGCCCAATGCCTTCCGGATGCCGATTTCCTTTGTACGTTGCTCTGCCGTGTAGGCAGCTAACCCAAATAATCCGAGGCAGGAAATCAAGATAGCGAGCATCGCAAAAACCCTTGAAAGTTTGCCGATCCGCTCTTCCGCCCTGAATTTAGCCTCGTACTCCTGATCGGTAAATTTGAAATCGAACGGCGTATCCGGGTCATATTTCCGGAAAATGGCCCCTACTTTTTTCAATGCCTGACCTATCGGCTGACCAGGTACGAGCTTCACATTGATATGGTTGATCCACGAATAGCTGATCATAAAGATGGTCGGCACAGCGGGCGAATACGGCGAATCCATGACCATATCCCGCACCACTCCCACCACATGCCGGAGCTGCCCGTTGTACCGGATCGTCTTGCCGATGATATCGTTCATCCCGATCAGCCTGACGGCCGATTCGTTGAGGATAAGAGCGGCCGTGTCGGTCGAGAAGTCCCGGGAAAAGTCCCTTCCCCCGGCAATCTTCCATCCTATGGTTTTACCAAAATCGTGCGTGCAGCCGATGGTCCCAAATGACGGCGCTGAGTTCGGGTCCATCCCTTCCCATTCAAATACGGTCTGGTTGGATTGAATACCCGTGGCAGAACTGGAAGACTCGCTCATTTCATACACCACCCCAGATTTTTTGAGATCGTCCCTGAGTAGGGCATATTTGCCAAGCAGGTTGGGGCTCATGTTAATTTCCAACAGTCCCTCCTGATTGTAACCAACCGGCCTGTTCTTGGCATGTTGTATTTGTTGGAAAACAATAATGGTGCCTATAATGAGCGTAATCGATACCGTAAACTGGACTACCACCATCACTTTTCTGGGCAATGCCGACCCAGTACCAACCCTGTAAGTACCTTTGAGTACAACCAAGGGATTAAAGGAAGAAAGATAAAAAGCCGGGTAACTCCCTGAAATTAGTCCGGTGAGGAGTGCGAAAGCGATTAAAATCATCCAGAAAACCGGGTACTGATATGGAAAGCTCACCTGTTTACCCGACAATTCATTGAATGCAGGAAGGGAACCAAACACAATCAGCACTGCCAGGACCGAAGCAAAGAAAACCACAAGCAGCGACTCCCCTAAGAACTGAAATACTAGCTGACGGCGCAGCGAACCTACCGCCTTGCGCAAACCCACTTCCTTCGCACGTTTGGCCGAGCGGGCTGTGCTCAGGTTCATGAAATTGATACAGGCGAGCAATAGTACAAATAAACCTATAATACTGAAAAGCCACACAAATTCGATAGCACCGCCCACATTAATCCCTCCCTTGAAATCGGAATACAAATGCCAGTCGCGCATGGGATGCAGAAAATATTCCGGACGCTCTGCCCGGGAAGCAGCATGGGGCTTTTCAATGTCCCTAATTTTCAGGGATACCTTTTTCATATCGGCATGGTCGGCGAGCTGGGCGAAAAATTGAAACCAGTGATGTCCCCATTCCTGCTGCGCTTTCCTTACCCAATCGGTTTCAGCCACATACAGACTCCATGGCATGATCATTTTCATATCCCGGAAAGCGGAATTCAAAGGTATGTCCTCATAAATCCCAGTCACCTTCACATTGCTTTTGGTATCGACCCTGAGCGTCTTATTCATGGGGTCCTCATCCCCAAACAGTGACATTGCAGCCGATTCTGACAGGATAATGGATCCGGGTTCTTTCAGAGCATGGGCATAATCCCCGCTCCGCATTTTTAATGACAGCATTTCGGGAAGGGCCGGCTGTGCGTAAGTACCGGGTATGTTAAACTTTTTGTCGCCATTCACCAGGAGATGGGGATAATTCCATGCGACCAGGGCCGTGTTTTTAAAATCAGCTCCGTATTTGTCAGACATTTCGGTGGCAGAGGGAATAGAAACACCGGTCCCGCTATTGGTACTTTTATTGAAGGTCTGGTTGATCCACACCTGTGCCAGCCGGTCGTAATTTTGGTGATACCGGTTAAATGAAAATTCATCCCAAACCCATAATCCGATGAGAACTGCCACGGCGATTCCCGCCGCCAGTCCGGTCATATTGAGCAAAGAATAGACCTTGTTCTTGGCCAGGCCCCGCATGGCGATCTTGAAATAGATACGTATCATATTTGGGTGAAAAAGAAATGAGCTCTTGTGATTTGTCTTTTGCTTTCTTCTGCGCACAAACGGCGGCAATACGGATATTACATTCAATAAGTATTTGAAATTAGCAATTGTTCTTCCGGACTGCTGGCACCAGCATTCATATAACTCGTCCAAATCACCCACCACCTCTTCCAAAGTATTCTCAGGATGAAGCCAGGACATTAACCAGTGCATCCAACGGGGCGGACTTGGATTGCGTTTCATATCTTATTCGCTGCGCAAGCTTTTGACCGGGTTCATCAGTGCGGCTTTGATGCTTTGAAAACTGATTGTCAGTAAAGCAATTGTCAATGACAGGGAACCGGCCAAAGCAAAAACCCACCATCCTATATCAATTTTATACGCAAAATTCAGCAGCCATTGATTCATCACATACCAGGCAACCGGTGAAGCAATGACAATGGCGATGAGCACCAGTTTTACAAAATCCTTTGACAACAAAGCCACAATGCTTGATACGGATGCGCCCAGCACTTTCCGAACGCCGATTTCCTTAATGCGCTGCTCTGCCGTAAAAGCTGCCAAACCGAACAATCCAAGACAAGCAATGAAAATAGCTAAGAGCGCGAAAATGGTTGAAAGCGTTCCTACAACTGTTTCACCTTTGTAAATATGCTGGTATTCGCTATCTACAAATGAATATGCAAATGGAAATTTAGGATTCAATTTCTGGTAAAGTGTCTTGATACTTTCAAGTGCCGCCTTCGTTTGCCCTGGTTGTGTTCGCACCAGAATGTTGCTATAATAGCCGTCCGCCAGGCGAATGATCAAAGGCGTGATGGGCTCGTGAAGTGAGTTGAAATGAAAATCTTCCATCAAGCCAACGATTTTTCCCGGCTTGCCCCAGAAAGTGAGCGGCTGCCCGACAGGATCTTTATAACCCATACGTTTTGCTGCCGCCTGATTGATCAGATAATTACTCGAATCGGTGCCGAACCGGGAAGAAAAATCACGACCGCCAATAAATTTCATTTTTAAAGTCTTCGCAAAATCATAACCAACGGCCGTATTATGGAACGAAATGGAGGCATTAGGATCCTTTCCAGGCCAGGTCACACTTTCGGTCGTGTTGCCATTTCCCAACGGACCTCCGGACATATTTGTGACAGATTGTATACCAGCCATCTGCAACAGTTCCTGTTTAAATACGGGATAAGTTTTCGCTAACTCCCCTTCAATAGGGATACTGATCAAATTTTCACGGTCATATCCCAAATTCTTGGTCTGAACGTATTGAAGCTGCTGGTAAACCACTACCGTTCCGACTATTAAGAGCATCGACATGATGAACTGGAAAACCACCAAACCACGCCGGAACAACTGCGCGCCAATACCATTACCAATCCGTGACAGGTAGCCAGACCCTTTGAGCACTTTGACAGGATTAAGTGACGACAAAAACAGCGCCGGATAACTACCTGAAAGAAAACCTGTTACAAACAACAATCCTGACAAACTCACCCAGAAAACAGGCTTCCTTAACGGTAAAACAAGTTGTTTGTCAGTCAGCTGATTAAAAACAGGCAAAAGCAGGATGACCAATATCAGGGCCATCGTAAGTGAAAGAGCTGTCAACAGCATTGCTTCGCTCATAAATTGGGCAACGAGTGATGCATGCCCTGCACCGACTACCTTACGAACGCCCACTTCCCTCGCCCTTTTCGCGGACCGCGCCGTGGCCAGGTTCATGAAATTGATGATCGCAATTAATAACAGGAATACCGCCACAACGCCAAGCAAACGCACATATTCAATACGCCCGCCATCCCGGTAACCGTCCTTAAAACTGGAATAGAGATAGGCCTCGGTTTCTGGCTGAAGAAAAAGATTGATATGGAAAGTTTTGCCGAAATCCGTGTTACGTCCTTTCAGAAACCATTTGAGCTTGTCATTGAATTTGTTCGCGTCGCTATCCGGTCGGAGTTGAAATCTGGTTTCGGGGCCCGCATTGGTCCAAATTTTCGCCCAGGGATTACGGGCCAGAAAATCCTGCCAGCTTAATAAAAACTCATATTGATCAGATGAATTCGCAGGCAGATTTTCGAAGACCGCGGTCACCTGGTAATTGACCGTATTGTCAAACTGAATCGATTTACCGAGGGCCTTCTGCGCATTGCCAAAATAGCTTTCTGCCAGTTTTCGCGAAATGGCGAGGCTATTGGGTGAGTTAAGCGCCGTGGCAGGCGTGCCGGCAAGTAGTGGAATGCTGTACATTTTAAACCAGTCGGCACCAGCGTAACAACCTGTTTGTCTCGCTATATGACTACCTGCTCCCAGCAAATGACCTTCCTGCCAGGAAAAGCCTGCTGCGTGAACCACTTCCGGAAACTGTTTTTTGAGTTCATCGGCCAATAAACCACACGTATTATCATCCGCTACAACCTTGCCGTCGGTAAACTCCCGCTCCATGATTCGATATAGATTCGGCGCATTTTCATATTGCCTGCCAATACTTAGCTCATCCTGAATCCAAAGGAAAATGAGCAAAGCAGAGGCCATACCCAGCGCCAAACCCAACATATTGATCGCCGAAAAAGCTTTGTTGCGAACCAGATTTCGCCGGGCAATCTTGAAATAATTGAGTATCATATCAGGGTGTGAATTTGAGGATTGATAACATTCATCCTTTCGTTTTCGCTGGCGCACAAACGGCGGCAGTACAGAGACGACATTCCATATATACTTGAAATTCGCAATCGTTCTTCCCGACTTTTGGTGCCAGAATCCGTACAATTCGTCCAAATCACCCCCTACCTCTTCCAAAGTATTCTCAGGATGAAGCCAGGACAATAACCAGCGTATCCAGCGGGGCGGAGCTGCATTGTTTTTCATATGCTATTCGCTACGCAAACTTTTCACGGGGTTCATTAGGGCCGCCTTAATGCTTTGGAAACTCACGGTCAACAATGCAACACCAGCCGCCAGCACACCTGCAAGTGCGAAAACCCACCATTCAATGGTAATTTTATAGGCAAAATCAGCCAGCCATTTATCCATGGCCCACCAGGCCACCGGCGATGCGAGCAGCAGGGCAATCAGGATCAGTTTTAGAAAATCGGTTGACAATAAACCCACAATACTGCTGACCGAAGCACCCAGTACTTTCCTCACCCCAATTTCCTTCGTACGCTGCTCTGCTGTAAAAGTCGCAAGACCAAATAAACCCAGACAGGCAATAAAAATCGTCAGCCCCGAGGCCAGCGTCAAAATCTGCCCGGTTTTTTGTTCGCTGCGATAAACATCCGCAAACCGCTCGTCCAGAAAAGAGTACGCAAATGGCGCCGCGGGACTAAACGATTCCCATTCCTTTTTAAGGGAAGCCAAGAGTGCGGGGAAATGATCTGCCCTGGATTTGACAATGATACTGCCTGAGTTATTTCCCAAATACATGATCAGCGGCCCGATTTTTTGTCTTAATGATTCAAAATGAAAGTCATGTACCACACCGATCACCTGGTAATAACGTTTGGTTCCATCATTATCAGACCGCACAATCATCTTCCCAAGGGGATTCTTTTGCCAGCCCAAGGCCCTCGCCGCTGTTTCATTCAGGATGACAGCGCTTGAATCGGTCGGGAAATTTTTCGAAAAATCCCTTCCTTGCGACAACCGCATACCCATCGTTGTAAGATATTCTGTATCAACATAATACTGCCTGCTAACCACCGCTTTATCCGGATTATCCTTCGGCATCACTGCGCTGTTGCTGGAGCTGGTCGCACCCACTGGCACATCACCGGACAGCGTCGACTGAATCACCTGCGGGTTGCCGGCCAGCTTTTGCTGAAAAACCCTTTCATTTTTTCCAAGCATATAGGTGTCGTGGATGACCAGCATCTGTTCCTGGTCAAAACCTACTTTTGTAACCTGCATAAATCGCAGTTGACGGTCGGCGGTAATGGTAGCAATGATCAGGGCAATGGTGACGAAAAATTGAAAAACCACCAATCCGCTCCGAAAGCTCAATAACTGGCGGCCGGTTGTAAACCTGCCCTTTAACGCCAATACCGGTTTGAACGACGCCAGATAAAATGCCGGATAACTTCCTGCAAGCAACCCAACGATGAATGTCCCGGATATCAGCCCCGCCGCGACATAGGGATTCAAAAGCATATGCAGCGATAACAACTTGCCGGTCAACTGATTGAATGAAGGCAGGGTCGCCGCCACAATGATCAGGCCCATCACGAGGGCTACGATGGCCAGCAGGCCGGATTCAACCAGGAATTGCTGCCTTAGCTGCCGTCCGAGAGACCCAAGCGCCTTCCTTACTCCCACTTCCCGCGAACGTTTCAACGCGGTCGCTGTCGACAGGTTCATAAAGTTGACACACGCAATCAACAGCATAAACAAAGCAATCGCCGACAGCACATACAAATTGCGGATATCGCCTGTTGGCCGTAACTCACCGCCGCTGATCCCCGAATCCAAATGAATGTCGGTCAATGGCTGAAGAACAATGCCGAAATCGTCTCCCTTTTCCCGGAATTGTTTCAAGCTGATACCTATATATTTTTGAATTTCGCCGCCGATATATTTTTCCGCCAGCCTGGACACCTTCGGTTTCAGTTCCTGATAGTCATAGTTTTCGGGCAGGACCAGATAACTGTAAAAATTCATGTTGCTAACCCAGCCTGTCTCGCTGGCTTCGCTCATGCCTGTCAGCGACGCCAGAAGATCGAACCGGAAATGCGAATTTTCCGGGACCTTCCCCGTTACGCCTGTGACCCGGTAGGGCGTCTTATCGCTCCCAAAACCCAGTGCCTTGCCGATCGGATCTGCATTTCCAAAGTATTTTCTGGCAGTTTCCTCGGTGATGACCACTGTATTAGGTTCCTTCAAAGCAGTTTGCGGATTGCCTTTTAACAAGGGAATGGTGAAAACCTGAAAAAACGATGGGTCGGAATAAAGGATATTTTCCTCCTTGAAAGAAGTGGTCCCGTAGCTCACAAATTTGCCCCCCTGGTTTCTGAGCCTAACGGTTTGCTGCACCTCGGGATATTCATTTTTCAGGTCACCAGCCATCGTTGGCCCTACCGTCGGACCGTCGAGATCACGTCCGTTCAGCCGAAGATTAATGCCAACGCGCACGATCCGTCCCGCCTTCCGGTTGAACCGATCAAACGACAATTCGTCTTTCACATACAACATGATCAGCACGCAGGTAGCGATGCCGATCGAGAGGCCTATTACATTAATGGCAGTAGAAACTCCCTGGCGTTTCAGGTTCCGGAAGGCGATTTTGAAATAATTACGGATCATGGCAGGCTGCAAGGTTGAAGGTTGATCATATTGCTTTTGTGTTTTTCGTCGGCGCACAAATGGCGGCAAAACCGATAAGACATTCCATAAGTATTTGAGACTGGCAATGGTCTTTCCGAAGTTTTGATACCAAAGTGCGTATAGCTCGTCCAGATCGCCATCCACCTCCTCCAAAGTATTTTCAGGATGCAGTTGGGACAATAACCAGCGCATCCAGCGGGGCGGAGCCGTATTGGTTTTCATCGCTTATTCGCTGCGTAAAGTCTTAACCGGGTTCGTCAATGCGGCTTTAACCGACTGAAAACCAACCGTAAGCAATGCAATTCCAATCGCGGCCATGCCGGCCAAAGCAAACATCCACCATTCGACATTGATCTTGTAGGCAAAATCCTGCAACCAGCGGTCCATGGCGTACCAGGCAAGTGGCGTCGCGAGGAGAATGCCGATCAATACGGGTTTCAAAAAGTCTTTGGACAACAAGGTAACAATGCTTCCGACGCTCGCCCCAAGCACTTTTCGTACCCCAATCTCCTTGGCACGCTGCTCAGCCGTGAAAGCCGACAGCCCGAACAATCCCAGACAGGCAATAAAAACAGTGGCGAGTACCATGCCGATAAAGATCGTCTGCCGCCGGGCATCTTCGCGGTAAAATAAAGCCAGTTGCTGATCCAGATAGTGGTATTCAAACAAATCTTCCGGATCGATTTTTTGCAGGATGTATTTCATCTGGGCCACGGTTTCCGGTGCATCCTTGCCCGACAACCGGATCGTGAAATAGTCAATCAGTTGGATGGGGTTCACGCGGTAGCCAATCACCAGCGGTGAAATGGCTTCCCTCAGCGAACGGAAGTTAAAGTCCTTAACGATCCCCACTACACGTACCTTCATCGGGACATCCAGCAGGTGCATATTTCCATTGCCCTCCCTGCGCGGAATTTCTATCCACTGGTCGCCGGCAGATCGGATCCCCAGTTCTTTCGCCGCCGATTCGTTGATCAGCACCGCGGACGAATCAGCAGGTGCATTGATCCCGAAATTCCGGCCGGATAGCAATTGAATGTCGAAGGTTTTTAAGAAATCTTCATCAGCCCCGATAAATGTCATATTTGACTTCACACCTGCGGGCGCTGCGGGAACATGTACTTCCACCAATGCCAGGTTTTTCCATTCGCCAGGTACCCGCGAAGAAACCGATACCTGATTCACACCTGCCAGCTTGCTATACTCTGACTTAATAGCCTGGAAATTCTCCCTCACCTTGCCACTGTTGATATCCACAACAAGCAGTTGTTCTTTGTTAAAACCCAGGTTTTTAGTCCGTACAAACCGGAGCTGCAGATAAACCACCAGCGTGGCCACAATCATGACCACAGATAAGGTAAACTGGAATACCACCAGTCCCTGTCGCAATTGGGTCTTGTTAGTCCCCGGCGTTGTGGTAGCACCTTTAATCAGCAGCAATGGTTGAAACTTCGAAAGTAAAAAGGCAGGGTAACTTCCCGAGAGGAAACCTGTGAAGAGCGCCGCCAAAATAACAATCATCCAAATTCGGTAATCAGAATGAAAATTCATTGCAAGTGCCTTTTCCGTAAAAGCATTGAACTTCGGCAGGGCCAGTTGCACCGCGAGCAGCGCAATGAACAAAGCGATGAATGTGATCACCAGCGATTCCATTAAAAACTGGAAGGTAAGACTTCCCCTGTTTGCACCGGCCACTTTCCTGACACCAATCTCTTTGGCACGGCGGGAAGCACGGGCGGTCGTCAGGTTAATGTAATTGATGCTGGCGATCAGCAGGACAAATACCCCGATAACCGCAAACACGTACATGTAAGTAATATCGCCCATCCGACCCACGCTATTGTTGCGCTCGGCGCTGTTGTCAATATCTTCGGAATAAAAATGAATGTTGCGAAGTGGCTGTAAGAAGAATGTGCCCGGTTTTTTCTCAGCAGTTGCATGAGCTAATGCCGCATTCCTGATTTTCGCCGCAACAGACTGACTATTCGCATGATTTTTCAGTAAAAGGTACGTCACAAAACTATTGGAGGACCAATCACCTCCCGAGCGCTCCTTATACCATTGATCACTGTGGATGGTACTTTCCGAAAATAGGATGTCAAACTGAAAGCTGGAATTTTTCGGCACGTTTTCGCAAACGCCTGTAACCCTGAAAGGCGCGCCGAAACCATCGGTATCAACGATTTTACCTACGGCATCCTCGGTGCCAAACAGGTTTTTAGCCATTTGGCGGGTGACCACAGTGGTAAACGGTTGCTGCAAAGCCGTAGCACGGTCACCTGCAATGAGCTTATAATCAAAAACCGGGAAAAAGTTCTGATCGGCCATGGTTACTTCCCGGAGAAACACATTCCTGCCGGTGGTATCGGAAACATTCATGCGCCCCAGTGCCGTAACCCGAACCGCATTCTCCACTTCGGGTAATTCGGTTACCGCATATTTGCCAATCTGATAACCTACCGAGGCGACATGCGTTTGCTTGCCATTTTCCGAAATCTTCTTTTCGGTGATCCGGTAAATACGATCGGCATTGGCGTGAAATGCATCGAACGTCCATTCGTCGAACAAATAGAGCGAGATCAGGAAGAAGCAAGTCATCCCGAAAGTCAGCCCCACGATGTTAATGGCAGAATTCGCCTTATACTTGGCGAGGTTGCGGAAAGCAATTTTAATGTAGTCTCTGATCATGGCTATGTTTAGAATTGAAGATTTCTCGTATTGATTTGCCGGTTTTCGACGACGCAAAAATGGCGGCAGCACAGACATGACATTCCACAGGTATTTCAGATCAGCCGGCCATTTTCCGGATTTCCTGTACCAGTGCTCATACAATTCGCCCAGGTCACCCTCCACTTCCTCCAAAGTATTCTCCGGGTGTAACCTCGCAAGTAGTTTGTGTATCCAGCCAGGCGGCGCTTGTACGTCAGCTTTTTTCCCGGCATTCATATCCCGCTCAATTTCAAGGCGCTCGAAGGAACCATTTTCCAGAGATCCTGGCGAAGCTGCTGGATGTCCTGCAATGCCCTGCTGCCTAATGCCGTCACTTTGAAAATGCGTTTCCGCCTCCCGCCCCGCTCGGTACTTGCACCGCCCAGGTCGGATTTTACAAAACCCTTTTCTTCCAGCCGGATCAATGTATTGTGGACCGTCCCGAATGTGACGCTGCGGCCGGTATGTTCTTCCAATGCCTGGCTGATCGTGACACCGTATCCCTCGCCGTCCAGGATGGCGACCATGAGTAAAACCATCTCCTCAAACTCTCCCAGATAAGTTCGGCGCATTGTAAATGTGATTAGTTTCTATTTTATCGTACAAATCCGTGCCACTTTTGAAAAAGCGCAATAATTGGCCTGATTGGCCTGGTTTCGGTGTTTCTTAATGAAAATATTTGTTCGCAAAAGAACGGGAAGTGTCCGCAAATGAACAGCTGCCCCTATTCCACTTCCCAATGAAATACGATGGTGTAACCGTCCGGATCTTTCAGATCAATGGCCCTGAAACCATAGCCGGTGATGTAGGGTGCCTTTACACCAATGCCGCTGGACTGAATGTGCCGGTACATTCCGTCAATGTCCGGACTTCCGAAATAGAGGGTTGTGTCGCCATGAGCCATTACCCGGACAGGATCGGGCGAGGCAGGGCGGAAGGGCAGTTCGTACAAGGTATTCAACATGAGCCAGATGTTGCCAAGCCGCATCATTGCCCAGCCCGTGTCTCCTTCGGGACCAGCCGACTGAACCAGTTCAAACCCTAAAATGTCGCAATAAAAATGCAGGGATTCCGGCATGTCGAATACCATCAGCATCGGGCACATGTCCTGTATTTTGCCTGCAACTCCTGTGTTTGGATTTGTTTCCATCTTCGCTTCATCGGTTTTTAATCACGATCTATACCATGCCCAAAACAGAAATAGGCAATGCTTCGCCGTATATCTTCTGCATAAAGAACCAGGACAAGTGATTCAGGTTTCATATTACTCGCTTCTTAAGAATTTGACGGGATTACTCAAAGTGACACGTATGAGGTAGTAACTGACCGAGAGCATGCCAACCGCAAGAATGCAGATCCCGGCTTCGATAAAAAAGGAAGAATCCAGGCCGATCCTGTATTGAAAAGTCTGCAGCCAGAGATTACCCAGATACATGGCAATCGGAACACCGACCACCACAGCCAACAGGTTAAATACCGCATAGCGCGAATAGAAGCGCGTGATGATCGCGCGCCTGTTGGCGCCTAAAACTTTCCTAATCGCTACTTCTTTCAGGCGGCCCGAAAACAATAGCGAGCTCATGGCAAACATACCGTAGCAAGTCAGGTACAGCGCCACCAGGGTAAAAAACAGCATCAAGTTGTTGAGATTGACTTCGTTCACATACAACTTATCCAGCTTCTGATCCAGCATCTGGTAACGGAGCGGCTTACCGGAAAATTTCTTCCAGGTCTTAGCAATGTGCGCAATCGCCCCCGGAAAATCCTTGCCAGACATCCGGATCAAGGCGGTACCAAACCCCGGGCTGAGGGTAAGCACAACGGGTTTCACCGGTTTATGTAAAGACTCGAAATGGTAATCGTCCATCACCCCTACTACCCTGCCTTCCGCCATGATCCCGGTCGTTCCTGCCGCAAAGATTTTCATTTTTCTGCCGATCGGGTTGTCAATCCAGCCAAGCTCCATGGCCGCCCGCTTGTTGATCAAGAACGGCCATACAGAATCCTTTTCGTAGGCTTTCGGGTTTTTGAAATTTTCTCCCGCCAATAACTTAATGTCCAGTGTCCTGAGATAATCCTGATCCACCCAGGCCAGGGGGAATAGGAAAGGCTTTTCCAGTGATCCGCCTTCGGGCACAAACCGCCAGCCATTATGCAGGTCGCCCGGAACAGCGCCACCGCTTACTTCGCTTATGTTACGGTCTTTTTTCAATTCATTTTTAAATGCCTCTTCATGGCTGTACACATCCTCATTAAGCTCAACCAGCACCACATCTTTCTTATTAAAACCCAGGTCTTTGTTTTTGAAAAATTCGATCTGACTGCTGACGACCAAAGAAAAGACCAGCATCACAAATGAAAAACATACCTGCATGCCGACAAGCAGATTCCGCTCGCCAGCGGAACCTGGCCCCAGGAATTTTTGCGACAATAACAGGTGCGAGGAACGCCGGGCAAAGCTGAGCGAAGGACGAACCACTGCGGCCAGGCAAATAAAAACAATGCCTGCAAACGTCCAGGCTAAAATCCGCAGACTGGGGCCCGAAAAAAGACCGAGGTCTTTCCTCACCAGCAGGTTGAATTTGGGAAGAAAAACAGCACACAAGAGCGCTGCGAGGCCAAAAGCCAAGATACCGATCAGGATGCTTTCGATCGCAAGCTGCATCACAATCCGGAACGTATTTTGGCCTAAGATCTTGCGGATGCCCACCTCCCGCATCCGGCTGAAAATCTTGAAGCTGGACAGATTAACGAGGTTAATACCGGAGACGAGCATGACCACGAACGCGACGACCGCGAAAAGCCGGACATGTAACAGATTCCCTCCCGGCTCCATTTCATTGCTCATGCCCTGGGAGAGGTGAATATCTGTCAAAGCCTGTAAAGCCAGGGCACCGCCCTGCTTGTACCGGTCGGGGAAGTGGATATTGACGATGGATCTCAGTTTCGAAACGGCCTGGTCCCTCAAATGCCCTTCCTTTAAGAGCACATAGGTATAAGCACCGATCCAAAGCCATTTATTTTCCCTCCCTTCTTTGCCCGTTTCCTCGTTCCAGCGGTTCAGTTGAAAAGACAGCGGCACAACTGCTTTGAATTTGAGATGCGATTGCTCGGGGATATCTTTAATTATTCCTTTCACAATCAGCGGCCTACCATATAATTCAATGGTCTTGCCCAAAGCACTTTCCGCCCCGAAATATTGGTGAGCCGTCGTCTCCGTCAAAACGATGCTGGCGGGGTCATTCAATGCGGTACGCTCATCACCTGCCAGAAAAGGGAAAGAAAATACCTCAAAGAAAGCCGGATCGACCCACGCGATCTTTTCCTGGAATTTTTCCGGGCCCATCGCCAGCTCTGTTTCGTCAGGAAGGATCCGCACGGTCCGTTCCACTTCGGGAATGGAGGCTTGCAACGCCGCCGCAGCGGGAAAGGCGGAGGTAACCATATGGTACTCGACGTCACTGATTTTCAGATGGGTATTCAGCCTGTAAAGGCGGCCTTTATGCTTATGAAATTGGTCGTAGGAAAGTTCGTCATGGATAAAAAACATGATCATTATGAACGACGTAAGGCTGAACGCCAAACCAAGCAGTGAGGCTGCATAATAGCCGGGATCTCTTCTGACCAATCTGCCAAAAAACAAAAGAGTATGGTTGAATACGTGTACGGTGCGCTGCAGGGACGCATATCGCGGCATCCGGGCCATTCTCAGAAAACCCAATGCTTCCAGTGCAAACAGTGTTTTGGCTTTCCAGGGCGAAAAACCCTTTTTCAACCGGTGCCGGAATTTCTCTTCCAGATCGCCCAGGGACGCTTCGAGGGTACGGCTCTCCAGAAAGGCTGTCAGGATCCTGGTAATCCATTGGGGTGGATCATGATCGGCAGGTGTTCTCATACAGCCAGGTTGAATGCCGTTTGCGGAATGGCGTGCCACAGTTCATTGCGCATTTCCCTGGCATTGGCCAGCGACTTCTGACCATAGGTGGTCATGCGGAACAGCAATTTTCGCCGTCCTCCCCGCTCATGGGTAGCCCCGTCGAACCGCGATTCGAGATATCCCTTTTCTTCCAGGCGGTGCAGGGCAACATGAATTGTGCTGAGCGTTGCTTTACGGTCGCAGCGTTGTTCCAGTTCCTCCTGGATCGCGACGCCGTAAGCATTGTCATACAGCACGCCGACGATCAGTAAGATCAGTTCCTCAAATTCACCAAGATTCGTTCCTTTCATTTTTTTACAGCTTAATGCAATTCAGAGATAACGGAGCCAGGTTTTTTCCGGATGACCCGCTTTGTAGGAAGCATACCATTTACATATCAAATAAAGCACGATCACATCTACCGCAAACACGAGGTAAAGCGTGCTCAGGTTCCAGTGGTACTGCTCCGGAAGCCGGCTGTATGGGGCGGTTGCATAGCCTTCGGCAAAAACCTGTCGGAAAAGAATCAGCTGGACCAGGAATGCGCTGAGGTGGATCACGAGAATGTGCAGTAGATAATAAAAAAACGGGACCCGCCCGATGGTTACAATCGCCTTACCTAGTGTACTTCGGACATTTTCGGTAAAAGCAAGTAAAAGTACCGCCGGCCCGAGCGTCATCAGCAGGTAAAGTTGCGAGGCAGGGTATTTCCGCTGATTGAGCAACCGCATGACGAACGGTATATCGGCTCCATTTTCAGGATTATTCAGGATTTCAAAACTGCCAATCAACACAAAAGCAACGATCGAAACGCTGCCTATCAGCATAAATGTTTTCTGCCTTCTAGCCCTTTCTGACGTAAAAAATACGCCAAATGCATAGCCAGCCGCCATCACGCCAATCCATGGCACGAGCACATAAAGAATCGTGATCCCCGGGGGGCCCTCCAGGTCGGACGTGTAAATAAACGCCCAGAAACGGCCAAAAGAAAGTCGGAACGATTCGGGCAGCAGGCCGGGGACTAACGCAAACACGTCCTGAAAGAAAATGATCAGCAATCCGATGATACCGACGACTGCTGGCTTCAGCCTCGCCAGAGCAGCCATGAAAACCATGCACCAGCCGATCATCCAGATCACGCCAGCCAGCATAAAACTGGAAAAATCCAGGTTGAAGGTCCACAGGAAACGAATGACGGTCAACTCGAGTACCACCAGCAATATCCCCCTGGTAAGCAGATACCCCGACAGTTTTGATTGGTCATGCAGTTTTAAACCATACAAATAGGCGCTCGTACCGGACAAGAACACAAACACCGGCGCGCAGAAATGGGTGATCCATCGCGTAAAGAAAATACCGGGCTCCGCCCCTCCCGCCGGTAATCCGGAATAAACCCGGACATGATCGATGGCCATTAACACCATGACAAGCCCGCGTACGAAATCGATCGCATCAATGCGGTCGCCCGGCACCATCCGTGCCGGTGTAGCTATCTTTTCCATCGCTAATTGTTTGATCGGACGAAAATTAGTATTTCTTTCGTATTTGTCAAATAACTGGCATGGTAAATTTTCCTATTTCTTAACTTTCCATATTAAAAATCAAAAAACGGCGATGGCTGAAAGACCCGAACATTTAGCTGCAGAAGATATGCAGACCGCCTTTATCCGCGCTGCGATCTGGCACGGATCACTTGACGAGGCAGATGCTATGTTGGCATTGTATCCGGAACTCACCAGCCATAGCTTATTTACGGCTGCGATATTAGGCAATCCGGAACTCGTCCGCGAATTCATCGACGCCGATCCCGCCAGTGCGACGCGTATTGCGGCGCCTTTTGGCGGTAACGCATTGGTTTATTTGTGTATGTCCAAATATCTCAGGCTTGACAAAGAGGCAAGCGGTGATTTTCTGGCGGCGGCAAAAATATTACTGGACACCGGGGTTGATCCGAACTCGGGGTTTTGGACCCACGGCGCTTATCCTGAGTTTGAAACTGCGCTTTATGGCGCTGCGGGGATAGCCCACCATGAACAAATGACCAAACTGCTGCTGGAATATGGTGCAGACCCAAACGATATCGAGGCGGTTTACCATTCTCCTGAAACGCACGAGAATGCTGCGATGATGGCATTAGTCGAAACCGGCAAGGTCACCGACGAAAACCAGGTGCTGATGCTCATCCGCAAGCACGACTTCCATGATTACGACGGCGCAAAATACCTGCTGGAACGAGGCGTGAACCCGAATGGGCGGTGGACCTACACCTCTCCTTTCCAGCATGCCCTGACGCGGTGCAACCACATTTCGATTATATCACTTTTACTGGACCATGGGGCCGATCCGGGATTGGATTGCAACGGTATCACAGCCGCAGCACTGGCCGCCCGGGAAGGACGGAGCGATGTGCTGGCAGCATTCAGAAAACGAGGTTTACCTTATGTGCTGAATGGCCTTGACCAGTTCATAGAAGCCTGCGCATTTGCCGATAGCACATTGGCAAAAAGCATTTTACAGCAAGACCCGGCACTTTTGCCCGAACTGCTTGGTATGGGCGGCAGGCTGCTTGCGAAATTTGCCGGAGCACGCAATGTGCATGGCGTAAGGCAGCTCCTCGACCTAGGCATTAGCCCGGATGCCCCTTTTACTGATGGTGACGGGTATTTTGAAATCCCCAAAGACAGCCTGGCCATTCACGTGGCTGCCTGGCGCGCCAGTCATGAGGTGGTAGCGCTGCTGGCCGAGAGGGGCTCACCCATTGATACGCCTGACCGGAACGGAAGGACCCCCTTGCAACTGGCGGTCCGCGCCTGTGTGCATTCTTATTGGATGGAGCGGCGTTCGCCAGAGTCGGTCAGGATATTGCTAGAGGCAGGTGCAAAAGCAGATGCCATATCCCTCCCTACGGGCTATCCGGCCATCGACGAATTGCTCATGCCGGCATAGGCTTGTCCATGATCCCGGTACCAAGTCCTCTGATCGTTATAGTTTCTTCGTTTTTGAAGCTGTGAGCTCGGACACCAGTTCGGCTGCATCGCTACTGTCTTCGCCTGTATCCCTGGCTAACTTCACCGCTTCCTTCGCTGCATTCAACGCCAATGTCCGCTGCCCGATCTTGCTCAGAAGTGAGGCGTAAATGGACAGGTTTTCGTAACGCTTATTCATTCCGATCACCTGCTCCATGATCTGTACACCAATTGCCAGGGTTTCTTTGTCTTTGGCAAAGGCCCTCAGATAAGCCCCTGTTTCGTACAAAGTCTGCCAGTCATTGCCTGCCTCGGTTTTTCCATATTTTGCAGTGGATTTTGCGTAGTTAAGCCAATCCTGTTGTCCATTGTAAAAATAGATCTGCGCCAAAGCAAAGTACCTGCTGGTATCCATACCGGCAGAAACGATAGTTTGCTTCAAATCATAGAACATACCCGGATCTTTGCTGCGCCCCGCCTCACCTGCCCTGAACGTAATGACTCGCAGAGCTTTATGCTCAACTTCCTCTGCGGCGTATAAAGGAATAAACTTTTGCTGATTTGCAAGAAAATACTGCGTAGTGGCCGCCTCAAATCCAAGATAGCGTGTAAATATAAACCGCAGGTTAGTTTCGGACGCCAATTGGCTGGCCGACTGTGTACTCAGATATTCACCTGCTACCTTTTCCTGCGGGTTCTCAGGATTTTGATAAAAGCCCAGTGCTTTGCTATAATTTAAAAGCAAGTTCTCCGACCTGTCTCCCTGATCATATTTTCCCTGCAGCGAAAATAGAGCGGCTTGCGGATCGGAAGCATTTTTACCGTCTGCAATAAAATCTTCCGGCGATTTGGATGATGAACTCTGGTGCACCTTTCTCCCGTCCTTGTCAAAAAAAATGTAAGTAGGAAAACCAACGATCCCGTACTGTTTTGCAAGAGCTTCCCCACCTGCCTTATCTTCGATGTTGATTTTATAGCTGATAAAGTTGACATTGTAAAAATCGGCTACCTGGGGCTTCGTGAAAACCTCCTTCTCCATTTGCCTGCAATACCTGCACGACGGCGTGTAAGCGTACAAAAATATCTGTTTCCCTTGCTCACGGGCACTTTGTAAGGTCTGTTCCCAGTCCGACTTTGTAAAGCGGATTGTTGAGTCAGCGGCCGCACGGCTCTGAAAGTTGCAGAAAAACAGGAGCGTGAAGGTAAGGAGCGTTTTCATTGTCAATGGTTTAGGGTGTAACCGGCTAACTACACAAAGCTAGGTCAAAAATCAATTCTTGATTACTTCAATCGGGCCGATTTTAGAAAAATCGGTCACAAATGCATGATCACGAACGCGACAGGTTTAAACAGCTGTGTAAAAGGGATTAAATGCTCCTGATAAAGCGGTTTTGCGAGTTTCGCCTGCTTGTACGGAGCGGTCGTTAGAAAAATTTAGTAGATTAGTCGACACCCCGGATTTTGTACTTTCGAAAATCTCCCCGCTATTGCGGCCTTTCCATGATCAAGATTCTATACTTACTGCTTGCCGTCGGTCTTTCCATTTCTGCTTCTGCACAGAATAACCAGCCTCAGTACGAGCATGTCAATGTCGAAAACGGCCTGCCCAGCGCACGTGTCACCAAGTGCCTTCAGGATAAGTTTGGTTATATCTGGATAGGGACCGAAAACGGGCTGGTCAGGTATGACGGGTACGTCAAAAAAGTCTACAAACTGGAAACCGACAAACCCCAGGACCTTATTTCGCTGAACATCCAGGAGCTATTTGAGGATTCGAAAGGAAATATCTGGGTAGGGACATTCTATGACGGGGCATTCAGGTACAACCGGAATACCGACAATTTCACCCAGTTTAAAAGTCGGAATGGCCAGAAAACCGGGCTCGCTACCAATGATGTGCACAGCATCAGGGAAGATGGTGCCGGTATCCTTTATTTTTACACCTATTCGCATGCCAAAAATATCGGGTACCTGAACCAGTTTGATCCAGACACTCAAAAATTCCGAACCTTCGGGCCGGACATGAAGGTGGCAGACCAGATCCCCCTTTTGGATGTGTTCCTGAACTGGTACAAAGACAAGGGCGGAAATCTTTGGATAGCCAGCAAAAATGGCCTGTACACTTTTGATCGTCGGAGCAAACGGTTTAAAGGGTATTTGACGGAGACGGACAGCACGCGGCAAAAGGTGATCAGCAAGCTCTATCAGTCGCCGTCCGATCCGAATACACTGTATTTCGCGGACCTTACTTCAAAAAACGAATTTCGGGACATCATCAAATTCAACACGGCTGATCACACTTTTAAGGCTTATCCGTTTGAAGGACTGAAGGCAAACGATCTGGGTTCCGTCTTTTCATTTTTTGAAGACGAAGAGAAACGGCTTTGGATCGGGAGCAACCAGGGACTTTCCCAGCTCGACGCAAAGCGTGAAAAGCTATTTCATTATCGTGTAGACAGCTTTTTGAATCATACCAACACGCCGGAAGTCTTTACCATTACCGAGGATGATACCGGCCTGCTGTGGCTTTCGATAGCCAATGGCATTCTTAATTTCAACCCGGTAACCCATCAATTCTTCAATCAGAATAATCTGTTCAAAGATGAGTTAGACCCTAACAGGGTTTACTATTTTCAATCTGCCTTTCGGGACCGGTCCGGCAGTCTGTGGTTCAGGGACCGGGAGGGCGTACACCGGCTGAAAAAGGAGTTTTCATTATTTAACCAATATAAAAAGGAAATGTCCGATCCCGGGAGCTATCCGGGTAGTTATCTGTATGGCTTGGCGCAAACAGGTCGCGATACCTATCTACTGGCCAGCATCAAAGGGCTGTATTTCTGGAATATCAAAGATAACCGGTTCCGCAAACTGGACCTACCGTCCCAGGTGGAAAAAGTAGATATCGTCCTGAAAATGGCGATCGATCAATCCAATCATTTGTGGGGTGCCCTGGTGAAAGGAAATTACAATTTCAGGGGCCTGTTCAGCTATGATCTGCTGACTAAAAGCTTCAGGTTCTATAAACATGATCCGGCCGACCCGCGCAGTCCAAGCAGCGACATGATCAACTTTATATTTACAGACAGCAAAAATGACGTTTGGATTGGTTCGTTCAACCAGGGTGTCTGCAGGTACAATCATCAAACCAAAGATTTCACCCGGTTCCCTTTTACTTTCAGGGAAACTAAGAAGCCGGACGGCGAACTGGACGATTTTACCGTCAATTGCATTTATGAAGACCGGCAGGGCACAATTTGGATTGGGACGGCAAACGGGGGACTCAACCGTTTCGACCCTTCGACCGGTAAATTCAAAGCTTATTTCGATACAAAAAAAGGTTTAAGGCAGATCGGCTCCATTTATGAAGATCAAAAGGGCCGCTTTTGGGTGGGCTCGGAGGTGTATGGCCTTCATTTGTTCGATCGTAAGACAGGAACTTCCCGGCTTTTCACCGAAAAAGACGGTCTTTTGTCCAATGGGATCACAGGAATCGCCGAAGACAGCGCAGGCCATCTGTGGCTATCGACCACGCGTGGATTGTCCCGTTTCGATGTCGAGAGAAAGACTTTTCAATCTTTTACCAAAGAACAGGGACTGCCGGAAAGCCACCTGACCTCTGCCACCGCACGACTGGCCGACGGAAAAATTTTACTCAGCAACTACTCAGGCTTCATCACATTTGACCCGGCGAAAATCACCATTAACACGGTTCCTCCCCAGGTACTGATCGAGTCCATTTCTTATGTTCAGCCAATCAGGGGCAGCGATCAAAGCACGGACGTCGTTTTGCCCGCATTTGAACGGGAGCATTTGAGACTGACCCATGAGCAGAACAGGCTCAGGTTTGATTACGTCGGCCTGCATTACAAAAACGCCCCTAAAAATCAGTATATGTACCAGTTGGAGGGTTATGACACAGATTGGGTGCAGGCAGGTACACACCGCTCTGCTGTATATACCAATCTTTCGCCTGGCAGTTACACTTTCAGGGTAAAAGCCAGCAATTCGGATGGTATCTGGAGTCCAAACGAAGCCAGAATCGCTTTTGAAATCATGCCTCCCTGGTGGCTCACCTGGTGGGCCTATCTGCTTTATGCACTTGCTTTCGCGGTATTGCTCCGGAGTTACATTTATTTCCGCTCGCGTACCCTGCTCCGTGAAAACCAGCAATTAGAGGAAAGGATCAATCTGAGGACAAGGGAGCTGAGCGAGGCAAATGAGGAACTTAATGCACAGCAGGAAGAAATCACCGCCCAGCGGGACCAACTTTCCGAAACGATCGACGAATTAAAAAGCACCCAGCAACAGCTTATTCAATCGGAAAAACTCGCGTCACTGGGCGAACTTACTGCGGGTATTGCACACGAAATCCAGAATCCGCTGAACTTTGTGAACAACTTTTCCGAGGTAAGTCTGGAACTCGCTGAGGAAATGGAACAGGAACTAAAAAATGGCGACCAGGAAGAAGCACTCATCATTGCCACGGACATTAAACAAAACCTGCAGAAGATCATGCACCACGGCCAGCGGGCCGGCGGGATTGTCAAAAGCATGCTGCAGCACTCGCGCAAAAACTCAGGGGAAAAAGAGCTCGCTGATATCAACGCACTGGCGGATGAATTCCTAAAACTCAGCTATCACGGAATCCGGGCAAAGGATAACAGTTTTAATTTCAAGATAACAACCCGTTTTGAGCTCGGCCTGCCGAAGCTTGCCATCCTATCTCAGGATATCGGACGGGTACTGATCAACCTATTCAACAACGCGTTTTACGCCCTGCGCCAGCGTCAGAAGAGTGGTGAAGAAGGTTACCAGCCGGAACTGCAAGTCAGTACCGCTTTGAATGATAAATTTGTCGAGATCAGGGTCATGGACAATGGTACCGGTATCCCGGACGCGATCAAAGACAAAATTCTGCAGCCCTTTTTCACTACCAAACCCACGGGCGAAGGAACCGGACTGGGCTTATCCCTGAGCTACGATATTCTTAAGTCCCACGGCGGCAAAATGGATATTGAGAGCAAGGAAGGTGCATATACGGTATTTATCGTTTCGCTACCGGTGTGACATCGTTATCCTTCGTTCACCAATAGTCACGAAACAAGCTTAACCAAATCTTTCAATGCTGCTCACCTGTACCTTCTGATAGCCGGACTTTCAATGATCGCATCTGCCTGCGCCCCGATGAAGAATATCGTTTTTTTTGGCCGGTTTCGGGTAAATTAGCGGCAGTAAAAAACAGAAGTGACTATGGTAAGGAAAATCTTGAGCGTGATCGCAGGTTATGCCATTTTTGCAGCGGCATCCCTGGCTCTTTTTAAACTGTCGGGACAAAAACCGCACGGGGATCCAACCATGGTTTTTGCCGTTTTTTCGGCTGTTTATGGTACAGTTTCGTCCTTCATTGCGGGAATGGTAACCAGGCTGATCGCCAGGATACGCGGCCACTGCGTTAATAATGTATTGGCATTTATCATAGCGGGGTTTGCCGCTTTTTCCATGTTCAAATCCGGCGGCAATCATTGGACACAGCTGCTCGCGATTTTCATTTTTGCGCCGGCGTCGTTTTTAGGAGGTTTATTTTACAACAGAAGGTACAATCCGTAACGCGCCGCTTTCTGCAATGGACGTGGCAGGACTTTCGCAAGCATGCTATTGGGTCCGGTAAATTGTGAATGCCCGGTCTTCTTTTGCAAAACCGATTTTAGGATAATATTCAAAAGCGGTAGGAACGGAAAGAAGCAGGATCATGCATTGCTCCCCTACTTTTTCTTTGGTCAGTTCAGTCATTCTTTTGCCGATGCCGCTCTTTTTGTAATCCGGATCCACAGCAAGGTCTGCCAGATAGCAGGACCAGGCCCAATCCGTAATACAGCGGCAAATGCCGACCAGCTTGTCGCCGTCCCAGGCCGTCACAACAAGGCTGGAGTTCTCAAACATTTTCCGGATCCTCCCGGCATCCCCGATAGGCCTGGGCAAACCAGCCCTGCCGTACAGCCCGATGATCTGTTCAATGGCTGGAATGCGGTCAGAAACGTATATTATTTCCATTTTATCCGGGTATAGTATCAATTAACAAATTAAAAATATGACATTACGGGATTTGTGCGGCGCACTAATTTTTCTAAATTTGACTGCAACTGCCGCCCATATCCAGTAGCCGGCAACTAAAACTATCTAATCCATTTTAAAGATGAAAGCAAAGTATTTATTATTGGTCATGATCGTGGCAAGCTTATTTTCATTTGCCGCAAAAAAAGCATTTACTGCGCATGAGCTCGTCGGAACCTGGAAATACACCGTTTCCAATGTTCCGCCCGAATACGAGACGGGTTTTATGACATTTGAAGAAAAAGACGGTAAACTCACAGGTTACCTCGGACAGAGCGAGAAATCAGAAATGAAGGAACTGACCGTAGACCAGGGAAAAGTCACATTCAAACTGGACTTTCAGGGAGGTATCCTCGACATCACCATGAACAAGGAAGGCGAAAAGCTGAACGGAACGATCGTTTCTCAGGACGGCGAATTTCCCATCACCGCTGTGAAGGACGTCCCTAAAAACTGATTCCCGCGCTATCCACAAACTGAAAAAGCCCGTTCGCAGACTGCCAACGGGCTTTTTCATTTGCACAACTGCGCCTTATAAATCACCCTTATCCAGAAAAACGCCCTTTCCGGTCATTTTTACAGGCCCGTAATAAAGTCCCTGCCCTTCGGTAATGTTATACTCCCGTTTCAATTTCTGCTGCAACTCCGCAGGTTGTTTCCGGCCGTTCACGATCAGTTCCTCTTCACTCAGCCCAAACCATTCCAGATTTGATTTGTTGCTGATCACCTTGCTATCCACCAGTGCATCAATGATTCCCCTGACCCTCGCCTGGTCCGCCGAAATATCATTTGGTTCAGGCATTCTTTTGATCCCGTAAGGGCTATGCTTTGCAAATACTTCGCCGCTTCTCTTCAAGTCCAGATCCTTTTTGCGCCCGTCCCATTTAATACGTTCCTCCTCCTTGCGCCACAATTTCGCGTCCTTATCCGGTTTAAACAGTATTTTTTCCGCAGAGCCAAAATCCTTTTGCTTGAAATCAATGACTCCTTTTTTGAAATCTTTATCGCGTTGTTCAAAAACAATGTCGCGTTTCTTAAAGTCAGTTTCCTTTTTAAAGACAAGTCCATTTTTGAAACCGGCATCTGCTTCGGAGAAGCGGAGGAGGTGCGCTTTCTTGAGATTTTCCCTGCGTAGCGCCCTTTCTTTTTCCGATATCATTCTTTTCTCCTCGATCAGCCGCATCTTGCTGTCCCTGGCATTGTTCCAGGCCCTGTCGACCTCCGTCAAAAGAACTTCGTAATTGCCGAGGTCGCTTTCCGGTACCCCTACCCCGTTGATTTCTAAGCTGGTCAGTTTTCCATTGCTGACTTTAAGCTCATATACATTGTTTTTGTCATCCCTGACCGTCATGTCACGATTGGACATACCCTCATTGGTTTCTTCAACACGAATGCTTTTAAACTTGTAGGCAGTATCCGCTCCCGACACATGCTCCATGTGCCCGACAAATTCAAGTTCCCTGCTCCGCTCTTTCCCCATGGTGGCCGATGCTACAGCCGGGCTGGCAACCTCCTTTGGAATTACCGCCGCGCCGTCAGACTTCACTGGCTTCCTGGGCGTTTTTTCAATAACAGACGACAATCCTGCCTTTCCCCGGTTTTGGACTGGTTCCGACAGATAACAAAATGCGCTGATCCCCAGCACTCCTGCAAACAATACGATTTTTTCCATGATACTGATCCGTTTATTTTCCTGGTTAATGATTCGTTTCAAACGGTTGATCAACTGGTTTCCCCGCAGGCTCAATGCCATCTTCAGTTTGTTAGGTTCGTTATCATATTGATGGAAGGCAAGCAGCGCTTCCAGGTAATTGCTTTTGCCGGTTGTATGAGCCAGCACAATATCGTCGCAGCATATTTCCCGCTCCTCACGGATCAGCGCCGACAGCCATAACAGGGCAGGATTGAAGAAAAAAACCGTTTCCAGGACACTTTGAAGCAGGTTTACGAGATAGTCCTTTCTCAGGACATGCGCCAGTTCGTGAATCAAAATCGTTTCTATCTGCTCATAGGGAAGCTGTAAAATCATTCCCACCGGGACCAGGATCAAGGGTTTCAGATAACCCACCGTTACCGGCACTCTCACTAGTTCCGACTGTAAAAAGGCGACTTTTTTTGTGACACCCAGATTTCTGCTCAATTCCTTGAGTTTCCCTTCCCAATGTGTTCCTGCCGGATGCACGTGACGCGTCCTGATGCGGTGGATGTACAGGACGCCTACCACCATCCGCGTACTTTTAAAAACAAAAAACACAAACCAGACCACAAATATCAGGGCAGACTGGCGGTCTATAAAACCGGTAAGCTGGCTGAGCATCTCCGAATTTTCAGTTTTGAAAACGGTGTGGCCTGCCTGCCCGGTGTCAGTCGACGGCTGGCTGTATACACTGTCCTTACTTATCAAAGAGCCGGCATTGCCTGAGGTTTCCAAATGAAAAACAAGACCTGTCGCCAGAATAAAAATCAGCAGGCAGGCACATAAAAGTCTGTAACGCAGTGGAGAAGCTGATTTTTGCGTTGCCATGAGTATCACGCCCGCTCCTCCCGCAATGAACATGCCAATCCAGAGCGAATGGATCAACGTCCAGCAAATCGCGCTGACCGCAGGCTCTGCAAGCAACCGGGCTAAAAATGATGTCCCCATCGGATCTGTTATTTCTGGTCTATCTTTTTGATTAACTCCTTGAAAGTTTCCATTTCCTGGTCCGACATTTTTTTGTCACCCAGCAACTGCATCATCAGGCTACCGGCCGAGCCATTGAAAATCGTGTCGACCACCTTTCCCAGCAGCATGCTTTTCGTTTTCGATTCCTCCTGCACGGCCTGGTACACATGCTTCATCTGGCTTTCATCCTTTGTAAGCAGTCCTTTTTCTACCATAATCTGCATCAGCTTCAGGGTCGACATATAGATGACCGCCCGTTTGTGCTGGTTCAGGTGGTCGTTGACAAACCGCGCAGTGGACGGCCCGAATTTCCAGATCACCTGAAGAATTTCAAGTTCGGATTTGGTGGGCTCCTGGCTGCCTTCGCTTTTTTCCGTTTTGCTTTTCATCAAGCAAACATAAGAAAGATTTCTTACAAAACTAAGAAACGTTTCTTATGTCGTGCATATTTTTTTTGATACTTCATTTATTATCAAAAAGTAACCGTCCGATAGCGATCTCAAATGTCCAAAACCGGACAGCTTCGAGTCAGAAAAACAGATCAACTATCTGAAAATTAAATATTTAAATTACAGGTACGATTTTATTCGTACGTTGGATCGATACCATTCATAACCATGATCAGAAACTACTTCAAAATTGCCTGGCGGAACATGCTCCGCAACAAAGCCTTCTCGGCCATCAACATCATAGGTCTTGCGTTGGGGGTTGCCGCGTGCATACTTATTTTGCAATACGTTGCATTTGAATTAAGCTACGACAACTTTCACAAGAACGGCGCCCAGATTTATCGCGTCCAGCAGGACCGCTACAATGAGGGCAAGCTCAGTACCCAGTGGGCAGCAGGGGCCTATGCGGTCGGAAACTCGTTCAAAGAAGCTTATCCCGAAGTGGAGGATTATGTGAAACTGCTCGGTCGGGGAAAGAGCCTGCTCGACTACGGCGATCGCAGCATCAAGGTAGAGAAGTATTACCTGGCGAGTTCGTCTTTTTTCACCCTGTTTTCCTATCCCCTGATCCTAGGGAACCCGAAGACTGCGCTCTCCGAGGCCAATACAATTGTACTGTCCGAATCCGTGGCCAAGCGGCTGTTCGGCGACGAAAACCCATTAGGTAAAACCGTTCGCGGCAATAAGCGGAAACCCTTGAAAATAACAGGCGTGTACAAAGATATGCCTGCCAACACGCACCTGAAATCGGAAATGCTGGTATCCTACGCGACATTCCTGGCCGATGTAAAACCCGACGACCCCGAAACCGCATGGCAGTGGGATGGCTGCTTAACGTATATCAAGCTTCGTCCCGGAACGGACACCAAAGCCCTGGAAGCAAAGTTCCCGGCCCTGGTAGACAAGCTGGCAGGTGCAGATCATAAAAAATACAGGTCGGCGGCCGTATATCTTTTGCAGCCGCTCCGGGACATTCACTTGTATTCGCACCTAATGATGGAAGCCGAACCCAACGGCGACGGCAAAACCGTATACCTCCTTTTGGGGATTGCGTTCTTCATTGTCGTCATTGCCTGGGTCAATTATGTAAACCTTGCTACGGCGCGGGCCATCAACCGGGCAAAGGAAGTAGGTGTACGCAAAGCTGTCGGCTCTTTGCGCGGACAGCTGATCGGCCAGTTCATGACAGAATCCGTTCTGCTTAATGGGTTTGCGGTAATCCTGGCACTGGTACTCGTGGCTTTGGCCTTACCCAAATTCAATGAAATATCCGGGCAGGAATTGTCCTTTGCCTTGCTCCGCAGCAAAATGTTCTGGCTTCCATTGGTCGGCTTGTTTATAGTAGGCGCATTCTTTTCCGGCTTATATCCTGCTTTTGTGCTCTCGGGCTTCAAGCCAGTTGCAGTATTGAAAGGAAAAGTTTTGGCGACACGCCAGGGCATCGTGCTCCGGAAGTCGCTAGTGGTATTCCAGTTTGCCGCATCCCTGTTCTTATTGGTCGGCACACTGGCCGTTTTCCAGCAGATCCGCTATATGAGGGCACAGAGCCTGGGTATCAACATCGATCAGACGTTGGTGATCAATCCGCCTATTGTGGCCGAAGACTCCACTTTTATGCGCCAGCTCGCCGCCTTTAAGGCTGAACTCCTGAGAAAATCGAACATCAAAGGCATCACCGCCTCCACGGTAGTCCCGGGCCAGGCATCAGATTGGAACGCCGGCGGGATACGCCTGAAAGGGACCGACGAAGGTCAGGGCAGGCAATACCGGGTCATTGGCGTGGATTACGATTTCCTGAAAACGTACGACCTCAAACTGATCGCGGGGCGTAATTTTTCCAAAGAGTTCGGTAGCGATCCAAAGGCTGTGATCTTCAACAAAATGGCGATCAAGCAATTGGGCTTCAGCAATCCGGAGGACGCGATCGGAAAGGAAATCGATTTCTGGGGCGACACCTTCACGGTGGTCGGCGTGACCGATAATTTTCACCAGCAATCCTTGAGGGACGCCTATGAACCGCTGATCCTGCGTCTGATCCCCGATTTGAGAGGTTATTTCTCTGTCAAGCTCACGGGTGGGGAAGCCAGCAGCGCAGTTTCGGGCATTCGGGAAGAATGGAACAAATTCTTCCCGGGGAATCCGTTTGAATACGAATACCTCGACGACCGTTTCAATGCGCAATACAGGGCGGATCAACGGTTTGGGCAGGTATTCGGCATTTTTACCGGTCTGGCGATCCTGGTCGCGTGCCTCGGATTATTCGGGCTCGCCTCGTTCACAACCGCGCAGCGCACCAAAGAAATCGGCATCAGGAAAGTATTGGGCTCGTCGGTTTTTGCGATTGTTGAAATGCTGTACCGGGAGTTCGTGATCCTGGTTGCCATCTCCTTTGTGATCGCGACGCCGCTCGCCTGGTTTGCCGTCGGTCGATGGCTGGACAGTTACGCATTCCGGACGGACATCCAATGGTGGCTGTTCCTGATACCCTTCGTTGCCGTATTGTTTATTGCATTGCTCACAGTCAGTTTCCAAAGTATCAGAGCTGCATTGACAAACCCGGTGACCTCTTTGAGAAGCGAATAAACCAACGTTCTCTCTATTTAACCATGCAAAAGCTCCCGGCGTAATCCGGGAGCTTTTTGCTGATAATCAACATATTCAACAATATACATGCCACGTGTGCCCGCGCGACAACATCCTTTACGGTTCAGTAAAACGTGCTTTTTTATTTCGAATGATTTTGTCTTTTATCTCAAATCAATGAAAAAATACGCCTTCGCGACCTTGTCCATTTTAGCATTTGTCTGCCATCCGGCACTGGCTCACAACAAAAAAGGTTGATGATCCTATTCGCGTGCAACAGTTCTCCCACTCACTTTTTCGGCATTGCAACCAACCTGATGAAGGTATTGTAGGACAAACCGGTTGCTTCGAAAAGACCGGCGCATCAAGTGATGGAATCGATGATCGCTTCCATAGGCGCGCTGCCGTTGCCGAGTATAAGGTCATGAAAAAGGACACCGGACATTACTACATCGACTGGATCTCCATGGACTTTCTTGGAAACCAGCCGTTTACGAATCTATGAAATCCAGGGGTGAAAAGAAGATACTATGGTATGGTTTGAAAAGGATTTGGCAATCAATCCTGAAAGTGAGGAAGCGCGGAACCGCCCGAGGAACTGGAAGTCACAAAACAATAGCCGCAGATTCTTTTCCCCGTATCATCAAAACCGGATCTCCTGCGTGAGGTAGGTAGCCTGGTTATCCCCGTTAATCCTGACTGTTGCTTTAAGTGGCTTGCTGTTCCAGTCTATCGTGATCAGACCATAGTTCAATTGGGCGACCATCGTTCCCACGCGGTACTTATTGGGTTCTTCGTGCGGTTTGGAAACGTGGGTTAGGCCGCTGCTGGTGATATCAAAAAGATCGTAATTCAGTCCCGGGATGGATGTTTTTGCGATTTCGGCAATATGGCGGTCTCCGCTGATGAGCATCGCGCCCTTGGGTTTGGTTTTGCTCAGCAGGTCCAGAAAGCGTTTCCGGGCGGTCGGGAAATTGGCCCATTTTTCATAAACGTGCTCCTCGGCCAGGAACTGGACCCCACACCCAATCAGATGAATGTCCGCATCGGAGCCTGTCAATTCGCTTTCGAGCCATTTCCATTGCGCTTCTCCCAACATATCGCCCGACGGATCGGGTACATTCACCTTGTCTTCTTTTTTCAGAGGGTCGCGAAAATACCGGCCATCGAGCAAGATCACTTTTACCTTTTTTCCTTTGGTGCCATAAACGTGCGACGAGTAACTTCCTTCTCGCTTACGAAGCGGGCTGTTGGCCGGGACATCCATGAAATCAAGCATTACCTGCTGGCTTTCCTTCCTTTTTGGATACTCTTTCCCGCCGTCGTTTACACCGTAATCATGGTCGTCCCAAACACCGATAACCGTGGTTGACTTCCGCAATTGGGTATAAACCGGGTTGGACTTCTGCAGATCGTATTTGGCCCTGAGCGTATCCATGCTCTCCGAATCCCCATAGATATTATCGCCCAGCCAGATCCAGAGGTCGGGCTTCTGGTTTACGATATCATCCCATAGAGGCTGCGGGCGTTTCTGATCGCTGCACGAACCAAATGCGATGGTCGTGATATGTTTCCTGCTTACATCCTGTGCGCTGGCGGGCCGCACATCCAATAAAACAAGGGCGAAAAAGGCAAGTATAAAAAGTTTGTTCATCATGTTACAAGAAACTGGCACCACAAAATTAGAAAGTGAATCCATACCTGAACCGTGTTCACAATTTGATAATGTGGAACGAGGGAGCCGTTCTGCCTGGTTTACCCCAAGCTCCCGAAGGCTTATTTCTTAAAGTACAACGCAAAGCCCCTTGATCGATTAAGGCGCCAGTGATGAACGCCGAGCGTTGGCTGCACTACCAGCTGAATTTCAAAAGCGACACGCCCTGGCGCGGAAGCACAATGTGGATGTCCGCCTTTCCGTCTTTCGGGTTGATCCATTCCGGTGAGGTCAGCAACTGCAATTGCCCGGCTTTTTCAAGCTCGGAGACCTGCTCCGCGGCGGGGGTTTTCGGGGAACCCATTTTTTTCCATGCTTCATAGGCATTGCTATTTTGGTTATCGATGCGGTAGTGCTGCATCAATAGCCTTTGCGATGGTAATCCGTTTATTTTGATGGTTATCTCCGCATCTGGGCCGGCCACATTGTCGTCATGGTAATTCCAGACCATCACCGCAGCAGACTTTGTATCCTTTGTTGCAAAAGCGTTGATATCGGCTGCCCCGCGCACACTTTCGTCCCGCACTTTTTTGAAATCATAAGCCAGGTTTTGCCTCACCTCGGCGCGGTTCCCCTCCATCATCCCAAACATCCTGAAAACGTTCAATACCGGCTTATCGACCCCATTGGTAGCCAGGTCGCGAAACCCGCGGAACCAGGCCTGATCTTCAAATTCAAAGGCCCAGGTCACCGCTCCCAGCAGGTTAACGCCCCGGCTTTCGGCCAGGTCAGACTTTCGGGCAAAAGAAGCGGCGGTGTAGCTCGAATACATCGTTCCGTTCCGGTAAGCATTTTGCGGATGCAGGTCCTCCGAGCAGGCAGCGCATCCCTCGGGGTCAGATTCGCCTATGATGATCGGCAATTTTTTCAATGCAGGATAGGACGCCACCGTTTCGAAGCCTTTATCGATATCACGAAATTGGGTCCCCATGTTCATCTGCACATGGCCGTCCACAACCTTGGGGGCGCCTTTGGCATGAAAAGTTATGAAGTCGATCGGTGAGCCTGTCTTACCCGTCACATAGTTTTTCCCGGAAGTGACGTGATGCAGAAAAGCTTTCAAAAATGCCTGCGCCTTATCCCATGAAGGTCCTGTGGTTTCGGGCCCGCCGATCTTTGCAGACGGAAGTGCCCGTTTGACCGCGTCGGCGGTGTAGTCGTACATTTTGATATATTCCTCGGTAGTGCCCTTCCAATAGCCTATGTTCGGTTCGTTCCAAAGTTCCCAATACCAGCTCTCCACTTCTTTCTGCCCATACCGCGCCACTGAATGTTTTACCCATTGAAATACCAGTTCGGCCCACTTGACATAATCCTTGGGAGGATAAGCCCACCCGGTGTAGATATCGTTGTAATTATCCCCCGGTTTCCAGAAATGGCGGTAAGGCTGCGGTTTGGAAGACAATGCTTCGGGCATAAAGCCAATCTGCGCAATCGGCTTCATGCCGCGCTCTATGTAAGTATCGAAGATCTTGTCCACGATTGTCCAGTCATAAACTGGCTTTCCGCTGGCATCTTCGGTGTAGGCATTGGTAGACCCCCATTTCAGGGCGGCTGTCCCGTCCCCGGTCACCAACAGGCTGTGGGCCCTCACATAAACAGGCACTTTGCTGAGTTGCGAAATTTCGGAAAGCAGCTTTTTGCCATCCTTCATGTAAGTATAATTAGGCTCGTCATAACCAAACCACGCCCAAACGGGCCTGACGGGGCCTTTTGACTTGGCCAGGTCTACTTCAATCGTTACTTTGTCTGTAGTTTGGGAATTTGCTGTATTGATCAATCCGCAGGTTAATGCGAGCGAGAGCCAAAATGTAATCCTGTTTTTCAAAAACATGCCTGAGTCCTTTCGTGATAACCTCAAAAACAGAATTTGCTTCCTGTATACTCGGCTCAAACCCCACTTTCTGAAATGCTGTTGCCGGTGTTGTCACCGGCGACCTGCGTTCGTACAGCGGTGCATGTTGTTGGTAATAACCTATCGTTGGCCTCGCTAAACTACCTGATACGAAACCGTATGCTCGTAGGAGATCGTGGATATACTGGGTGTGGTGGTGCCGGTAACCGGCATGGCATCTTTCGGCCTCGGGCTGCATGCGAGTGGAATATGCCCCTCGCTTGCGAACAGGCCGCTTGTAGCGTCCAGGCCGATCCAGCCTGCGCCGGGAATATACACTTCGGCCCAGGCATGCAAATCCACCGAACCGATACCGCCTGTTCCCAAATTCTGAACAAGGTATCCCGATACGAAACGGCTCGCCAGCCCCAGATGGCGCAGTACCTGCACTTGCAGCCAGGCCGTGTCGCGACAGGCGCCGATGCCGTTCTGCAATGTCTGCTCGCTGGTCAGCACCCCCTCCTCCATTCTGGTACTGTATGCAATCTCATTGAAAATCAAATTATTAAGATTCACCAAAAAACTAATGGTGTCTCCCGATAAATTCCGGGCACGGTCCACCAGCGACGAAAGCATCGGACCATAATCGGTAATTTCGAAATACGGCCAGAGGTCGTTCCTGGTTTGCGGGGGATAAAAGAACGGGGCTGATGTGGCATAGTCGTCGATCAGGAAATCGAAGGGATTGGTAGGCGTTAGTGTCGCTTCCAATCTGATTTCTACGGACATTTCCTGCATAGGCCCGTCAAAATCAACCCTTGCAACAAAGTTGCCGCTCACATCCTGCTGCCAGTGAATTTGATGTGCAGCCGGGAGGATGTGAAAAGAATAGCCGTTGATGACCGATGGCGAATGTGCAGCGGGTTTCAGCCGAAAAAGATGAGGTGAAAGAAAAACCGGACGATCGTAGGCATACGAAGTTTTATGGTACAGCGAGATCAAAAAGGACATGGCGGAAAATGGGAAGCTCTTAAGATATGCGCCCGGCGACCGTACTAATCGATCGCTTCATTAAAGTGCGGGGCACCAAACCTCTTCAAACTATTTATGTGAGATTTTAAAGCTATCAAAAAAGATTTGTTTTCCAGGTAGTTCAGGCCAAATTCTTTTGCGGTCTGCCGCACCAGCGGCGCCAGTTTCGGGTAATGCACATGACATATCTTCGGGAAAAGATGGTGCTCTATCTGAAAGTTCAGTCCGCCGATATACCAGCTCAGCCATTTATTGCCCGGAGAGAAATTGACCGTCGTTTCCATCTGGTGAATGGCCCAGTCTTTTTCGACGATACCCTTTTCATTGGGTAGCGGATGCATGGTCCCTTCAACAGAATGAGCGAGCTGGAAAATAACCGTCAATACCAGCCCGGCAGTGAAATGCATCAGCAGAAAGCCCATCAGGACGTTTGCGAACGGGATGTGAAACACAAACACCGGCATGCCAAAAAGAATGGCAAAATACACCATTTTTATTCCGATGAGGCCGGCCAGCATCTGCCGGTTTTCTCCTGCCGACTGGCGGTTGATCCCCGATTTGATGAACGTCCGGTACTGAATAAAGTCCTTAAGAACGACCCAATACAAGGTCAGTATGCAGTAAAAGAAAAACGCATAGAACCATTGAAAACGATGGTACCGGTGGACATGCTCATAGGGTGAGAGTTTGATGACCCCCCGGTCCTTGATGTCCTCGTCTACCCTGGCGATATTGGTGTAGGTGTGGTGGAGTATGTTGTGCTGCAGTTTCCAGTTCATCACACCGGCGCCGGCAAGGTTGATCGTATTGCCAAGCCATTTATTCACAGTAGGATTGGAGGAAAATGCTCCGTGATTGGCGTCGTGCATGACACTCATTCCAATTCCGGATATTGCCATACCCATAATCAGCCAGAGAAACAGGCTGACCCATAAGGGAGGCATAAAAATTAGCAAGGCCAGAAAAGGAAAAACGTAGGCCGATAGCAAGACCACCGTTTTCACGACCATCGTTTTGTTCGCAAACCTGGATTTGTTGTTTTCTGTGAAATACTGATCGACCCTTTTTTTTAATGTCGGGAAAAACAGGCTTTTGTCTTGGGCGATAAATTTAATTCTTTCTTGAGGTTTCATAGTCCTGGATTTAAAACTCGTTGGTCGAAAGACCAGTTGAGAGAGAGGGAGAGTTTTAAATCTGAGTCTGGTCAGGAAGTCGTTTCTTATATTTGAAACGACGGGCACCCCGTTTTATTTGAATTTAAGACAAAACAAAATGTAACATCTTCTAGTATTAATTTTATGTATACAGCAACAAGGTTTGAAACAGGCCTAGAACACAACAATATCTGAGATTTACTTCACAGCAACAAAGACGACAATAAACTAATAATGAGTAACTTAACAATATATTTACTGGGTAATATGTAGCCTTTTGAAAACTAAATAGTGTAGTTGCGCGCTTAGCAGCTACCTTTACCCATGCTCATTCCTACCGTTTCTTCTCCTACTGTTGTCATCCTGGATACACACCCTGTTATGCGAATGGGACTTGCGGTACTTCTGAGGGAACATCTGAGTCATTTTCAGATCATTGACGCCAAAAATCTCACCGAATTCGAGCAAAAAAATAGTCAGTCTGCTTTACCGGATCTTTTTATCCTGGTGATCAACGAAGATTTCGAGGAAGAAACACTGGACCCGATTGAAGCTGTAAAGACGCATTTTCCGTCTGCTTTCCTGATCGTTTTCGGCGAAGAAATCCAGCCGGATGTGGTGATAGATTACCTGAAATCAGGCGTTAATGGCTATTTATCAAAACGCAAAGACCTGATTGAGCTGGTCACCTGCGTGCAAACTGTCATCGGTGGCAAACGTTACCTGAGCCCGGACCATATGGAATTTCTGTTTGGTTACCTGATAGAAAACTACAAAACCCTCAAAAAACAGGACATCCTGACGCCCCGTCAGAACCAGATTGCCAACTACCTGATCCAGGGGTTGAGCACTTCGTCCATCGCTGAAAAGACAGGGCTGCACATGTCCACCATCAGCACCTTTAAAGCTGCTATTTTTGCTAAACTCGGTGTGGACAGTGCGCTGAAACTCAAGGAAATATTACAGGGAGATGAAAATCACCGCAACGGTTGATCCCTCATGCCAGGACAAGGGGAAATAAAACGGAATTAGGAACGTAGCGATATATACGCAAAACACCAATAAAAAATCCCTTGGCCGACCATGCGAAGGGATAAATTTTGCTCATTATTCGATCCTGCGGTTTGCGTTTTCAGCCGTGCCTCAATTCAAAGCTCTGGTCCGACTCATAATATTCCTGCCACACATCCAGCATGTTGTGGTCTCCTTCCCAGGCCGACCCGTCAAAATTGAGGATCTGGTTCGCGCCGGAACCTTGCTTGAAAATAACGTGATGAATGTTCCCGTCTTTTGTTCTCAGAAAAACTTTGACAGAGTATTTCCTTACGTAGGTAGTCTGCCACTTCCGTGGATTAGGCACTGGCTTGGCGAAATCAGATTCCGGGTAAAAGCGACGATAAAACTCCTGTATGGCCTGCTCGTAATCGGACCCGATGAGGTGATCCGTGTGAAATGCTTCTGACTTAAAAAAGTCCCTTAGTTGCTCCGGGGTTGGTTTCATAACTGTTTTGTTGCATTTAATGCTCTATGGCTGCACCGGGGCAATAAGTTCTCTCTCAAAATAAGAAAGCAATTGATGTGTCTCATCGCCGATCCGCTCGCAATAATAGATCCTTTTGATATAGTGGATAATGATTAATTGGATTGACGGCGCCTCGATGGCAGTAATCATTGAACCTTCCTCATATTTGTTATCCATCTTCTAAGGTACGCTTATTAACCGTCCAAAACTAATTATCATTTGAAACGCCCCCGTATTGCCTTGCCGGGGAACGACCCCGCCTCCTTCTCAATGTGATCAAACATCAGCCAAGGGCCGATTTATACAATTTGTTGGCCGGGACGAGCCATTTCTTTGTCAATCATTGGTAAAAACCCGATCATTGCGATATATGGAATTCAAGCATTATAACCCGTCCGAAATTTTAACGCCTTATGTCAGGCATTACTATCTGTTCGAGTCGGATGCCGACATTGCATTCGAGGACACCGTATTTCCGAGCGGCGACATGGAGGTGATTTTCAATCTCGGTGAGGGTATCTGGGAGACTAAGGAATCCGGGATTTTTTCCAAAAACGCTCCCATTGAACTCTGGGGACAAATCACGCGGCCACTGGTTGTGAGGTCAACAGGCAGGCATTGCATGCTCGGTATCAGATTCTTCCCACATTCGGCTGCATTTTTGCTGGACGACGAAATTGGGACATTCAACGAGCACGTTTCTGACTTCGGCGAGGTAATCGGAAAAACGGCCGCCATATTGCATGCGCAGCTGCTCGAAACCCGGGATGTTCATCAGAAAATCGCTCTCATCGAAAGCTTCCTTTTAAAAAGACTAAGGGATAAAGAGAACAGGGCATTCATGATCAGCAAAGTCGGCCACATTCTATCCGGCCTCGAAACCGGCCAAGGCGGAAACAGCATTGGTCGGATCGCTTCAAAGCATGGCATATCTTCCCGCTACCTGCACAAACTGATCTACAGCCATACCGGGCTTTCGCCGATCTCGTTCCAAAAAATAAACCGGTTCCAATTCAGCCTCAGGCTGCTTTCCCAAAACGAGTTGCCGCTGACGTCCATCGCATACGATGCCGGTTACTTCGACCAATCCCATTTCATACGAGACTTCAAATTATTCACCGGCATTACGCCCTCTGCTTATCTCGAAAAAAACTTCCCCGTCAATCAGGTCATGCTGCCCTGATTGACGACTGTTCCGATCCGTCCAATTTTGACAAAAGGACCCGGCTTAACTTTGTTTATCTCCATGATTTAAACAAACGCAGTATGAGTTCTTTCGAAACATTTTCACAGTTACACCGGAACGCAGCCCCGCTTTTGCTGGGAAACATCTGGGACATTCCAAGCGCAAAGGCCTTCGAAGCAAATGGTTATCAGGCCATTGGGACATCCAGCCAGGCCGTCGCACTGACACATGGGTACGAGGACGGCGAGCAATTGCCGTTTGAAATCTTGCTCCAATTAGCCCGGAGCGTTGTTGCGACTGTCCATATTCCTTTTTCAATGGATATAGAAGGAGGTTACAGCAGGAATATCGCCAGGATCACCGAAAATATCACGAAACTGCACGATGCCGGTGTGGTGGGTATCAACCTCGAAGATTCCGTTCCCGGCCCAAACCGTCAGCTGCAGTCGCCTGATGATTTTCAAAAAATCCTTTCCGCCGTCACCGATCACCTCAACCGGAAAAATCTTAAAATATTTGTGAATGTTCGTACAGACGGCTTTTTGCTCGGTATGCCCAACGCACTGGAAGAAACAATTGCCCGTATCAAAACCTACGAGAATGCCGGTGCCGACGGGATCTTTGTTCCTTGCATTACTCGTTCGGACGATATTAAAGAGGTGGTAAAAGCCACACGGTTGCCGATCAATGTCATGTGTATGCCCGATCTGCCCTATTTCAGTGAATTGGAAAAGCTGGGAGTGAAGCGGATCAGCATGGGGCCGTTTCTTTTCAACAAGGCGTACAGGCATGTGGGCCAATTGGCGAATGCTGTGCTGAACGGACCAAACTTTTCAGCCATCACTGCGTCATAAAGGGGCCAAACGCGCAATTGCTTCGCCGGCTCAGACAGGCTTATTTCTGATGGTAAACCGTCGCCCCCTATTCAGATAGCCGTGCACGCTTACATTGATAAAAATCAGTACGGCAGCCGAGATAGCCGCGTAAACGATCACCTGCCTGCCCTCCCAGTGAGCCACAGCGATAGCCACCAGCGCCCAAACGCCTACCATGGCCGATTCCCGGAGATTCCTGAACCAGACCATCAAGATATAGACCAATGCGGCAATGCCGATCATGATAATGGTCCAGTTAGCCTCCGGGATCCCAAAGCCGTCCCACCTGATTTTGGTGAGGTAGGCGGCCACATTGGCAACCAGTGCAACGGTGATCCAGCCGAGATAAATGGCAAAAGGCCAGCATTCCAGCGCGATCTTTTTGAATGAAATCAGGTCCAGCTCCATTCGGGTTTGAAACACAATGAGGATCAGACAAAGCAGTAATACGATCATAATCAGCACCGAAGTACCGGTGAAATCGTACAGCCAGGCCAGTATCCAAAGGCAATTCGCAACACAGGAAGCCACAAACGTCCAGCCCATTTGTCCAACAACAGCAGGTGTTTTTCCTTTGTACAGAAGCCCTCTCGCCTGACGAACCACAAATGCCGCCAGCCCGATATAAATAATCCCCCAGATCGAAAATGCATATCCGGCCGGCGTGAAAAGGTTATGATAAGAATCCGACACCGACGCCATGGTGTTTCCATTGAACACGCCGGTATTGGACAGATAATTCATGACAATGGTGATCATCAACGCAATGATATTCGCAATCTGTAATGTCCTGGTCATACTAAACTTTCCTTTGATGTTTTATGGTAATGCGTTCGGGTTAACCTTGTTTATTTTTTGAGCACTTCGCGTACCGGTGTCCAGCGAATTTCCGGATAACGGTCATTGTCCAACGGTTCCAGTTTGGGCAACCCGCTCAGCATGTTATGCAAATACTGCATGCCCTGCCAGGGCGGAAATACTTCCTCTTTCATTGGAAAAAGGGTTTTGCCTATTTTGATCATGGCCGCCAGCATACCCAGGCCACCAACCCTCACAATCCGGAACTTCTCCCCGGTCGCCACTTCCGCCTCTATTTTCAACCCTTTCATGCTGGAAACCTCTCCGGCAACACGCAGAAAACGAGGAGTTTGGATATCCATGGCCGCCTCGGCAGTGAATTCTGCTGTGTTCTCAATAGTCGTAAAATCCATGAGCTGATCGGCGCTGCCCCAGTGCAGCACCAGCTTCGGGCCAGATAACACCACAGGCGCCTCCCCTTTCAGCAGGTCTGTAAACATGCCGTTCAGGATAGAAGTTGCCGAAATGGGGGCTTTATCGAGTATTTCACAAAATTCCCTGCGCAGGTCCAGGTTACGATTGGAACCGTTTGGCAATTTGGTAAAATCAATGGAATAATCTGAAGGGATGAAGCGACGAACGCCCGATTTTATAGCGGCGTACAGCAGCCTGGTCTGCATATTTACAATCACGTCCCTCAGGCCGGATAGCGCGGACACTACACAGGAGCCTCCGGAACACGCTTTTGCCAATTCTTCGGCATTGTCAAAATCTACTTCGACGACGTTTACACCTAAGCCTTGCAGTTTAACAATCTTTTCGGGGGCGCCTCCTTTGCGAACCAATCCTCTGACAGTTGCGCCGCGTAAAAGTAAAAAGTGAGCAATACGCTGACCAAGATCGCCGGTTGCGCCTGCCAGAATAATCGTTTTGTCTGATATCGGGTCCATATACACCGGCCGGGGGTTTCGTACATCACAAATCCGGCCAGTAATGATGCTATAATTATTGTTCCCGCAGTCTTTTCAGCACAAACCGCCTTGCAACGTTTCTCGGCAGGCCTGCCTCGATTGCGCCACGAGCTCAGCTTCGCCATAATCCTTCTAAAACGTAAATCCAATCGCAACCTTGGAATATAAATTAAAACCCCAGGGTGATTTTTTGTAGTCAAAGGAAAATTGCCGGAATAGTGTTGTCAGAAAGTAAAGCCAATCGCCGCCTTGGAATAGATCCTGCCGAACGGCCCACCTGTAACGGAAGGATCAATGACTTTGGAGTAATAAAGGGACGCATCGATGAAGAGTACTTTGAAAAACCGCTGCTGGTATCCCAATGTGAATGACGCGATGGAATATTGATCTTTGCGTTGTCCGAGCTGCTCAATGGAGCTTGTTGCTTTGTACCACGCGAAATAATAGTTGGCCCCAATGCTGGCATAAGGTCCTGAGAAGTTATTCCCAGCGATGCCTCTGCGCATTTGCATTTTCTGCAAATAGTAATACCGCAATTGCAGCCCGCCATTTACGTAGGATTGACTTTGGACGATATCAGAAAACTTCCGACCAAAAAACCAGCCATTTACATTTCCCTCCAATGAAAAAGGGCTATCCGCAATTTTGCGCTCATATGCCAGACTGCCATTAATGGTCTGCATTTTACGACCAATTGTGATATCGGGAAGTTGAAATTTCCATTGGTCCCGGATTTGTTCATCGCATAAAAAAACATCGCAAGTAGGAACCTTCCTGGATTTCCAGTCACCCAATGCAATTCCAATGGACGATTGGGTCGTCAGGACAAAATCCCTGATGGAATATCGCTGGTTTCCTGCGAGGTAGTATTGGTCACCGTCGTTCCAGGCCGCTTTGTTGAATAATCCGATGGAAATATCTGCATAGCCGTGGTTCAAAAACCTGCTCTGAAAACCATATAACAGACCTACTCGTCCTGTTTTCTTCATATATCCGCCGAAATCGCCGAACGTATGGACAAACTGTTCATAAGCAACTCCGACGTAACCGCCATTCATATTATTGGCGCTCAGCCCCTTCTCCACCCGATTATTCATCTGATAAAACCAGCGCGTTTTTGCGGCTCCCCAGACATGTACGCGCGGAACATTGAAGTTAACGACGCCAAAAGAAATACCATTAGACTGGGTATAGATAGCCGCTTCGACAGAAACGTTTGGGAAAATTTTGTACTCATACCCCAATCTGAATCCCGCGCCCTGGTAACCCGAGTAGCCAATTTTGAACATCTGCTTTGTCGGCACTTTGGTCATGAAAATATTTTCATAACGATCGATAAAGCGCTGTTTTACAAGTGTATCCGCTTCCTGCGTGAACTTGACGGCAATGCTGTCCTGTGCGCAGGACGGCTGAATGATGCTTAAAGACAAAAGCAACAGAAGAATTCTTTCCATAAAGGTGGTTTAAGTTTTGCCTATTTGATCGTCACGTGGCCAAACTCGGCATTGATATCGACGGTGGCCAGTTGGTTTTTCTCGAAGAATGCTTCTTTGAAATCAGCTGTATTGCGTTTCCATTTAAATCCGTTGGGCAGCTTCATGGTCGCATAAGCACTTTGGATCGTGTAATCGAAGATCTGCCAGTTCCTGGTCAGCAAAGTCACTTCCGCTTTTTTCGACCTGATTCCCAGACTGGTAAGTCCGACTGCTGGGTAGATCTCAACTTGTCCATATTCTGCGTCCAGTTTGATTGCGCCTGCGATCTGCACCAAGTGGATTTTGGTATGATCACCGGAAAATGAAAAGGTACCCGAGATCACATTGCCTTTCAGCTCCCCAAAAGTGGTGATCACCTGTCCTCTTCCATTGATATCAGCCAGATTGGTCGTGCAAAAATCGGCTTTCAATTGCAGCTGATTGGTCAACCCTTTGAGGATGATCGTCCCGAAAGAATTTTTGAGATCGACCGCGCATGATGATGGAAGATGGATGATATACCTCGCTTTGAGGTTCGAAACCGGCTTGCTTTCGCCCTCCTTCAGCACGATATAATTGCGTAGAAAATAATCTCTTCCGTTACGGTCTGCTATATACTGCACTTTCGAGAGATCGCTGGCCGCCGTGCTTCTGTCGGGATGCCGGGCAGAAAGCTCCATCACGACCGTGATGTCCGGCTTGTCCCAGGTCGTCATTTCAATGTCTGCTTTCTCAGCGGTAATGTACAGGGTCCGGATAGCGGGCGCACCTATCGTTTTCTCAATGGTTTTGGTCGCTACCTGCAGAACGCCCTGGGCAGTTGCCTGTCGCGACGCGGTATTGATGATCAGCATTGAAATCACCCCGGAGAGATATCTCAGAAAAAGAAGTTTGGACGGTTTCATGTCGTTTGTTTTTAAATCATTTTGGCCATTTCATTCAGTATTTCGGCCTTTTGTGCTTCCACCATACTGAATTGCCGTATCAGTTCGGGTTCGGTATTGTAAGCCCCAATGGCTTGCTGCAATTGTTCTGCTGCCGCATTGAGTTTCTCATATTCAAGCTGTAATCTTTTGTAATCCTTGCTGTTACAAACCAAAGTTTCGGTTTCGCAATAGGCTTTCAGCTTTTCATATTTTTCGTCGGTAATCTGTGTCGCGTCGGTTTGCAGGCGTTTGTCAACTGTTTCTTGCGAGTACGAAATCCGCTGTGCATTGCGATTTTTGAAAAATCCGATGCTTGCCAGGCTCACAAAAGCCATCGCCGCGGCAACGTACCACCAGGTCACCGAACGCCTCCTGACCGCAGGCTTCCTCACAATTATTTCCCACAGCATTTCGTCCGGTTCGTATTCTGGCAGTGCCGCCAGAGATTGCCTCAACGGCAGCTCATCCAACTGAACAGTGAGCCCTTGCCAGACATTTTCCCTAGGCAAATAATCCGGGAGTTTTGCAAGCGCTGCTTTTAAAATATCCTGGTTGTTCTCCATCTTTCTCATCTTGAAGTTAACATGCTGCGTAATCTTCGTTTGGCATGGTGTAACTGCGATTTGGAAGTCCCTTCGGAAATATTAAGCATGACTGCAATCTCGCGATGGGTATAGCCCTCCACCTCCGCCAAAACGAAAATTGTCCTGAAACCATCGGGCAGTGAAAGCACGGCTGTCTCCAGATGCGCCGCATTGATGTCTGCCTCGGCCCAGTTGATATTTTCACCCGGGTATTCGTCCACATTTTGCCAGATCACCAGCTTCTTCTTTTTGGTCGACTTCCGGACGACGATCTGTTTGATCCAGGCACCCAATGTTGCGTCGCCGCGAAATTGGTCCAGATGCCTGAACACTTCCAGGAATGCGTCCTGCAATACATCGTTGGCATCGTCGAAATCGCCTGTGATCCGGTAGGCCAGGGTATACATGGCCTTTTTATAGCGATCGTAAAGCTGCCGCTGGGCAACCCGGTCGTGCAAAAGGCAACCCGAAATCAACTCCGCCTCCGAGGTCATAAATGTTTTTTAACGTTTTCAGGTTAAAGAGGAGCTGCGGAGGCGGAATGGTTGTATGAGAGGATTTTTAATTTGAAAAAAGAACCTACTTACTCCCCCAGCCCCCAGCTTTTGTTGGGCTTGGGGCCCATTTCCAGTTCAAGCGTCCCGCCTGCCATAAGCTGCGCATGGGTGAAAGTGGGTTTATTCAAAGCTTTGCCATCGAATTTGGCACTTTGTATGTATTTGTTTACGACGGAAGCCTTGTTCGCCAGTATCGTGAATTGTTTGCCATTGGCCAGGTCAATGGTCGATTTTTCAAAAAGCGGACTGCCGATGGTGTACTCCGGTTTTCCGGGCGTGATTGGATAAAAGCCCAGGGACGAGAATACCACGAATGCAGTCATCCCGCCGCCGTCTTCGTCGCCGGGAATACCAAAAATATTATCTTTAAACCACACATCCAGCAAGAAACGTATCTGCTTCTGGGTTTTCCAGGGGGCCGTGTAATTGTAGAGATAGGGAATGTGGAAACTCGGTTCGTTACCCATCGAAAATTGCCCCACAAGCCCGGTCGCATCCGGAAATTTAGCCCAGAATTCATATTTGCTGCGTCCAAGGTCCTCGCGGTACAGCTGGTCCAGGCCGGCCTCGAATTTTTCTTTTCCTCCCATCAAACCGATCAAACCGGGAATATCGTGCTGTACCTGCCATTTGTAGGTATACCCGTTATTTTCATCGTAAAATTCCCTGCCGCCCATGCCGCCGTCAAATTTCGGGTCGATCCTGATCCAGTTGCCTTTGCTGTCTTTCGGGATAAACATGGCCTGTTCGGGATTCCAAAGGTTTTTGTAATTCAATGCGCGCTGGCTGAACAACTTATGATCATCCCCTTTCCCCAGTTCCTGTGCCATTTGCGCCACTGCCCAGTCGTCATACGCGCCACCCAGTGTTACCGCCACAGCCTGACGTTTTTCAAATGGCGTCACCCTTTTGACCGTTTCTTTTTCACCTTTTCCAAGCGCCGGGTAGTATCCTTTGGCATGGTAAAAATCATCCAGCTCGCATTTCGGGCCATTCACCCACGGCAGCATGGTCGCTTCATTGGCGTTCTTGACCATACCTTCGTATGCTTTGGAAAAATCGAAGTTCCGCAATCCCTTACGGTAACCGTCCAGCAGCACGATGGACGAATGGAAACCATTCATGCAAGGGTTATCCCCGAAAAGCACCGGGAAAGTGGGGATCCAGCCGCTCTGTTTGTACATATCCACAAACGATTGCAGCATATCCTCTTCCTGCTCCGGATTCAGGATCGTCCGCAAGGGGTGATGCGCGAGGTAAGTGTCCCACATCCAGTCATCCACGAAAAACGGACGCGCTGTCTTGTGGATCTGTTTGTCGTAACCGCTGTAATATTGTCCGTCTTCGGTGATATCCACCATACGTTCGTAAGTGCGGTAAAGCGAGGTGTAAAAGCTGCGCTTCTGTGCCTCGGTACCGCCTTTTATATTGATCTGCCCCATGACCCTGGACCATTCCTGCTCACCTGCGGCTTTCAGTTGTTCGAAACCGGTTGATCTTAGCTCGTTGTCAAAATTCTTTTTAGCCTGTTCGGCGGAGACGAAGGAAATGGCGTATTTGAATTCGATCTCCGATTTGCCTTCCGGAAAATGGACCGTAGTGCGGGTTTCCCTGATTTCGCTGGTGCCTATTTCGCTGAAAACGCCATATAAGTGAATGGGGATGTCGTTATTGTAGATTTCCGTCGCGACGACCTCTTTTCCGTTTGTCACATTCCAGCTTCCTTTTTTTCCATAGAGGCCTAGCAAAATATTTCTCTGGCCTTTTTCGGGAAATTCAAAACGGAAAATCCCGGTCTTTTTTCCAGGAACAAAGGAGACAGTAATCTCATCATCAATAAGATAAGTAGAATAGAACCACGGCCGGACTGTTTCCAGGTCATGATCATAAGCCATTTTTGCTCCCCAGCTTTCGGTGGTAACCGGTTTTACAGACGGCTTGACAGAAAATGCTTCGCCAAGGCGGTGCGATACAATGATCAGCGGGAAACTGGATATCTGATCGTCGAGATAGTTGGCGCGGATCGGCGCCATACGGATCATTTGATTGGGGAGCTGTACCGTCGGGCGGGTAGGTTCCAGCAATTGCCCGACATTCCCGATGCGGGGATCAATGTACTGCAGGTTTTCGGACAAGCGCTTTGATGTATTATTTTGGGCAAAGACCGGACTGAATAGTATCAAAAAAATAAAAGCAGGAAACGTGAATTGTTGAATGCGCATATGTTCGGGTACATTTAGAAAGTAGCATTGGCCTTGGACTGAATTGATCCAGTCGCCGTGATTTTAGACCGCGAATTAAGTAAATCGCACTTAAAAAAAGCTTAATATTTACTTAATACCCACGACTAGGTAATCTCTCGACCCAAAATTACTTCATTGCAACAAACCCTAATTTCTTTTCAGTCCGGCATGTGCTCGCGCGTCTTGTTCCTTTTCTGGTGTTTGCTCATGTGGTCGGGCTTTGAGAATACGACCTGTGCACAATCGTATGGACTTGGCTTTGAGAGCTTTGAGGCAGTTCAGGATAAAAGAACGGGATTGGACCTCAGCCCGGAGAAGCCCCTCTGCTTCGAAGGTGATTTCGAAATTTCTTTTGAGCTCTCGTTTCTTGCAGATAAAAAAACTTACTTCGGCTACATTGTTCGGCTCATTGAGGACGATACCCGCAACATCGACGTCCTTTACGACAACTCCGATGCGGTAACCCATCATTTCAAGTTGGTGACAGGCGACCGGTTCTCCACGATTGCATTCAATATCCCCGAAGCTGCCCTCTTTCATAAATGGAACAAGATCCGGCTGCTTTTTAGTAAAAAACAAAAAACCATTACCCTTATATCCGGCTCCCAAAGCTTCCGACATCCTTTCGAAGGCGACGGCAAAGGCTGCTACAAAGTGCTCTTTGGCGCGACGCGCTATAAGAATTTCAACACCACGGACGTACCGCCGATGAAGGTCCGCAATTTGCAGATTTCCAGACAAGGAAAGCTCCAGTACCACTGGCCGCTGGATGAAATGGCCGGGAATAGGGCCGCGGAAACCATTGCCCACCGCGACGCATTGGCGACCAATCCATTGTGGATCAAAAAGATGCACTATGAATGGCAGCCATTGAGTACTTTCACGCTCAAAGGCCAGGCCCGCGTCGCCTGCGACCAGGAAACCGGAACGGTGCACATCGTAGGCCGCGATTCCCTGATCAGCTACCGCGTGGCGACCAACCTGAGCCAATATTTCCGGTATCCGTCCCAGTCCATTTTTATGGACGACCAGGTTTTGTACGAAAAGTCACTGGACCGGATTTTCAATATTCATATCAATGAAAAACAAGTAAGCGAGCTGGACCTGAAAACCCATTCATGGAGCCGGAGCATTGCGGATTCCTCTTTGAAAACCCACTTTCTTCACGCCAATAAATTTTACGCTCCGCAGGATTCATCGATTTACGTGCTGGGCGGCTACGGACATCTGGAATACAAAGGCAACATCCAGAAGTACGACCTCAGGAATGGAGCCTGGACGGACCTGAAAAGGACTGATACCGTTTTTACACCGCGTTACCTGGCATCGCTGGGGCCTGTTGCACAAGGCGCCTACCTTCTCGGGGGTTATGGGAGCACCACAGGAAAACAGATCCTGAACCCGCGCAACTGGTATGATCTGCTTTATTTCAATGCAAAAGAGGGGTCTTTCAAAAGGATTTACCAGCTACAAACGCCGGCAGAGGATTTTGTCTTTGCCAATTCGATGATCGTCCGTGAAAACGAGTCCGTGTTTTACGCGTTGATCCATCCGAAAGACAGGTTCAACACCGAGCTGCAATTGATCAAAGGCTCTTTGAAAAAGCCGGAATATCTTCCCGTCGGTTCCAAAATACCATTTCAATTCCTGGATACAGGCTCCTTTGCCGATCTGTATTTCGACAAACACAGTAATCGTTTCGTAGCCGTGACGCTGAACAAGACGGACAAAAATCAAACTAAAATTTCGATTTACTCCCTGTTTGCGCCACCGCTGGAAACCGTTCCAGAAACAGCCGGTGCGCCGGAAAAAAGTACAAAAATGGCCTGGCTGATTGTAGCAGGTGCGATCCTGCTGGCTTTACTCGCAGGATACGCCTGGCGAAGAAATTCAAAAAAGCCGGTGCAGACCGAAGTTGCGCCTGTATTGAATGCCGAAACGGAAATAAGTCCCGAAGTTTTCGCGGAAACCAAGCCGGCCCAGCGTAAAGCAGCCCCATTGCATAACTGCATTATGCTGTTTGGCAACCTGCAGATTTTCGACGGGCAGGGCCATGAGATCACTAAATCCTTTACACCGCTTTTGAAAGAACTGTTCCTGGTATTGCTGCTTTATTCTACCAAAAGGGAGGGGATCAGCTCCGAAAAGCTCAAAGAGTTGCTTTGGTTTGACAAGAACACGGAAAGCGCGCGGAATAACCGGTCGGTGAACATTGCTAAGCTCAAAGCTGTGCTGGATAAACTCAAACATTGCGTTATCTCAAAGGAGACGGGTTACTGGCGGCTGAATGTAGATTACGAACATATCCGGGTCGATTATGCCGAATATCTGGACCTTGTTTCGGGTAAAAGGCTTCTGAGCAAACTGGATATTACCGAGCTGGCCAATATTACCAAACGCGGCAGCTTCTTGTCCAACCAGGAATATGAGTGGCTCGACAGTTTCAAATCCGAAGTGTCCAATGAGATTGTGGATGCTTATCTGCGCTATGCTTCCTCTGTCACGATTTCGGACGACCCCGAATTCCTGATCCGGCTGGCCAATTACATTTTCTATTTCGACCCCGTAAATGAAGAGGCCATGATCCTGAAATGCAAAGCACTGGCCCATCTGGGCAAACATTCAATGGCTAAAACAACGCTGGAAAATTTCGCGCGCGAATACAGCCGCATTTACGGAGAGGAGTTCAACAAGGATATGCCGGAGGTCTTACATTCCTGAACGGCTAATTGTATTTCATTTGCACCGCCCGGATATCCCCTTTACCATCTTTTTTACCTGAAACATTGATCCCGACCCGTGGAGCCCGATCCCAGCGGGGGAGCCAGGCGGCTTCTATTTTGATAGGATTTGGAACATCTATTTTCTGGCCCTTTACATTCCAGCTGAATTCATAAAAGCGACCGTAGCGGCAATTCAGTTTCAGTTCAAGCACTTCGTATTTGCCCGGAATATCCTGTTTGTTAAGCACTTGTCTTTCACCATCCTTGATCTGCCAGAGCTCGACCATTCCTTCGCGTGCGCCAAAACCCAGTGCATTGTCGCCGTCACCATAGAGGATGATATTCTGCATCAGGTCCTCCTGCAAGCCTACCTCCGCGGAAAAATGGTAAGTGCCCTTTTTAACAACCAGACCAAGAAAATTACCCGTCACGAGATGGTTATCATTTTGAACGCGGAGCGAACTTCCCTCGACCGCATATCTCGGCTTTGGGAATTTGACGTCGAAAACCCAGGGAATTTGCAGGGTATCCTTATCATAGTTCACCGAAATATCGGAATTCGCAATAGCGACGGAACTGGTAGGCGACGCGGCCTGTGCGGGAGTAGTTTTGCCATATCTGAATGATGGCCATTGCGTGGTTTCGTCCCAGACCATCTCGCTCAAAACACCCTGGCGGCCCGCGAATGTAAAGTCGACGCCATTGTATGCGTGGTGTAAATAAAAATAACGTTTATCAGGCGTGACGACAACCGTTCCATGCCCCGGGCATTTCCAGGTTTCGTCGCCAAAAAGCATCGGGTTACCCGCATATTTTTTCCAGGGCCCTTGCAATTTCTCAGCCCTCGCCATTCCGACCTGGTAATCGCATTTTTCGCCGCAGCATGCATTGCCGGAATAGAGCATGTACCAATAATTTCCCCGTTTAAAAATCGTCTGGCCTTCCGCACCTCCTCCCTCCCAGCCCGCCGCGTCCGCTTCGATCAGACTGAATTCCTTTCCCACGACTTTCAGGCCATCTGCCGAAAGCTCCGCACCGAGGATTTCAATTTCTTTGCCTTTGTCCAATCCATAAGCTTTCCAGGTGATAAAAAGCTTGCCTTTATCTTCCACCACAAACGCGTCAATCGCCTCATTGGTCCATTCAATGATGATCCCATGGTCTTTGAACCCCTTGCTGAGGTCCCGGGTGCTGGCTACGCCGATGAAGGATTTCTTGTCGGATTTGCGCCTCGCAGTATAGTAGACGTAAAATGTATTGTTCCTGTAAAACAGCTCGGGTGCCCAATAGCTGCCCATCGTCCAATCGGGTAACTCCGCAAACACCGGTCCCACGTAGTCCCAGTCGACCAGATTTTTGGAGGTATAAATCGGATAAGCTGGTCCCCATTCCGACGACGTACCTGCCGCATAATAGGTGTTCCCCACCCTGATTACCGAAGGATCAGCGAAATCACCTGCAATGACGGGGTTTCGGTAAGTGATAACGGATGACGGGCCGGCTTTCTGGGCGAACGTATTTCCGGTAAAAGCCAGGATCAGGGAAATGGCAACGCAGTGAAGTTTCATCTTTTTCAATGGAATGGTCTGGCAAGAAAAAGAATTATTTCAACTATACGAAGCTATTTGCCGATACTATTGTGTCCGCACCGGCCTTTGCGCACCATATCCGCTGCCGCCATGAAACCATTTTGCACCCTCTCCTGTCAGCCAGAGATAATGGTCCGACGGCAAATCCGGTTCGATCCCTACGAATTTACCGTCCGCATTCAAGGGTGTTTCTCCTTCCTTTTTGGTTTTAAAAATAGCAGTACCCTCGTCGACTTCATCAAACATAGCCACATACAATGCCTCGGCGCCCGACATTTTGGCACCCGCGATTTGCTGCCACAGGAAATCGCCCTTTCCGCGCGGGATCTGATTGTAAAGTGATTTGTCATTTTTCAGGTTTCCCCAGCTGAAACCCGGAAAAACCAGCGGAGCATAGTCAATGCCATTGGTTTTACACCAGGCGATATCGGCGGGCAAATGCGTACCGGCAATGCTGGTGTAGCTCGATGCGTTGTACCTTCCTACCGCCCAGGGCATGATCACATCCGCACTTTTGATGAGCGTATGCAGCAAAGGCGAATTTTCCGTATCGTTCCCCAATGTGCGCCAATAGTAAGGCACACCGAGCAAAATCGACGCTTTTTTGGTCGGGCCTTTCAGTTTTTCCACCAGTTTCTGAATGTCGGCAATGGTATATTTTCGTCCGTCATTGAACCCTACACCCCAGATGGCCAGCAGCGGGCGTCCGTTATGTCTCAAATATTGCGGGTTTTCCTTGTTATCAAAAAGAGAAAACAGTTTCTGCAACTCCTCCCAGTCTTTGACAATAAAATCCATATCCGAAGAGCCGGAACCACTGAGATCGTACATGATACTGATCGCACGGCCATATTTTTTGGAAGCTTTCAATGCGTTGGCAAGTACTTTATTAAAATGCCTTTTGCCGTCTTCTCCTTTGACCTCACTTACAAACCGTTGCATGTAAACACCATCGATATCGTGCTCCTTCATCCATTTGAAATGCAAATCCACACTTTCCTCGTCGTAAGGACTATACACTTTCGCAGTTTCCCCCTGTGCATATTTAAATGCAGTATTGTAGGTTTTGGAATACTCGGTCACATCCGGCCAGAAATCAATCGAAGCATAGCCAGGCTCGAATTTTCCATTCTTCTGATAATGGTGCCAGCCGCGGCCTGCCCCATCGCCCTCGGCAGTAAACCAGCCCTGGTATCCTGCCATTACCAGTCCTTTGTAACTTTTAAAAAGGACACCGGTTTCGTCGTATTTTACTTCTTCCACGGGTTCAGGATCAATTGGTTTCCCAGTGTCACCAGCTCCGCCGCAACCAAATGAAAGAAAAGATAAGGGTAACAGGAAGTTTAGAAATTTCATGATTTATTGTTTTGTTAAACGTCACATTTCAAATGAAAGAGCCAGAGGTCAGACCGATATCACAAGATTGTTAGTGTTGTCACCCACAACGAGGATTATGTTTGCGCAGGGTGCCATGGCAAACACCAGCAATGGCGCGCAAAGAGCCAGAGGCTCGACCGATCTCGTGGCCCCGGATTTCAGCCCGTCCAACGCCAACCAAAAGCCCCACGCGAACAAGAGCCAGAGGCTCGACCGATCTCCTAAAGACGGATTTCAATCCGTCAGATCACCAGACTACAGGCTCCCGGATTGAAATCCGGGGCCACGAGATCGGTCGAGCCTTTGGCTCTTGCTGGCTCTTTTTGGTTTTTGTTTGATTTATAATCCGATCCTTACCGCTTTGGCGTAATTAAACTTAGACTCCGGCGCGTCAATAATCGCTCCTGCGCGGAAAAAGTATTGGTTCCCCGTTTTCAACACATTGCTGTTTGAAGCTACATTCAGTTCCAAAGTATAAACCTTATTTGGGTCAGTAATCCCATTGATTTCCTGTTCTACCAAAGCGGTGCGCATGGGTTCGCCTACGGTCGGCTCAGGATGCGCATACAAACCAATTTTCCGGACGTTGTTAATCACCGTTTGCTGCAACTTAAAAGTCGCCACAACTTTGGTACCGACTTTCTCAATTTTGACATCCTTCACCCGGATATATGGCTGCACTTTGAAATCCAGCTGTGTTTCGCCCTTCACCGTCACATCCTGCGGCGTCGTCGGAACAAAGTTTCCCCGCACGGGAGTGATGGTGTAGGTATTGGAAAAAATCAGGTTATTACGATAAGTCCCGTCATTTTTGACAATCATGGTCTGTTTAGTCTGCGAGGCATACCCATGCTCAATGTACTCAATGGTACTGCCGCGAATGATATCCTGCTCCACAGGCTCATTGGTCTCAGCATCCAGAAATGTCCCGTACAGTTTCCCGTCGGGCGCGGGATAGTTATCGATACTGCAGGCACTGGCGAAAAGCATCAATGCAAAAGCAGGAATGTATATATGTAGTTTTTTCATAGTTCTAATTTTTAGCTTTAACAATAAGAGGGGCTAACGGTTAAAAGGTTAAAGGAATAAATTCCTGCTACTTCCTATCCATTAACCTTCTAAGCCTTCACTTTTTAACCTTTTAACCCTTCACCTTTTAACCTTTTCAGTACAGAGGATTCTGCACCAACCCATTTGCCCCGATGCCAGGGATCGAGCGGTAATATTGCTTGTAATCAAAAGTCGACGGATTGCTTCGGGCAACGTTGGTGCGGACGAAAATGTATTGGGCCGGGGTTACCCTCAGATCCAGTACCGGCAAAATCGCGTGGCGCATGGTGTTGTTGAACGTGGTGTGGTACTCGCGTCTTCGGATCAGGTCCCAGAAGCGCTTGTTCTCGAATGCCAGCTCTACCCTTCTTTCGCGGATCACATTGTCGATCGTGAGCGGGATATCTGTCTTGTGACCGGCTCGGTGACGGATGTCGTTCAAAGCCTTGGCCCCTTTTACCTTGTCGCCGGTGCCGCTTTCAATGATTGCTTCCGCATAGATCAGCAGGATTTCGGCATACCGGAAATCCGCGAAATCGGTGATGCACTGGTTCCAGCCCGGTGCAATGTTGACGCCTTCGTTCAGGAATTTCTTGAAACTCACGCCCGTGCGGGTATTGTTCCCGCCCCAGGTATCGAAGCCCGAATATTGCGTCCGGTCCCCCGAACCATAGGTATAATACGTTTTTCCGTTTAAGCTAAAAGGGTCGCCCCCCATGATCTGAGCGTTTCCGTCGGGTTTGATAAACCCGGCCTGGATCACAATCTGCTGTCCTTTCCACTGGGTGCCCGGCAGGATCATCGTCGCCCACATTCTGGCGTCCTTCCCTTTGAAAATATCATTCGGGCCGGCAAAACGCTTGTATTGCTTCGCGGCATTGAAACCATTGTAATCCGTGAGGTCATTCCCAGTTTCTGTGGTAACAATGGGAGCGCTGACACCAGGCTTATCGTAGCTTTCATATACATCCATGAGTTCCAGAGTCGGGTTCATGCGTCCGGGGTGAGGCCAGCCGTTGGCGGTTTGATTGGGCTGGTACCAGATCCCGTAGTTATGCCCTGTTCCCGAGCCTGGTCTTGCGTAACCCTTGATAAAAATCGCCTCTTCCGGCGCATTGTTCGGGTCTTCGAAAAGCAGACGGTAATTGTTGGCAGCTTCTTCGGGCGTAGCGGGGGAAGGTTTATACAATGCAAATTTGCCTGAACTGATAATGGCCTCGGAAGCGTCAATGGCAGCTTTGTAATAGTCAGTGGCAGCTGATTTTTCCAATCCTACCAGTTTCTGATCCACGGCTGTTCCGGAAATCGGCGAGCGGTCACCATATTTGGCGAGGGAAGCCGCATGCAATGCGGCCCGCGCTTTTAGAGCATACGCTACCCATTTGGTCGCCCGCCTCTCGCCGCCCGGCCATGAATCGGCCAGGTTAGCGATCGCCACGTCGCATTCTTTCATCACAAAATCCCAGGTTTCTTTTTCGGTGCTTCTGGGTACTTTCAATGCTTCCACGTCGCCTTCATATTTCTGCACAGAAGTGATAAGCGGTACGCCACCGTATCTTTTGGCCAAAGCAAAATAGCTATATGCACGGATAAAGGCGCTTTCGCCGATCAATGCTTTATTTTCTTCGTCGGTTACCGTCAATGTGGGAATGATATCAATGAGGATGTTGGTATCGCGGATCAGCTTGTAACCCTGATCCCACCATTGGAAATCGCCGTCGCCTATAAAGTCCCCGAACTCGGTGTGGACTGCTTCGTCGGTGATCATAGCCGGGGCAAACCCGCCATTGTTCGGGTCGCCCGTGTTCCAGTTGAAACCCTGCCTGAAAAACGTAAAATCTTCGATCGGCAGCTGGTAATACAGGTTTGCCATATAAAGCTTCACACCTTCCGGGTTGGAAAACAGGTTTTCTCCCTGCAGTTTATCAAGTGGCTGTTTGTCGATAACATTTCCGCAGCCGGCAGCCAGGAGAAATGTGACCAGCAGCCATGTATTTTTAATGAATTTCATTTTTCGCAGCTGTTAAAATTTAACATTGATACCAAAATTGTAGCTTCTCGTCACCGGGTAAGTAAGTCCCGCGCCAAACAATCCTTCAATTTTTTCGGGGTCAAAGGGCTTCACGAATGGGTCGGCCCAAGTGAAAATGTTGTGCGCATTGGCATACAGACGTACGTCCTGGATCCCGATCTTTTTGAGCCAGCCTAATTTGAGCGTATAACCCAGCTGCGCGCTTTTGAACCTCAGATAAGATGCGTCCTTCCGCCATGCCGAGCTCTCGGCGTACATCGCGCCCACATTGTAGTTGAAGCGGGACGCAGGCCAGGTCCCGGGGATCCATTGGCCATCGTCGCCCTGGTGCCAGCGATCGTAAAAGTACTCGGGCGTATTGCCCCGGAATGCGAATACTTCTGCATATACCTCCCGGAAACGCACGCTGTATTTACCGGAGCCCTGAAACAACGCAGTAAAATCAAAACCCTTCCACGCCGCATTCAGCGTAACCCCATAATACATTTTCGGGTCGCCTCCGAAGAACAACGGGATTGCATCGTTTCCGTCGATCACACCGTTTCCATCCACGTCCTTGTACCTGAAATCGCCCGGAAGTTCGCGGGTATTGCCCAGGTCGCCGTTCTGAATGGGGGCATAAATCACCTCGTCCTGGTTCTGGAACTGGCCTTCCAATTGGTACGCCCATACCACGTCGTTCCAGCGGTTGGCCGCGCCATTCCGCCATTTGTCCATACTGTTCAGGAAATCGCCCCTTTCTACATACCGGTTCATGGTCCGTGCATAGTTGAAGTTTCCGGAAATGCCGTATTTGAAATCCCGGATCTGGCCGCTGTAACCCGCCGAGAACTCGATGCCTCTTACCCGGTCGCTGTTCAGGTTTTCTTCGGGCAATGTTCCCCCGAAAGTATTGGGTAACGATACGTTCCTCCGCGCAAGCAAGCCCTTGCGGTCTCTTTGGTATACATCAAAAGTGAGGTCAATCTTATTATCCCAAAGGCCCACATCGATGCCCACATCCTGGATATTGGACTTGAACCAGGTCAGTTTCTCGTTCACGATCGCCGGCGAGGCGGCTCCGGTGGTGTAGTTGCCGTTAGTGAATTCATAACCACCGCCGCCAGTCAGCGAAAAGCCCGGTACATATTGGAACGGTGCACCGGCATCCGCACCAACCAGACCATACGAACCACGCAGTTTCAGCATGGAAATGAATGGAATTTGCTTCATGAACGCTTCTTCGGAAATCCGCCAGCCGGCCGAAACAACGGGGAAAAGCCCCCAGCGGCGATCGGGATGGTAGCGGTACGAACCGTCGTAACGGGCCGCTACTTCCAGCAGGTATTTTTCTTTGAAATCATAATTCAGACGCCCCACAAAAGACTGGCTTGCATATTCGCTTTCGGAACCGCTGGTCGTCTGGTTGTTCAAACCGGCTTGGTCAATCTGGTCATTGGTAAAAAAGGCATACTCTCTGCCCAGTCCGGCCCAGCGGTTTTTAGATTCCTGCTGCTCGTAAACCAGCGTCGCTCCGAGGTTATGGTTTTTTGCAATAACCTTATTATAAAACAATTGGCCCTGAAAAGTCACCCGGTTGTTGTCCGAAAAATTATTGCTGATACGCGAAGGGTTACGCTGTGCGTGCGCCGTGTATTTGTCCAGCGTGGCGTCGTAAGTATAGAGGTTGTAGCTCTTTGAAAGCGACTTGTTGCGGTAATTGTTGCTATCGTAAGCTACCAGGCCCTTCACCCGCAATCCAGGCAGAAATGGAACAGTGTAAGTCAGCGCGAAAGTGGACTGGAAGAATTTGTTCACGTCCTCGGCATAACCTGTGAGGTCGCCGTTTGCCAGCGCAACCGGATTGTACCCCCCGCTCAGAAGTGCAGGATACTTGGGATTGTCATTGGCATAAGGCCGCTCCGTCGCCAACGCAATGCGGGTACCTTTGTAAATGTTGAAAAAGTTGTCGCCCGGCTGGGTCCTTTTGTCAAACAAACCCGAAAGTATGATATCCGCTTTCAGGTTTTTAGAAAGGTCGATACCCACATTTGTACGGAACGTGTACTTCTGGTAACCCATATCATTGCTTTTCAGCAAACCATTTTCTTTTTGGTAACCAAAACTGGCGAAATAGGAAGTGGAGCCTTCAGCGCCGGATGCCGAAATGAAGTGCTGCTGCTGGGAAGCCGATTTGTTCAAAACCTCTTTATACCAGTCTGTGCCCTGATAACCCGGCGCGCCGGACCTGAACTTCTCGATCTCTTCGGGCGAATAAATCGGATTTTCGCCCAGGTTCTTCGCCGCGTCATTCCGCATTTCGGCCCATTGCAACGCGCTGGTCATTTTGGGCACGTCGGTCGGACTTTGGCGTCCATATACCGCACTGTAACTGAACTGCGGTTTACCCTGTTTTCCTTTTTTTGTAGTCACAATAACGACTCCATTTCCGGCACGAATCCCGAAAATTGCCGCGGAAGCATCCTTCAACACCGATATACTTTCGATATCGTCCGGGTTGATCTTCTGAAATTCATAACCACCGTCCCTGGCAACACCGTCGACCACATACAGCGGCTCGCCAAAACCACGTATGTTGATGTTGGTACTGAACGAGCCCGGTTCACCGGAGTTCTGGCGTATCTGCACACCAGCCACTTTCCCCTGAAGGCTTTGGGCCAAACTGGTATGCGTCGTCGTTTTGATCTGTTCGGAAACAATGTTGGAGATTGCGCCTGTCAGGGTCTGCTTCCTTTGCGTTCCATAGCCTACCACCACCACCTCATTCAGTTCATCGGTGCTCAGTTCCATCTTAATGTCAAAGTTAGTCTGACTGCCCACCGTTATTTCCTTGCGTTTGTAACCCAGAAAACTAACGATCAGCACCGATCCCGATTTGGGTACCGAAAGTGAAAACTTGCCTTCCACGTCCGTCGTAGTGCCTTTTGTAGTCCCTTGCAGCACAATGCTTGCACCCGGGATCGCCAGGTTCTTTTCATCGCGGACATCTCCGGCAACTACCGTTTCATCAATTGTATTTTGTGCAAAAACGTGGCCGCCCAACAGCAATATCAGGCAAACCACAACGCCTATCCCTCGCATTTTCCGAAAGCCCCACATGTCTTTCTGTTTTGATAAAAGTCGATTTTTCATACCATTTGTTTGGGTTCAAGTAGATGTCTTTCCTTGCGGTATTCCCGGAGGTGGAACCGCTTTCCAATTCTTACCATAATTAAATTTAAGTACTGATGAGTTATATTTTGGCTGGCCTAACCATGGGTCCAAAGAAAGACGTGCCCTATTAAGAAATGGTTAATAAATGATTAATGGATTGGGAAAACCCATTAATTTTTTCATTATCCGGGTAATTAATTGAGAATTTTGGGGTTGGAAGAGAAAATCGGAGCGCTCCGTGTACCCGAAGACTGGATTGCTCAAAGGCTCTGTCCGGTTTCGGCAGGGAAGGAGAACCAGCTGGTCAACAGTTGTCAGGTCCGGCAGAATTGAAGTGCCCCCGCTTTTCCTGATAGTCAGGCCCCCCCTTTTTATGCGGGATGGTGTGGCTGGCGATAGAACAGAAGGATTGAACCTATCCGTAAATCCGCTTTCCCCTTGCAATCCTCCCATTGACCCCTTACCTTAGCAATTGTGAAAAGGTTTATTCTACATATCCTCCTAACAATCGTCCTGCTTGATACCACGTCACTGTATCAGGTCTTCAAAGTCCCTTCACTGATAACACATTTCATAGAACATAAAGCATTAAACCATGAAATCAGCTTTATGGACTTTCTCTCTATGCATTATTGGGGCGATGATTTGAATGACGACGATGATGAGAAGGACATGCAGCTTCCCTTCAAAAAATTTGAAATCCAGCATACCAGCTTCCTTTTCATCCCTTTTACGACTTCTTTTTCCTTTAAAAATACCGATTGGCCTCCCATCAAGGCTGATTACGGCCCCGACAAACCGCAGGTGCAATACCACGCTGCGCTTGGCTCTCTCTTTCGCCCTCCGCGAGCTTAAATAAATTACATGCTTACGGCGCCCAAGGTGCCGGCCTCTTATGCCTGCATGGTTTCGTGCACGCGTAACATTTTTTGCTATGTATTTATTTATAAATAAGTTATGCTCAATAAAATCATCCTGTTTTCAGTCAGGAACAAACTGATTGTTGGCATATTCATGATGCTGTGGGTGATCTACGGTATCTATGAAGTGACCCAGCTCCCGATAGATGCCGTCCCCGATATTACCAATAACCAGGTCCAGGTGATCACCACTGCCCCCGCACTGGGAGCCGAAGATGTGGAGCGTCTCATTACTTTTCCGATCGAACAGGCGATCAGCAACATTCCGGGCCTGAAAGAAAGCCGCAGCATGTCGCGGTTCGGGCTTTCGCTGATCAGCATTGTTTTCGAAGATGGCTCCGATGTGTACTGGGCCAGGCAGCAGGTAACCGAGCGGCTGGCCCAGGTGGAGATGAACGAAAACGCCGATACGCCTGAACTCGCGCCGGTTACGACTGGATTGGGTGAAATTTACCAGTATGTGATCAAGCCGAAAGACGGTTATGAAAAAAAATATTCGCTGGCCGATCTCCGCACGACGCAGGATTGGATCGTACGCAGACAATTACTGGGCACCGCGGGCGTAGCCGATGTCTCCACTTTCGGGGGCGACCTGAAACAATATGAAGTGGCTGTTAACCCCGCCAGCCTGAAATCGCTTAACCTTTCGATCAGCGATGTGTTTACCGCATTGAGCCGCAACAACCAGAATACCGGCGGCGCATACATTGAAAAGGGGCCTTCGGTGCTCTATATACGCAGTGTCGGCCTGGCCGGCTCGATGGACGATATCAATCACATTGTTGTCAAAACCAGCACGAACGGGACGCCGGTGCTGATCAGCCACGTAGCCGAAGTCCGCATAGGTTCAGCCATCCGCTACGGGGCGCTGGCCATGGCGGGGAAGGGCGAACTTTCGGGTGGAATTGTGATGATGCTGAAAGGCGGGAATTCTTCAGAAGTGATCAAAAATGTGAAGAACCGCATTGCAGAGATCGAGAAAACGCTGCCAGAAGGCCTAACCATCGAGCCATTTCTCGACCGGACCAAAATGGTAAATAATGCCATCGGAACGGTGGAGCATAACCTCCTCGAGGGCGCGCTCATTGTGGTTATTGTCCTCGTTTTGTTCCTGGGTAACCTGCGGGCAGGGCTGATTGTGGCTTCGGTGATCCCGCTGTCCATGCTTTTTGCGATTGCGATGATGAACATCTTTGGCGTGAGCGGTAATCTGATGAGCCTGGGCGCGCTGGACTTCGGGCTGATCGTGGATGGCGCGGTGATCATCGTAGAGGCGATCCTTCACCATTTGCATTTCTCCAAAAGGTATGCGGCTGTCAACCAGATCTCACAGGATGAAATGGACAGCGAAGTGTCCGGCTCGGCCTCCCGGATGATGAACGCGGCTGTTTTTGGTCAGATCATCATTCTCATTGTGTACCTGCCGATCCTTTCGCTGTCAGGCATTGAGGGAAAAATGTTCAAGCCCATGGCACAAACGGTTGCGTTCGCGATCCTGGGCGCATTCATTTTATCCCTGACTTACGTGCCGATGATCAGCTCGATGTTGCTCAGCAAAAAGATTTCGCACACCCCCAATTTCTCCGATCGTGTCATGCTAAGGCTGGAAAATGGTTATCAAAACTTGCTTTCCCGTGCTTTAAAATTCCGCAAAATGATGGTGCTTTCGGCATTTGCCTTGTTTGGGGTGGCTGTTTTCCTTTTCACCCAAATGGGCGGCGAGTTTATCCCGCAACTGGAAGAAGGTGATTTCGCGACCGAAACGCGACTACTGGTGGGTACCAATCTCACCACCACCATCGATGCCATCAACCGCATTTCGGAAAAATTGAAGCAGGATTATCCGGAAGTAGAAAAGGTAGTGTCCCGGATTGGCAGCGCCGAAATACCGACGGACCCCATGCCGATCGAAGGTGGGGATATGATCATTGTTTTAAAAGACAAATCGGAATGGACGAGTGCCAAAACTTTTCCGGAAATGGCCGGCAAAATGGCCGCTACGGCCCAGGAGGTAGTCCCCGGGGTCACCACAGGATTTCAGTATCCGGTACAGATGCGTTTCAACGAACTCATGACCGGCGCCAAACAGGATGTGGTTTGCAAGATTTTCGGGGAAGACCTTGGCAAGCTGGCTGCCTATGCAGAACAATTGGGAAATATCTCCAAAACGGTAAAAGGCACGGCAGATTGGTATATCGAAAAGGTTACCGGGATGCCGCAGATCGTGATCGAGTTCAACCGGGGCGAAATTGCCAAATATGGTCTCAATATTGACGAAGTAAACCGCACCATCAATGCGGCATTTGCGGGGGCCGCCGCCGGGCAGATCTACGAAGGCGAGAAAAAATTCGACCTTGTCGTCAGGGTCGGCAGTGAGGGCCGGAAGAATATCAATGACGTGCAGAACCTGCTGATATCAACTCCCTCCGGCATCCAGATCCCACTTTATCAGGTAGCCAGCATCCGGGAGATCGAGGGGCCGAACCAGATCCAGCGCGAAAACACCCGCCGCAGGATCATTGTCGGGTTCAATGTAAGAGGCCGGGATGTTCAGTCGATCGTGGAAGAATTGCAGGGGAAAGTGGATGCCAAAATGAAGTTCGATGCCGGGTATAGCGTTACTTATGGGGGCGCTTTTGAAAATCTGCAACAGGCCAAAGCCAGGCTGGGCGTCGCAGTGCCGGTAGCGTTGCTGCTGATCTTTATCATGCTTTATTTTGCTTTTTCATCGGTTAAAGACGGTGCACTGATTTACACGGCGATCCCCTTATCCGCCATTGGAGGCGTGTTTGCATTGGCATTGCGCGGGATGCCATTCAGTATCTCGGCCGGAGTGGGTTTCATTGCGCTCTTCGGGGTGGCAGTTTTGAATGGGATTGTTTTGCTGTCTGAATTTAACCGGATCAGGAAAGAAGGCGTGATCACCGACGCCTGGCAGCTCGTCATGACCGGCACACGTAACCGGCTTCGTCCGGTATTGATGACTGCCGCTGTTGCCTCGCTTGGGTTTTTACCGATGGCCTTGAGTAACGGGGCCGGTGCGGAAGTACAGCGACCACTCGCCACCGTAGTGATTGGCGGACTCATTACCGCGACCCTGCTTACCCTGTTTGTACTTCCGGCTCTTTATCTTTTGGTTGAAAGGAAGGTAAAAGTGAACAAGGCGGTCGCCGCACTTTTTCTGATCATTATCGCCGTGAATCAAAGCAATGCGCAATCTCAGAATGCCATTACGTTGGAAAACGCGATTAAAATTGCGTTGGAAAAGAACCTTCAGACCCAAAGTTCAAGGCTGAATGAAATGGCGAAAGAACGATTGAAATCCACTGCCTACGATCTTTCAAAGACCAATGTCACAGCGGATTACGGGCGATTCAACAGCATCAACCACGATACACGTTTCGCGATCAGCCAGACGTTCAGTTTCCCGTCGGTTTACTCCAATCAAAAAAATGTGCTGCATGCCAATCTCCTGGCCGCACGGGCACAAACCAAGGTGACCGAACAGGATATACGGGCTGGTGTCAGGCAACTTTTTTACCAATATGCAGTCCTGTCTGAACAGAAAAAGCTGCTGACCTATGCCGACAGCATTTACCGGTTCTTTGAGGAAAAGTCAAACCTGCGTTTCGAAAAAGGGGCTGCAAATGTGCTGGAAAAAACGGCCGCCCAGTCCCATCGGCAACAGATCAACAATCAGCTCAGTCTGCTCAGCAGGGACCTTGAAATCGTGATCAGCCAATTCAATTTTCTGATTCAGGACGGCCAGCTTTATTATCCGTTGATTGATGATCCCAAAATTTCCAATACACTTACGTTCGCCGATACCGCCGTGGCGCATCTGCCTCTGGCGGAACTAGCCTTCCACGAGCAAAATGCGGCGCAGTTCCGCTGGAAAGCGGAGAAATCAAAGCTTCTGCCGGATCTGACCCTCGGCTATAACAATCAAAGCCTGATTGGCCCGCAGACTGTCGGCGGCCAGGAATTATTTTACAAAAGCGGCGACCGGTTCAGCTACCTCAATGCCGGGGTCGCGATCCCGCTGTTCTTCAAAGCACAGTCTGCCCGGGCCAATGCGGCCAAACTGGAATGGGAAAAGAGCCGCAAACAAACCGATCAGATCGCCTTGCAGCTCAAAACCGAATCGGCCAATGCGTTCAGTCAGGTCCGGAAATACCTCGAAAGTCTGGAATACTACGAAAAAGAGGCGCTCAAAAACGCGGATCTGATTATAACTACGGCCGATCACCAATTTCAGGAAGGCGAAATCGACTATTTGCAATGGGTGATCCTGGTGAACCAGGCGATTACGATCAAAAGCGGGTACATCGGGATGCTTGGCAGCTATAACGAGGCAGTGATCCAATTATTAAAGTTGAAAAATCTATAAAGACATCAAAAATGAGAGCGTATAACCTATTATTGCTGAGCCTGTTGTTGCTGACAGCATGCGGAAAAGAGCAAAAAGAAGAATCGTCCGAAACGGCAAAAAAAGCCGATTCGACGCAAATCGCGCAAACGGTTTCCTTCAATTCCGGACAGCTCAAAAGCGTCGGTATCGAAGTGGGCACCCCCACTTTGGAAAATATCAGCGGCGTACTCACACTGACCGGAAAGATTGACGTACCTCCACAGAGCACTGTAAGCCTGAGCTTCCCTCTCGGCGGCTACCTGAAATCGACGAAAATGCTGCCGGGGATGCACGTCAGAAAAGGTCAGGTGCTGGCCGAATTGGAGGACATGCAGTTTATCCAGTTGCAGCAGGATTACCTCACAGCCAAAGAAAAATTCGCTCTGGCCGAAACCGAATACACCCGGCAGCGTGACCTGAACGCCAGCAAAGCCAGCAGTGATAAAGTGTTGCAACAGGCCAGGTCAGAAATGGAAACGCAGCGGATCCTGATGAGTGCTCTGGGACAAAAATTGGAAGTGATCGGTATCGCGCCCGTAAAATTGAAAGCCGATAACATTTCCAAAAGTGTTTCCATTGTTTCTCCGATCAATGGTTTTGTGTCGAAAGTGAATGTGAACGTGGGCAAGTACACGTCGCCAACCGATATGTTGTTCGAGCTCGTGGACCCGGGCGATATCCACTTGGCGCTGAATGTCTTTGAAAAAGACCTGGCGGCATTGTCGGTCGGGCAGCACGTGGTGGCCTACACCAATAGCGACCCAGGAAAGAAATTCGAGGCCGAAATTATTTTGATCAGTAAAAACCTGGACCAGGACCGGATGGCCGAGGTGCATTGTCATTTTGAAAAATACGATCCTGCTCTGGTTCCCGGCATGTTTATCAATGGAGAAGTTTCCGTCCGTAACAAAAAAGCGCTTACAGTGCCGGAAGAAGCCGTAGTGAGATGGGAAAATAAGTTTTTTGTGTTCACCGACAGCGGTAACGGCCATTTTGAAATGGAGGAAGTGACGCCCGGCGCAATCAGCAATGGCAGGCAGCAGATTGAAGGAAAGGATATTCGCTCGGATACCAGGCTGGTGGTTAAAAATGCCTACGCGGTGTTGATGAAAATCATGAATACCGATGATGAAAGCTGAGGGCCGGGCACCGGAACGTTTTCAAACTTTGCTAGCAACCCGGCAGGCTTCTTGTCCGTATTAGGAGATGGAAGCCCATTTGGGTTCCGACATCATCATACCACTTTTATTCCCCGACAAATCTATGAAAACAAGATCCTTTTTGCTGTTCGTTTTCTTTTTTTCAACCCTGAGCCTGCTCAGCTCCTGTTCGAGCGACGACAATGTCAGTCCCGATGTCACAAATGGCACGCCGGGTACGGGCTGGAAAGTTTCTTCGTTCACAGAGCCTCAAGAAGATAAAACCAATGACTTCAACGGATACCTGTTGGAATTTGCAGAAAATGGTGTCCTTCATCTTTCTGGAAATGGACAAACCATTTCAGGGACCTGGAAACAATTTCAAAATGACGGTCTAACCAAATTCCAGATCAACCTCAATACGACGGATAGTAAAATTTCGAAATTAAACCACGACTGGGTTATCGTGACAAAAACGGACAAGCTCATTTCTCTGAAAGATGACAATGCAGCGAGCAACGAGCTATTGCAATTCTCAAAAAACTAAAAACTGCATTAATGCTGGCTGACAGACTTTCTTTTGTTCAAAATAAAGTCTGTCAGCTTTTCAATATCCTCTTTTACAATAGCGCCTTTCCAGGCGGGCATCCCTTTGTCAGTGATCCCATTGGTGATGTTATTCAAAATTGCGGCACGGTCGGAACCATAGAAAAGTTCCGTCCCTATCAACCCCTTGGCCCGCTGCGTACCTTCCAGATTGTTCCCATGGCAGCTGCCGCATAATTGCTTCACGAGCATTTCGGGACCGGTATTGCCCGAGACAACCAGGCTACCGGCTGCCGCACTCATTGCCATAAGCGGCAGTTTTACATTTTTACCCGAAGGCCGCATGCGCAGCACCATATCAAACGGGGGGCCGCCCTGCCCTTCCGCGGGATCAACCTGTGATGTTGAAAAATAGATATTCCCATCCGGCCCCGTAACGAGCGACCTGATCCGGCCATACTGTTTTTTCAAAAAGACCTGCTGACTGAGGATGCTATCCTTCACTGGTTGCAAAACCAAAATCGATTCGCCCCTGAGGCAAGCCACCAGCAGCTTCCCCTGCAATTCCGGGAACTGCTTTCCCGTATAAAACATCGCCTCCGACGGCCCGATAGACGGTGTGTATTGCACAAGTGGCGAAACCATGCCCTCTTTTTTATCCTGGTGATGCACCCCCGGCCACCCATAATTCTGGCCCTTTTGGATCCGGTTGACCTCGTCCCCTCCGGTCGGCCCGTGCTCCGAACTGTACAGTTGATGGGTACCGGGCTGAAATGCCAGCCCCTGCGGATTGCGATGGCCGTACGACCATATTTCTTTTTTTGCCGAATCTACTTTTACAAAAGGATTGTCCGCAGGAATGGAGCCATCGTCATTTACCCTCAGTATCTTACCGTTATATGCTTTCAGATCCTGCGACAAGGCAGGCTGGTCGGCGTCACCGGTTGATACATACAGCTTCTTGTCCGGCCCGAATACCAGACGGCAGCCCGTGTGGTTGCGATTGGCCGGTATGTTTTCAAAAATGATCTTCGGTACTGTAAGCGAGTCATGATCAAAGTGGTAACGTACCACACGCAGTTTCATCGCATTGTTCTGCGTATAATTATGGGCGAGATAAATGTATCTGTTCTTACCAAAATCGGGGTGTATGCACATGCCCAGCAAACCCGATTTATTGTTCAGAGGTAAGTTTGGAAAAACGGCAACCGGCTTTTCCAGTAATTTCCCGTCGCGGTAAATCCGCAAACGCCCTTCCCTTTCCGTGAAAAGCATGGTACCGTCGGGCAGGAAAACGATCTGCCAGGGCACGACCAGGTTACTCGCCAGGGTGTCAATTACAAATCCCTGAACCGGGTGAAAAGAATGCGTTGGTTTATTCTCTGGAATAATTAATACAACGGCCATCCAAATGAAAACCAAACCTGCCTGAATTTTCATAGGATCTGCTGTTTAAATTTTGAGGCCGGTCAATTTCACTGAAAAGGATTTAACCCCTGCAAGAGCTGGGCTCCGGTAATTTCGTGAGAATCAATATGTCCATTGATACTTCCTTTGAATTGCAAGGCAGCCAGCCGGTCGTCGGCGCGGTATAAAAAAGAGATCAGTGCCCGTGGCTGACCGATATTGAAAGCTTTGGACCCAACAGTAGGGTACGCATCAACCAATCGCTTCAGCACTTCCCAGTCCCTGAATTCCAGGCATTTGAGTGTATACCTGAGATCGTCTCCGTCCCAGTTCAGGTACAACAGGAAGCGTTCTCGGGGTTTGATTTCAAAATAAAAATTAAACCGTGGGTGAGTAGCAAAAGCGCTTGAAAGCATCAGCTCCGAAGATTCCGGAAAATACGATCTGATCTCTTTACGCAAATAATTCAATGCATCCATTCTGGTCTGTTAAGGTTCAGGGTTTGGCACACAGCCTGAACAAATATATCAATGCCGGTTTACAATTTCAATTGTAAAACAACTTGTTTGACGTCAAAAAAGCCTTTTTTTGATAAGATAGGAGTTTTTTGAAGAAGCTCGTCCGATTGCGCAACCGTTACTGCAATTTTCGCATTTTGAACTTCTGGGACTTAAGTTGTCCGTTCACGATTCCGGAGGTCACCGCATACAGCGAATCCCCGCCAATCCGGGTATAACTGATCTGTTGGGGAAAATCATGTTCCGGATTTTCAAATACCATTTCAACCGGCGACACCGACTTTGATCTGAAGCTGACCGGCTTCCCGTTGTTCTGGTCAGCCACCGTAGGGATATAAAAAAGACTCTCATTCTTTTGTATCAATTGAACACGCTCAAAAACCAAGGTATCGCCGCCCTTAACCGAATAACTTTTACCGGCAAATTCGGCGTCGCCCACTTTCTTCCAGGTTTCAAAAACGAGGCCTCTCTTTGTGGTGGTTTCCCAGGTGCCGAGCAGCCATTGCAGATGAACAATGGAGGGCTTTACGATGGGCTCGCTTTGTTTCTGCTGGGCGAACAGGGTGCAGGACGTTGTGAAGATTGCCAGGACAGTCAGGCAAGTTGCTGAGAATACTTTGTGTTTCATGACCGTAAATTCCTATTTAGCACTTGTGTTTTCAGGCATCTCTTTTGCAATCCTGATTTCTTCAAGAACAGCCTTGATATCAAAATACATAGTCCTGTAATTTCCTGCCGGTGGCAACTGCTCTGCCGGTTGCGTATACCGGAATCCAAATTGAGCATAATATCCGGACACGTCATAATCAGAATCTACATCATACAAGGCATCGACTGTGACAAACCTAATCCCAACCCTGTTTACCAAATCTTGGGTAATGTACTTTATGGCCCAGTCCAGCAGTCTTTTCCCGGCACCCTTTGCTCTCTTGTCGGCTGCCAGCCATCCTATTTTTATCGCAGGAAAGGTGGTATAGCCAACTCCCTCATTCTTCAAAACAGGTGTTTCCATCGTAAGCTTGTCTGCCATCAAAGTGATGTAACCGGCGATCTTCTCGTCGTGTGCAACAATCCAGCATTTACTTGTTAATGCCTTACATTCAGTTTTGATTTTGTTCCCTTTCAAATAGGTAGCAAAATCATTTCTTAAACACTTAAAACCCTGGCCCAGGTTCTCCAGGTCAGGGTTTAGCTCGGTCACTTCGTGTTTGGAGAAGTTCAGGCCTTCAAATCGTGGTTGCGACATTACCTACCCTCTTCTTGTAGTATCTGTTGGGCAATTCTTTTGGCGGTTGCAATCGCCTTTTCATTTGCAACGTAACCTCCTGTTCTCATCGCTTTGGATAGGATTTTGGCTTCCTTTCCAACTACAGGTTTGGAAATTGTATTCCCGGTGTACTTCATGATGTTTGATATATTAAGTGTATGAATGGCAATCTCCTATCTATTCGGGTCGCATACAATCTTGATGCGAACTATAAATATCCAAAAAAAAAGCATTTGGTCAAAATTCCTGTACCAGTCATCCCTTCCATTTCTTCTAATCGCCTACCCCGTGTTCTTTTGAATCATCAATATCAATCAAAAGAACCATTTCGCCATGAGACTTCTTCGCATCAGCCTGATAATGGGGCTAATAACCAATTACGCATTTGGCCAAATCACCGGCAAACTTCAGACAAAAGATGGCCAGCCTGTCCTCTTCGCCAATGTGCTCCTGATGAATCCTGCCGACAGTTCACTGGTGAAGGGCGCTGTATCTGATGAAACCGGAGCCTATACGATTGAAAAGACCAATCCGGGCACCTATTTTCTGAGAGCTACCGCCGTCGGTTACAAAACCTTTGACTCCCCCTCTTTTGCAATCGCGCCCAATGAAAGCGGCAAAAATCTGGGTGAAAGCATTCTGGAGGAGGACATCCAGACCATGGGCGAAGTGGTCGTAAAAGGGCAGAAGCCTTTATACCAGCAGGAAATCGACCGCACCGTCGTGAACGTAGAGAGCAGCATCATGTCAAAAGGAAGCTCAGCATTGCAAGTCCTCGAACGCTCACCGGGCGTATTTGTGGATATGCGCAACAGCAGCATTGCGCTGAACGGGAAAAGCAGCGTGCTCGTGATGCTCAACGGCAAGCTGATGCGCCTGCCCATGTCGCAACTCGTAGCTATGCTGAACAGCATGAGTGCCAACGACATTGAGAAAATAGAACTGATCACAACGCCGCCGTCGAAATATGATGCCGAAGGATCGGCGGGGATGATCAATATCGTACTCAAAAAACGGGAAGACTTGGGCACAACCGGCTCCGCGTCAGTTACCGCTGGCTACGGCTGGGCCGAAAAAGGTGCTGCCAATGCCAGTATTTCACGCAATACCGGCAAACTGAGCGTGTATGGCTCCTACTCATTTTTGCATGATCACTTTAAAGACGGCTGGGAAGCAAAAGGTACCCAAAATATGCCTTCGTTTGGGGGAAATCTTTACGTGGAAGCAGGAAGTACACAAATAGCAAAATCGGACAACCACCATGCAACTGCGGGCTTGTCTCTAGACCTGGGCAAAACGACGCTGGGTGCGAATGTTACTTTCAACAGCAACCGCACGAACCGCCACCTTTATAACCACGGTTCCTATGCGATCGCAGACACCGATTCGCTGCTTGTGATGCGGGCCGAGGTGTTGGGCACAGGCAGGTGGAACAATACGATCACCAACTTATTCTTCGAAAAACGGATGAATGATGGAGAAAAACTCAACATAGACCTCGACTACCTGGCCTACAACAGCCGCAGCCCGACCGAAGGCTACACCACTTTTTACGACGGTGCCGGGAATGAAGCTATCCCCAACGGCAGCATATTTTCCAACCGCCAGAGTGGTATCGCCCGCTCGCCCATCCAGGTAGGCGTTTTCAAGATGGATTATTCGCGGCAGTTGGGAATGAAAGCCCGGCTCGAAGCCGGCGTAAAAGGCACACATACCACCAGTTCGGCCCTATCGCGGATATTGAACCAGGTTCATGGCGAATGGGTGGGCAGTTCGAGGTACACCAATGATACCAAAATGCAGGAAAACATCGGGGCGGGCTACACTTCTGTAAATGTCGCATTCAATCCTAAGCTGAATCTCGTCGCAGGACTGCGGTACGAATATGCATACACGCATGCGGATGCCGACAAAGAGGAAAACAAGATCGACCGGCGGCTGGGTAAGCTATTCCCGAGTGTTTTCCTGTCCAGGAAATTCAACGAACGGTCCGAAATCCAGCTTTCCTATACCAAAAGGATTACACGGCCTTCGTTCAATGACCTTTCGTCCTACCTGCTTTATAACGACCCGATGTCGGTTTCCACAGGCAATCCATCTCTCCGTCCGACGATTACCAATAATTTGAAGTTCGGCTATCACTACCTGGGTTACTCGTTTTCGGTCACGGCCTCGCGGGACAAAAACCCCATTGTGCTGTACCAGCAGGCCGAGACCGCCGCACAGGACCTTATGTACCAGGCACCGCAAAATATGGCTTATCAAAACAACCTTTCATTGCAGGCCAACCTTCCTTTTTCCATTACCAGCTGGTGGAATGTCTCCCTGACAGGCATTGCGAGCATCCGCCGGTTCAAGCTGGAACATACCCGCGAGAAGCTCGAAAAAACATATACAGCCTACAATTTTAACGGTAACCAAACCTTTTCCCTGCCACGCAACTTCACTTTCGAGATCTCGGGCTGGTACAATTCCTTTACTTACGAAGGTTCCAAGAAAATCAAACAGTTGGGCATGCTGAATGCGGGTTTGAAAAAGGAGCTGAAAAACAATGGCGGAAGCTTCCAGCTGGCGGTTACGGATGTTTTCAAATCCATGCGGGTCCACGGCAATTTCGGCGGACTTACCCGCGAAGCTTTTGACCTGACCGCAAATTTTACCTACAAAGCCGAGTCTGCCCGCACCAGGATCGTAAAACTGACTTATTCACGTTCTTTCGGAAATAACAAGGTAAAAGGCCAGGCCTCACGAGGTACCTCGAAGGATGAAAATGAAAGGATCAGGAAAAACTAGCGGACAGATTTGTTCAAAATCGGACGAATTAAATACGTAAGTCTTTTAATATCAATTCGTTAGAATCAAAAATTAGACAGGCATGATAATTTGGTTATTTTGCAGCGAAGCAAATCAACCAATTCTCATGCTGCAAAACTACTTCAAGATCGCCTGGCGCAACCTGCTGAGGAGCAAGACATACAGTATCCTGATCTTAGCGGGCTTATCCTGCGGTATAACCTGTGCGATTGTACTGGGCCTTTATGTGAATGATGAATTGAGCTTTGACAAGTACCATCGAAATGCGGACCGTATTTACAGGTTAAATCTAGACATCAAATGGGCCGGCAATGAATACAATATGGCTACCGCCGCAACGCCGTTCGCCCCTGCTTTGCAGCAGGAATACCCCGAAATCCAGAAAACGTTAAGGGTGAAAACCGGCGGGCAGATTTTCAGAAGTGGCGAAAATGCGGTCAATGTGAAGGAAATGATTTATGCCGACTCATCCTTGTTTGGTTTTTTTGACTACGATTTCATCGAAGGCAATGCAGCAAATGCTTTAACCGGCACCAATAACGTAGTGCTGACCCAAAAGCTCGCCAATGTATTATTTGGTAAAAGTTCAGGCCTCCTTGGCAAAACAGTTCTTGTGAAAGATAGTGTCCCGTTTACAGTCGCTGCCGTCATCAAAGATCTCCCCGGCAACCACCATCTCAAATTTGACGCGGTCCTGCCCTATTTTAACTACAAGATAAATATGGTAAGGCCTGACAACTGGGAGAACTTCAATACATTGACTTATCTCATGCTCAATGACGCTTCCACAGCCCGAAAACTGGAAAGCAAGATGCCAGCTTTCTATAAGAAATACATTGCGAAAACAGTTGGTGACGAAGGTGATCAAAAAGTAACATTCAAAGTCTTTTTCCAGCCGCTCAGCGAGATTCACCTCCACTCTTCGCATCTGCTTGGCGAGGAAAATGGAAGTACGATGCGCTACATATATACTATTTCGATCATCGGCTTTTTTATTCTCCTGATCGCCATTGTGAATTACATCAACCTCGCTACCGCCCGAGCAACCGGACGTGCCCGCGAGATCGGTGTCAGGAAGGCAGCAGGATCACAACGTTTTCAGCTCATCGCGCAATTTCTGGCCGAGTCGGTGTTAATATCTTTTCTAGCCATGTCGGCTGGTCTTCTGCTCCTGTATTTATTGCTGCCATTTTTTAATTCCGTGGCCGATAAAACGTTGGTATTGGACCTGTTCAGTCTCAAAACTGCCGGATTGTTTGTTGCATTAACACTTGCGGTAGGCTTCGTCAGCGGGCTTTATCCGGCATTCATTTTATCAAAATTCAATCCGGCAATCGTACTCAAAGGTTCTATTGCATCCACAGCTCAAGGAGCATTGCTGAGAAAATCATTGGTAGTGCTGCAATTCTCTATTTCCATGATCATGATCGTCGGGACGATTGTGGTGTACCAGCAACTACAATATATGAGTAATAAAGAACTGGGATTTAACCAGCAGCAGGTAATCAACATTTCGCTGAGTTCACCGTCTTCGCAGCAACATGCCAAAGCATTGAAAGATAAGTTACTCCAAAATCCGCTGATCCGACATGTGAGCCTGACGGACGGCACCATCGGGGGTGATTTGAACAACCAGTCCACCTTTTCATTTTATAAAAAAGGGACCGAGATACCGGTCAGTGCTGAATATTTTAATGTGGATGAAGACTATCTGAACGTCCTGCAAATGCATGTAAGAGAGGGTCGTAACTTTTCAGCCGTACTGGATAATGATTCTTCGGACGCCGTACTGGTGAACCAGGCCATGCTGAGACGATTGGGCTGGAAAACCCGCACGGCCGGGCTCATCGAACTCGATACCCGAAAGGTGGAAATTACCGGCGTCATCAGCGATTTCCATTTACGCTCGCTGCACAACCAGATCGAGCCGCTTGTGATGGTCTTGAAAAAACAGCGGGCCGACCAGCTACTCATCAGAATTCAGGAACAGCATATGCAGAAGTCTTTGGCTTATATCAAAGGCGTTTTTGCCCAAATAAATCCGGGCCAGCCATTTGAATACAACTTCCTGGACCAATCGTTTGCTAACCAATACAAATCCGACGAACGCAGGGGTACCTTATTTATGACTTTTTCGTGCATCGCGATATTTATCGCCTGCACCGGTTTATTTGGCCTGACTACCTTCACCGCACAGCAGCGCACCAGAGAAATAGGTGTCCGCAAGGTGCTGGGTGCCTCAGTTGCGAGCGTGATAACGCTGTTATCTGCTGATTTTCTGAAACTTGTGATGATCTCGATCATTATTGCCGCACCGATCGGCTGGTATCTGATGCATACCTGGCTCCAAAGCTTTGCCTATAAAATCAGCATGGCATGGTGGGTGTTCGCGCTAGCCGGGATGCTGTCCATCCTGATTGCACTGCTCACAGTCAGTTTCCAAAGTATCAGGGCAGCCTTGATGAATCCTGTGAAGAGCTTGCGGACGGATTAACTCCTAACGCATCAGCTTCAGCCAAACCGGCATATCTCGATGGCTCAGGTTTCCCCAGGCATAAGAAAGCACCAACCGCACCTTGATCGTGGCTGGCCTTTCCGTGGACCCTTCCTGCATGTTTCAGTTGGACTTTCAGTCGGCTTTTAACTGGACCAGCCTCAGGGCCAGGTAAGGCCGCATGGGCAGGCGAATGGTCTTTCTGTTTGTATCAAAAACCCTGTAGTCTGTCGGTTCGGGCACTTCGAATACTTCCGGTAATTTTTGAATGGTCATATTCCAGGTATCGATCAGTTCTATGCTGAATTTGCTTCCTGCTTTCGGGCCGCCCTTTCTGGGGAGGTTTATTGCCCATTCGGACGCCATTTCCTTCCCAAAATAGATCAGGAAATAGCTGCCGCTATCGGCCCTTGCCGTTTTGTGATCTTTCCAGGGGTCAGCCAGTTCGAGCGGCCCCGGCGCTTCTTCCAGTATTTTCCTGAGAAAACCAATGCGGGCAGGACTTGTTCCAATTAGCCTGCCGCCTTTCGCCCAGAAAATGGTGTCGCCAACATTCATGAAGGTTTCTCCATGCGTAACATAAGTGCCGGCAATTACCCCTTGCCAGAAAGCCTGCGTCATTTCCTCACCGCTCAGTCGGCCCCAGCGCTGCGGGACATTCCCTTCATAACAAACCTCGTCATAGATCATGGGCCGGAAAAATACATCCCGAAGCAAAACAGCCCGCCCGAAATCCTCAACCGCCGAGCCATTCTGAATGCTGACGTGCGTGAATTCCGGCTTCCAATTGTCGTAATAGGCACTTCCGTTATGTATGGAACACAAATGTTTGTACGGATCAGCCTGTACCACCGCTTTGCTGTACACATCCCAAACTTCCCTTGGCTTAGTCTTGATGTAATCGAATTCATTGGCCATCGACCACCACACATTCCGGAAAGAAGATAACCGCGCTGTCAGGTACTCAATGTACCGAAGGTCCGCTTCCCTGCCCAGGCTGTCGAAACCCCAGTGGCCTTTGTCGTACGGGTGGAAAAGGATGATATCGGCTTCAATACCCAGGTTTTTCAGGTCATCGATACGCTTTTCGAGATGCTGGAAAAAGACCGGGTCGAACTTCGTCAGATCCCAGGTGAATTTCTTTTTACCGTCTGCGCCGACCGTTTCGCCTTTTTTTACGAAAGGATAATACAGCGGCTCATTTTCGACGTGCGCATAGTATTTGGGGAAAACGCACATCCGGACTTTGTTGAATGGCGCATTCGAAAGTGTTTGCAAAGTAATTTCTTCCAAAGCGGCCGGCTGGTGCGTCCAGGCGTACAATGTGGTACCAAACGGGTAATAACGCGTTCCGTCCGCATATTTAAAATGGTAGGTATCCGCCACTTTCACCGGTCCGTGATTTTGACCAGACGCTTTTTCGCACACAAATTTCCCGGTCTTGTCGCTAAGCAATTTCAAATTGCTGGCAGTCCTGAACTGCCAGGTGCCAGTATCCGAAGGCATAAAACGGATCTTGTAATTTCCGCTGCCGTCGTAAAAGCCTTTGACCGTGACCTTTTCCCTGCCTTTACTAAACTCGGCACTCAGCTGCACATCCGCAAACGGATTCCCTGTTTGTGGGCCGGGCAGTATGAGCTCAAACCGCTCCCAGCATGCGACCCTGTCCTGAGAAAATCCAGATTTTGCAGCGAACAGCCCAAGCAGAAGCATTGCCACAGCCATGCCTTTCAGATTCATGCTCCCAGTCATTGCGGCCATTGCTCGTTTTGAATGGATTTAGTCATAAGCTTGGCAGGATCGATCACCACGTGCTTGATACGCTCCCGCCGCCAGGTATAGACGATATGTACCAGGCCATCTGCCGTCTGGATCACCGAAGGATAAGAATATTGGCCGATGGGCGAATCTTCCAGGACCAGTGCGGCATCCCAATGGACGCCGTCATTGGAAATGGCAACATTCAATGGTGTCCGCGGGCCTTTTTTCTCTCCCTCCGGCGGTTTCACATGGTTGTAAACCAGCAGTTGCCGGCCGTCACGCAACGTTACCGCATCGGTACCAGAGTTATTATTGGGCATTTGGGCCGGTTTTAATTCCGACCAGGTTTTGCCGAGGTCATGCGACCAGGATTCCATGACAGAGCGGTTCTGGCTGCGGCACAGCACCTGCAAATCGCCATTCTGATGGAAAAGTACACTAGGCTGGATTGCGTTGATGGCCACACCGTCGTTGATCGGGGCCGTTTTTTGCCAGGTTTTCCCAAAATCCGGTGTCATTTCAAAATGTACTTTCCAGCCGTTCCCTTCTGTGCTCGACGGGCAGAGCAGCATTCCATTTGAAAGCAGAACGGGTTTATTTTTGATAGGCCCGAGAAAACCCTCTGGCAATGCCTTTGGCTTCGACCAGGACTTACCATGGTCTTTGGAGGAAAGCATGAAGCCTTTCCAGCCAGGCACATTAGGGCCGACCTTATAAAAAAGCAACAATTCGCCCTGCGGTACCTGATATAATACCGGGTTCCAGCATGCATACCGCAAAGTGTCGTTCACTATCCCATTCGCCACTTCTACCGGGGCCGTCCACTTGTTGTCGACAAGCCTGCTTACCCATATCCCTACGTCGGGATTCCGTTCTTTTGTGCCTCCGAACCAGGCGGCTACTATACCGTCGGGCGTTTGGGCGATGGTGGAAGCGTGACTTTCGGGAAAAGGTGCCTTTTCAAAAATGAATTCATCCTGGACGATGCCTTCCTTCCAGGTTTGGGCAAATAAGACGCTTCCGGGCCATCCGCACATACAGATCAGCAAAAAGGATATTTTTCTCATTGGTCTTAAAATAGCGTTGTACGCTGTCCTGCCAGCATCGTTAAAAACCAATGTCCCGAAAATTATACTGTGATGAACGGCCCGACCATTTTTGGTACTGACTCAATTCCATTTGGCAAAAAGGGCTTTAAAAGGCTCTTTGTAAAAATCCCCGACCGCCAGCTCGACATTCCCGATTTGGACTGCGTTTTTCCCAACGAAATCGACCTTGCTGATCGCGACAATAAATGACCTGTGAATTCTGAGAAAGCGGTTCGGCGGAAGTTTATCTTCGATGGCTTTCAGGCTGCTTAGTGCGACAACCGGCCCCGACGCTCCTACCAGATGGATTTTAACATAGTCTTTTAAAGATTCGATATACGCAATGGAGTCAAAATCGACACGTACAAGTTTATAATCCGATTTTACAAACATGTAAGTGTCATTGCCCTGGACCTCTTCCACGATATGGTGTTCCTTCAAATTTTCAAAATACTTTTTGGCCTTCGACGAAGCGCGCAGAAATTCGTCGTAGCCGAATGGTTTTAGCAAATAATCGAGCGCATCTACTTTGTATCCTTCCACCGCGAACTGGTTATAGGCCGTTGTGAAAATAATCCTGGTTTGTCCCGAAGCATTGGATTGGCTGATCACCTTGGCCAGGTCCAGGCCATTCAGGTCGGGCATCTGAATGTCCAGAAAAACCAACTGGACCGGTTCCCCGCGGCTGGCCCAGTAATGCAATGCCTGCAGTGCCTCCACCGCGTTCCCAAACCTGCCTTTCAAGTCGAGAAAAGGTGTCTGCTCGGCAAAAGCGCTGATCAGGTTTAATGCAAGCGGCTCATCGTCAACTGTTATGCAATTCAATTTCATTATTTATCGGCTCTACCGGCCCTTTCTGGACATTGATGGTTAACAATACTTCGTAGGTTTTCTGGTCCGGATCTTCATGGATGATCAGCTGATGTTTTTCAGGATAAAGCAGATTCAGTCTTTTTTTTGTATTGACCAGCCCAATCCCTCCCCGGTCGAAATTATAACCATCTTTTTCATGCGATATATCGTTCATCACATGAAGTTCGAGTATACCCCTACGAATGTATAACTCTATGACAATCTGAGCCTTTTGCATGGCGCTTGTGCCATGCTTAAAAGCGTTTTCAATAAAAGGCAGCAATAGCATGGGCGCCACGAGGTACTCGCCATCTGTTTTCGGGTCCTCAAAATGCAGCGTGGTATATGCGTGCAGCCGCAGCCGCATTAATGCCACGTAGTCTTTAAGGAAAGCGATCTCCTGGCTGACCAGCGCGGAGTCATGCAATGTATCATACAGTACGTAACGCATCATCCTGGACAGGGTCAGCAGGGCTTCCCTGGAAACAGGTATGTCCGAAAAGGTCAGCGAGTAAATATTATTCAGCGTATTGAAAAAGAAGTGCGGATTGATTTGCGCCTTTAGAAGAGCTAGCTCAGACGCCATGTGCTGCTTTTCGATCTTTTCGCGCTGTTGGGCCTCCTCCTGCCAGCGCCGGATCATAGCCAGGCTTGTGCTGACCGCCGCCACCATCAGTGCGATCATGAACAAATGCACATCCAGCGCGTAAGGGCTTTTGACGCTCTTATTTGATATTAAAGCCATCTGCCTTGGCACATCCAGCTGTAACTCCACGACCCTCGCGATCACAATGATCAGGAATACCAGAGAGAACGCCCAGGCGATGAAGCCGAACTTATTTTTTCTGAACAACAGCCTTGGTGCTCCATACAGCACGTTACAATAAAACCCGCCCATCATCAGGAAAAGGTTGATGACCTGCTTTGCCCAAAAACCCGCGGGAACAGTGATGTCCCACGTGAGCGGGGGATAGAACAAGAGGAGAAAGCCTAGAAGTGACCAGGTGATCACATGTATAAAAATCGTAAAGCCGTTTTTTGATCGTCCCGGGTCCATGATACAATGGTTGAATTACAAGATGAAGGGAATTGCCACAATTGTCAAATAAAATCGACCGAAAGCCAATTTTACCGGTCGCAGGGAAAAAAATACCCTGTAAAAAAAATGACCGGTGAGCACGACAGCCAAAACTGCCCCGGCGGTTGCAAATGGCTTTCTGTCCGGGACTTCTCCCTGCCGGTCTAAAACTTCAGACTACAAGTCGGTTTGTAGTTACATTATCTTGCTATTTACGGCAAATGGACCATTGTGCGCTGACCTTTGACAGAAAATATGGACGAATTCAGATTGGAAGACCATCTTCGCATCGATAAAAATGTGGCAACACCAGTTCACCGCCAGCTTACCGAAGGCATACTTGCGGCGGTTAAAGATCACCCGTCGGCCAGCAGGAGCAAAATGCCGTCGATCAACCAGCTGAGTAAGCATTACGGCGTTTCACGGGCCACGGTCGAAAAGAGTTACGGGGACCTGAGGGATATGGGGATCTTGTCGTCCAGCCACGGGAAAAGCTTTTTTATCAGCAGTACAGTACCCGCTCCCGAATTTAAAGTGCTCATGCTGTTCAATCAGCTGAATGCCTATAACAAGGTAGTTCACGATTCATTTGTCAACTCGCTGGGCACAAAGGCTGAGATTGATTTCCATGTATACCACGACAGCGCGGCGCATTTACGGCATTTGCTGAAAAAGAAACAGGATAGCTACTCCCATTACGTAATCATTCCCCATTTTTTGGACGAGCCCGAAACCGGCCATCAGGTCATCAACCGTCTCCCTAAGAACAAGCTGATCCTCTTGGGACGAGACCTGGGCGAAATTTCCGGGAAGTTCGGGGTGGTATTCGAAAATTTTGCGCTAGATATTTTCAATGCGCTGGCGCAGATCAAAGGTCAGCTGAGAAAGTACCATACCATTAACCTTATTTACAGCGCACAGGGATCATTTCCCGAAGAGATTTCCGAAGGTTTCGTGCGTTTCTGCAACGACCACAGGTTTTGTTTTAAAATCCTCCCCGAGGTAACCCGTGGTGCGGTCCGTGATGGAGAAGCTTATGTGGTCGTTTCAGACGACCATATGATGTTTCTATTAAAGGAAATCAATGATTCCAACCTGGTCACCGGCCAGAACGTGGGTGTGATTTCGTACAATGAGAACAATGCAAAAAAGCTGATGCTCAATGGCTTGACGACCATTTCAACGGATTTTAAAGTAATGGGCAAGTCCGCCGCGGAAATGGTACTTACCGGTTCGATGGCGCGGATCGCCAATCCGTCGCGGCTGATACTGAGGTCTTCAGTGTAACCGCATAAGTCTCTGCGGACGTCGATTGTAGTCAGTTGGTTTAGCTTTGCTCACATTTCGCTTGGGATAAATTGTGTACAAATTCATAAACCTGTAAAGCCTTCTCACCCGCTTCACACCAACGGGATACCCTAAGCCGAACAGGTAATCGGGCATACGTTCCACTCCACAGAACGGACAGTCTAGGAACTGACGGTCAATCGCTTTCATCAGTTGCTGATTGAGCAGGGATTGCCCTCTTGGCTTGAAGCGGTCCGCCGCCGCGGTAGTAGCTACTGCGTTGTATATCAATTAGCTTGCATTGCGCCGAAACGCTTAAAGCAATATATTCAGGGGAAACAAGACTGCGTTTCTCCATCACACTGTATCGGCCCGGCTGGACTTGAAATTCGCCGATCGTGAAATATAATTCTCCACTTTGTATTTTCAGCGTCACTCCCAGTTGCCGGTATCTCCTTGCTGAACACGAGCTCGGCCTTTTTCCAGAAACGCTCGCTTCCAGACCGCTATCTGTGTCGGATGGATCTCGTACTTGGAGGCTAGTTCCTGGACGGTTCGAACCTCTTTGATTGCTTCCATCGCCACTTTGGTTCGCACCGGCGACCCGGTTGAAGCTTGCGCTGAATTTCCTGCGTTGCTTTTTCATAGTCAATTACTAAATCAGGAATTTAAGTAGCTGTACAGATTTAGGGAGTATTATACTACAATGTCCGTAGGTATATTCCGGGTTAAACTATTTGAATCCAATGGCTTTTGAAGAATTTGTATTACCCAAAGGCAGGATTAAAATTGAAGAAATAATAAAATCAACTAAATCGAGAAATGTGTAAACAAAAACTAAATCACGTCATATTACTTTGTGACAATCTTCGCGCCAAAGGCGACTTCTAAAACCTATTTTTTTCTCTGCACACAAATAATTAAATAGGCAACATTTGCTTCTTTCAATTGTTTGATCTGCCTGCTTTTTACCATAAGTTAAATAATATTCGCCGCTGAATCAGTTTATTTTCCCCTTTCTGAAGTATCAGGTAATTACGCAAAATATATCATCAAGGTAAAATATACTTTTCAGGAAATAGAGGGGTTCGATATAGACCGATGCATACCGCCAAAAGACTGTGAGTCAGCAATCTAGTTGTTAATTAAACGACATTTACTTAATATCTATATATGACAGTGTGGACGAAATAGTTTTGTTATAACATTGAAAGTTATGTCTAAATATACAGATGTTGTAAAAGTGTGTTTTATAAATTGAATGATTATCATTTCAATTTATTATCAGTTTCATTTTACGTGCGCCCCTATTTTATAAACCTAAAAACCTTTGAAATAGATATATCAAAAAATCCTAATATTGAATTTTGGTATAGCGATCTTAATCATAGTTAATTACATCGAAATCTGTGGATACGGCGTATTTCAGGGCAAAGCAGATAGACCATCACCATATCTAAAAATCAATTTAACCATTTATGAATCGCATTACATCACTGTTTCGAAACGGAGCCAAAAGTGAAATAAATAGGCTTCTGAATATTTATTATACCGCTGGCTTCCCAGAACTGGATAGTACCATGCAAATTCTTCACGAACTACAGAGCTCAGGCGTAGATCTGGTCGAAATTGGTATTCCTTGTGAAGATCCGACCTTAGATGGAGTGACTATCCAGAACAGTAATAGTCGAGCCCTTTTGAATGGGATGAATCTTGACTTGCTCTTCGAACAACTTTTGAATATGAGGAGGACTATTAAAGTTCCCGTCTTGTTAATGGGCTATCTAAGCACAGTAACTCGATACGGTTTTAGAAATTTTTGTAAAAAATGTCAAGAGGTTGGTATAGATGGTGTCATTTTACCAGATATGTGTTTAGATTCATACATAAATCAATACCGCGAAGTTTTTGAAGAGTTTAGTATTTTGAATATTTTTCTTGTAACCCCAATAACACCTGATGAGGATGTTCGCAAAATTGACGATCTTTCGGAAGGCTTTATCTATGTTGTTTCCTACGAGGGTGTTACAGGAGGCAACCTTGTTGTAAATGAAAAAACGATATCATATTTTGAACGTCTTAATAAAATGAATTTGCGAAATCCGATGTTAGTTGGATTTGGAATCAATGATAACACTACTTTTGAAAAGGCATCTGAATACGCTCAAGGCGCAGTGGTTGGGAGTGCATTTATACGTGTTCTATCCGTAAGTAATGATATTGGTAGGGACATAAAAGGGTTTGTTGACAACATTCGGAAGAGAGATTTTCAACAATTCAATAGAGTTGGCTCGTTAGTGTCTTGAAACAGGATTTTTCGTTATACGATAAGAAACAGGAATGAATTATGTTCTTTAATTGCCGTCCTTAATTCATTAATAACATAATTGAATTAGCCTCTTGATTGATAGCCTCAATTACTTGCATTTAGTTATAAACAAGCATATCTTATACTAAATCCGATTTAGATTGACGCATTTTTAATATGGAAAACATGTGATTGAGATTACATTGTCGACAAATTCTGAGATCTGCTCAACAATTTTCTCAATTCTTATTTGTGTAAATTCCAGAGTTTCGAACACTTTATTTTTTAAGTGCCTACGAACTTCTTTGAAAAGCTTTCTAATGGATTTAGCTCTGGACAGGCCGGAGGTAGTTTTCTAAATACCAATTTATCTGCATTAAAAACTTCCTCTTTATGCGCTTTCGCGCCGTCGGCAATAAAAAGTGACCGCGTGGGCGGCCCCGTTTTACCCAATGCTCTTTTCCACTTGTTGAACAAACCAGCCAAAGGAGGAACTCTCCAGCCTTGCTCCCGTTGAGGTAATTGTACTATACCGGTAGCGATCTGCGGTGTAACAGTACTTGCCCTACTTGTTGCATCAGCTTGCATCGCTGTTTGCGGGCAATTGGGAGGGCACCCACCACTATCATTTCCTCTCCCAGTACCAAGTTGAGCTGCCAATGCATCTTTGTCTGCTCCTGTATACTGTGTGCGATCACCCAAATCTTTTACATCCCTCCCATCCGGATCAATAAACCTAATTGGATTCCCATTCCCATAAGCATAAGGACTCCAACGCCGGTTCCCTTCACTTGCCGGACCAACCTCTCACCAACTCCCCAACACCGGATCATACCACCTTGCTCCGAAATCGTAAAAGTTCAAATCAAACTCATCATTCAACTCCTTGGCATTGTAAAGATACCGATACTTTGAAGCCGTGGCATCATTGTACCAGGCCCCGTCGAATGCCTTTCCGAATGGGTAATAATGCGTTTCGCTGAGTATCTCCGTGTCGTCCTGGATTCCGGCGGCGCCTTTATCGGTGAATACGACCCGTGTGTTTCCCAGGTGGTCGCGCAAGGCAAATTCGTACCGGTAAGTCTGCCCTGCCGCGGAGGTGTTGATTGCCCGCCCCTCTTCATTGTAGACGGCATCCACCTTGTTGTTTTTCAGTTCGATGCCGTTCAGGTAATCCTGGGTCAGCGTGACCACATTGTTGGTCTTGACCGTTTTGCGAAGCTTGTTTCCCAATCCGTCGTATAGGAATTCAATCATATTGTTCGATCCAAAATCAAACTTCGAAGGCAGATTCAAATGGTTATGCGGCGCATCCAAAGCAACGTGCGCCGCCGGAACGCTGCTGACGCCAGTGCTTTCGGTGGTCAAATTCCCTCCCGCCGGGATGACCATCGTCTGGTTATCCACCGTGCCAGCGGTATATTTGGTGGCACCTTTGATCAACCCATTACGGGTAATGCCGGTGATATTTCCACGAATGTCGAAAGTCTGCGATTCGCCATAGTAATTGACGGGATCAATGGTGTTCGCGGCAGTATAATTGGAATAACGTGCGTGGGTGAGCCTGTCGAGGTAATCATAAGTAAAGCCATAGGCCTGCGTGGCACGGCCCCGCACCTGCCAGATCATTTGACCGATGTTCCCGCTTTGCTGGACCGTGCCGAACAGACCTGGTGTTAAAGTATTGTATTCCAGCACCTCCCGGAATAGGTCGCCATTATTATTGCCCGAGAATGTCGGCGTATTGAAGTTTGTCAGCATATTGCTGAGCGGAAGCAACTATCGTCGTACAGTATGAAAGAGATGAGATAAAGCCTTCGATCGAAGTGGCCTCTAAACTGGCCGATGCCCTGGGGGTAACGTTAGATTGCCTGCTGGGTAAGTCCGATAACATGGTACTCGACAAAAAGAACCTCCAGCGCCTGTATGACATTGAAAACCTCTTCAATGAAGATAAAAACAATATCTTCTATACAATAGACAACCTGATCAAGGCCGCTAAGCTTAAAAATATCGCTGCACCGTAATAGCAAAAAGCCCCGGATGACTGGGCTTTGTTCAAAACCTAACAAGAAATGTAATAGTGCTAATTTTAGGAGGTTTCCTTTTGTCCGTCTTGACTATTTTTATTTTAGAAACACATTTTTTCAAAAATGTCTCATACTTAGAGATAGTATCATTTTTAATATTTTGCTCTAACTGATAAGATAGCTTGAGCCTTCCTGATAATTGTAATTTCTCGATTTCTGTGCTTTGAAGCTTGCCCAAGGAGTCGATAACTATTGTAACTCCTGCAAAACCTCTTGTATCCTTACCCCCTAAACTTTCCGGTAGCTGTACAACTGCTGTTTTTCTCTTAATTACAAAATAAGGAAGATCGACAGGATCTATTATCGTTTGTGCAAAGGAATTAACATTCAAGGCAAACATTATTAATATTGGGGTAAATAATTTTAAGTGGGTCATCTTATTAGGGGGAAAAGCCGTTTGATTACGGGATTATTGTCATTAGGTATCACTTTGAATTTTCTATATAAGCCAAAAGCACTTCCATTATTCCCAACACTTCCTGCTTTAAAATTATTCACAGCTGTATTGCAAAGTGATTGATTGTATTTATCAGAAAAAAATAATCCGCTCATTGCCTTATCATAAACTTGCACTTCTTTGGAGAAATTCCCAAAGCCAGAAAATCCATATCCCAATGAAGTGGAAACGGCTCTTCCATATAAATAAGCAGCAACTTCTTTGTTTACACTAGCACCTTTCTCCCCATTTTCACCCTGATATGCATGAAATAGTTCGTGGGCCACATTTTCAATGTTTGACCCTTCTTGAGAGGATCGCTTCGCCAGGCTCGACATCCACTTGGACTAGCCCATTCAACGGGGACATTCTGTAAACCGGAGAGTCGAAAGGCGGCAAATCCTTATATGATCGAGGGTCCATATTTTTCCACTAGCATCTTTCCAAACATTTATTTTTATAATGTCTGGGTTAGAAGTTGCACAAGCTCCGACATATTGAATTTATTCGGGGCTCAAAAATGGGCCACGTCCACAGCAATTAATTTTCTTCTGCTTCGTAAAAATGCACTTTCAACAAAGACACGCAAAATTTACCCAGTCCCGCAATTTTTTCTATTTTACGATAGGAAATAGCTAAACTTGAGAAGAGGCCAGGCTCTTTGCGTGACGTTTTTGACTTCTATATATCAAAAGCTAAGTAATGTGCAGCTAAATGCTATTAATTCCACCAACTTGTGAACCCGTGGTAAGATCAATTTCGAATGTTTCATTAGCTTCACTCCGAATATTCCAGAACTCCCCCTTTAAAGTACATTCTGTTACTTCTGTTATTTTAAAACTATCATAAGCTAACCGTTTTGTTCTCCACTTAACCCCCCTTTCATCATAAGCTACCAATTCTGTAAAATCTGCAAATGTAATAATTTTTTGATGCTTTATTGAACGAACATCCATAACTGGAATTGCCTTCACTTCTTGCCAATCTTCTGGATTATTTGATGAAACAATATAGCCAGATCCTTTTGATACAACGCAAAACTTATTCGGGTCAGGTGTACTATACAAACCTGATATACCATTGGGGCTGATTTCACCAAAACCAAAAACACCGATCCAGCTCTTGCCTTCGGAGGAAATCACTTCAACTATTAATCCATCCTTACCTCCTTGAGTATTTGCACCTGGATAATAATGCCGTTCGCCTGACCCTAATTCTTCTATAATTTCAACGTTGTAATTATTTTGAAAAGTTAAATCAACTATCATTTCATTATCGTATTGGATTAAAAATCTATGTATAATAACTTCTGTTCTTCCCGTTAAAGAAGGTCTGACCCCTATTTCAAAGAATCCTTGTGTGCCATTAACAGTAGCATAAGGACTCCACCTTCTATTCCCTTCACTCGCCGGAACAACCTCCCACCAACTCCACAACACCGGATCATACCACCTTGCTCCGAAATCGTAAAAGTTCAAATCAAACTCATCATTCAACTCCTTGGCATTGTAAAGATACCGATACTTTGAAGCCGCCGCATCATTGTACCAGGCCCCATCGAATGCTTTTCCAAATGGGTAATAATGGGTTTCGCCGAGTATCTCCGTGTCGTCCTGGATGCCGGCGGCGCCTTTGTCGGTAAATACGACCCGTGTGTTTCCCAGGTGGTCGCGCGAGGCAAATTCGTACCGGTAACTCTGCCCGGCCGCGGATGTGTTGGATGCCCGCCCCTCCTCATTGTAGACGGCGTCCACCTTGTTGTTTTTCAGTTCGATGCCGTTCAGGTAATCCTGGGTCAGCGTGACCACCGTCATAAACCTCCCAGTCGCTGGATCATAAAACCTGGCTTGGAAATCTTCCAGTTCGTCTCAGGTCGACCCTCTTTACCTAAGAATGTATACCTGTTCATCCTCGTTATTTTTGCATTTTCAAGTCCGAAGGGGATACTTATTTCAAAAAACAATCAGCTACTTGACACAACTAACATATAGTCATTAACTCGTCGATAAGTACATATGAATCCATTCTGCTTGCTCTAAATTAACGTGAATTCGGGTTAAGCTGCTGTTAGAAAAAGTTGGTTTGTTTTCACTTCTTGAATGTTAAGTGACGGTTTTTTTGAAAAAAAAACCATAAGCAACCGATGCACTTAACATGTTCATTATGAAGTTATTTACTTATCTGTGTCGGGTGTGCTCGACCTGACACAGGTTCTTCAATTCATCGTTTATAGTTTCAATAATTGCTCTTTTCCTGAGTAAAAGAATGTCTTTCAACTCCATAATATGTCCTTTGACTGGGCGTCCCCCATATTTTTTCTGACCTTAGTTACCAGCTGGATGCCATCCGCAAATAACATTTCCCATAAAGCTTTTGAGAGATAGCTTTTGTCAGCGTAAATCTTCCCAAAAAGCTGTTCAGTAAGCTTCTTAATGTGTTTGGGATTACGATCGTCGATATTGCCCTTAGTTAAATAAAAGGAAAGCAATTCACCTTTTTCGTTGCAAATCAAATGTAGTTTGAAGCCATAGAACCATCCCATAGAAGACCGGCCCCGCTCGGCCAAAGTTTTGAATACTTTTTCCATGTATACCACGACAGCGCAGCGCATTTAAGGTATTTGCTGAAAAAAAAGCAGGAGAGCTATTCCCATTATGTCATCATTCCGCATTTCCTTGACGAGCCGAAAACCGGTCATCATGTCATCAGCCGTCTTCCAAAAAACAAGCTGATCCTCCTGGAACGGAACCTGGACGAAATTTCCGGGAAGTTCGGGGTGGTATTTGAAAATTTTGCGCTGGATATTTTCAATGCGCTGGCGCAGATCAAAGGTCAGCTGAGAAAGTACCATACCATTAACCTTATTTACAGCGCACAGGGATCATTTCCCGAAGAGATTTCCAAAGGTTTCGTGCGTTTCTGCAACGACCACAGGTTTTGTTTTAAAATCCTCCCCGAGGTAACCTGTGGTGCGGTCCTCGATGGAGAAGCTTACGTGGTTTCAGACGACCATATGATGTTTCTATTAAAGGAAATCATTGATTCCAACCTGGTCACCGGCCAGAACGTGGGTGTGATTTCGTACAATGAGAACAATGCGAAAAAGCTGATGCTCAATGGCTTGACGACCATTTCAACGGATTTTAAAGTAATGGGCAAGTCCGCCGCGGAAATGGTACTTACCGGTTCGATGGCGCGGATCGCCAATCCGTCGCGGCTGATACTGAGGTCTTCAGTGTAACTGTATAAGTCTCTGCGGGCGTCGTGACATGATCAGCTGTTCTCAATGCTTTACCACTTTGCCGAGTATTCGGAACCCGTTCCGGATCAGCGCCCTGACCATGTAAAGCCCCGAAGGAAGGCCGCTTACGTCAATCCCCTCTTCCGGAATAGCCCCGGCGTCCAGCACCACTTTGCCGGCAACATTTACCAGCTGAACACTTGTGGCCCCCACACGCCCAATTTTCAGCCTGTCCCTCACAGGATTCGGAAATAACGCGATTTCTGCTCCGAAACTCAGGTTTTTGATTTTGCTGTAAGTGAAACTGCCATCCCTATCGACCATTTTCAGCCGGTAGAGATTCTCGCCCTCCATCGGAAATTGATCTTTAAAAACATACTCCGCTTGTGAAAAACGGTTGCCGCCAGCTGCCACAGCTCCCCTGTTTTCCCAGCTTTTTCCATCCGCGCTCCGTTCCACCTCAAACCGGTCAGAATTGGCTTCCGATGCGGTTTTCCAGGATAACAATGCCGCGGTACCCTCCGCATCCCTCGAGGCGTCGAAGCTGATCAACGTGACAGGCAATGCAGGCCCACTGATTCTTTTAATGCGATTTCCGGAGGTATCATGCGTGTAGGATATCTGTGCGCCAGCCATTCCGGACGTGGATAGTAAGAAAAGTAGTGTGTAATTTCTGATCATGTGTGTAGTGTTTTAGAGTTGATATAAAATGCCTGAACCAGCTGAAAAAATACGCGAAATCTGGTCGTACCTATATTGGCTGACAAAATTCAACTTCTCAAAATGCTCGTGATCGTAAGGCGAATTATTGTCTTTTCTAACGATATTCTCAGACAGGAGGGTTCTTGGATAAATACCTCCCTGAAATTTCCCAAAGACATTCAAAAACAGCCGCCCGCCGACATGATAATTAAAACCCAGGCCGACATTCAACGCAACCATCAGTTCTTTTGAATGCGATCTGTACCAAAAATTACAGCTCTTAGTATCGCTTGCGTCTTTGTATAAAATAGATTCCTTCATTTGATGGTTCTTCATGATGCAGATACTCGGCCCTGCAAAGACAAATGGCTGCAACTTACGTTTGCCAGGATCTGCCAGCAGGTATTTTAATGATAGGTCATTATTGAAGCTAAAAAAACTATAATTGCTAGCCTGAGGAACAGGATTATATCTCTCCTTGATCGCAGGAGGAATACCTACTGTCTCATAACTTCCCCAGGAATAAGAAAAATCATTTAACAATAGCTGATAATAATATGAATTCAATTGCACATGCCAGCGCGGGGTAATGCTGGCAGCAATTTGTAATCCAACCGGCGCAATGCTATTATAATATTTTCCGGTTCGCACTAACTCATGATCCTTCTTCAAATCACCCATTAACCGGAGCCATGTACAAACTGAGGCAACACTTACAAATGGCCCGACATAGAATTTCGACTTGAACTGGTTAACATTTTGCCGATTTACGGACTGAACGTCATTATTAACAGCGTTCACAAATGTTACTACTTTCGTAAAGTACTGGTACGAATAACTCTCATGCTTACCATAAATCTGATAAAATGAATTCATTTTGTCCTCTCCGAAAATAAGCGGCAGTGCACGGTTAATATGATCTTTTGAAATATACAATAGCGAATCTTCATTCTCTATATAAAAATGTCCCTGGGGTTCGTCAAAAAGCAAACCATACCTACCCCGGACAAATGACACCATCATTCGCGGCTCGCCGTTCCGATGCTTTTTGAGAAAATACTTCCCATTGGCTAGGTTAACAGCTTTTACATCCTCAAAATCAATGGAATCATTGAAATCTCGATCCTTTTGTCTGGCTAGAATAAAATGTTCTTTGTGACTGAATTTAGAGACGGAAGTTGTCTCAATGGATCCATTTTCGTAGTAAATGGAATCGAATTGGCTGTTTTGGGCTTTGGCATTGTGTGTGATTAAAATGATCAAGAGGGTAAAATAGCGTTTCAGCATAGTTTTAAAAAGTGTGTTTGATGATTAAATGATAATCCGAAAATATATTTGTTTCAAATTAATTTATAATTTTTCGATGCTTTTGAAGTATCGATAAAGTAATAACTGCTTGATAGGAATTACAAATAACATTTTTAATGTAATGACAATATTAGTTAACCGTTCCAGCATGTAGTTTTTCAAGAGTATCTAAAATTCTTTCTTTGAGCTCTTCTTCATTGAAATGAATCATTAAGTAGTCAATCAGTTTTTTCTTATAAATCGTGAATTGGCTTGCCAGCTCATCCAGGTCATGGAATAAGCAGAGTTCCAAATCAGTTAAGGTCTTATGATCAACTTCATAATGATACAATTGATAAAAAGTACCGCAAAAGGTGATTCCATCCATTGATCCGGCTAAATATGAATTCATAGTGGTGTACAGTTTATTCTTGTCTGTTTTTGTGGTCATTTTATGTTATTTTATTTATAAATATTATATTATTACTCCTTATTTTTCGATAAAATATTAGCTATACAAGAATAACTAACCATCAATAAAACAATGGTAGTCACAATTACGAGGATATGATTTAATATGTTGCCTTTTCTCTTTTTAATAGTCTCACCTTTCTCAGCAGCTAGTCGCACTTCGCTAGGTGAATTGGATATTCCCTCTAACTGAGTCTCATATTTCTCACTTACTAAAAGATCTAAATAGTCACACCCTTTCAAACCTAAAACAGAAAGAAGAATAAGGACTAGAATGACTATTGTAGTTTTGGTTGCTTTCATTTTTTTATTGTTTTGGCCCCCATAGCGCTGGATTATATCCATGCTTAATTGATTCAATATTTTTTAAGTAAAAATTAAGCGTTGATGGAGTCTCATAGTTACCTAATCTTGCACCTCCTGAGTTAAGACCTTGACAAACAAAAGTCGAACAATTTCTTCCGAACAAATAGTAAGTATCGATAACTCTCCCTGTATTGGAATAACTATCTCCATTTGAGCTAATAGCTCTCCCAGAATTATATAGGCCATTCATATAAGAATACGCCTGTCCCGCATTCACGCTAATTTTATACGACTTTGTCGGGTACTTTTCTGTCCTTTCTTTGATGAATTGTTTAGCATCCTCACCTTCTTTCTTTAATAGAACCCCGTTGCCTATGGGGCCAAATCTTCCAGAGGCTGGCGAATAACTGCCGTTGTATCTACCGTACGAAAACACAGTGCCATTAATTTCTACATAAACATGCCCAATGCCATCAGTCTCAATATAAATAGTAGCTTCTCCATTGTTTTCTTTATCGTCTGATCCAGCTATTGTATTTGCATTTTGTAGATATTCTCGTTGCAAACCTTCATCAAAGGAATTACCACCATTTTGGGTGGGCTCATTTCCATGTTGGGCAGGGATTCCTAGAAATCCGGTAGCCTGATTACCAAAATTGCTGATTTCATGAGTCCTATACCAACTCATCAACTCATCCTTGGTCATTTTACCATCCGGATCAATAAACCGTACCGGATTCGCATTACCATAAGCATAAGGACTCCAACGCCGGTTCCCCTCGCTAGCCGGATCCACCTCCCACCAACTCCCCAACACGGGATCAAACCACCTTGCCCCGAAATCGTAAAAGTTTAAATCAAACTCATCATTCAACTCCTTTGCATTGTAAAGATACCGATACTTTGAAGCCGTGGCATCATTGTACCAGGCCCCATCAAATGCCTTTCCGAATGGGTAATAATGGGTTTCGCCGAGTATCTCCGTGTCGTCCTGGATTCCGGCGGCGCCTTTGTCGGTGAACACGACCCTGGTATTTCCCAGGTGGTCGCGCAAGGCAAATTCGTACCGGTAAGTCTGCCCGGCCGCGGCTGTGTTGAATGCACGGCCTTCCTCATTGTAGACGGCGTCCACCTTGTTGTTTTTCAGCTCGATGCCGTCCAGGTAATCCTGCGTGAGTGTGATCGCATTGTTAGTCTTGACCGTTTTGCGAAGCTTATTTCCCAATCCGTCGTATAGGAATTCAATCGTATTGTTCGATCCAAAATCGAACTTCGAAGGCAGGTTCAAATGGTTATGCGGCGCATCCAAAGCAACGTGCGCCGCCGGAACGCTGCTGACGCCATTGCTTTGGGTGGTCAAATTCCCTCCCGCCGGGATGACCAGCGTCTGGTTATCCACCGTGCCAGCGGTATATTTGGCGGCACCTTTGATCAACCCATTACGGGTAATGCTGGTGACATTTCCGCGGATGTCAAAAGTCTGAGATTCGCCGTAGTAATTGACGGGATCAATGGTGTTCGCGGCAGTATAATTGGAATAACGGGACTGGGTGAGCCTGTCCAGGTAATCATAAGTAAAGCCATAGGCCTGCGTGGCACGGCCCCGCACCTGCCAGATCATTTGACCAATGTTCCCGCTTTGCTGGACCGTGCCGAACAGACCTGGCGTTAAAGTATTGTATTCCAGCACCTCCCGGAACAGGTCGCCATTATTATTGCCCGAGAATGTCGGCGTATTGAAGTTTGTCAGCATATTGCTGAGCGGAAAAGTGCTGCCGTTCCATGGCACCGTTCCGTTGATATTAGATAGCAGTCCGTTGGTCAGGTAGCCGTAGTCAATCTGTTGCAGCCCGTTCCCCAGCTTCTTCCAGCTTAGCTGGTCTTTGTCGGTATAAGAAAGTTGGCTGATGACCTTGTCGCCCTCATTGTTCAGGTTCTGGCTCGTTTGAATGAGCCGGCCCCAAGCGTCAAATACACGCGAATTAACGACATTGACTGTTCCCGCGCCGCTGACACTCGCCCGTGTTTCGGTCAGGATGTGATCGCCGTGGTCATAGCCATAGGTCACGCTTTCGGCATTAAGCGCACCAATGTTGGTATGGTTATTACCGGTAGTAGTACTGACCCTGCCATAGGCGTCGTAAGCAAATGTGGTCTGCAGCACCGCATTTGCAGCCGCCGGAGTGACCACCGGATCGGCCACGGTGAATGCCTGCACCTTGCTGGTTTTCAGTTTGTCGATCTCTATGCCGCTCGCTCCGTAAACGTTTCCGATGATTTGATTGGCAAGCACAATGCCATCACCGCTGCCGCTGGCATAAACGCCTTTTTCGGTCAGCCTTCCATAGTCGTCATATTTGCTTCCCATCCAGCGATTGCTGTTGGCGCGCAGAATGGGGTCCTGGTATTTGACCGGCAGGTCACGGCTATTGTATTCAAAAACCTCATATGCCTTGCCAGGTACCTTTTTCTGGCTGATCAGGTCATTGTTGGTATATTGGTAGGTAAATACCAGTTCGGCATCGTTCCAGCCTGCGCCCGGGGGGATCACCCGCACCAGCCGGTCTTTATCATCATACACGTAATATGTATCAGCCCTGTTGCCCTCGCCGGCATCGGCTTTGCGGCTGAGCAGGAGACGGCCCTTTTTATCGGTAAAGCTGATCGTCTTATTACCATTGCCGTCCGCCAGTGTTGTTTTTGACAGCAGGTTGTCCGCAAAATTGGACGACGTGCCGGTTGCAAAGTGATAGTTCAGCACGGCGTCGCTTCCCGCATTGGCCCCATAACTGTTCACCTCCGCAAACCATGCCGGAGGCGTAACTTTCCAGACGCGGCCGAGCGGGTTACTCTCATATTCCGTTAACGTAAATGGATTGGCGCCGGGCACCTGGTAACTGCCGTCGGAAACGGTGCTGGCAAAAGGTTCAAAGCTCTTGAAAATCCGCCCCTGATTATCATAAGCATGAGCTGCTACCTGGTCTTTGCCCGCTGTGGCTTTGCCTTTATAAACCGTTTCAATGCTGCGCCCCAATCCGTCGAAATACTGGAAGGTCTCCTGCGTTCCAAGGCCGCTTCCCGCTACGGCGGTGTAAACGGTACTGGTTTTCACGTTGCCCAATGCTGTAATTGTCCCCGCACCATTGACTGTCGGATAGGTATAGGCGTACGTGGTGACCACATTGTTCGCACGGGCCTTCATCTGCCACAGCCGCATGAGTTTATCATAGGTGTATTCCGTAAACTGTCCGTCTGGATTCGTTATTTTGCTGACCAGGCCGGTACCCGCCACATATTCGTATTGCCAGCTGAAATTGCTGAATTGTCGCTTTTTGATCAGTCCCGCAGCATTCCATTCGTAAGTTTCGGCCAGCCAGCCACTTTTGGTGAATTGTTTGGGCAAGCCCGCCCTTCCGGTCGCCGAGCCAATACCATGGTAGCTGTCGATCTGTCCTTTCTGCACCCAGGCGGCCCCTTCGTAATTTTTGAACTGATAGGGCCGTATGAAGGCGGAAGGGCTGGAAACGCCGGCACTCGCAAACGCGCCGGAAACATTGTCGAAGAATGCAAACTCCGTTTTGGAACCCTTTACCTGCGTGCCGCCTACTTTGACATTGATTTCCAAAGGGACCAGCAGGTTCAGATTTGCAAACGTACTTTTCTGATCGGGAGAGATGTCAGCCAGATCGGCCGGATATTTATATTCTGTTTCAGTTGCCTTGCCGTCGGAGTTAGTCAGGGTTTCCCTGGTAAGCTGCAGATGATTGATGCCGTTGTATTGCTTGTCAATGGTGACCAGTTGCCCGTCGCGAAAAGTTTCGACTTTCTGGTACCGGAAAGGACGGGTATAAATGGTGTAGCTTTTCCAGATCGTAATGGCGTTAGCGGGGTCGCCGCCCCGGAAATAAGTGTTGAACTTCGCATAGGTTCCCTGGCCCAACTGCGCAGGCTCGGGCGTTTTTTCATATTGCAGATCATATGCGACGTCCGCGTTATTTGCGGTTCTCTGCCTTTTAGCAATCAGCTGGCCCGAAGAAATCCGGGGCTGCGCAGGACTTACTGGCAGCCCGGTAAACCCCGGCGAAGGCATGTTGATGTATTGGTAAAGGTTGTAATAACCTGTACCCGCCCCGTCAAAAGACTCTTTGACAGTCGAATAGCCTAAATGATTACCCTCAAACGAACCCAGCGGGACAACCGGGTTTTCAAAAAAGAAATCATAAACATACAGCTTGCTGCTCCCGGAACAAGGCATCGCCGGATCGACAGAAAACTGGCATAATGCAGGATCTATGCAGGCTTTAAAAACATGCCCGTAAACCGGATCATTGTATAAAATCCCGCTGGACTGAGCGGGGTTCGATAAAGGATCAAAGTAACCATAGCTTTTAACCACATCGTTGGCCACAGAGACGCCGTCATTACTGGTCACTTTTTTGATCCGGAGGCCACCGACTTTGATATTGTCCGTCACTTTTACAGATGAGAATATGCTGAACGACAATCTCGAAGCCACGTTCTTGCCCCAAACCTCAAAACGGACGGGCACACCTGGCGGAATACCGGGAATCAGCTTTCCCAAAACGCCTTCCTTCACGAGCGGGACATCGTTTCCGCTGTCATTGTCATTGGTACTTACCGCCGTGCTCACGGTTTTGATCAGCGCATTGGTAGTATTGTTATAAACCCTGATTTCCAGGCTCGTCCCATTGGTACAGTTCATCTGTACCGCCTTGGCACCGATCGACTCCCATTTATAGTAAGCAGCGTCGGGATCATTGAAAGTTTGGACCAGCGTTTTCATCAACACAGGAAAGCCGGCTACGCACTGGCCTAATGGCCAGGAGGCATCGAGGGTATCGGGCGAGGCGCTGAAAGTGTTGACTTGTCTTGACCCAAAATAGGTATTCGCCTCATAATCAAATGTTGTGGAACCACCTGTTGGATAGGTCATTTCCTTCAAAGTCCCCAGTTTCATCGGCTCCTCGCTGGTTTCACGGTTGGACGTTCCTTTGACGATGTCCATTTGTTCCCCAAATTCATTCAGGAACTGTAAACGGGTGGCGGGGATGTTCAACCCGGCAATGGTGTTGCCGCTGGCTTTGTTGTAAAAACCCCAATGGTCCGTGGCAGAAGACAGCCGGCTTGGCAGAAATGTCACGGTGGCCGGGTCTTCATAGTATTGAAATAAATATGGGTTAACCGTTACCAGCCCATCGCAAGATTTCTCTTGAATCCCACTCAATTTCAAGCGTTTATCTTCATTATCATTACCTGTTTTTAATACCGATGCATCCACATAATAACTTTGAGAAAGTTCGAATTTTTTGCAGAAAGTACCCGACTGAACCTGTATGCTTTGCAATACTTTTGCGGGGTTGGGGGACGCGTTGTCATTGAAATCCCGGTTATCCAGGTCTTCGCGGTTATTGCCGGCGTTGAATGTGATCGTCGAGGTGGGCGTGGTAATGCTGCTTAGTCGCCAGCCTTCCACATAATTGGCATTTTCGCGGTATCCGTTTACCGGTGTGCTCTGGTATCCAAGCGAAAATCCTGCCCTGAACCCATACCGGTATTTTTCCTGCACATAATCCAGGTTAATCGTATAGTTATTGTCGGCTGAGGAAATTTTCCTGAGATACCAGCTGCTGGCCATCAAACTGTTCGCCGGGTTTGTCCGCGTCAGTTCAATTCCCTTGGCATTGGCGCTGTTGTCGATGTTCCCGAACTGGTATCTGGTGCCGTCGGGAGTAGTAATCGTAAATGCTCTCAGCCTGGCAATATTTGCCGTTGTTCCGTCCAGTTCGTAGTCAATGCGGATATCCTGCCTGGGGACAAGAACAATCTTGGGGTTCACAACACCATCATTGGTTTGATCTGCCTCAAAGAAAAACTTGCCATTGTATTCGCCGACCGAAAACGAGAATAGGTCTGGTTCCGCATCACCGGCACCACTTCTGAAACTCTGATAGTTGTAATCCTGTCCCGACGATATGCATCCCAAGCCATCCACGGCCAGATTGGTACCCGAATGAAAATACCCTCCTGCACGCTCATCTTCTTTCCCCTGCACCGTTCTGGTAATCACGCCGCCCGCTTGCAGCGACCAGCCAAGCCCCACCCAACTAGCCAGCTCTCCCACTTTCAGGCCGCCTGCATGGTATGCCAGCGAGACCGGCAACTTAACCGGCCCATCTGATGCGGTGAAAATCGGTATGCCAATACTCTGGACACCCGTATAGTAGCCTACCGGAATATCCCCATATTTCCCGAGGCTAGCTGCATTAGGCGGAGGCATTACCGCATCCTTGACGGAATTATTCACCGGCTGGGCATAAGACCGGCCTTGGAGAAAAACGACAAAGAGTGCGCAAAAAATAAAAGCTTTTTTCATATGGGCAGTTTTTGCGTGTGTATGCGGACGCCGATGCGACGACCGGTTGATTGATTGAACATTTGAATCGGCAGCCGTTACCTTTTGATCAGTCCGCTCCGGGGACCGCCTTCGGCAAGCATGGCACGCATCCGTGTTTTCTGGCCTTTGGTGAACAGCGTAAGGAACTCGTCGTCGCTGTTGTCCATGAAGTTCATGTACATTGCCAGCGTGTACCCCTGACAGTGCGTGACGGTTTCGTGATTGGCTTCTTTGCTGATCTTGTAATGAGGGCCTCCATGGGGAGGTGTATCTGCAACCAGATCGTCCTGGCAGGGATTGCGATCGTTCCATAACTCATACAATCCCAGGTAAGTACCCATCAGATGCACCAATGTTTTGCCCTGATTGTAATAGGCCTTTGTCAGGTCTTTGTTATTGGCGAAATAGTCGGTATCAATAACAATACCGTCGAGATCAGTCGGTGCGCCTGGGAGATGTGCGTAACCTGCGTTAAACCAATCCAATTCGCCGATCCAAATGTTGACTACTTTTTTGCTATCAAAAGGCGCTACTCCTCCCGATCTTGGATCCTGGATTTCATTGCCGATACCGAAGATTTCCTTGCTTGTATTAACGAAGTCAATGCCTTTAACACCTCCCAAATCTTCTGGTATATAGAACTGTATCAAAGGATTAGCACCCAAAGGCTCAAATTTTTCAATGGCTTCATTCGTATAATCCTTCTTATCCTGTTCGTAGGTCCCGAAATGTTTGTTCAGTACTTCCAGCTGGTATTTGATCTGTGCCTCGTCCATCCTCTTCTGAGGGTCCGAAACCAGAATATGAAAGACGACCGGAACCCGATAAACCTGCTGATCATCTGTTTTGCCTTCAAAATCAGCAATAAAACCCTCTAGTTCTTTTATATTTTCTGCATAAACGGGATACTTTTTGAGGGTTAGCTCCCTTACTTCCTGGCTATTGAACTTCCGGTAAACACGGTCCTGAGCCAAGCTGCTCACATTCATCAAGAGAGCCAGAAAACCAACTAAAACGAATTCTCTACGGATGTAAAAGTGCAGCATAGTGTTCTGTGATTAAGAAAATTTCAGTTTTAAATAGAATTATTCAGATCGTATATCGATAGAAATAATTGAATTCGCGACCGATATAACCTGGCCGACTAGTTACAAGAATTTCTAAGCTCACAGACTTTTCAATGAGCAGGCGGTTGGACCCCAATTATTCTGCGTCAATCCGGCGATTTCAAAAACCTGTCAAAAAAGGTATTTCATAATTTGTCACAAGCAGGTCGTCAAATGAATTCGGAGAGTTTGATCATGTTTTTTAAATTGGAAAAGATAATGAGTAACTGAAAAACCAATATGCCATCTTACGATCTAAACATCAACGGTAAACCCTATACGGTCATCGCCGACGAGCAAATGCCGCTGCTTTGGGCGATCCGGGATTTGGTCGGACTTACCGGAACCAAATACGGCTGCGGTATCGCACAATGCGGCGCCTGTACCGTGCACCTGAGCGGAGCGCCCGTGCGATCGTGCTCATTTCCGGTTTCTGCGGTGAGCGGCCAGCCGGTTACGACGATTGAAGGCATCTCAACAGATAATTCTCATCCTGTTCAAAAGGCGTGGATCGCCGAGCAGGTACCGCAGTGCGGGTATTGCCAGAGCGGGCAGATTATGTCGGCAGTAGCATTGCTGGCCAGCAATGCCAATCCAACCGACGAGGATATCGATGCTGCCATGAACGGCAACATATGCCGGTGCGGTACTTATCCACGGATACGCAAAGCCATCAAAGCTGCTGCAAAAAGTCAATAAACCCATTTAGCCATGAAAAATCAAGATCCTGCCATCTCCCGCAGAACATTCATCCGCCAGACCGGTATTTCGGGTATCGCTTTGACGCTGGCCGCATACTTCCCGGCCGCTGGCAAAGGAGCTGTTGAAATTATCAATGCAGGCACAGGAAATGATATTGGTAAGGAATTGATTTCCTGGATTTCGATCAGCCAATCGGGTCAGGTGACGATTATGAGCCACCGTTCGGAAATGGGACAGGGTACTTTCCAGGCGATGCCACAGATCATTGCGGAGGAGCTGGAAGTTGACCTCGATCACGTAAATATCATTTTTGCTCCGGCAAATCCGAAAAAATATGGGCCCCAACCGCAGGAAGGCAGCTTCTCGATCAGGGGATGGTACCAGCAGCTTTTAAGGATCGGAGCTTCCGGACGCGAGATGCTGATCAGGGCAGCGGCAGAAAAATGGAATGTGCCCGCCCCAGAATGTTATGCTGAGAACGCGCAGGTATTTCACAAGCCTTCGGGGAGAAAGCTGGGTTATGGAGAGCTGGTTGAAGTCGCTTCGGGCTACGCCCCACCCGAGCATGTGACATTGAAGCTCAGAAAAGATTATAAGATCATCGGAAAGCCGCTGCCCCGGCAGGACATTCCGCTCAAAACCAATGGTACCGCTATTTTTGGATTGGACAAAAAACTGCCGGGCATGCGATATGCCGTGGTAGAACGCAATCCCAGGTTCAGGGGAAAAGTCAAAAGTTTCGACGATACGGACACAAAAAAAATTCCCGGGGTTACCCATGTCTTTAAAGTACAACGGGCGGTCTTTGCCAGTTTTTACGAAGGCGTGGCAGTCGTTGCAACTTCCACCTGGGCGGCGATGCAGGGACGCAAAGCACTGAGAGTCGAGTGGGACGATACCGGGTTTGATTTCCCGGATTCGGCAGAGCTTACCAAGCAAATGCATGAAAATCTGCTTAAACCAGGCCCTTCCGAGCAGTTTGAAGATGCCTTGAAAAATGCGGCCAAAAAGATTGAAGCGATTTACGAAACGCCCTACCAATCGCACAGCTGCATGGAACCGCTCAATTGCATTGCAGATGTAAAAGAAAACAGCATCGAAATCTGGGGCCCGTTGCAGGAAGCTGTTTACACGCAGGCGGACCTGAGCCAGCGCATGGGCATTCCGATTGAGAATGTGAAGGTGAACATGACGTTTCTGGGCGGCGGCTTCGGCAGGAAAGCATTTAGCGATTATCCGCATGAGGCCGCTTTGATCTCCCGGGAGATCAAAGCGCCGGTGCAGGTGATCTGGACGCGTGAGGATGATATGAGCCAGGGGCCTTTCCGCCCGGGTGCCAGTTATCTATGTAAAGGCGGGGTGGATCATGATGGTAACATTCACGCATTCCAAACGGTTACGGCCACGCAATGGCTTGGTCAGGAATGGACTCCTGAGCCCTATGGCGCTCCCGGCCCGATGGAATATAACAAGGGATCGATAGAAGGCTTATTGGAACCGTATTATCATTCCATCCCGAATTACAGCTTCGCCGGTGTCGGTACCCGAACGCCCGTTCCTGTGATGTGGTGGCGCTCCGTATATGCGTCGACAAATGGTTTCGCCTGCGAAAGTTTTATCGACGAGCTCGCCCACGCCGCGGGAAAGGACCCTTTGCAATTCAGAAAAAATCATTTAAAAAATCCTCGTTATTACGCTTTACTGGAGCAAATCGAAACAGTAACCGATTGGAAGAACAGAAAGAAAAATGAAGGCTGGGGCGTAGCAGCGACCGAATGTTTCACCGGCCTTTGTGCGCACGTCGTGAAAGTCAAACGCAAACCCGACGGGAAAGTAAAAATCGAAAAAGTGTTTGCCGTGATGGATTGCGGATGGTATGTGAATCCGGATATCATCAAAGCACAGGTAGAGGGCAGCGTCGTCATGGGACTGGGAGCCGCCATTACCCACGAGACGACATTTAAAGATGGAAAAGCAGTTCAGCAAAATTTCGATACTTATCCTATGCCACGGATCATGGGTATCCCCGAAATCGAGGTGCATATAGCTGAAAACAATGAAAAGGCTTGCGGCGTAGGCGAGCCCGGGCTACCTCCGTTTGCTCCGGCGTTGTGCAATGCGATTTTTGATCTGACCGGGAAACGGATCAGGAAACTGCCGTTCAGCCTGGACGACTTTACCTGATCCAACTGAGTTCTATTTACCCGAAAGCGATTTGATATAAAGGATCACCGATTCAATTTCAGGATCGGAAAGCACACCGACGAACGAGGGCATTTCTTCATTATAGCCTTTTACAATGCGTTTGGAAGGCGTTAAAATGGATTCGCGCAGGTAATTTTCATCTGCCACGACTTTTGTACCATCTTCGAAGACCCTTTGTGACTTATACAAATTCTTGAAAGGCGGCCCGTACATCCCGTCTGTTTTCGTTCCTGGGGAATGACAACCTGCGCAAGCCATTTTCTGGAAAATCTCTTTTCCCTTTTCCGCTGAGGCCAGTTCTGGCTTGACAGGCTGTGCGGCCATTTCCGCTTTCTTCGCGGTTAATAACGCAAGGTCAACATTTCCAAAACCGTATTTTTTGAGATCAAGGTCGTCGGAACTATTGACCGTAAAATACAAGTGGTCGTTCATTTTACTACCATCCTTGGCCATGATCCTGTAACCGACCTCCATTTGCATGATCTCCTTCATGTCGGGCACGAGCAATAGAACCTTCTTGCCGTCGGCCGACAAATAAGAAGCCGCTACCGGCAAAGTTTCTTCGCCCGTGCTGCCGTCCAGTTTAAAATGGCCCGACCCGTATTCCTCCGTTCTCTGGTAGTTATATCTTTTCACCTCAAAGTTAGCTGGATTTGCTGTGGCAGCCTTGTCCAATGCGGAGTCGAAGCCAACGATAATGCCTTGGTTTCCAGCGTGGAACTGATTGGGCATGTAGCTGGGCTTACCGGTATAGCGTAACCTCAGCAAAGCGCTGATGCCCGTGGATGCAGAGCCCCAAAGGTTAAAGCCGACAACATACAATTGTTCGTCTGCGGGGTTTAAGGCACCTTTTGAAGTGGGTGCCGGATAGTTGGCGTTGATATAAGATACCCCACCTTGGATGACCTTTGAGGTACTGTCAAACAAAACCCGGAATAACCCTGGGGTACCGAATGAAAAATGGACAAGGCTACCGCTCAACGGGCCCATTTTATTGCCGGTAACCCAAGCCTGCCCCAGGCTCGACCGGTCGACATTATGGGGGATCCAGGTAAGTGGGGGCGCTACGGGGGGATTATCATAGCGGTGCGCAGTAGGGATTACGCCATAGTAATCTCCTTTTTTGATGATATAGATAGGTGTTGACGGAACAAAATTACCTTGCTGGTCGGTAGCGGTTAAGATTCCTGTTTGTGGATTAAAACCCAGGTATGGCCCACGTAAACCCGTCGCTACCATTTCGAACCTTCTCCCATCTGGCGAAATTTTCAGGATTGTGCCGTTTTGGTCCGAGCCCGTCCTGAAACCTTTGCCAAACGCCATGGCTGTCATTCCCGGACCATTGCTGAGGCTCCCTCCTTTGGCCACATAAAAACTTCCATCCGGCGTGTACACCAGATCGGCAGCCCACTCTCGCGACTCGGCGGATTGGGACATGACGTTTGAAAAATTCTCATAATAATCCGCATTCCCGTCCTGATTGAGATCGTGCAGTTTGACAATACCGTTTCTGTCGAACACGTAAATTGTGTCTTTCACGACTTCGATACTCATCGGTTCGTGTAACCCGGATGCGAACCGTCTCCATCTCACATTTTCCAGTTTCCTGTCAATACCCGCGATGGTCCACACATCTCCCTCAAAGGTGACGACCGCAGCCCGGCCATCTGCAAAAAAAGCGATATCAGCTACCCTGACGTTCCGTTTCCATGGATTAGCCAGCGGCAATTCAACCTGGTCGGTAACAAAAGCTGCCGTGTCGGGCGAAATCTTTCCTTTGGTTACAATGGTTTCTTTCCAAAGCGTCGGCCCTCCTTTCGTAAAATCCGGCATGGCGAAGGGTTTCTCGCGGCAAAGTTTTTCAAACGCTTTAATGGATTTAACCGGGCCTTTCCAGATCAAAACCATTGCTTCCGATTGCTTAGCGCCGGCGGGCACTTTCACTGTCAGATACCTGCCCTCCATAATCTCCGGCTGCCAGTTGCCTTTCCCCGAGATCCCGATTGCCGTTACCGAATCCCTGTTCATACCCTGATAGACATAAGCCACTTTTCCCTTTACCTCGCTGCTGGTCGCGTTGCAGACCTCGGCCGCCGTCATATAAAGATCTCCGGCAACCTGTTCCGCCCTGATTGTCCTGGTGAACGCAACCTGTTCGCCGAATCTGGCACTGCCCGGCATCTCAAATATCCTGCTATCACCTACCGAATACGACAATATGGCTTGATTACCATATACATAAGAACCGCCCCACCTGGCCTGCCCGGCGGGTAATGCTTTCCAGGAAGGTTCGATCAGCGCATTTCCGTTTCTGAAAACGGGCTTTCCTGCCGTCCATCCCGCATAAGGGCCTGTGGCGATTTTGGGTTCGCCTGTCACTTTTGCTATGCCGTTATTTTTATTAAAAAAGTCTTTATAGGAGACCTGGGCCATTAAAACCATTGGTAAAAATTTGCCGGTCCAGGCCACCGACCACCTTAGCAAGTCGGTATCAAAGCAGGCGTAAGCACTGTCACCCAGTTGTAACGCCAATGTACGTGCCGCCTGGTTATCCGCCGGAAAGCCAGCGCCTAACTTGCGGGCATCTACAGAAGTTGAAATATAAGTAAAGCCAGGCTCTACAAATGGATTAAGGTGAACCGAGTCGGGCGTCGATGAAATATTGGGCTGATTATGGGTGTAACCGGTGAGCAGGACGGTAGCCAGGGACAACACCACGAAAGACAACACTCCCCATTTCCCGACCTGATTTTTAAGAATTTGCGACATGAAAAGACAGATTGTTAGATTAAGTCCAAAAGTCGGGCGTCAGCAAAACCTCCTCATTCGATTTAAATCAATATATTTGAACTAAACCGCGCTCCTATGTTTTCTTTTTCCGGGCTAAAAAAAGAGCAGACCTCGCTTTCTACAGAAATCCTGGCGGGGGTTTCCTCCTTTCTCGCAACGGCCTATATCATTGTTGTTAACCCATCGATTTTGAGTCAAACCGGGATGCCGTTTTCGGCTGTGCTGACTGCAACCATCCTCGTATCATTTTTCAGCAGCATGATGATGGGCATTTATGCCAACAACCCGATCCTGGTAGCACCAGGAATGGGATTGAATGCGTTTTTTACGTTTTCGGCGGTTCTGACTGATCAATTAAGCTGGCAGGTTGCGTTAGGGACCGTCTTTTGGTCGGGTGTTTTCTTTCTTCTGCTATCCGTTTTTAATATTCGATCTTACATTGTCAAGGCGATCCCGAAGCCATTGCGATATGCAATTGCGTCGGGCATCGGTCTTTTTATCACCCTGATTGGCCTGGCAAATGCGAAATTCATTGTAGCCAATCCAGCCACAATGGTTAGCCTGGGCCGCCTGAATGCCCCAACGCTTACCTTCCTTGCTGGGCTTCTGATTACAGTCGTTTTGCTGATCCGCAACATGAAGGGCAGCATTCTGATCGGCATCATTGTTACTTCACTTCTGGCATGGCCTATTGGCCGATGGTGGGGCGGAACAGAACCTGTGATCACGATCAGCAAACTGATCGCCATGCCCGATTTCAGCCTGATCTTTCGGCTGGACCTGATCAACTCGTTGAAATGGAGCCTTGCCCCGATCATCCTTGCGTTTGTTTTTACCGATATGTTCGACAGTCTCTCCACATTTGTGGGATTGGCGGAAGCTTCTAATTTGCTGGACGAGAACGGCGAGCCGAAAAACATCCGGAAATCACTGATCGTGGATGCATTCTCTACCACCATAGCGGGCTTGGCGGGAAGCAGTCCCGGCACTGCGTACATCGAATCCGCAGTGGGCATTGAGCAGGGCGGCAAAACCGGACTGACCGCAATTGCAGGGGCCGTGCTTTTTCTCCCGTTCTTGTTTTTATCACCTTTATTAAGTGCAGTGCCTGCGATTGCGACCGCGCCGGCATTGGTTTTAGTGGGGGTATTTATGATGAAGCCCGTTGTTAAAATCAATTGGGACCAGTTGCATGAAGCATTTCCGGCATTTCTGGCCATGGTACTGATTCCTTTTACGTATTCGATCACCCAGGGGATCATCTGGGGATTCCTGAGCTGGACTGCCCTGCACTTATTAACCGGCAGGGCCCGGCAAATCAGCCTGGCCTTGTGGGTCATTGACATATTCGCCGTTCTGGCGTTAATTTTTTAGAAACAACAATGAAAAAACTCCTCGTTACGCTTTTTCTAATTTTCCCTTATCTCACTATTGCACAGGATGTTACAGGAATATTGGGCGCATTCCCTCCTGAGTTGGTTCTGTTGCAAAAGAAAATGGAAAACCCGAAGGATACCATTATCAGCAACACGCGTTTTACAAAAGGAAAGTTAAATGGCCGGGCGGTAGTCCTGGCGCAAACTGGTGTCGGCAAAGTCAATGCGGCGATTACAACCACTTTAATGATCCAGCATTTTAAACCAAGGGAAATTATCTTTTCGGGGATCGCAGGAGGCATTGATCCGGCATTATCGCCAGGGGATCTGGTAATCGGCACACAGGTTGGTTATCATGACTTCGGTGCATTGAGTGACGACGGAATGAAGTACTGGGCCACCAAAGACCCTTTTACCCAAAAGGAAAATCCGGCTTTCTTCAGTTGTGATCCTGCATTGGTACAAAAGGCCATCGCTGTTTCGAAAGTGCTGAGATTCACAAAGGTGAACCGCGACGAAGGCAGCATCGCCCCGACCGTCAAAAAGGGCATCATTGTGACCGGCGACGTGTTTGTCTCCTCTGAAATCGTCACAAAACGTTTAATGAGAGATTTAAATGCCGTCGCCACTGAAATGGAAGGAGCCGCAATCGCGCAGGCCTGCTACCAGCAGCATATACCTTTCCTGATCATCCGGAGCCTGAGCGACAAGGCCAATCATAAAGCCAAGGCCGATATGGATACCTTTTATGAGATTGCGGCTGAGAACGCGGCAACACTGGTGATGGCCGTTGTAGGGGATTGATGATCAGTCGTTTTCACAGTCGATTTTTAACATCCATGCTGACGTGAAGAATACGGATAATCTCGATCAGGTTGTCCTGAGTTTTACGGTAGAAAATGTAATGTTTAGAATAAAGTGCTTTGCGGTAACCCTTGCTGACCGAATCGGCTGATTTCCCTTCTATTCTTCCGTCCGCGATAGCAATAAAAGACGACACTAGTCCTCGAATGTATTTCTCCGCCTGATTAACAGACCATTCCTCAACAGTGTACTCCCAGATTTTTTCAAGATCTTTTTGTGCGCGTATAGTTATTCTGTATTCTGCCATATTAAACTAACCACGTTTTTTCATTTTGGCTATAAAAGCTTCCGGGTCAAAATTCTCAACCCAGCCACTTTGCTCACCCTCAATGAGTGCTTGTCGTAAGACTTTCAACTTTTCCTCTTCCTCTTCCAATAATCGCAGAGCCGCACGAACAACTTCACTGCTCGAAGCATAGCGGCCACTTTCAATTTGACTTTTAATAAAAGAATCAAAGTGAGGGCTTATCGATATAGAGGTGTTCTTTCCCATAAATTATTGATATCTTATTTTTGATATTAAACAAAATTACCAAAAATTGGTAATACAAATGATGTTCAGGGTTCAAAAAGCGCATGAACCTGATTACATCCGAAACAAAATTTAGACCAATGATCCATTTGAGACCCGCTACCATCGACGACCTCGCTCTGCTTCGTCATTGGGAAGACCAGCCACACAGCATTGTCTCTGAGCCAGGCGACCGGTGGGATTGGGAAACCGATCTGACTCAGAAACCGGACTGGCGAGAGCAATTTATCGCCGAACTGGACGGAAGGCCCTTGGGCTTTATTCAAATAGAAGATCCTGCCAAAGACGAAGAGCACTACTGGGGCGACATCGCGCAGAATTTGCGGACAATCGATATTTGGATTGGGGAAGCGGAGGATCTTGGGAAAGGATATGGTACTGCGATGATGCACCTTGCTCTCGATCGCTGTTTCGCCCAAGATTCAGTAGCCGCAGTCCTTGTTGATCCGCTAGAATCGAATGCAGGTGCACGGAAATTTTACGAAAGGCTGGGTTTCAGATTTGTAGAGAACCGTATGTTCGATGAAGACCATTGCGCGGTGTACCAGCTGGACCGGACGACCTGGCGAGAACCTGCTGAACTGGGCCCTGAGATCTTGCCTCCAATCATGTAAACCGACCTTTCGACAGGGATATCACGATAACAATCCAGAAAGATTTTCCTCAAAATTCCCCTCGTTCTTAAACCTTAAAGTCCTCTGTTTTTGTCTAACAACTTGCTGTTAACCACCTCCTCGATCACCTGCTCACGGTAATTCCGGCTGATCGGCACCACGTGCGAACGGATGAAGATTTCATTCCCTTCAATTCCCTCGATTTTGGCAATAGACACAATATAAGATTTGTGGACACGGATGAAATGACGGCTGCTCAGTGTCTGTTCGAGATTTTTGAGATTAAGCAACGTGATGTACTTTCCATTTACGGTATAAATAGTCACGTAATTCTGCATGCCTTCAATGAAAAGGATATCTTCGAAAAAGATCTTCTCGTACTTGCTGCCGCATTTAATGAAAAAGTAATTTTCTGTGATCTCGTTTTTTGAGCTATCCGATTTGGTTAAAAGTTTATGGTAGTCTTTGGCTTTATTGGCAGATTTGAAAAAGCGGTCGAAGGTGATGGGTTTCAGTAAATAGTCCAGCACATTCAGCTGAAAACCTTCCAGCGCATAACTGGGATAAGCAGTCGTGATGATCACGATGGGCGGTTTCTGAACAATTTTCAGAAAATCGATACCGTTCATTTTTGGCATCTGTATATCCAGGAAAATCAGATCAACCTGCGTTTTATCCATCAGCGTCATCAGTTCCAGGGGATTTTCGCAAGTACCAGTCAATTGCAGGAAATCCGTCTCCCGAACATAATCCGCAAGCCCTTCCCTGGCCAGGGGTTCATCGTCAATAATGGCACATCTGATCATTTTATAGGGTTGATTTTAAGCTATTTGTGTATCGGAGGTTAATACGACGGTTTCAAGCATCACATTGAAATGAACCTCAAAACGGCCGGGAATTTCTATGATATCCAGTTGGTACCTGCCCGGATAAATCAAATCTAACCTTCTCCGAACATTTTTCAAGCCAATGCCTCCATAATTAACAACTTCATTGCCTTCGTCGGGAGAGGTACTGTTAACGATACAAAAGTCGAGCTTTTCCCTTTCAACAACTAACTTGATTTCAATCCAATTGGGGGCCCCACTGTTTTTCGACACATGCTTGAAAGCATTTTCCAGGAACGTCATCAGTATAAACGGGGCGATTCCCAAATGCTCCGTTTCCATTTTCTGGCAGTCAAAACGAATCTCAATATTCTCGTTCTGCCGGAGTTTTTCGAGTTCTATGAAGTTTTCGAGATAGGTGATCTCCTTGCTCAGCGGGATTTCATGGTCGTTGCATTCGTACAATTGATGGCGCAATAATTCGGAAAATTTGGCCAGCGACGCCGACGCCATATCCGGGTTTTTATGGATCAGGAAAAATATGGAGTTGATGCTGTTAAATAAAAAGTGGGGATTGAACTGGTATTTAAGAAAATTCAGCTCCGTTTCCAGCTTCTCCTTTTCCAAAAGTTGCTGGCGCCTCTGGGTTTGCAGCCAGTTTTTGGCTAGTTTGATGCTCATTGCAAAAGTGATTGCAGCTACCGTGGAAGAAAGAGGCCCTCCTACCGCCATGTGCAGAAATTCGTAGTTACCTCCGCTACCATAAAGCTCCTCCATGGTTTTTCCTGCCACATAGGCCCCAAAATAATATCCGGGTGTGATACATAATGCGGTACAGATAATGGTGATCAGCAAGCAGGCTATGTAACTGGCGAACCGGCCCTTTTCCAGAAATTTCGGAATGAGGTAATATAAGTTAAAATAGACCGCAAGCGCCTGAAAAACAAGATAGAAAACGAATTTGGAAGCCAGTGGCGTAAACAGGATGTTGCTGGCCGCCCTCGCAGGGTTTCCTGTCGCGACGACCCACCACAGATAGTGGTATACGATCCAGAACGGAATGTGGTACAATTTATACTTCTGAAACCAATCCAGAGTGGCCTTGGGCAGTCTGGGCACGGATTCATTTGTTGATAAACTGTTCATTTGCAATTGCTTGTAGTTTCATGTGAATGTCCGTACAAGTTACGCGAACTGACTTAAATTTCACCTTTCAATACACCAATTCAGCGTTTTAATTGACCACCCACCTGCCTTGCTATACGACTGGCAGGATCAGGCCAGGATAATCCCGGTTGGCGCCGTGTTTTTTTTCGCCTCCTCGGGATACTGCAGTTTGAGTTTCTTGCCCTGCTCGTCGGCTTCTTCGAGCAATTCAAAGGTTTTACGTTCTCCGACCATCAGCAGCGCCTGGAAAAGTACCCCGGCATAAGCGCTTTCTTTCGTACCTGGCCCTTTTTGCTTGGCGAGATCATTATAGTACCCAAAAAGATCTTTACCCTTACCCATCGTCTGTTTCGTAATGTCTTTAACTATTCCAATACTTTTTACTAAAAATTAATGCCGAAGGCCAACCAGCTTACAGGGCACATTTATAACAGTCGAAAGTATTGTTGCATAAATACCTACTTATCAACAAATTGGAATCAGTGGCCTGCAGACCAGTGGGTCAGCCGCGGATCGTAGCGATTTTCCACATTTTTATCGCGTCTCAGGAGCAGTTCCTTCTTCATATTGGTAAAAGTTTCAATCGGTCCCTGGCATGCAAACAGGTTAACGACGTTGGCCGGTATGAGTCCTCCCGGATCCACCTGCAGGATATATTGCACTTTTACCTGGCCCTCTTTCATCGGTGTTATCGTCCAATTGCTGTCTGAATGATTTACTCTCACTTTTCCATGCTTTACTGGCATCATTCCCTGGATGGCAGAGGAACTCACTATCGCCACGTTTGTCTCGGGATTTTCTGAAACTTTAAGGTGAGTTACAAAATCCCGGTTGTCAATCGGCCATGGCAGACTTACTTCACTGTAATAATACAGTTCACGATCTGACACCGTCTTGATTAATGAACAGGATTTGACATGACGGACCCACCTCCCGGAAGCAGAAATATCGAGGAGCAGGTCGATCACCTCGGCGGTACTTGCCTGAATGGTGCATTCCACCTTAAGCGCCTTTACTCTGGAGTTCGGAATGGTTCTGTTGTAAACCTTAATATCCTCTTTTCCTGTCACATAATTCCACTGAGGCTGCTGTTCAGACTGACCAAACGATGATCCGATTTGAATGGATAACGGAATGATAACGAAGATTAAGTTTTTCATGGCGATGCAAAATTTACAGTTAAGATACTTTACCAGACATGCATATTTCCCAGCACAGCAGAACCGGCCTGGGCTCACCTCAAAACCCGTGTCAACGGATGAATTACAATTTTGCCGTAACAAACCCTTACTAGTATACGCAAATTAGTAAACCTGCTTGCCAGAAAAATGGCCGTTCCCAACTATGACAATTGACAAGGCAAATACCCCTTTGATTCTGGCAAATACTTTTCAACAGGCTTAAATTTGTTCACGTCAATTTTTCCGAGTTTTATGACAAGCGTCCAGGAGCTAGAAAAGCAAAAAAAGTCCCACCCTCTTATCACACAAGGTGGGAGATTTTATTGATTTTACTTTGGAGAAAAAAGTGGATAAGACTTCCGTCTCCACTCCATCCAAACGAGTTATCGGCTTGTTGAAAGGGAAAATGAATCACATTGGACACTGATATTAAAAAGTATGACCTGGTGTCCATTTGGTAAGACATCCAGGTCAGGTTCGCCAATTAACTTTTTGAATTGCTGCTACCGAAATAGGCAGCAACCGACAGCCGCAAAGTCTTAGCCAAAGGACTACCCTGCGTTACGGGAATGAAATAGGAAATATCGGCTGTGTAATGCTTGAAAAGGCGGATACCAGCCCCGGCGGTCAGAAACCGGCGGTCGCCTTTTATTTTGCTTTCCCCAGAATAACCTCCCCGTAAAGCGATCTTATCCTCATACCAGTATTCAGCGCCGATGCCGACTGCTATTTCCTTCAACTCTTCCCGAAATCCATCCGGAGCATCTGAGAACGAGCCGATTATGCCTTTAACTAATGGTTTTGCATTTGGATTTTGATTGTCACGGGGAGTCGGGACCATTAGTTTACTTAAATCAGCAATGACATTCAGTCTATGTTTCCCGCTGGCGGTGTAAGAGATGCCGCCACCGATTTTCAATGTGGTAGGCAGAAAATATTCTCCTCCAGCCCCATAATCAATTTTACCACCCAGATTGGAAATGACAGCACCCAGCGACCAGTTAAAATCTTCCCCGGCTTGCTCGCTCCTGATATGTTTACGATAATAGGCGCTCAGGTCGCCAGCCACAGCGCGGCCCGGCAACAATTGCTGACCACCAATCACCCCGCTCCCGACCTCAGATGAAATGTATTTCAATGTCAGACCCATGGAAAAATTACGGCCTAACTGCCTGGCGTACATGCCACTTAAGGCTAAGTCAAATGCATGGCCGAAATTTTGAGTATTAAAATATTTGATCGAAGCTCCGATGGCCTGTTTTTCTCCCAGTTTCCTGTATGCACTGGCGTATCCAAGCCACATATCATCGACCAAATTCCTCAACCAAGGCGTATAGGAGGCCGAAATTCCGTATTTCTTGTCTGCAACCGCCAGTTTCGCGGGATTCCAGTAAGTTGCATTCGCATCCGCACTCAGCGCAACGCCTGCCTCTCCCATTCCCGCGCTCCTTGCATCAGGAGCAAAACCGAGGCTCGCGGGATAACCATTTGGAATTCGAATCTGGCCATACTGCTGGGCAGAAGCATCAAAGCATGCAAGCGCAGCAAAGCACACAAACAGATCATTTGCTTTCATTTGATGTTAGGATTAAGTTGAAGGTTTTTATAACAGCGGTTACAAAAGCAGGAACGTGACCTAACATGAATTATTATCACATTTTCGTGATTTAATACTTCACCTGCTCCTCCGTATAATACGTCTTCTTCCCTCCCACGCTTGCCGTCAAAATTTCCTTCCCAGTCGGGCTGGTTTTGCGTTTGTGGTTGTGGACGGCCATGAAATCGCGGATTTCCCCGCTGATCATATCCGGATGTTTTTCTTTTATTTTTTTGATTGAATCCTGAATTACGCTGCTAATTGCCTTGGCGAGTTTATGCACTTCTTTTTTGGGAATATTTTGGGGGCTCGAATCCGGACTGATCCGTGCCTTCCAGAGGATTTCATCTGCATAAGCATTACCAATTCCGCCAATCACTTTGGGATCAGTCAAAGCCGTTTTAATAGCTGCTTTTTTCCTCTTTAACTGCTCTTCCAGCCATTCGGGTGTCATTTCCCTGGAAAGTGCGTCGACCACTTTGTTTTCTGGTGGATTCAGCCTGGCGTTTGCGGCTTTTTGGTAATCCGTTAATACCAATGGTTTTTCATTTTCAAAAACGAAAGCTATGATGAATTTTTCAGGCAGATCGTCAGGCATGCTCAGCTGGCCATGAAGCATTAAATGCATGGAAACCAATCGATTTTCACCGAAATTGAAATAGAGCTCTTTGGCATGTCTGAAAATTTCTTTCAAAGTTTTTCCGGAAATGCTGTCATTAAATTCTTTCTCGGAAGCCTTCATCTTCGTGCCTTTACCGATCTCGACCTTTTTGAGCTTCTTATTTTTATAGATCTTCTGAAGGTTTTCTTTAAACACTTCCAGATCACATATTTCCGGCATAATGGTGTTAATTGATGAGTAGGAATCTTTCCAAAATAACTATACCAAAAAAAGACGGCGTTGGCGTTTCTGTAACGCAATTGCTGTTAGTGAATTTTCAAAAAAGAAAATGCCGGCCTGAAAACAGACCGGCATGAGTATGCATGAAATTAATCCCTTATTTTTTCACCATCACTTTGTAGCTACCCGTTACGCCGTCCTTTGTTGTTATCTTGACGATATACATCCCTGATATCAAATGTCTTACGTCGATAGAATTGGTTGATACACCGTTAGATTTGTAAACCGCCTTTCCTTTTGTATCATAAATACGGATCTCAGAAATTTGATCCAATTGAACTCCCTTGATTTTAAGTTCGTCCATAACCGGATTGGGATACATCGCCACTTTAGATTTGACTTCAGGAGTAGAATTAACATTCCATTCCGAGGGAGCTGGCGCAGCCGCAGGGCAGTCCCGCTTGGATACCTTCACTATAGCAGTGGAGTTATTTGTGTTGTAACAATCATTTTCAGTATCATAATAGAAAGCATAATATGTATTAACTAACACTGAGGCATGAGTCGGATCGAGTACCGGCCAACCTGAATGCGTTGGATTAGTATACCATATAAGTGTTGCTCCCGCCGGCAGAGGCCCAGGAAAAGCGCTGTTCAAATCCACGGTGCTAGTAACGGGGCATTCGTTGGTTAGAGAACTTTTACTTAATATCACCTGGCCATCTCCCGGAAGTGGCGGGTTGATAGTAACTGAAACCTTTGCAGTGCTAATATCGGTGTTGTAGCAATTATCCTTATAAAAAAAGGCGTAATAATCTCCAGACATATTGACCAAACTCGGGAATAGAATAGGCGTGCCCGAATGCGTATTGTTCTTAAACCAGCGAAGAAACCAGCCTTGTGGTACGACACCTGTAAATGCGTCATCGAGGTTAGCGTATGGTGAAAAACATTTATTGTGCAAGCTTGTTTTACTTAAAATAACTTGTGGATTCACTCCACATACAGCCTTGATTGCACCCGAATTGATGCTGAGATTAGCAATAGACCCTTTGGCAGTTTGCCCAAGGGTCCGGAAGGTTAATTTCGCCGTAGGCCCACTTGCCACAAACTGCAACTTTCCCGGAATCCAAACGGAAGAATTGGCAGCGCTAAAACTATATTGACTCAAATAATTCGTAGTAGCAATAGCCACTTCCGCTGCATACGCAAAATCCGTTAGGCCGGCAGGTGTGCTCGCCGACGCCGTCATGACATTATAGCTAAATTCATACAACCACCCAGCTGTGAGGCCCGTAATGGTTGTGGAAGCTTCCGTGATCACACTATTGTTGCTATACAAACTCAAAAAAGTCGCATTGGGCTGTCCTGGGACAGCGGGAACGGAGCCGTTTTTCCAGGGCTTTGCAGCATTACCCTGATAATTGGTTTTACTCGAAGTAGAGGCCGTGGCACCAATCCATGATGCCGGGGGGTTTACAGATGCTGCTCCGCTACCCGTTGGAGGGATCGTTTGGGCGCTCAACTTTACGATCGTGATAAACCCGATCAATAGTGCTAGTAATGTAAATTTTTTCATACTAAACTGGTGTGTTAAAAATGGATATTTTCATATTGAATGAAACTGATAGGCTCATTCTATTTTTTTCGAGAAGAGTTGTCATTGTTGTTAACGGGCCTGCGTAACAGATGGTGGTTTCTTTTTCATGACGTTTAATTTAGACCAGAATTTTTATTGAATTAACTCAACAAAGGTGATTGCAAACCGCTGTTTTTAAATGAATAAATGAATTAACGACAGGCCTCAGTTATTATCTGGCACCAGGCGAATCCACAAAAAAACATTTGCAATTAACTTCTATGAAGCATCATTAAATAGTTTGCTATGACGCATTTTAACTAACGGTATGCCGGTTTGCATCTTACATTTATTACAAAACGACCAATAATTACGACCTAACTGAAATACATATACGTTCAGCCATTCTTTGCTGATGATTTCAGATGTCATGACGACCACATGCAAGTGGTAAGCACAAAAAAAGCCAGGCTCAAAAGTAGCCCGGCACCAACCAAAACTCGAAAAATCCTCCTCTTTAATCCTTTCCCCTTTAACTTTTGACCCTTAAAAATTACCCCTTCTACCACCGATCCAATCCCAGCAACTTCCTCCCCAAATCCGACAATTCCGCAGTCTCATATTTCGTCTGCTCCCAATTTCGCGGATCGCCTGGAAATGCATATCCCTCCGGAGCCACACGGTTCTTCCAGGAATTGATCCGCCACTGACGTAACGCCTCGTCATCTTCCTGAGCAGGCATCATGGAGATGTATTGCGCCAGCCGGACTTTGTTTTCGCTTCTGTTCGCCCGTATTCCATGCGGTTGAGCGCTATTGAAAATCAATAAGTCGCCCGCATTCATTTTTACTTTAACCAACTCAAAACCTGTGGTATCCGGCTGAAAATGATTACGGTCTTCTGGTTGTGTCAGTTTCCAGGTATCATAAGTCCTGAAAAGCTCGGGAATGCATTGAAAGCCGCCCATATTTTCATCATCCTGATCGGCCAGCGCGAGCACCCCCTGAACATTTTGTGGCTTGGTTTCCGGATCGTAATCCCAGTGTATGAAACCCTTATAGTCAAATCCCGGCCGCAAAGGCAGATTTAGGTTGGCGCGGTCGATGGTGACCCAAAGCTTTTCCGTTCCCCAGATATCCGTAAATGCTTCATGCACTTTGGGAAACTGCCGGTTGTCCCACAAATACTGGTGATTGTAAACTTCGACCATGCCCGTGTTGGTCAGTTCTTTCATTTTCATCTCAGCCCGTGGGGCCGTATACCAGGTTTCCGGATCGTTCGGGTCCTTTTCCTCAAATTCCCAAAGGAAATCCGCAAGCCTTTTGGCCTGTTCTTTTGGAACGGCGTCTTTCACAACGATATAACCATTCGTAACCCAGAAATCCCAGTCCGTCTCGCTAAGCAAACGGAGCGGCCTCCCGTTGCTCCTGTCGTTCAGCCTCACATTACTGGATTTGGCAGTCGACGGGTTGCCGGGAATATCCTGATGCGCGTTGACAGGCGCCATCGTAGGTGCCATGGCATGATGTTCCATTTTTATTTATGTTTTTTCGTGAATTAACAAAACAAATTTACCGGATTGAACGCGCGTATTTCTACCTTTCAGATAACCACTATTTGCTCTCTATTGATATTAATTGGAAATTGTAGAGCCCATTCTGCAAATCAAGGCCCGCATGAAGATCATAAAAGAAGAAATCTTTCCTGACCGGGGCAGTTCCTTCAAAGTATTGCTTACTCCCGGCTTGAACGATACTTTTCTCTGGCATTTTCACCCGGAGTATGAAATTGTATACGTAGAAGGTACAAGCGGGACACGCCACGTGGGTGACCATACGTCGGTTTACGAAGGCAGCGACCTGGTTTTTATCGGACCCAATATCCCGCATTTGAATTTCGACTACGGCGTGCGAACCGCATGCGAACAGGTGATCATCCAGATGAAAGAGCATTTCCTAGGCAAAGACTTTATGCACCTTCCCGAGTTTGCTTCTGTTAAGGCCCTTTTCGAAAAGTCACATTATGGTATATCGTTTTCAGGCGAAATAAAACAATTGGCTGGCGAAAAACTGAAACAACTGCCCGCCCTGGAGCCATTCGACCAGCTAATAGCATTACTACAGATTCTGAAATTGCTGGCCGGCTCGGACCAAATGGAAATTCTGAATGCCACACCGGCCGCCAGTAAGTCGCTGCAAAAAGAGCAGCATCGTATGGACGCTATTTACAAATATGTGGAAACGCATTTTGATCAAAATCCTGATGTAAATTTCATTGCCGAACAGGTTAACCTCACTACCGCAGCATTCTGCCGGTTTTTCAAAAAGAATACCCGGATGACATTTACCAATTTCGTAAACCAGTACCGGATCAACCAGGCCAAGAATTATTTGTTACAGAACAAAACCATTTCCGAGGCCTGTTTTGCCGTTGGTTTTGAGAGCCTTTCTTACTTCAATCAACTTTTCCGTAAAGTCGTCGGAGAAAATCCTTCCGATTTCAAAAAAAGCTATGTGAAATAATCCGCGTTTTAAGCTAGTATTCCCACAAATTACATCCTGCCAGCCCGTTACCGAAAATATTTCAGATATTTTTGGGATCTTTTTGTTGATATTTAAAATACCAATTATTATTTTTACATGGTAATTACACTTCATCAATAATGATACTATGAAACGGGTTCACATCAACAACAACCACTGGAATACGCTGGTTAACATCCGGCATCACATGTATGAATATCTGCTGGTATTTTCGTGTGATCAGGTTACTGAGGCGCTCATCCACAATGTCAAGCGGTATTTTCAAGAAAATTACGGCTGCCATTACGCGGCCAATCTGGTTCCTCATCTTACGCTTTTCAAGTGCACGATCCATGAAAGTAAAGTAGAGCGGATCATTCAGGGTTTTTCAAAAGTCGCGAGGCATATGTCGGCCTTCCAAATCGCACTGACCCAATTCAACAAATACGAGCACGGCACTTTTTATGTCGATCTGGAATCGAATGCTTCGCAAGAAGTACTCGAATTGGTGAAAAAACTAAGAAACGAAGTTGGAAACCACGTTAAACAATGGGCGCCGGCTGAGTATCATTTTTGTGAAGACCCTCATTTTGCGGTGGCCCGGAATATGACTGCTTTACAAACTGAAAGAGCTGTCATGGACTGGCTTTACCGGGAATTTCAGGCGTCTTTTCAGGCCAATGAAATGAAATTAATGCGACGTTCACTGATCAATGGCGCTAAATATGAAACGGTCGCACGATTTCCGCTTTTAGGGATGAAAGAAGGGCAGTATATGCAGGCTTCGCTGTTTTGAATAATAAATTGTGCCTTCCTGTCACGCGTGAGTTGCCCCTTCTAGTATTTCATCTGGAACTTGTGTTCGAGGTAAAACCAAGGTAAATCAACTTGCGCGAAAAAGGCTGTCCGGTCCAGCCAAATTTTTTCATTTCACTTACATGCAATTCCTCAAAAGCAGAGTATTCCGATTTAAAAATTCCACTGCACAAGTTCATTCAGTTTCACTGCTATAGTCTCATTGGCAGTGGCGCAATCTGACGTTTCGATATTGGCAACATTACTCACCATGTAGCCTATCAAAGAATCATGATGGCAGAAAATGGCAAAAAGAAATAGCGGATAAAATGCGGAAAAGGACGTGTAAAATGGAAGACCATCATCGGAATTGCTACGAAGTGCGAAAGAGTTGCTTTATAAGTTTCATTGGAAGTCATAATTTAGGTCTTAATCCTATCTGCAAACCGATGTTTCCGCAAGGCGGTAAACAAATAATTCTTTAAAAGTTACGCATTCATTCCGTAACCTTTCTCAAAAACGACAGTTTTCATATCGCCTTTAGTCTTTCCCAAGGTTCAATAATTCTCTAATCCATCCCTAAATGAACCGGCATGAAAATTCTCTGTTTACTGACATTGTTTTTGTCGTCGTTAAGCACGCTAGCTCAAAAAAAAGAACCAGCAAACTATGCTGTCGCTAAACAATATTTACCCAAAGCGTTACAAGAAGACTTTTCGATTTTCCGGAAGGCGCTGGAAACTACCTATCCAAGTCTATATCGGTATTCCGATTCAATTGCCATTGGTGCTTATTTGGACAGGCAACGGGGTTTGCTCAACAAACCAATGGACGAAACTGAATTTTACAAAATAATTGCGCTCAGCTGTGCCCGTGTAAACGATGAGCATCTGATTGCCAGACCTTCGCCTGATTATTTCACGGATCATTACTTCAGGAAGGTTAAAAGTTTTCCGTTTACGTTCAAGATCATCAATCGCCGGTTTTACATTTTAAGAAGTGCGTTCAATCCGTCTCCAATAAAGTTAGGTTCCGAACTTATTTCCATCAATGGGCGGCCAATGGAGGAGATCTTAAACCTGTTACTCCCTACCATTCCTTCCGACGGTTATATCCAGACGTTTGATGTCAGACACCTGGAAGATTATTCAACGACTCAGGTCGAAAACCTGTTTGATTTGCATTATCCATTTTTTGTGGAGCAGGCTACCTCTTTTCGGCTCGAATATATTCCATTTGATGATCCTTCGGTCAAGCAAACCATAGAAGTTCCCGGTCTGACGAGAGAAGCGTACAGAAAATTTTACGATGAGCGGCGGACCCTGGATCCACCACTCACGTTTAAGTATTTGAAAAATGGAGTAGCATATTTAAAAATTACGTCTTTTCTGGGATGGCACCGACGAGCGTTCAAACAAAATTTCGATTCACTATATCAGGCTATTTTTGAAGAGCTTCGGATCAAAAACACACAAAATCTGATTTTGGACCTGAGAAATAACGAGGGAGGGGATCATACCGGCGAAGAACTGATCTCCTACTTGCTTGAAAAGCCCTATAAGCACTTTGATTATATCGAGAAAAGATACGTGGGTCTTCCTCCGGTAAGTAATTATCTTGAGAATGGAAAAGATCTTTACCTGGCGGATTCGATTTTCTACAAAGTGCCTACCGGCAACTACCGGGTAAAGAAAGAATATTTGCACAATTGGACGCCGCTATTACTGGAGCAGCAACCCAAGGAAAATCACTTCAACGGGCAATTGACGGTACTAGCCAATGGTGCTTCGGGCTCGATGGCTGCAATAGTCTGCAGTTTTCTGAAATCGAATCGGCGGGCTGTATTTGTTGGTGAAGAAACCGGTGGGGCAATGGAAGGTCCAACTTCAAGGTCTTCTGCGAAATTAAAACTACCCAATACCTGCGTCAGTATTGATGTGCCATTAACCAAAACAGTTAATTCAGTAAAGTTTACAAAAGGCAGAGGGGTCATCCCGGATTATCTGATCGAACCTACCATCGAGGATCTGCTTTGTGGCGAGGATACAGAACTAAACTTTGCATTGAAGCTAATCGATCGAAAATAACTGGAATTCGCCGCAATATGCTCCGAACGTTGAATTTTGTAAAATATAGATCTCGATACACTACGTGTCAACATAGCTAAAAACCCACCTACCTTGTTATCAGTAATTTATGTTCTAAAACTCACTTTATTTTTGAAAATTATTCCCTAACATTGTACTATTATTTCTAACAATAATACTCAACGATTATGAAACCAGCCTATACATCTTCTGAGTAATCAAAAATGCCCCTGAAATTTTGCTCCCCTACATTTCCGCACCTGTGTATGTGAGCGATCCTTATATTTCCAGACCAACTCCGCGACATACCCCATGATCAAAACTTTACTTTCTTGCATTGCATTAACATGTTTTTTGCTATGCCCTCAGGCACCATCAGTGGCCCGCGTCGCGGGCAAAGAGCCAGTAAATACGCCTAATCTCATTCACCCCATTCACAATACCGATAAATCGCTTTGGGCAGTTTTTGTCCAGTCTAGCCGATTTGATTATAATCTCAGTGATAGAGAAAAAAATACTCTGAATGTTGAAGACCCTTCATGCCCGTTAACTTTAACAAGTGCATCCACCTTTTTTGACTGTACTAGGTCGACTATAAGACTAAATGCCAATACTACTGCGCCTAACCCGAGTTATCTTTGGAACACAGGAGCAACCACACGATTTATCGATGTTAGCCTGGCAGGAACTTACACCGTTACAATGACCAGCGGGAGCTGTACCTCAACTCTCTCTAAAACCATAACCGGAACTAGTGGGCAGGCAGCTGTCAGCATTTCAGGCAATACGGTGATCAGCTGTACCCAGCCAAGTGTAAAACTTACCGCCAGTACCAGTTCGCCAGGAGCAACTTATTTGTGGAGTAATGGTGCTACAACTAAAACAATTTCCGTCGCGGACGCCGGTACCTACACCGTTACAATGACCAGCGGAACATGTACGGCCACTGATTCGAAAATCGTAACAGGAAGCTCACAGGCCCCCGTCGTCACTATTACGAGCCCTGCAACTCAACTGACATGCGCGACACCTCAAATCAAGCTTACCGCTGTGACTACTGCAACCAATGCTACTTATAAATGGAACACGGGTGAAACCACAAAAGAGATAACCGTGACAACTGCTGGCACCTACTTGGTGGAAATGACCAGCAACGGATGTAAAGCGCTTTATTCTGCGGCTATTACCGGAAGTGCCGCACCCGCCAGCGTCAGCATCGATGGTCCAACCGAGCTGAATTGCGCGCAGCCCAATGCAACCCTTACTGCCAGTACTAGTTTTCCGGCAGCTACTTATAAATGGAGCACCGGTGCGAAAACAGCAGCCATTAACGTCACCAACGCAGGGACATACACGGTCACTATGACCAGCGGGAGCTGTACGGCAACATCTTCTAAAACGATAACTAAAACCAACGTAGGACTTCCTGTAACCATAACCGGCGATACCGCCCTAAGTTGTATCAAACAAAATGTTACCCTAACCGCGACTACAACAGCAGCAACCCCGACCTATCTATGGAGCACCGGCGCGACGACGGCAGCCATTAATGCCAATGCATACGGTATTTACAGTGTCACCGTTACCAGTGGCAACTGTACAGGCAAAGATTCTGCTTTTGTAACCGGTAGCGCAGAAGCGCCCACCGTTACAATCACAAGCCCGACTACTAAATTGAGCTGCGCTACGGGAAGTATCAGGTTAACGGCCGCCACGCTCTCAGCCAGCCCAACATACAAGTGGAGTACCGGAGAAACCACCAGGCAGATTTATGTCACCAAAGCTGGGACATATACGGTCACAATTACGAGTGGGGGCTGTACGGCCACGTTTTCCAAAGTCATTACCGGCAGTAACGAGCCAGCCACAGTCACGATATCCGGGGACACGGAAATAAACTGTGCTAGGCAAAGTGTGACACTTACTGCCAGCAGCACATCACCGGGCGCTACCTACGAGTGGAGCAATATGGTCAAGGGACCGTCCATCACGGTTTCCAACATAGGCACATACTCGGTTACCATGTACAGTGGAAGTTGCACCGCACAAGCTTCCAAAGTAGTAACGGTGAATACCGCAGGACCTTCGGTAACCATAACCGGCGATACCGCCCTAAGTTGTATCAAACAAAATGTTACCTTAACCGCGGCTACAACAGCAACAAACCCGACCTATCTATGGAGCACCGGCGCGACGACGGCAGCCATTAATGCCAATGCATACGGTATTTACAGTGTCACCGTTACCAGTGGCAACTGTACAGGCAAAGATTCTGCTTTTGTAACCGGTAGTGCAGAAGCGCCCACCGTTACAATCACAAGCCCGACTACTAAATTGAGCTGCGCTACGGGAAGTATCAGATTAACGGCCGCCACGCTCTCAGCCAGCCCAACATACAAGTGGAGTACCGGAGAAACCACCAGGCAGATTTATGTCACCAAAGCTGGGACATATACGGTCACAATTACGAGCGGGGGCTGTACGGCCACGTTTTCCAAGGTCATTACCGGGAGTAACGAGCCAGCCACAGTCACGATATCCGGGGACACGGAAATTAACTGTGCTAGGCAAAGTGTGACGCTTACTGCCAGCAGCACATCACCAGGCGCTACCTACGAGTGGAGCAATATGGTCAAGGGACCGTCCATCACGGTTTCCAACATAGGCACATACTCGGTTACCATGTACAGTGGAAGTTGCACCGCACAAGCTTCCAAAGTGGTAACGGTGAATACCAGCGGCTGTAACAGCCGACTGAGTGCTATTGACGAAATGCAGACAAACGCCCCACCCCTGTCCCTGTCCACTTATCCAAACCCCGCACACCAAAAGCTGGAGGCCGAAATAATCAGCAATGGAAGGAATCCGGTATACCTTCGCCTGCTGAATATGAAAGGCATAGTCGTTACCGAAAGAGACCTTGCACCTTTTGATGGGACGCAGAAGGTGAACATCCCGGTCGAGCGTTTTTCTGTTGGACTTTATTTTTTAGAAGTGACCTCCGGAGAGGAGAAGGTTTACAAACGCATGATAATCGACTGACCAAGGCGTTCAACAATTAAATAGAAGGCCGTCTCTGTAGTCGAGGCGGCCTTTTATTCTGTAGTACAAACGCCCAAGTAGTCAAATATATACTCTTGCAGAATCATCGCACTTCCTGCCTCAAATCCTGCTCGTTCACAAAAAGTGTCAAATCCACACTCTGTATTGAATATTTTGAGTATTTTTCAATGCCAAACCCACTCACATGTTCTTCTTTATCATCCATACGACAAGGAGCACATCCAGACGTAATTACTCGATGGTCCGCCATTTGTTGTTGACTATTATTATGACGTTCCCATTATGGTGTGTTGGACAGATCCCCTACCAGGACAGCCTCCGTCAAGTGCTCAGCAAAATACCCCGGAACGTTCATTCGCTCGCGAGCGACACCGCCAGGGTGACGATTTTATGTAAATTAGGAAGCGGGAAAGATCAGAATGGACTATTTATTGGAAATTACGAACAATGTATCGTTTGGTTGAACGAAGCCGATAGTTTATCAAAAAGACACAATTGGACCAGAGGTTTATTAATGTCCAATCTGTACACCGGAGTATGGCACGCCTGGAAAGGGAATACGTTAAAGAGCTTGCAAAAGATGCAAAAGGCTGCCTACTACGCCGAAAAACTAAAAGAACCGCTTTGGCTATCCAAAAGCTATCGCCACCTGGGCGACCTTTATTATCTTCTCGGAAATTACAATCAGTCTATTCACTATCTGACACTTGCGCTGGATCCCGCAATGAAAAGCGATCAGGTCACTTATCTCATTGTCCTCCAAAATCTTGGAACTTCCTATTTTGGAAAAAAGGACTATAAGAAGGCGTCATTTTGGATGGAAAAGGCGTACGGGGCTTGCGTCCGCGCCAAGAATGAGCAGATGCTAAAATACGTGATCCTGAATTGGGCCGAAGTATGTATTGCCGCGGGAGACATCCGAAAGCTCAACGCACTGATGACTGAATATCCTGACGTGCGGTTTACCGACCGCGCCTGGGATGTACACTTTTTTTCGCTCAATGCACAACGCCATCTTTTGGAAAATGACGCAGCTGGCGCATTAAAGGAACTAAAAAAGGGGGTGGTTTACATAGATCAAGCCAGTGATGAGCATCGGCAGGAGATGTATTTTCAATTTTCGCGGGCTTACGAACGTCTGGGTAACCCAGCTCAGTCGCTTGCCTATTACAAACGCTACGCGGCGTTGTGGGAAAAGGACACCAAGTCGTTTCAACAGAGGCAATCGGAGTATCTTAAGTACGAATATGAGAACCTGCGGCAAAAAGATGCCATTAAAATGCTCAATAAGAACGTTGAGCAAGAAAAAAGCGCACGGAACCGGTTGTGGATCGGGATCGCCCTCGCATTTTCTTTTGTAGTCCTTCTGATTTACAATAATCGCCTTTTAACCCTGAAAAACCGACTCATCGAAACCCAGCGCAACGAGATGCTGACTTTAAAAGACCAGTTAGCCGATTCGAACGAACAATTGGTCAGGTTCAATGATGAACTGGAGGAGAAAGTAGCCAAACGGACCGAAGAACTGCTGATCGCGAATGAGCAGCTTACCCGGAAAAACCGCGAGATCAGCGAAGCCTTTGTAAACGGAAAAACCCAGGAACGTAAACGTGTGGCCTCAGAATTACACGATAACCTGGGAAGCACGATTTCAGGGCTGATATGGCAGTTGCAAAATATTATGCCGGAAAACCTCTCGATCAAAGAACAGGAAATCTATGAAGGCCTTATCTCTCAAATGCAGAACGCTTATTCCGAAATCAGGCATATATCGCATCACCTGGTTCCCACGGAATTGGAAAGAGGCCTCGACGCGGCTTTGGAGCGGCTATTACATGATCTGAACGCCAATCCCAGGATCAATTTCCAGCTCAAAGGGGATTATCCCAGAAACCTGATCACCAGGGAAAAAGAGGTCGAACTCTACAGTATCTGTCTTGAACTGATCAATAACACGATCAAACACTCCGAGTCGACCCAATGTCTTCTCACGTTCGCGGCTGCCGATTCCACGATCGAACTGGTGCTGAGCGACAATGGCAAAGGGTTTGATACGACTGCCCTGACCAAGCGGGGGAAAGGGTTGGCGAATATTCAGGAACGCGTCAAATCATTGCAAGGGACGTTCCTCATCGATTCAGAACTCGGGCGCGGGGCCAGGTTTAAAGTTTCAATCTGACAATTGCATAGGGATTGTGCAGGCGCAGGTATGCATAGCCATATGCTGCGAATCCGAAACGGATGTCTGCACAGAAATGGTCGCTCCCGTCCAGCATATTGCCTATCGGCCTTTCAACGTCGATATGGCTATTGATAATGTGCGCTAATATTCCTGTAGGTGAAAGTCTGGGTAACTCGTCACCATCGAGAGCGGCCCTGATTTCATCCTTTAACTGCTGGCTGCAAAATCTTTCAGATGCTCCGACGTTATTTTTGTTATTGACAAATAGATCTTTTCCGGCGGAATCTATATTTCCCGGCAAGTTCGCATTCATGGCTTCATAAAAGTTTTTCGCACATGCCAGCACATGCTCAATCACTTTATCCCTGATTTCCAATTTGATAAACCCTTCCAGGAAAGTAATTACCCCCCACAGTCCGGCGAAGCCATTTTGAGTCTCCAGCAGCCGGTATCCGCATTGAGTGGCATCTATTGCCTGATAGCTCATCCAGTTACATTGTCCTTCGCTGATCCAAATGGCTTCCCTGCATAAAAGCCGGGCGATGTACCATGCAGCTGCCAAAGGTTTGTTCCCGCCGGTTTCGTAAAATAAAAAGGGTTTATTTTGGGTGAAAACAGAAAAATCGAACCGGAAACGCTGCTCAGGATTGAGATAAAAATCGGAAAGGCTTCCCCAGGTGTCAACGAGGCGCTTTTCCAAAGCTGCGGGATCGGGATTCGCCTGGAGGTCTATGATTGCCTTCGCAATGGCAGTCGCCCTGGCGACCCCAAAACTGGTCGTTTCATTATTGGGACTGATCGCGAAACCGATACCGTGCATCAACGGCTTTACAAAGTAAGGTAGTCCCGGATTGAGAAAACGGCAGATATCTTCATGGACAGACCGCAACAGGATCGCAGCAATGTCAAAATGCCTGCGCTCAACATACAACACACAGTGATCGCTGCGCTGAAATTCCTTGTTTTTCAAAGCGAACTTTAATTGGAAGGGGATCAGCCGTTCATTGAACACATTAGAGATTTTTGAAATTACAGCCGGAATAGAAATAACCAACTTATCAACGTCAAGCCGAAGGTAAAATCGAACAACCGCGCCCGGCCCGCTATTATCCAATGGATATTTACCGAAAACATATTTATAATCCAGCCCTATTTCAAATTTAGGGAATAGCATACTCAGGTACTGGGTTTCTCTGAAATCGGCCTTCCCGTCTTTTGGGTCGAAACGCTCAAGAACCAGCTCGTCTTCTGCAAACTGCCGTGCCTCCACGATCCGGGTTTCATACCCCAGGGTCAGTACAGGGCGTTCGAGCTCCTGCCCTTTACGATCGTACCTCCAGAAACGGTTCCTCCAGTAAGCATTTGCCCCATCCTCGAACATTTCATCAAATGGGAAGTGATTTTCTTCCGAACGGCCGTTCACAGGGATATTTCCTCTGTTCTGATAGTAGTGTATATAGATCCAGTTGATCAAAAGAAATTCAAAAAGCTCCCTGTCGGGCAGCTTGTCGGTCACTTCCACATGATACCGGTCGCAGAGTGTCTGTCTGATGCCCGAGCCACCACAGCTAAGGTCAATGAGCGTATTGCCATTGAAAACGATATTGGCTACGATCTTACCAATCTGGTCTCTGACAATCTGCTCATACGCAACATCACTTATTAAGGAGGAATATTCGCTCATAACATTTATCCGTATCTTCTATGAGGGTTAGGCCGTATTTTAAATCCAGCGTTTTTCGGCTCGAAATGAATAATTGCAATAAATAAATGCCTGCCCATTGCAGTATCTCCTTTTGCTCCTCCGGTGAAATCAAACCGTAGCCTTTGCAGAAACTGACAATGCACGGGTAAACATCGGCCGTCGATCGTTTCAGTATCCGCGAAGGAAGATTGGGCAAATCCGTGTCTTGCAGTAGACTTCCGACAAAAGCCGCTAAATCCCAAAACCAGGCACCATAGCTGACATATTCAAAATCGAACAGGAACACATTATTACCCTTCTTGCCAAAGTTCCTAATGTCGCTGTCTCCATGTATCAATCCTTTGATACCCTCTTTCCACTCTTTTCGCCATTCCAGAACACGCTCAGTACGGGTCGCCAGATAACTCAGCAACTGATTGATATAGATGTCGTTTCTAAGCTTAAGACTGAGTATGTCAGAATTGGTCATTCTGATGATCATCGGCTCGTAACGTTTGAAGTCGTCTACCCAGGCTGTCTGCCTGGGATAGATTTCTTCAATCGCCGTTTTTTCGCACGTGTCATGCAAAAGCCTAAGGATCCTGCCGGCCTCTCTGTAGGTACTTGCTCCCTGGTGAACGATAGGCCCTATACCGCGCAGGTAGCTTGTCATAATGATACCATTGTAATCATCATAATAGACATACCTGGGCAGGTAGGCAGCCAGCTCTTTCCTCCAATTGTCATTGACCATCAGATAGAACTGCGCTTCACTCCTGATATCAGTGAGGTTACTATCGGAAAGACTTCTCGATTGTTTAAAAAAAAAGTTTAGCTGATCATTCCGAATGTCAACACAGATGAAGCATTTGTTACGGGATTCTGTTGGATGCTCCGCAAAAGCCAGCCCATAGACGTGCTTCCAGTCAACGTCCTTGTAATCACCAGAAAATTCTACCGAGTCGGCCAGATAATTGGCCAGCTTGTACGCCGAAAGGGCTATCATCGGGCCAGCCTTCTTGTGTGCGTATGCGTAATATTGAATGGTTCGTCGTCATTCGTTTCGAGGAATGCGTTCAGGGAGCTTTTCATCTCCCGAAGATTCACCGACGGCTTGATCTCCCCTTTTTCCAGCCAGGTATCCAGCGCGGTGTAGTCATTTTGAATGGAAAGAAATTTGGCTTGAGGGAAAAACAGGATCTCATATTCTGTTCCGGCCGACTCTCTTTCAGTTTCCGGAAAGGTAACACCTGTTTCTTCCCAATAAAAAACATTATCGGTCAGATCATACCGAAAATACACGTTCCGCTGATCGGACGTCGTGGCTTCATCATTAACGCCACCTCCTTTATTGAACATCAGGATGCGGTAGGTAGCAGGATCGTCTTCCGACAAACCCTCTGCCTCCCTGAGCAGGGAATTTACGGCATCATTGCACTCATAAAGGATGCCTTTTACCGCGATTAAAGCGTCGTCGATGTTGTACCTGAAATTGGCGATTTCTTGTGGCGTAGCCATAATAGTTGAGGGTTTTGGTTAGATATATTGAACACAAATTAAAAAGCACTTTTTCTCAAAAGTTTATCCACGGTTACTAATAAATAATTATTACGATGACCAGTGTGCGTTTACTGATGAATATTCCGCAGGATAATCAGAAAAGTGACAGGTCAAAATTATGCAAAGCGGCTATAGGGGCAAACCGGAAATTCACCCTTCGTTTGACGGTATTAAAACCGAAGTGTTACGGACAGCCACGTTGTCAATATCCCGATTTGGTGTATTCCAGGCGGGAACATTGGCTAATCTTGCCGGGTCGGTTGATCAGATGTTCCCTATGTCAACCATTTTGAGCTTGATCGCCGTCAGTACCATTCCAACCCGGCTTTTCACATTCATTTTCTGGAAAACGGACTCGCGATAACCATCCACTGTCCTTGGGCTGACGCACATCTTGTCCGCAATTTCAACATAAGTGAGGTCGCTGCAGGAAAGTTCGATAAAGTGTTTTTCCCGTTCATTCAGACCCAGTTGATCCGCAGGATTGATCAGATTCTCCGGGGTAAGGCTCTTGATCAGCTGGCTTGTCATATAATCTGTGTAGTAAAATCCCTTTTGGACCAGGGATTCCAGGGCCAGCTTGAGTTCCTGGGGTTTGCAGCCCTTCAGCAAATAACCCCGTGCCCCATTCCTGAGCATTTTCACAATCGATTCCTCTTTGTCATTCATGGATAGTGCCAGGATTTTGACGGCCGGACAATTATTTTTCAGCCAGAAGCAGACTTCGTACCCGTCCATGCCCGGCATATTGATATCGAGCAGGACGATATCAGGGATCATATTGAGCTGGATCCGCTGGATCAGCGCGTCCCCGCCGGATACCTCGTAAATAACGTCGTACCCATCAAATTTCTGCACCAGCCCTGATAGTGCTTTGGCCATAAGCTCATGGTCGTCAACAATGGCAATCTTTGTAATCATACTGTTTTTTCGGAAGGGATCTCTATGACCAGTCTCACACCTTTATTGATTTCTGAATCGAACACATATTGTCCCCCTATAATAGCAATTCTCCGCTTGATATCCTTGATACCCGACGATTCCGCCTTTTCCCGGTCAACCGCTTCGAGGTCCATTCCTACGCCATCATCGCACAAAGTAATCTCCACTTTATCAACGAGATAAGTCATTGCTATTTTCAAATTTTTCGCCCCCGAATATTTGATGGAATTGCTTAAAAATTCCTGTGATATCCAGAGCAATACGGCCTCTACGTCAAAATCCAGAGGGTATACTTCCCCGTGACAAGTCAACTCTGTCTTAAATCTACCAGTCTGCCTGATCCTGGACAGTTCGTAATCCAGCGACCCGATCAGTCCATAGTGCTCGATAAAGTTGATATCCAGACCTTTGGACATAAAGCGAACGACCTGAATTACTTTGCTGACCAGGTCATTCGTTTCTTTAAGCTTTCCCCTGATTTGCTCGCTGGTGCATGGATCGTCTTCCAGGACATTGAGATTGATCCTTACAATGGCCATCAGCTGGCCGAGGTTGTCGTGCAGTTCGGCGCCGACCTGCCGGAGCGTGTGATCCCGTGTTTCTAACTGGACCTGCAGCATTTCCTGTTCGTATCGGGAGCCGGACGATCGTTCTTCAAGAGTGAATGCAGACCGCCACTGCAGCCATCGCCAAAAAATGGTGACAACAGCCGCCAGGATCAATGAGATGACCATGATGGCAATTGGGTTCCCAATAACCTCCTTTCCGAATAACTCCATGCTCCTCTTTTTTCCCGGTTGATATAAATATGTTGACAATCAGATCTGTTCGAATACAAAGAATTCACGGCAGACAGACCCACCAATAAAATTAGGTAGGCAGTGTGACGGCCCAATCGGGTTTTCACCCGTTTCTGACCCAGAAAATCCCCGATTTTAACAGCCAGATTCAACAGAAGGCAAAGAGATGGAAAACCGCAGAGCCTCCGCCAGGGCGGGCCAGCTAACGCCGCCCGCCCCAAAAACCGCATAAATACCTATTAACAACGGTAAATCCCCCCTGGACAATGGTCTCCCGCCAGGATAGCTTTGACCTCACGATAGATTACCAACCTATCCGTGCATTTCAGTGCCAGATTATAACCCACAAAGAAAATTATGAAAAGCCTTTTAATAGCCATGGCTGCCCTTTTCGCGTTCCTGACGATCATTGTAGCGATTTGGACCATTACCTACGAATCCAATGTGAAACCCGTACATCCGCCAGCCATCGGAAAACCAATACTGGCATTTGAGTTTGCCGACAGCTCCGAAGAAATCACAAGCCTTTTTTCAAATCATTCAGGCGGGCCGGATCAAAAGTTCATTGATAAAATGACCGATCTCACCCGGCTGGACTACGTTTTCATCCTCTGTTACACACTCTACATGATTTCATTCGCTATGGAAACAAGATCGGACAGACACAAATTCTGGAACAATGCTGCCTTGATTACGGCCATGGTCTCGGGCTGCGCAGACGTTTGCGAAAACATGCTGCTTCTGCATATGCTGCATACCGTTCAAAATAATATCCATGCCAAATTCACTTCCGAACTAGACTGGCTTCCTCTATTTGTATGGATCAAATGGGAATCAACAGGAATTTTCATGCTTTTCATGACACCCGTTTTGTGGGCGGGCAAGTGGTGGTCCAAAGGGCTGGCCGTACTGTCGTTTACCGTATTTGTATTTGGCGGCTTCGCTTTGACAGATCTTTTAACCAATCATTCACTGAATGGAGGGCTGCAATTCACGAATGCGGTGTTCCTGGCGCTGGGCATATTTGCCATTTATTCAATCGTTCATTTTTTTTCAATGCTTGTCAGAGAATATAAATTTTTGACATCCTAAATATACCTCCTATACCTATGAAGCAGGAATGTCCAAAATCTATACTTATTCATAAGCTTGCAGTCGGCGAAAGCAAGTTGGTAACCGTTGTCGCCGCATGTATTTATTCGCCCGAACGCGTCTCTGTCAATGAGGGGGAAGAGTACGAGATAAGCTGTGACCGCTACCAACGCTGGACGGATGCGATTATACCATCGTCACCAACCGGTTTTACGAATGTGCTGGCGATTTTAGCCGGCCTAAGACTGAAAGGCACGAAATGCTTCTGCCTGTGCGGCGCATACAATGAAACCGAAGAGGGAATTTTTAAAATCGGCTTGTTCAGAAATATCACTATACCGGTGGGGAAAACGTCTCTTTCGTTTTTCGCCAACGACTCGCTTAAACATTACGGCAACAATAAAGGGTCGATTATCATACAAATTAAAAGACTGAAGTAAAAGACAATAATCCTGTAATAATGCATTAAATCAACTTTTCCACCGTAATCGGCAATGCCCGAACCCGTTTTCCTGTCGCATGAAATACCGCGTTCGCTACGGCGGCAGCTACCCCGACAATAGCTATCTCCCCAAGTCCTTTTGAACCGATCGGGTTCACGTGGATATCAGGTTTGTCGATATAAAACACATCGATCTGGGGAATGTCTGAATGAACCGGAATGTGATAGCTGGCAAAATCCTGGGTAATGTACCTTCCATATCGGTGGTCCATTACAGAAGCTTCCATTAATGCCATCCCAATGCCGCCAACGACTCCACCGATGGATTGACTCCTGGCCGTCTTATCATTGATGATTTTACCGACATCCGCACAGGTTACCACCCGTTTCACACGTACTTCGCCAGTAAGCGGGTTTACGTGTACTTCTACAAAATGGCAGCCGAATGAGTACATCGAATACTGGTCGCGTTCGACGCCAGGTTTCGATTCTTCATGAACTTCAAGCTGCTGCAGCTTATGAAATTTCAGAATATCAGCATAAGAAACCCCATGGGATGCACTGGCAGCGGGATACACGGCCCCGTTTCTGACGACTGCTTCTCCCGGCTTTACATTTGCAAAAACAGGCATCGAAGCCGCCAGCCCGATCAGCTTGCTTTTTAGGGATTCACAGGTAACATGTACCGCCGACCCGACGCTGGGAATGGTAGAAGAGCCGTTCTGGCCGGGCGCGTCAGGTAACGTGGAATCACCCAGATCAAACCGGATTTTCCTGGCGCCAATACCCAGTATTTTTGAAGCAATTCTCGTCATCGCAGTACCTGTCCCTGGCCCGATATCCATAGTCGCGCTTTGTACAATCACCGATCCATTGGCCAACATCACCGCTCTGGCCCTCGATGGGTGCCGGTGAAAACCATATAAGCTCGACGCCATACCATACCCTACCAGCAGACCTTCGGATCTCATGGAACGAGGTTCTAGTAAGCGGTTTCTCCATCCGAATTTCTCTGCGCCCAGTTCATAGCATTCTTTTAAGGACTTCGCCGACCACGGCAAATTCCGTTCGGGATCAACCTCTGCGTAATTTCTCTGGCGAAATTCCAGCGGGTCCAGTTTCAAAGCGAATGCCATTTCATCCAATGCCGATTCCAGTGCAAACATACCCGTGGCATCCCCGGGACCGCGCATCCATGTAGGTGTGTTAACGTCCAGGCTGAGCAGCCGGTAACGCGTGGAAATATTAGGACAGGCATACATGACGCGCGTCGCGAGAATGGTCCGCTCCAAATGCTCCTCGTAGGAAGAAGTCTGCCCGGTACCTTCATGCGTGATCGCCGTTAACAGTCCGTCCTTGCTGGCTGCAATTTCTATTTTCTGCACCGTGAAGGGTCGGTAACCAACCGAAGTAAACATAAGCTCCCGTCCCAAAACAAGTTTAACCGGGCGCTTTACCTTTTTTGCAGCCAGTACTGCGGCAATCGTATGCGGCCAGACACGAATGCCCGAGCCAAATGCACCGCCAATGAACTTCGAGATCACCTTTACATTGTCCCGGGGTAACTTAAAAACCTGCGCGAGATTCCCCTGCGCCGACTTAACGCCCTGGTTTTTATCATAAACCGTCAATTTGTCCTCCGCTTCCCAGATCGCGATGACCGCGTGTGGTTCCATGGGCTGGTGATGCTGGGTCGGTATGGTGTACGTCGCCGCTATTTTCACGTCGCCGACCTCCTTATCCGGAGACTTACCCCGGTCGTAATCCTGAAAAGGCGAATTTTTATTCCTTTGGACGCTGGGGGCGATCGTGGCTTCGGAGATATTATCTTCAAAATCAGTCCGATGCATTTCTGCCTTATACTCGATCTGCACAAGCGAGGCAGCGTGCGTGGCCTGCTCCCAGGTTTCGGCGACAACCATTCCGACAGGCTGACCGCTGAAATAAACCAGTTCGTCATAAAAAACTCGGAAAGCAGTTCCCATCGGTGCACGTTCAGCAGGCTGCTTTGCAATACCATAACCAGGTACTGCCGGACTATTCAAGTGACTGATTACTGCCAAAACACCTGGTGCATGTTCCGCAAGCCCGGAATCGATATTTGTGATTTTTCCCCTGGCAATCGTACTGGTGATCAAAACCGCATGGGCGAGACTGCCGACAGGATATTCGGCAGAGTAAGTGGCCGCGCCGGTCACTTTCACACCGCCATCAACGCGATCGAGAGAAATGTCCTGATCGGCGGTAATCAAATGGGATTGGTCAGTCATAGGGTTCACGAAATACCAGCGGCTATCTTCAGCGCTTCCACGATTGCATTGGGCACCAGTTTCAATTTAAATGCATTATGCTCAAATGACCTCGCTCCCTGAATGGAAATTTCGGCAATCTGGCGAAACGCTTCTTCGGTAACCGGCTTACCGATGAGCATCTGCTCGGCACCGTATAACCGCCAGGGCTTGTGGGCCACACCTCCAAGTGCAAGCCTCACAGACTTTATTTCCTTCTGGTCAATATCCAAAGCCGCTGCTACCGAAACGACCGCAAAAGCGTAGGATGCCCGGTCGCGAACCTTCAGGTAATGGATGTTTTTAGTGAAACTTCTGTCAGGCAGTTCTATTGCAAGTATCAGTTCCCCTTTTTCCAAAGTCGAATCCGCCCCGGGTTGGTTGGCAGGCAGCCGGTGAAAATCCTTCATGGCGATACGGCGCTCGCCCTTCGGACCAAGCACATGTACCGTGGCTTCCAGGGCAGCCAAAGCGACCGACATATCACTTGGATTTACCGCGATACAGGATGGGCTAGCCTCATTTTCGTCCAGACCGAAAATCGCGTGCATACGGTTGATACCGTCCAAAGCGCCACACCCCGCACCAGGAACACGTTTATTACAAGGAAAAGCTGTATCGTAAAAATAAGCGCAGCGGGTCCGTTGCAGCAAATTCCCTCCCACAGTCGCCATATTCCGCAACTGTCCCGAGGCGCCCGCTTGTATGGCCTGTGCCAGTAAAGGATGCTTTGACAGAATCGCCTGATGAGAAGTGACTTCGCTGTTTAACACCAAAGCGCCGATCCTGAATGATCCAGCTTTTAGTCCCATTTTTCTGAGCGGCAAATGCGTGATATCTACCAGTTTTTCAGGACCTGCTATCCCGCGTTTCATGAGCTCAATGAGATTGGTACCACCGGCGATAAACTGGGCATGCTCTTCAGAAGCGACTATATCGATTGCCTCCTGAATGCTTTTCGGGCGAAAGTACTGGAATGGCTTCATACCTTTTTCCCATCCGTTTTAACTTCCATAATGGCGTTCACAATATTGGGATATGCCCCGCACCGGCACAGGTTGCCGCTCATATATTCCCTTATCTCCAGCTCGGAATTGGCGTGCCCTTCCCGGATACAAGATACCGCGGACATCAGCTGCCCTGGTGTGCAGTAACCGCACTGAAAGCCGTCGTGCCTGATAAAAGCATCCTGCAAGGGATGCAGATGGCCCCCACTGCTCAAACCTTCAATTGTGGTTATTTTTTTTCCATGCTGCATCACTGCCAGGCTCAGACAGGAAAGTACCCGCTGCCCATCCGCGTGAACCGTGCATGCGCCGCATTGGCCAAAATCGCAACCCTTCTTGGTGCCTGTCAATCCCAGTTGTTCGCGCAGCAGATCGAGCAGGGTAACCCGGGGATCTATGGAAAGGCGTTTCCTGACTCCGTTGACCGAAAGGGACAGTTTTACTTTTTCAGCATTTCCGGTGGGTATTTCATCTGCTTCCGTGTCGGATGAAGCCAGCAAACCAGCGGGTGCCAAAGTCAGCCCAACCAGTGCTACAGATTGTTTCAGGAAAAACCGGCGGTCCTCCTGCAAATGCTCCAGCGGCGTTCCCCCGTCCCCTTTTTGATTTTCTCTCTTCATCAATTTCTGTTTTTTGGCATAAAAGAAAAAAGCGAAAAACGCAATGTTTTACTGCATCAGGCCACATCAGCACAAGGATCATCTATTTTTCAAGACTTTCATCAACTGTCCGCGATTTCAATCCAGGCAGGCGCGTGGTCGCTGGTTTTTTCCCAGCCACGGACCTCGCTGTCCACGCCTCCCGCAACCAGGCGACCGGAGATTTGCGGGCTCAGCAGAAAGTGGTCGATCCGTAATCCTGCATTCCTGGCATAAGCATTTCGAAAGTAATCCCAGAAAGTATAGATCTTCTCATCCGGATAAAGCAAGCGCAAAGCATCTGTCCAACCCTGATCTACAAGCTCTTTGTACGCCTGCCTCGACTCCGGGAAAAACAACGCATTATCCACCCAGCTCGACGGCTTGTAAACATCTTGCTCGGTTGGTATGACATTGTAATCACCTGCCAGTACCACCGGAACTTCCTCTGAAAGCAGGTAGGCCGCATGCGCTTTCAACCGCTCGAACCAGCGCAGTTTATAATCGAATTTAGGCCCCGGGGCAGGGTTGCCATTCGGCAAATAGAGGCAGCCGATCAGGACATTATCGATAATGGCTTCAAGATAACGGCTGTGCAGATCCTCTTCATCTCCCGGAAGCGTATTCCGCACTTCCTTCGGCTCGACGCCCCGGCCGAGAATTGCGACCCCGTTCCAGCTTTTCTGGCCATGCCAGATCGCATGATAACCCGCGTCGAGCAATGCTTGTTCTGGAAATTTTTCCTGTGGCGCCTTTAGTTCCTGAAGACAAACCACGTCGGGTTTAGCTTCTCCGAGCCAGCGTAGCAATACGGGCAGACGACCGTTGACCCCGTTGATATTATATGTTGCTATTTTCATTTCACGTCACCGATTTTAGGTTTATCCGTCCAGGTCATAAGCCCGGTTTCATTGAAATCTAACAAGAACACACGGAGGTGATCGGTATTCGCTTTTTGAGAACTGGCTTAATTTTTGTTTCCAACTGATCTGTTGCGATCAATAGCCCTCATCGTTTCAGAGACTTTTACCTATTCATCAAGTAGTTTGAAATGTCCGCACCGCTGAATACCCGCCTGACTTGATTGATGATCAATAATAAAATACTTTTAGGCTTTTCCCGGAACCATGAATAGTAATTCTCCTCAATTTTTAAAAGGCGGTGGCGAGATGGGCGCTTTAACCAGAGCTTACGATTGGTCGGGCTCACCTCTGGGTGCGCCTGACACCTGGCCGCAGAGCCTCCGCACAACGGTTGCCATGATCTTGTCCTCGCGCTTCCCCATGTTTTTATGGTGGGGAGAAGACCTTATCCAGTTTTATAACGACGCGTATCGTCCCAGCCTGGGCAATGAAGGAAAGCATCCTACTGCCCTGGGACAACGTGGGGAAGAATGCTGGCCGGAGATCTGGCCGGTAATCAAACCGCTGATCGACCAGGTACTGGCCGGGAATGGGGCGACATGGAGCGAAAACCAGCTCATCCCTATTTATCGGAATGGCAGGCTCGAAGATGTTTACTGGACTTTCAGCTACAATCCTGTAATGGACGAATCGGAGGGAATTGGCGGTGTACTGGTGGTTTGCCAGGAAACAACAAAAGCAGTTACCACACTTCAGAAATTGGAATTGAGTGAATCCAGGTTCCGAAGTATTGTGGAGCAGGCACCTGTTGCCACCTGTCTTTTCGTGGGACGTGATATGGTGATTGAACTGGCCAATGAGCCTATGATCGGCTACTGGGGAAAAGATGCGTCGGTGATTGGCAAACCGCTCAGGGAGGCATTGCCAGAACTGGTCGGCCAACCTTTTCTTGGGATTCTGGATGAAATTTATGAGTCCGGCAAACCTTACAGTTCCATCAATGCGCCCGTCGATATCGAGGTCGACGGGGTGCAAAGTACCTATTATTTCAATTTTACTTACAAGCCGGTTTTCAACAGTGCGGGGGAGGTTTTCGGGATTGTCAATATGTCTATCGATGTGACGAGGCAGGTCCTTGCCCAGAGAGCGGTCGAGGAAAGTCAGATGCAACTGCTCTCCCTGTTCGAACAGTCGCCGGTGGCGATTGCCCTGATCGTCAAAGAAAATCTGACATTTACCATGGCCAATTCATTTTACGGTGAAATGGTCGGAAGGACACCTGAAAGCATTATCGGCAAGCCATTATTGGAAGCCTTGCCCGAACTGGCGGGACAGGGCTTCGACCAGCTACTCTACCGGGTTATCGAAACCGGAATTCCTTATATATCGAAAGAGCAGTCGGCTAACCTGGTCAGGAATTCCACTCTCCAGACCATTTATGTGGACCTCATTTATCAGCCTAAGGTAGACGTCGGCGGCAAGATTAGCGGCGTGCTCGTTGTTGCAGCGGATGTGACGGAACAGGTACTTGCAAGGAGGCAGATACAGGAGGCAGAAGGAACCCTGCGCGGCGCGATCGAACTCGCAGAGCTGGGTACCTGGGAAATGGAACTGGTCACAAAAAAAACCACGTTTTCGAAGCGCGTCATGGAATGGTTCAACCTGGACGACGCGCCACTTATTTCGATCCCCGACCTTTACGGACATATCCACCGATCGGACAGGAAATCGGTGAGAAAAGCCTTTGCAAAGGCCACGAACCCCGACAGCGACGGTGTTTTCGATATTGAATTTCGCCTGACCGGAAATGACGGGGTAAAACAGAGGATCTTACACGCCCATGGGAAATCTCATTTTAACGACAGCGGGGAAGTGTTCAAGATCAATGGTACAGTTCAGGACGTAACACGCCAAAGAAAGATCCAGCTGGAACTCGAAAATCAGGTACAGCTGCGAACGGAGCAGTTGCAGGAGGCGAACAGGGAATTAGCCGCCAGCAACACAGAGCTGGCTTCGATCAACGTAGAATTCATGACCATCAATGATGAGCTGACCCAATCGAATCATCTCCTTGCCAGGTCCAATGAAAACCTTGAGCAGTTCGCTTACGTTGCTTCTCACGATCTGCAGGAACCCCTGCGGAAAGTGCAGTCTTTTGGCGACTTACTCATGAAAAGGCATTCCGGGCAGCTTGGGGATGGGGAAGACTATGTGAAAAGAATGCAGCTCGCAGCCAAGCGCATGTCTGTCCTGATCGACGATCTGCTTACCTTTTCACGGCTGTCGGTAAAGCCTGATACTTCCGAACCGGTTGAACTCTCAAATGTCATCCGCTCAGCGATATCTGCATTGGAACTGACGATTCAGGAGACTGGTGCGAAAATCCTGGTGGAAGAACTCCCGGTGATCATGGGCGATCGCCTGCAACTGGGGCAGCTTTTCCAGAACCTGCTGAGCAACGCGCTAAAATTCCGGAAAACAGGCGTATCTCCCCATATCACGGTAAGAGCAGCAACCGTAACCACCGACAACCTCCCCAACCTCATCAAGCCCTTGCGTCACCAGGGGATTTACCACCGCATCGATGTCACAGATAACGGCATTGGCTTCGACGAAAACAATGCGGCGCGGATCTTCCAGGTTTTTCAACGGCTGCACGGTAAGAACGAGTATCCCGGTACGGGTATCGGGCTGGCGATTTGCGAAAAAGTAGTTGCAAATCACGGTGGGGCGATTACCGCGTCAAGCCGCGAAGGTGAGGGTTCCACTTTCAGCGTTTTCCTCCCATTTTAACCTGCAACCTCCACTTTTTCCATACCTTTCAACACCTGCGTCACAATCCCCGACGATGCTTCCTCACAGAAGTCGAGCCCTGAATAGTCCGGGTTGTAGCCTCCGATATAAGGAACAGCCATGATATAGACGCGGGGGTTGGCATTTCCTTCCGAGTCTACGATCTGAAAGCTGTCGTTGATCGTAATCCCGGGTACTTTGAGATAATAATCACCATCGGCCGCCTCTTCAACTTTTTTACTGTTCTTGGCGAGTTCGGCAACCGCATTTTGGCTGTGCTTAAACCTGATACGCGCCGGGCTGACTGATCCATTGCTCAAAAGACCTTTATAGGGAAATTCCTCATAATCCAGATGCGGCTGGCCGACACAGTCTACAAAGGTCTGGTAGTAAACAGATTGACCTTTATTGTTTTCATCCACATAGTAATAGCTGACGCCGCCTTTACTTTCCGGTTCCACTTTGCTGTCCTCCCCTACCGAAACAATATCCAGCTTTCCCGCGTCGTGCAGGGCAAGCAGCTCTTCGCATGAACTCTGGGGTACAAACGCAATCACCATGGAGATCAGCGGCATCAGCACTTTCTGAAGACGGAGCATGTCTTCCGCCGACAAATACTTGGCCGGGTAATTCATCGTAAAGCTGAGCACAGCAAGCACCTCCTTCCAGTAAATAGACTGCCGGTGTTCAATGGATTTCTCGGCTTCGGCATACTCTTCTTTAAAAAGCTGAAAGGGTTCCTTGTTCTCCCGGTAGCCCATCATGGCGTCAACGAACTCCTCAAGGGTGAGGTCTTTGATTTTTTTGTAAAAAGCCTTGTCCTTGCTCCGAAATTGCTGTTTAAAATTTTTATCGAACACATAATCCAGTGAAAGAAAGCCGTCGTTTTCTTCCCGGTTCTTTTTTAGCTCCTGAGGAGTAAGCATGGATTCGTCCGATAACAGGGGTTCTTCAAGATGAAAGCGAATAGCTGGCAGCATGCCGCTCCTGGAATGCATCACCAGTTTGAAATCAGGCGAATCTTTTGCCGGATGGAAAACCATCTTATCGTCCGATACCTGTTCAAAACTTCCATTATGCCTCGAAAGCGTCCTGATCGCGTCTATGGCCGTAAGCGAGGAGCCCTTGATCGCAACGGGGTGATTAAGTTTCAGTCGCAGTTTCGAGGGCGGATAAGGCGAATCGAAATAGCCGGGGACGGCCCCTTCGTGCTTTCTGGGCCAATTGTGCCCGGTACAAATGATGACCTGATCAAATTTCCTGTTTCTCCGGCCGGCAATTTTCAAACTAACCTTCCCGCTGCCAGGCAGGTCTGAAATATCTACAATTTTACAGCCAAAATGTACCGACACGGCAAGTCCCGCTTCTTTAGATGTTTTTAAAAGCAGGTCGAACTGATCCGAAAGGTACTGGCCAAATAGCAGCCGGGGCAATACATTGTATTCGCTGAATCTTTCTTTATCGATGCCATAATCAGACAACGTTTTGTCGGGGACCGTCTTTATCCATTCCGAAATGGATGTAACAATTTCGGGAATTTCGTTGTCCGACACATTGGTAATGTGCTCAGGATTGGCACCTTCGGCGCTATATGGCATCCCGGCGCCCAACCGTTTTTTGGCTTCAAAAATGTCAATCTTAAAATCCGTCCTGCCACTTTCTGCAAATCTCTTTAAAACAAACAAGGCGCTCGGCCCGCCGCCGAGAATCGCGATGTGTGGTTGCTTCTTTTTTAGCGCTGTCATCGGTGCGTTAATTGTTCCGGCTTCTGGTTAAAAATTCGTTTTTGGGGAGTCATTGTGGGTACTGCCGGTCCGCATCAGCATTTTGCGAATTCCAGTGATCAGGTTCTTACCATAAATAATACTTAGAGCCAATGAAATAACAGTCGATCCGAGTAAAATCACGTATCCCCAGTAGTCGCTGTTCAGGCTCCTGTTAAGCAGGTCGCCCAAAATGAGGATAATGGTAATCGCCGTGACAAAAGTGATCAAAGCCAAAACAGCGTAATAAGTGAAGGGCGAGGCCACTTTTACAAAAATCGACTTCATCTCTGTCCTAAGCAGGTCCAGTTTCCCGTCAATAAAATCTGTGAAAATGGACAGCAGTTTGTTCTTGCCGCCTTTAACGACTTTGTCTGCCCCATGCTTTGTTTCCGGGACGGGATTAGCCATTTCGGCCTCATGCCTCGTCATCAGTACCGCATGTTCATTCGGCGCGATCGCCACCCCGTCGGATTTGGCATATACCTTGGTAAATTCTGCCCCGAAATAGAGTATGATCGACGAATAGTAGATCCAGGTAAGCAAGATCACAATAGACGCGGATGTCCCGTATGCTGCGCCCAGATCGGCCTGGCCGAGATAGAAGCTGATCACGAATTTCCCAATGGCAAATAAAACTGCGGTAAACGACGCGCCGACAATGCATTCCTTCCATCTGACATGCCCGTCGGGCAGTACTTTAAATACAACAGTAAAAAGTGCCGCAATGATGACCAGTACCAGCCCAACATTCAATACCGAAAAGATGACCACCGAAACCTCCGAAAAATAGCGTTCGAGCCTGTTGCTCAGCGCATCGACCATTGCATTAACGCCCAGGGAAACGATCAGGAGAAACCCAAGGGTGACGATAAGGGAGAAGGACAACAGCCTGTTTTTCAAATATTGGAGCCAGCTTTTCTGCGGTTTAGACTTAATAGACCAGATATAGTTGATCGAATCCTGTATCTCGGCAAAAACGCCCGTGGCACCAATCAACAATGTCAACCCACCAATGGCGGCTGCCGTATTGGATTTGTTGGTAATCGAGGCATTCTTGATCAGTTCCTGCACCTGCGCAGCAGCCTGTTTCCCCACAAGCCCGCTGATCTGTCCAAACAGCTCCCCTTCGAATGCCTCCTTCCCATAAAAAATACTGACAATCGAAATAATCAGCAACAGCATGGGCGCAAGCGAAAAAATAGTGTAGTAGGATAAGGCCGCACTCAGTTTGAGCGCATTATCCTCTGAAAATTCCGAAAAACTTTCTTTGAATAAAGAAATAATAAATTTGATCCGGTTCATTTGATGCACGTAATGGGGAAACCATTGAAATGGCTGTCCGATCCAACTAAACAATTGTACCAGCAGCCTTTCGGGAACGATTTTAATACAGTTTAGGGCATCAGTGCCTTTACCCGAACAAGTCAATACTATGCATCTGTCTGAAATATGGATCTATCCCGTGAAATCGCTGGGTGGCGTACGCGTTTCGGAGGCACAGGTGCGTGAAAGGGGCCTTCAATATGATCGCCGCTGGCTGATTGTGGACGAAAACGGCAAATTCCTGACCCAGCGGGTGAATGCACAAATGGCGCTGATCGACGTGGCGCTGAAACCGGAAGGTCTGTTATTGCGCAATCGACTGAAGCCGGCGGATGGCACGATGGTTCCCTATGAGCCCGCCTCCAACATTCCTACCGAAGTGCGGATCTGGAAAGATACCGTTACCGCTTTCACAGTTTGCGATGAGGCAGATGACTGGCTTACCAGGCAACTTGGAAAAAAGGTAGGGATCGTTGCAATGACAGAAAATTCTGCACGAAAAAGAAGCCCGGAGTATTTCAGGAAGGGCGAGGAAGTGAGCTTTGCGGATGATTTTCCTTACTTGCTCATTTCACAGGCTTCACTGGAGGATCTCAACAAGCGGCTGGACAGGCCGGTCGGCATGAGGCGTTTCAGGCCCAATCTAGTTATTTCGGGAACCTCCCCTTTTGATGAAGATTCCTGGCAGTTTTTTAAAATAGGTACGGCATCCTTTGAAGCAGCGACTTTGTGCGAACGGTGCATCATGGTGAATATTGATCCCGAACTCGGCACAAAAACCGCCGAGCCGCTTAAGACACTGGCCTCTTTCAGGAGAGAAGGCAAGAAAATCTTCTTCGGGAGAAACGCTGTCAGCATTGAAAACGGGACCATCATGGAAGGGGATGAAGTAATATTACTGTGAAAAAATCACGCAGTTATCAGATCAGACATCGCGGAATTCCTGTCGGCTTTACAGGTACCGGATGATCCTGCTCTGGACCGGACAGCAGCAAAAATATCCGGATGCCGCGTCCCGGCGATTGGCGAGAAAACCTAAAAGAACCATTTAACAAATAAATTCTACACAATGACTTTAAACAAACATCCACACGGAGCAGCCATAGGTAATTTAGTATACCTGTACTGGACATGCCAACGATTCCACAAATTAATTCGGTAGTTATACGAATATTTGTGTTTTAAATTAGTAGTCCAACATATAAATACCCCGTATGGATCTCATTACCAAGGCACCCTATCAAGGTAACCGATTTAATAAGGAACTTTTCTTTGAAATTTCTCAGGATTACCTGTGCATTGCCGGGTATGATGGCTATTTCAAGCTGGTAAATCCTGCTTTTTCGAAATTGATGGGCTATTCCGATGAGGAGCTGTTCGCGAGGCCGATAGATACCTTTATTTACCCCGAAGACCGCAATGTAACTGCCCAGTTCCGCAAAAAACTCATGGAAAACGTCCCTCTGTTAAACTACGAAAACCGCTATGTAACCAAAGACGGCGAAATCGTATGGCTGGCGTGGACATCGATGCCGAGAAAAGAGGATCAGTTGGTGTTTGCGATCGCCAAAAATGTTACGCACAAGAAAATCCTGGAGAGGGACCGCAATATATTACTGACCAACCTCACGCGTATTAATAAGGAGTTAAAACAACTTACGTACACCACTTCGCATGACCTGCGTTCCCCCGTAAATAATTTGCTGGCCGTGTTCGACTTGCTCGATACCTCTAAAATAGGGGACGAGGAAACACTGGAATTCATTGATATGCTAAAATCCGCAACGGAAAATCTGAGGGATACCTTAAATCATTACGTAGATACCCTTGTACAAAAAGACCTTTTATCTGTTAAAAGAGAAGAGGTGAACCTGCAAAATACCTGGAACTCGGTAAGACATTCCCTGAGATCGCTGATTGAAAATTCGAATGCCTTGATCAGCGTCGATTTTTCGGAATTTGAAACCATCCGTTTCAATGCTGATTACATGGAAAGCATCTTTCTGAATTTGATAACGAATTCGATCAAATATGCCATTCCTCAATCATTCCCCGTCATACATATCTATACACAAAGAGCTGGGAACCTCAAACAGCTTGTCTTTTCAGATCAGGGAACTGGGTTCGATATGGAAGTGGTAAAAGATAGGATATTTGGTTTGAATCAGACCTTCCATAGCCACATTGATGCCAAAGGGGTTGGTCTGTACCTGGTCCACAACCAGGTAACCAGCCTGGGCGGGAATATCACGCTGGAAAGCCAGCCGAATAAAGGGGCTACATTCAGGCTGTCGTTCAGAAATTAAGCGGGACTCGAAGGGCCGGAATGTAGATTCAAGTTGAGTCAGCTATGATCTTCCCACAAATGATTTACCGGGAGACATAGAAATTTTGTTCGGTGCTCTCCTACTGGATTACAAACCTTTTCGTGATGGTATGCGACTCCGATATGATTTTGAGGAGGTAAGTTCCCTTGGGGAGCATCCCCGGAAAGACGACCCTCCTACGGCCTGCTAAGGTAATTTGTTCAGCCAGTACCCGATTACCGGAGATATCGTAAACCAGCAGTTCTCCGGTAACGTTTTTTCCAGCCGCTAATTCAACCGTAACTTCATTTCCAGAGGAGGGATTGGGCAATATCCTGATATCAAACGCGGGCCATGTTGAATTCAGCTTCACAGCGATTACCCTAGAGTAAGAGTAGCTCCCATCCTGATCGACCTCTTTCAACCTGTAATAAAGTGTATTTTCCTTCCCATCAATTGTCAGCTTGTCCAACCAGCTGTAACGCCGGGTTTCTGCCGAATTACCTACGGCTTCGATCTCCGCGATCTCTTCGAAACCTTTTCCTGCCAGGAAGCGCTCGAGGATGAATTTGTACGCGTTTGCCTCAAATACGGTACTCCAGTTCAAATTAATATGGTTATTCTCGTCGGCGAGGCCATTGAAAGAGATCAGCTTCACCGGAAGCGCCGGGCTGACTTTTACATCAAAAGTATCGCTGACGCAATCGAGCCCATCCTTGACAATGTATTGGGTATCAACAATGGGAGACACGGTCACAGAACGGGTTGAGCCGCCCGTATTCCAACTGTAATTTCCGATGAAAGAAGCGTTCAAGGCCACACTTTTTCCAGACACGAGATTAACAGTTGTTTTCTGCCCTACATTTTTTTCCATTGTAAACTGGTCCCTGATTATACCGTCGGCACCAATCCATTGAGCATCCAGCCTGTTTGCTTCCACTTCAAGCAAAATCACACCGCCGTGCGTCGCATCTGCGATCGGCAGGGCATCGTGAGGGTAACCTGCCTTGGTACCACCAAGCTGACCGGCCGATCCTGCAACGACATATACCGTCCCTTGTGCCTTCGATGGACTTTTAATGTATGGACAGGAATCGACGCTACCGTCGTACCTGCCTGTGGATGTGCTCAAATCATGGACGGCCGGATCGAACGAGTTTTCCAGACCATAGTGACCTTTCATCAGTTTGGAGCGTTCGTAGTCGTGACTGTGCCCGCAGAGTATCAGGTCAACCCCGTTGCGTTCCAGTATGCGAAGAAAGTTTTCCCTGATCTTCACCAATTCCTGCTCCATATCCGAATCATGCGACCCCTTTGTGTATGGAGGATGATGCCAGTAAGCAACGATCCAATCCTTATTTGCATTTGCGGCAAGATCTTGTTTGATCCAGGTCACCTGCTTTCCAAGCGTATCGTAAAGTCTTGTCGCATTATCCTCCCGGCCATAAGAATCCAGCGACAGAAAATGTATATTTCCATAATCAAAGGAATAATAAGCCTCTGTGCCGGAAGGAACGCCACCAGATTCGCCCTGTTTTGGCATGGTGAAAATATCATAGTAGGGCACCTGATGATTGTCCTGCTTGACAGCGTTATCAGCATAATCGTGATTTCCGGGAGACGGGTACAATGGGCTATTCTTCAGAAAGCTGTCCTTGTAAACATTGAAAAAGTTAGATTGGTATTCGGCGTCCGTGCCTGCATTATAAGCATTATCTCCCAATAATATCCAGGCGTCGAGGTAGTTACTCCCAAGGTACGCACCCAGGTGGTCCCTTACATTGATCTGGTTAACCGAGTTATTGCCACAATCGCCAAAAGCTGCAATCCTGTATTTGCCCGTGGATCCAGGCAAAGGGGTTGTTTCAAAATAATGATCTGCACCGCCTTCTAAAATAGCCGCAGAAGTGCCAACAGAATAGAAATACCTCGTTTTTGCAGTTAAACCAATGAGCTTGATTTCGTGTTCCGTGACGAGCGAATTGTCCGTCACCGCCTTATTTAAGTCGCCCGGAGAGCTGCCAAATTTCACCTGACTGTCTGTCGGTTCGTCGGTACGCCAGCGGATTACCATGCTCGTAGCAGAAGCCGATTGCAGATAAGGGCCGCGGATCACGCTGGGTATCAGTTGGTGTTTGAAATCAGGGCTTACCGCACGCCCCTCCCCCTCAAAGCTGCTCCCTGCACACAAAAAGAGGTATAACCAGAAATTCAACTTTCTCATTGTCAGCAAATTGAACCTTCATTAAATCTTGTACTCAAGATGAAAAAAGTTCGGACATTTCAAAAAATGAATGTACTAAAAGACATATCTATTGATCAAACGGCAAAACAATGTTTGGGCTTACAATAAGAAATAAATAACATATTGATTTGAATAGCCAAACCTGTTTGAAACCAGCTATCATCAGTCAGTCTCTCTAAAAATTCAATCATATCGCTCGTTTCCCTTGCTGAAAGTCGGAGCGGCAAATGCGAAAGGGTTTGATTAGGCACATCCAGCCCAATTCCTGCGCCGCCCGGCAGACAGCGTCCCTCAACAATACGATCTGGGAATCGGGACTGAAGAGCAGTATGAACTGGCGCAGATTGCGAGTAATTAGGGATAGTACATTACCTGAAATTCCGGCCGGAAGGAAAGATTTCCGTCTGAACATCTTTCCTGACCTGCGTTCTTTTGTTGATTGCCTGGGAAACATATTCATCCTTTTCGTCTGCGCGCGAGAGGGTCAGGATATCCGGGTTTGGTTCTTCCGTTGCTGTGAGCTTTCGGAGTAAAACCGACAAATCATAGCATTTCTGGACAATCACATGGGTTACGTCACCTTCGCGCTGCAGCTTTCCTTCTACCATCAGCAGCCTTGCCCGCAGGATTTCCTTCCGGTATTGTTCAAATAGCTTTTGAAAAACAACCAGGTTCGCACAGCCTGTTTCATCTTCAATGGTAATGAAACAGACACCGCCGGCAGTCCCTGGCCGCTGACGGACCAACACTAACCCGGCCACTTTGACCATTCTTGCATTGCCGATCTGGTCCAGTTCTTTGGTTGAAAAAACTTTGAGTAATGACAATTTCTCCCGCACAAAACTCACGGGATGCGCTTTCAGTGACAACGAAGTGGAGGTATAATCCTGCACCACATGCTCTGAAAGCGTCATTTGTGGCAAATTCACGGCAGCCTCCATGGAGCTTTCCGACGCATGCCCTTCGAATAAACCGATGGGCCGGTCATTCAAAGCCGATACTTCCCAAAGTGCTTCTCTCCTATCCAGACCGATTGACCTGAATGCATCCGCATCGGCCAGTTTTTCCAGTGCGGCTTGCGGAACCCCTGCATCACGCAAGCTATGTATGTTGGTGAACGGCTTTTGTCTTGCTGCCATCAGCAATTGCATGTCATCCTCCCTCAAACCTTTTACCTGCCTGAAACCCAGCCTGATCGGGCAATAATTCTTCTCATCTTTCTTTACCTCCAATTTCTTTTCTTCCAGAAGATTATCCCAATCCGAATAGTTAATATCCACCGGCCTTACTTCCACGCCATGTTTTCTGGCATCAATGATAATCTGTGCGGGCTGGTAGAAACCCATAGGCATGCTGTTCAGCAAAGCGGTGGCGAAAACATCGGGATATACACATTTGAGGTAACAGGAAACATACACCAGCAATGCAAAACTGGCAGCATGGCTTTCCGGGAAACCATAACTGCCAAATCCTTCCAGTTGCTTGAAAATGCGCTGGGCAAATTCCTCCGTATAATTATTCTTAACCATCCCCTGAATCAATTTCTGCTCCAAAGCCTTCACAACACCCTTTGATTTGAAAGTAGCCATACTGCGCCGGAGTTCGTCTGCCTCGGTAGGTGTGAAACCGGCAGCTACGATTGCAATTTTCATCGCCTGCTCCTGAAAAAGCGGCACACCCAATGTTTTTATCAATATTTCTTTTAATTCCTCCGTGGGATATTCAACGGTCTCCTCATCATTTCTCCGTCTTAAATAAGGGTGCACCATATCCCCCTGAATGGGCCCTGGGCGCACAATGGCCACCTCTATCACCAGATCGTAAAAACAGCGCGGCCTCAAACGTGGCAGCATCGATTGCTGCGCCCGGCTTTCGATCTGGAAAACACCGATGGTATCCGCATTGCAGATCATATCGTAAACATCGTCTCTCTTCTGAGGTATATTAGCCAGTGTATAGTCTTTGTCATAATGTTTTTTGGCAAGGTCAAATGCTTTCCGGATACAGGTCAGCATCCCCAGCGCCAGCACATCGATTTTCAGGAAACCCAGTGTATCAATGTCATCTTTGTTCCATTCAATGCAGGTCCTGTCCACCATTCGTGCATTGAGGATGGGGCATAAGTCGGATAATTTGCCTTGCGTGATTACGAAGCCGCCGGTATGCTGCCCTAACTGACGGGGGAAGCCTACGTATTGCCGGGTCAGATCAAGGATTTTGATTAAATGCGGATCATTGGGATTAAAACCTTGCTCTGCCACCCGCTTTCCTTCAAACCATTCATCCGTAAATTCCCAGATCGAATTGGAAAGCCGGTTAATCGCATCCAGGGACATGCCCATTACTTTGGCCACGTCGCGGATCGCGCCGCGCTGATGCACTTGGGTAACGGTTGCCACAATGCCCGCCCGGTCGCGCCCATACTTTTGATAAATATATTGGATCACCTCTTCCCGGCGCTCATGCTCAAAATCTACATCAATATCCGGCGGCTCATTGCGTGCAGAGGAAATGAAGCGTTCAAAAAGCAGGTCTATTTCGATTGGATCGACAGACGTTATTCCCAAACAATAGCAAACCGTTGAGTTGGCTGCCGAACCACGGCCCTGGCAAAGGATCTTTTGCTCTTTTGCAAAACGCACAATGTCATACACGGTAAGAAAATAAGGTGCATATGCCATTTCCTCAATGAATTTCATTTCGTACTCAATGGCAGATCTGACTTTCTCGGGTACTCCGTCTGGATATCGTTCTTTCGCACCTTTCCAGGTAAGGGCTTTCAGCTCTTCCAGGGGCGTGCGTTCCCCGCTGGTAATTTCTTCGGGGTAAATGTATTTTAATTCGTTAAGGGAAAACTGGCAGGCCTCCGCAATTTCCTGCGTACGATGTACCGCATCGGGATAATGGCGGAAAAGTCGCAGCATTTCGTCCTTTTCTTTCAGAAACCTCTCCCCATTCTGGTAAAGCCGGAAACCTGCATTGTAAATCGTACATTTCTCACGGATGCAGGTCAGGATATCCTGCAATTCACGGCGGCCAGGATTGTGGTAGTATACATCATTGGTAGCAACCATCGGAATATCCAGCTGCTCCGCCAGTTGAGAAATGCGGTACAGTCTTTTGGTGTCATCGCCCTGATAAGAACGAGCAGCGGCCATGTAAATATCCTTTCCAAATGCCCATTTGTATTCCCTTAGGGCATTTTTAAAACCCGGTTCAAAATCAAAATGTGTGTTCAATGCAGCGGGAGGCACCACCATCAGTTTCATGCCTTTTGCATAGCGGTAAACATCCGACTTATATAAATCACACTTGCCCTTTTCAGTCCGAAGATTACCCTCGGTTAGCAATGCAGAAAGCTGCGAATAAGCCTGTTGCGTAGTAGGATATGCCAGCAAACTTGGCCCGTCCAGCAGGTCCAGCCTACAGGCAGGGATAATTCGGATGTCTTTTCCCTTGGCGGCAGCATGGCCCCGGACAATGCCCGCCAGCGTGTTCCGGTCGGTAATGGCAATTTTTTTATACCCGAATTCCAATGCCTGATGCACCAGTTCCTCGGGATGCGATCCTCCGCGGAGAAAGCTGAAATTGGTCGTTACCTGCAGTTCGGTGTAATTCATCTTTGGCTGGGATTTGGATTACGGGCCTTAAAGACTTATCCATTTATCAACTAAAAAACCCATGTAAAAACCATTTTGAATTGCGCTCGTCGTAGTGCCCCAGACGGAAAATCCAATATCTGGCACCGGATTGATCTTCTACGCAGTAATAATCCCGGTGAAGGCCTTGTTCCAGCCACCATTCCCGCTCGATCCGCTCCGGCCCGTCGGCCCTTCTGACTACATGTACCTGGTTTTGATACACAAAATTCATGGGGGGATAATCAGGTACCGGAGAAGTGGCAGAGATAGGTTGGGGATGACGCAATAAATGCATGGGCCTTGGTCTGTCCGTACGCCAAATCGTATCCGGCTTTTCTTTTAAAGACCCTGCAATTTTAACCGAGCGTTCGGGCCAGTGATGCTCATCGGGCAAATAGCGATGTATCGACTGCAATCCCGCCCTTCCGGCAAGCCTGTCGAGCAGTTCCATCAAGCTTGCATTGTCGGCGTTCCCTGTCATGTTCCAAAGCGTCTCCTGAACAGGATCAACATCCTCTACAACAGGCGCTTCCAAAACAAAAAGCTCCATCCCCAAATCGGGCTCCATAGTGGCTATCTTCAATTCGAACAGCTTGAACAAATGCTCGATGTGATGAGAAGCACGGTTTGTGACAATATCGATCTGCTCTGTTTTTCCATCAACCCGCATTCCTTTAAAAATGGCCATCCTGATCCCCTTTTCCTCTTTTACCAACCGGCTGCACAAAATTTCCAAAAGCTTTCTCAACGCAATCCGGATACCCGTAGCCGTTACAATCGGCTCCATACAAGGCAGCCTTTCCTGATAGGGTACTACTGGCTGTACCGGCTGAATAATCTCGATCGCATGCCCCAGAGCCTGGTCCATCCGGTCCAAAAGCGGCTGGCCAAAGCGCCTTCTCAGCACCGACCTCGGCATATCGATAAAAATCCGGATCTGATAAAATCCTAGTTTCTGCATCCGTTCCAGGACCGGCGGCTCTAGACGCAATGCGGCAGGAGGCAAAGGCAATAATGCTTCTGCCTGCGCATCCGGCCGGATAATGCGCTTATGCTGACCATAATGCGAAACCGCCCAGGCTGCGCCGATGGTATCGGCAATAGCCGCACTGACATCATATCCGATTTCCCTGAGCCTGGCAACAATCTCTTTCAGGTAAGCCCGCTCCCCACCCCATAGATGTGCGCATCCGGTAATGTCAAGGATAAGGCTATCGGGCATATCCACAGCGACAACAGGTGTATAACGTATGCACCATTCCGCCAACCCGTTCAACAGCTCCTCTGCCTTGCCTGGCTTATCATCGATTACTTCCAGTGCAGGGAACAGCGCCCTTGCGTCCGCCACTGCCATTCCTACATCAATACCATTTACAAGAGCCTCTGCGCTGGTAGCCTTCACAACCATACGCCCATGCTCCGGCGCAGCCAGCACAAACTGCCTACCGGCAAGTCCGGGACGCTCGATCACAACCCAATCCGTGATTAAATGTTTGAACCATATGTTTGCGAAGCGCTGCGACATTGCTGGGCAATTAGTAAATACAACTATCTATAAAACAATCATTTATATATTTATTGATACTTTAAATATCTTAAATTTGATTACAATAATATCAATTCGCTTGTTTATATCCAAGCCTTTTTTCAATTTTGTTACAGACAAATATTCTTTCAACACACTTAAACTTTTTGGTCATGAATACAAATCAGAAGCGTTCCCTGTTCGAAGAAATCAGAAAAACCGATGCGTACGGAAACGAATTTTGGAGTGCCCGTGAACTGGCAAAAATCCTGGAATACACGGAGTACCGACATTTCAAATCCGCCATCGAAAGAGCGAAAGAAGCTTGCAAAAACAGCGATTCCAGCGTTTCGGATCATTTCGAGGATATGCTCGAAATGATCGAACTAGGAAAGGGGGCAAAACGGAAAAGTGATAATGTGAGGCTTTCACGCTACGCTTGTTATCTCATCGTGCAAAATGCCGACCCATCAAAGGAAGTGGTTGCCCTGGGCCAAACCTATTTCGCTATTCAAACCCGTTTGCAGGAGCTCAGGCAAATGGAGGAGTACCAAAACCTGCCCGATGATGATGAAAAACGCATTTTTCTAAGAGGCGAAGTCGCCCGGCATAATCTGCTCTTAGCCGACTCAGCGAGAACTGCGGGTGTTGTGGAACCGATCGATTATGCTGTTTTTCAAAACCACGGCTACATGGGTTTATATAGTGGATTGGATGCAAAAGCAATTCATGAAAGAAAAAATCTCAAAAAAAATCAGCATATCCTCGACCACATGGGCAGTTCTGAATTGGCTGCCAATTTGTTCCGCACTACTCAAACCGACGACAAACTGAGAAGAGAAAACATTACAGGGAAGCAGCAAGCGAACAAAACACATGTTGAAGTGGGCCAAAAAGTTCGGCAAACCATTCAGGAGTTGGGAGGTACTATGCCGGAAAATCTTCCCAGCGAAAAAAGTATAAAAAGGCTTGCCACAAAAGAGCCGAAAAGAACCGGAAAGAAATTAAAATGAAAGAATCGTGAGAAATGGAACAGTTGAAATTATTTGATGATCGACCGCATATTTTGTTGCCGCAACATTTGATGACTTATGAGCCGGAGTTCTTCAATGCTGCTGACAGCGAGCGATATCTGGATACTTTTCTGAAAACTGTTACATTTCAGCAAAGTAAGGTCATGATGTATGAAAGGGAAGTGCTCACACCCAGGCTAACCGCCTGGTTTGGAGACTGTACGATTCGTGATGGTGATCCGCGGGCGCCGATCGCTTGGACCAAAGAGTTGCTGGAAATTAAATCGAAAGTGGAGGATTTTACGGGCATCAAATTCAATGGCGTACTGCTCAATTATTACCGCGATGGCAATGATTCGGTAGCCTGGCATAGCGACAAAGACACCATCGTCGGTCTTAAAACTGAAATCGCCTCCGTCAGTTTCGGCCAGCCCAGGAATTTTGATTTCAGGAATAAGGAAAATCATCGGCAGCAATATTCGCTGGAACTGGGGAATGGATCGCTGCTTTTGATGAAGGGGGATTTGCAGAAATATTGGGAGCACCGGATTGCGAAGTCTGCAAAACCGATGAAGGCGAGAATTAATCTGACTTTTAGGAAGATTTTGTATTGATGTGATAAATAGGCATTCTGTCTCGCTCATTCGCAACGTTATGATTGCATAATATAAACGCAACTTTATAGTTGCGCAAGGTTTTTTGAGATGTTTCTTTTAGCGCTAAGTTTTGCATAGTAAAAAGAGCCAGAGGCTCGACCGACATCCTAACCCCGGGTTTCAACCCGGGGTACAAGAGTAGTAGGCCCGCCGCTTTGATGTGCGTTGGTACGGACTAACGGACAAGTCCCAAACGGTGGAGGGGCAAGTGGCGCGGATAAATCAATAAGGACAAAGTAGTGAGTATCCAGCGGATAGGGTCAAGTAATGAGGATCAAGCGGTAAGAGTCAGCTACTACGGTCAGGCGGATGCGAGCAAGCGGCTAGGCTCTACGGATTGAAATCCGTAGTTAGCAAATCTGTCGAGCCTCTGGCTCTTTTAGCAAATCAATCAGCAAACTCCATCAAAACCGCTTGCCAATACTCACCGACACCGTCGGAAAAAACACATCGCCCTTAGAATCAGCCTGAAAACCGGCAACAATACCCGCTACCAAATCTTTCCCAAAAGTATATCTCCCAAAAAGCTGCAACATCCCTCCTACTGCCACGGTCCGCTGAGGTTCTGTGTTGCGGAGAATTGTCAGCGGTAGTGGATAACCGGTGAGGATCGGAAATAGGACTTCGCGATCATTGGCGGTTGACGAGGACTGATAACGCACCAAACCGCCCAGTTTCAAACCTGCATCAATGTTTTTCGATCGCAAGAAATGATAGCCCAATTTCCCCGCAAGCTGAGCGCCTGCCGTGGTGTGGCGATAAGACAAATCTTCCTTTCTCCCATCATCCCATGTCACGAGTAACAAATCTGAGCCGTCGTGGATCGTCATTCCTAATTCCGAAGACCACGACAATTTCGGGCGGAACATTTTCTCATATTCGACACCCAAAGCCAGTCCGTACCTATCACCAGAACCTGCTTTACTTGCGCCCATGTTGACGGACAGCATTTTGCCGGGTAAGAAACTGTCAGGCATTGGCTGTGTTTCCTGAGCCAATGAATTGTAAGACAAGAACATTACGAATGCGAGTAGTAAGTTTTTTTTCATAGTTTATTGATTATTCAGCCAGATAGGCGGCGAATCCGCGGTAGGTACGTCGTAATATTAAGCTTTTCTCAACTAAGAACCGCGCGGGAACGCTAATTGTAGCTGTCCGAATACCACGTTATTAAGAATCAGGGAATTGAAAGAAATCAAAAGTCGCCATCTCGAATTATTATCTTGAAAAATCCACTTGCTAATAAGCGCATTATGACAAAAAAGTTATCCGTTGGCTTGCTGGTTTTATACATAGCCGCCCTGGTCTGGCTGGTGCTTTTCAAACTAAAACTCAACCTTCCGCTACTATTCCAGGATCAGCAAAGAAGCCTCAATTTGATCCCGTTTGCCGCTCCTTCCATTGTAGACGGACGCATTAACTATGGAGAAATGATCATGAATTGTTTGATCTTCATCCCATTTGGCTTGTTACTGAGCGCCAATTTTAAGAAAGCCGGATTTTTGCCGAAGCTGGCTTTTATCCTCGCATTCAGCTTAATAGCAGAAATTCTACAACACATATTCGCCATCGGAGCAACCGATATAACAGACTTAATCACAAATACCTTAGGCGGATTTCTCGGACTCCAACTCTATGATTGGATCAATAAATATGTTTCCGACAAAAAATTAGACCGCGCAATTATCGCCATCGGCATACTCCTGCTCCTCATTTTCCTCTTCGTGCGCTTCATATTTATCATTCTGCGGTGACGACATAGGGACTTACAAATTGCCATTTTCTACCTTCCGGCTACAAGTGTTACGGCGCTCTGCGCCTAAATCATGCCATTGAACGGATTAAATGACAGGTGCAGAGCACCGCAAGACTTGTAGAAATTAACGAGTCTCCAAACCAACCCAAGGTGCAGCGCACCGAAACCAAAAGCCACATCCCAAATTACAGCAAAGCCAGACAACCGCTAGGATTGTCTGGCTTTGTTGCTGAATCTGAGCGGCTGCTCGCCTTACTTTTTCATCGCCTCAATCCGCTGGAAGAAAAACACCAGCTCTTTGAACGACGTGAAAATGTCGGCGGCGCGGTGGTTGTAACCCAGCTCCCGCTGCGCCACCATGTAGCCCGTGTAAATGTCCCAAAGGTCATTAATCCAGCTGGCGGCGTGGCTCTGGCTGAGCAGCTCTGCGACTTCCCGGCCATAAGCCAGGAGCTTCGAATCCTCAGATTCGTCGGAATTTGGTTGTGTTTGCATTGCGTTACATTTTTTTAGGATAAAAATTAAACTGAGGCGCCCTGTCTACAGGTGTCCTAGCAGATGTAACACCGCTCGGGGAGCTTTCGCCGACCCCCACCATAACAGGGCATTTCTTGCAAGATTCTTCATAAGTTACATTTGATTAGGAGCTTGAAGGTTCAGAAGAAATTTGGAGAAATGCAAATTTGGGGTTAAAATGAGATATGGGCGCAGGTGCAAAGCTTCTACATGATTTGGCCATTTAAAAAGTATTTGCCAGAACCGACGCCATTTATAAATATATAGTCTTCCTACTAGAAAATCTTAAAAGAACAAATCTCGAAAGCCAAAGATTTAACAGCAATATTCTAATTCCACAACATCGGCTATCCGAAAATCTTAGTAAATTATCCCCTCAACTCAATATCCTCTATAACAAAGTCAGATAACTAATGAATTTCTTAGAAAAACACCTAGCAAACACTGATCCGGGTCTGTTCGCCAAATTCGAAGAGACGAAACTAGAAGTCAATCTACTTTTAGGGAAATATTCCGCAAATTTCCCTGACTATACAGATCATTCCGTAAGTCACACGTTAGAAGTCTTCAAAATTGCCGCCGAGCTTATTTCCGATGAAGAAATCGAGGTACTAGACGCAGATGAAATATACATATTGTCAATGGCATGCATCCTACATGACATCGGAATGTGTATTCCTGAGGATAAAATTAAAGACATAACTGAATCCCAAGAATTGATTGCTTATAAGGAATCACACCCAAACCTGACAAATCAAGAATATTTAAGGGACATCCATCATCAATTAAGTAATCAATTTATTTTAAAAGAATGGGAGCTACTCAAAATTCCAAATAAACAATATGCAAAGGCCATTGGCCTCGTAGCAGAAGGACACAGAAAGGTCGACCTAAGCAACTTCGAAGTATACGAACCCAGACACTTTGTAAAAAGTGGAAAGGAATTTGTTTGTCTGCCATATCTTGCATGTATTCTAAGAATTGCCGATGAGTTAGACGTAACAAATTCCAGAACACCGAGACTGTTAACAAAATACTACATGCCAAACAACGAGGTTAGTATAAGGGAATGGTCCAAACATATTGCAACCTCGCAGCGAAATTATTTGGATGGAAATATAATTTTTAAAGTTGAATGTTCAGACCAAAATATCTATGCAGCATTACAAGATCAATTTGAAAAAATTCAAAAAGTCATCAACAGTTGTCAAAAAGTGATAAGATCCATCCCATATTCGAGCAACAAACAGTATAAATTCTCCTATGGTCTTGTAAAGGTAAATTACATTTTTGCTGGCTTTCACCCAAAAGGTATCCGATTCTCATTTGACGTACAAAATGTAGTCACGGCATTCATAGGTGAAGATTTATATAAAAATAGAATGACATCTTTGCGTGAGGCAATTCAAAATGCGATTGATTCATGCCGGTATAAAAAAACTATAATTGAAGGTTATTCTGCGAAACTATCAATTTACTTAACTCCCGAGTATATTCAGATCGAAGATAACGGAGCTGGAATGGATGAATTTATCATTGAGAATTTTTTTGGCAGACTTGCAAGCAGTTTCTACGAACAAGAAAGGATCAAAACTCAATTTGAGGCAATTGGCCAATTCGGAGTAGGAGTATTTTCGTATTTTCTTTTAAGTGAATACATAGACATTGAAACTAAAACGTCCAAAAGTGACGCATTAAAGTTTCGATTTGACAAAGACCCAAAAAGTTACTTTCATTTTTACGACAAAACTTATCGAACGGAGGCGGGCACGACCATTACAATGTACATTAAAAAAGATTTGTTGGAAGAAATCACTTTCCAAAAAGTCGAAACTTATGTTAGAAACGTATTTAATCACATCGAAATCCCCATTAGTATTAGTGACGAATCGAATAAAAGTGTAATAGAATTTTTACCCTTCGAAATTGATGCCAAGTTCGAAATAAAAGAAAGATTAAAACTACAAAATAAGCGAATCGAAAATGACCTTCAACTTTTCACTGCAAAAATAGATGACGACGATTTGGAAGGAGTTTGTGGATTAATTATTGCGAACAATTATTCTGAACCGTTTAAATACCATACATCTACTTTTGATAGTGAGCAGTTTAGAACAGTAAATCATCGACACCCATTCAGTCAAATCTCAGTATCCCAAAAAGGAGTATTTGTTAACAAGTATAATTCGAGCTCTTTAAACCTTTTGATTGGAGATATAAATTTAAAGAAAAAAATAAAAATAAATATTGATAGAAACGAATTCTCTGACGAAGATCAAATTTCTCGGTTCATTCAAAAATTTGAATTCAAAATTTTGAATAATATATTTTCAGAAATAAATACAAGATGTAAAGTAGATAGCGAATTTCTTGATATATCAGATAATTTCTTAAATAACTACCTAACTGTATACTCTGAAGATTTCTTACCTGAGCAAATTAATCTTATTCTGAATTTCGTAAGAGTTCAAAATTGGTACACTGGTGATGTTTACAAATTAATTGATTTACCAAATAAGTTTTCCGAGTTCATTTTGATGTCCAATGAAGAAGAGGAGTTGCCAAAAAGACTAAACCGAAACATCATCATGGCAAATGAATTAGAATATGTTGGCCATTTTAGCAGTCTCAGCACAATTTTTACTACTTTTTTAAAATACAATGACCATGTGGTTTTTGAACATGGGAAATTTTATAAAGCATTTACATCAGAAGATTTACCGGAAAAATATTTATCTGATATTGACGCGCTGCGCAGACTATTGGATAAAAAATACTTTAAATTCAGTGCTATAAATTGCAATCATCTAGTAGTTCATATATGGAAATACAAGGAATCATCAATGAATACCTATTATGATGATGAGGATATATATTTTAATTACAACCACCACTTTATTCAATATATATTACCAAAATAAGCGGCAGTCCGGAGAACAAAAAAATCTTAAAATCTACCTTTGAATACTTATATGAGTTGGCACAACAAGAAATCCAGAAAACCGCACTTCAAAAGTTGAATGATATAATCCATCCTTTGAATAAAATTTCAAAGGTAAAGAAATTTGCAAAATCAGATTTTAATTAGTAACAGGAATGTACTACTTTGTTTAGAAAAATTAACATCCGCATTCTCGGGGTCGAAATTTGGGGTTTCGGCACCGAGAATGTCCTCCATTTTTTTTTACTTCTCTTATAAATTGAGCACTCTTGGGGCGAAAGGCACTAGTTAAAAGCGAAGAAACAATAATATCGTCGCATAAATTTCACTATGAATAACGCTGGGCACTCCAATAATTACTGCCCTATTTAGCGAAGTAAAAATTTACTCGATCATGCAGGCTTGCATATAGTGTCACCAATACGACATTTGAACCAACAAAGTGAGGTGTAGCATCTGAACTGACCATTGTCACACTGAGCGCAGTCGAAGTGCAGAAGCACAATGCAAAAGGCATAGTGCCGAGCCAGTAGCGACCTTCGACTCCGCTCAGGTTGACAAATAAAAATGCCAGATAGCTTCAAGCCAATCCCCTACTCCGACCTCAACGCCTTCACAGGATTCATCAACGCCGCCTTAACCGACCGATACCCCACCGTCACAATCGCAATCAAAAAAGTAATCCCAATCGCTGCCACAAAAATGGTAGCATTGAGATCAATATGATATTGAAAATCAGCCAAATACTTTTCCATCAGCCACCAGCCAATAGGCGCAGCAATGACAAAGGCAATCACCAGCAGCTGGGCGAATTGGCGGCCGAAAAGCCATACAATGCTGCCGACGCCGGCGCCGAGGGTTTTGCGGACTCCGATTTCTTTGGTTTTTTGGGCGGCCATGAACGAAATGAGACCGTACAGGCCGAGGCAGCCGATGAAGATTGCGATGGCGGCGAAGAGCCACATGAGTTGCAGCATGAGCTGGTCGGTTTCGTAAAAATGCTGCAGGTGCTCGTCCAGGAACTGGTAATTGTAAATGTACTCGGGGTTGGTTTCATTCCACGCTTTTTCGATGGAAGCGAGTGTCGCGGGCAGGTTGCGGCCGCTGATTTTGAGAGCACATTGGGAATAGTTATCGGCCCGGGTGGTAAGGCACACAGGGTCAATCTTCTGGCGGAACGAGGCATTATGGAAGTCTTTCATGACACCGACGATGGTACCATTACGGTGATTGATGTTCACATTCTTCCCGATCGCTTCTTCCGGTTCGACGCCAAGTTTTTTGACGGCCGTCTCGTTCAGCAGATATTCCCGCGTGGTGTCTGATTGTGCCAGATTGCGGCCCGCCACCAGTTTTAGCCCGAATGTGGACAAGTATTCCGGGTCGCCGGTTTTGTAAAAAATATTGAATTTCTCATCCTCAGGCCTCCCCGCATACCGGATGCCGGTATCCAGATTATTCTGCGGCGATGCCGGCGGGACATTCAGAAACGTGATTTTCTCGACTTCCGGCAATTGCGAAAACCGCGCGCGCATGGCGCTTTGCTTAGCCACGGTGGTTTCTGGCACCGGCAGCACCACAATGGCGTCTTTTTTGAAACCCATATCGGCCTCGCTGTTGAACCGCATCTGGCTGGTGACGACGATGGTACCGATCAGGAGCGTTTGTGAAATGGCGAATTGAGTGACGATCAATCCTTTACGAACGGACAAACCCCCGACCTGGTTTTGTGTCAGCTTTCCTTTCAGCGCCATAATGGGCTGAAAACCCGCCAGTACCAGTCCCGGATAGGAACCCGAAATGAAGATAACCACCACGAGGAGGCAGGCGATGAAGATGGGGTGGCTGACGTCTTTCAGCAGGTCGAGCGAGACGCGGGTCGAAAGCGTTTCATTCATGTATGGCAAGGCAAGGTACGACAGCCCGATGGCGAAAATGAAGGCTATGAGCGTGATAAGGGCCGTTTCGGTGATGAACTGCCAGAAAAGCTGGCCTTTCCGGCTACCCATTACTTTGCGGACGCCGATTTCTTTACTCCGTCCCAACGCCTGGGCGGTGGCGAGGTTGATGAAGTTGACGCAGGCCGTGATAATCAGGAAAATGCCGATGAGCGAGAGCGCAATAAGCTGACTTTTGGACACGGAGGCGTCGAATTCCTCATCCATGTGCATTTCGGAAAATGGTTGCAAATGAAATTTGAAAGTTTCGGCATCTTTCGCGTTGTAATATTTGGTGGAAATGCCTGCCAGCGCTTTGTCGGCTTTGGCGGGATCGGTACCGGGTTTCAGCAGAACGAATGCCTGGGTGGTGCTTAAAATGCCGCCCCAGGTGTTGAGCCAGGGTTGCGTCTGGCTGATGCTGGCGTAGGAAAGGTATATTTCGTGGCGGATATCGGTGTTTTCGGGCAGGTTTTTGAGGATGCCGGTGACGGTGAAATCGGTTTTGTTATCGAGCCGGAAACTTTTGCCGATGGCATTTTCGCCAGGAAAATATTTTGCGGCCAGCTCCTCTGTGATGACGGCCGTATTGGGCTGGGAAAGTGCGGTTTTCGGATCGCCTGCGACAAACGGGAAATCCATGATCTGGAAAAAGTCAGGCTCCGTATAGGCCACACCGTCACTGAACTTCGCATTGTCTTTCCGGGATGGAAATGAAATGTTTCCGCCGAAATTGATGAGCATCGACACTTTTTCCACAAATGAATAATCCTCGCGCAAGGCGGCACCGATGGGTTGCGGCACACTGCCATATTTGATGACGGTCTCATTGTGCAGCTCGGAAGTCACGCGGTAAATGCGATCGGCTTTTGAATGGAATTGATCGAAACCCAAATGATAATTGATCAGCGAAAAGATCAATATCCCGCAGCTCATGCCGAGTACGAGGCCAAGCACATTGGTGATCGTGTAGGATTTGTGACGGGAAAGCGTCCGCCGGGCAACGGTGAGATAGTTTTGTATCATGGCTGGGCTTAATGATTTCGGGCTGGAATAATGGTACGGACTTTTCTTCGGCTTTGGCCTTGGTTTAAAAAGGCTTGCAATGCGTTTTTTCAAAAAATAAGGTTTTGCAAATTTGATCGCTTCCCATGCATAAGTCCGGCTGGCAGCAAACTCACCCGACTTTTTTACATCCAGTTCAAACTGCTCCTGCATATCCCCTTGCAGCTCTTCAAACAGTTCGGGCGGACATAACATTTTGAACAATTGATCTGCCCAGCGCGGCGGCGCCATATGGTTTTCGTTTTTCATGATTGGGCGGGAGTTACGATTGCATTCCAAAACTGGTTACGCACTTCCTGGATCTCAGCCAGCATTTCGCGCCCGGCTGTGGTGACGCTGAAAAGCCGTTTCCTCCGCCCTCCCCTGCTCAATGTCGCCCCGCCCATTTCGGAAGTGACGTAGCCTTTTTCTTCCAGCCGGTACAATGCAATGTGCACGGCGCTGAGGCTGATGGTGCGGTTGGCGCGCTGGCGGAGCTCTTCGGCAATGCTCACGCCGTAAGCCCCGGTGTTGAGTACGGTGACTGCGAGGAGAACTAGTTCTTCGAATTCGCCCAGGTAGGATCTTCCCATATTTGTTGGAATGTATTTTCTTGATATTTGCTAAACAAATGGCGTGCCAGGGTAAAAAGTACATGATAACCTATTCTTGACCAGCGAATTAACGCATTGTATTCATTTTGCTGGCGTTCAGAAATGGACGGTGCAATCAAGTTACCGGACATCCGCACGCTGATTAGGATTGCAGTCGTGCCCGCGCAAAAAAGAAACCGATTTGTGATGCTGCGTTTTTACCTCACCTGGAAAAACTGACGGTACTGGGATGGGAGGATGGTAAATGGATTAAAATACCTTCGAAAGTGGACAACTTCTCCATCCTGGACAGGTGACGATATGGATATCGAAACACTTCCGGATGGGGTCTGTAATCTTATTGCGCCGGGAGAATCGGAGCATCGCATCCAGTCTGAATTGTGGTCCGGAAGTAAATAGCTCCGCTGGAAAAAACAGATTGCCGGTGGATAATTTTCTTGTGCAAAACTGAAAGATGCTGGCGAATATGTTGATCACATTTATCCTGATCAACATGAAGAAATTTGCAATTGCACTCGTGGTAACGTTTACTCTATTTCAAACAAATGTCGAAGCGCAGGTCATGGGCAATGCCCAATACAACGTGGCGGAATCGGCCGGAAACAGTATTTATGCCAAAAGTACCCCACCGCGGTATAATGACCGGTTTCATCGTAACAGTCCCGATCTCACTGACAGCACGGTTGTAGTTTCGGTCAAAGGATTGATCAACGTATTGCCTGACACATACGTTGCTACGTTCAGTATCATACAAGCCGGCGAAAATCCGGAGACCACAGACAGACTCATGCGCGAGCGCATTGACAGGTTCAAAATAAATTTGAGAGGCCTGGACATCGCGTCAGATGCGATCAGCACGGACATGATCTCGTTTGTACCGAAATATGGCTTTGAAACGGAAAACCGGATTTTCAGCAAAAACTACAATGAAATCCCGGCGGGTTTTGAAATGCAGAAAAACCTGAGTGTCCGGTATAAAGAGTCTTCGGAGCTTGATGAAATGGTCACAAAAGCCGCACAGTCGGAAATCTACGACCTTGTGAAAGTGGATTGTTTTAATTCAAGATTGGAAAGCTTCAAAGATAGCCTGCGCATAAAATGCTTTCTGGATCTTAAAAACAGGGTAAAATCTTTTGAAAATCTGAATTTGCGGCTCGATACACTCCGAAAAACCATTGCCGAAGACTTTTACGTGGTTTTGCCCGAAACGCGCTATTCCGGCTATCAGGCATTTGCAAGAACTTCTCCAAAACCGGGCAAGAAAGGCAGCCTCACCGAAGCCGTGAAGTCGGTTTCCCAATATTACAAGGCAATCACTGATGAGGATTTCAATGTCGTCATGAACCCGGTTGTATTGGAGCCGATGATCCAGGTTACATATCAGCTCGACGTCATGTATCACATTAAGCCAGTTAGCAGGTATTATGTCATTACGCCTGCTGGCGAGAGCAAGAAGTTAATTTTAAAATGATATGGACAACAGAATTTAAACGCTTTTCTGCGATTTCCTGCAAAACGCCTTACCTTGTCAGCCAAAATAGACCAGCCTGCCAGGTAACCTGAAATTGCATGAAAACAGTCGAAATTTTTGAAGGCCCCAGGGCACAAACCTATGACCAATCCATCCGGATCTGGTGTCCTGCATACGATTCCATTCAAGGTCTTCTGCCTTCTTTGCTTGGGTATCATCTCGGAGTTGGCGAGGAGAAAAAAGTACTGGTCGTGGGCAGCGGTACTGGTGAAGAAATTGTAAACCTGCTTCAATTTACCGGTTCATGGAAGATTACCGGAGTAGATCCGTCGCCCGATATGATGGCGCAGGCCGAGACCCGATTACAAGCCTCTTATGCCAGCAGTAATTATGAACTGATCACCGGCCTGATCGACGAGCTACCGGCGGGGGAAAAGTGGGATGCGGCGCTTTCCATATTGGTTTTTCACTTCCTTCCGGACGACGGCTCGAAATTGCATTTGCTTAAAAACATTGCGCTGCGATTAAAGAAAGATGCTCAGCTCGTTTTTGTGGACATATTCGGTGCGGGAGAAGCATTTAATTATAACCTTACCTTGCTAAAAGCTCTTTTGTTGGGCAAAGGATTTGAACCGCAGCTGGTTGAAGGCGGCATCGAGCACATTAGAAAATCACTTTATCCGATTTCGCAGGAAAGGCTGTCAGAGTTGCTGGATGAAGCCGGGTTTGGAAAACCGCATTTATTTACTCAATCTCTTATATTCGGCGGCTGGATTGCCACCAAACTTAACTAATGTGAACCAAATGAGCGAAACCAAATTCAACATTGCAGTATTGATCGACGGCGACAATGCGCAGGCCAAATTCATGAAAGAAATGTTGGAGGAAGTTTCCAAATATGGAAAAGCCACAATCAGAAGGATTTATGGCGATTGGACCAGCTCGCACATGAACAGCTGGAAGGAAACGGTTAACAATCACTCCATTAGTCCGATCCAGAAATTTTCCTACACCACCGGCAAAAACTCAACGGACAGCTCGCTCATTATCGACGCCATGGACATTCTCCACAGCAAAAGCGTCGATGGATTTTGCATTGTATCGAGCGACAGCGACTATACCGGACTGGCAAAAAGGATACGCGAAGAAGGACTTTTTGTAATGGGCATCGGCAGAAAAACCACGCCGCTTGCCTTTGTGAACTCCTGCGAAATTTTCACATTCAGCGAGAACCTGATCGCGGAACTGGACGTGGCCATCGAAGAACCGGAGGCCAAAAAGGTCGATATTACACCGCAGGAGAAAATTCAGAAAGAAGCTAAAAAGCCGGAAGCAAAGAGAAAATTCCCTAAAATTGACATGACTGTCATTGATAAGGCATTTGAAATTTCTACCAATGAAGAAGAGGAAGCATTGATCTCAAAGTTTGGCTCCTCGCTCCGCAAAATCGATCCCAGCTTCGATTCCCGTACTTATGGATTTAAGACGCTGACCCAGCTGCTTAAAAGTCTGGCAAAATACAAGATCGTCAACAATGAGGTCAATGGGTTAAATCATCCTTTGATCAAACTGAAACCCAAACGCGAACCGGAGCGGGTTCGCGACCCCAAGGCTTAAACTGCGACTGATGAGATTTGGCGACGTCCGATAAAAAATTTCCGAAATAATTTGCGTAAGTAAATGCTTACATATATTATTGCGTAAGCAAACACTTACATATTATGCCGATCGAAGCAAGAAGGGACGTTTTCCAGGCCATCGCCGACCCGACCCGGCGGCAGATCATTGGCTTGATCGCGCAAAAGTCGATGAACCTGAATGCCATTGCAGATCATTTCCAGATCAGCCGACCGGCGATTTCCCAGCATGTCAAAATCCTGACCGAGTGCGGCATGGTAGTTGTGCGACAGGAAGGACGCGAAAGATTTTGCGAAGCGAAATTGGACGGACTGAGCGAAGTGTCCAACTGGGTAGATCAGTACAAGCGGTTCTGGAATGAAAAACTGGATTCGCTGGGAAGTTATCTCAGCAGGGTCCAGGCCAATAATCCGTCGAATGAAGCATCAAATAACAACCAATCAAACAACAACCAATCAAACAACAAATAATATGAGCCAGCAAGCAGAAAAAAAGGAAGGTTTGAAAATCGTAAGGGAATTTAAAGCGCCTAAGACGCTTGTATTTGACGCCTTTGCGTCGCCCGAAGCATTTAGCGAATGGTGGGGGCCGACGGGCAGCCAGCTGACGGTGGAAAGTTTCGATTTCAGGCCAGGCGGCCAAACACATTACAAAATGGAAGGAAACGGCCACGTGATGTGGGGCTTGTTCCAGTACAAAAACATCCGGCGGGCGGACCTGCTCGAATTCATTAATTCGTTTGCAGATGCGGAAGGAAATATCATCACCTCGCCTTTCCCCATGGATTTTCCCCTGGAGATTTTCAACCAGATCACCTTGGAGGAAACCGACGGCGTGACGACGTTAACGATCCAGGGACATCCGGTCAATGCCACACCTGCTCAAGAAGAAACCTATTTCTCGATTATGGAGAGCATGCAGCAGGGATTTGGCGGGACGTTCGATCAGCTGGCCGCTTATTTGGAAAAGATCCAGGGATAGTCGGGAATGGACATTTCCGGTCGGGTACTGTCATTTGTTGTTTCCAATCACGAATGGTGAATGGTGGTACCTGACTAAAAATGTAAATGTCTGAATGTTAACAGGAACAATCCAGACAGGTGTGCTGACGGTTTCATGAAGACGAATATACTTCGAAAATTTCCCGTCACTGGTTTCCTTGCTGATGTAAATATATTCCTTGCCCCAAGCTGCTGCTGATACGACATATTCTTGGTAAGCGGAGCTTGTTATACTGCCTTTTCTGAAATCCATAGTTCTGTGGGAACCGACTGTAAGGTACCGGGCAATACATTCAGCTTCGCGCTCATGAATGGACAGGGAACTAGTGATGTTTGTCAAAAGTCTGGATACATTTCTTTCAATTTCATGAATTGCAGTGATCGAGCTTACTGCCAACTGGCTCTGACAATAATCAACCAATTAGTCAGGCAATACTAATCCTTTGGACAAGCGGGATCCGAGGCCAAACGCGTTACTGGGTCAAAATCTTTCTGATTTTCCCCTTCCTATCTATCAGAACATGTTTTTTGTTTTGTGTCCACACCTCGGCATATTTTTGTTCAAAGCCGGATACACCAGCAAATTGTGGTGAGATCACTTCAATTCCCCTCCTGTCAATAAATCCCCATAATCCTCCTTCCCAAGTGGGATGTTCCGGATTTCTGTACTCCGCGTGCCCGCCAACATTAAAAGCAGCCAACCCATTTACAAAAAAAGAAACACACTTGAACCGTGCGGGGATCACTTTCTCCCCTTTTCCGTTTGCAAAACCAATCTTACCATTTTCTTCAAATCTAAAAAGTCCTTCCCTCAATTCGTCGGGACCGTTGTCATATATGTAGGGACTTAAAAGGACGCTGTCTTTTCTGTTAATCCCAAACCATTTGAATTTGTAAGTCACGAAAGCAATGTGATACATTTTTGCGGTTACTACAATTTCATATTTTGGTTGAATGACTATTTTACCATTTCTGGACTTGAAACCATATAATTCTTCGCCAGACGATGTGTCAGAAAACGGCAAAAGGTAATCCTGGCTATTTTGAGCAAAGCCAATAAAATGCATCAGGATTAAAATGAAAACCAGATAAACTTTTGACATAATCGTTAAATTTGGTTAAACAGTATTGCAGGCCGCACTATTAAAACGCATAACAACACTCAGAAAATATGAACATCTGCTACACTGCCAGAGCAGCATTTGGAAAAAATTCCGACGAATACAATGTCGGCTGGGAAGGTTACAGCCAATGGCAAAACCGGCAGGATTTTGATGAAGTAGTCACATTGGACGGGCATCTCAATCGTTCGCTTATCGATATCGGCGAATTAAATAGCGAAGAAGACTGGTCTTATGTGGTGTCAGATGGGGAAAGGCTAACCGGCTTTTTCAGCAGTCTCGATTTTGTGATCAATTGGGTAAAGAACAAAAAGTACAACCTGCTGGCAGTAGCGATCGATCCGGAGGAGGCTTGTGAAAACCTGACGCTGGATAACTTCGAATTCGTGGGCTATGACCTGCTGGACGACTGGTATAGCATTAGTTCCTTAACGAACTGCGGGGGCTTTGTCGAATCCTATTCATTATCAGACATTAACGAATTCGGCCTGTTTAGCGATTGGCAAAAGGCGTTCGATGCCAAGCATAAACTTCTGGAAAACAATCCCGGGCATCCGCATGCAGATACCCACGTAATCGCCGTTTGGCGACATCAAGTGATTGGAAGATAAGCCGTGAGCATTTTGGATGGAACGTGTCTTTCAAAAAGCCAAGTGTATTCAAAGTGTCTGTTTTCAACCACGGTGAAGAAACCCCTTCAAAATCCGTACTCTACCCCTTCCGGCAACGCTTCCACGGCCACTCTCATCCATTTGCCTTTTATTTTAATCACCACAATATCACGGTCCTTATCGTAAAAAATAGTGCCGTCCCCGCCATTTTTGAGCTCTTTGTAATTCACATACCTGGCTTCTTTTTCAGCGTTTTGCTCATCGTCGCCTTTGGGTTTTGTATCAGAAATATCGTCCTTCCCGATCGAACCTAAGGTCAATGCATTGGTGAGTTTCAATGATCCGTAAAACAATGCTTTGTCCCTTCCGAACATAAACGAATGCCCGCGAACGTCCGAACCGATTTTAAACCAGTTATAGGCTGTCTCATCGTGGTTGTAAACTGTTGAATAGTAATACAATTCCGCAACTGGCCGCTCCATTTCAATATGTTTGTTGACCAGCATGGTAATGCGCGACTGATCGTCTTTGGCATAACCTTCAAAAACATGGTAACCCCAGCGCTTTTTGTTCCGCTCCTCCGCGTTACCCCGCACCTGTATCATGTAGGGCGTAGACAAAATGCCATTGACAGTCGTATACATGGGCGTTTGGGAAGGTTTAAACCCAAAGCTGTAACCGCGCTCTTTCCAGCGAAACCAGGTCGTATCAATGTCCGAGTGCAGCTCGATCCGCTTTTGATCGGAAGTTTCGCTGCCCTTAACGAGGCTATAATAGCTATCCCGAACAAAAGATGTATCGCGCGCCTGCTGGGCAAGCGCCGCATTCGAGATCATGAAAAGAAGCAAAAGTGGAAAAACTTGCATGGAGCTTTCAAAGTCAAGTGGACGATCACGCATAATTTACAAACGTTTGTCGGGATTGGTATTCGAAAAGTTTGCAAAAAACTGCATTCCGCTTCCCGTGAATCCCCGAAAGATCATTCTCTTCTGCTCTGAAATCAGTGTTGCATCAAGCCCCCGACCTCTTCATTTCTCTCAGACAAAAAAATTTTCGAAAAACATTTGCGCAACCAATCAATTGCATATATATTTGCAACCAATCAGTAGCAAATAGAAAATCAAAAGAGATGAGAAGGGACGTTTTTCAGGCCATTGCCGACCCGACACGCAGGGCCATATTGTCATTGATCGCATTGCAGGCGATGACGCCCAATGCGTTGGCGGAACATTTCGACACGAGCAGGCAGGCGGTTTCAAAGCATATCAAAATATTGACAGAATGCCAGCTTGTGAACCAGGAGCAACAGGGAAGGGAAATTTATTATCACTTTAATCCACAGAAAATGAAAGAAGTAGCCGACTGGCTGGCGCCATTCCAAAAAATGTGGGAAGACCGCTTCGACCGTTTAGACAACATATTAGACCACTTAAAAACACAGCAACATGCCAAGTAAAAACGCAACCAAAATCACGGCCGAACAAGGCAAGCAGGAGTTTTTCATCGAACGCGAATTTGACGCGCCACGCGATCTCGTGTTCCGCGCTATCAGCGAACCGGAGTTTCTGGTCCAATGGATGGGACCCAATGACATGGACATGCGCATAGATAAACTGGACAACCGTTCGGGCGGATCGTACCGTTTTGTTCACTCACTTTGTAACGGCGGGGGCGAGTTTGGTTTTAATGGCGCAATCCACGAAGTGGCTGCTCCTGAAAGAATGATCAGAACGTTTGAGTTCGAAGGACTGCCTGAGCGCGGACACGTTTCGCTGGAATTCCTGACGCTGATCGAATTGCCCGAAAACAGGACTAGGATACACATTCAATCCGTTTTTAAATCCGTGGAAGACCGCGACGGTTTATTGCAATCGGGCATGGAAGGCGGATTGAATGAAGGATATCAAAAACTAGACGAATTACTAGCCCAAAGCATCGTAAACAAGTAAACTTCAAATCAAATGATCAAACCAATTTATCCCTGCCTTTGGTACGACGGAAATGCCAAGGAAGCCGCCGATTACTATTGCTCCATTTTCAAAAGCTCCAAAATCCTGTCAGAAAATCCGATGGTAGTCATTTTTGAAGTGAACGGTTTCAAATTCATGGGCCTGAACGGTGGCCCGCATTATCAATTCTCTCCCGCTACTTCGTTTGTGGTAGAATGCGACACACAAGAAGAAATCGATTATTACTGGGAAAAACTGGGAGAAGGCGGCAAGTACAATCGATGCGGCTGGCTCGACGACAGGTTTGGGATGTCGTGGCAAATTGTGCCTACTGTTTTGTCCAAACTGATGTCCGATCCCGAAAAAGCGCCGAGGGTGATCGAGGCGTTTATGCAAATGAGTAAGTTTGATATTGCGGCATTGGAGAACGCTTAGCCAAACCCGATTGCAAACATTTCTAAAATAGTCCAAAGGGTTTTTAGAAGCCAGACTGTGAACCAGCACTGGCTTTTTTGTATCGTTACTCAATGCAAAACCACACTTTGGGTCTCGACTTTTAGCCCGTAAGCCTGCCAACTACACCCAAAATACGATTTAGTGTGACCGCTTTTCAACGGAGGTTTCTAGTTTGCCCAAAGCCTATTAAGAGAAATCTCCCACCAACCTATCGGGATACTTGTAATGATATCGGCTTGATGTAACTTGCGCAATACATTTAGCCGTTTTCAACATGCTCAGATACGCTCTAGCCACCCTGTTTTCTTTCTCTTTTCTTTTTGCCGAGGCCCAGTTAATTACCGACTCCCTCCTGATCGAAAACCATTACCGCGTTTTCGTCTACGACAAATCCGTTAAAGTCAAACCAGGTGCCAGTCTTGTGTTTGTGATGCACGGCTCGGGCGGTGAACCCATGGGTTTTGCGCCACGTGCAGCTAAGCTGCAGGCCAGGGCTGAGACGGAAAACCTGGTTTTGGTCTACCCGGCTGGCTATAAAAGATATTGGAATGAATGCCGCAAAGCTTCTACCGCGGCGGCAAATACGGAAAATCTGAATGAGGAAACGTTTTTCTCGGGTATGATCGATTTCTTTTCCAACAAATACAAGATCAACAAAGCACACGTTTTCGCGACTGGCTTTTCGGGCGGCGGACATATGTCGTACAAGCTGGCGTTGACCATGCCTGGGAAAATCAAGGCGATTTCCGCTATCGTGGCGAATCTGCCAACCGAGGAAAACATGGATTGCACACCCATGAACGTTCCGCTGCCGGTGATGATCACCAACGGTACTGCCGACGAAACCAATCCTTACAACGGCGGTGAAGTGAAAACCGCAGGTGTAACGCTGGGCACCGTACGTGCCACCGATCAGTCGTTTCAATATTGGGCGAAGCTCGACGGCTACAGCGGCTTGCCTGTTAAATCCATGATGCCCGACGGAGATAAAAACAACAATGTTACCGTTGAGAAATACACATACCAGAAAAAAGGAAAACCCGAGGTAACGCTGCTCAAAGTCATCAACGGCAAACACGAATTTTTGACCGATTTCGATATTTTTGAAGAAACCTGGGCATTTTTCAAAAGGCAAATGCAGAACTGAGCCTGCCTGCTGCTACCCTGATTTAACCATTATTCAAAAATCTCCGACAAGTCCCACCGCAAGTCTTTCAGCGAGATCACCCATGCGATTCCACAAAATGCCAGCGCGTCGAAGGCGCTGGAGACTTCGTTACCCCGGGACGAGAATGGCTCGGCGATTGCCCGGGGCAAATGAAGCATCAACACCCATAGCAATAACATGATGCTGAGCAATCCGGCAACTGCCCCGCGCCGGATCCGCAAAATAATCGCCGTGCCTGAACTTACCAGCAAGGCTCCGCTGGCATAAGTCCAGAAAAGATGGTCGGGAAAAGCTGCGGGCACCATATTCTGTACAAAGTCCGCATACATCAAATGCATCAGGCCAAAACTGATCATTGTCGTGCAAAAGAACAGGTGTCCGAAAGGGACCAGCTTTTCCAATGCGCTTATTAAAACAGGTCTATTGGGATTGGATACAGCATTTTGGAACGAACCCGCCATCACAAACGCACCACCGGCCAGAGCAAGTTCTTTAAGTGCATCCGTCCACAGAGCTAAATGCAGGCTGCTGTTCACTTCCCCGAACATTTCAAAAGGTACGTGCACAAACAAAAAGGAAGCCAGGAATATACCCCCCAAAACCAGTGACACTTCTTTTCCTTTTTTATCAATGATTACCGCAATCCCTGCCGCAATGAGCCCGACCCCGGCCAGACAGGCCACCACATTTAACAATGGCAAGCGGACCTGCCAGGCAGGTAACTGAACGTTCCTAAAATTACCGTAAATCAACTGTTGAATTCCATAAGCAATCATGGCTGCGCCGTAAAATATCCGGCCCGATCTGGCTGTTGTTTTCATTAAGTTCGGGGTTAATTTCGCTTCTAAAGGTTTGATGGTTAACGGGAGCAAGTTATGTGGGCAACCACCGATATTCACCAACAAAAACCATTCAATACCCCTGCAAAAGCCAAACAAAATAGGAACGCTAACCTTTCCAGCCATATGACCGAACAAGGAATCGTCAAGGCAAGCCTGGGCGAAATTTTCAGAAAGAATGGCTATACAGACCTTAACCGCCTGACGCAACGGGATTTTGATCACATAAGCCACCAAATCGAGTCTGAAACGGGGATCTTGATCAGCGCCATGACCATCAAAAGGCTTTTGGGAGGAAATTTCAGCCGACTGCCGCAAGTGGCAACGCTGGATGCGATTTCAAAATACCTTGGCCATAAAAGCTGGCAGGAGTATCAATCCGCAATGCGGCAAGCGGAAACGGGCAAACCGGAGCTTAACCAAAAATCCTCACCTAAAACACTTCCTTATCGGTTCATGGCCATTCCTGTCCTGGTGATCGCCATCGCCGCGGTCGGGGCATTTATTCGATTCAACAAAACAACAACCGGCCGGAATTTCGACAAGGCGACATTCTCTATGCGGAAGACCACAGCGAACGACATACCCAATACGGTTATTTTCAATTACAATGTAGACGACGTCGAGGCCGATAGTTTCTTTATCCAGCAATCGTGGGATAGCAGCAAAAAGGTCAGGGTTTTCAAGCACAAATACACGCTGACCGACATCTATTTTGAACCGGGTTACCATATCGCAAAACTCATTGCAAACGATTCGGTGATCCGCGCAGTTGACGTCAGCATTCCCACCAACGGCTGGTTTTTATTCTCAAAAAACGATATGACCAGCAAACCGGATTACATCAAGACCAGTGACCTCGTTGCCAATGGCGCGTTCAGGGTAACGGAGAAATCGGTACGGGACAATCGTATTGACGTTGAAAAGGAGAAACAATACGTCTATACCTTTTTCCCCGGCTCCGTACAGGTCAGCAGCGACAACTATCTCCTCAAAACGAAAGTACGGGTAAATGAAGTGAAGCGAAACTCCTGCCCGTACATTGCGCTGGAGGTTTTTACACAAAAGTACCCGATGTTTTTTACGAGCACGCCGACAGGCTGCGCCAGCGAAGGCATGCTGCAATTCGGCGAGCAATATATCAGCGGGAAAGACAAGGACCTGGCTTCGCTGGGAGCGGATGTAACCCAGTGGACCGACTTCGAATTACTGGTCAGGAATAAGGCTGTAAAAATCCGTATCAACGGTCGCGAAGCCTTTGCAACTTCTTTCGGGAATACCTCGAAATTCGTGACCGGTCTGGGTTTTATTTCCAATGGCCTCTGTGAAATTGATTTCGTTGAGTTGAGCGGACTGGACGGAAAGGTGGTTTATAAAAATGACTTTGGCAGCAACGGATCAATCGCTGTCCCATGAAACAAAAAAGGGCTGCTCTTTACAGAAACAGCCCTTTAATCGTTGAGAATGTGCTATTTACCGCCGTCCCACCACATTTTCGTCATGAAATGGTCACCGCCCATACGGTTGATGGCAGCACTGTAGTTCACCGGATTGGATGCGATTTCGTTTTCCCAATATTTGAGTCTTCTTGGGATCGCATTGGCTTCGTAGCGGTTCGGGTCCTGCGTGGGGGTCAGTACCGGATAATTGGTCCTCCGCCAGTTCGCCCAGGATTCGAGATCGTTCAGATAAGTCGCTGCCCAATACTCTTCTCCGATCAGACGAAGCTTGTCTTCGGTCGTGGCAGCAGCAAAGCCCCTGCCTGCGATGTAGGCGGTCGTAGTCGCTGCCGGTACCGCAAAACTTGCGTCAAATGCAGTCCAGGAGTTGATTGCCGCAGTAACGCCAGCCGTAAAATGTGCTGCCGCATCGCCGGTGATCCAGCCTTTCAGGACAGCTTCTGCCTCCATCAATTCCACTTCAGCATAGGTTTGCAGAATGTAGGGATCGGCCCAGTCCAGGTATTTCAGGTTCAGCATGGAATAAATCTTATTTCCGCTGGCGTCAAAGCCCGGAATTTCAGCGGCAGTAAGCAACGGACGGATGGTCGCGGAGGTATACCCGTTTGGAAGGCCTTTCTGCGCAGACGGGGTAACGTTCCAGGTTGCAGGCACATCCGGATCGCCCGTTCCGCCCGAAACGATCATCAGGCGAGGGTCGTTGTTGGTCACCATCCAGTTCAGGAAAGTGCGGCTGATCTTGCAGTCCCTCGAATACTTGTTACTGTTCCAGTAGCCGTCGTTCAAGCCGTTCCTGTTCACGCCCTGGGGACCATCTGCATAATGAATATAGGCATTGTCGGCATTGGATGTAAAAGCACCGCTCGTGTAAGCTTCGGTAAAAACAGCCTGTGCCGTGGCAGGATCCACGTTGCTCATCCGTAATGCAATCCGCATCAGCAAGGAGTTTGCAAACTTTTTCCACTGCGCCACATCACCGTTGTAAAGAAAATCCTGCACACCCAACGATTTCGCCGAAGTGCTCATTTCGTCCCTTGCAGCTTTGATATCGGCAATCATGGCAGTATATACATCTTTCTGGTTTTCGTAGGCCGGAAACCAGTTTTCTTCTCCCAAAAGCCCTTTTCCGGCAGTGGTATAAGGGATATCGCCATAAATATCCGTCATGCGGTGCAGGTCAAATGCATTCATGATCTTCGAAGCGGCGTGCAGGTTTGCGAGTTCCGCATCCCCCTCGGTGGTGGTGATCACCTGCGAATAAAGCTTCACCACATTGGTATAATGCGTTTCCATATAGGCACCACTATAGGCCGCACTGTAATAATATTTATCACCGCTGAAATAGCCCGCCAGAGAAGCAGTGTGCTGGATCATCGGCGCGGCATATAGCATCGGGGCCCGGGTATTCTCATACTCCGCCCCGATCCTGAGCGTGGCGTAAGAAAACAGGTAGGACATATCAATATCTGAAACAGCATTCTTGTTGACATTCAACTCTTCCAGATCGCTTTCGCTGCACGAGCTGAACGCCAGGGCGAAAGCTGTCAGAAGACCGGCAAATTTACTTTTATGTAATATTTTCATTTTCAAGTTTTTAATGTTGGCAAAAAGTGGGTTAGAAGCTAACAGCGAGGTTAAAACCTAAACTCCTTGTGATCGGCATAGCGAAATATTCCAAGCCTTGGGTCGCACCGCTGGCAGCATAACCCGACTCCGGATCTACGTTAGGTGTTTTGGACCAGAGCAACGCCAGGTTCCTTGCAACCAGCGACAGCGACACTGCTTCAAACGGGGTCTTAGCCAATACTTTCGACGGGATCGAATACCCGAAAGAAAATTCCCTCAGTTTGATATAAGAAGCATCGTAAACAATGTTGGAAGTGATCTGCGCGTACCTCGCATAATAGTTATCGATACGATAGTTTGCTGCATTGGTAGGGTCTGCCGGGATTGTCCAGGTTTTCGCCTCGCCGGTTGTGGTAACCCCTGATACCGTCAGACTTCCCGCATCTCTTGCAGCGACTGTTTCCTTTTGGTAACCATTGGCATAAGCCACGTAGTTGGTACCCGACATCATGTGACCACCAAAGCGCGCGTCAATCAGGAAGCTCAAACGGAAACCTTTGTAGGTAAAGTTGTTGTTCAGACCTGCCGAAACCGGATGGCGGCCCTGGGCTATCGTTTCAAAACCTGCCGTAGCCACCGGATAACCGTCGGCATCATATACTTTTTGTCCATTGATCTCCTGCTGTTTGTAACCGGTGATCATACCCGCCGGCTGGCCCACAACGTGACGGATCATATCTCTCTGCAGACGTGACTGTTCGAGGTTGATCGAGGTAATCGGGTTACCGCCTGCGTCAACACCCAGGCTTACCACCTTGCTTTTGTTTTTGGAATAATTGAGGGAAACGTCCCATTTAAAACCATTTATCTGGACTGGCGTACCCGTCAGCAATAACTCGACACCGCGGTTTTGAAGCTCGCCGATGTTAATCGTAGTAGAGCTGTAACCCGAGGTAGAGGAGATACCGGTGGAAAGGATATCATTGGTCGTCTTTCTGTCGTAATAGGCGAAATCGACTCCCAAACGGTTTTTGAGGAAACGCAGATCCGCGCCGATTTCAGTTTCAGTGGAAACGAACGGCTGTAACTCCGAATTCGGGATCGACGAGTTGTTGATCTGCGCAAGGCTGCCGCCATTGTGGCCCGATCCTACCAGACCATACGTCAGATTGAGCGCATAAGGGCTGGGCGCACCACCCCCTACCTGTGCCCATGAAGCGCGGATCTTGGTCATCGTAATCGCAGTGGGCATGGTTATCACGTCGCTCAGCAGAAGGCTTAAACTGGCCGAGGGATAAAACAACACATTGTGGTCGGGAGAAAGCGTCGAGAACTGGTCGCGGCGGCCCGTCAGGTTCAAAAACAGGAAATCCTTGTACCCAATGTTCGCAGACCCGAAAACAGAATTGATGCCCAGCTCGGAAAGTTCTGACGTGACAGAAGATGAAGACACGTTGGTAAGGCTATGAAAATAAGGCACGACCAAATTATTACCGCCGGCACCCAGGTTCTGATAATATTGTCGCATGCGGTTGCCGCCGATGAGGGCGTCAACAGAAATGTCTTTGAATGTTTTGTTAAAACCAATAAACAAATCCGCATTGTCCTCCCGGTTGGTACGCTTGGATTGATTGTAGCTTCCGCGCATGATGTAGGCGGTGCCGTATGGCTCGTAGCTGTCGTCGATCCGGTTTTGATAATCGGTTCCCAGTCTTGCCTGAACATACAACCAGTCGGTGAGGTTGTATTTGACTGAAATATTGCCAAGAATCCGGTCGGTAACGTCCTTGCGATAGAACTGGTAAGCTGCCCAGTACGGGTTTTGCAGGTAAACGCTCTGGGTATATTGCAGCTCGCTTCCGTCTTCGCGCGCGCCCAGCTTGTCGGTTGTGCCTTTCAGTACCGAGTAGGGCAGGTTGCCCGGTTTTGTCATCACGCTGTAATTCGCATTTCCGGGCGAATCCGACAGCCGCGGGCGGTTGTGGCCTTCCTGCTTTGAGTATTGTCCGGTAAGCGCAAAAGTGAGTTTTTTCAGCTTGCTGTTGACATTGATGTTGGCAGCCCTTCTCTTGAAACCGGCATTCGGCATGATGTCCTTGTTGTTCAGGTCTGAGAACGAGAAACGGTACGTACCTGTCTCATTGCCGCCGCTCAAAGCCACAGAGTTGTTGCTTGTTGTAGCTGTTCTGTAAAAATCGTTGAGGCCTTCGCCGGTATAGCTGTATGGTGCCATGGATCCATCGAAAAGCGGGGACTGGGCGCCATCATATTTTGCGCCCCACGCGTTCGTTCCGGCTTCCATTACCTCTTTGGCTGTGTTGCCGCGTTTGCCATCGGTGCCTGGCCCGTATACGTGCTGGAAGTCGGTACGGTCCATGGCGCGGTCGAAGGTCGTGTTGGAGTTCAGCGAGATGCCTATTCCTTTGCGTGCCTTGCCCGATTTGGTTGTGATCATGATCACCCCGTTGGCAGCACGGGCGCCATAAAGCGCGGCAGCGGAGTTACCTTTCAAAACAGAAAGGCTCTCTATATCATCCGGGTTGATCGACGAAAGACCGTCCCCTGAATCGTTTCCGCCCCACATACCCGCCGAGCCCATATTACCCGTTTCGATAGGGATACCATTGATCACGTACAAAGGCTGGTCGTTACCGGTAAGGGACGATCCTCCGCGGATCACCACGCGGGTAGAACCGCCCGCACCAGTCGACGGCATTGATACATTCACACCGGCAATTTTACCCGACAGTGCATTGCCGAGGTTGGCCGTGCGGGAATCGGTGAAACGGTCACCCGATATCTGCGATACCGAATAACCAAGTGCCTTTTTCTCTTTTTCCATACCGAACGAGGTCACAACCACTTCCTGGAGTTCGGCAGTGTTTTCGACCAGTCTGATATTCAGTTCGGACTGGCTTCCCACAGTCACTTCTTGCGCCAGGAAGCCGATAAAAGAGAACACAATCGTCGTTTCGTTTGTAACAGTCAATGAAAACTTTCCATTTACATCGGAGATCGTCCCCGAACGCGTCTGTTTGTTCTGGATGTTCACGCCAGGAAGCGGCGAGCCGTCGGTCGCATTGGTTACCGTTCCGGAGATCTGCCTGGATTGCGCATACAATTCGGCAACGGTCATACATGCGAAACCCAGCATCATGAGGGTTTTCAGAAACCTGGAACGAACCGGTCTGTAATTGTTTTGGTCATGCATTGAATTGGGACTGTTCATCATTAGGTTAAAATTAAATTGGTATTTGAACTTAGTAAGGGCACAACAATTACATAACCTCACGCGATATACGTCGCCCAATCAGGCGCCGTAAGGGTGGAGGCTTTAAGGAAATAGTTACCGGCCGGTAATTTTTGTTAGGAGACAGGCAAAACGATTTACTGTTTCATCTTGTGAATGAAAAAAATGTAACTGAACAGCACCTGATCGATAAATTACAGCTGGCGCAGCCCAGGTTGATTGTACATACTTACATGTTGATACGGTAAATGTAATAACAAATCCTACCCATACAAATCGATTAAATAGGAATTTTCTTACATTTCAAGCTGCATAATAGTTTTTATACAAAATATTATATTTTATTTTAGATTAATAGTAAAATAAAATATGCTTGCTAATATTGTATAAATTTCACTCAGGAAGGGAAAAATAAAAATATTCCATTAACGCCTGGCGCGCAGCTGTTTTTGATAAACCTTTGCGTAACGTTTTCCCAGCTCACGGGCCGAGGGACTATCAAAATGGGTTTGATCGCCTTTTTCTTTTAAACCGGAGGAATTCACGACAGCCGTATTGCCTACATGCTCCGGCAGTTGCGTAATGGCTTGATTGATGGTCCTGACGTCAGGATGACCGGCTTCATAAAATTCTGCAATAGTACCTGCAACGAATGGGAGCGATTTCATTTTCAGGTCTTTCCGGAAGCACCTCACCAATAACTCAAGTTTTTCGGCATAGAGAGGCGCATGCAGAGAATCGCTGTCCGATTCGCCCTGCTGCCAGAGAATGCCTTTCAGTTCGCCGCTTTTCATAGCGACTTTTGTCCTGCGTATGGCATCGTCGTAGGGATGGCTTTGGGTTGGTTCGTAGTATTTTCCGGGCTCCCACACTTCGATTGGCGAGCCTCCCACTGCGCATGGTATCAGCCCGATCACGATCTGGGTATCCATTTCTGCCATTGCTTTCCCGAATGCAAAACCGGGGCCCACGCCTATCACGGCGGGTTTATCAAAATGCAACGGCTCCGAGGCAAGTTGCCAGGTATTTTCTTTGGTCAAAACCCAAACTCTGGGATGCTTTGTGCTGTCTTCTTCCTCTACCTTGCCGCGCCCGGCCATATTGGACTGGCCTGCCAGGAGGTATAAATGGAATTGCTTTCTGGCGACGGTTGGCTGGGCATATGCAGCCTGGAAAATCAATGCTAAAAATACAAATCCAGATAAGAGCCTCATGGTTAGTTCATTGGGTTAATGAACTGCAAATGTAAGGAACCGGGGTAGAATCATCTCCCCGGCACCTGAATTTTGGATGGAACAATGATTACTTACCAAACATGGTCCAGCGCAAAGCGCAGAAGGCTGTTCTTTCCGGTCAGGTTCAGCTTTCTTGAGATGTTCATCCGGTGGTTAAAAACCGTTTTTTCGCTGATAAAAAGCGTGTCCGCAATTTCACGGCTGGTTTTGTATTCCGATATCATTTTAATGATCAGGGTCTCGGTTGGGGTCAGCAAGTCTTTCAGTTCCTGCCTGGGCTGGCGATTGGCTACCTGGGTTTTTCTGAGCAGGTAAGACGATATTTCAGGGCTCAGATAGGAATCCCCGTTTTTGACTTTGTAAATGGCGTGGACAATGTCGGTAGCGGCGTTTTCTTTCAGCACATAACCCATCACGCCGATTTCCAGCGACTTGATGAAAGGAGCCTTTTCTTTGTGCATCGTGAGCATAATAATCGGCTGATCGCCTTTGATACCCAGTATTTTCTCCGCAGCTTCCAAACCTGTCATCAGCGGCATATCGATATCGAGCACCACCACATCCACGTTGTACAACTGGAAGTGCTGCAGTGCCTCCCTGCCGTTTTTGGCGCCTGACACTACTTTCAGGCCCTCATCGGTTTCGATCACCTCGGCAAGGCCTTTCAGGAAAATGGGATGGTCGTCGGCAATGAGCACTCTGATGGGGTCCATTAGTAATTGATTTTGATGCGTATCACTGTTCCATTCGGGCTGTTTTCCATGATTTCCAGTGTGCCGTCCATGATACTCACACGCTCCCGGATCCCCACAAGACCGAAACCGCCCGACAACGGTGCCTCAGCAGGTATCCCGATACCGTTATCTTCAATCGAAATAACAATCAGGGCTGGACGAACATGGATCGTGACCCAGGATTCCGTTGCCTGGGCGTGTTTGACAATATTGTTGAGGCATTCCTGCACGATCCGAAAAACGTTCATCTCATTGGACTTGGAAAGCAGGTTGTCCAGGTTATGGATATCCGGATGCACCTTCACCAGCCCGGATTCGCTGATGTCTTCCAGAAGGCTGCTGATAGATTGGGTAAGGCCCAGCAATTCGAGGTGCAGCGGCCTGAGGTTGTAGGATATGTCGCGGACTTCCTGGATGGTCTCCCCCACCATGGCTTCAAGGTCCAGGATCTGTTGCTCCGTTGCCTGCGCAATGTTCCTTTTCAGAAGCAATATCTTGTTTTTGACCATGCCCAGGCTTTGCCCGATGCTGTCGTGCAATTCCGAAGCCACCCTCTTCCTCTCAGCCTCCTGGGATTCGATCAGCTGGCCCGAGAAAATGTTCGCCTGCCGCAAGGCAAGCGCCTGACTTGCCATCTTTTCTTTTTTGAAAATGTTCAGCTTATTGGCCAACGCAAACGATAAAATGATCGCCTCCGACGCGGACCCCACCTGAATGGAAATATCCGTAAACCAGTTATCGGGCAAAACGGCATTGTCCTTCAGGATATAAATCGTTAACCCGCCAAAGAACGCCCCGAAACCTAAAAGGTAAAACCGCGCCGGCCGAAAACCGTTGGACAGGGCCGTGAAACCCGCTTTCACCAGAAAATAGATAAAAAAAAGGCATAGCACCCAGTTGATAATAAAACTGGTCAGCAAAAAACCGGCTACGGAAATCGCAAAGCTAAGCAATGCAAGTACGATGATCAGCCGACTTAGCGTTCGCTGTCCCGGGCAATTCTTTTCGATATCCAGAAAATCATTCGTAAACAATACGCCGAACGCCAGGGCAAATGCGCCGGAATAGCTGGAATGATTGGCTATGGGGAAATCCGGAATGACGAATTGCAACAGATAACCCCTGATATAGGCCACGTTACAGGCAAAAGAGAAAACGTAAAAGACATAAAACAGGTAGGTCCGTTCCCGGATCGAGACATATACGAACAAATTATAAATCAACAGCGCCACCAGCAATCCGAAGTAAAACCCGTTCGCCACGTCGGCGGCCTGGCTATCTTCAAAAATAAACTGCATGCCCGCAATCTTCATCGGGATCCGTAACACCGAATTGCTCCTTACCCTAAGGTAATATTCGGAGGTATCCCCTACCGCCGGATCCAGCGGAAGCACCATTTGCCGGGACAAAACGTACCGTCTGTGAAACGGCCTGTCCGACCCCAGCGAATGATGGATAAACTTCCCTTCCCCTATTTTTTTATACAGGTCGACCTCCTTCATGAAAGGCGCGTCCACATACAGGAACCACTCCTTTTGAACTTCGTTTTTAACCGAAAATTTGATCCAGACGCTGAAATTAACCGGCCCGAGATTAAGAGGCTCCTGCTGTACTTGCTTAAAATCCGCATTACGTTTCAAGACATCCGAAAGCGACATATTGCTACCTTCATCCTTCAGGACGAACAATCGGCCCGTCAGCGGATATGTAGCATCCGCATCATGGATCACGATCGGCCCGGAAGCGGCCCCCTCTGCCTGCCCTGACCATACCAGCAAGAAAGATAAGCCCGACAACAGGATAAGCCTCAGACACGTATACATACCGGCGTTAAAAAGCTTTGGTTACTTTTCCTAAGGATTTTCACATCAAATATACTCGGGATAAGTGTGATAGTTTTCCGGGCGGCTGCCCAGTACTTCATTTACGCAAGCTTCACAAAGCGAAAGCGGGTCGTAGTTTTTAAACTCCCGGCTGAGGTTAACGACATTCGTCTTATAAAGTCTGTCCGAGATGACTCTTTCGACACTCTCCCTGATCTGGGCCGGTTTAGGAAACTCGGTTTTCAGGTCAAGCCCCAGTTTAAAATAGCCAACCCTTGCATTGATCTCGTTTTTGCCTTCGTGGACACCTGCGACTACCAGGGGCAACTGGTTTTCGATACCTAACATCACCCCGCCGTAACCTCCGTTTGTCACATATACATCGCAGTGCGGCATGATATCAGCGAATGGGATAAAATCACGGATCACCAAATTGCCCTGCGGAAAACGGGCCTGCAGTTCTGCTGTTTTAGATCCCCCCGTCGTTGCCACAACAAGATACTGGCTGTCTTTGAAAGCTTCCAATGTTGGCACGATGATTTTTTCAGGGTCTTTTTCCATTGTACCCTGCGTGACCAGAACCACCTTTGAATAGCTTTCCAGTTTCTGGCCAAAATCAACCACATGTTTCTTCGTGCCGGAATACGGCAGCAATGCACCGATAAAGCGAATGTTCTTGCTGAGATCGCTCCTTTCATACTCAAACCCAGGCGTGCCGCTTTGAAGCAGCAAGTCCGACTTTTGCCCGCATACGTCGAAAAGGTTCCCCTTTGCAGGCCTGATCCCCTCTTTCCTGAATTGCTCATTCATCAGCGCCGAAGACTCCTTAAAAATAACCTGGTCGGCTATGAACCGAAGGACATCCTGCTTTTTCCGGCCCATAAATGATTTGGAAGGCAGCAATCCCAGCCCCGCAGGCGGCAAGTCCCGGGAGTTCTCCGTAAGAGGAAAAACACCGATTGAAATCACCTTTTTATTCAGCTTCTCTTTCACAAACGGGATTCCCGTGAAAGCGATATCACTGATCATCAGGTCAAAATCCCAGGATTCATTGATTTTTTTGATATCCTGGTAAAATTCGGGCGCACGGAGGATAAAATACTGCCTGAGGTCAAACTTGAGGCGGCTTACCTGCCCCTTCAGTTTCAGCCTTTCGGGAAAGATCTCATTTACATTGTGCTGGTTGTAATCGACCGCCTTCTCGAAAGGATAAAACGGAATATGGAGCCGCGCGAGCTTTTCTTTGTAAGCATTGGCGGTGTACCACCTTACGTCGTGCCCCTGTGCTTTCAAATGCATGGCAATGCCGGTAAGTGGATTAAAATGTCCGTCGAACGGAATGTTGGCAATCAGGATTTTTTTCATGGCTAATCATATTGGGATAAGTAATTTGATTTAACTCGACAAAATTATCCTCAGTCCGAAGCACAAAAAATAGGTAGTACTGCTCATATGAGTGAGCGGTATTGCCGGCCATGGTGCCGATGCTACTTTTCTCTTTATTTCTGATACTATCTTTCACAAAGTGGCTTGAATTGAAAATTTGTATTAGTTTACAGTAACAATCATAACCCGCTCCATGAAAGCTGTTGAATTCCATCTGCCTCAGGATGTTGACAAATCCTTTATTGTTTTCCGCGAAAAGGGCGACTTCTTTCCCGCTCCCTGGCATTATCATGCTCACTATGAGTTTGTTCTGGTCAACAAAAGCACCGGCAAACGCATGGTGGGTGATCATATCGGCTATTTTGAAGAGGATGATCTCGTTTTCATGGGTTCTTTACTTCCCCATGTCTGGGTGAATGATCCTATCTATCTGGAAAGGCGGGCCGAGGAGCAGGCCGACGCTCTGGTGATCCATTTCACCGATGATTTCCTCGGGGAGGATTTTATGAATATTCCGGAAATCGAAAATTTCAGAAAAGTATTAAAGCTGGCGGAAAGGGGCCTTGCATTACGTGGCGAAACCCGTGATAAAATCAATGAGCTGATGCGCAAAATGCCGGCTATGAACGGACTGCAACGCCTGTCGCATTTGTTCCTGATCTTCGATATTATGTCCAGTACGACAGAATACGACCTTTTGGCCAGTCCCCGCTTTGTTCAGAACTTCCATTACGACTCGTCGGACCGGTTTAAAAAGATCACCGGCTACATCATGCAGAACTTCGATAAGGATATTAGTCTGGCAGAAATTGCTTCGGTTGGCAATATGGGCGTGACTGCATTTTGTAACTTTTTCAAGGAACAGTTCCGGGTCACATTCGTGGAATACCTCACCACAGTCCGCATCGGGCATGCTTGCAAGCTGCTCTCTGAAAACGATCGCAACGTTGTGGAAGTGGCTTATGAATGCGGGTTCAACAACCTGGCGAATTTCAACCGCCAATTCAAGAAACTGAAAAGCATGACGCCAAGCGACTACCGGAAAACATTAATTATCCGGTAATAACTTGGCTTATTTGAATCGGAATTAATGAAATATAGTATTAGTCCTGCGCAGTACCAACCGCACCTGCCAAGGAAAGTAGTTTCTCACGGATGATTTCTTCCGCACCTGGCACCATACAACTGTACCTGCAGCGCCAGGTTTCGTAGCCGCCTTTTGCGATTTCGGAAGCAGGCGGAACGTATCCTGCATTTCCATTGGCCATGCTGATGGTGAAATAATGTTTCGCGGGAGCATGCGCTTTCAGGTAAAGCCCCGTTTCGGAAAAGAACTCTCCCGCCAGCGCACCAATCACGCCATCTCCGATACGAATCGCCTGCACCGGGCATTCCCGTAACGACGGCATCTCATTCAATAGGATCTGCTCTCTGGCGTAAATCTGGCGCAGGCCATCCTGAGTGGGTTCGATGGTTTCATAACTCGCGGTTGCAACCAGCAGAGCGGCACGGGCAAGTTCTTCCTCGGTTGGTTTGACAATGTCAATTGCAACATGGTCCAGCGCCGCTCCCAATACCGGCTCACTGTCCCATGGCAGTCCTGCTATCGCAATATCCTGAAACACCTTATCCGCCAGATCCGACCCGATCAGTTTGCTCTTTTCAAAATGTGCCTTCGGATACCGTTCGCTATCGAGGAAGTCCCAGATATTGACGTCCCCGCTGGTTCCATTGCTCATCATCGCGACGAAATCGCTGCCAGCCTGCAATTTCTCGGCCAGTTCCGCGCAAAACACGCCGAAGTAATCCGCGGATATCGTCCCGTTTTCCCAATCGCCGACATAATGCAAGGAATAATTTGCTAACAACCCGATCCAGCTGTCATCCATACCTTTAACAGCCAGATACCCTAATCCGGGGTCGGTTTCCGCTACACTTCTTATAATAAATTCCTCTGCCCCAAAAGGATTGGTTTTCACAAGATCCGCTTCTCCTGTCACCGGATTGAAGGGCGCATATCCTTCGGTCATGGCATATCTGCGGCAGAGCAAATGTTCCGGTGCGTCGACCGATCCAAAGGCAATCTGCGCTGGTTTCAGATTCTCCAATGCCCGTCTGACAGACTCCACGATCAAACCGGGCAGCTTTTTGGCATAAGCCGGGTCCAGGCTTCCCAAATGTACGTCTGCCACCGAACCCGCCGCATGGGTATGCGTACTGGAAATAAGAATATGCGATGCCGGAATGCCGAAAAGCGTATGAATTTCCGACTTGATCGGATCCAGAAAGTCTTTCGGCATCACGCAAATATCCACGACCACCATTACGATAACAGTATTCCCCAGCCTGAAAACCAGCGCTTTGGAATATAAATCATCATGAATGTAAGTCGCATAATGTGTGATAAAGTCCCCATTGATCCGCGTCCCCAGTGGAGGTGTGGTTTTGATACGGGCGGACCCTGCGAAAAGTTGTGGCATTTTTAGAAGGCTTTTGACTGTTTGCAACTAGCTTTTTCAAAACGATAATGATGAAAGATGCCCATTCAATGACGCGGGCCGATAGCACCGCATCGGGCAACTACCGCCATGCTTTCCTTAAAAAACGGATCCAGTTCTGGCTGAAAATGTTGTCGATATCTTGTTCGGTATAACCTCTTTTGCTGAGGATCCCTTCGTATTTCTGTAAATCGGCGATGGAATTCATGTCCCAAGGTGATTGCTCCGTACCGAATATGCCGTCAAGATCGCTGCCAATGGCCACGTGATGGCTGTTCCCGGCAATCTGACAAATGTGGTCCCAGTGATCCACAAGATGTTCCAGTTTGATATCCAGCTGCCAGGGATCCGAAACCATATCGATAAATCGTATATCCATCGCCCAGCAATCCAGCATCCCGCCAATTACCGCACCCCGCCCGATCAGTTTTTTAATCTGGTCGTCAGCCAATTGGCGCTGGTTTGGCACTATCTTTCTTACATTGTGATGACTCGACCAGATGGGCCCGTCGTAAAAGTCCAGAACCTGATCAAAACCCTCGTCCGTCAGATGCGTCGTATCCAGGATCATATGCAGTCTCGACATTTCGCGCATCAGATCAAACCCCAAAGGCGTCACCGGTCCCTGTGTTTTCGTCCCCGGCGCATATCTTCCCGGCCCGAAATGCGAGAGGCCGATCGCCCGTAAACCATAGTCGTAAGCACGCTGCAAATACGATACATCAACCAGGGAATCAGCGCCTTCCAGGCTTAAAATATATCCAATTGGCTTTTTTTCACTGGCAACAGATGCGTCGTCCCAAAGCGCCAGATGCGCATCCAGTCCGTCCAGGTCCCTGATCTGTACCATTTCCCCCGAAGCTTCCATTTCGCTGTACCAGGCCAGCTGCGCCTGCGTCATTGCCCAGGCCTGCTGAGGGGAATTCCAGCCTGACAAGGCACTGCCGAAAGGTGCAAAACGGGCCAGTTGCGTAGCCACAACGATTCCGACGTTTCCTTTGCGGAGTTCCGGCAGGCAAACCGTCCCCTTGCCACGGTCGTTTTTATCAGACATATGCATTTCCCGCTGACGGATCTCATCCAATGGGCGCGTCAGATCGCGGTTCCATTCGATTGCATTCATGGAAAGGTCCAGGTGCGCGTCAAAAATGAGTCGGTTCATGCTGATAATTAAAAGGATACTTATCTATCAATTCTTTCACTTCAAAGCTGAATTTTGTCAATAATTCGTGCCACTTTCCGGCTTCGCCGTCCTCATATTGGTAAAACCCTTTTCCGGTTTCCATACCCAGTTCGTTTTGCTGGATCATTTTCCGGAAAAAGTCTGGAACATACTGGTCCTTCGAAAGCTCGGGGTTCAGGTCTTTCATCACCATCCCATAAGCATAGGTACCCATCAGGTCCATATACCGCAGATTTCCGGCAAAAGGCAGATAATAACCGGCATCATTGCGGCAAGCGCGGTCGATGTCCTCAACGGTAGCGTAACCGTTTCTGACCAGGTAAAAAGCCTCGCGGATCAGCGCTCCCACCAGGCGCATACGCACGCCGGTATTCCCGTGTATGACGTAGGGATCTTTATTCCAGAAGTCGATGGCTGCTCTGCAGATACGCTCAACATAAGCGGGGTTTGTCACTTCATTGGCAATGATTTCCAGGAAGGAGGTCGTATCCGCCGGCTCCGTCCAGTTTGCGCCAAGGATACGGTCGGGATAGCGGGCACCTTCCTGCAAAAGGTTAAGCCCGATGGTTTCTGTGTTAACCGCAATAATTGTATCCCTTCCTAAAATGTTTTCCAGCCGTTTTATAGCATTCTTCTTAAAATCAAGATTCTCAGCCGTAACAATGATCGCCAGGTGGCAGGGCTTGTCATCCACAAATTCCAGCCCGGTATCCGTTGTCAAAGGATATCCTGCATTGCGCATGCAGGAGGCAATACTGAGGGTTAACCTGCCATCTCCTGTCAGCAAAACAGGTTCTTTTTCTTGTCCCCTTTCTTTCATTGGATTGATTTGGGTAACTCCTTGTTTGTCAGATTTGTTTAAATACTTTCGCGGCCGTGGTGATGGCGATTTCAATATCTTCGTCGGTGTGAACGGCACTGATGTACCACAATCCGCGACCGATGATCCGGACGCCTTCATCGTGCATCCCGGCAATGAACTTTCCGAGCTTTGCTTTGTCGGCGAGCAATGTGTCACGATAGTCGCCGGTCTTTTCAAGCCCGGTAAAACTCATCGCGAACATAGGCCCCGGCCCTTCCACGAGCAAGGCATGACCGGTTTCTGCAGCAGCTTTTCTTAGCCCATCCATCAGTTTTTTCCCTAATCTGAACATACGCTCATGCGGTTGCTCTTTTTCCAAAACAGTAATTGTCGCTAATGCGGCGGCCACCGTAGGGTTACCTGCATTCATTGTCCCGGCGTGGATCACTTTGGCTTGTTCGATCAACTGCATCCACTCATATTTCCCCACGATCGCGCTGATGGCGTACCCGCTCGCAATGGCTTTGGCGAAAATGGACAAGTCGGGCGTTACGTCGAAATAAGTTTGCGCCCCGCCCAGCGAAATCCGGAAACCGGTTATCACTTCGTCAAAGATCAATGCAATGCCATATCCGGTACAGATTTCCCTCAACCCTTCCAGAAATCCCGGGTTAGGTTCAATGCACCCGTTATTGCACATGATGGGCTCGGTAATCATGGCCGCTATCTCAGAAGATCGTTCCGCAACTGTCTGACGGACCAATTCCAGGTCATTCCAGGGTAAAATGATAAAATCATTTTCTACGCCTTCGGGCAGCCCCTGTGTCCATGGAAAAACATTCGGGTTTTCGCGGCTGCCCAGCGCTTCCGGCGACGGAGCCGAAATACCCCAGCATACATTGTCCATCCAGCCATGGTAATGTCCTTCAAAACGCAGGAACTTATTCTTCCCTGTCTTCGCCCTCGCTACCCGAAAGGCGGTTTGCACCGCTTCGGAGCCATCGAGACAAAAGCGCATCATTTCCGCGGAAGGAATAAGTTCGTTCAGCTTCTCCGCCAGCTCAATTTCACGGATATGCTGCCCGGCAAAAAGCTGGCCCTGTTCCGAGTATCCGGCAATGGCTTTCAGCACTTCCGGATGTGAGTGACCGAGGATCAGCGGCCCCTGGCTCAATGTAAAATCCAGGTACTCATTACCATCCACATCGTATATCCTGCTCCCTTTTCCGTGCGTGTAAAACAAGGCGTGAGGATGGTTGTATTTTCTGAATTCGGACGAAACCCCGCTGGCAAGGACCTTTTTTGACCTTTCGAGGAGTTCTGCCGATTTGGTATAAGTTTTCATGGGGGCTTGTTAGCTGTTAGCGGCAGGGTTTTGGCTTTTTAGGGCTATCTGCCTTTCAATTGTTGTTTTACCTTGTCTTCTGAATAATTGGCGGCAAGGCGATGGATTTCCTGGTTGAATTTGGTAAAAGCTTCGTCCCATTGCCTCCCTTCCTGACCTTCGTAAGCATATAGCCCTCTGTTATTGTGGATGCCGCGTGCGCCGTCTGCTACCATTTTCTGCATCACTTCCGGTACAGTCGTTGCATTGCTCAATTGAGGAAAAAGATGGGTCAACACGGTACTGTAGTCTCCAAGGCCCATGTAATCCATTCTCCTGAAAACACCCATCAGGGTCATCCATGAACCTGCGTCGTAACGGAACGCCTTGTCCAGGTCCTCCCGGGAGGCATTTCCGATTTCGATCTGGTGAAATATCTCTCTGTAAACGGCATACATCAGCCGGTTGGTGATAAAACCGCGGATGTCCTTTTTAAGCAATGTCGGTTCTTTGCCCCAGAGCTGCGCAAGTGCGACAATGCGGTCGGCATATTCCCCGGCAGTCTGTTCCCCGCAGGTGATTTCCAGAAAGCGGGTCATAAATGCCGGTTCGGCCCAATGGATGCCCAGAAAACGTTCGGGTTTGTCAACATACTTTTGCAGTTCGCTGATCGGAATGGCGGAAGTGTTGCTCCCAATGATACACTGCGGACTTACTACTGAAGTAATTTTTTCGTACACTTCCGACTTGATCCCGGCCTTTTCGATCACGCATTCAATTACCGCACTGCATGGCGAAAGAATACTGTAACATTCTGATATACTGAGTAAATCGTCGTATTTCTCTATCGATTCAATTAATCCTGCATCCAGACATTGGCTAAGCTGGCCGAGTATGCGTTCGTGCGCGCCAATGGCATCTGCGGGAATGGGCGCTATGGCTTTCACCGGATGCCCCGATATCAGGAGCGCAGCGACAATGCTGCTGCCCATCAATCCCAAACCCACCACGCCAACCGGGATTTCCGCTACGTTAGACTGTTCATTCATAGGAGGCGTGCTCAGGCGGGCAGTTTGACGATACAGTCTATTTCCACTTTGATGTTTTCTGCCAAAACGGATTGTACGGTGGTTCGGGCAGGCTTTATCCCGGGGAAGTAGGTGGTATACACTGCATTATATCTGTCGAAGTCGTTGATATCAGCCAAATGCGCCGTGCATTTCACCACGTTTTCCATGGAGGCCCCGGCAGCTTTGACGATTGCCGCAATATTATCCAGTGTGCGCGCCGTTTCTTCCTCGATCGTCCCCAGAACAAACCGGGAAGTCTTGAAATCAACGGCTGCCTGACCGCTCACAAACAAAAAACCATCCACTACGATGCCGTCGGAATAAGCTCCCGTAGCGAAGTTGGGGTCTCGGTCAGGATGAATTACTTTTCTCATAAAAACAAAATATTATTTTAAGAAACTCCTACTTTACAAAAGTACATATCACCGAGTCTCGGGTTCTCCTACTTTTGTGTGGATTACTGATACTATTTTTTACCCGTATTTTCAGGCATTCAGACCGCCATCCATGAGAATATTCTCCCCATTGATGTAAGCCCCTGCATCAGAGGAAAGTAACACCACCAGGCCCTTGATATCGTCCTGATTGGCCATGCGCCGGAGCGGCACTTTTTTGCAGTAATTGTTGAGAAAAGCCTGGGGCTGGTTGTTGAAAAGCCCGCCCGGACTGATGCAGTTGAAACGGATATTTTTCCCCGCATTCATCTGCGCCATATAGCGGTTCAGATTGATCAGCCCCGCATTGTGAAAGAAATAATCAGGCGGCAGGTCGCCCATATTTTCGGTACCATCATAATTGGACAGGTCCGGACCGAACATGCCCATCATGGATGCGATATTGATCACGCTTCCGCCCCCGCTTTGCACGATAAGGTCCGTCATTTCGCGCAGCAGGTCCACCATTCCGGTCGCATTGACCTGCATCGATTCCTCAAACTGGCTCAATGGCGCGTTGTAACCTTTCATCGGCCTGGACACTGCGTTGTTGACAAACCCGTGAAGCGCGCCAAACTTTTCGGAAATTTCGGCACGCGCATTCATAACAGATCCATGGTCCCCCTGGTCCAGCTGCATGGCATGCACATCCAGACCTTTTTCCTTGAAAAAAGCGGCATTAGTTTCCGCGGAAGCCAGACTTCGAGAAGAAGTGATCACGGTAGCATCCGCTTCCGCAAGTCCCTCAACAATGCATTTTCCATAATTCCCGGAACCACCTGTTACGAGAATGACCTTATTTTTTAAACTGAGCAGATCTTTGACGTTCATGGAAAGCGATTTTAAAAATGGATTAAAGGCTAAGGGTCAAAAGGTTAAGAAAAAAGAAAAAAGAAAAAAAGCCGAAGGTAGTAGGTTGGACGTAGTCTCCGGACTACGTCATCTGAGTCTGTCGGTCTCCAGACCGATTACACGATACAATCAGGTAATTGCACTTCCACATCATACCATGCCGCTGTCGGTCGCAAGGCTAAGGTCAACCCTTTTAACCTTTCACCCTTTTTCAATCTCTGTCCAAAAACACAACCTCTCCTGCCTTTTCCCTGCTTTCCTTCGCCCCGATCATGATCCGCATCATCCTTTCGGTTTTCTCAAATGCCAGCCTTGGTTTCCCCTCCTGCACCGACCTGATAAATTCAATGATGCTGTCCCGGAACGAGGAATAGGAATTACGGATATCGATCAGTTTCCAGCCGGTTTGACCAAAAAGTGAGATCTGGAATGTGCCGGTAATGTGATTGAACAAATGCAGGGTAACTTCCACGCCGCTTTCCAGGCGGAGGTGGATGATCTCTCTGTTCAATTCGCCGATGTGCCTTACCGACACGGCTTTAGGATCATCGAGTATTCCGAATACCCCTTCCAGCAAGTGTACACCATATTTTTTCCAGTCCTTCTTGCCGACGGCCGTTACCAACTCGATCTGCCCGAACGATTTGAGCTCCTGGCGCGCAATGCGGCATTCATTGGCATACCTCATGGACGAACAGGACATGATGAATTTCCCCGCTGCATTTTGTTCCGAAAACCAGTTCAGGTCCTCCGCGGAATAGGCCAGCGGCTTATCAATAAAAATAGGGACACCGGCTTCAATAAAAGGCATTGCCATTTCCTTGTGGTGATCGGGATCGTCCCGCGCCAGCATGACGGCGTCCACTTCACCGATCATATCTTCCAGGTCGTCTACCACAGTCGAAATCCCTGCGGCTCTGGCTATGCTTTCCGAGATTTCCTTTTCCTGAGCCCATACGTGGGTAACCTTCGCAGCAGGTAAGCCCAACGTATCGCGATTGGCTTCCAGATAGGCGGTCACCGCAGGGTAGCCGATCCTGGCAATTTCTTCCCCATCAAAAAAACCATTGATAATGGCTGACCAGGAGTAAGGGTGGGCATTGCCCGGGCTCATGCCGATGATTCCGATTTTTAGCATTATTGGGTTTTAGCTATTAGCTGTTTGCTTTGAGCTCTGTTTTTTGATGTTTCTTTACTTATTTCAACCAGCCCATTTTGTCCCAGTAGGGTAAATTCAGGAATTCAGGCACCGGGTAGGCTGCTTTTTTTACTTTTTCGAGCATTTCCCGGCTCATGTATTTTCCATTGGCCGTGGCCAGGGCTTTGTCCAGGTATTCCGATTTGTCTATTCCTATGAGTACCGAACCCATATTTTCGAAGGACAAGACAAACTGGGTTGCAAGCGTCGGCAGGTCGGGGAAATTTCCGTTTAACAAATGCTGATAGCCTTCGATGTGCGCTTCCACTTCCGAGAGTGCCGGATGCAGATTTTTCCCACGGTCACTAAGCAATCCCTTCATCAAAACCGACCTGACGACCAAGCCAACTCCTTCTTTTTCCGCAAGATCAAAACATGCTGACTGCCTCTGGTCCATCATATTGAATGGTAGCTGGATGACATCCCAGTGACCGGAATCAATGGCGAGAGCCGTCTCGGACACCAAATAGGTAGAGGCTCCGGCTGTACGGATCATGCCTTTGTTTTTAAGATTTGCAAAAGTTTCAGCTATCGCCTCATTACCAAGTATCTCCGCATCAGCCTGATGTAGCATAAAAACATCCACATATTCCGTTTGCAATGCGCTGAGGCTTTCGGCCAGGGAATTTTCGATAAACTTTTTCAGCAGATGGTCGGCAGGCAGCTTCCCATCCGTATTTCTAAAATGCCTGCATTTGGTGGCCAGTACAATATCCTGACGGCGATCCTGAAAAGCCTTTCCCATGATGGATTCGCTTTCGCCGTACATTCTGGCGGTATCGAAAAAATTGATACCCTTGTCAACAGCTTCATGAAGCAATGCAACCGCCTCTTTTTCCGACAACATATCGGCCTTACTTTCCACCCCAATGCCGTATGGCAAGCCGATTTCCACTCCGCCAAATGCGATTTCGGAAACTTCCAGGCCGGTTTTTCCCAGCAATCTTTTTTTCATGACCAAGCGCTAATTCTCGAGGTAGGAAGTAGCTGATTTTGCAGCTTTGGATGTCTCAAAGGATTTCAGCAGGTCCTGACAGTAGTTTTTCAGACCCACTACATCGGCGCCGATGCTGACAAACTGGTAACCCATGGCAATCAGTTCATTGAGATTTCCGGGTCCTCCGACGGTACCCGCAAACTTTCCATGTTTTCTCGCGACCTCCGCGACCCTGATCCGCGTTTCGATCAGTTTGGGATGGTCCCATTGCCCCGGCGAGCCAATTCCCTGACTAAAATCGCCCGGACCGAAGAAAAGCATGTCGTAACCTTCCAGTGCCGCGATTTCTTCCAGCTGCTCGAGAGGTTCGGGGTCCTCGATCTGCAGGATCACAAAGCGCTGTTCATTCGCTTTCACGAGGTACTCATTGAAATCCATCACGGTATAAGCGCCATCGGAGTTCCCGCCATCAATAGGACGCAGACCTATCGGATGAAAGCGTGTCATGTGCACTACCTTTTTTGCATCTTCCAGGTTCATGATATGCGGCACCATAATGCCGGTCGCGTCCAGTTCGAGCGGACGGATATAGTCGCTGTAACTGCCCCGGGCAACCCTCACCAGGATATCGGTATTATGCGCCTTCGTCGCCCAAACATTCCCGGCCAGTATAGACCAGTCCGTTCCGATATGTTCCTGGTCGGCCCACACGCAATCGAACCCGGTAATCGCTGCAATTTCCGATACGCGCGGGTCCGACAAATTGATCTTGAGACAACTGACAGTTTCTCCTGCCCTGAGTTTTTTTAAGACACGGCTTTCACGCATTTCCAGTCTGATTTCCGGGTGTATAATTGTATCTATGTTTATTCAAAAGTAATGGCCGGAACCTTGGTTTGCTATTACTTTTATAGGGGATAATGGTACTATCTTTCAGATTTGAGTTTTGAACTGCAAATCCGTTATTTCAGTCGTGAACAAAAGACTGGCGTTATCAAATAAATTATTCGACGAAGAAGGGATCCAGTCCTGATTTACCTTTTCCCAATCCTCAAAATCGCATAAGCTGCCGCAGCCCTCACGTCTATATCATCCGACTCTTTTCCAATCGGATTTTCATTATGAAAAAGAGATTCCAAAACAGGCAAATCAAGTTCTGTTCCTTTCTCTGCCAATGCCATTGCCATTTCGGTAAGTTCGGCTTTATTTTTTGATGTTTTGTATTTCAAAAGCGCTTGATGGATGAGCGCTGACTCCTTACTATTACTGCGATCCGTTTTGGGACAAGTCACCCATGCAGCGCTAAGCAAATTCACTTTTGAAGCAGAATAATCCGGCTCATCCAGGGCCATTTTCGAAAATTTTACCCAATCTGCCCATGAAATACCGCCAAGCTGACGAAGCGCGTAGCCAGCTATTGACTTGACCACATCATCCGGCCCGGATGCCAATGCAATCAGTCTTGACTTTGTGTCTTGCAGATGTGTTGCGGAAGTAAAAGCATTGCTCCACAATGTGTACATAGTCAGCGCCTTAAACGGGTCCTGCAATGTTTTTGCAAATAAATCAGGATCATCGTGGAAAGCTGAAATTCTCAGCTTTGCAAGTGTTTCAGCGGCATGTAAACGATCTGATCCGTTGACATTCAGAAATGCCTTTTTGATCTGATCCGTCCAATGCTGCTGTTCTTTTGGCGACGCCGAAGCCTCTGCCAGCACGCGCCAGATCCCGATCCGATAAGGCGACCGGGAGCCAAATCGCTTATCCTCTTCGAGAAACACTTCCCTGACATCCTGGGGATAACCCGCCCAAAGCAGATACTCCGCCGCATGGACCTTGATCCATTGAGGCTGCTCATGCATTACTTTTCTCAAAAGGGAAACATACCGATCATCCCCAAAGCCTTGCGGTCTGTGGGAAACCGGTACAAGCCCAAATAAAAACAGGAAGGCTATGGTCAGGCCCATGGCAATGTTTCTAGCTATTGACTACCAGCTCGTCCAGCCTCCGTCGACCGCCAGGTTATGGCCCGTTATGTAAGAAGAAGCGTCCGAAAGAAGGAAAGCGACTGCCCCTGCCATCTCCTTCGCCTGCCCCACACGGCCCATGGGCGATTTGCCTGACAGCCGGTGAATAAATTCCGGATGGTTTTCCTGGACTGCGGCATTGGGAAAAGGGCCAGGCGAAATGCAATTGCACCGCACATTGGACTTGCCCCAATGGACAGCCAGATAACGCGTCATTTGAATAATCCCCGCTTTCCCCACCCCATATTCAATCGGATTTTTATTCATGGGCTCCTCGTAAACGTCCGGATTAGGGGATACCATTCCGTACATACTCGAAAACAAAACGACACTTCCCCTTTTCTGAGCGGCCATTTCAGTTCCTACCTGCCTTGCCAAATGAAACGTGGCCGTCAGTCCGCCGTGATTCACTTCATCGAAATCGTACGCTGTAAGATCTTCCAGTTTTTTGGCGGTGGTCGCAGCGGTCAGGTTAACAAGTCCATGCGGGACACCGCGTTGGGCAAGCCAGTCAGAAACCGCATTTTCGCAGGCTGGAATATCAGAAACATTCAAGCCCGCGGACAAAATCTCATTTGTGAGGCCGTGTTGTCCAATGAAATTTCCGGCACGATCGTCCAGGTCGACACAAAGGATTTTAGCACCCAAACCATGGAGCGCCAGGACAACGGACTGACCCAGATAACCCGCGCCGCCAAAAACCCAGACTTCTTTACCTTGCAGACTGAATAAATTCACTGATTCGTCATTTTTGTTTCCCTGATTTTTTTCTCGCTCAATTGGCTTGCATGCTCAACCGCTCCTGCCTCAGCTTCTCCTGATATGCCTCCTTCGCCTCCACATCCTCCCTGGCCGACTCTCCAAAATAAACCAGCCCCACTACCCTCCTTGACCGGGTAAGGCTTCGGTTGCCGGGTGCACGATGGATGGTCATTGAATGATGTACCAGTACGTCGCCTGCCAGCACGGGCATGGCAACCTCTGCTTCAAGGTCAGCATCCGTCCCGAAATCCGTAATACATTGTGAAAACCCTAATGTGTCATTTTTTCCATGCGGCCTCATGCCCTGCCGATGTGAACCTGGAACATAATGAAGGCAACCGTTCTCATCATCGACATCTTCCAGTGCGATCCAGAACGTGAGCGCCTGAGGCGGAAATAACATAAAGTAATAAGCGTCCTGATGCGGCGGGGTAGGTTTTCCAATCCCTGCGGGTTTGTTAAAATATTCCGCCTCGCCCTTTACCATTTTCTCCCCCAGCAACATTTCGGCCAGCTTTTCAAATTTACTGCCGTTGACCATTTGTACAAAGAAAGGATCATAGTCAGCCAGATGAAAAAGCTGTTTTAATGAGCCAGGATCATTTTTATCTTCGAAAAAGGCGTGGGCGGACGGCATAGCGGGTACCACGTCGCGGATCAGTCTTTCGAGGTTGGAGCGGATTTCAATAAGTTCGTCCGGGCTTAAAAAAGATTCTAGTTTGATAAAGCCTTCGGTATCGAAGCTTTCCCTTTGTTGTGTCGTGATCATTGTTGTTTGTCTCTACGGGTTGAAACCCGTGTTTGGGAGATCGGTCGTGCCTCTGGCACTTTTTGCTTTTTTCGTTGCCTCGTGTCACGGGTTGAAACCCGTGGGTAGGAGATCGGTCGTGCCTCTGGCACTTTTTTGCTTTTTTTCGTTGCCTCGTGTCACGGGTTGAAACCCGTGGGTAGGAGATCGGTCGTGCCTCTGGCATTACTACACCCTGTCAGTGCCAGAGGCACGTGTCATTCCGCAGCCCTAGATTTCAATCCAGGGCAATCCAGGACATCTGTCGTGCCTCTCACCCGATCACCCTGTCAGTGCCAGAGGCACGCTTCATATCACACAGCGCTGGATTTCAATCCGGGGCTACGCGAGGTCATTTACCAATCTCCAGGATCGTTCCGGCAATATGCCTTGTCCCTTGTTCTATGTTAAAATAATAAGTTACCAGCACTTGCCTATCATTCAGCTCTACGGCCCAGGGGTAGCCAATATCATAACTGCCCCCGTCTTCCCGCAGCACAATTTCTTTGGAAGCGGCATAATCCGTACACTCGGCATTCAGTATCCGCGCCCTGATCCCGAAAGGTTTGTGCCGGTAGCCGTATACCAGCAACACCCGCTGATCGGGAAGGCGCATAGCCTGCAAAGGATGTCCCTGAAAACCCATTTTCTCCCACTTTTGAAAACTTTTGCCACCATCCGTCGAACGTGCAACGCATGCCTGGTCGTCCAGATCGGCGGTGCGCAGAAATGCCACCAGGTCGCCTTTCGGCGTTTCGTAAACCGACGTTTCATTGAAAGAGGCTTTATCGTCGACCGCAACCGGACAGGAGTATTTCCAAGTCAGGCCTCTGTCTTCCGAAATCAGCAAATGATTGGAGGTCTTTTTAGGTGCATTGGACTCCGAGGCTGCCACTACCCAAAACACCCTGCCGTCTTTTCCCTCGTACATGGCCCCGCGGTTGTAGGCCGGTACTGGCTTCCCAAATGCATCGAGATTGATTTCAGGCTTGATGGCGATCGGATAAAGAGGCCCCTTCCAGGTTTTAGCACCATCTGTAGAGCGAAGTATATAACCGCCCTGAAAAATTGCTCCGCCCACTTCGAAGTAAGGCTTTTTCAATTTTTCAACTCCGTCGGGCCGGAGAAATGCCCAACCGTAGCTGGCACATAACAGGGTACCGTCTTTAAGCCGGATCAGGCATGGATCCTGCGACCCTCCGAAGGGATGGGCGTACAATAGATCGGGGTCTTTTGTCCAGTTAATCCCATCTTTTGAACGGACTGTGACCAGATAGCTATTCGGGTCGACATGGCTGCTTGCTTTTTCGCCAAAATTCTTCCTTTCAGGCGCTCGCCTGAATGCGACCAGCAGCTCACCGTCTTTCTTTTTTACAACCGAGGGAAAGGTGGAGTAAAACTGCTTGTCTTCATAAATGATTACATCCCTGACTTTACGCACGCCGGGAACGCTATCCGTTTTCATTTCACGGATCGGCTGCAAGTCCCGCGAATAAGCTGTTGGTAAAAATCCAATCAGTGCCAGCCCGTATCCAAAGGTTTTCATTTTCATTTTTTCGAAAGGATTTGATAGCTATTCTTTCCCGGGAAAATCTTCGTCCTGCCACGAATCATCGCCCGGCCTGTTATCCCAAAGATCCAGTCCTTTGAATATCTGTTTCGGGTCATTGCCTTTCCCGAATTTTTCCGGGAGCGGCCTGAATTTCGCGGGGACGCCGTAAACAAGCGAATTCGCGGGTATGTCCTGCATCACCACGGAACCCGCCGCTACAAAAGAATTCTCGCCAACCGAAACGCCCGGGCCAATCGTGACCGCGCCCCCAATCACTACATGGTTTCCGATGGTAGCCCCCGCAACAACGGGCTCCCGCATCGGCATCATCGCATTCAGGAAATTGACGCCCGGTCCGATAAAGACCATACTCCCAATCGTTGTACGGCTGGGAATGTACACATGCGCCATGATCTTCACCCCTTTCCCGATTTTCAATTTGCCTTCCAGAGTACTGCCATGCAGGATTACAACCCTATCCCCAATTTCACATTCCGCACGGATTGTTACATTGTGCCCGCAAGTAAAGTGATCGCCTATTGTCGTATCCGCATAAATGACAGTCCCGCTGTGAATTCTGGCGCGTTTGCCTACCTGTAAAGGGATTCTGGAGCCTGGATATTGATATCCCAGCATCACATTCGGCTCAATCTCAGCCCCTTCCCCGATTTCACAATTCCGCATCTCCAAAAAATTCTCCATCTTTTTCTCTTTGCCGTCGGCTAAAGCCGGCGGCAATTGATTATTAGTTTTATAAACTTCAGTTTCAGTTGGATTAGCCGACGGATTACCGGGCAAATTGGGCTAATTTGTTGATTGCTACTACCGAGCAGGCGTCGCCCCCCGGGGCTTTGTATGGCGGCACATTGCCTCTATACCTGAAGAATCCGGCCTGGTACTCTCTGTCGTCGCATGCGGAGGCATCGGGGATATACCCGTAGCTTCCGTCTGTATATCCGCCTGTCAACACACAGGGCAATGCGGCTTCACGCTTGATTTTCAGCCCGGTTTTAACAAAAGGCTCATAAGGAAGCCCCACAAATCCTACATCCCCAAACCGCGCCACTACAATACTGATCGGGAGTTCTGTCGGGACATTTTTGAGGTTGTTGGTCTTGTGCTGCTCCAATGCCCATACATACCAGGGACGGACCGACTCCACCAGTCGCGCCCGGTATGGCGGCGTCAACGCCTTTGGAAAATTCATACCAACACATTCATAGGTATTTTCATCCCCGGCATCGCCGCGCTTTACAAAATCGTCGATCGAATCCAGGTCCTTTTGCAGGCTGGTTTGGCTCGGAAGGGGCGAAAGGGGAACGTTCACGATTTCCCTGCTCCATTCCAATCCGGTACGTTTCGATTTTCGCAAGGATTTGGCCGCGATAATGAACGTATCGCCCAATTGCTCACCCAGGAGTCTGGCTTGTTCGATGGTTCCTGTCAGCATATGCTTTGCATTGACATCCCCTCCGCAACCCTGGATAAACGCAACCGGTACACCACCCAGATACTTGGACAGCTTTTCCGAAGCAACTTGCGGAAATTGGCCATAGCTCATCATTTTTTCGGGGTTATAAGCTGCCACGGGGTGCCCGGTAAAAAAGGACATCGCCGCCACGGGTTTATCTGTTTTCCCCTTGAGGATCACGACCATCGCTTCGGGGTCAATCAAGCCGAGGTAGCCTTCGCCGACAAGCATCCTGTCCTCCTCACGCATAAAATAGGATTTTCCATTCAGTCGCCGACCTCTACGGTTATACGTAATCCTGTTTTCCTCAGCTACTCCCCATTCTATTGAGACGGGTTCCAATGTTTTTGCCAGTTGGATCGCGGCCTTCTGCATTTTTTTCAAGAAATCCTGGCCTATCTCCCGCGAAAGCATTTGAGGGCTCCCCGTTTCGGGAGCTTTGGTACTGTCCATATCCAGCCATGGGATTGTATGGTTGTGAGAACCAGAAGTTACTACGGCTTCCGGAGCAATTTTTAAAGTTTTAGATAAGATAGAAACACAAGCATCATGTACAGGGCCGCTTTCCACGATCAGTGGCGACGTGACGAAGCAAAGCCTGTTTACCCCTTCTTCAAAAAGCACAAGGGTAGTTTTCAGGTCGCCATACACTACCTCAATCTTATTTCCGGTCTTGGTATGGCCGGCCGGGGTACCTATTTTGGGGGTTACAGCAAATGTTTGGGCAGAGGCTTTTAAAAAAGCGTCCTGTGCTGAAACGGGAATAATGGAAAGGGCTAAAATTATGAAAGTCGTCGCACAGAGAAAATTTCTCATAACAAATGGGAATTATGAATAAAGAAAATGACTTACAAAATGAGATGGCTAACAGATCGGGCGCCGATGTTATGGAGGTTTAAGCGTTCCCTCAGGTTCATCCTGCATAATTGGCCTAATTCTGTAAAGCAAAGAAGCGCAAATCAATATGGTAAATGCTGCTACCTGGAACATCGTGCTGAGATCTACTTTGGCGTCCCTGAGCATACCTCCGGCATAAATTCCGGCACCTCCCACGATACAGCTGAACAGGTTCAGTATCCCGTACGCTGTGGCCAGATAGCGCTGGTCGGCCACCATGCACAGGATCGGCATCATGTTCGCGTCCAGGAACGGACGGGTAAATGCATATATCATGAATCCAACTACCGCTACCCATGTAATGTCGGTATTGCTCGCCATCAAAATCCCCGGCGCGGCAATCACCAACCCCAGTGCCGGAAGCAGGATACGTGCCCTTTTGTTGGTTTTATCCCAAAAGTCGGCGATTGCCCCGCCGGAAAGTACGCCAAGGAGCATAGCCGTAAAAAAGTAGCCGGTCGCATAAATGCCTGCCTGGGTCTGCGTCAGATGAAAATGCTCCTTGTAGTAAGTAGGAAGCCAGCCGACGATCATCCAGCTGGCCACTCCCAGTAAGCCCCAGGCAGCGAGCGCGGTGAGGTACGCTCTCTGCTTCAATAGGTTTTTCATCGCATCCAAAAAGCTGATACGCTCATTTTCGGATTGTTCGGCAGCCGTGAGTATGGTTTTAGGAGCATCTTTCAATGAAAAAGCAAGTAGGACGGAATAAACCACGCCGATCGCGCCAAACACCATAAATGCAAAATTCCAGGTGCGGCTTTCGGCGAGCCAGCCGCCAACAAAACCAAGGCTCTGTCCCACGTAGACACCTGCTATGTGGATCCCGGTAGCCTTGGACCTCGTGGGCCCTTTGTGGTATTCAACAATGAGCGCCAGCGCAGCTGGTATATAGCATGCCTCGCTGATTCCCATCAATGCCCTCGTGATGAGTAGTTCTTCGAAAGTGGCAGCATGGGAAGTAAGCCACGTGACGAGCGACCATACAAACAAGCTGCCGATGATCACCCGGCTCCGGTTAAAGCGGTCGGCCAGGTAGCCTGCCAGCGGACTCAAAAGACCGTAAATCCATAAAAAAGAGGAAGTCAGCAAGCCAAACTGCGCCTCGGACATCGGGATCGCCTCTACAATGGACGACCGCATGGTGGTGATCATCGTGCGGTCGAGGTAATTAAGCCCTCCTACCACACAGAGCAACAGAACAACAAGCCAGGGATAAGAAAACAATCTGGGGGCGGGGCTTACATCACTTTTAAGCATCAGAAATCGTGGGTTAGGAATAATCAGCGACATTGTAGGCAACATCTCATTCCAGCCTACTTTTGTACTGTCTTTTTTATCTTATACAAAATTATATTTCATAAAGATAGCATTCCTCTACTTTCGTTTTCATAAGTGATATTATCTTTCACCGGAGGATGCCGCAACCTTAACCAGCTTTCTGAAGACTCGTGCCTTAGTTGAATTTAAAGGAATACAAGTCCGCGTCTTTGATGACGATACGAAGCCTGACAGGTTTTGAAGCCAACTCAGACAAATCCTCACTTCCCTTCCATGAAACAATCCGTTTGATCTCATTTCCGATAATGGTCTGGCATTCGTCCAGTGTAAACCCCGGGATAGCCTTGCCTTTTGCGTCCTGTATTTCGATCCTGATCTCGCCCGCTGCCGAAGTGGAGTAGTTAATTTCGAGCTCGTCGCCTTTGAAAGTAAATGGCCTGGTGATCATCTCGCCACCTTTGAAAGGCGCATGAAGTGACGTAAAACCGTCTAAACGCATCGAATAACGCTTGATATGGGATGTCGGCTGGGCATACTCCTCGTTGACGTACAGCGACATCTCGGTATCGCTGGTCTGCACCACGTTCAATGCAGGGTAGTTTGATCTTGAAACCCAGTTTGCCAGGCCAATCCCCGGCCGGATAAACGATTCCATAAAAGTGCGGTCGTACGTGCTGCCACCTCTCGACGACATGAATATCGCGTCGGAGCAGTCGTTATAATACTTGGGGTTCACGTTCAATTGAACCGCCTGTTCATCCGAAACAACCTTCCGGTCCGGCATAAACCTGGCGCCGATGGCTACGTAAATGTGCGGTGCGCGGAAGTACGGACTGGTTTGCTGGGTGTATAAATGTTCCAGCGGCGTATCCCCGAATGTCATCGCCACCGGCTCAGACCAGTGAATGAAATCATCGGACGTGGTGCGGCTAACCGACCTGAATCCTTTGAAACCATCCCCCGTCCAGCTCCTGAAATAGCAAACGTAACGTTGCTCGCTTTCGGACCAGAATGATACATTTTGCGAGTCGAACAGGCCTTTTGTGAAAACACTTTCATCTTTTAATTTCTTCCAATGAATACCATCCGGTGAAGCATAAGCCATTAATCCGCTCTTTTTCGTCCCTCCCAGAGCTTTGTATTTTTCACTGGGTTTTACTTTGGGATTTTTGTCCAGAAAAGGACTGAAATTGTGCGTGACGGGTGCTTCATGGGCCAGGATCACATTGTTATTTTTCGAACCGTCCACTTCCTTCAAGCCCAGGTCTGGTTTAGTCCAGGTAATGCCATCTCTGGACTCGGCATAACAGGTCGTTTCGCCCTCGTTTCCGTCAGCCCCTCCGTCCCGCACGCCGCGATAGTACGCACGGAAGAGATTTCCGTCTTTGATCATGGTGCAATAAGCGCTGAAATTCCCTTCCCACGGTTTATCAAATTTCAAAACCACCCCCTCGTTGCGAGGATTGTGCAGCACGATCGACGTCCCATCCATCCTGTCTATCAGGTATTTATCAACAAAAATTTCTCTCCGGTTACCAATTTCAAGCGCTTCCTGGGCATTTGCGGCATTGCCGGCGGGCAAAACAGCCAACAGACAGAAGAAAAGGAGATGAAAGGTTGGTTTCATAGTTGGTTTTTTAATACATCACGTCAATTAGTCTTTCACCAATCGCACGGAAAGCCCTGCGGTCATGACGAAACTATTTTTTTCCAAACCTGAATTTTTGTAAGATAAAATCCGGCAGTAGCTGTTGTCTACCAGGTACCTGGTCGTACTCCACCAGTATCCGCCCGCTCCGGCCTGAAAAAAAGGACCGCCATAATAAGCGGGCTTTTCATGGCTGCGGTACCCGCCGGGGATGCCGTTGAACCCGCTTTCATTATTCCCGTTGCCGCCGTCTCGCCAGCCTTTGAGCGATTTCAAGCTTTTCCCGGCGGCATCGCTTCCGCCTAATTGTTCGGCCAGCTTCGCCCATTCCTCGTCACTGGGCACATGCCAGCCCTCGGGTGCCAGCTTCCTTTTATCCATCACCGCCCAAAAGTTGTACAACTTGCCCAACCTCTTATTCTTCACCGGATCATTGTCGTAATAACACCAAACCGGCGTTCCTTCAATACAGGCTTTTTCCCAGGCTTCGTAGCTATCTGCTTCCCGGATCGCGTCGCCGTTGCGGAACTTGCTCACGTCCAGGTTTTCGGCGGTCCATTCCTGAGTGCCGATTTTAGTTGATTTTAGCGCTGTCACAAAAGAATTGCTCGTGGTGACAGTCGCGTCTTTGCGGATTCCCAGGTAATTGCCAAGTGTGACGACGGACAATAATGCTATTAAAACAAAATGACTCATTTTCATCATTCAGATCATTTAAACCGGATCGAATAAAGATCCGCGTCTTTTAAATAAATATGTAAACGGACAGGTTTGGAGGCCAGTTTGGACAGATCGGCGCTGCCATTCCAGGTCACTGTCCTGGCGGTTTCATTCCCTACCAGTTCCTGTGAATCGAGCATCGAAAATCCAGGGGTATCTTTGCCGTTTTCGTCCTGGATTGCAATCCTGATCTCTCCCACCGCAGACGTAGCGTAATTAATTTCCAGCTCTTTACCAATGAACGTGAAGGCTTTGGTTTTCATCGCCCCGCCTTTGTAAGGTGCGTGGAGCGAGCTGAAACCGTCGAGACGCATGGCGTAGCGGCGCAAATGCCCGGTAGGCTGCGCGTAGTCCTGGTTTACATAGAGCGACATTTCGCTTTGGCCGGTGGGCACCACGTTCAAGGAAGGATAATTGGTGCGTGCCGACCAATGGTTAAGTCCCACAGCCGGTCTGATAAACGCCTCCATAAAGGTACGGTCATAGACATTTCCACCCCTGGAAGTCATCAGGAAAGGTTCCGATAAGCCTTTGTGCTGACTGGGGTCCACTTTCAATTCGTTCAATTGATCCAGGGAAGCAATCTGGCGGTGCGGCACGAACCGCGACCCGATGGCAATGTAGATATGCGGGGCCCGGAAATACGGACTGGTCTGCTGCGTATAAATATGTTCGTAGGGCGTATTGCCGTACGACATTTCGGCGGGTTTGGACCAGTGGATAAAATCTTTGGAGGTAGCGCGGCTTACCGACCGGTAACCTCTCTCCCCGCCGCCGGTCCACGAACGAAAGTAGCAAACGTACACCTGCTCGGTTTCCGACCAGAATGATACGTTCTGGGAATCGAGCAGCCCATCCTTAATTACGCCCTGTTCACTCATTTTTTTCCAGTGAATACCGTCTGCGGAAGCATAGGGCATTAGCCCGGTTTTGTTGTTCCCGCCAAACGATTTGAATTTCTGATCAGGCGTCGCATTGGGATTTTTATCCATAAAAGGGCTGAAATTATGCGTAAACGGTGTTTCGTCGAGGATCACATTGTTTTCTTTCGACCCATTGACCTCGATAATCCCCAGGTTGGGCTTCTCCCAGTTGATCCCGTCTTTGGACTGGGCATAGCAGGTATTGTCGCCGTTTTTACCGTCTGCCCTTTTGTGGCCGCCCCGATAGTATGCCCTGTACAAATCCCCGTCTTTCAGGATCGTGATATAAGCCGGCGCAAAAGTTTCCCAGGGTTTGTCAAAATGGATCACCGCCCCTTCGTCCCGGGGCGCATGCATCACGAGTTCGGCCCCTTTCAATTCCTGGATCAGGTAGTGGTCTACAAAAATTTCGCGTTTGCTGCCTAATCCGATGACACTTTTATCCTGGGCACGCTCTGCCCCCGTATAGCTGCACAGCGCAACCGCGACGGCAAGCAAAGCGCATCCAAAAACTTTGATTTTACTCATTTTAAACGAATTAATATCCAGGATTTTGCTTTACAAGCGGTTCGAGGCTCAGGATCGTCTCACTCAGCGGGAACAGCAGGTCATTTTCTGTTTTGCCTTTCAGAAGCGGTACTTTCTCCAATGCCTTGCCAAATCGCACCAGGTCGTACCAGCGTTTTCCTTCCTGGATAAGTTCGAAAAGTCTTTCCTGAAGAATCGCATCGTCATTGGCTGCCTGGGTACCATTTACAAATGTGTGCGCCGCAAAGTTGGCCCCATAAGCACGTTTCCTGATCAGGTTCATCGCTTCCGAAGGATCCTGCCCCAAACCATTCTGGGCTTCTGCCTTCATCAAAATGATGTCCGCATAGCGATAAAGGATAAAATCGTCGTACATTACCCTTACGCCGCCAGTAATTACGCCCGGCCATTTCTGATCAATGTTGTAAAGGAAGGTGGTAACGCCGTCTTTGGTCTGGTTCACTTCAATGAAAGTCGCATCCTTCCGGAGGTCGTCATTGCTGAATTGCTTGGTGACCAGCGTAGACATTTGCCAGTATCCATCTTTGCCCGAGTAAGGTAGCAGTTTGTCGATCACGCTTTGCGGGGTGAATGGTGCAGTAGGCGCCGCCAGGGCAGTTACCCCGCCGAAGACAGACCGCGCGGAGGATTCGCCTTCCGCAAACCGCACACCCATGATGATCTCTTTATTTCCTTTGTTGGTAAAGCTGAACACCGATTTGAAATCCGGCAAAAGCTGTACATCGCTTTTCTCCACTTCGGCAATCGCAGATAACGCGGTCGTGAAATCGGCAGCGCCTCCGTTGAGTTTCTTGGCAGTCCACAGAAAAACATCTGCCTTCATCGCATTGACGCCCGGTTTCGACCACTTGATACGTCCGGCGGGAATGTTGTTGGAAGAAAACAAACCCAGCGCACTTTCGATATCCTTTTTGATCAGGGTAAAAACGGCACTTTGCGGGGACCTCTCCTTGTAAATTTTTTGAGGATCAAAACCTTCCGTTGGTTCTTCCAGCAGGATCAGGTCGCCCCAGGTTTTTGTCATCGTGAAATAAACAAATGCCCGTGTCGCATACGCCTGCGCCAATATGTCGTTCTTGTCGGCTTCGGTCGTGAAAGGAATGTCCGGCACATATTTCAGGATCAGATTGGCATCCTGGATCACGGAATACATGGTCGACCAGTCGGGACCGGCATTGACGCGACTCAGCGCATTGGTAAAGGCATAAAAGTTGATCGATGGGTCAAAACCAAAATTCTGTACCCAGATCTCGCTCCGTGCTTCGCCCCAGATAAAAAAGTTGGTCGCCGCTTGTGTCCGCATCCTGACATACATCCCGTTCAGTGCGCCTTTTGCGTCTTCCTGGGTGTTCCAGAAAACGGTATTGGTGATCTGGCTGATCGGTTTCAGCGTGAGATCGTCGGTACAGGACGAGACGGTCATCGCTGCCAGGACGCTGAATATCAATGTTCGTATGATTGGTTTCATAATTAAATGCTGTTTTGGATTCTGTATTTTTTAGAGGGCCGGGGATATCTGCAAACCGAAAATAATGTTGCGCGGCATCGGGTACCGTCCGCTGTCGGTGCCTCCTTCTTCGGGGTTTAAGCCGGTGAACCTGGTGAAATATTTCAGGTTGTTGGCCGTCACATGCAATCTTACATTACTCAGTTTCAATTTCTTGATCATGCTTTGCGGGAAGACGTACGACAGCGATATCTCTCTCAGGCACAGGAAATCGCCCTTTTCGTAGTAATGCGAGTTGCCGCGGTAGAGGTTCGACTGCTGGTTTTGATCAGCCCAGAAATAGCGCGGAATGTCTGTAATGTCGCCCTGCTTCTGCCACGACCTGGTCACTGCTTTCGAGATCGCGTTTTGTCCCGAGAAGTTGCCGAGTACCCGCGCCTTGGTTTCGTTGTAGATCATATGGCCCACGGTATAGTCCATACGTACGGCCAAACCAAAACCTTTGTAGTTGAACCGGTTGGTCATGCCACCCGTCCAGGTTGGGTACGGGTTGCCCATGTACACCCTGTCCTTGTCGTCTATGATGCCGTTTTTGTCGGTATCCTGCCAGTTTACGTCACCACCGTGCTTGGTTTTGTCGGTACCCACCACGAGCATATCTTTCGGACCCGCCGCCGCTTCCTCGTCGGTAGAATAAATGCTCAGCTGCTTGTAGGCAAACATATCGCCGATCCGGCCGCCTTCCTGCAGACCTCCTTTCCAGGCATAAGTACCGGTTTTTTCGTCCCAGATATTGAAGCCGCCGATCCGGTTTTTGTCGATACCGTTGTTCGGCAATTTCAGAATTTTCATCTTTACATGACTGGCATTGGCAGAAACCGTCCACTGAAATTCTGATGAAGACGGGAGTATTTGCGCGTTGATTTCAAATTCCAATCCTTTGTTTTCAAGACTTCCCAGGTTTGTCAAAATACTCGTAAAACCGGTTGTTCTCGGTAGGGCCAGATCCGTCAGCAAGTTATCCGTCACCCTTCTGTACATATCGAAGACACCAGTAATCCTGTTGTTGAAAAGACCCAGGTCGAAACCAAAGTTCAATGTTTTAGATCGCTCCCACTGCAGGTTCGCGTTGGCCAACGCAGAGTTATAAATCGCTGCTTCACCATTGTAACGCTCTCCGACGGCATAGGCTCCCTGCGCCTGGTAATTTCCAAGTCCGCTGATATTTCCGTTCACGCCGTAGCTGCCCCTCAATTTCAGGTTGGTCACGGCCGTCGGTATCACTTTCCAGAATTCCTCACGGTGCAGGTTCCATCCGACTGAAACGCCCGGGAAAAAGCCCCATTTGTACTCAGCCCCCAGGTTCGACGCACCATCGTAGCGCGCATTGACGGTTACCAGGTATTTCTGGTCAAAGTTGTAGTTGATCCTTCCAAAATATCCGTACAGCAACTGTTCTGATTCTGTGCCGGTTACGCTCCATGGCGTGGCAGAAGCATTTAATGTTGGAATGATATCCGTCGCCGCATTCCTGCCGACCGCCTTCGTATCGGTAGTACTAGCTTTGAAATACGAATAACCCAATGTCGCCTCGAAATTATGGTGCGGGCCGAATGATCTGACGTAGTTCAAAACTGCATCGGCCTGTTGCTGATTTAACACAGTCGTGGCATAAGTAGCTTCGCGGTTCTGGTTGAGTACCAGCGGGCCGTCGAGGTAGGATTTCAAAAAAGTGCGGTTGGCAAAATTGTTGTTCATGATCGACAATTGCGGCCTGAATGTCAGCCCCGGCAAAATGTCCCATTTGGAACCTACTACGACCGTATAGGTATCGCGGCGCCTTTTTGCGTCGTAGCGGCTGATGTAGTAGGCAGGGTTACCATTGGTAAAAAGCCTCCCGGGAGCGAGTGAACCGTCTTCAAAAGCATATTTCGATGTCTGGGCCGTGTTAATGTTGTTTTTAAATACAACCCCTACATCCGGCACCTGGGCGTCGTCCACATTGGAATAGTTGAGCCTGCCGAAGAAATTCAGGCCCTTTGTAGCCTGCACATCACCGTTCAGGTTGAGCGACAGCCTTTTATAATCGGTATTGATGGAAATCCCCTGCGCGCTGAGGTAACCCAGGCCCATGCTGTAATGTACCTTCTCCGATCCCCCGGAAACATTCAGGTTATGATCGTGGGTGTAAGCCCGGCGGAAAACGGTTTTTTGGAAATCGGTCCCTTTGAAGATCAGCTCTTTGCTTGGATCGAGCGGGTCGGGTGCCGTTTCCCATTTCGCGCCCCACTGGTCGGCCGGAAGACCCAGCAGATATTGGTTCTCCGGTGAAAGGTACATGGTGGTAAAGGCCGTTTTGTTGGTCAGGTCGTTGCCCGTACCGCCCGCATTTGCCTGCGTCAAAAATGCCAGAACGCTGGGTGATTTCACCCCACTGGCCGCTATCCCCATTCGCATGAATTTGATAAAATCTTTTGCATCAGCTAGTTCGTACGTATTTCCTACCTTGGAGGTAGTCAGGTTGTAATTGTAGCTCACCTGCGTTGTACCCGTTTTCCCGGATTTGGTTTCCACAATGATGACCCCGTTAGATGCTCTTGAGCCGTAGATGGAGGTGGAAGCTGCATCTTTCAAGACCTGGATGGATTCAATGTCCGTCGGGTTAATGTTGTCCATATCGTTACGGATAACGCCATCGATCACATATAACGGCGTCGAACCATTGGGGTTGTTGATCGAAGTCCCTCCTCTCAGGATTACCCTGGGCCGTTCGCCCGGCTGTCCGGAGGTACTCTGGACGCGTAAGCCTGCAATGGTCCCCTGCAGGGCCGAAGCAGGGTTGGCGTACGTTACGTTCTGGAAAACCTTGGTGTCCAGTTTTGAGATGGAGGTAGTGACCGTTTCACGGGACTGGGAGCCGTACCCCACCACTACAACTTCTTTGAGGACAGATATATCCGCAATCAGCGTCACATCAATCGAAGAGCTGTTCCCTGCGGCGATCTCCTGGCTTTTGTAACCGATAAAAGAAAATATCAGGTTCGTGTTTTCAGAAGGCACCGTGATCGAATAGCTTCCGTTGGCATCGGTGCTTGCGCCGGTCGTAGTCCCTTTTAACTGGATGTTGACTCCGGGCAGCGGCTCGTTTCTTTCATCGATTACTTTTCCTGAAATTTTTCTGACATCCTGAGCAAATGCAGTAGGTCCGGAAATACACAGTAACGTGATGACAAAAACGGCAGGCTTACAAAGAAAAAGATTTAATAAAATTTTCTTTTGCATAACAATAGGCTTAGAAGGTTTCGCAAGATTAACTTTTGACAAAATTACCTTCTAACAAATGCGTAGTCCGCTACTTTTGTTTGCTTTTGTAATACTATTTTTCAAAAGTGGAATCGGGCATTCCTTAACCCGTCAGCATCGGCTTCTGAGACCATTTTTTATAAAAAAAGCCCGCAGTTGAAAGCCGCGGGCCACAAAAATCGGACTGTAACCCGCTATCGCATGGCCACGTCTTCTCCCGATTCGTCGGCAGCAAGATCATCCCAAAGCGACGCGTGAATGCAGAATGAGCCTGACAATGTCCTGGATTCCCTGAAAGGAAACCGGAATACGCCGTCCTTCAGCTTTGCGGGGGACCAACTGTCCTGTTGGCTTGCGTCGGTTGTCTCCGACAGCCATCTGAACTCGACGGTAGCGCCATTTGCCAAGTTCAACCTGACATCCATGCTTTCGCTGTAAACCGGCCTGTCAGGGAATTGGGTTTCGAAGGAGAATCTTTTCTTCACCTGGTGTTGGGTCACTTTGAAAGTCAGCAGGAAAGCCGAAAACGGGTCCCCATTGGGGCGCAGCTTCGTATCCAGGAAGCCGGTATGGATGTGTAAGCTTTTTAGCGGAAAATCTTCCCGGTTCTTCCGAAATGCATTTTCGCAGGGATTTTGTTTGCGCTGATGCAAGTAAACCCCCGTCCCCCTGACGGATAATGAAAACTCGATGTCAAAAAACTCTGCAGCTCCGTCTGTTGGTGCCTTGATGAGCAAGTTCACATCTTCCAGCCACATCCTAACCCGGGTATCCCCAAACAAAAAGCGCCGCACGTTTTCATAGGTTTCGAAACTATTGACAATGCCTCTTCTTCCCGAATGAGCCCTGTGAACATTAGCCCAGTAGGCCCCTTTGATATAAGCTTTGTCTTGTTTAACCAAACCGTCGCTGTGGTCTCCTGTGGCCTTTTTTACAAAATTATAGCTATTGTAGTCGCTGCCTATGATACAGAGGCATCTTCCTTCCGGAAAGGTGCCGTTTAAAGACTGCAGGCTCGGAAGGGGCTGGTTCGTCAGATTCAGATACTGCCGCATGCGGTTTTCCTTGAATATCGCCCCGTTCAGCAAATTTGCCTCACCTACAAGAAGGTCTTCCAGAAAATCGGGGATTGCACCGAGCTCTATCCCGCCATGAGGGGTCCCCATTGTAACGAAACGATGAATCCAACGTTCCGGACCGTCGCCAACACCTGTTGACAGAAGATTTTGGATAAGGCAGCGGCTTACCAGCCCACCCATCGAGTGGGCGATGATGATCACTTTATAGTCTTTCCGCCCTTCGCCCAAATCTGCTCCTGCGTCCTCCATTTCCTGCGGAATTGTTTCGCAGATCAACTGCCTCAGGTCCTTGGCATGGTCTATGATATCGCGGACACTGCCTCTAAGCACATCCTCATCGTAAAATCTGCTGATCCAGAGACTTCTGGTTGGATTTTGCATCGTCCCTCCGCCATTGCTAAGCGCCAGTGCCAGACCACCATTTGCGGCATCCACATAACCGTACTCTTTCAAAAAGCGAATGAGCTGCCCTTCAAATATGATAGGCTTGCCATAGTCGGGTGCCGGCGCATGGCGCTTGTCGACGGACGTTTCGCTATATCCGTAATAAGCGTCAAAAAATGCCTCTTCCCTCGATCCAGAGGTAGGCGTGAAACCCCTTACGTAAACAATCGGATAAAAATTTCCTTCAATTTTAACCATACTTATTATTGATTTGACAAACAATGATTAAAGGGGGCCAGTCTGACGGGACTCACGGTGTTTTTTTATCCGCCGACGCAGGCTGTGTTGAAAAAACATGCTCCAAGACACCGAAGATTTTATAGATGGTGGGTACTGTGACGGTGATTAACCCCACGTATTTGATAATCTCGGAATAGGCCTCGTTCTGGGATGCATAAAGAAAAATCAGCACCGCCACAGCGATTACAATCAACGGTGTTTTCAACTTGTTCCAGTTGCCGCTCTCCCTGATCTGATTTCTGATCAGCATCACCTCCGAATTCCCGATGGCGGTCAGGATGAATGTCCTGAAACCCTCGTTGAAAAGCTTTAAAAGCCCGTATTTCCTGATGATCAGGCCTTTGCTGATCAGAATCGTAATGTTATAGTCATCGTACGGATTCACCAGCCCGTCTTCGGCCAGGTCGTACAGCAGGAATTTTTCTTCCTTGGTGAGCGACTGCCAGACATAGGTATAAAAGTAATGGGCGGATATTCCGATTTTTGCAGCCAGGGATTTTCCTTCGGCATCGGTTAACGTCTTGGCTTTCTGAAATTCCAACTCGATCGGCTGCTGCATTTTGACCAGAAAATGGCCCCTGTTAGTTTCCTCGGCCAGTACCCGGATTCCCGGCGAACACACTTCTTCCGGGTTAAAAGTCCCGGTTTCAAGTTTACGAATAACGATCCTGAAATGGCCCAGCAGCACGTGCCACCGCTCCCGCTCGTTTTGGGACATGCTTTCAACGGGTCTCCTGTCCGGCGACTGGTTATTCAGGGAGTCCAAAAACTGCATCGGATGCACCGTAGAAACGATCATCACCTTCGTATCCTTCTTTTGGGTCAGCTTTTCCAGCAAATCCAGCTTGTAGTAATTCGTGGCGGGGTTCTTGATATCGTATTCGAAATGATTGACGATGACCAGTAACCGTTTGCTCGCAAGAACATCATTCACCAGCTTGGTCCAACCCTGGTCATCGACTTTCTCTCCCACTTTTTCGGGGATCGAGAACAAATCCAGGTAATCGCATTCCTCCTCCAGAACAGGCACCCGCCTGTTGGAATGATCCAACATGGTAATCTTCTTTTCCCTGATCAGCTGTCTCAGCAAATTCATCTTGCCAGTGCCCGGTGCCCCGATCATAAAAAGCTTGGAATTCAGGTGAGGCTCTGTAAAGATGATTTCATCGATTTTGTCCCAATTTTCCTGGGCAGGAAAATCCAATGCGAACAGTTTCCGGAGGATACGGTGGAGAACAGCCCAGAAAAGGAATAAGGATGTTCCGAAAATGAGCCAGTACACGGAGCCTCGTTTCGGGTTATTGAGCAAATTGAGCGACGAGTTGTAACGCAGCCCCGCCGATGCTATCCGGATGTAATTGCCTGACTGTAACCTGCGGAAAGTGATACCCTGTCCATTTGCTTTATTATAACAATAGTAATAATTACTGGCCTTGCCATGGTAAAACTCTTTTAACCTGGACTCAGCATCGGAACGCTCTATCGTCATCCTGATATACAGGCTATCGATGCCGGGCGTACTGAAATACTCTGAAGTATCCTTCACAAAAAACTGATTCCCCACAACGCTTACCCTGCTTACCCAAACCAAATCACTGAACACATTCGGAAGCCTGATCTTTTGGTAAACCGACCGGGTGTCCGGATCTGGTTTCTGACTGAGTTCGCTGTATTGGGTGAATAATTCATCCGCAAACTGCTTTTGCCTGTACCGGGTAATCATTTTCAACTCTTGGTTATAAGAGGTGCTGAACAAAATAATGATGGGGATCCCGCTGGTGACGATCAAAGCCGAAAATATCATTACCGAAAACCCGTGGCTAAAATCCAAAAACACAATCCTGCTCTTTTTTAAAATCCATTCCTTTTGCTTGCCGAATGGCCGCAATGCATCCAGCAGGGATATTAACACGATTTGATACCCGATCAGGAACCAGGGAAATTCGGGCAGGCGGAAACAGGAAATGAAGTTAATCAGAACGATAATACCTGCTAAAAACCAGGTAACCTTCCGCTTCAGATCGTATTTATGATTGGATCTTTCCTGGTAAAATAATTGGTACTGGTAATTTAAAAACAAGATGATGGTGGTAACGGAGACCAGCAAAACAGCGAGATATTCAATGAAGTTGATGAATTGATACAGCGCGACCAGTAAAATGATGTTCAATACATTCCAGAAAAAGGCAAGAATATACTGATCATGAAACCGTTCGTCCGGACCAAGCCAGGAGACGTCGAAATAATGCTTTTTGAAATAAGACCTGTGATAAGACAACAGGAATACAATCGAAAGCTTGACGATCATGACCAGGAACAAGACAGTCAGTACAGAACAGCAAAAATAGGATACATTGATATCCCGGCTGATCAGGACACCCTGATCCTCGAAAACCAGGACATGATATGGCAGGTAACTCAGGGGTTTTGCGTATATGTTGTAATTTTTTCCACGGTATTTCGACGAAAAAAGCACATCTGTCCTTGCAATTAATGCGGATCGCAGCGAGTTGCTGTCTGAGAGCTCGTTCAGCAGATCTTCATTGAGGTTTCTCGATGCATTGGAGTGATACAAGACCCTGCCATTTTCATTGACAATGCACAAGGAAGTTCCTGCACTGACAATGGGTTCCATCATGCATTTCAGATTGACCGCTATGGCGGCGATTGTATCTTTGTTCGACCGCTTGGAAATAACCGACACAAATTTCCCGGTCGTCCAGGACACAACCGGCTCAAGATACATGGGCTTGCTGATCTTGTTGTTGAGGTAAAAAGGCTTGTCCTCATCAATTTTCCGGAAGTACTCGCGGTTAGCAAAGTTTCCCGACGGCGATTTGTTTGGAAGCGCTACCCAGGACTTAATGGCCTGTCCATCTTTCCTCATCCAGAATACTTCCTCGACACCCCATTTTTTGAACAAAGAATCTATCCGCCCATAGCCCTTCAGCATTTCCTTTCCGGTAAGATGCGGCTTGTCCGTCAACGTGCCAACGTGGGCGTCAAATGTGGCCAGCTTGTTGTAAGCGATTTCTACTTCCGTTTCAAAGACCGTCTTGAGTTTATTGGCCAGATTAATTCTCAGATTCTGGGAACCATTCCGCCCCGGGCGAAATTTGTAGTCGTATTTGAACAAAACAAAGAATAGTACTGAAATGAAAAGCATGGCTATGGGGAACGTCAGCATACCATCCGCTGCCGTGAGCCGGTCCTGGCCGCCGATCTGGTATAATTTAATCCACGGTAAAGCGAGGATCGTGGCTATGGAGATAATCAGCAAAAAAATCACCGCATTGCCGGGCAGCTCATTTTTTTCGTCCTGGTAAGTTCCGTTTTTCAGGAGCCCGATCACCCTGAGCACTGCTTTATCGAGGTTCATTTCCTGGGCAAAAAGCTTGTAAGGACTGCCCCCGATGACTGCATTTTTCACCTGTTCCTTCGAAAATGCGCCGTGCCTTGTCGGAAGCGAGTCTACCGGGATTGCAGTAATCCCGCTTTGGAATGTCTGGTACACAATGGCAGTATCCAGCATGATCAGATACTGGTCGAAATTATCGAGGGGCAGCAAAGCGCCAAAGAACTGTGCGACGGTATATCTCATTGTAATACTATAGCCACCTTTATACAGGTTGATATTTATCTGATCACCCATAAAAACGATCACCACATTTTCCGGGAACGCGGCATCCACCTCCGCCAACACATTTTTTGAACGCTTATTAACAGGGATCTTTTCATTTTTGATACCGCCCTGAGGCTGCATCAAAGTAAAATTATTCTCCGGGTAATCCGCTATATAATCCCGGAGGGTTTTTCTATCGTAGGCTGCACTGTCGATAATATACGTTACCAGTAAAGTTTTAAGCAGTGCCACCGAATTATCCCTTTTGGCCCGTATGTTGGCCTGGATATTCTGAAGACATCTGAACCGCTGCTCCTCGACCCTTCTTTTATTGTTGGGTATATAAATAAAGATATAAGCGGCACCCAGAATCAGCACCGACGCCATCGTCAGCATGATGATCGTCTGGCTTCGGCTGAAAGAGAAAAACTTACTCATATAGGGTCCTTAAATCTGTGAATCCGGCAATACACCTTTGGAGGTTGAAACGCAATGCTTCTCCGGCCAAACGGGCTTTATGGTTTAAAGCATAGTGTGGTGGTGAATCAGGAATTGAATTGGGTTATGAAAGTGGGCGGGACAATTTGCCTCTCATTCGGAAGCCGGCATTTCTATAGCTGAAGAGTAGTGTGCAGACGCCAAATTGCGGACAGATCCGTTGAATTTTAGCAGGTTAAATTTGGATAAAAAAACGCCTACTTCTCCAGAAATCGTCCGGGTTATTGTTAAAAATTTATTATCCGGTATCTAATTGCGCTTTACCTCTTAAACTTGCGGCACAATCAAACGCGTATCCTCCGAACCATGTCCAAATACACGTTTTTCAACCGCGATATCAGCTGGCTTTCTTTTAACGAAAGGGTTTTGATGGAGGCTGAAAATGAAGCTGTTCCGCTAATGGAACGAATCAGGTTCCTTTCCATTTACTCTTCCAACCTGGATGAATTTTACCGGGTCCGGATGCCCGTTTTGCAAAAGGACCCTCAGGGCCAGGAAGATTATGAACGTGCGGCCGAGATCATTAACAAACAGCAGGACCGCTATGGAAAAAATCTGACGCAATCCGTTATTCCGGAGCTTGATAAAACCGGCACCCATTTTTGTTACCGGGAAGAAATTCCGGAAGAATTGACCATACGAACCACCGAATATTTTTTCAGCCAGGTAGCAGGGTTGCTTCAACCGGTTTTCCTGACAGCCGATTCCGTGATTTTTCCCGAAAACAATGTCCTGTATCTCGCTGTGATATTAAACCTGGAACCGGGCGGGGAACGGCTCGCTTTTGTCAATGTCCCTACCAACCATCTGAGCCGCTTTTTTAAAATCACGGACCGTGGCGTGGACTATATCATTTTCCTTGAAGACATCATCAGGCAAAACCTTCGCTATCTTTTTCCGGCCGCCGTCCATATCAAAGCTTTCAACATCAAGGTAACCCGCGATGCGGAACTGTACCTCGTCGATGAGGACGGCGACGACATGACCGACAAATTCGAGAAACAGCTGAGCAAACGCGACCGCGGATATGCGACAAGATTTTTGTACGAGCCGGGTTTGCCGCTTCGGCATCTGCAAAGCATTGCCACTATTCTTGATCTTAAGCATGCCTCCCTTGTGGAGGGGGGCGTTCACCATAATCTGAAAGACCTTGCCTCGCTGCCAGTCAACGGCGCAGCAATGTCGTACCAGCCGTGGCCTCCCCACCGCGGTTTCGATGGCACCGACTGCGACCACACACTGTTCCAATCGCTCGTCAAACATGATCTGATGGTCCATCCGCCTTACCAGAGCTACGATACCGTGCTCCGATTTTTTAACGAAGCGGCTATTGACCCCACCGTCAGGGAAATTCATACGACCTTGTACCGGGTTGCCAACGACTCTAAAATTGCATTGGCGCTCATCAGCGCTGCCCGTAACGGAAAGCAGGTAACCGTGCTCGTGGAGCTGAAAGCGAGGTTCGACGAAGCCAACAATATCCAGTGGGCCAAGAAAATGAAATCGGCCGGCGTGAAGATCGTGCATAGCATCAACACACTCAAGGTACATGCGAAGCTTGCCCTGGTGAAAAGAAAGCATGCCGGACTTCCGCTTTTGGGATTACTGGCTACCGGCAACCTCAATGAAAGCACCGCGAGGTTTTATACCGACCATATTTTACTCACTACCAATCAGCCAATGCTCTCGGAGGCCGAAAAGTTGTTTTCGTTTTTGAGCAAAAAGAAAAAACCGGAAATCACCGACAAGATTTCCTTTTCGCATCTTCTGGTAGCGCAGTTTAACCTGCAGACCGAGTTCCTGAAACACATTGACCGGGAAATTACCCATGCGAAGAAAGGGCTGCAAGGCATCATCACAATCAAGCTGAACAACCTGGAAGAGGAAGTACTTATCAACAAATTGTACGAGGCTTCCAATGCCGGGGTGAAGATCAATCTGATCGTCAGAAGCATTTGCAGACTGATACCCGGCGTTCCAGGCCAGAGCGAGAACATCGTGGTGAAGAGAATAGTAGACCGGTACCTGGAACATGGCCGCGTTTTCATTTTCCACAACAACGACGATCCGCAGGTCTTCATGGGATCGGCCGACTGGATGAACCGTAACGTCTACCGCCGCATCGAAGTATGCTTTCCTATCGATGATCCCAAACTAAAAAAGCAGCTTATGCATATCATCTCCCTCCAATGGGGTGATACCGCACAAGCTGTTTTGATCGATCAGGGGCTGAATAACGTGAGGTATCCGGAAAACGGAAATGGCACCGCTTCGCAGGAAGCGATCTATCGGTATCTGGGTCAAAAAGATCAGATGTAAATGCTACCCAATCCGCTCCTCCGCCAGTTTCGTCCCTTGTATCCGGGCCTTTATTTTTTCAAATGCAATTGCTCGGGCAGTTGAAACGTCGTCGGCAAAAGGGGAGAAACCACAATCGTCTGTTGATCCCAATTGTGCAACGGGGATATATTGCGCTGCTTGTACGAGCAGATCGGACACTTCTTCCGGCGTTTCGATCCGCGGGTTAAGTACGTCGATCACCCCGAGGAATACTTTCTGGTGGGCACCGATATTTTCTTTGATGGACTGCAAAACCGTTTCCTTGTCTTTTTCTCCGGCATATTCCAGGTAAAAATTACCCGCGTGGAGCTTGAAGAATAGTGGCAGCAGCTCGGTATAAGGAATATCCGCGCTGTGTGTCGAATCGTGGTCGCCACCCGGGCAGGTATGCACCCCAATCCTGCTTTGCTCGGCTTTTGAAAAACGGTCGAGTACCTGGTTGTTGAGATCGATGAACTGGGACAACAAACCTTTACTTGGATCCAGTTTCAATGCCAGCCGGGCTTCGGTAAAGTCAATCTGCACATTGTAGGCACCGGCATCGAAACATTTACGGATATCGGCTTCGGCCTGATCGAGCAAATCGCTGATGAACTGCTGCTGCGAATACCCCTCGATGCCTTCGGCGGGATACAACAGGCTCATTGCCGAGGCCGAAATCACAGCTTGTTTAACGGGAAGTGAAGTATACTTTTTTGCCTCGATAAGGTAATCCGCCGCAAATTGTTCGTATTTAAAGGGGCCTGCCGTCAGTTTGGGAAGTTGCCGGGTGTGCCCGTCAGCAAATGGGATCACAACCCCGCCTGGCGCCAGATTGGGGGAACCGCTCAAGGGATAAGTGGCAAAACTCGGCTTGGACTGTTCCCCGTCCGAAATGACGGGCGACCCGGTTGTTTCCAGCTCGGTAATGGTTTCGCGTGTGGCTTGCTCAAATAGTTTAGACAGCTCCGTTTCCGAAATCTCGCTGTTTTGAAACGCCTGCATAGCTGCCTGTAGATAGGCAGGTCTTGGAATGCTTCCTATGGGTTCGGTTGAAATGGTCGACATATCTTAATTTTATATACAATGAGATATGCCCGGCTACAGCGATTAGCTCGGGCCGGGCAAAAATAATTCTAATGAAGTTGCTAAATCAGGCGGCTTCCGGTGGCGGAGAGTGGAGTTGCAAAACTTGCGAAATCAGATGATAGCACACCTCGGCATAGGTGACCCTTGCCGCACGACTTTCAAAGCCAGTGCCATATTCAAATGCGACGACTTTTAGCGGCAAGTAGATTTTCAATACGCCATTCAGCAATTTAATCGCTGTGTTAAGCGGGTTTGACGCTTTTTTGTCCGAATGGACCTCCTGCATCATATTTGACAATTCCGTAAAACGCTGCCAGGCGGATTCGTTCATCTGAAGCGTCACGTATAAAGTATCGTTTTCATGTACCTGACGGACCACATTGTAAAGCTGGTCGTCGATCCGGTAAAGCCCCTCAAATTCTTCGCTGCCCTCCCAGGTACCGGCGTAGGGAACTGCTGGGACGTAGGACTTTAAGATTAAAGTTTCACCCTGATTTGTGGACGGAGCGGCTACCTCAAACTGCTGTTCAATGCACAATACCGCAAGGGAAAGCCCCAGCGTGTGGCAGAACATGAGGAAGAGTGGAACTACACCGGAAAAAAATTTCATCTGGAATACAACAAATCCCTTAAAACTACGATGAATGATTGAATTATTAAAACCCAGCAAAAGGTTTTGTTAAAAAAAATCTAAAAAAATCACCAGTATTATTTGCCCAATGCCGACAGTAGTTCCGGGTACTGTTCGATTTTCTGAAAAGCCCATAATGCTTCAATAGTCGACTCGGCACCCGAGTTCTTATTTACATCAGTTGCAGAACCGATCCCGTCAAAACATCTTCCCGTTTGAACATCGTACATATCGGTGTTAGCAGGATTCTGTTTCAGATACCAGCCCGCAAGGACTGCTGCCTCCCTGATATATTTCTGATCTTTACTTATATCGTACGCCTCCAGGGTAGCCCAGATCATTGGCCTGATACCATAAGAAATCTGACTGAATTGCGACTCTTTCACTTTGGAAACACCGACACCCGATTGAGCCACTTCCAATGATTCAAGATATCCCCTGCTGATCAGATAAGGATAAAAATAGTCCACTTCCTCCCTTGCAGCTCTGATCCATGCATCCCGGCCCAGTTTTTTGCCCGCTTTCAACAATGCATAAGCGGCGTCGCTTCCGTAGGCATGCCAGGTATTTTGAAAGGACAGGAAGGCCTTGAACGGATACTTGTCCGCTTCCCCTTTTTGCATCAGCAAAATCCCGTCGCCCAGCTTTTGCATTCCGTTCAACACCGCAGCGTCGTTATGCCGGTCGCGGTAAGACAGCAGTCCCAGTAAAAGTATAGCAGACTGATCAACTGCAGAACCAAAAGGCAGCCAGGTTGGAACCGTCAGGCCAGCAACGACTTCTGTATCCTGAGATTGATTAAGGACATCTTTTTGGATCAAATCCCAAAGCTTCTGCGTAGCGACATCAATGCGGGTCGCTATGGCCGGGTCTTTGCTTTTGTAATAGGCGTAACAATCGTTCAGGCACCAGAACGCACGCCACGACCACCAGTTGGGCTCGGCTACGCTGGTTTTGAATGTCTTATTAATGGTCAGATTCCCAAAAAGAAAATTATAGAAATAGCCGTTATCGGCCTGCATCTGCAAAACAAACGCAACCAGTTTGTCCAGCTTTCGCTGCTTTTCCAAATTGGTTGAAATGTCTGGTTCATTCAGGTAAAACAAGGCGGCACGTGCCACGTCGTCCACACAAGTCAGCCCTTCGTCGTCGTCGGCCACCCACGTATAATCGGGATAATTGCTGTAAATGACAACGGTCCCGGCAGTAGTGCCATCGGGCATTTTTACTTCATTATACAGGTTTTCCAGGTGTGAAGTATTCACAAACGGACGCTTGGATTCAACGACAGGGTCGGTTCCTTTTTCCTTGCACGAGCTAACTGTCAACAATAGTAAGCTTATTGCCAACACCTTACAGCATTTCAACATATTTTCAAAAAAAGGATCAGATGTAGCTTGAGTGAATTCAATCTAAAATTCCGTGATACGGACACGCCCCAATGACTAGGGTGTATCTGTACCACGGAATTGTCTAAAACTACCTGACTATGGGTCAGGGTTTTTCAGCATTGTAAATCGAAGTAATCTGCGTGGTACTTAAAACGGTGTTGTACATCCGGATATCGTCCATATCGCCTTTGAAATAACCTCCGTAATTCAGATAAAAAGGATCTTTGTCCGAAGTTGTGGTATAAACCGAAGTAGGAAGGTCCTGGCCGATGGTCAGGTTGACATTCTGAACGGCCATGAAATCGCCTGCCACGTCGGTATACACTTTCACCTGCGTGCCATTTACATAAAATGCCATTTCACCTGATTTATAGGACACGGCCAGATGGTACCATTTGTCTTTCTCCAGGGCCAGCTCGTTGTCCTTGTCAATGTACTTATCGTCGGCTGTATGCACGGTCAGAAACGCGCGGCTGGTGCTTTGAGTCTGGAATTTGAACCCGTTCCAGCGGTTCAACGAAATCATATAATTGTCTGCCCAGTTAAGGGTATCCATTTTCATCCACAAGCTGATCGTCATTTCTTTTTGCGGGTTCAGGCTCGTGGCGAAAGGAATTTCCACATTAGCGCCTTTGGCAAAATGATAAGCCTTGTCCGCAACGCCGTAACGGTCTTTGGTCAGCGTAGGCGTGCCTGCTCCCCAGCGTGCATGGCCTTTCATCAGCGTGCCGTCATGTTTATTGCCGGAAGCATCTTTCGCGTCCCCGTCAAATTTCCAGAACGCGATCAGCTTATCGGGGGCGATCTCCACTACTTTTTTACTGGCAAACGTTTCGGTTGCCTTTCCCAGGTTTACGGCCGCATTGGCAATTTCCGAAGCCGTAACGCCGGATTTATCATACACGGTCTGGGCGGCATCAATCGCTGTTTTAAATACCGCCTTCGATCCCACTTCGTAAGTTCCCACCGCAGTTCCTTCCACTGCGGGAGTAAGCATTGCATTGGCAGCATCCAGGGCGGTTTTCAATGCAGACTTATCGACGGGCGTGACCACTACTTCATCATCTTTTTTACAGGCGGCGAAAAGCACGAGGCATGTAGCAAACAGGCCTAAAACAAATACAAGACTCTTGTTCATTTTCATTGACAGTTGGATTTAAAATAAAAATTATAGTGTAAGACTTTCATTGGTATCACGCTCGCTTTGAGGGATCGGAAAATACCGGTTGGTTTCGTAGCTGAATGATTTTTTATCTTTCAATGCGGTGGAAGCTTCATCCTTTCCCCAGCGCATGAGATCAAAAAAACGGTGAAATTCAAAGCCCAGCTCCGTCCGGCGTTCATGGTGAATCAGGTCGCGGAGGCCGTTTTGATTGGTGATTTTAATGTCGGGCAGCAGGTCTTTCGGGATAGCCCCGTACCCTTTCAGGCTTTTGTCGTAGAGATAACTTTCGCGCGCGCGCTTGCGGACCTGATTCAGGAATTTCAACGCTTCTTCTGGTTTCCCCAGTTCATTCAATGCTTCGGCCTGCCAGAGCAGTACATCGGCATAGCGGATCGCGACGTAATTGAGGTTGCCGTTACCTTTGATGCTTTTGGGGATTTCGGAAACCGGTTGCAGGTTTTTCTTTTGTAAAAACCCCGTAGGCGACCATTCGGGATCGAAAACTTCGCCGTCAAACCAGGGTTGCCCCTGTCTTCCCACTGAATAATCCAGCCTAGGATCGGGTATTCCGGCAGCGGTTACTTCAAATGCATCCACAAAACTCTGCGTCGGCACATCGAAATAGTAGCCGGATTCATTTCTGGGCGCAAACCATTGGTTCAGCCGGTTACCAAGAAATGGTACCTGGTTGGTCAGATGCTGTACCGAAAAAATGGACTCGGCATTGTTCTTGAAACGCTCATTGAAATTGTCGGAGAAAACCGGCATCAGTGCATAATTGCCCAGTGGTTGCACCAATGCCGCCGTGGCCGCCGCCTCACTCCATTTCTTCTGATATAAATAGGCCTTGGCGAGAAGTGCAGTCGCCGCTCCCCTGGTTGCCCGCCCCACTTCAGCATCGGTTAGCAATGCAGGCAGCAACTCGATTGCAGCCTTGCAATCGGCTTCAATCGCACGGGTGTAAATGTCTCCAACCGGGCTTTGCGCGATCTGGAGTTCCTGTGCATTCTTAGGTTCGAGGATCAAAGGAACCGGCCCGAAAATATTGACCAGATAAAAATAGTAGAATGCCCGCAGGAAATGGGCTTCTCCCAATATCCTGTTTTGCAGCACTTTATCCATTGCGATGACCGGCACTTGTTGCAGGATTTTGTTACACCGCGTAATACCCTCATAATAAATCCCCCACACGCTTTCGATGTTTCCGTTGATCGGATAGATCTGCGTAAAATCATCGATATTACCAATGTCTGCCTGGTCGCCAGGATTCCCGCCTTTATTCGCATCATCGGAAGCGACGTCGCCGAAAACCCACAACCTGTTCTGATCGTTGGAAAAAGACAAGGGCTGGTAAGCGGCGTTCACGGCGAGTTCCGCCTGGGCAGCCGTTTTGTAAAATGCATCGTCAGGGTAGCCCGCTTTCACCTGCTCGTTCAGGAAATTGGAGCAGCCGGAAACGGTTCCGATCATGGAGATGAGGAGGATATCTTGCAGGATTTTCATGGCTTTCATTGGTTGCTATTTCAAAAATTAAGGTTGATGCCAAGGGAATAAATCCGGGCAGACGGATACGTTCCCCAGTCGATTCCTGCCGCCACGTCCCCGCCGAATTGTTCATTTCTCGTGTTATCGCTGGTCGCCATTTCGGGGTCCATGCCCGGATATTGGGTGAAAGTCAGCAGGTTTTGGCCGCTGATATAAATCCGCGCGCTCCTGAACCCGAGCTTTTTAGCGGCATTGTCTTTGATCGTATAGCCCAGCTGCACATTCTTCATGCGGACATACGATCCGTTGGCCAGAAACCGGGTCGAAGGCAGTTTGTTATTGGACGAGCCTAGCCAGGACACCCGCGGCTGGGTATTGCTGGTGCCTTCGCCCGTCCATCGGTTGTCATATACGCGCTGCGTAACATTGAACGCCCGGTAAAAGCCTTCAATATCGGTCGCTACCTGATAGTATATCTTATTCCCGACAGCCGACTGGAAGAACAAGGACAGGTCAAAGTTTTTGTATTCAACATGCGTGTTCAGGCCAAATGTCGCTTTCGGTATCGCGCTTCCGACGTGTGTCCTGTCCTTTTCTGTGATCAGTCCGTCGCCATCCACGTCTTTGTATTTTACATCACCCGGACGGATATTATTACCCTGGTAAGCATGCGTAAAAATATCGCCTTCGTTCTGGAAAATGCCTTCCATCTGATACAGGAAAAAGGATCCGATCGGGTAACCTTCCTCTGTCCGCGTCGCAAAAACGCCATTATCGATCCTGCCGCCCGGAATGGGCCGCCCGTTGGTGAGGGAGAGGATTTTGTTTTTGATAAAAGTTGCATTTCCGGAGATATTGAAGAAAACATCGCCGGCGTGGTCTTTATAGGTCAATTCCGCCTCGAACCCTTTGTTTTCGACCTTTCCCGCATTTACGTAAGGGGCTGCAGCGCTTCCTCCTGTTTTGGGAACAGGGATCGGGATCAGCATATCAGAAGTCCTTTTGTTGAAATAATCCGTGACCAGGACCAGCTTGTCATTCCATAAGCCGATCTCCAAACCAATATCGGCCTGAGTCGACGATTCCCATTTGACATTGGAATTGCCCCGGCTGACAATCGCGTAGCCCGAACTCGGGCTCTGCACCGTCCCGAATGGATAGTTATACCCGCTCGCTACCAATGAAGCCCACGGATAATTGCCGATATCCTGGTTACCCAGTTGCCCGATACTCGCACGTACTTTCAGCAGCGAGATCGTTTTTGAAAGTGATGCCATGAAAGCCTCCTTGTCAATATTCCAACCTACCGAACCCGAATAAAATGTCCCATACCGGTTATTGGCCGAGAAGCGGGAGGAGCCATCACGGCGGACGTTGGCCGAAGCCAGGTACTTACCCTGATAGCTATACGTAGCGCGGCCAAAGAGCGAGAATAAAGCCCAGCGGTTATCATTTTCAAAAACGCCGCGTGACTGGATGTTCAGCCCCTGCCCCAGATAGCGCAGGTTATCGATCTGGTCGATGAAATTGTAATCCGTCGCCCCCATCGGCCTGCTGATGCTTTTGATCGCCTCGGTACCCACCAGCATGGTGAAGTCATGCTTTTCATTGATGACCTTGCTGTAAGTCAGCGTATTGTTAAAGTTGACCGTGGAATTCAGGATTATGGTATTGTTCAATGTGCTGGGGCTGTTGATCCGGAGATTGGTACCCCAGTTTTCATTAAAGCGTTTCTGGTTCACGATGTCAAAGTTCAAACCGCCATCTGATTTGAATTTCAGGTTTTTCAAAATCGCATATTCAAGGTAGGTGTTGCCAAAAACCCGGTAACGCCTTTCCTTATTATCCATTTTCAGCGCCAAAGCAACAGGGTTATAACCGTCCCCGAAAAACTGTGGATTGTCGGGCAGGTCTGTGAATTCGCCATTTTGATCGTAAACCGGGATAGCAGGCGTACGGAACAATGCATAACGCACTACACTTCCGCCGTTCCCTCCGTATCCGTCGCCGGAACTGCCAATGATGTTCCGCTGGCTGTAAAGCATATTGATATTCGTGGATACCTTCAGTTTTTTGGTGACATTGATATCCATATTGGCCCGCAGGCTGTACCGGTCGAAGCCTGAATTGAGCACGATACCCTTTTGATTGAAATAATTACCAGACAGCAGGTACCTCACTTTGTCGGAGCCTCCGCTGATCGTCATCTGGTAATTCTGGATCGGCGCTGTCCTGAAAATCTCCTTCTGCCAATCGGTGTTGGCCATAGCCAGGCCGGCCGGGATCAGTTTCCGGTTGAGCGTAGGATTGTTCAACTGTGTATTATCGGCATTGGCCGCTTCATTATACAGCTCCACATACTTGGGCGAATCCACCATTTTGATCAGCTTTCCATGCTGCTGCAACCCAAAGTAGGAACTGAAATTAACTTGCGGTTCTCCGGTTTTACCTCTTTTGGTCGTGACCAAAATCACGCCGTTTCCTGCCCGCGCCCCATAAATAGACGCCGAAGCTGCATCCTTTAAAATGGAAATACTTTCAATATCGCCGGGTGTTAACACCTGAAACGCGTCCTTCGTCGGAATACCGTCAACGATAAAAAGCGGGCTGTTGTCGTTAATGGAGCCAATTCCACGTATCCTGACAGTCACGCCCTCCCCCGGTGCGCCGGTATTTTGGGTAACATTCACACCCGCAGTCCTTCCCTGCAAAGCCTGGTCAATGCTGCTCATGGGCAGATTGGCGATATCTTTCCCGGAAACCAATGAAAGAGAACCTGTTAAGTCCGATTTTTTCTGGACACCATAACCGATCACCACCACTTCGTTCAAGACTTTCGAATCGGGCAGGATCTGGATTTGCAGCCTGCTATTGTTCCCGATCACCACTTCCTGGGTCAGATAACCAATGTAGGAAGCCACAAGCGTGCCGCCTTCATCCGGGACAACAATTGAAAAATTTCCTTCAGTGTCTGTGGAAGTGCCCGTTGCAGTGCCTTTCAAAAGCAGGCTTACCCCAATGGCCGCTTCGCCTTTTTCGTCGGTAACTTTTCCAGTCACGGTACGGTCCACATCGACGGGCAAATTGCTGGTTTCGTTGGTTTTAGGCACCGCTGGTTTTTTAATCACCGGTGCACTTTGAATGACATACAATGATTTATCGACGAGCTTATAAGTCAGCCCGAGCGGGGAAAGAATGCGTGCCAGGTTTTCGCCGATATTTTTCGAAACGGGGATCGAGGAGCTCACCATCATGCCGTCGATCAGCAGGTCGTCGTATGCAAACTGGATGTTATATTCAGTTTCGAAGCCTTTGAGGACATTTTTGAGCGGCTTTTTTAAGCCCGACGCCTTTGCGGTTTTTCCATTCTGGCCACTCACCTGAATGTCCTGAGCCCCGGCCATGCTCGGTGCAAGCGCCAACAGCACCGAAACGATAAAGGAAAAGCAGATATGTTCTTGCAAGCGGATTGGCATGGTCCTATTTGTCTGTGATGATTAATTTCTTATCCAGTTGCGTAATGCTGACATTGAATGATTCTTCCAATGCCCTGATCAGGATTGGTAAGCTGTTGGTAGGAAGCGTGGCTGTGAATGTCTTTTTAGCGAGTGCCGGTTTGGCGATCACAACGGAAAACCCATAATTATCTTCCAGCATATGTGCCACATCCAAAATGGAAGTGCGATCGAAGACTAACTTTTGGTAGATCCAGGAACTGTAATTTTCGGGATTGACTCGCCGGACCTGAAAATTTCGGCTGGTATCCGAAAACATCGCCAGATCGCCGGGTTGCATCGTAATTTCGTGAACGGTCCCGACATGGTTATTGATTTTGATCTTGCCGGAATTCAAAACCACCGTGCTCAACTTGTGCCGGTCGGTCACATTAAATTCGGTCCCGAGCACCTTGACGTCCACCTGCGAAGTATGCACTGTAAACCCTACGGGTTCCTTTTGCCTGGTAATTTTAAAAAAAGCCTCACCGCTGATCCACGCTTCCCTGCCGGCATACCAGCCCGAATGGATGACGACTTTCAGGCTGCTGTTTGCATTCAGCGTTACCAGCGAGCTGTCCGACAATCTGAAAGTGGCAATTTGCCCGTTTCCGGTCCCGTAAGTACGGGAAACGGACGATCGTCCTACCTGCAGCCAGATCAACGTGGCCATCGTCCCAATCAAAGCGAGGACAGCTGCAAAGCGCATGAAGAACTTGGGATTAATAGATATCCTTAGGGCCGACCGCTCCTGCGCATCGAATCTCTCGGAAAGGATATCCCAGGTCCGTTCAATATTTTCCTGGGTATTAAAATCTTTCTCAAAACCTACATGCCCTATGAGTATCCTGGCCTCCAAGACTGTGCCCCGCTTCGACGGATTCCGCAGTAACCAATTTTCCCAGAACGAAAGGTCCCTGGCAGAGGGATTTTTCACCCAGCGTACAAAGTGGGGATCCAGCACAAAATCCGTGACGGAAAACGAGGCATAGTCGGGTGTAGGGTTACTCTTCAAGAGTTCATCTGGTTAATTCACCAACCAAATGCATCTGCCCTACCGCATTATCCCTTCATAGTGAAACTATTTTAAAAAATATTTACATTATTTTCTTAAAACGCTGTCGGTCAACCATTCAAGCGACATACGGCGTGGAGTTGTATGAGTACAATCGCGTAGTCCAGCAGTAGCCTGCTATGAAGGTTATCAACAGCCTTGTAGATGATTTTGTAAACAGAAGATTGTTCAATTCCCATCACAGCCGAGATCTGTTCGAAGCTCAGATCTTCAAAAAAGCGGAGAAAAATGACCTCCTTTTGGCGCGGGGGCAGGTTGTCCAGCGCTTTGTGCAGCTGCGACGAACGTTCAGCCGAAAGTTGTTCCTGGATCATATCGTGCTCGCAGGAAAACACGACGTTGAAATGGTTCTCCAGGTCAACATGGCCATTGACATACCTGGCATTTGCTTTCATTCCCCGCATTAAATCCCTTCTGAGGCATTTGTACAAATAAAACTTGATGGAATCGGTCTTATTGATTTTAGCGCGGGTGACCAGCAACCTGATAAAAAGCTCTTGGATGCAATCCTGGGTAAGTTCCCGGTTGGAAGTTATTTTGAAACCATAGTTGTACAAAAGTGGTGCATAGGTACGGTATATCAATTCGTATGCATTTTTGTCCCCTTTTCTGAAATCGTTCCAAAGGACGATTTCATCGGTTTTTTCATGGTTAATTGTCATCGGCTAAGCCTCAATGGCTCTGTTATCTAGTGCATGTCCCGCATCGGCCCGATTGATCTTTTTTCTGAAAGAAATCGCATTCCATGCGTTTATACCCCTAAATGTACAACTTTTAATTGGCTTAGCACAAAATAATCAAGCACAGCTACAGGTTTGAACCCCGACAGTATCAGCTCACGCAATTGCCTCGAAATAGAACTAAGAGCCCGCTTTACAGCTTCCGCAGCTTCACGTTCCGGTACCAAACCGTGCTCCCCCAATCCTGCAAGCCAATACGTCCCGCATAGGACCCCTTAGCGATAGGCGCTGCCTTCAGGCCGCTGCCTGCGATTTTTTGCTTCCAGTCGGTGCTGTTCAGGTCGTGTTCCTGCACGATGAACTCGTCCTGGTAAACGGTCAGCTTTCCCTTTTTGATGATAAAATGGATCTTGTTCCATTCGCCCTGCGGTTTTCCTTCCCGAAGGCGGGCATTGGCGACACCAAAAAAGTCGCTGGCGCGGTGGGTATTTTCCTTGGCGCCGTCGTAAATTTTATCGTCTATGACCTGCAGCTCCAGCCCGGTATCATGCATGTTCGGATATTTGGCGGCTTCATTGACGAAAAAGAAAATACCGCTGTTGGCAAACTTGCTCACTTTCCATTCCGCTTTAAATTCGAAATCGCCGTTGATGAGCTCATCAGTAACAATGTCGCCACCATTTTTAGCTTTGTTCCCCGCCCGCTCAGGCACGTTCAATTTAATTGCGCCTTCTTCGATGATCCAGGCCGAGCCCACGGCTTTTCCTCCGTACGCGTGCCAGCCCTTCAGGTCCCTGCCATCGAATAATAGTTTCCACCCTTCCTTTTTCTCAGTCGGTGTGAGGGTATTGAGAGTCTGTGAACTTGCATCGAGAACGGCTAGTGTTAAAAGCAATGCGGATAGGGAAAATCTGAACATCTGGATATCGGGATAGCGTTTCAAAATAGGACAAGTAACACAGCACATTAAAATACTGATCACTCTGGTAAATAGTATTTATCAACCAACTATGGAGATAAATCCCATAAGATCCCGGGATTGTGAAAGCCAGCCAAACGATCGCCGCAAAATAATTCCCAGCCGTTAAATAATTTACAGAAGCCCGAAATACAATAACCGCCCGCAAAACAGGACCCGAAACACTAGTTTTGCTACGGCTATCCGACATTCCAGCCAGACTGTCTTTGCAATGTTCCCTCCGAAACCGCAACCAACCCTAATCACACTATGAAGGCAAACTTGCTTCTATCTTTTGTACTATTAATCGCCCCGCTACGCGCCTTTCCACAAACCGAGGCCCCGCAGCAAACCTTAAATCATTATATCGAATTCCTCGACCAATCGACATACGTGCTCATCAGCAGGTTTGACATGCTCCGCGCTTATCAGGCGGAAGTCGACCGCTACCGGAAAAAAGCTGATTTCCAGTTACGGTTACCATCCTCAGGTCCCCTGGAAGAATTTTATTACCAGAAGGCACTGGCTGGCAAGGGGATCAAAGGCGGGGAAAGGCAAAATCTGAATGCCGGGGCAAGGGCGATCTGGGCACTGCTCACAAAGCTCGACGAAGCTGGCAAAGCTTTGGAAACTTATGTGCGCCTGAATGCCTACAAAGATGATAACCTTAAAAAATCCGAGGTCCTGGTGGCTGAAATGCTGGAAGTTTTCAACCAATACAGGGAGCAAAAAGCTGCGTTTTATCAGGAAATCAAACAAACCTACCTCCAGTACCAGCCTTACTCATCAACCGATCCTTACCTGGGCACCGAGAAAGAAATGGAGCAGGTTGTGCTTACTCAGCAACAGCTGTTGGAGGCACTTCCGTACTTTCTGCACGAAGAAAACGGGACGGAGTGGCCCACGGCCGTCGTCCAGCGCAGCCTGCTCAACGACGAGAAACTACTCTCTCAATTTGGAAATTCGGCATCCAGACTGGCTTACCCGGCATCCGATGTCGTAAAGGACTTCAAAGCCGGGATTTTGGCAATGCAGACAATCAAGAGGCGTGCGGTAGATGACCACAATTTCGCCGCAAGCCAATCCGCAAGCCATGGAAACGAAGTTTATCTGTCGTTACTGAAAGCATACAACCACGATTTGCTGGCGATGCACAAATCGTTTATCAACTATAGCCAGTCGGCCAAAAGAATGCTTTACATTCCTGCATTCAGCCCGGTGATGGCGCCCGAAACGAATGCCCCGGATAAAGAAGGCAAAGCCACGACTCCTGCCTTTCAGGATAAACCACTCGTAACATTTAACCCTAAACGTTCAAATTCACCGGCTTCCGGGGCCACCGTTCGCGCGCTCAACGAGTATGTGGAGTTCATCAACGAATCGTTGCGGCAAATGCATTTGATGCAGGTGCTCATCAGAAATTACCAGTCGTCCGCTGAATACTACAGGGAACCCGAACGCGCTCAGAAACGGGCCGGACTCACTTATTCGCACGATGATTTTAAGGTGCCCTTATCTGCTTACCAGCTTCTGATCAATGCCAGCACTTCTGTTCCCCTGCCTTATCGGGTCTCCATCAACAACCAGGCAGAGGTGCTCAGGAATATTTTGCAGGAAATGGATGCCCTGAGCATAGAGCTTATCAGGTATACCAGTGACAAACGCTATCTGAAAGATCAATTGAAAAGGTCAGATGCGATCCTGGACCGCTACGTAATACTTTTTGACACCTTTGACCAGAAAAAAGAGCAGCTCTACAACGATGTACGCCGTATTCATGAAAGCTTCCCGAATGCAACCCCGGCTTCTTCCTGGGTCAGGTCGGGTAATGCACTGCTCGCAACAATGGACGACGACAAGGAGATTTTATTTGGCGTAAAGGATTATTTCAAAGGTGAAAAAGTAGAGGTCCCGTCGACGGGCAAGCTTGAAACAGGTGCAAAACAGCTGATTGCTGACGAATACCAGCATATGAAGGGACTGAAACGCTACGGACGCAGCAACGGTCTGTGCCCTTACTCCCCATACGAAGATCTCTCGGCAAACTCCTCCCGTTTTGCAGAAAAGGCCCGGAAAGTGAAACCGGCAACTGCTGCTCATGCTTCCCATCCCTACGAATCATTTTATTATTTCTACAATAATGAGTTGGTTTACCAATACAACAAATTTATCGAGCTCGCCGATGCGGGGTTGCTCAAAGTAATCAACCAGCCCGATTTGTTTGCATTCCGACGATTGTCCGCTCAAAAGCCAGCCGGTACGCAGCCAGATCAACCAGGCCCGGATTCCAAAGAACTGCCTGCGGATTCTCACCCGATCAGTATGGCTGCCAATCTTGAAAACACGCCGTCGTCACAGGTTGTTAAACCCCATGCAGCATCAACCGAACGGCCCGCCGACCTTCGCCGGGACACGGTATACGTCGAGCGGGTCAGGGTCGATACGGTTTTTGTAGACCGCACAGCCGGACAACACGAAACTGCGCGTTCTCTCGAAGGTTTTGCGGCCAATAATATGGTGCTGCTCCTGGACGTGTCCTCATCCATGAGCTCACCGCTCAAAATGCCGTTGCTGAAACGTTCTATCAAATCACTGCTTACATTGCTTCGCCCCGAGGACCAGATTTCCATTGTATTGTATTCAGGAAAGGCACGTGTCGTTTTGAAACCTACCTCCGGTTCCAAATCTGCCGAAATTGCGAGAATGATCGATCTACTGAAATCGGATGGGGATACCGATGGCAATGAGGGCATCCGGCTCGCATACAAAACAGCCAACAAGCAGTATATCCGCGGTGGTAACAACAGGATCGTGCTGGCGACCGACGGTGAGTTCCCGATCAGCGAAGAAGTACTCCGGATGATCGGCGAAAATGCGCGCCAGGACCTATTTCTGACCGTTTTTACTTTTGGCCGAAATGAACATACCGGTCAAAAGTTAAAAAAACTAAGTGAATTAGGTCGGGGCACCTATGCCCACGTCACCGAAGAAACGGCCGACCTGCAATTGATTCTCGAAGCCCAGGCAAAAAAGCAGGTGGCCAAATAGGATGGTGTGAAAGACCCTTGATTTGATTCATAATGGTTGCCCTACCGGGCCGTCATCGGATCAATCACCCCCACCACTTCGCTGATCGAGTTGACCGGAAAGCCGCCGATCCGCGCGTGTTCCCGAACCGCTTCCTCGCTTTCAGCAATATGAATGCAGTAAATCTTGTCTTCGGTCACAAACGACTGTACCCACTGATAAGCGTTGCCTATTTCGCCGATCACATCACAGGAAGTTTTGGCGATGTTTTGTAGTTCTAAGGCGGACAAATTGCCTGCGCCTGGCAGGTTTCTTTCAATAACAAACTTTTTCATAACAGGATTTTTGAATGGTTGATGCCGCAAAATTGCCGCTATTATCCCAGAATCCCGTCAGGAACGTTCCCTATTTAGTATATCCAGGTTCCCTATTTTAGGATTCCCAGCCGCAAAGCTTCCTTCACCGCCTTTCCCCTTGAATTGACATCCAGCTTCACGAGAATCGACGAAATATGGTGATCGACGGTTTTGGGTGAGATAAAAAGCTGGCCCGCAATCTCCTTATTCTGCAGATTGTGCTGAAGAAGCCGCAGGATGTCCAGCTCTCTGTTTGTCAGCTGCATCGGATTAGCCTGGGTGGTCTGGCGCATGCCGCGCGGGATTTTTTGGATACCTTCCGCCCGCATCTCCTGCTTCATTTTTTCATTGGCCACAACCGCCCCAAGATCATGCATGATGATGATGGCCTCCCTTTTTTCTTCCTCAGTTCCACCAAACAGGACAAGTGCCCGTTCGTAGGCACAGCCAAGTTCTTTCCACATCCCGGCCGCCAGTTGCCGGCATTCGCTTGTGGAAAAATCATAACCAGGGAACAGGTCGGGAACCTGTAAAACCTTGCTTCTGACTTTCATCAGCCAGAAGGCGAATTCACTGTTTTGAATGCTGCTATCCCGCTTTTCTACCAGCCGAATGGTCATTTCCAATGCTTCCTCTTCGATCATCAACTCGCCGGTTAACCATTCATATTCCAGTAAAGCCACGAATACCGGGGCAATCCGCTGTACTTCCTGCGTAACCAATGCCATGCGCCTCGCCTCAGAGAGCAGAGCCGGCGCGCCGCCTTCACCAGTCCGCATTTGAACCGTTGCCAGTACCGTCATGGCCCCTATCTTCACAATAGGAGCCTGTTGATCGCTTTCAAGCAGGTGGGTCGCGATCCGATGCGCCTCCGTCCAATTCCCGGTTTCCAGGTTAAGCCGGGCTTTGAAGGAAAGCATGTATTTTACCCACGAGTCCAGGTCCCTCTCTTCGCAATAGGCTATGCCTTCATCCAGCGATTTCCGGGCCAGGTCATAGTCCTTACGGACCACCGCATTGGCGCCCAGATTGGTATATGCCCGCGCCACATGTTCGTGATATGAATTTTTGAGAGCAATAGACAGACTTCGTTCTAGCAGCTCATCCGCCATTTTCTCTGTTTCTTTACTTCCCATTTGCGCGGTCCCCACGTTGTTCAATGCATGGGACAATATCTCCTCATCGTGAAGCTCCTCTGCCATGTCGATGGCTTTCATGCCCCAGAACAAACAGTCGGCAAGCTGGTCGGCAAGCATTTTCAACTGGGACATATTACTGAACGCCATGGCTTTCACGCGCGAGGCGGGTTGGTTTTGCAACACCTCAATCGCATCCATCCCAAATTTCTCGGCATGTTCCCGGTTTCCCTCAAACCACCATAACCGCGATAGAAAACGCAGGCTGTTACCTACCTGCAGGAGATCATCCTTGTTTTTCCAGATCGCCAGTGCCTTCCCCTGGTAAATGATCGCCTCTCTCGTCTGATTGGTGAGATAACACTCATATGCGTACGCCTCGTACCAGCCTACGAGTAAATCTTTGTCATTTCCCTGGTAATATGCAATGGCGGTCAGGTACAGCTTGGAAGCCTCAATGTGTGCACCCACTGATTTGGCATTTTCTGCGGCAACGGGCGCATAATCAACAACCAGGTCATACGCGTTCGCATTTTTCGCGTGGTGGATAATGCGCTCTACCTGCCCGTGTTTTTCAAAAACCTCCCGGAACAATTGTAATATCTGCTTATTGAGCGCAATTCTTTTCAGTGGCGATAGGGATTGTTCGATCGTTCTCCGGTACAATTCGTGCTTGAAAAGCAGCTTACCATCTGCCAAAACCAGGATTCTGGATGCCAGTGAATTTTCAACCGCCGGTTCATACCCAGGCTCGATTTCTTTCAGGCATTCAAGCTCGAGGCCGGTAGGCAGGACAGACAGCGTCTCCCAGATGTGTTTGGTGATATTGTCCTGCCGGTTAAACACAAAAAGAATGGAATCTTTGATGTTATCCGGGATACCCGGGCTGTAACTCGCCAATATCTCGTTGACATAAAACGGGTTGCCTCCGGAAATGCTGTACACATCTTCCCCCTTATATCCTCTTTCCTCCGCCATTTTCTCAACAGCACTTCGTGATAAAAATGGCAGCAACAGCCGTGTGTAAGTGCCGGGGACCAGTTCGCCCAATACATTTCTCAGCGGGTGCCGCGGAAGGATCTCATTGTCGCGATAGGTGAGCAGGAACAGGCAGCGTGTTTGCGTAATGCGCCGTGTGAAGAATTTGATGAAATCCAAAGTAGCTTCGTCGGCCCAATGGATATCTTCAAATACAATAATAACTTGTCCCTTTTGTGAACTCAACGCATGAAAGAAATGGGTAAACAAGATGGCCCGGTCTTCCATGCTCCTGCTGGTTTCCAGGATATCACCGCCCATTTGCAATGCGATGTCGTACAGCGGGGCCAGCGGACGCGGGGAGAATAACGCGTCGCAGGTTCCGACATAAACCTTGCAATCAGCCCTTTTTTCATTGCAAAAGGTTTTGACCAGGGTGGTTTTCCCGATCCCGGCTTCCCCGCAGATAAAAATGGTATGCCCCTCCCCTTGAACCGTTTCCTGAAATTGCTCCCTGAGAAAATCAACAAACCTTTCCCGCTCTACTAGTTCCATATGGCCCGCTTTAAAATGAAACAGTAACAAACTAAATTAGAAACTCCGAAATCTCGTTCAAAAAGTTGTTTTTACTGATTTATCGTATGTAGTTTCAACCATATTGACGACCCATACCTTCTTCCCAATGACCTTTGCCGAAAAAGCAATTCTTTTCAATAAGCAGCTGAGCTATACCGGGGTAACACTGCCGGCTGGCATTCGCGCCATGAACCCTTTCCAGGAATTCGGGCAGGCGTCGCAGATTGCGGAGACATTTTATCACAAATACTACAACGACAACCGCGAAAGACACCTCGTTCTGGGTATCAACCCCGGCCGGTTCGGGGGCGGAACGACGGGGATCCCGTTTACCGACCCGAAGAGATTGAAAAGCGAATGCGGCATTCCTTACGAAGGCAAAATCACCCACGAGCCATCTTCTGTTTTTATCTATGAAATGATCCATGCATATGGTGGGCCCCACGCATTTTACAACAACTTTTATATCAATTCCCCCTGCCCGCTGGGCTTTGCTTCAGTAGAAGGCAATGGAAGGGAAAAAAATTATAACTATTACGACAGTAAAGAACTCATGGCTGCTATGACGCCCTACATGATCGAAAACATCGGGAAGCTGATCGGGCTGGGCATTAAAACAGATGTCGCTTTCTGCCTGGGGACTGGCAAAAACAGCTTGTTCCTGCGCAGGCTGAACGATGAACACGGCTTTTTCAAAAAGCTCATTGCACTGGAACATCCCCGGTTTATCATGCAGTATAAAAACCGCGAGAAGCAAACTTATATCGACAAATATCTTGAAGCCTTTAAGATGACTGCCTGATCGGGAGGAAAATGAAGCTGCTTCGTAAAATGAAGAAAGGCGATCTTTACAGACCGCCTTTCTTGTTGATATCAACTAAAATCCGGAATGTCACGGACGCACGCCTTCTCCCCCTTCTGCCAGTTTTTCAAATCCGCCGCTGAAATTATTTCCCGCGCCGTCACCACTCAAAGCATGTCCATCGTCGCCCGAAAGATTCCGGCCGGTTCCGCCTTCCGCCACGCCTCTTTCAAAGCCGTGGTTTACGATTTCAGTAACCAATTGATGGGCTACTTCCGCAGCGTAAATGCTGCTAGCAGCAAAACCATTTCCAACGCGACCGCCCGCGTAGGCGCTTTCCCCGAAACCACCCATGGCCAATAACAAACCAGCCGCAATGCTGAACTTCATTTTTGTTTTCATAGCTTTTCAATTCGAGATTAAAAAAGGAAGGAACTCTTTGCCTGCTAACATGTTATGACATTCCTTTTGTTTCAAAAAAGATGATTTAATGGAAAAATAATATTGTACCAAAAATCACAAATGCCCAAATACCTGGAAAGCGTACAATCCGGTACTGCTATAAGTGATACCCCGATCCACTTCCTAACGAAACACGAATAAAATTCAAGCCGCGCTTCCTTCAATTAATCATTTATTAATGCTCCTGTTAATCCTGAGGAACCTTATTTGCCTTTACGTTTTTTCCCTGCCGGATCCGTCGAACATTAAAACCGGCAGCTTGGTGACTTATTACTGAAATGCTTTCCTAAACCGCTACATCCCGATCCGCTATGACCATTTCTTGCGAAAATCTGGCAATCGGATGAGCTTAACCCGTATTCATGAAATACCTCTATACTGACCTTTTTCTTTCCCGGGGCACTGGCAGCCAGCTGCCCAAAAAGAAAAATCTTCTTATCCGATTTACAAGCCCCGAAAAACAAGATCTACAACCGAACCTGTTAACCCTGCATTTCCTTTAACCCTATCCCATTTTATGAGAAACAAAATCTGGATTGCTGCCGTCGCAACCGCTTTCATACTGGTAACCTGCCAGGTTTCCCGGCAAAAATCACGAGGCAACATGTTGAGAACCACAGACGAGAGCGTCAGTGCCGTACCCGCTTTTACCGACAACCCTACTGGCGCTTACCTCACTCCGGGGCAGAGCATCAAGACTTTTAAACTCCCCAAAGGCTATCACCTTGAACTAGTGGCCAGCGAGCCGATGATCCATGAGCCGGTCGCGGTGGCCTGGGACGGGAATGCCCGCATGTACGTAGCGGAGCTCAACACCTATATGCAGGACGTGGAAGGTACGGACGAGCACGCGCCGACCAGCCGTGTGATGCTTTTGGAAGACACCAACAACGATGGTCAAATGGATAAGAGCAGTGTTTTCATTGATAAAATGCTGTTGCCGAGAATGCTCCTGTGCGTCGGGAACGAACTATTGGTCAACGAGACGGATACTTATGATATTTTCGGCTACAAAGACACCAATAAGGATGGTGTTGCCGATGTGAAAAGGCCGGTTTACACCCCTGGCAAGAAATCACCCGGAAACCTGGAACACCAGCGAAGCGGATTGGACTGGAATGTCGATAACTGGATTTACATGGCGGTGGACCCCGTCAGGTTTCGTTACAAGAATGGGATGTTACAGCCCGACTCGATCCCGAGCGGATCGAGCGGGCAGTGGGGCCTCACCCACGACAATTATGGCAGGCTGTTCTTTTCCTCGGCCGGGGGTGAAAATCCGGCATTGGGGTTCCAGATCAATCCGATCTATGGCCGGATGGAGTTTGACGACCAGTTTACCGAGGAGTTCAATGAGGTGTGGCCGATCATTAAAACACCCGATGTCGAAGGTGGCCTGAAAAGGTTGCGCCCGGATACGACACTGAACCACTTCACCGCGAGCTGCGGCCAGGTGATCTACCGCGGCGACAGGCTTCCTGCTGATTTACAGGGTGATCTGCTGATCAGCGAACCGGTAGGACGCCTGATCCGGCGAGCCAAGGTCATTAACAAGGACGGCAAGATCACTTTGGAAAATGCCTATCAAAAACAGGAATTCATTGCTTCCACGGATATGAATTTCAGGGTAGTGAATATGTACACCGGCCCCGACGGCTGCCTGTACCTGGTGGATATGAACCGGGGTATCATCCAGGAAGGAAACTGGACCGGGCCCAAAAGCTACCTCAGGCCACAGATCCAACGTTTGGGATTGGATAAAAACATTCAGCACGGCCGTATTTACCGCATGGTTTACGACGGCATCAAGCCTGGTCCCAAGCCAAAGATGCTGGAAGAAAAATCCTCCAAGCTGGTAAGTTACCTCGGCCATCCGAATGGCTGGTGGCGGGATAATGCGCAGAAAGAGCTGATTATCAGAAACGATCAGTCGGTCGTTCCGGCATTGAAAGCGATGGTGGTCGGCCGGCCCAGTGAGCAGATCAAATCGCCTTCCGCATTGGCCCGCCTGCATGCGTTATGGACTTTGGAAGGCCTGGAAGCATTGGATCAGACGATTTTGGCCAATGCCATGAAAGATACCGACCCCGAGATAAGAAAAGCAGCAGTGAGACTTACCGAGCCTTATCTGAAAAAAGACCAGCAGATGCTCAGCAGCCTGGCATCCCTGAAATCCGACCCAAGTGCCGACGTGCGCATGCAGCTTGTATTCTCGTTGGCATACAGCAAGTCTCAGGAAGCCAAAAAGTTGTCCGAAAATATTGTCGCAAGTGCCAACAGAAACCCCATATTTATCCGTGCAGAAAGAAGCATTGAGAAAAATGAGGATGCTAGAAAGTTCGGCATGCGCCTGGGAAGGCTCGATGCTGTCGACAGGGGTTTGGTGATGAATGGTTCTGTCATCTATAAATCGCTTTGCGCCAGCTGTCATGGTGCCGATGGTAAAGGATTGGCGACCAAGGCGGCCCCGCCCCTAAGCGGCTCGAAAAGACTGGCCAGAAATACGGATGCCGCCGTGCACATCCTACTCCACGGACTTTCCGGGCCGGTCGATGGCCAGACATACCCCAGCGAAATGCCTTCCATGCAGGACAATGACGATCAATGGATTGCCTCGGTCGTCAGTTATGTAAGGCACGAGTTCAGCAACGCGCCGGCTATCCGTCCCGGGGCCGTCAAAGCGATCAGGGAAAAAACGGCTTCGCGCACAACCGCCTGGACACTGGAAGAACTTCAGAAATAATTTACCAGGGAAAAACGATGCGGAAAATTATTGTGTCCGGGATATTGCTGAGCAGCGTTCTGATGTACGGCGCGGCAGATAAGCTCGCGGGACCTGATACCGACTGGCCTCATTACGGCGGAAACAAAGCCGGAAACCGGTACTCCCCGTTGGATCAGATCAACAGGGGGAATGTGACGAAACTGGAAGTGGCCTGGATGTACGACGCGTCCGAAAAACCCGACCCGGCCAATCCCGGCCGCCAGCGTAACCGGGCCATCCAATGCCAGCCAATCGTCGTCAACGGCATACTGTACGGTACCACACCTGAATTGAAGCTATTTGCACTGAAAGCTGGTACCGGTGAGCAGATATGGAGATTTGAACCCTACAAAGACGACCGGCTCAACTCGAACAGGGGTGTTGTATACTGGGAAAACGGAGGCGACAAACGGATTTTTTATACCGTCGGTTCTAGCTTGTATGCCGTCCATGCGCAGACCGGCGATATCGTGAAAAGTTTTGGAAAAGAAGGCCGCGTGGACCTGCACGAGGGGCTTTCGACCCATATGGACCACGACGTGAGCAAGCTTTCGGTGAATGCGACCAGCCCGGGTATTGTGTATAAAAACACGTTCATCATCGGCTCTTCGGTTTCCGAAGGCGGTGATGCTGCACCCGGGCACATCCGCGCATTTGATGCCGTCACGGGGAAACTGAAGTGGGTTTTTCATACCATTCCCCAACCCGGCGAGTTTGGGTACGATACCTGGCCCAGGAATGCCTACAAGCGAATTGGCGCTGTGAATAACTGGAGTGGCATGAGCGTGGACGAAGAAAGAGGGTTTGTATATTTCGGCACAGGCTCTCCCGCCTCTGATTTCTACGGTGGCGACCGTGAAGGCGCCAACTTGTTTGCAAACTGCATCATGGCGCTGGATGCCGAAACCGGCCAGATGAAATGGTACTACCAGACGATCCACCACGACCTCTGGGACCGCGACCATCCAAGCCCGCCCAATCTGGCCACGATCACTTTCAATGGAAAAAAACGCGACGTGGTGGTTCAGGGCACCAAAGACGGGCTCGTTTATGTTTTGGACCGGGACAACGGCACTTCGCTGTTCCCGGTAGAGGAAAGGCACGTCCCCACCGATGGGTTGCCGGGCGAACATCCCTACCCTACCCAGAAATATCCTGCAAAGCCAGCACCTTTTGCACGGCAGATTTATACAGAAAACGACATCACCGACATTTCGCCCGAAGCCCATGCCTACGTCAAAGAGCGCTTTTTGAAACTCAAATCCGACAATAAGTTCACCCCTCCCAACACCACCGGCACTTTGCTTTTCGGTTACAGTGGCGGAGCCGAATGGGGAGGCAACGCCATTGATAACGACGGCATATTTTACCAGAATTCCAATGACGAACCCTGGGAATTGCTGATGATGGACGCTAAACAAAAAGCCTCAGAAGCTCCCCGCACTGCCGGCAATATGCTTTATATGGCCAATTGTTCGGCCTGCCACGGCCAGGACCGCAAAGGCAGCGGACCAGAATTGCCCGCCTTAGTGGATATCGGCAAGAAGCTTCGTCCGGACGCCATCAAAAGCCTGCTCAGAACCGGCAGCGGCAGAATGCCTTCTTTCCAGCATTTGTCCGAAAAAGAACAGGATGCGATCATTGGTTTTTTATTAAATACGGAAACAGAACATAAAGTAGCACAAAAAGCAGAGCCCAAATCTGCGACACCGGCTCAAACCGAAGGCTTCCCGCTGAAACCTGCCTACGTGACCAAAACCTGGCAGCGCTTCACCGATCAGGACGGTTATCCGGGCATCAAACCGCCCTGGGGGACTTTGAATGCCATCGACCTGAAAACGGGGGAATATCTCTGGAGAGTACCGCTTGGAGAATATCCGGAACTGACTAAAAAAGGAATTCCCATCACAGGCACAGATAGTTACGGCGGGCCGCTCGTTACAGCGGGAGGACTCGTTTTTATCGCCGGGACGAAAGATGAAAAGATCCGTGCTTTTGATAGAAAAACCGGAGAAACGGTTTGGGAATACCAGCTTCCCGCAGGTGGGTTTGCCACACCTATTACTTATCAGGTTGGAGGGAAACAATATGTTGTCATCGCGGCAGGAGGCGGAAGGGGACAGAAAATAGGTGGAAATTACATCGCCTTTGCATTGAAATAAACTAAACCTTAACTGTATGTCCAAACAAGAAAACAATTCAGAAAGCAGCCGACGTCATGCGTTGAAATTGCTTGCAGCAGGATCCTCAGCCGGGCTTTTCTCCCTTTTCGAAAGTCCCGCAGCGCGTGCCGAGAGATACGAAACGCCCTTTTACGCGAAGGGAATGGCACCAGTCACCATCAAAAGCGTAAAAGCCATCACCACCGCGCCGGGCGGTTCCAACCTGGTGATCGTGAAAGTGGAAACTTCCGAGCCGGGATTGTACGGATTGGGCTGCGCCACTTTCACACAGCGCGCCATGGTCATGATACCGGCGATCGATATTTACCTGAATGAATTCTGTGTCGGTAAGGATGTAGACAACATTGAAGATATGTGGCAGTCGGCGTACGTCAGCTCTTACTGGCGCAATGGGCCTGTACTGAACAATGCATTGTCGGGATTGGACCAGGCACTTTGGGATATCAAAGGCAAGCGCGCGAAGATGCCGGTATACCAGCTTCTGGGCGGGAAAGCACGCATTGCGGTGGATACCTACACCCACGCCAGCGGGCCGACCCCCGAAGCGATCGCCGAAAAAGTGCAGCAGTATATGGAGGAAGGTTTCCGCCATATCCGCATCCAGCAGGGCGGTTATGGCGGCGTGGGCGCAATGGACGAAATCAAGCCCGATTTTAAAGCAGCCGGTTTCGGCCGGGCCAGCGACGACTTCTCCGACCAGCGCACTTATCTCAAACGTGTCCCGAAAATGTTTGAAATGGTGCGCAAAAAATGCGGAGAGGACATCGAACTGCTGCACGATATGCACGAGCTGGTAGAGCCGATGGATGCCATTAATATGATCAAGGGTTTGGAAGAATACCGGCCTTATTTCATTGAGGACCCCTTTTCACCTGAAAATATGGGCTGGTTCAGGCAACTACGCGCCAGTACCACCGTACCCATCGCTATGGGCGAGCTTTTCAATAACATCAACGAGTTCCGCGAGCCGATGGCCAATCAGCTTTTCGACTACATCCGCTGCCATATTTCACAAATCGGCGGGATTACGCCCGCCATGAAAGTGGCCCGGCTGGGTGAATGGTTCAATGTGCGCACCGCATGGCACGGACCAGGGGACACCTCGCCGGTGGGGCATGCGGCCAACAACAACATCGACATCGCCGTATGGAACTTCGGCATCCAGGAATCCCAGAAATTCAGTGACAAGGTCAAAGAAGTGTTCCCTGGCTGCCCAACCATCAAAAACGGCTATTATACCATCAATGAAACCCCTGGATTGGGCATTGACATCAATGAGAAGGAAGCGGCGAAATACCCGATTGGCACTAAGTCAAGATGGACCGTACGAAAGAACGACGGGACTTTGCTGAAACCTTGAAATAAGCGGCAAGCAACCTCATTCCGAGGATAGCTTTTTGAGCATATCCTTGGCAAAATGATTTTCAGGATTGATGGATAACGATTTCCTGAACATCATTTTGGCTTCTTTAGGCTTATGATTGCTCATCAGCAACTCAGCGTAGCTGTTATAGGGCTGCCACGCGACCGGATCAAGGAACGTCAATAATTTGGAAGTTTCCAATGACTGCTCCTTGTATCCGTTTGCGTTCAATTGCCGGGCCGCATAATCCAGCTCTCCCGAAGAAAACCGGTATGCGGCAGTATCCGGCTTCAGCTCGTGCAAATGAGCGGCGGCGTAATCTGTTCCCTCTTTCAGCAGGTCTGTGACATAAACTTTCACCAATGATTTTTTCTGGGGTACCAGTGATCTGCCCAGAAGTAAATTCAGGGCATTTTCTCCGGTCAGATGCAGCCCGTCACTCTCGGCATTGTCCAGCACGATTACAGTTTGCCGGGTAGTAATGTTTCTCAAAAAGATCGTTGCTCCGCCAGGTATCGAGCCGGAGTGCATGACAACCCTGCCTTTCGACATATCATTAAAAATAAACCAGCCCAATCCAAAGGAAAGCTTACCCGGCTCGACAACTGCGCTTTGGCCATTTTTTAACTGAACCGGGGCATAAGCCTCGTCAAGTGTCGCGGATTTCAGCAGCTTGCCTTGGTGTAACGCCTGATCAAAATGCAGGAGATCATAGGCAGTGCTAGCTATAAATCCAAGTCCCTCCAGCCCACCAAAATTAACGAGCAATGCTTTGAACCGTTTCATGGTATCTACTTTTTGCAACTGATAGGAATAGATAGGCATTTGATAGCTTTCCGCCCGGAATTTGTCCTTCGAAGTTCTTGGAATGGAAAATGGGTAGGTATTGTTCATGGAAGCTGGCTTCCAGATATGTTGCCTCAGATAGTCCTTAAACGGCAATCTGGCCACCTTCTCGATCACCAGAGCAAGTACGCAATAACCCGGATTAGAATAGCTCCACCTTTCTCCCGGCTCAAAAAGCAATTTTCCAGATCTTTTCAATGCAGGGATCAAGAGCTTGTTGTCTACGATCAGATCGGGCTGCCCGGCTACGTATGGATCGAATATTTGCAGATCGGGCAAGCCGGAAGTATGCGAAAGCAGGTGCCGTACTGTAATATTTGGAAAAGGAAATTCGGGAAGATAGGTAACCACCTGATTATCAAGGCGTATTTTCCCTTTTTCGGCTAACTGCAGAATCGCTACCGCGGTAAAAGTTTTACCAATCGAGGCGAGCTGAAACCGGGTCGAATCGCTGTTCAAAATATGCCGGTCCCCATCCGCATAACCGAACGACTTTTTGTAAATAACCCTTCCCTGATCCGCAACCAAGACATTACCATTCAGACGATGATCATTGTACAACTGAGTAAAAAGGCTATCGAGCCTATTGGTCTGAGCGGAAACCTGCCGGCAGATTCCGGCAAAAAGGAAGATAAAAAATAACGTAGATCGTTTCATAGAGGTTTAAATAAAAAGCTAACTACGATAACCATCGTAAATAGCGTACCAAAATTTTATTGTCTTGATAATCAACAATTTAATTTAATGTCCAAATTCGCCTGCTGTTCGCTAACGGACAGACTCTTACCTCCATCAGTTCATCACCGTACAACGAGTGTCCACTCCCGGACATCATAAAACAAAAAAAACTGCCTCTATTCAGCCTAATCAGCATTTTTCATTTTTGGCACACTATTTGTTTAGCAAATAACAGAGAAATAAAACCTTCCCTGTACGCTGTAAAATGGAGAGATCATACCTGGGTGAATTTGAGGAATTAGTCCTGCTTGCGACCGCCGTTTTGGAAGGCAGCGCTTACGGGCTGAATATCGTGTCCGAACTGCAGCAGCGAACAGGCCGGGCCATCAGCTTGAGCGGTGTGCATGTGGCATTATACCGGCTGGAGGAAAAAGGATTACTCAGCTCGGAACTGGGCGGCGCAACCGCCTCGCGCGGCGGAAGGCGAAAGAGGATGTTCCGGATCACTGCCCCGGGCAGACAGATGCTCGACAATATCCGGCAGGTACGCAATGAACTGTACAGTGCCATTCCAGGCGTGACCCTCGCTTCCAAATGAAACAGCTGTCTCAATCCCCGCAACCGCCAAAATGGCCCGAACGCCTCCTGCGTACCGTTTGCCCGCCCGACCTGACCGAAGAATTATTGGGTGACCTCCACGAGCAATTCCTGGAAGAACTGGCCGGAAACGGCGAGAGAAAGGCCCGCCAAAAATACATGATCGAAACTTTAAAGTTTGTGCGCCCTTATTTCCTGACCCGGAAGGCGGCAACTCAGTCCAGAAAAAACAAAACTCCCAATCCATATCCATCACCCTTTTTTCTTCATCCCGACATGCTGCGTAATTACCTCAAAATCGCATTTCGCAACCTTTGGAAAAGCAAAGGCTACACGGCCGTGAATGTAACCGGGCTTTCGGTTGCATTTTGCATCTGCGTGTTCCTGTTCCTGATCTCTTATTTACAGCTGACATTCGATTCTTTCCATGAGGACCGCGACCGGATTTTCAAAACCTATTTTGTGAGCAATGATCCTGGCGGTACAGTTCGGGACGGTAACGTGCCGCTGCCGCTGCAATCGGCGTTAAAAGCAGATTTCCCGGAAATCGAAGCGGCGGCACGCATCATGTCGGGCAGAAAAAGTGCCATTGAATACAATGGAAAATATTTCGATAAAATGGTCGTGATGACCGATCCCGATTTTTTTGACATGTTTTCCTTTAAGCTGATTCAGGGAAATAAAGCGAGCGTGCTCAACAACCTGAGCAGCATGGTCATCAGCCGGAATATGGCCGACGATATCTTTGGAAAAGAGGAGCCCATAGGTAAAACTGTCATGGTCGGCAGCGGCATCAACCTGAAACGGTATGTGGTAACCGGAGTCACAGAGGATATTCCTTCCAATTCCTCTATCCAATACGATGCACTGATCCGGATTAAAAACGCCGGCAACTATGCCAGCGACAAAGACAACTGGAGCGCCAATTCACATGAATTATTCGTCAAATTGTCTACGCATGTGAGTCAGTCATCCATTGAAACCAGGCTCAAGGCTTTTACCGGGAAGTATTTCGCCGGAAGGATAGGCGAACTGACGAAACAAGGTGCGAAACCCGACCAGATGGGAGACATTTTCGCGCTCCGGCTACAAAACCTGTCCAAAGTTCATTTCGACCGGGAGATCTCGGGCCGAAAAGGCACGCCGATCGCGGTCGTGTACACGCTTCTGGCAATCGCCGTTTTTATTCTCCTGATCGCCTGCATCAATTTCATCAATCTCAGTATCGCCCGTTCCTTCACCCGCGCCCGTGAAGTGGGCGTCCGCAAATCACTGGGCGCATTAAAAAAACAGCTCTTTGTCCAGATCTGGGGTGAAACGACGGCGATCTGCCTGGTTGGCTTTTTGACCGGAATTTTCCTGACTTACGCCGCTCTTCCCGCATTCAACGCAGCTTTTAATTCGAAAATGAAATTTGACATGATGCTGCAACCGGGTTTTGTTGCGCTGATATTCGGCATTTTCGCTATCGTCACGCTCGCAGCCGGAGGTTATCCCGCCTGGCAAATGGCGCAGTTTAATGCGGTGGAAGTCCTCAAAGGGAAACTGTCGATGAAAAAGCCCGGATTTTTACGCAACTCGCTGATCGTAACCCAGTTTGCAATTTCAACTTTATTAGTTTGCTGTACCATTATCGCGATGCAGCAGGTGGACCATATGCAGTCCATGCCGCTCGGTTTTCAGAAAGAACAGGTGATCAGTATTCCCGTCGGTAACCAGCTGAACGGTCGGCAGGTACTGGCCCGGATGCGCAATACGCTCGCCAACGATCCTTCGATCATATCCATAGCCGGAACGGGCGTTAACCTCGGCCGCGGGAAAGACCGGGTAAGTTCAAGGTCGGTGGTTGGTTTTAAATACAAAGGAAAAGATGTTGAAACAGACTGGCTGCTGGTAGATTTCGACTATTTGAAAACATTGAAAATTAAACTGAAATCTGGCCGGGATTTCGACAGGTCTTTCGCCGCCGACTCTTCCAACAGGGTCATTATCTCCGAGAGCATGGCAAAAATGATGGGAGAAAAGGATCCTGTAGGACTGTTTCTGGGCGACGATTCGGATAGTACCGGCGCCAAATCACAGATCATAGGTGTGGTGCCCGATTTCCAGGTTTATTCGCTTGCCGACGAGCGCCGGCCTTTGACCATGCACATTTCAGGCTCGGAATCCATTTATTATATTTTGGTGCGGGTAACCCCTCAAAATTTGGAAAGCGCGATGGACAAAATGAAAAATGTATGGAAGCAGGTAGCGCCAGAATCCGAATTTATCGGAAGCTTCCTCGATGAAAATGTGGACGGCTGGTACGAAAATGAGAGGCAAATGTCTCAAATATGCAGTCTGGCCTCCGGAATCGCCATATTTCTTTCCTGCCTCGGGCTTTTTGCAATTGCGCTGATGGTGATCGAGCAGCGTACCAAGGAAATCGGCATCCGCAAGGTAATGGGCGCTAGTATCCCCAATATCATTTTGGTATTGTCCAATGATTTTGTCAAACTCGTGCTGATTGCGTTAGCGATTTCGATTCCACTTGCCTGGTTCGGGATGCAGCAGTGGCTTGCCAACTATCCTGAGCGTATTGAATTAAGTGTCTGGGTATTTGCGGGCGTTGCGCTGGCGGCTGTTGCAATCACGATGCTGACGGTCGGTTTTCATACCGTCAAAGCCGCGCTTGTTAACCCGATCAAAAGCTTACGAAGTGAGTAATGAACTGTTGGAAAGGAGCTGCCTGTAATTTTTCCCGACGGGCAGCTCCTTTCCGTTTTTGAGATGGACCACATTTCCTTCCAGGTAATGGATGAATTTTTTGTTGAGGATGAAGGATTTGTGAATACGGATGAACGCATCCGCAGGCAGCTGGTCTTCGAAACTGCTTAATGTCCGCGGCGTAAGTATGAACTTTTGTTCGACCCAGACTTTCACATAGTTACCCATACTTTCCAGATAACACACTTCGTCCAACTGTACTTTCACCAGCCTTTTGTCTGACTTAACATACAGCTGGGCAGGCTCCGAAAGTGATTTAGTTGTGGCTATGACCGGTTTTGGAGCAATGGTTTGTTTGCGCAAATTAAACTGCGTCCATGCCCGGTTCGCGGCTTTCAGGAACCGGTCAAAACGAAAAGGCTTCAGGAGATAATCGCACACCTCCAGGTCAAAACTCTCCAGGGCGTGCTCTTCGTGGGCTGAGGTAACGATGATCAGCGGGCGTTGCTGCAATGTCCGGATGAATTCGAGCCCGTTCAGTTTGGGCATGCGGATGTCCAGGAAAATCAGGTCCACGGTTTGGTTATTCAGAAAAACCAGCGCCTCCGTGGCCAGATAGCACTGCCCCGCAATCTCAAGGAAAGGGACATCCGCCACGTAAGCGAGGATCACTTCATGCGCAAGTGGTTCATCATCAACGATCAGGCAACGCATAAGCATAACTTTCCAATTCCAGTTCGGCCCTGAAAATAAGGTTTTCTTTTCTGATTTGAAGCCGGTGTTTGCCGGGATACAGCAAATCCAGGCGCTTTTGCAGGTTACCCAGCCCAATTCCCGCGTGATTCTCCGGCTGATGCCCGAAAGAGTTTTCGCAGGAGAAGTACAGTTTTTGGTTCTCTGTTTTTACTAGAATGTGCAAAAATGCATGGGGTTCCGCCAGCTCGATGCCATGTTTAAACGCGTTTTCGATCAAGACGATCAGCAGCAGCGGCGCAATGGCGAAACTTTCATCGCCCATCTCGACATCAAACCGAAGGTCAGATTTTTCCTTCAGGCGGATCGACTGCAATTGAAGATAATCCCGCAGGTATCGTACCTCATCTTCGATTTTGACACTAGGCTCTTTGGCTTTGTAAATCACATAACGCATCAGATCAGACAATTGCAGGATCACTTCTGGCGTCTCCTGCGATTGCTGCAAGCTCAAAGCGTAGAGGTTATTGAGGGTATTGAAAAAGAAATGGGGATTGAGCTGCTGTTTGAGCAGGTCCAGCTCAGCTTGCGCCTTTTCTTTTTCCAAAGCGACAATTAGCGCGTTTTGTCTGGACCAGTTGGCCACCAGCAACACCGGCAGGCTGACCAGCATGATGATGATCGCCCCAAAAGCATTTTCCCAGACAAAAGGATTTTGCGAAAAAACACCGCCCAGTTGTTTGCTAAAAGGAAGTATCGCCAGCAATTGCCCGATCGCCGGGTAAAAAATACCGACCACAGCCAGGGAACTCAATACATACAGCAATAGCCCTTTCTGCTTCAGCACGCTGGCTACCAATATCCGGCTATTGACCAGAAAGAAAAAATAACCGCAGAGGTACATCAAAAGCAATTGTACCGAGTAAATCAGGAAGGTACCGAACCTGGACAGTACCTTGAAAAGATTAAATTCAAAACCAATCAGTAATTGCTCTTTCGTGTGATAAAGCGGATTGTCCAGGCTGGAAACCGCCATGGCAGATAGCATCAGGGCAATAAACGTGAGGGAAATGAAAATTGCTTTTTCCAGGCTTAGCTTTTGGATCCACTGAGCAGTGGATACCCGCCGGGCATAATACTGATTGGCGACAAGGAGCATTTCCAAACCCCATGTGCAAACCGCCCCCGACAGCACAATTTCCCGTACTTCTGTCTCCCTGTCGAGCATCATGCTACTGCCGAGCGCCAGCACAGGAAGGTAAATCCCAAAGCATGCGGCCCAGTACCTGCGGTATTGTTGGGGCGGGGCTTTCCTTCTCCAGTCCTCCTTTTTCCAGGCAAACAGGAATACCGGTAATTGAGAAATAAGGAGTGCCGACACAAAACCACCGTACCGATGCCAGCTGCCCCCGCCCCCATCCAGATTCGCCACAATCGCAACCCATAGTAACAGTCCGAGGTATAAAAAGAAGTCCAGCTTATCGGGGTAAAGCCTTATTTTTTGAAGCCATTTGATCATAGGGTATTAAAGAAACTGCCAATAAAGCTGCCCGCCAAATAAGAATGACGAAAGTGCCTTTTTCGGTGATATTGGTCAAAAATCCCTTTGATCCAGGTTTGTTGAACGTTGGTCACGGGATTCGGCGCTCAACGCATCATTCATTGGTAACCAGTGCCGGCAAACACACTTTTGAGGATACTTTCTCAAAATACATATCCAATGCGGCTAGAAATCACTCAACTTACCAAAACCTACCCCAATGGCGTAAAGGCGCTGGATAACGTTTCCCTGGCAATCGGCAACGGCATGTTCGGATTATTGGGACCCAACGGCGCCGGGAAATCCTCGCTGATGAAAATACTCGCCACATTACTCTATCCCACCAGCGGAAAGGTACTGTTCGATGGAACTGATATCCGGCAGGACCCGCATTTTCTGAGGAGCCGCCTTGGCTATCTTCCACAGGATTTTGGTGTTTATCCCAAAATTTCCGCTGCAGAATTACTGGAACATCTGGCTGTATTAAAAGGAATTACGCACAAAAATGACCGTAGGGAGCAAGTAGCGGCATTGCTGCAGCAAACCAACCTGTACGAAAACAGGAAACGGGCTGTCAGTACCTTTTCGGGCGGCATGCGGCAGCGTTTTGGCATTGCGCAGGCTTTGCTGGGTAACCCTCAGCTGATCATTGCCGACGAACCCACTGCGGGGCTCGACCCGCTGGAACGCAACCGGTTTCATGACCGGCTGAGTGAAATCGGCGAGCAGGTGGTGGTTTTACTATCCACTCACATTGTAGAGGACGTACGCGATCTGTGCCCCGAAATGGCCGTGCTGGTCCAGGGCAAGCTCATTTTAAAAGGCAAGCCAGGCACACTGGCCGAAAAACTGAGCGGCCAGGTATGGCAAAAAACGGTGACCAAAGAAGCCCTGGCTATTTTGCAGGAAAGCAGCAATGTGATCTCGGCGCGGTTTATGGGCGGCCGGACCCAGGTTCGTATCCTTTCCGATGCCCGGCCGGATACCGGTTTCGAAATCGTGAACCCCAGCCTCGAAGATGTTTACTTCTCTACCCTGTTCGGCACCCAGAGGCCGGGAAAGGAACAGTCGGTATGCTAGCGTCCCTCCTGCGTTTTGAACTGAGTTATCATGTCAAACAAATTACCTTCCACGCTACCGCAATTTTGTTTTTCGGTCTTGGCATGCTAATGACCCAGGGCAGTTTCGGGGGAGCCGAAGTATTTAAAAACGGACCGTATGTGATCAATTTCATCATTGGTCTGCTGTCAATTTTCATGATCTTCGTGGCTGCGCTTTTCTGTGCTAACGTAGTGCTCAGGGACAGATCCTGGCACACGGATGCTCTGATTTTCCCAACCGGCATCAGCAAAAGTGCTTATTTTAGCATCAAGCTGGCCGGATTGCTGCTATCGGTTTCCTTCATCACAGGCATTGCAGTTCTTGGGATCTTTGCCGGCTCCCTGTTATTATCACAAGGCCAGCAGGGCGGGTCACAAATGCTGTATTATTTGCAACCATTGCTATTCTTCGGATTGCCCAATGCGCTGTTTTGCAGCAGCTTCATTTTTGCAGCGGCCATGTGGACGCAAAATGTGAGGGCAGTGTATGTAGCGGGGGTATTTCTTTTTATTCTCTATTTTACCGCCTCCATTTTCGGCAACTCCCCGTTAATGGCCACTTCCGCCTTGAAGCCCGGAGGCCCAAACCTGTTGTCGGTGCTGGCAGATCCATTCGGGCTGACGGCCTTTTTTAGCGAAACCAAAAAATGGCCGGTATGGCGACGGAACCACGACCTGTATCCGCTCAAAGGTGCTTTCCTCGGAAACCGGTTGTTTTGGACGGCTATTGCTTTCCTTGTGATTACGCTCAGTTACAGGCATTTCAGGTTTGGCTCAAGCGCTTCCAGACGGGCGCTCAAATCCAAAATCACAACCAGGGTATGGGAGAAGGTGCCATACAGACCTATAGCTCCACGGACATCGGGATCCGGGTATTTTGCCTCTGCCCTCCTCTCACAATTACGCCTGGAACTGGCGTCTCTGTTCAGGCAGCAGCATTTCCTAGCCCTCGTAGCCCTCTGGATGTTTCTGTATGCGACCGAGTTAAAGGAAAATCTTTTCCACGGCCCTTATGGCATTCGTTTTCATGCAACCACGGCAATGGTGATCGAACAATTGCTGCCGGTGCGGCTGGCGCTGCTGCTGCTTGTGTTTTATGCTTCTGAGCTCGTCCATCGGGAGCATGTGACGAGGATGCAGGCACTGGTTTTCTCTTCGCCTATGCCCCATGCAATTCTTTTCCTGGCAAAAACAGGAACTCTGGCGGCATTGATCGCGGTGCTGATCAGTTGCAATGTGATTACCGGACTCTCGTTTCAGTTGATCGCCGGCTATCGGCACATTGCGTTTTTACCTTACCTTTCACTCTTCTATTACAGTGGTTTCCAGCTGCTTTTGTTCGCGGTACTGATCATTTTTATTCAATCCGTTATTCCAAATAAGTACCTTGGCATGCTATTAAGCATGGCTATTCTGGGGGCTGCTATTTTCGGCAAAATGCTTGGCATCGATCACGCTCTGCTGCGATTTGGCTCAGCACCCGCGCTCGTCTATTCCACGATCAATGGTTTCGGACATTACACCAAAGCCTTTAACGGGTACATGCTGTTCTGGGCAATTCTAGCTTGTCTGCTCGGCCTTTTCGCTTCCCGGTGGTGGCCAGACGGAACACACGATACCTGGTGGCAACGGATCAGGGCCGGTTTACAATCGTGGAATGCGGCTTCGAAAATCGCTGCACTCTCTGGTTTGCTGCTGATGCTCTGCACTGGTTTTTATATTATCCAAAAAAGCAAAGGCATCAATTCCGGTGGCATTGGTGCCAGAGACATTCCATGGCAAAAACGGTATGAACAAAAATACAAGTCCGCTGAGGCGATCACGCAGCCTGCGATAATTGCTGTCAAACTCAGAACAGACATTTACCCCGAAGACCAAAAATATTCAGTAACTGGATCTTACAGGATAAAAAACGAGTCTGAAAATGCGATTTCCAAACTATGGCTCGGCATTGACCCGGGAGTGACTTCTTTTGATTTACAAATCCCGGGTTCCCTTCGAAAAACAGTAGACGGGGAGTTCAATCAGTGCATTTATGAACTTAAAAAACCGCTGATGCCCGGGTCCGAAATGCTCGTCCGTTTTTCTCTGGAAGTGACCCGTTCCGGTTTCCGGCCTTTTGACAGCGAAAATTCAGTTGTAAGCAATGGCAGTTACATTGAGCTGGAAAAATACCTGCCTTCTTTTGGTTACAACGACGGTCTTGAATTGGATGATCCATGGGTCAGAAAAGAGAATGGGCTAGCACCACAAACAACGCCAGGCGAAACCGATCATCGCTACCATCTGATTGATTTTGAAAATATCATATCAACCCAGGCAGACCAGCAAGTGGTAACAGTCGGCACCCTGCAAAAATCATGGAAATCAGGCAACAGAAGCTATTTTCATTACAAAACTGAGCGGCCTGTTGCATTCATGCTGGCTTTAAGCAGTATGCGATATGCTGTAAGGAAAGAAACGCACAATGGTATCACATTCCAGGTTTTTTACCAGCCCGGGCAAACGCAGAATCTGTCCACTATCATGCAGGGAATGAAAAATGCTATTGATTACGGACATGCTGAATTCAGTCCATATCAGCTCAAAACCCTCACGCTGGCCGAAATCCCGGCCTATCCCGGCTCGGCGACGGCTTATCCCGGCGTTATTTTCAGCAATGAAAAATTTAATTTCCTGATCAATTCTGACGATAGTACCCGTTTCAATTTCGTTTATGCCACCACGGTACATGAAACTGCGCATCAATGGTGGGCCAGTCAAATCCGTCCGCAAACCGGCCCCGGCTACGCACTGCTGACCGAATCGCTCGCCAAGTATACAGAAGCGATGGTCGCGGAAAAGCATGATGGAAAAGAGCGTTTAAAGGAATACTTGCAGATCGATAACCAACTGTATTTCGATTTGAGGAATGCGGCTGGAAAAAAGGAGCAGCCACTGTATCAAACATGGGGTCAGCCTTTTGTCCATTATCAAAAAGGCGGATTGGCTATGTATGCGATCCGGGAAGCTTTGGGAGAAAAACGCGTGAACAATGCGCTCAAAAATCTGGTTGCCCACTTTTCTTACCCCCATAAAAAACCGTCCGCGGGTGATTTCATTGATGAGTTAAATCAAAATGCAACTCCTCTTGAAAAAACATGGATCGATCAGCATCTGAAAAAAGTAGTTGTTTACGATAACCGCATCAAAGTACTCTCCAATCAATCAATTGGCAAGGGAAAGTTCAGGCTCAGGTTGCTGGTTTCTGTCCAAAAAACGGATCAGACAGGTTCAAAACCCAAGCAACTGCAACCCGATGATCTGATTGATATTGCCGTTTTCGGAGAGGAAGTTGCGCATAGAAACCCGGCTGACCGGCCGATTTATTTTCATAAGTACCACATTACCAAGGCACAGACTGTTATAGAATTGGTCTTGAACAAAAAACCGAAAGCGGTTGCTGTGGATCCTTACGGGTATGTATTGGATGATAATAAGGAAGATCATATTTCCACTTTTTGACTCCCTGTTGCACGTCCATTTACATTAGATTTGCGACATGATGCGACTGGCCCTTGTTTTTTTGGCACTTTACACCGTAATGCTTTCTTTCATTCCCTGTCAGGATGAGGTAGCCATGGCTTCGCACGATTCGACAAGTTCCGTTTCGGCCAGCGACCTTCCCCACCCTGCCGACCCCGACCTTTGTTCGCCATTTTGCGTCTGCAGCTGTTGCGCAGGAATTACACTTCAAGCGGAAATTGCCTCAGCGCTGCCCGTATCGACTTTTATTCTTTTTAAAGAAATTAATTTTGCCTACACCCCAGGCAAAAATAGCGGCGATTTAACTTCCATCTGGCAACCGCCCAGGATCTAGCATAACTGTATTTTTTGGTGGCTTTTGACCGCGTCTTCCCGACGTGGTGATTGGCTTATTCGTACACGCTAGCCAGATTCTGATGTTAGATAAAATCATTCATTTTTCCATTCACAATAAGCTCGTTATTGGCATTTTCACGCTCGCACTGCTGGTTTGTGGAGGCTACTCGCTTACACAGCTTCCCATCGACGCCGTGCCTGACATTACCAATAACCAGGTCCAGGTGATCACCACCAGTCCTTCACTTGCCGCTCAGGAAGTAGAGCGTCTCGTCACTTTCCCTGTGGAAACTTCCATGGCGACGATACCCAATATTGAGGAGATCCGCTCCATTTCCCGTTTCGGGTTATCGGTCGTTACCATTGTTTTTAAAGATCAGATTGACGTTTACTGGGCCCGGCAACAGGTCTCCGAACGCCTCAAGGGTGCTATCGAGCAGATACCTGCCGGCGTAGGCTCGCCAGATCTCGCTCCCGTTACGACCGGTTTGGGAGAGATTTATCAGTATGTGCTGCATACCAAAAAAGGTTTTGAAAATAAGTACCCGCCGATGGAGCTCAGAAGCATCCAGGACTGGATCGTGCGCCGGCAACTACTGGGTACCGAAGGGGTTGCGGATGTCAGCAGTTTTGGAGGGTTCCTGAAACAATATGAAATCGCGATTGATCCTTTCAAACTGAGAAGCGCCCAGATCTCGATGAGCGAGATCTTCGATGCACTGGAACAAAATAACCAGAACACCGGCGGGGCCTATATCGACAAAAAACCCAATGCGTACTTTATCCGGAGCGAAGGGCTCATCGGAAGTTTGCAGGACATTGAAAAAATTCAGGTCAAAACTACTTCAAACGGACTTCCGGTTTTGGTGCGCGACATTGCGACCGTGCAATTTGGCAGCGCTGTACGATATGGGGCGATGACACGCAACGACGAAGGCGAAGTAGTGGGCGGCCTTGTTTTAATGCTAAAAGGTGCCAATTCTTCCAAAGTGATCGGGAATGTAAAAGACCGTATTGCCCAGATCCGCAAATCCCTGCCTGAAGGTGTCGTGATCGAACCGTTCCTCGACCGCACCAAACTGGTTAACAACGCGATCCACACCGTGTCCAGAAACCTGATCGAAGGCGCGTTAATTGTCGTTTTCGTGCTGATCCTGTTGTTAGGCAACCTTCGGGCCGGGCTGATAGTCGCATCGGTGATACCGCTGGCGATGCTTTTTGCAGTAAGCATGATGAATCTTTTCGGCGTTTCGGGCAACCTGATGAGCCTCGGCGCCATTGATTTCGGGCTGATTGTCGACGGGGCTGTGATTATTGTCGAGGCTACGCTTCACCATATTGTCGGGAAAAAATATAAGCGCGACCTGTCGCAGCAGCGGCTGTCGCAACAGCGGTTGTCGCAACAGCGGCTGTCGCAACAGGAAATGGATTCCGAGGTATACGAATCTGCTTCAAAAATCAGGAATTCGGCTGCGTTCGGTGAGATCATCATCCTGATCGTGTACCTGCCGATCCTGGCTTTGGTAGGTATCGAGGGCAAAATGTTCCGCCCGATGGCGCAGACGGTGAGTTTTGCAATTTTGGGCGCATTTATACTCTCACTGACCTACATACCCATGGTTTCCTCGCTGTTTCTCAGTAAAGAAACCACTCCGAAAACCCATGTTTCCGATAAGATCATGGCTTTTTTCCACAAGCTTTACCTACCGGCCCTGGATTTCGCACTGCGTCGGCGGCTTATCGTTGTCGGCGGCGCATTTGGACTGTTTGGTCTTAGTTTATGGATGTTCCTGCATCTGGGCGGTGAGTTTATCCCGCAACTGGACGAAGGCGATTTTGCCATAGAAATGCGCCTGCTGACGGGAAGTTCGCTTTCAGAAACCATCGATGCCGCACAGAAAGCAGCAGGCTTAATCAATAAAAATTTCCCAGACGAAGTGATTGAGGTAGTCGGCAAGATAGGCACCTCCGAAATCCCGACGGACCCGATGCCTGTCGAAGCGGGCGACGTGATGGTGATCTTAAAAGAAAGATCCGCCTGGGCCAAAGCTTCCAGCCGGGAAGAGCTGGCCGGTAAAATGCAGGCGATGCTCACAGAACATATTCCTGGGGTCACATTTGGTTTTCAGCAGCCGATCCAGATGCGTTTTAATGAGCTGATGACCGGCGTTAAACAGGATGTGGCGATCAAAATTTTCGGGGAAGACCTGGACGTGCTGGCCAGGCAAGCCGGTAAAGTCGGCAAGCTTGCGCGATCGGTACCCGGCGTGCAGGATCTGTATGTGGAAGAGATCAGTGGTCTACCGCAAATGGTGGTCACTTTTGACAGGGCGCGTCTGGCCACGTTTGGTATCAGCATCGAACAGGCCAACCGTGCCATCAGTACGGCTTTTGCCGGAAGCAGCGCTGGGTTGGTCTACGAGGGGGAAAAAAGGTTTGAGCTCGTGGTCCGCCTCGCCAGTTCCAGCCGCAGGACACAGGATGATCTCAGCGCATTGTTTGTGACTTCGCCGAACGGCCACCAGGTACCCTTGAACCAGATTGCAAATATTGAAATGAAAACCGGCGCCAATCAGATCCAGCGCGAGGATACCAAACGAAGGATCACCGTCGCTTTCAACGTCCGTGGCCGGGATGTTGAGAGCGTGGTGAAAGAAATTCAGGCAAAAATGGACAGCCAGATAAAGCTGCCCACAGGTTACTACGCCACCTATGGCGGACAGTTTGAAAATTTACAGGAAGGCAATAAGCGCCTGGGCATTGCGGTACCGATTGCACTGCTGCTGATTTTTATCCTGCTCTATTTCACTTTCAACTCACTCCGGCAGAGCCTTTTGATTTTGACGGCCATTCCATTGTCGGCGATCGGGGGGATTATCGCGTTGTGGCTCAGGGATATGCCTTTCAGTATATCCGCAGGTATCGGCTTCATTGCGCTTTTCGGCGTAGCGGTTTTAAATGGGATCGTCCTGATCGCAGAGTTTAATTTTTTACGCAAAGAAGGAGAAAAGGACATCAGAACGGTCATTTTTCAAGGCACGGAAACACGATTACGACCTGTGCTGGTCACTGCGCTGGTGGCCTCGCTGGGTTTCCTGCCAATGGCATTGTCCTCCAGCTCGGGCGCGGAGGTGCAAAGGCCGCTGGCGACCGTGGTCATAGGAGGGTTGGTATCGGCTACTTTGCTGACCTTGCTGGTGCTGCCGGTTTTGTATGTTCTGATAGAAAAGCGGTTCGCGACGAAGCCGGTTATTCGATCAATGGTTTTACTGATGCTGCTTTCCGCAGGAACCTGTGTGCCGGTGGTCGGACAGACTCCCGAAAACACGCCGCCGGCCCGGAAAATTTCGCTGGAACAAGCCATCAGCGAAGCGACGACCAGGAATCCGGAAATCAAAGCGGGTGTATACCAGGTCGATTATCAGAAAGTACTGACCGGAACTGCGGTGGATATGCCCAAAACCGACATTTCATGGATGGGCGGACAATACAACAGCCGGAAATTCGACAACCAGTTCAATCTATCTCAAACCTTTCACCATCCGAAAGTAGCGGCCAGACGCCGGGAGTTGCTTTCGGAACAGGTGAGGGGTACGCAGGCGAAGCTGGAACTGAGCAGAGCGGAGTTGGTACGACAGGTCAAAAGCACTTACTACAGTTTGGTCCTGATCCGCGAAAAGGAGAAACTGTTATCGGAAGAAAACCAAAGGGCAGGGCGATTTATGAAAGCTGCGGAACTCAGGTATCAAACCGGCGAGGCCAATCAACTGGAAGTATCAGTTGCCCAAAGTGCCCAGGGAGAGATAGAAACGCAGATCCTGCAAAACCGTGGTGAAAAACGCAACCTGCAAAAGCAATTGCAGACATTCATTTACAGTAATGATCTGATCGAACCCGCAACCGACACGCTTGTAAAACGACGTCTGGAAGGAATGGCCATGGACACGTCAGGACTAGCAGAAAATCCTTACCTACAATACCTGCACCGGCAGATCATCATTGAACAAAAGTCAACTGAATTGCTCCGGACAAGCCTCCTGCCCGATTTTACCGTCGGTTATTTCAACCAGTCGTTGATTGGATTCCAGAATACCACTGGCAATGAGGTTTACTATGGTGCGGGGAAAAGATTTCAGGGATTTCATTTTGGTGTGTCGATACCCATTTTCAATGCGGCACCAAAAGCGAGGGTAAAAGCTTCTGAAATCAGCGAAAAAGTGGGGCGCGCGCAATTGGAGAATTCAGCCCTGCAGCTCAGCAGCGCTTATCAACAAGCGTTAGAAACTTATCAGAGCGCCAGCGAAAGCCTGAATTTATATGAACAAAAAACGCTGGTACTGGCTGATGCGATCCGCAACAATGCAACCAAAGCTTATGAAGCAGGAGAAATCGGATATGTCGAATTTTCACAGGCGCTTAACCGGGCACTGCACATCAAAGAGCGGTATCTTGATTTGCTTGGGTCGTATAACGAAGCGGTGATTGAAATTGAATTTCTGGCCAATAAAAGGTAGTAGCAGCAAGTAACATTGCCGACCTGAGCGCATGGGGCCGCCCGACGGTCGAAGGACGCCACTGGCTCGGCACAATGCCTTTTGCGTACTGCTTCAAGCACTTCGACTCCGGGGGACAACATTGCGAATTATAAAATGAACTAAAAATATCGAAATGAAAAAAATAATAATCCTATTATACCTCGCGACAGGCCTTCTTTCCTGCAATCAAAAAGAGGAAGAAAAACCCAAAGTTGCCTCTGAGGCACCAACGGAAACAGAAAGTAACCTGGTGCAACTCACAAAGGAACAATATGAAACCGCCGGCATCGAGATCGGCACAACGACGATCCGCAATATCAGCGACGTCGTGGTTGCCAATGGCGTGATCGACATACCGCCACAAAACCTGGTCAGCATTTCGGCGCCTTTGGGCGGTTTTGTGAGAAAAACAGCACTTTTGCAAGGTATGAAGGTTAAGAAAGGAGAAATCCTGGCGACGGTCGAAAATCCGGAATTTATTCAGATCCAGCAGGATTACCTGGAAACCGAAAGCAAGCTGGAGTACGCCCAGTTGGAATTTGCCCGGCAATCTCAGCTCAGTAAGGAAAATGTGAACGCTCAGAAAACACTCCAGCAGGCTACATCAGAAGTGAAAACTCAAAAAGCCCGGCTTGCCGGCTTAAAGGAACGGTTACTGACAGCGGGCATCAACCTGAACCTGCTGGAAAAAGGCACGATCGTAAACCATACGAACATTATTTCGCCGATCAGTGGGTCGGTGACCACGGTAAATGTAAACTTAGGCAAATACGTGAACCCAACCGACGTGATGTTTGAAATCGTAGATACCGACCACCTGCATGTGGAGCTTTCCATATTTGAACAGGATATCCCCAAAATCAAGCTCGGGCAGCTGGTGCGGTTTACAGTGAGCAATAACCCCCAAAAGGAGCATCTGGCGAAGGTTTACCTGATCAACCAGAAAATCAATGAAGACCGGACCGTGCGGGTACATTGCCATCTTGCTCACGACGATGCGGGATTGCTGCCGCAAAATTTCGTCAGGGCGATCATCGAGACAGGCGCCAACCCGGTACCTGCCCTGCCCGATCAGGCAATCGTCGATTTTGAGGGGAAATCCTACGTTTTTATCCGGAACGGCAAACCGTCCGGGGAAAAAGAACGGGGTTTGGTTTTTGATATGACCGAAGTAATCCGGGGCGTTTCCGAGAACGGGTTCTCACAGGTGAAATTTCCGGAGGGTTTCAGAAACGACGAACCAAAAATTGTGCTGAAAGGCGCCTATGCACTGCTATCCAAATTAAAGAATTCGGAAGAGGAAGAAGAATAGAAAAAGCCGTTATGAAACCAGGTCATGCGTAAAAAAACCAAATCGATTCCTGTTAATTATTTCGGGGGGGAACATCATCCAGGCATTTCCGTTGAAAAAATAAAGCTCAACGATCTGCCTGATTTCAAGGAAGAAGAGCAGTCCGAACGGCACGACCGCCATTCATTCCATTTGGTTGAAGAAGGTTCGGTTACGATCGAAATTGATTTTCATAGGCATGAAATCAAGGCGCCGTCCCTCACCTACGTCCACCCCGATCAGGTCCACCGTATCCTGGGATTTGACAATGTAACCGTCAGTAGCTGGGCGATCAACAATGAAAACCTGAATCCCGAATACCTCAAATTACTGGAAGAGATCACGCCTGCGAAACCACTGCTGCTAACAAAGGAAATGTTCTCCATGATCTGTGAAGCAGTAGCACTATTTATCCGGTTTGCCGAGCGGAAGAACGACAAACTCTATCATTCGCTTCTCAAAGATCATTGCAATGCATTGGTCGCAATCGTGATCTCGCAGTATCTGGATCAATCCAAATCAACAGACAAACTTTCCCGGTTCGAACTGGTTACCAAAGCATTCAGACAAACATTGGAGCGTAATTATGTTACAACCAAGGGCCCGGCCGCCTATGCCCAGAAACTAAACATATCCGCGCCTTACCTGAACGAATGTGTTAAAAACGCAACAGGCTATTCCGTTTCCTATCACATTCAGCAAAGGGTCATTTTAGAAGCAAAACGCCTGCTTTATCATTCCGATCAGTCGGTGAAGGAAATTGCCGCCGCATTGGGTTATGACGATTACCCCTATTTCTCACGGCTGTTTACCAAAGTCACAGGCATGACTGCTCTGGCTTTCCGGACTAAAAACCGCGATTAGTCCAATACCTACTACGTTTTGCTGTTTTTTATCCATCTGATACGATGCTGTTTTGCATAGTCAATCAATCGTATCAAAAAATGGAATCAGTTAAAAATGTACTCGTTTCGGGTGCCAGTTTCGCGGGGCTCTCAACTGCCTATTGGATGAACAGAATGGGTTACAAAGTAACCGTTGTTGAAATCGGAAGAGCGCTTAAAAAGGGGGGCTCGCCCGTCGATATTCTTGGAGATACTGTGAACATCGTCAAGCGAATGGGGCTTTTTGAGCAGATCAAGGCAAACCGACTCGGCCTGGAGCTATGGGAATTTAAGAATGCGGAGGACGTGACGGAAAGCTCCCTCGAATTGAAACAACCGGAAAAGGAATTTCCGGACGATGCTTTTGAGATCGAAAGGGACCTGTTACTCGATATGTTGTTTGATACCATAAAAAATGATGTTGCGTTTATTTTCAACGACAGTATCATTGCCCTAACAGAAAGTAAGGACAATATCCAGGTCACTTTCAAAAATAGTCCGCAGACGAGTTTTGACCTGGTATTAGGCTGCGACGGTATCCATTCGGTGGTTAGAAAACTCTGGTTTGGCCACGAAGCTGAATATGCCCATTTTCTGAAAGCTTATTTTTCGATCACAATCGTGAACAAGCTGCTGATCAAGGAGAAAACAATGCAGATATATGGCGAGCCGGATAAACTGGTCATGCTGAATGCCTATCACAACAAAACCGACATTGTTCTTTCTTTCCGTTCGGAGGAGGAAATCCCTTACGATTACCGGGACGAGGAGCAGGCAAGAAAAATTATCCTGGCGCAGTTTGGAAAGGCGGGCTGGCGGACCGCAGCGTTACTGGAGGAAGTGTTAGATTCAAAAACGTTCTACTTCGATCAATTCTGTCAGATCAAAATGCCGTCGTGGACCAAAGGCAGAGTGGCGCTGGTAGGCGATGCGGGCTACTGTGCTTCGCCAGCCGCGGGAAAGGGCGGATCGCTGGCGATAGACGGAGCGGCCGCATTGGCTGATGCTTTTCAGCAACACGCCGGGAATTTCGAATTGGCGTTTCAGGCTTATAACCAAAATTTCCGCCCTTTTATAGAAGAGGTTCAGGCAGCAGCCGTAAGCATGCTGGAACAGCTTGTCCCCAGAACCGAAGAAGCGATCCGCAAAAGAAACACAGAAGGGTTTTCGGTATAGACAAAAAGAATTGACCCATTTCGTAAAAAAACGGCATGATACCATGCCGTTTTTTTTGCTTTTGACCCATATCCCAAATTTCCCTGCTGCTGGATTCCTTCCGCCGCAGATTCCTGATTTAAGTGTCCCAAATCGCTGAAAAGCCTGTTTATTAGCCCAAATCAGGCCTTGTATACCTTTTGTACACCTGGTATTTCAGGGCATCTACCTTTTGTATACCCCCGAAAATAGTTGGCATGTTTGATCCGCCCTACGTTTGTATCGCCTTCCGGCAAACACCCCATTTCAACTCATTCATTTTATCTGTTGCCATGAAAAATCTATTTTTAAATGTACTTGTATTAATGCTCGTACTCTCCTCCTGCAAGCAGGAAGACACGATTGCCCCGGACCAGCCCACTACCAAGGCGACCACTCCGGAAGACGCCAAGATGAAAACAAACGGCCTCGTGCCCGTTGAGAAATACATTCTGACAGCACATGGCTTAAATCCTTTAACCTACCTCAATGGCCAACTCGCATCGGCACAGACCGATATGGGGCCATGGAATACATATCTGACCCGGTACGAATATAAAGGCACGCGCAGCACGTCAGAAATTGAGATAAAAGCGACCGTTTATAATGACGGACAACCTGACAAGATCTCTAAAATCTCCATGTACAAGGTGGACCTGGCCAACGGCCTTTGCTTCGAATCCACACACCAGGCTTTTGCTATCCCAGGCTACCTCAACCAGCCGACAGATCTGAAACCAAAAACCTGGCGCTATATCTATAATGCGCAAGGTCAGCTGGAAAAACGCTTTAATAAGGATAACCTGCTGGAATGGTTTAAATACGACTATATGAACGGCGATATGGTCAGGGCCACTACTTACGACGAAAAGGGCAAAAAAGTGAAGGAAATCTGGTTTGGCTATGCCCAGCCCGGGGGACAGCAATTGAAAAAGAACCTTTACCCTTTGTATATCGAGGCAGCAGACCTCCCCGATCGCTTCCTGAAAGTTTTCGGAAAATCCAGCAGCCATTTGCTGACCACCGTTTCCAAAAAATACATCCCGCTCGTTTCATCCGCTCCCTACGAGCATACCTATACCTACGAGTATAATGCAGACGGCTGGGTAACAGGCGAGAGCAAATTCAAGCAGGGCGAAACCGAGCTTTTCGAATACAAAAGATTCGATTACAAAGTCAACCAATAACATCAAACCCTATTCAATCACTCAGTCATTCAATGAATCAAATGAACACCTCATTTCATCAAATAGCAGCATCCGTTCTATTCGCATTTTCTCTGGCATTAGTTTCCTGCCAACAGGGCAATCTTGTCAGTCCCGACGATCCCTCGGTCGCATCGTCCCATAGCATGCGGGAGGCAGCCCTGCCTACAGCCCCGAAACTATACCAGCTTGTGAAACACGGCACTTCCACGTTAACTTACTCCGAAGATGGCCGGCTCAAAAAAGTATCCTATGGCCAGAGTTATCGCGGAAACAACGCGCCTTATGTGTTGTACACTTACAGTGCCAGCACAATCGTGTCCAAATTATATAACAGCAGCAACAAGCTCCAGGAGGTGATCACCTATCTTTTGGACCCGAATACCGGCAATTGCTACGAATCGCATCACAAAGAATATACTAACCCTCATTCAAATCAGGCAATTGAAAGCACTTATGGGTATTATTACAATGTCAAAGGGCAATTGATGATGCGCCAAAACAAAGCCGACGTGAAGGATTATACGCTGCTCAGCTACGATACCGTCTGGAACCTTGTCAAAGTGTCCATTTATGGTAATCCAGGTAATGGCGGCCCGGCCAAGCTGGTACTGGAGTCCAATCTGAGCTACAATCAGCCCACAGGGGACCCGGTGCTGATCGATCTGCACCCGATCAATTGCGAGGTTGCTAATCTGCCTGACACTTACCTGCGCATCTTTGGCAAGCCTACCAAATACCTGGTCAAGCTGATCACAGAAAAGGGGTCATTAGGCGGAAGGTATTTCACCTACACCTTGAATGCCGACGGTTACCCTATCTCCCGGCAAATGTACCAGATAAGCGGCGGCGAACTCACCCAGACAATCCCTTACGATTACCTCGTAACCAATCTGGGCCTCAGCTTATAAACCGATCAAACAAGGTAGACCCCAAACTTAGCCATGAAAAAAATCAATCATCCATACGCACTGACACACGGCTTCATGAACAAACCCAGGAAAATCAACTACCGGTGGCTGATCGTGTTTTTAGTGACACTGCTTTGTAAATTATCCTTGGGACAATGGTGACACTGTTTTTCTTACAGGGGCAGGCCTGGCCCTGCTTTATGCAGTTACCCTGCTTGCCACCTTTCCATTCCTGGTTTATTTTGGCAAGCCAAAACCCTGGCAAAAAGTAGTGCAGTTTATGATGTCATTTCCACTGGATAATGAAGGAATGGGCTTCTTTTCCCTCGGGAGCGCGGTCATCTTCGTTTTTCTCAACGGACTGCTCTGGAGCCTCGCGGTTGTAGGAACTGTCACTTTGGCCAGGTTTATCATTGGTATCTAGCATCAACGAATTGAAAATATATGTCAACCATCAAAATCATCACCTATATCAATTGGCTCCTGATCGCTTATTACGGCTGGTCGGTGATCTGGGCCCTGCTGCAGCCAACTGCACCGAGTCACGAGATGCCGGGCGTTGAATCGGTCATCAAGGTTACGGGCTTCCTGTTACTGATCGGGATCATCGCCATGAACCTCTCATCTTATCAATGGCTAAAAATCACCGCGACGGTTCTGGTCGTGATCATGCTGCTCATTATACACTGGTTTTCAGATAATTAAAAAAAATAGAACTTATGAAAAACTTTGGAATCGCACTCCTGGCAGGGATCGTCGGATATGTGGCCCTTGCCGCCCTGAGCTACTGGCTCATTGGAAAACTGTCATCAAACGGCCACGACAGAGGCGTGGAAGCGAGTATGACCAGTATTTTTGTTTACGGGCCAATAGGCTTCGTTCTTGCCTTTATTGCAGGTTATATCTGGGCCAGAAACTCGTTTTAAGGCCTGCCAATCATTTCACCCGCTATAAACCTAACTATGCAAAATCGCCGGCACTTCACCAAGAGCCGGCGATTATTGTTCTTTGAGGGCACGACCTAAGCAGCAGCCCGGATCATCGACTCCGCCCAGATGGTATATAGCTCGTTCCAGGCTTCGCTGGCTTCTTCGTCCCATTTCTCTTCAAGCCTGTTTTCGAGTACCCACATCAGCGCATCGCCTACCGTCTCATAATGCTCTTTACGCACGCCATACCCTGCATGTCGCGTGGCCATGGCATCAATGTCTGCCTGTATTTCCTCCATCGTCTGAAGACGGCTTACCATAAATGTGATCATGTCCGTCAGCTTTCTGGTTTGGTCCGCCATATCGGGCGGGAACATGGCCTGCAGGGATGGGTCGAGCTCAAACAGCTTTTCATAAAACAATTCACCTGTCATTTCAGGCAGGGTAATGGCATAGCTCCATGTTGTTTTAACGATGAGGATCTTCCTGTTTGTCATGATTTTGATGAATTCTTATTTCCAGTTCAAGTAGAAAATTTTAAACGGCAACGGCAAGAAACGCACGTATACAAAAGGTAAACAGACATCAAATAGCCATTAAATAATCGAGCAGGTTGTCTTCTTCGTTCATTTTCAGCTTTTTCCGGAGTCTGTGGCGCGCTGTTTTGACACTGTCGGGCGAAATACTCAGCAAGGTCGCAGATTCCTTAAGATTGAGGTTTAACCTCACCAATGCGCAGAGACGAAGCTCACCCGCGCTCAGTTCAGGGTTCGCTTTTTTTAATTTGGAGAAGAAATCCGGGTGTACCCCTTCGAAATAGGTTTTGAACTCGTCCCAGTCCTTATCCAGGTTGAAACTGTAGTCGATCAGGTTGATGAGCCTGCTGAACAGCGGTGTGTTTTCGTCCCGCTGCCCCGATTTCAAGGCGAGCGAAACCGTCTGCCGGATATCTTCCAGGATACTGTTTTTCTGGATCAGGTTCAGCGTGTGCGTGGTCAGTGCCTTGTTCCTGAATTCGAGCTCCCTACGGAGATGCTGCTCTTTTTCCAGACTATTTTGAATTTCGATATCTGCCAGCGCTTTTTGCACGGCGTGCAGTTCTTTGTCCTTCCGGACTTTCAGACGCTGCCTGTTAAATGCAAGCGCCACCAGGATCAGCACAGCAGCCAACCCGATTACTATCGTATTCCTCGTAGCATAACCCAGGTCTTTTTCCTGTTGCAGCAACTTGATCTCCGTTTCCTTCCGCTCATTTTCGTAATGTACCCGGAGGTTGGTCATTTTAATGGTATTTTCTTCATTGAAGATCGAGTCTTTCAAAACCGTCGCAAGCTCCTGAAAACGAAAGGCATCGGCATAATTTCCCGTCTGCCCGTACACAGTCGCCAGACCTTCATAAGCCAGTTGCAATGCCGGCCTGATCCCATTGGATTTGGCAAGTTCCTCGGCCTGGTGGTAACTCGCCAGCGCCTTTGCATGCTGACCGGTTTTTGAATACACATGCCCCAAACCATTGTAAGAACTCACCATCGCAGGCTTGCGCTGAAACTCCTGGTTGATTTCCAGCGCTTTCTCGTACTCGACAGTAGCAGGGCCATATTCGCCTTTCTGAAAGTATATCTCGCCAAGGTTATTATGGCAGATGATCTGACCATTCGCGTCTTTAAACTTCTCAAAAAGCGCCAGCCCCTTTTTCGCACTTTCCAGTGCGGCTGCATAATTTTTCTTTTTGATATGGATCGTGGCAATGTTGATGTAGCTGCCCGCGATGGATTTCTGGTCTCCGATCTTTGCCCAGATTGTCTGCGCCTGCTGATAAAAATGCAGCGCTTCTTCGTAATTTTTCTGGTTTTTATGAACATTTCCAATGCTGTTCATAGTACCCGCCATACGTTTCTCGTCCTTTAATCCCTGAAAAATCGCCAGGGCGCGCAGGTAGTTTTCCAGCGCGAGACTGTAATTCCCCTGCTCGCCGTAAATGATGCCGGTGCTGGAAATGGCTTTTGCAATACCTACTTTATTTTCATTTTCCCTTGCGATTTGCTCGCTCTTAGCGTAATGTGCCAGGGCTTCGGGATATTTGTTTTTCTGCCAATAGTAGACGCCCAGTGCATATTCCCCGTTGGCCTCACCTTTCGGAAAGTTTATTTTTTTGGACAAAGCAAGCACTTTTTCTGCATTAGCCAATGTCTTTTCAGGCGCCGAACTCCAATGTTCCATCGCGATCTCAAAAAGGAGGTTCGCCTTCGTTGTATCGGCGGTGGTTTTGTTCAGAAGGTTTTCCAGGCTATCAATTCTGGGTGATTGGGCAAAAACAGGAAAGGTGATAGTGAGGAGGAAGTAGAGTTTAATTCTCATTGAGACGTATCCGTCAGTCATTTTAGGTTTCCGCGAAGATAGTTGAAAGAAAGAATTAAATTCCAGGAGCATTTGACTTGGGCAGCAGCTGCGCTTCAAATCGAACCCACAATGGATTTCTTCACGTATTCCCGTTGGTATAGGAATACGGCTCGACTTGCGAAAAGGGCCATCGAATCTGTCCGAATAAGGCAGGTAAAGAGCGTGAGGCCTAAATCTTTCAGTTTAATATAGCCAGGAATATCACGAAACAGGCTGTGCGACTTTTTTACTGATTGCAGTTGGCTTAACCGCCAGGTACAAGACAACCTGAGTATGCTTTCCGTGCAACGATTATCACAGACACGCAGCAACGGCCTGGGCTCGGCTAGATTCAAAACAGTGCCCCATCATGCTGTTTCAGCCGCTCGGGTATTTCGTCTTCTGCCAGCAGGTCGATTTCGATGTTGCGGACGATGGTACCTACCGTATTAATATGTTAATTATGTTTGCAAATCATTCTAAAATAGAAATAATGCCGTGGCCTCATATCCGGACAGAAATTCCGTTTTTATTGAAAAAGGTGGGATAATAGATTTTACAACAATCGCACCAGGTAGTTCATACCATCAATACTCACAATATCTTCAACTAGAAATTGATAAACTGCCCTTCGAAGATCGCCGATTTCCACCTGCTTTTTTCGGATACATTGCCGATTCTAGTCTTGGGGCTGCGGTAACAAGAAAAAATGGCAGATATTACATTGGTATAAATGCAGGGACAAGTTTCATCCTTCTGGACGTTTTTGATAGAATGCTTTCAAGTAATAAAATTCTGACTGAATATGGGCAAGTTGAAATTGAACTGGAATCAGAAAAACTATATAACTCTCAACTCAAAGAAAGCGAGTACCTGCCTAGCAAAAGGCCTATGCCCAAATGCCCTTACAGACGATTCTTGGCTAATCAGTTATACAACTATGCCATGAATTTCATATTAATGCATGAGTATGGTCATGTTTGTAACGGTCATTTGCGCCTACTCGAAAAACAAAGTGGTGAAATGAGTCTTAATGAAAGCCCTTCAATGTTTGGTGACCTCAGTAAGGATCCATTTTTACGTCAAACCCTAGAAATGGACGCCGACTGCTTTGCTGCAACTAGACAACTCTTAGAAATTGTTCGTGCAAGTAAAAATATAGATCAAATTGATGATTTTTACAAACCATTTTATAGTTCAGAATCAACGGGAATTTATTTTTGGAGTTTTGCAATAAGTACAACCTTTTTGCTATTTGGAGATATTGAAGTAAAACTCGATGAACTTAGAAAATTATCTCACCCTCCCGAAGGTGTAAGACATGCCCTTCTATTAAATGCTGTGAAATATGGCCTACCTAAGTTTTTGGACAAAAGTAAAATTGAAATATCCGAAAACCTTGTAAATCGCGGGATTTCAGATGCTATTCAAGCATTAGCGGAGATATCCGAAACGCCTCCGAACAAACAATCTTTTAGATTTGCATATCTTTCGCAAGGCAATGACTATGCACTGGCAATTATACATAACTGGAATAAGGCTCGCCATTTACTCGAAAAACATGCATATTTAGATCTTCCTCCCACAAACTAAAACATCTTGCATGATCGGAAATGTGAGTTGTTGGAAAATGCTCGATACTTCGGCAACCTACGTATCTAAGAGCGTGTTTCGTCAATGCAAAGATGGTACGATCTCCATTCTTCGCAATCTCCCAGCCGCTCTCTTGAATCAGGAACCCAAAAGAGCTAAAATCGCTGCTTCATCGCCGACGATCGCTTCGTAGCCCTTCCGTTCAGCGTACAATTTCCAATGCTGCTCCGCCACTTCCTGCGCGCTGATCATCCGCAGACCGGGAGGAAAATTGGCTAGCATACCCTTACCTGCCTGATCATCCATGGACACAAATGCCGCAATGGAAGCGATACCTGCATAGATACCATCCGCTTTCAGGTTATTGTACAGCAGCTTGGTGTAATTGAGCAGGCTTCCCGCAGCAATCCCGAAATTGGCAGTCACAACCACCGGACCTTGCGCCGCAATGGCCGTGGCAAAAATATTACACTGCTTCATTTTTTCTCAATCACCGCACTAACCATCCCCCTCGCAGGAACCGTAAACCTGATCCCTGAAGCTGTCAGAGCTGATTTAGGTTTCAAAACAGCATAATCAGCCGGACCGCCCGCAACGCCACCGGGCGCCGAGTTGTTGATGATCACCTTTCTTGAAAACTCCCCGTTGTCATTGCTTCCTTCCAGGCTGTACCAGTAAAAACGGGTGCCGGTTCTGAAGTTTTTCAACTTCACTTCCACCGTTTGGGGTGAACCCGTCAGGTTAATCAGGTTCACATTGGCTTGCCCGGACGAATAGGTGGAAGCATAAGCTTTTACATTGGTATTTCCGGTATTCATCTCGCTGTTTACCAGCCGGTCGCCCATCATTTTTTGGAGAAAATACAAATAATAGAATGAGGGCCTTGGCGTCCATTTGGCCACGCCTGGTTCATTCCCATCGCTGAAAAGTCCGTGATCATCGCCCTCCGCCCAGAAATTCAGCAAATCCCAGCGGGCGGCGAGCCCATATTTGTTGGTCAGCGATTCACCCAAAACAATGACAGCGAAAGCGCCGCTGACATTGGAAACCTGCTGTTTGGAACCCCTGGCCCACATATTCCATTCCGTCATGGCAATTGGTTTTTGCGTCACCCCGTTTTCGGCAATGGTTTTGGTCACAAAATTCATCATTTTGGAAGGCTGCGAAAGCGCAGAACCCAGGACGACCGCGGCGGTCGAATTCTGATCGTATGGAGTAAAATAGTTGTGGCAAATGTAAAAATCCGCCCGGTTATTCAGCTCAGGAAGCAGGGTGGCGTTCCAGGTTTTGGTGGTATTCACCTGCCAGGCTTCCGTTTCTGACTCATACATCACCGCGCCAATATAAATCTTTGCACCGATTTCGGTCGCCGCTTTTTGCATGGAATCCGCAAAGACTTTAAAATGCTGCGCGTACAGTTTACCTGTAAGGTATTCCGGCTGACCGTCCTTGTTTTTGGATACATCAATGCGGTAACCCCATTCCCAATCCGCGTAATTCTCGTTGCCGATCTCCCAGTATTGCGTCCTGCCCTTGTCGTAGCGAACCCAGTCAGCTGCCAGATGCGCCGCGGCCGCCACCGGATTAGCACTGGTCCCGTACCGGGCATAGCCGTAATTGACCGTAAAAACGCCTTTATTACCGCTTTGCTGGCGCATATCGTAATAATTATCCAGAGATGCCCGCCAGTTGTCGTTGGTCATTCCGTAACCAAACCCAGGATCTTTCCGCGTGCCATCGGCCGCTGTCAGCAACGGAGGCACATCCGCAGGAAGCTTGCCGGGAGAAGCGTTCCAGAAATAAACGTCGCTTCCGCTACCGGCAGGGAAACGGATGATATTGGGTTTCAGATTGGTGATATGGGTCATGAACAAGGGCTCGGTGACCATGGGCGACATCCAGATATTGGCATTGTGCCCGTAAATCGTTGCCGGGACTTTGGTGATCACTTTCGATGCATCGACGGTAACTGTCCCGCTGGCCGAGACCGGTGCCTTTTCTTCGGTAAATGCCGGTATTGCAAATGATTTCTCCACCCAGCTATCCAGGAAAAAGCCCATGGTTTTGGCAATTTCGGGATCAACTGCTGGCTCTATTTGTTCCTCCTTCGGGTCATCGGCTTTGGCCGGAACGTTATCGTCCTTGCAGGAAATCATGAGAAACAGCGGGATAAGGCACCCGACGAGTGCCCTCCCAGATTGTTTTTTAACCATAAAATTACTGTAAACCTACGTGGTCGATATAAACTGTCCCTGCCCAGCCCGTTTCCTGGAACATGAGATCGGTAAGTGTAGCCGGACTGCCGAGGTCGGCTTTGGCAACCTTATATTCTGTCCAGACACCCTCCTTCACTGCCACCGGAAATGCTTTGCCGCCGTTGGCCGACACATTGATAACCTTGTCCTTGGTACCCGCCGTGCCGAAAATAGAAAACGTGATCGTTGTGTATGCTGCGGTAGGCACGCTACCGTTCGCAAATTTCAAAGCACCCCATGACCCTGCGAAAACCACCTTGGCCGCTGCATTGCCGTCACGGACGTTTTCGGTATTCGCAAAATCGAATGTGCCTCCCCATCCCCAGTTCTGCCAGGAATTGAGCAGCGCATCTTCGTACATGGCATATTTCAGAGCTGCGAGGTCGGGGAGGTCGTCCGTAAATTTCAGCATATCAGCCGATTCGATGGTCAGTCCTGAGTAAGCAACCAGTGTAATCTTACCCCTGGTCGCCGTCTTCGGGATTTTCACCACCAGTTGGGTGGCCGTTTTACCAACAAATTCGGTGACGGGCGCCGCCACTCCTTTGAACATGACGCCCATTGTCAAATCCAGGTCCGTACCGGTGATCGTCAGATTTTTTTCTCGCTCGGCTACCGCCGGTGCAAAGCTTTTGACCGCAGGCAACGCGATCGCCAACTCGGTTTCGGATTCAATCGTCAATGGTTCGGTACCGCCGGTCGAGAAAATGATCGGGCCGGTTTCCGCGCCAAATGGTACGGTTACGACCAGTTCGGTCAATGACTGACTTACAAATTTGGTTACTGCCGTGTCTTTGGCGAATGTGATCGCTTTTACCCAGTTCAAATACTCACCGGTAATGGTAATGTTCTCCCCCGGGCGTGCCTGCGCCGGTATTTTGGTGATTTTCACCGCGACCTCAAAGCTCAGAATGGTTTTGGAAACAATGTCGCCCTGGGTTGTTTTCAGGGTTACCAGGCCTTCAGCGGTTTCATTGGGTACTTTCAATACAATCAGTTCGGACGATTGCTTCACAAATGCCGAAGCAGGAACGCTGGCACCGGTCAGTTCCACCGAGGTGACCTTATCCAGGTTGTTCCCGATCAGACTGATCTCGTCGCCGGGTTTCACGCCCGACGGGCCGAAGCTCAGCAGCTGAACTTCGTCTGTGGTTGTCACATCATTTTTGTCGCAAGCCGTCATCAGGCCCAGAAGCGTGACGAAACATATCACGGCCCAAAACCGTGGTTTGATTATCGTTTTCATTTGAATATCCGTTTAGGGCTATTTTTTGAGAATTTTTGGCACTACACGGAAGTTATCCAGCGAAATATCCGCGTCCAGATCACCCCCGCCATGAAACAACAGCCTGGTATAGTAACCTTTCGGACTGACGCTCGGCTTCACGCCCAGCTTTTCATAACTCGCCACAATCTCCTCGAAGGGGATAATAACCGTCCTCCATTCGCCTTTGGTGTCGTAAGGTGGCGCCCACAAAAATGCATCGTTCACAAAGTCATTACTAAGTCCGACGTTGATTTTCAGCATGTTGTTATTGTAGGGTTTCAATGTATTGACCTCAAATTTCAGGTTATAGTCCGACGGTTTCAGGATCGCCTCGTCCGGTACATTCTTGCTGATCGCTCCCATGGCATCCGGCGGGCCGCCCGCTACCTCTTTCCATTGCCAGCCGCTGATGGTTTCCTTTACCCGGATATAGTTTCCGTTGATCGCCACCGGGTCCCCCGCCCCAGGTTTGGTTACGACATAAGCCGCGTTCCACCAGCCGGTGAAAGGATCGCTGCTCAAAAAGATATTGCGGTTATCCCTGAACCAGAAATCGGATTTCGTCTCGCCAAAATTGGTGATCACAGTGACCTGGCCGGGAACAACACCTTCCGGCACGCGCACCTGGATGATCCGGTCGGTGACCGAAACCAGCTCACCCTTCACGCCCCCGGCAAAAGTGACGGTCAGCGGTTCGTAAAAAAAGTTGCCATTGATGGTCGCTACGCTTCCGGTTGGCACAAATTCGCTGTTCATTCCCGCCACTACCGGCTCGCTGATCTGCACTTCGAAATCATGTTCCAATATTTTCCCATTGGAAAAAATGATTTTCATCTTATTGGTGATCTCTTTGGGGACCATCGCCGGAACACTCACCAGGATGGATGTGCTGGTAATGTAAGTAGGTGTCAAAACCGCCTTTTGGTTATTGAACCAGATTTCACTGGCGTCCTGCAAATTCTCCCCCACAATGGCGATCAGGTTACTTTGAAACGCGCCCACCAGCAAGGAGTCCGAAGACGTCGGCTTGGTAACACGGATATACTTGATCCTCGGCTCACCGCCATTGGGAAGGTCCTCTTCCGAACAGGAGAACTGGAATGCGGCCATCAATGCCAGCAAGGCAAAGAATAGTACCGATCTGTATCTATTTTTCATTTGAATGTCGATTTGGAATAAACCTGAATGATTTATTTGCTGTAATAGTCCACAGCCGGTTTTTGAAGATTGGGCGCCTGGCTCAGCTCCGCCGAAGGGATCGGCAAAAGAAAGTTTCCGCTGTTGGCATCAATCGTACGCTCGGTGGTGGCCCAGGACGTTTTGGTGAACGTCCACGAAGTAGGGTTCGGGAAATGGTCGGGAGCCGTAAAGAACAACCCGCGGTCCTGGCTGTTCAGGATCGAATAGGCTTTGGCTGCATTGTAATAATGCAGGCTTACGAGATCGTACCAGGCCATTCCTTCCATCGCAAATTCGACCAGGCGCTCCTTGAAGATGACATCAAAAGTCAATGGGTCCGCAAAAACCGGCAGGCCCGCCCGCATATGCACCATGTTGAAGTATTTCAATGCGGTAGGGTCTGTTGTGGATGCATTGTTTCCCAGCACTGCTTCTGCGTAGATCAGGTACATTTCCGCCAGCCGCATCATGTACGTATCGTTTCCATAGTTTTGAGAAGCGGACAATCCGCCTACGTCTTTGGCCTTACCGGTGAGGTACTTCTTGATGGCAACAAAATTGTTATCTGTCCCGGTAAATGGGAAAACTAATCTTTGCTCGCCGCCCGGGATCGTTTGCGTAATTTCAGGATAACTGGCTCCCGGCAGCATAAAAGTCGCTTTAAGCCGCTGGTCCACAGTACGTCCCTGCATGCCGGTTGCAGTTGGCTTTATTCCTTCATATTGGCTGAGCATCCACCAGGTTGCACTTTTATCGCCGCCCCAGCCGTCGCCGTTAGCGATATCCGGACTGTAAGCCAGGTATGCGGGCGTTGAGTTTTGGGTACCCCAGGCGCCGGGAGAATAAACCCATTGCAGCGAGAACAATGATTCCGAATTGTTGTCATAAGGGAACAAAAAGAGGTCGCTGTAATTCTTCAGCAGGGACAACCCGCTTTGGGTGATCACCCTTTCCGCATAGTATTTGGCACTGTCCAGGAAAGCCTGGTTTCTCGGCCCCGACCCTTTTGACTCCACGCCTGCGCGGGTCAGGTAAAACCGTGCCAGCATTCCTTCCGCCGACCATCTGGTGATCCGGCCCGGACGCACCGGTGTTTCGGGAAGGTCCTCTGCTACCTGGCGCATTTCGCTGGTCAGGAATTTCCAGACGCTTTCGGGCGTGTTGCGGGAAACGGTGGTATCCGACAGCAGTTCCAGGTTATTTTCAATGATCGGCACCGCGCCCCAGTTCATCACCAGCGAACGATAGGCCACCGCGCGCATAAACCTTGCCTCGGCGATCGCCATTTTCTTAATGGCAGGCGACACCCCGGTACCCGCATACTGATTGATATTGCTGATGGCCAGATTGGATTGACCGACTACGATAAAAAACGACCGCCAGGCAGAACCGTTCTCGGGTGTGTTCCCCGTGGTATTGAAAAGCACGTTACCCCTGTCATTCCAGGCCGAAAACGCAGTCCCCGCCCTGAAATCGCCCAGATTGTAAGAAGCTTTGTCGTTGTAATCAAACCATACCTTGCTGTACAACAATGCGGTAGAAGCCAAAACCTGATCGTCCGTCTGGTAAAAACCGGCATCTACGATCGAGTCAACCGGCGGCCTTTCCAGGAAATCCTCGGAGCAGGAAGTAACGGCAAAGAGCGAAACCAAAAGGGCGGTCCGGTAAAGTATATTGTGGAAATTTTTCATGTGGTTCAGTTTTTAGAAGTCCAGGCCCAGACTAAAAGTGTAAACGGGAGTCAGCGGATACCGGCCGTAATCAAGCCCGATAGCCTGATTGGACGGACTGGAATCCCTGGAAACATAAGCGCCCACCTCGGGATCAAAACCGGTGTATCTGGTGAATGTGAGCACATTCTGCGCTCCTACCGATAAGCGTGCCCCTCTGATGATCTTCTGTTTAGACATCAAAGCCGCCGGTACATTATAGCTCAGCGAAACGTTTTTCAGCCGGATGAAGGAGCCATCTTCCACCCATTTATCGGTGTGCCGGTTGAAGTTACCATTGGGCCCGTTGGAGATCCGCGCCACGTCGGTACCGGGATTGGCCAGTACCACTTCGCCGCTTTCATTGGTCACCGGCTTGGCATAATCCATGGCGTGCACCAGCAGGTTGCGGCTCAGGTTGATATTGCTGGCATTGGTATTCAGCTTGCCCAGGTAATTGTAAATGTCGTTCCCATAGGTGCTGGTAAACAGCAGGCTCAGATCGAAACCTTTGTAAGAGAAGGTATTGGTAAAACCCGCAAACATTTTCGGCCAGGGATTTCCAATGTTGGTCAGGTCATTTTCATCAATTTTACCATCCCCATTGATATCCTTGAACTTCACGTCGCCCACCCAGATGTTGTTCACGTTGGTAGGCAGCCTGTTTCCGTTGTTGTCCACGGGCACGGCGCTGCCATCGATTTCGGCAACGGTCTGAAACAGCCCTTCTTCCACATATCCCCTGAAAAGCCAGGGCGCTTTACCCACTTCCGAACGCTGCGTCCAATCCTGTAACCACCAAGAAGTGCGGTCCACAAAGGCGCTTTCCGAGTAAAATGATTTGATCCTGGTTTTAAAGCTCGAAATGTTCAGGCTGCTTTCCCATTTGAAACCGCCGCGGTTGATGTTGACGGTATTGATCGTAAAACCAAAACCTTTGTTCTGCAATGCGCCGATGTTAACTGTCGGCGAACCCACCGCACCGGTTCCATTGGTTCCCATATACCAGGGCAATGGTTTTTCCATCAGCAGGTTATCGGTGTTCTTGATATAATAGTCCAGTTCAAACTGGATCCTGTTTTCCAGCAGGCCCACGTTGATGCCGAAGTTGTTGGTTTTGGTTTCTTCCCATTTCAAACCAGGATTGCTGTATTTGGTAGGTAAAAAACCCGTCGAGGTGGGCGTCGCACCGGTGCCCATCGGCGAGTAGATCCCGCCGCTGCCCTGGTTCCCCGTCACACCTGTTTCAAAGCGCAACTTCAACTCGCTGATTGCGTGTACATTGAAGAATGGCTCCTGCGATACCCGCCAGGCTGCGGAAACGGACGGGAAAAAACCCCACTTGTTTTCCTTACCAAAATTAGCCGAACCGTCGCGTCGCACGGTCGCCATGACAATGTACCGGTCGGCATAGTTGTAGTTTAACCTTCCCAGGTACGATTCCATTGCCCATTCGCCCGAACCACCTGAATTACTGGAAGTAAGCGCATCGCCCGCAGCCAGGTCAAGGATATCGTTGGTTAAAAAGCCGGTCCTGGTGGCGCCTACGTTCTTGTAGGTCGAAGCTTGTGCTTCGTGGCTTACCATGGCATTGATGCTGTGCTTTCCGAACTGCTTATTATATTCCAAAAGTTGGTTCCAATTGTAATAGGTGTTCACACCGTTCCCATTGGTCAGCGACGCGGTCACGTTTCTGGCCCAGCCAATCGCATAAGTCGGGATATAATAAGTGGAATTTGAAAAACCCAGATTGGTATTGAAGGAAGACCTGAAATTCAAGCCCTTCATCATCTCGATACCCAGGTTCAAACCACCCAGAAACTGCCTTCTGACCAGCTTGTTTGTCGTCAAATTCGCAATCGCAATGGGGTTGACCGGTGCAAACTGATTGGCACCATTATTCGTGTCTCCCCCGCCCCACGATCCGTCCAGATTTTTAACAGGTACCTGCGGCGTCAGCTGTAACGCACTGGCGATGATGTTTTCCTGGCTGGTGGTCAGGTTGTCATTGGTTTGGTTAAAACTGAGGTTCGCACCGATAGAAGCCCATTTTCTTGGTTTGTTATCCAGGTTCAGTCTGAAACCGTACCGGTTAAAGCCCGAGCCCAATGCCACGCCATCCTGTTTGAGGTACTCGCCGGACAGATAATAAGTAGTCTTATCATTGCCACCGCTGAGGCTCAGCTGATGCTTGTTCATCGGCGCGCTTTTAAAAAGCTCCTTCTGCCAGTCGGTACCGGTGCCCAGCAGCGAAGGGTCCAGAAATTCCTGTGGCGTTTCGCCCCCCGCCAATGCGTGGTACTCGCCTACCATTTGTGCATACTGGCGCAGGTTCATCACATCCAGCGATTGCGGGGCGGTTTGCAAACTGTATTGGTAACCGTAGGAAATCTTGGTATCCCCCGATTTTCCTCTTTTGGTTGTAACGATCAAAACGCCATTGGTAGCCCGCGAACCATAAATAGCAGTTGCGGAAGGACCTTGCAACACTTCAATCGACTCTATATCGGCGGGGTTTAATCCTGCAAGCGGATTGGACGAACTTTGCGACCCAAACGACACCGACTGGCCGGGAATCTGCACCCCATCCACCACATACAATGGTTCGTTGCTGCCGCTGATGGAGTTAACCCCGCGGATATTGACAGAAATACCCCCGCCCGGCTGGCCCGAATTCTGGGTTACATAAACACCTGCCGCCCTGCCCTGAATAGCCTGCTCGATCGTCGTGTTGACCGTCTTGCTGATATCCTTTGCCGACACCGAAGTTTGCGCGGTCGTGAGGTCGGCGCGTTTCATTTCGCCATAGCCCACCACCACCACTTCTTCCAGTGCCTTGGTATCCACCCCAAGTATGACATGGATCGTGCTCTGGTTCCCTACGATCACTTCCTTGGACACATACCCTACAAAAGAAAAGATGAGCACCGAGCTCGTACCCGGCACCGCCAGCGAGAATTTTCCGTCCGACGCCGTAGTGGTCCCCTGCGACAACCCTTTGATGACAATGCTCACACCCGGCAACGGTTCCCCCTTGTCATCGGTAACCTTACCCGTTACTTCCACAACCGGCAGCTGGTAGGCGGTCACTTTATTGGAAAGCAGGTTGGGCGCTCCCAGGTCGTTTTTTCCAAATACCGGCTCGGGCATATTTTCCTGCCTGATCGCCGGCATATCTATCTGCTCAGCGCTTGTTTTTTTCTTTTTTACGACAATCGTTTTGTCAATAATGGAATAGCTCAAAGGCTGATTTTCAAAAACCCGGTCCAGCACCGTTTTCAGTTCCGCGCCATTCACTTTGATGTTTACCGGGACAGTCTTTTTCAACAACCGGTTGTTATATAGAAAGTTATAGCCCGTCTGTTTGCGGATTTCATTGAAAATCCTTTCCAGCCCGCTGTTATTCTCGTTCAGCCTAACGGTTTGCGAATATACGCCGGCGCTCACCTGCATAAAAACTACAAAAAAGAGAAAGGCCGTAAGCTTCATAATCCTTGCTATTTTGACATAAAGCGGCGGTGCATGCCGGGTACCCGGCCGGGTATGGCCGTGTTGACTTAGTAAAGCATATTTCATACTTTTACAATGTTTAGGTTCAATTGTACATGATTTGGGTTTCTCGAAAATTCCTGACTGTATTAACCTCAACAGCGCCCCGTACTGAGTCCGGCCAAAGATTTCAGTAGGGTACTTGCCACTTCGGACGCCAATCCGAAGTGTTTTTTTTGGTCAACCAGCGTGTTTTGCTCAGCTGTCGTTCATATCTGGTATCTGGTTTTAAGAAAAATTATCTATAAGTAATTGTAAATCAATAAGATACTACTCCGCAGCCATCACTTCAACCCGGTTGTCCCTGACATTAAACTTCACGCCCCCGCCTTCTTCCAGAATGTTCAGCACATTGGAAATCGCCACTTTTTTTGAAACATAACCGGTAAACTGATCTTGCGGGAGAGGCCCCTTGTATACCACTTCCAGGTCGTACCAGCGGGAAAGCTGGCGCATCACCTCCTGAATATCGGTATCAAGAAATTTAAAATAGCCTTTCTGCCAGGCAATGGCACTTTCAGTATCCGCCTTTTCGACCGAGATCGCGGCTGTACTGGCGTTTGTTTGTTTTAAGATCGATTGTTCGCCGGGTCTCAAACGCACCGCCGTCCCGACCTTCCCGGCATTGCCGCGCACAGGGTATACTTTCACGCTTCCTTCCAGCAAAGTGGTTTTGACTGCCCCTTCGTCCCTGTAGGAATTTACATTAAAATGGGTCCCTACGACCTCGATTACCTGGTTGTTGCAGACGACCAGAAATGGAATCTTCCGATGATCCCGCTGGTAAGGTGATACCTCAAAATAAACTTCGCCTGTAATCTCGACACGACGTTCGTTCCCATCGAAAATGGCGGGAAAACGGATGGACGACAGCGAATTAAGCCAAACCTTCGTTCCGTCCGACAGGTTAATCTGATACTGACCAGCTTTGGGTGTCGTGATCTGGTTGAAGTTCGCCCGGTTACCGGCAGCGGACTTTTCGCTAACCGGCCTGGAATAGACCAGCTGCCCGTCCGTGACTTTGTAGATCTGGATGTCCGATTGCTTCGCGATCTGCCCTTCAACTGCTTCATTGAGGTTGATCCTCGACCCGTCGGCGAGGGTCAGCATTGCCTTGTTCCCTCCGGGCGCACCCTCAGCGGTTGTTACAGGCTGAGGGGCAGTTCCGGATTGCCGGGCTTTGCTGATGAAAAGGTAATAACCGCCAAAGCCGAGCAGGATAAATACTGCTGCGGCCGAAAATCTTCTGATGTAAGTCCATAAGTTTAAAACCGGGGCTACGGATGTGCTCACGGCAGCGTCGGCCTGGTCCAGCCGCGCTTCTATTTTCCGGACCAAGGCATCGTTCTGGTTCTGCATTTCCAATACGGAACGCATTCCGGCCATGCCGCCATACGCTTCCATGATCCGCTCAGCCTCCTGTGGTGGAACAGAGCTAAACCATTTGAGGAACTGCTCATGCTCTTCGGGAGAATGCCTGTTTTGGAGGTATTTTTCTAAAAATGCTTTACAGTCAAAGCTTTGGTAGTCGTTTTCTTCCATATTCCGAAAGACGTACGAGCATTCCGAAAGAACCCCTCGACAGTGAAATTATTTTTACTTTTTTTAGAACTTATTAAATAGAAGACGATAAATACATGAATATCACCACATTTGCTGTGATTTCTCCATGCTTGCGCAGGTAGTCCTTTACGAAACTGTTGGCTGCGTAAAGTTGCTTTTTAACAACCGATTTGGAAATCCCGAGCTTTTCGGCAATCTGGTCCAATGAAAATTCCTCTCTGGTTTTGAGTTCGAATATCTGTTTGCGTTTTTCCGGAAGCATGCGGATCGCGTCCTGGGCAAGCTGGAAACACTGCCCGTAAATCAGGTCGCTGTCGGCGTACTCCTCGCTTTCCTCCCTAACCGGCGCAGAGGACGACAGGTACCTGAGCTGTGTTTTCTCTTTCCGGAGATAGTCGAGCAACAGGTTTTTGGCTATTTTAAACAGATAGGGTTCAAAAAGCTGCACATTTTTCAACCCGTCGCGCTGGTCCCAGATCTTCACGAACGTATCCTGGACGATTTCCTCGCTGAGATCCTGGGATTTGGTAAACAGGTAAATGTATTTGAGCAAACCCGAGAGATAAGACTTGTACAATGCGGTATACGCCTCCCTGTCCCCCTCGGCACAGCGATCCAAAAGCATCCTGTCATCTGAAAACTCTCTCATTAACCGCCTTTAAATCAATTTGTTGTTTTGAACAAAACTGGAATGTTATTCTTCCTTTTCATGCAATGGCAAAATCCAAACAAGCCATTTTTACATTTATTCTACAATTTGTTCTATGCAAATTACTTAAATAAGCGGGGTTATTGCAATGGGGAAACTATTTTATATTACTTGTCCATATCCAATCTTTGATCTCCGGCATATCTTCCCCGTTTTCGTTGATATAACTCCGATGGAAGATCAGCTTATCCTGCATCTCCTGTTTCAGGTAGGCGCAGGTATTCCCCAACTGGGGCAACCGCATGATCACATCCTGTACCAGATGGAACCGGTCCATTTCGTTGAGAACGGTCATGTCGAAAGGCGTTGTGATCGTTCCTTCCTCCTTATAACCCTTCACATGAAAATTCTGATGGTTATGCCGCTTGTAGGTAAGCCTGTGAATGAGCCAGGGATAGCCATGAAAAGCAAAAATCACCGGCTTGTTCAACGTAAAAAGTGCATCAAATGAAGGATCGTCAAGTCCATGTGGGTGTTCGGTGACCGACTGTAACTTCATCAGATCGACCACATTTACGACCCTTATTTTCAGGGACGGCGCATGCGCCCTTAAAATAGAAACCGCTGCCAGTGTTTCCAGTGTCGGCACGTCGCCAGCACAGGCCATAACCACATCCGGTTCTGCATTTTCATCGTTGCTGGCCCAGTTCCAGATGCCGATGCCTCTTGTGCAGTGGTTTACTGCCTGCTCCATATTGAGCCACTGGGGCGCGGGATGCTTGCCGGCGATGATCACGTTCACATAATGCTTGGTCCGCAAACAATGGTCCATGACAGACAGCAGGCAGTTCGCGTCCGGTGGCAGATATACCCGGATGATCTCCGCTTTTTTGTTCACCACATGGTCGATAAAACCGGGATCCTGATGCGTGAAGCCGTTGTGGTCCTGTCGCCAGACGTGCGACGCGAGCAGGTAATTCAACGACGCAATTTCTCTTCTCCATGGCAGTTCGCGCGTCACTTTCAGCCATTTGGCATGCTGGTTAAACATCGAATCGATAATATGGATAAAGGCTTCATAGCTGTTCAGCAGCCCATGACGCCCGGTGAGCAGGTAGCCTTCCAGCCAGCCTTCGCACTGGTGCTCGCTCAGTACTTCCATCACACGGCCGTCTGTGTTCAGGTATTCGTCGGTATCATCCGTGGTGCCCATCCATTGGCGGTCTGTTGCTTCGAAAACATGGTTAAGCTTGTTGGACAGCGTTTCGTCGGGTCCGAAGATCCTGAAATTCCGCTGCGCCTGGTTCAATCGGATCACGTCCCTCAGAAATCCCCCGACAATGGTCGTGTCCGACTCCGTTTTCCCACCCGGCTGTTCCAGTTCCACCGCATAATCCCGGAAATCGGGCATCCGGAGATCTTTCAACAGCAAGCCGCCATTGGCATGCGGATTTGCGCCCATGCGCTTTTCTGCCTTGGGGGCAATCGCGGCCAAACTTTCGATTAATTTTCCGCCATCGTCGAACAACTCATGGGGCCGGTAGCTTTTCATCCATTCTTCCAGCTGCTTCAGATGCCCGGGGTTGGTAGCCGGACTTCCGATCGGTACCTGGTGTGCATGAAAACTTCCTTCAATCTTTACACCGTCCACTTCCTTTGGCCCAGTCCAGCCTTTCGGGCTTCTTAAGACGATCATCGGCCAGAACGGGCGCTGCCTGTTCCCATTTTCCAGCGCATCAAAACGGATCGCGCGGATCTGTACGACGACCTGATCGAGCACATCGGCCATTTGCTTGTGCATCACCGCCGGATCGTCGCCTTCGACGAAATAAGGTGTCCAGCCATACCCCTCCATCAACTTTTGCAGCTCTTCGTGGCCAATGCGAGCCAGAACCGTTGGGTTGGCTATTTTGTAGCCATTTAAATGCAGGATGGGCAGCACGACGCCGTCGGTAACGGGGTTTAAAAACTTATTGGAATGCCATGCAGTAGCCAGCGGGCCGGTTTCGGCCTCGCCGTCACCCACGACACAGGCCACAATCAGGTCCGGATTATCAAAAACTGCCCCGAATGCGTGACTGAGCGAATAACCCAGTTCCCCGCCTTCATGAATAGAACCCGGACATTCCGGTGAAACATGACTGGGGATACCACCGGGAAACGAAAACTGTTTGAATAATTTCTTTAATCCCGCTTCATCCTGGCTGATGTCGGGATAAATTTCGGAATAAGTGCCTTCCAGGTAGGTATTGGCAACCAGTGCTGGTCCGCCGTGGCCCGGACCGGATATGTAGATCATGTTCAGATCGTACTTATTAATGATCCGGTTGAGGTGGGCATATATAAAGTTCTGCCCTGGCGTGGTACCCCAGTGGCCCAGCAGCATTTTTTTAATGTGGCTTACCTGCAAAGGCTCCCGAAGCAACGGGTTCTCCCGCAGGTACATTTGTCCCACGGAAAGATAATTGGCTGCCCGCCAGTAGGCATCCACAAGGCTTAGTTCGTTTTTTTCGTTTTCCATATTCGTTATCGTGGAGTAGGTCCCAAGTCGTTTATTGCTTGCTGTGTAAGCCTGGCGATCATGTATTCTTCGTTGGCCGGGATTAAAAATAACTTGACACGGCTTTCCGGGGCCGATATCAAGGTCTGTCCTGATCTATTCGCCATCTCGTCTATTTGAATTCCTAAAAAAGCCAGCCCCTGACAAATCCGAAGCCGCACCCCGGGCGCATTTTCTCCAATACCTCCGGTGAATACAAGTCCGTCTAAGCCGCCTAACACGGCTGCCATTGCCCCGATCCATTTTTTTGCCAGGTACACAAATAATGCAATCGCCTCTGCGGCACGGTCATCATCCTCTTCCTGTTCAAGCAATTCACCCATATCGGCGCTGATTTCGGAAACGCCCAGCAACCCCGACTGGCGGTTGATCAGGTCCGAAAATTCGGATATACCAACAAGCTTGTTTTTAAGAAGGTAATCAATGATCCCCGGATCTAAATCACCGGTCCTGGTCCCCATCATCATTCCTCCGACCGGCGTAAACCCCATGGTGGTATCCAGGCTTTTGCCATCCCTCACTGCTGCCATGCTGCAACCGCTTCCCAGATGTGCCAGCACCAGGCGTCCGCTTACAGTGTCCGGGCCATATTTTTCGCGAAGCTGTTCGAGCAGGTAACTGTACGATAACCCGTGAAAACCATAACGTTTGATGCCCTTTTGAAGGAATTTTCGGGGTAACGCAAATTGGGACGCCACTTGAGGCAGACCAGCATGGAAGGCCGTATCAAAGCAAGCTACCTGTTTCAGCTGCGGCTTTCGCTCCTTTATTTTTTGGATTAAAAAAATCTCAGCCGGTAAGTGATCCGGGTCATATGCGCTGATTTCTTTCAATTCTTTTAACAGCAGATCATCAATTTCAACCGCATCCCGGTGATCCATTCCATGCACGATCCTGTGCCCCACTGCCTGCATTTTTTCAAACCCGATGTTTTTTTCAAGCCAGTCGAGCAGGAATTCTCCCGATGTCGCCATACTCTGCGCACCGATTGCCTTCTTTTCCCCATCGTCATCACCTTCCCGACGAAAGCTGAATGTTGCCTCCTCTCCACCGATACGGCCTATTTCTCCGGATAAAACGAGAGCCAGGCCTTCTTCTAAACTATAGACTGAAAATTTGATGCTGGATGATCCGCCGTTAAGGGTTAAAATCACCTGCTTCGCCTTGGTTTCAAACGCGTACGGATTACCCATAACCTTACTTTTGACACTAAATGTACGTGGATCAAAACTAGAAAATGCCGGTTTTAAAAAAGCATACCAATCTCACCTCAAAAACTAACCGCCGTCATAGTAGGTAATCCTTCGCCCACCTTTTATCCCCCAAGACAAAAAGCCCCGCGGCTCGGTGGAGCGGCAGGGCTTTTTATCCTGGGGCGGCTTACATTAACTCAGAGAAACAGTTCTGGTTGTCTCTGACGAATGTGTATTCAATTCGATGTCTTTTTCCTGTACGTGGTTACCTTCGATCAGGATCACTTTATAGGTACCGTCCGGAAGTTCGTTCAGGTCAAAGCGTGTGCGGGTTGCGGATTCTCCTTTCGTAATGGTTTTGCTGGCCAGCGTCTTGCCATATTGGTCTACGATGTTGAGAGATACCATTTTGGCCGACTTAACTACATTCACATCTACTTTTCCATTCTGGCCCGACACTACCCAGAATCTGGTCTCGGTATTCGGTGTGGCAGAAATGTTTGTTCCGGTAGCGGTCGTGCCAACCTGTGCAAAAGCAGTTGAAGTGAATGACAATGAGCAAGCAAAAATTACCGATGCGATGAGCGTTTTCATGGTTCTTTGTATTTAAAAAGTGATGGTTTTGTTTTTGCAGGAGCAACCCTGCCCCTGACTGATGATACAATGTTAAGGCGGTATTCATCAGCAGCAAAGCACATTCGACAGATAGGCAGGGAACGACGACAAACAGGTCAAATTTGATCATAATAACCTGTAAATGAATATATTATATCCAAATTTCCTGTTTAATAGATTAAAATGACGGTTTCGTAGAGCAGGACGGGTATTTCATTGGGTCGGCGGGCTTTTTTGCATAATCGTTCTATGGGACCCGAAGGATGAAAACGCCATTCCGAAATATTGCAATGGCACTGCTGTTCCGGCTGCAGGTGGTAGGAAGCGCCGCACAATCCTTATCCCGTGGTCTTTCGGCACGCCTGCTCACCAACCAAATCGGTTACACCAGTCATGGCGCAAAAACCTGTACGACAAAAGGGGAATAAGGTCAGACCGGAAACGCCCCTGCTGCCCGGGGTCGCAATGAATGAGCCGGGCGGCGCGCGCAGGATAACCCGTCTATCGGAACGGGCAACTACAATAGAGTATCGGACGCCCATGGTCGCTTGCACGCGGTGGCTGATGACCGAAATGGCCGTAGAAAAGTGATTTTTATATGGATTCATACCTCAACCAGATAACCGGTGCACCGGATCGCGCCATTACCAAACCATGAAAACAGCTCTCTTCACGGGATTGCTTGCGGCCATCGGGCTCGCAGCTTTTGCGCAGCAACCCGCAAACCGCCCGGTATTGGTTGCCGGATTTCCGGTCAATTATCAGGAAGACTCAGTAGGTAATTACACCCTGCCCGATCTGCTCAAATGCACAGACGGGCAAACAGTGACCAGCGCGAAAATCTGGACCGAAAAGCGTAGACCGGAGCTGATCAGGTTGTTTGAAGAAATTCAATTCGGCGTAACACCGGGCCGCCCCGGCGAAATGACGTTCAAAGTTTTTGATCAGGGTACCGTTGCATTCAATGGCAAGGCAATGCGCAAACAGGTAACCGTTTATTTTACAAAGGATACGTCGGACCATAAAATGAACCTGCTGATCTACCTGCCGACTGCGGCCGCCAAACCGGTGCCGTTGCTGATGAACATTTCATTTGCCGCTTACAATCAGACTATCGAAGATACCGGACTGCTGGTGAACAACATCTGGAACCGGGAGGGCAAGAGAGTCAGAGCCGACCAGCCAACGCCTTTCGGGAAAATGAATGTGGAACAATTTCTCGATGCCGGAATTGGTTTTGCGACGGTTTACTACGGCGATATAGAGCCCGATTTTAAGGACGGGATAAGCTACGGGATCAGGAAACAATATTTAAGACCAGGGCAAACTGAAACCGCGCCCAATGAATGGGGCGCTATTTCCGCCTGGGCCTGGGGACTGAGCCGGGCTATGGATTATTTTGAAACCGACAAGCAGATAGACAGTAAACGTGTTGCCCTGCAGGGAGCGTCGCGCCTGGGAAAAACCGTCCTTTGGGCTGGCGTGCGCGACACCCGGTTCAAAATGGTGCTCGCTAGTATATCCGGCGAAGGCGGGGCGGCGATCAGCCGTCGCAACTATGGCGAAACGGTGCAGCATATTACCGATCCCTCACGCTACCTCTATCAGTTTGCCCCCAATTACCATACTTATGCAGACAAGCTAGACAAGATGCCGATCGACGCCCATATGCTGGTGGCATTAATGGCGCCCAGGCCCTTGCTGCTCCAAACGGGCAGTACCGATTATTGGTCTGACCCGAAAGGTGAATTCCTGTCGGCTATAGCTGCCGCTCCGGTATACAAACTCTTCAAAGAAACCGCCCCGGAAACAACCACAATGCCCCCGGCGGGCGATACTTCGTTGCTCATGAACCACTTGGGTTATTACATGCACGAGGGCGGGCACACGGTTTTGCCCGGTGACTGGACGCTTATGATTACTTATATGAAGAAATACCTTTGAGCGTCAGGAGCTACTGAGTTAATTAGTGATCGCTTCATCTTATTCTTGAGTTACTTCGGACCGTTTCCCAAAGGATACCGCAACACTGGCATTGCCTCTTCTGTAAAAGGGTTGTACTCGTCATACCCGCTTTCATGATTGCGGGCGTCGCGCCGGAATATCTCCCCTGGCTTTGGATGCCAGTTAATCAACCGGGCGGGATCGGTGTCGCTCACAATGCTTTTTTCGCTGGCACCCGGGACGACCAACTGAAAAACAGCAGGAACATGAGAAAATAAAAAGGTTTAGAAAATAAATTCATACAGTAATGCTCGTAGATCAGGGCCTGAGAATGGTACCGTCGCTGCTTCTGATCTGCCAGTTGGAGCCTTTTTTGATTGGATATTTGGCGGCAAGGCTTTCGTTGATATCCACGCCAAGGCCCGGCGCCTCGTTCACATACATATAGCCCTTTTTCACATAAGGACTTCCCGGAAACACTTCCAGCATTTTGTCGGAAAAGCTCACCGCCTCCTGGATCCCCAGGTTCCAGATCGCAAAATCAATATGGCTGTTGGCTGCATGTCCTACCGGTGAAACATCACCTGGACCGTGCCAGGCCGTTTTAATGTTAAACCATTCGCCCAGTCTTGCGATTTTCATCCCTGGCGTAATACCGCCAACCTGCGAAATGTGGCAGCGGATATAGTCGAACAGCTGGTTCACCATCGCATCCCGCCATTCATTGGGATTGTTAAAAATCTCGCCCATTGCAATGGGTACCGTTGTACTCTGCCGCAGTTGTTTGAACCAGCCCATTTGTTCTGGCGGAAACGGGTCCTCAATGAAAAACGGATGATAAGGTTCCAGCTGCCGGATCATGTTGATCGCACCGATGGGCTGCACCCGCTCATGGATGTCGTGCAAAAGCTCAATGTCTTCGCCGCAGCGTTTCCTGACCACCTCAAACATCTTAGGGATGGAGCGCAGATAGGCAGATTCGTTCATATGTCCGTCGCCCGGGTAACCGTAGCCCGCTTCCTGGAAATCGGGCTTTTTCCCGGCTGGCGTGTTGGCGTAACCGCTCTGGATGCGCATATAGCCAAACCCCTCCTCCATGAATTTCAGAACATTATCCGCGCATTGTTCCGGAGTGTTTCCGCCGGCGTGGGTATAACAGGGTATTGCAAAACGCGCTTTTCCGCCCAGCATCTGGTACACCGGCATATGGGCGCGCTTGCCTTTGATATCCCACAAAGCCTGGTCGAGCCCGCTCAAAGCATTGTTCAAAACCGGCCCGTTACGCCAATACGAACTTACATAGGTCGATTGCCACATATCTTCGATGTTATCCACGTCCTTTCCGGTGCAGAACTCATTGAGGTAACTGTTCACCGCCGTCACCACCGCCTCGGCACGCTGTGTGAATGTGGCGCAACCCAATCCGTACAATCCCGGCTCGGTCGTCTCCACTTTTACCACGATCAGGTTATGCCCCATTGGAGCCGTCGCAATCGCTTTCACGCTTTTGATTTTTACAGACGCCATTCCTTTGGCATAGGCCGGAGTAGTAACATCTTTCGCCTCGGCGGATTTACCCCCGAACAAGCCAAGCAGTCCACCCGCCGAGCCAAGTCCGAGCATTTTCATTCCTTCCCGCCGGTTCATGGACGGGGCAAGATCTATTTTGTTAAGCATGGTTGTTTTTTTGATTCTTAAAACTGATTCTTGCCGGAGTAGCTATGATCCTGATTGAACAAGCTTCCATCAAAACTATCACTCAATACGCTATACGCAGTATCTTAAAGCATCTTCGTTGATGATCTATAAATACCTGGTGCAATTCCTGTATCGAATACAATAGCAGCGTTTTTACCGGCTGTACCGAAATTTGTCTGAAAAAATAGGGCAGCGCTTCAAATTTTGTGGGCGCCAAAAATGACGCCCACTGAGGTTTAGGAAGTAGTCGGCAATTAGCTTGTTAATATCCCGGGTTTTGCTTCATCCCAGGGTTGGTATTGGTTTCAAATTCCAGGGGCGATATCGGCATCGCGTAATGCTCGTCGCGCCATACAATGCTCCTGCCGGCAGCTACGGTTTTGAAAAATGCGGATTCCTGGGCACCGAGTCTCAGGCGGCGCACATCTTCCCACCATCTGGTTTCGCCAAAGAACTCCGCCCATCTCTCGTATAAAAGAGGGTTATTGGCCAAATGATCGTCCGCTGGTGCTTTGGTCCTGTCGGCCAGACTTTTGTAATCGACCGCGGAAGGAGCGTTGGGTGGGAAACCGTAGGCGCGTCTTTTTACTTTATTGATGTATTCCAAAGCAAGGGCCGGGTTGCTCGATTTCAGGATTTCGGCATACATCAGGTAAATGTCGGGCAGGCGAATGAAATAGAAGTTAGCGCCTGCAACGTTCTTGGTTTCTTCCAGCTTACCATCCAGGTATTGGTTCTTTTTGAGCGGCCAGCCGTAGAAATTTTCCTTTTTTAGCCCGGTTGCCGCATCCAGGTTATACCATTTCCCGAATTCCGCCTGCGCAATTTTATAGAATTTGCCTGCCACTTTGATCGAATCGAAAAACGGCTGCATGGCGCAAACATAAAGCCGGGGATCGGGGCCGTCGGCCTGTGTGCCTACCAGCGCGCGACGTGTATTTTGCTGCGTCACATAGGCTGGTTTTAATCTCCATTTGCCGTCCACCTGTTCCATCTGGTTAAATGGCGCATCGTCCACATATCCGAACCTTTTCAGGTTCTGATCGTGCATATACTGGTTGCTGTAACCCATCGCCTTCCTTTCGTCGTCGGCGGGATCAATGTAAAATGGCGTGTAGAGCAGGGAAACCGTCGAACCGGTGTTCTGCGCACGCGAGCCGTTGCCGTTTGCCGCTTCGGGCTGTGCTTTGTTGCCTACCTCGTAAAACGACTCCGAATTATACTCGTACTGCGTGTTGCCATTGAACATATTCTTGTACTGGGTAAAGCTCACCAGCGATTTGCCGCTGTTGTTGATACAATCTTCCAGATAGATTTTGGCGCTGTCGGGCTTCTCGGCAAACAAATATGCCTTGGCAAGCCCTGCCTTAGCCGACCATTGGGTGGCCCGGTGCACATCTTTCTGGGTTTCGAGCAATGTTGCGGCACGTTTCCAGTCTTCGATAATTGCCTGGTAGGTCTCTCTTGTTGTGGCACGGGGTACAGACATGGACGACAAGTCTTGCGGTACAGTCCGGATGATGGGCACCCCCATTCCGTCCAGGTTGGGCTGCCCGTAAAGGCTTTGCAAATGCCAGAGATAGAAGCCTCTCATGAACAGCGCTTCGCCTTCTTTGGTATCAATGGCTGCTTTTTCAGTTTCCGGCGCTGTTGTGCGGTATTTCGCAATGGCTTCCAGAGTACTGTTCGCGTAATAAACGCCTTTCTGGACGTCACGCCATTCCTGCGAAATTTTGTTGTCGCCCAGTTGGGCTTTGCCAATGCATATCCCGATCCAGGATTCATCCCCACGCCATTGCAGGTCGATGGTATGGTCCAGGCAATACATGGAATAGCCATGCCAGAAATGCCCCATGAACCCCCATTCGTGCTGGACGCCGTAAATAGAAACGAGCATTAAGTCCAGGTCGGCCAGCGATTTCGGGAAATCGGCGGGAGAAATGGAACTGTTGTCTTTCACGTCTAAAAATGAGTCGCTGCAACCGGTGTGGGTGCCGGTGATGACCGCAAAAAGCAGGATATAGATTAGTTTTTTCATCATTGAAATCTTTTTGATAAAGCCTGTTTTACTCGTTGATCTTTTAAAAACTCAGATCAAGTCCGACTGAATACAGCTTTGTTTGGGGATAAGTATCAATTCCGTATAAGCCGTGATTTTTTACATCGTTGGAAAACTCCGGGTCCAGGCCAGTGAACTTGGTGAAAGTGAGCAGGTTTTGCCCAGTCACATAAATCCGGAGCTTTTGCAGTTTCAGCTTATGCACCAGTCCTTCGGGAAGCGTGTAACCGAGAGACAGGTTTTTTACTTTCAGGTACGATCCGTTTTCAACAAAATAGGATGAATACCAACCGTAGTTCTTGCTTGGATCGATGATGAATTTATTGGGGTTTGAAGGATCGATCACACCCAGCCGGGGCTGGTTGGTAAGCCCGTTACCCAGAAAATACGACGCATTGAAAATTGCGGGGGTGGATTGGTAATCCTGCTGGAACGACTGTTCGAATATTTTGGAACCGTTGATCACATCGCGGCCGGTGATACCGAAGAACTGCACCATGAAATCAATCCCTTTCCAGGCCAGGTCGATGTTGAAACCGTACTGGAATTTGGGCCAGGGGTTGCCGATGAATGTTCTGTCGAGGTCCGTGATCTTGCCGTCGCCATTCAAATCCTTAAACCTGAAATCGCCCGGACCCGTATACTGCTGATTGTAGTAAGCAACCGCACCAGGCTTAATGGTCCCGGCTGCGAGTGCTTTTTCGGTCGCGGTAGCGTTCAACTGGTCCACCTCGCCCTGGTCCTTGATCAGTCCTTCCGTGATCAATCCATAAATCTGGCCCACAGGCTGCCCGTTGACGGTTTTGAATGGAGAATTACCACTCATGAATGCAAGGCTTCCGCTATAAATGTAGGCGGTGGGCAAACCGAGATCGACTACTTTGTTATGATTTTGAGAAATGTTTCCGGAAATGTTGTAGCTCAGGTCGCCGCGGCGGTCGCGGTAAGAAACCGTCAGCTCCCAGCCCTTGTTGGATATTTTTCCAATGTTGACCGGCATGGTACTGTTGGCTGCATTGAATGGCGCTATGCCCGACGACAAAGGAATAGGCAGGTTATACAACATATCCCTCGTTTCGCGGTCGTAGTATTCCGCGGAAAGCGATAGCCTGTCGCTGAACATGTTCAGGTCGAGACCTGCGTTCACGGTATGGATCTCCTCCCATTTGATATCCTTGTTAACCACCTTGATGGAGTTGAAACCGCCTACGATATTGGTTTCGTCAAAGCTATGCTGCTCCACTTGCTGGTAAGAAGGCTGATACGCATAGTTACCAATCGCCGCGTCGTTACCCAGGATACCCCAGCTCAACCTGGGTTTCAGCAAGGTGATGAGCTCGGCGCCGATGTGCTGGAAAAACGGTTCTTCATTCACTTTCCAGCCCACGCCTACTGAGGGGAATACCCCCCACCTGCTCGATGGCCCGAATTTGGTGGAACCATCCCGACGCACATTGGCGGTCAGGATATATTTATTCGCATAGGTATAGTTCAGACGGCCAAACTGCGACAAAAACCGGCCATAGCTCAGAGCACCACTGGCTGTTTTGTTCGGGTTCGTCGACAGATCAAATGATTCGGCCACCTGAACGGGAAACGAGGTGGCATTGGCACTCAGGCTCGACCCGACGGATTTTTTGATCTCGTACCCCGCCATGATCTTGAAATCGTGTTTTTCATTGAAAACCTTGGCATAGGTCAATTGCGTCGTGAGCTGGTAACTTTCACCGAAACTGGATGATTTGGAATAGGATTCAACCTGGGCAGTCCTTAAGAGCAGGTTTTTTTCCGTAAAATTGTCCGTAAAGCCTGCATTGAAACCGCCGCCTGCGGTTGTCCTGAAATTCAGTCCTTTCACAATGGCCCAATCGGCATATACCACTCCGTCGAGCAGCAGGTTGTTGTTTTTCTGATGCATATAAGCCAGCGAAGCCACATCGTTACCACCGGAAAACTCCACTTCCTGTGGTACTTTTGCGAAGGTGCCGTCTGCATTACGTACGGCCATGTACGGCAGTGTTCTCCAGGGAATACCCCTTGTGGCCGGATTTTGGGAAGTTTTGGCCATGTAAATGAGGTGGCCGAATGTAAAATTCTTGGCAAGCTGGTAATCATTGTTGATCCTCAGCGAATAACGCTCCCAATAATTGCTTTTCTGGATGCCATTTTCACGTTCATAACCCGCCGACACGTAGTATTTTGCTTTGGCCGTACCGCCATTCATGGATAACATGTAAGTCTGCTCATTGCCACTCTGGAAAAGTTCGTCGAACCAGTTGGTATTAGGCAGGTCGGGATTGTTCCAGAGGCCATAATCCTGCTTAATGCCCCTGCGCGCACGGATGTAGTCCGGCGTCTGGAGCATATTGTAGGATTTGGTGATGTTCCGGACACCTACATTGGAAGAGAAATTAAAGCTGTTTTTCTGGTTAAAAGAACCCTTTTTTGTTGTAATTAAAACGACACCGCCCGCTGCCTGCGCACCATATATTGCGGCTGCACTGGCATCTTTGATGATCTCGATCGACTCCACATCCTTCGGGTTGAAGTTGCTGTTGTTGCCACGCACGATGCCGTCGATGACAAAAAGCGGGTTCAGTCCATTGATAGAACCTACGCCCCGGATGATGATCTGCGAGTTGGCGCCCGGCTTCCCGTTTTCTTTGCTGATCATGACACCGGCAGCACGTCCCTGCAATGCTTCGGTGAGCGATCTTACTGGCAGGTTCTTGATCTCATCGGCTTTTATAGAAGCTACGGAACCCGTCAGGTCCGAACGTTTTTGTGTTCCGTATCCCACCACCACTACTTCTCCAAGTGCCTGGACATCCGTTTCCAGGGTTACATTCAACTCAGAGCGGCCGTTTACGGGAATTTCGCGGGTCACATATCCGATAAAAGAAAAGACCAGCACCGCATCCTTATCCGGGGCATTGACTGAAAATTCTCCGTTTGCATTGGTACTCGATCCGGTCGTTGTGCCTTTTACAACCACGTTGACACCTGGTATGGGCTCTCCACCCGAACCCGTCACCTTGCCGTCGACCTTATGGAAGACCTTCTCGAACCTGGGTAGCGCAGGAAGGATTTCGCCCAGCGAAGAAGAGTCCGAACGGACTTTGAACCTGTTGTACAGCAGGATCTGTCTGCCTGTCAGTTGGTAGGAAATGCCGGTATTTTTAAAAACCTCATCAAGTGCGTTATTGATCGTGGCGTTTACCACATTGACACTGACGATCTTATGCACATTCACTTGCAGGTCGTTGTAGAAAAAGCGGAATGGCGTTTGCTTTTCTATTTCTTTGAGCGCCTCTTTTAGGGGAGTCGCATGCTTCACGATCGATATCTTGGTGGGTTCCGTCGCAGGTTTCCCTGCTTGAGTCTGAAAGAAAGTGGTCAGAGTCAGGATGAACAACGTCATCATCATATTTCCGGATATTTTGTTCAGGTATTTGAGTCTCCCGAATAAAGCATAGCGCTCAGTCGCCACTCCGTTAGGAAGTCGAGATTTTTTCATAGATTTAAAAGTTTTTTTGACAAAAGAAACATGACGCTGCCGCTCTCAGAAAGTGGCAGTTACTACGCCGGAAGTGTTGGTAGCACTTTCGGCGTTCTTTTTTTTGAAAGGCGTTTTTACATAGGCGGATGGGCTTTTATTGACAGAGTTTACCAGTTATATACACTTCATTATCTTCGATCCGGAACTGGATTTGATGCGACACTTTGATCAGCTGCAGCGTTTCAAGCAGCCCCTCCTGTTCCAGGTCGGCCGTCAGCTTGCAATTGAGGTTTTCCCTGTTCTCGACATGTATTTTTACATTATAGCGCTGTTCGAGTGCGGTGAATACTTTGTTGAACGGCGTCTCGTCGAATATCAGACTCAGCGGCGCTTTCACCTGGGCATCTTTTACGACCACTTCGGCCACGTCCACAGATTTTACGATATCCAGTGCCTTGGATTGTTTATTGTAAACAGCCCGTTCGTTGGGGTTCAGGATAACCTCCGCATTTCCGGGAACATTGTCCTTTTCGATTTTGACTTTTCCTCTTACCAGCGTGGTTTCGATCGTGCCCTGGTTTTTATAGGATTTGACATTAAAAGCGGTACCCAGCACCCGGATGGTCAGGTCGGAGGTATGTACCAGAAAAGGTTTTTCGGAATTGTGCGCCACGTCGAAAAACGCCTCCCCTTCCAGAAAAACTTCCCGGTTCTCTTTGTCAAAAACCTTTGGATAGCGCAGGTTGGAGCCCGCCTTTACCCATATCAGTGTCCCGTCCGACAGCTTTACTTTGGAGAGGTTATTTTGGGTTGAAATATTCTGGAAAGCGGATACAGTCGGCGACGGCCGCATTTTCCAGTAGCCTATCCCAATGAAAATACCCCATAACAAAACCGCTGCGACTCGGTAAATCCAGGCCGGTACGCCAGTCTGAAGTTTTCTCTCCGGTTGAAGCGGCAGCACATTTCCCGCATTCATCTGCTCCTCTATCTGATTCCATATCTCGAACCGCAGGGTTTTCAAAAGCTCAGGATGTTGCGCCAGATCGTCTTCCAAGGCCCTTTCGCTTTGTGAAAAAGAATGATACCACGCGTCGAGCTCTGCAAGTTCAGACGCGGAAATGGTCCCGTTCTCGTACTTTTCCAATAACCGGGCTAAATGCGTTTGTTTCACTATATGAAGATTTTATATAATGAAGACAATCCCGAAAAGTGATTGTACTATAAGGAGAAAAAATTTATTTTATTGTTCTTCAGAAACGCCATAAGTACTTGTAACACAAGCTATGCGCGGAAGCGGGTGATCCGTTGGCGAATCCGTTTCAAGGAGGTGCTGATCTGATTTCGCACGGTTTGGTGGGATATGGAGAGCAATTCGGCTATCTGGGTGCCGCTCAATCCCTCGTCCTTGCTGAGAATGAATATTTTCCGCATTTGCTCCGGCATGCGGCTGATCTCGTCTTTGATCACGTCTTCCAGCTCGCTCATTTCCATACCGGGATCCATGTCCTGGTACAAGTTGTCTACCTCCTCCACATACCGCTGCAAATGTTTTTCGTCGGTAAGCCGGTGCTGGATGGTATTTAGGATTTTATTTTTCAGGGAAATGAAGAGATAAGCCTTTACAGACTCCGGAACGGGCAATGTGCTGCGTTTGGACCAGATATTCAGGAAAATATCCTGCACACAATCCTTTGCCTCGTCCTTATTCTGCAACCTTGTTTTCGCGGCGGCATAGAGCTTTAGCCAATACCGGTCGAAAAGCATTTTGAAGGCCGACAGGTCGTCATGCCGACAAAGCTTTTCAAATAGTTCAATGTCGCTTAAATCTTTCACCCCGGGTATTTTACGCGCTGCCTGCCAACAGAGAATCAGCAATGGCTATGAATGTAAGGTAAAGTACGGGGGGTGTGGAAAATAATGATGCGGGGGCTGTATTTAAAATGGGGCTTAGGAGCTTGCCCCTGAATCCCCTCAAGAAGACTTGACGTTTTTTGCCGAAAATGCTCTCCCCTTAGGGACCCGGGGCATACCAGGCGTCTTCAACATTTGCTAAATGTGCTGACCTATCCTAATTTTAAAAACGGTTAGGGTCACTTCCGGCCAATGATATCTGGTTTATTTCATGAATGAGGGCAAATATATCCTGTTTTTTCTTGGCGCACTGGGAGCTTTTAATGCCCTGATCCTGGGTATTTATCTGACCTTTTTCAAGAGAAAAAACCTTTCAGGCTTCTTTCTGGGTTGTCTGCTGCTGGCATTGGGGATCAGGATCGGGAAATCGGTTTTTGTATATTTTAATCCGACGTTGGCGAAAATATACCTTCAAACTGGCTTGTCTGCCTGTTTCCTTATCGGACCTGCACTTTATTATTTTATCAAATCAAGCATCGAGAAACCGGGAAAGATGCCGCGAAGCTGGAAGTTTCAGGCGGGTGCATTGGTTGCGGTTATTGTTATTGCCGGGTTGCTGGCACCTTATTCGACACATCCTGCCATTTGGGGCCGCTATTTCATCAGAATCATATATGCAGAATGGCTTGTTTATATAGCCGCCTCAGGTATTCTTCTGCGTGAAATGATCGGCAGGCTGGTCCGGGATAATGCTTTGATAAAGGCACCCGAGAAAAGGTTGCTGGCTGTTTTCTTCGCCAACGTGGCGATTTTCTTCAGCTTTTTATCGGCATTGCTGTCTGCTAATTTTAGTCAAATCCAATTTGGCGGATACATGTACTTCGGTGGTGCGCTGATTTTCACCTTTGTGCTTTACTGGATGATTTTCTCGCATTTTTTCCAATCTAAAATTGAAGATCCCTTTGCTGTCAAGCCTGAGCGGTACGCCAATAAGAAAATCGATCCCGCCGAAGCCGCCGTCTCATTGCAAAAATTAGAGCAAACCGTGGTTTCACAGGGATTATTCAAAAACCCCAACCTGACATTGAGCGAACTGGCGAAAGTGGTCAACCTCTCGTCGCACCAGCTTTCCCAATTATTGAATGACGCTCTAGGCAAAAATTTCGCGACCTACATCAACGAATACCGGATCGACGAAGCCTGCCGGATGATCGAAGCCAACCACCCGTTTTCGCTGGAAGCGATCGGGTACGAGGTAGGGTTTAATTCCAAATCTACTTTTTACAGTTCGTTCAAGAAGGTGAAGGGGAGTACGCCGATGGTTTATAAGGAGAGTCGGGCTTCGGATTTTTTTTAGCCACGAAGGCAGGAATCGAACACCAGTGCATTCGTGCCTTCGTGGTCAAAAAATGTCGACTTCGTACCAATTTATAAATCCGTACCCCTGAAATCATAAATCCAGACTTCCTCTAAAAAGTGCCTCCCTACATTTGAAACGTTCATTTCCCGAACCCATCAAATGTTTTTATGCTGAAATTTCCTTCACTAATGGGAGTCCTGATTTTTAGTGTCTCCGCGGTTTTTGCCCAGAGTAAAGTCACTCCCGCAGATACCGTGCAGTCCGTTCCCGAGCTGGACCCAAAGCTTCTGGACGCTTTGATCATCAGAGGAGAGCGCGCTCCGGTTCAATACGACGCCGAAAAAACGGTCCTGAATATTGCCGGCAACAGTGCTTTCAAAACCTCCGCCAACACCATGGATATCTTGCGAAAAGCCCCAGGCGTAACAGTGAACCCCGACGGGACCATGCTGTTGTCGGGCAGGAACGTCCCGGCCATTTTTATCAATGGAAAACCCATAGATATGAGTCCCGAAGAATCGCAGGCTTATCTGAATGGATTGAATCCCGAAACCATCGAGGCCATCGAAATCATCAGCAACCCGTCTTCCCGTTACGATGGGAAGTACAGGGCGATCATTGATATCCGGCTAAAAAGGGATTTGTCGGTGGGCTGGCTGGGCAATGTCGCCAGCAGCATCCGCCGCCATGTGTACACTTCATCGGACAACAATCTGAACCTTTCTTACCGGACAAAAAATCTGACCTATACTTTGCGAAGCGGCTATGTGGCGGGCCGCGATTACTATCAGTACAATGCATTGCAGCATTTGGCGAACAGAAATTTCATGACCACGTATACCCACACCCGAACCAACAATAATAACCCGGCTTTACAGCTGGGTATCGATTATGCCCTTAAAAAGAACCAGCACATTGAACTTTCACTAAAAACCTACCAGGCTAACCGAAACCTTCTAACAAACAATACATTGACCTTCCAGGATTCATTACGGCAAAATACCCTGGCAGTTAACCAGACTGCAAACAAAGCGAAGCCCACCCAACGCAATTATGCCGCTAATGCCAGTTACGATATATCATTTGGCGGAAATAAAATCGTGCTTTTTGGCGCGCTGACGCACATCAGCAACAGACAGAAAGAAGACATTCAGATCCGCGATCAATTGGACGACGATTTGATTAGCTATTGGAAAACAGCGCTTAAAAACGACATTGGAATTCGCAACATACAGGTTGATTATACAAAGAACTTGAAAAAAGGCGTCCTCGAAGCAGGCGGCAAATATGCTTTCATCACCACGGACAATGATTTGAAATACGATACGCTAGCCAACGTTTTCGTTCCCGACGCGGAACGCACGAATCAGTTTTTGTATAAAGAGCGCATCACGGCGGGCTATATTTCCTATGCTTACAAGAGCCAGGCACTAAGCTTTAACCTGAGCTTACGGGCCGAAAACACCAGTACACATGCCCATTCAATTACAAACAATGAAACCCAGAACAGAAACTATTTCAATTGGCTGCCGGGGGCAACTATTTCTTACAATACAAAAAAAGGGATCTGCTAAGCATCGCTTTCACGCGCCGGATTACACGTCCGGATTTCGATCAGTTGAATCCGTTCCGGTTTTATTTGAGTCCGCTCAATTACCGGGTGGGCAATCCATACCTGCGGCCGTCGGTCACCAGTGCCGTAAAGCTGAGTTACAATTTCCAGGAATTCAATGTTGCGCTTACGCTGGGGAGGGAAAAAAATCTGATGACCCGGTATCCTGAATACAACCCGGCAACCCATGAACTCCTATACCTGGGCATGAACCTGCCTTACAGCGATTTTGCCAATCTGGAATCGGGCTACACTTTTTCCATTGCACGTTGGTGGAAAACGTCGCACAACCTCAATGTGAACTACAACAAGCAACGTATGCCCTATTTCGGGAAAACTTACGAGATAGGCGTAGTCGATTTCGCGGTTAGCGGCAGCCAGGTCTTTATTTTGCCAAACGCGATTACTGCCGACGTAACTTACCGGTATAAGTCCAGAAGCGGTAATAGTCTTTACATCAACAAGGACATGGGTTCCCTGGACCTGGGTTTGCAAAAAAGCTGGCTTGGCGGAAAGCTGAACACGAAGCTGAATTTTTATGATCTTTTTTACACTTATCGTATCAGCCTCGTATTTCGCGAAAAAACCATCATTGATAATCAGTTTACACATCTGTTCCGTACACGACGGGCGGTGTTAACATTGAACTATCAATTGGGAAAAGCAACTTATAAAGCCAAAAGCACGCGAAAAAGCGACGAAGAAGGAAGGGCTGGCAATTAAGGGCTTTTTCAGTCGCGAAAAAATTAAACTTTCAAAAAGTTTTGAAAGTTTAATTTTGACTTTATATTTGTGTATGGAATTAGCAGAAGCAAAACAGAAATTTATCGAATCGTGGGGGAAGCTTGGTTCAGAATGGGGTATCAACCGCACCATGGCCCAGGTTCATGCATTGCTACTGATCTCTCCTGATGCTTTGACGACCGAAGAAATCATGGAAACGCTGAGCATATCACGCGGCAACGCCAATATGACCCTCAGGGACCTGATTGGCTGGGGGTTAATAGAGAAACAGCACAGGGCCGGTGAGCGAAAAGAATACTTTTTTGCAGACAAGGACGCCTGGAATATCGCCAAACAGGTCGCAAAAGAAAGAAGAAAAAGGGAACTGGATCCCGTCGTGAAAATCCTGGACGAGCTCACAAAAGTCACCGGCGACCCAAAGGACCCCGAGTTTGCCACATTTAATAAATCGGTTACCGAGATCAATGCTCTCGTCAAAAATGTGGACAAAACCATTGATACCATGATCAGCGCAGAGGAAAACTGGTTTTGGGGGTCTATTATCAAAATTTTCAAATAGATATTTTTTTAATTCAAAGTTTCAAAATTTACTGAAAATTCAATATTTACAATATGAAAACTTTAAAAGATCACCTCATTCTATTTGACGCTGAATGCCCGATGTGCCAGCTTTATACCAAGGGTTTTGTAAAATCGGGCTTATTGGAAAGTGAAGGGCGGGCAGCTTACCAGGAATATCCGGCCCAGGCCTGTCCCACACTCGACTGGAACAGAGCAGTTAACGAAATTGCATTGGTCAATCAGAAAACCGGCGAAGTCACGTATGGCGTGGAAAGTCTGTTCAAAATCCTGGCTTCCGCAGTTCCTTTGCTTCGTCCCCTGTTTCTATTCAAACCATTCTCCTGGCTCATGCAAAAACTTTACGCATTTATCTCCTATAATCGCAGGGTTATCATCCCCGCTCCGGCGGCCACACAAAATTTCCAATTTCAGCCTGGCTTTAAAAAGCCATACCGGATCGCTTATCTTGCGTTCACCTGGTTTATAACGTCGTGCCTACTTTCTGCTTACTGGAAGTTTACGTTCGGTATGTCCCCTGAAAAGTATCATTGGAGAGAATTCATCATTTGTGGCGGGCAGATTGCATTTCAGGCCATTGTGATCCGCATTTACAAAAGGGGAAAGACCTGGGAGTATCTTGGAAACATGATGACCCTATCATTTGGCGGGGCGCTCCTTTTACTTCCTGCTATGATACTGGGGACTGTTATGGAAATCAGTTTGGCATTTTGCTTCTTTTGGTTTCATGCGGTCGTGGCCCTGATGTTTCTCGAACACATCCGTAGATCCCGGCTTTTACAACTAGGTAATGTGATGACTTTCAGCTGGGTATTATACCGGGTAATCGTGTTTGTGATTGTTTATTTCAGGTTAATGTGATGAAATACAGAAAAATAGTTCTTGCAGGAGGTAACGGTTATCTAGGCAAAGTTTTAGCAGAATATTACAGACCGTTTACCGAAGAAATCATCATTCTGAGCAGAAGCCGTGCCCGGGCGAGAGAGAACATCTCTACGGTTTGGTGGGATGCGAAATCCGGCGGCGATTGGGAAAACGACCTGAACGGCGCCGATATGATCATTAACCTGTGCGGCAAAAATGTGAACTGCAGGTATACTCCAAAAAACCGCGCGGAAATCATCGATTCGAGGGTCACCCCTACCTTGCTACTGGGAAAAGCCATCGAAAAATTGCAGCTACCTCCCAGATTATGGATCAACGTCACTTCCGCAACCATTTACCGCCACGCAGAAGACCATGCTCAGGACGAAGAAAACGGCGAAATAGGTTATGGTTTCTCCATAGACGTTTGCAGAAAATGGGAAGAAGCATTTTTCCAATCTGATACGCCTTCAACCCGCAAGGTCACATTGCGAATGGGAATCGTGCTTGGAAGTCGGGATGGCGTTTTTCCACGCTTGCTCAATCTCGTAAAGTTAGGTCTGGGTGGAAAGCAAGGCGATGGACGACAATATGTTTCCTGGGTTCATGAACAGGACGCGGCCCGGTGTACCGAATGGCTATTGCAAAACCAGGAGATAAAAGGGGTGATCAACTGCACCGCGCCTGAACCAATTAAGAATACAGAACTGATGGGGCAAATAAGACAGTTCTATGGAATTCCATTTGGGCTGCCGTCACCGGCCTGGCTGCTTGAAATCGGTGCCTTGATGATTGGCACAGAACCCGAATTGATACTAAAAAGTCGCTGGGTTATCCCCAAACGTCTTTTAGAAAACCGTTTCTCATTTCTTTTCCCAAAAGCGGAACATGCAATAAAGGATATATTGAGTACCAAGGTTTGATCATGGAGGCAAGTTGCAATGGTGCCAATACTAATCAGCCAATTGCTTCACCGCCAGCGGTACCTCCGGCTCCCCGTTGCAAAAACTTTCCGGTTTCCCCTGTGTCAAAGCCCATCTTTGGATCCATGAAATCCCCTGGGGCCCAATGAAACGATCAGGTGACTGGTAAGCAGGATGTTTCAATGCTTTTTCCAATGTGATGAACTGGTACCCCTCCTTTTCAAGCCTGGAAAGCAGATCGCCTAAGTAACAGGAATTAATTGTATTGGCGTGCGTCAGTAAAACTTGTGGAATAGGGCTGTGGAAAAGCGAGTCAGCCTGCGATTCGTAGAAATGAACCGAAGCCATCATATATTCAACATATTGGTTTCCAATACTTTTCGCCAATTCCTCATCCTGATTGGACAAAGCTTTATCATAAGCCGAAGAAAAAAGATAGTCCCGGTTGTTAATGGTAACAGGCGCTTCCTGATACCCTGAGTTTCTCAAAAAAATGGTCAGCGAATCGAGCTTTCCAGCGGTATTGCCGCGAGCGAGGTATGGGTGACGAAAATAACGCAGTTGCTTGTCATATTTCAACACCAGCGGTTTGAGCAACTTTTCGCCTTCTAAAACGTCATGCTGATACTCCAAAGGGGAAATCTGATTATAGCCTTTATGCGCAAACGTGTGATTGCCCAATTCGAAGCCAGCTTCCAGCCAATGCTCCAATAATTTCAATTGCTCTGGATCTGGCGTTGATCCGTTTAAAAGCTTTTCTTCGATCACAAATCCGACAGCCGGGACTTTGTGTTGCAGAAGTGGGGCGAGTAAACGCCGGGTAAGGAAATTACGGCCGCCGGTTGTTTGATAAAAATCGGATACCGTGGGCAGATCATCGACCGTAATGCAAATCTGCTTTTGCGCAAAACCGGTGCCCGGCAAATCCACAACCAGCATTAGGACAACAACCAGAAATCGACGCATCAAGATTCTTTGTTTAGAAACGGGTTTTTACCCGCATTTCGACGCGCCGGTTCATTCGTCGGTTTTCTTCGGTATCATTTGGCGCGACGGGTATTCTGCTGCCAAAAGCTTTGATTTTAATTCTGGCAGAAGCTATCTGATTAGCAATCAAATACTTCTTGACCATTTCGGCCCGATCGCTGGAAAGCCTGAAATTTTTCGCAGGATCACCCTTGCTGTCCGTATGTCCTGCCAATTCAATTTCAACAGTTTCATGGTTCTTCAGAAACTGAAGCATCCGTTCCAGCTCCGGTTTTGATTTGGCCAGCATCATGGACTTGCTTTGACTGAAATAGAGTACCGAACTAATCTCTTCCTTCAGAACCGGTTTTGATCCCTCCTCGTGATCTCCCCATTGTGCACTTCCTTTTGCGAGATGACGATCACGTAATTTCGGGGTTAGGTAGAAGACTTCAGTCGAACTCATCTTACCCGCTGAAATCGACTCGCTCAATGTTTCGTAGCCACTGGCATAAATGGTCATGTTGCTGGTATCGTTTGGCGGAATTTTGAACTTGTAAACGCGGTCCTCAAAGGCGGGTATAATTTGCTTCCCAGGCTTTTGACCCACCACAATGATCGTCGCGTCAATGGGTTGCAGCGTATACTTGTCTAGCACCCGCACTGTAACCCGCGTTCTTGAAACAATTTGCGGCCTCGGGACAACTGCATCTGCCAAGTCCTGTGCGATCCCGGCAACCCAGCTTAGCAACGTGCATAGAACGGTAAATAAAAAGACCTTCATCATTAGTTCGCCATTTTACCCCCGGAAAATTCCGTACTAACACTCATATACAAAGTTTAACAATATATAAAACTTACTGCAACGATAAAATACCTCCGGCTTCCATTCCAAGAATGTTAAATTGTTTTGAAATTTTGCCCATACGCTTCGATTTTGGCAAAAGCCCTTCATCCAAAGCAAAATCCAAATCCTGCTCATGCAATCGACTGTTGAGCAGATCATAGGCAGGGCTTAGCCGGAAATCGCCCTGCGGGAGGAAATAGACAAACGATCCCAAAACCAGATCAACATCCCCATCCCCCGTCGTGATTGGCATATTTGATGATTGCCGTGATCGCGCCGGGCTTGTCCCATCGCTGGCAGCACGTCCTTCCAAACAGTTTTGGTCAGCAATTCAGGTTTTACAAATCCATGGCAACGGCTGCAATGCGCGATCGAAAGCTCCTTTCCGGAAAGGCCGGAAGCGAGCGGTTCTTTGAACTCAGGTTTTTGAGTTTGCTTTTTTGAGGTGCATGAGATCGTCAGAAGGGTTATAAGAAAGCAGAAGAAGGTCAGGAATCTCATATATAAGAAAAAAGGCAAATGCTGGCTAGTGGCAAATGACGCAGGTGGCATTCTAAAATGCGATAATTTGGTCAATAATTTTTAGGTTAACAACAGCTAACCTTTAAATACCTGATCCCTGCCGGAGAATAATTCCCTTAATCCGCAATACGATTTTCGCAAGTAAATCTAGCGACGATCAACTTATTTCTCCAAAATGGCGGACTTTTAGCGCATTTCGTTACGCACTAAATACATTGCACGATTGCCTATGAATAATAATTATCTCAAAAGGCACGAGGAAAGCCTTAAATCCTCAGAGGTACTCATCTACAATCACGCGCACTATTCCAATAGCATACATTGCGCATATTATTCTGTATTCCAATACATGCTGCATTTTCATAAAGTCCGAAGCTCACGAATATTCAGGTATAGAGATAAACTGGCTCGCAACGGTTCACATGATTCGGTCATAAATGCTACCTTTGATATTCTCTCTGCAATAGACCGTCAGAAAGCCGATTACTTTTATAGAGAAATAGTCAAATTAAAAGCGGAACGAGTGGTTGCGGATTATAAGGAGCACCATATCGATCACACCAGAAGCATTGTAGCATACGAAACAGCGACAAAGCTCACTTCGATTCTATTAGAAACTATAAACACCAGGTAAGGTGAAAAAAGAAAACAAGCTAGTTATCAAACTCCTAGATGCGCTTGCTGAAAAGCATGGCCAGATGTCATTTTTATACGGCTTTGATGTATGTGCAAATCATCATGTTGTCGAGGTGACGCCTAAGGAAAGCTTCGAAAGTGAGGCGTATATCCTAGACGAGGCTGATGCGATTGCGGAGTTTATATCCAATTACCCTAATCAGTGCATACTTTTTCTCAGCAATGACCCCTACCTTAAAGTGGAAAATCCAATTTACGACACCGCTGCGCATGTTCGTAAAGTGAAGCCAACAAGGCGATCGGCTTCATCTGCAACTTTTCAACAGGATTCCATGAAGGGTTTGGCAAAATAACCGACCCGAATTCCTTCTTCCTCAATACATTGACCCAAAAACCCCTTCGCCGACCTCTCCGAATAATCGTCGACAAAAAATCTGGCGGATGCTGCGTCTCTAAACTCCGCAACCCTTTCGATCATTAGCTCAACTCCCGTTGAATTGATTACAAATGCCGAAATCCGAACAATTTCTTTACCGTCTTCGCCGCAATCGCGATGGAGGCATACTTCGGTTTGCGTTTCGGGGAGAATGATGATTTTGAAGTTCATAATGTGTTTTAGTTTTAAGGTGATTTCGAAAATGTCTAGTGGAGGCAGATTTGTATATTTACCTCAACACAACAAAATAGTTACGATAACACAAATATATTATCCAATTGGATAATATAAAAGTCTTTTCATATAATAATTATTTCTTTTTAAACAATATATAGATACCGAAACAAGGTTTATGATTCCAGTCGAAAGAATTGTTTCTATCCTGAAAGCAAAAAATTTGAATCCAACCGCAGCGGGAAGGATCATAGATCTATCACCTTCGAAAATGAGCAAAGTAATGTCTGGCGAACAGACGTTTACTCCTGATGCAATTGGCAAGCTCATCAAAGAATTTGACATTCACCCAAACTGGCTTTTCGGATACATTGGAACTGCCGACGAAGTGATATATATGTCAAACCTCGTTCCAGAAAGTGAGTTGTTAGCACGCGACAAGCAAATCCAGGAATTGAAAAATGAATTAGGAGAAGTCTACAAGCAGCTGGCGGAAGAGCGAAGAAGCAAGTGACAGGCTCAAACCGGGAATCTCAACTACTATTAGACCAGGTATCGCATTCATAATGGATAATCAGATGATAAGATTAGTATCTATTCGGACACTTTTTGTCTCGCTTTCCTCATATGCCCGGAAGTCTTCTGACGCACGTCCGCCGGAATTTCTCCTGCGGACGTTTCCAAGAGATCGCTGAGGCTTACCTGCTGCCTAAAAGTTGTTCGGCGCGGCGCATTTCTTCCAGTAATCCACGATCACCTTAATGGTATCCATCAGGTCTTCAAATGAACTTGGCTTGATAAAAAAGCCCTGAGCAGACATACTGTAAGCATCAATCACCATTCTCTGGCTGATGCCTGTGGAGAAAAATAAGTAAGGGATACATTTCAGTTTAAGCTCTGCGTCTGTGTGCAGCTTATCCCGCAATTCAAAACCATCCAACTTCGGCATATTAATGTCCGACAAAATGATGAAAGGCGCGGCGGCTGTGCCATGCAGGTATTCCAGAGCGGCCAATCCGTCCGGAAAATAAACCCGCTTATTGGTATAGTTCAGTGTATCAAACACTTGCTCCAAAATGAACTGATCGTCAAGATCATCCTCAATGATTACAATTTCGCCGTTTTTGTTCATTTGTTTCAAATGTAGATACCCGTCGTTCGATTATAAAAATCGCGCCAATACCGCCAGGTTCCCAACGGATTACCTCAAAACAACGCGTCAGATCGGAATAAAATGGGTAGGTTTGGGCCACTCCGGCCCACGAGCTACCATTCTGCAGCGCTGCCATCAGCATGTGTCCATATGGGGTTTTTCCAGTTGTGCCCCACCTCTGCCATTTTCCTGACCTGCGCTTCGTCGACGAGAATGCCCAGTCCGGGTCCGGAGGGAATGTTAACAAAACCGCCCTCATAGCTGAAAACCGATTTGTCTTCGAGGTAATCCATCAAATCGTTTCCCTGATTGTAGTGTATGCCCAGGCTCTGCTCCTGGATGAATGCGTTGTGACAAGTGGCGTCCACTTGCAAGCAAGCCGCCAAGGCAATGGGTCCAAGCGGGCAATGCGGGGCCGCTGCCACGTCAAATGCCTCTGCCATGGAAAGTATTTTTTTGCATTCCGTGATACCTCCTGCGTGCGATAAATCAGGCTGGATGATGTCGGCATAGCCATCTGTTAAAAGATTTTTGAATTGCCACCGGCTGAACATTCTTTCACCCGTTGCAATCGGTATGCACGTATGGTTCGCAATTTCGCGCAATGCTTCATTGTTTTCGGGCAGTACAGGCTCCTCAATGAACATAGGCCGGAACTGCTCCAATTCCTTCGCCAGCACCTTGGCCATGGGCTTGTGGAGCCTGCCATGAAAATCCACACCGATATCCAGGCCGTAACCCACCGCTTCGCGGATCGAAGCCACACGGGCCAGGACCAGATCAATCTTTTCGTAGGAATCAATGTACTGCATTTCATCTGTCGCATTCATTTTGATGGCTTTGAAACCACTTTCGAACGACATCTTCGCAGCATGGGCGACATCGGCCGGGCGATCGCCGCCGATCCAGGAATAAACTTTGATCTTATCCCTGCATTTTCCTCCAAGCAATTGGTATACAGGCGCATTGTAGAATTTCCCCTTGATATCCCAGAGAGCCTGATCGATCCCCGCGATGGCGCTCATCAGGATCGGGCCGCCACGGTAAAAACCGCCACGGTACATGGTATTCCAATGTCCTTCAATGTCCATCGGGTCCTTACCAATTAATGTTTCCATCAATTCGATAACTGCCGCTTTTACTGTGGCGGCTTTTCCTTCAATAACCGGCTCGCCCCAACCTGTGATACCCTCGTCTGTCTCTATTTTTAAGAACAACCACCTTGGAGGGACCTGGAAGAGCTCGTAACTTTTGATTTTCATTTTTAACCTGTTTACATATAAAAAACGCGGAGGCTACACAGCGATGGTTCCCTCCATTGCCAAAAGTACGTAAACCGCATTTTATATCCCGAACTGCAAACGTTATCAATCTAAATGATATCGTCCGGCTGCGCCGATCAGTAGTAAAAGCAAAAAACCACCTCTTTGGAGTAGCGCAGATATCCTGCGCCGGACACGGTCCTCATGAATCATTGATCAACATGCTTTTTACAAATAAACATTTAGGGGGGATCAGATCGGGGCAGGTTACTTTGGCCTTCCGAAAATGGAAAAAGTTGGCCGTGAAAACCGGCAGCAGGATACAGACTGCCTCCGGGCAGGTTGAAATCACCGCTGCTGAGGGATGCCGCAGGGATGAAATAAGTGAACAGGATGCGATCCAGGCTGGTTTTAAAGATCTGAAATCGCTCCTGGCCGCACTGGACAAGGTCAGCGAAGGCACCATTTACAAAATGGGTGTGGCTTACCGCGGCGAAGATCCACGCATTGAGTTAAGAGCAAAAACCAGCATTCCTGATGACGAATTTGAGGCATTGAAGGAGAAGCTGCAACACCTGGACAAGGCAAGCAAGCTGGGCAACTGGACAACAAAAATTTTGAGGGCTATACAGGAAAATCCCCGTCTGAGGGCGGCTGATCTTGCTGTCAAAGCCCGCAAAGAAAAAGAGTGGCTGAAATTGAATATCCGTAAATTGAAAAACATTGGCCTGACGATCAGCCACGAGCCTGGTTATACACTTTCGCCGCTTGGTGAACTTTTTCTGGACAGGCTGGACCAAGACAACAATGTTACCTCCCGCAGTACATCGAGTATAAAAAGCTAACGACGAACGCCAGCCCTTAACATATCCGTTATTTTGCACACTTTTGCAAAACTACACCCAGCGTATGCAATGGACGATAAAATTATACTTTTAGCCGACGATGACGGTGACGACCGTTTTTTTATAAAACAGGCAATCGACATCTCGGGAATCGCAGCCACAGTTATTGAAGCCGAAAACGGGCTCGAATTGCTGGAAATCCTTCATACGACGAAATCAAAGATATCCCTCATCATTATAGATATGAATATGCCCAAAATGAACGGGCTGGAAACCATGTTACAGGTGCGGTCCGCACCTTTATTTTCCTCGATCCCGGTTGTGATGATATCCACTTCCCCAAATCAGGAACTGGCCGAGAAAGCTTATCTGTCGGGAGTCAACAGGTTTATGCCCAAACCAAATACATTTGATGAATTTACCGAACTTGTAATTTCACTGTACAAGCGTTTTTTGTCCTGACATTCCACAAACACCCAGCCCGCATTGCCCTGACCACCACTCTGTTCAGGCATGATATTTTTATTTGTGCGATCCAATAAGATCAATCAATTTCAAAACAGACGTTATCTGACTTCAACAATGCGTATTGAACCCTCTGAATCAAAATCAGCACTTCACCTTTTACCAAAATCCCGTTCCGGGATCAGCGGACTGGATGATATTACGCAGGGAGGGCTACCTTCGGGAAGGCCGACACTGATATGCGGGGCGGCCGGATCGGGAAAGACATTATTTTCAATAGAATTCCTGGTCCATGGCGCGAAAACGTATAATGAGCCCGGTGTTTTTGTGGCTTTTGAAGAGAAATCCGAAGAACTGGCCCTTAATGTTGCTTCTCTCGGTTTTGATTTGAAACAGTTGCAGGAAGACAAGTTGCTTAAGGTGGACCATGTACATATCGAACGCAGTGAAATCGAAGAAACCGGAGAGTATAACCTCGACGGCCTGTTTATAAGGCTGGGTTATGCCATCGACAGCATCGGCGCCAAGCGGGTAGTGCTCGATACGATTGAAAGCCTTTTTTCGGGACTCACCAATGAGGCAATCCTGCGGGCTGAGTTGAGGAGGCTGTTCGAGTGGCTGAAAGAAAAAAAAGTAACTACGATCATCACCGGAGAAAAAGGAGAAGCATCGCTCACGCGGCAAGGGCTGGAAGAATATGTATCCGATTGCGTTATCCTGCTCGACCACCGCGTTGAAAATAAAATTTCGACAAGAATCCTGAGGATCATCAAATACCGCGGCTCGGTTCATGGAACGAATGAATACCCGTTCTTGATCGATGAAGATGGCATTTCTGTATTGCCTGTTACTTCTTTGCTCCTGAACCATCCGGTTTCGTCGGGCCGTATATCATCAGGAATACCAGCGCTGGACAAAATGCTGGGTGGTCAGGGTTTTTTCAGGAATAGCAGCATATTGGTGTCCGGTACTGCGGGGACCGGTAAAACGAGCATTGCAGGCAGCTTTATAGATGCCTCCTGCAAAAAGGGGCATAAGTCCATTTATTTCGCATTCGAGGAGTCGCCTCAGCAGATCGTCCGCAATATGCGCTCCATCAATATCGACCTGCAGAGCCACATCGATAATGGACTGCTACTTTTCAGTGCGTCACGACCTACCTTGAACGGACTGGAAATGCACTTGCTTTCGATCACCAAACTCGTGGATAAATTCAAACCGGAAGTAATTGTGCTCGACCCGATCAGCAACCTGATTACCGTGGGATCGGCCAGCGAGGTCAAAAGCCTCCTCACCCGCCTGATCGATTTTTTGCAGGCCAAGCAGATCACCGTCATGTTCACGGCACTGGCATTTAACGAAAACAAAACAGAGCAAACCGACGAGGGCATCTCGTCGCTTGTGGACGCGTGGCTGCTCGTGAGGGACATCGAATTCAATGGCGAGCGCAACCGGGGCCTCTATGTTATGAAATCGAGGGGCATGAAACACTCCAACCAGGTGAGGGAGTTCGTAATTTCCGATGAAGGGCTTAAGTTGGTGGAGGTCTTCCTCGGCCCAGAAGGCGTACTCACCGGCTCGGCGCGGGAGACCCAGCAGCTGCTGGAAAAAACCACCGTGGCATTACATAACCATGCTGTGTCGAGAAAAGACCGCGAAATAGAACGCAAAAGGACAATCCTTGAATCGAAAATAGCTTCGCTGAAAGAGGAGTTCGAATCGTTACGGGAGGACTTAAATAAGACTTATATAGAAGAGGAGCTTAAAAAAAGCATCATTGAAGATAATCGCAAGGAACTTACCCGGAAACGTGACGAGTCACAATAACCCTTCACAGGACATTATATGGAAGTACAGGAAGAAGTATGGGAGCTCAGGCTCTATGTTGCCGGAAAAACGACACGTTCTGTGGCAGCACTCGCTAATTTGAAAAAATATTGCGAAGAACATTTGAAAGATAAGTATGTGATCGAGGTCATTGACCTACTGGTGCACCCGCAACTGGCGGAGGGCGACCAGATCCTGGCTATTCCGACGTTGGTAAAAAAGGTACCTGAACCAATACGCAAAATCATAGGAGACCTCTCAAACGAGGAAAAAGTATTGGTAGGACTCAATATCCGCCCAGCAAACAAACCGGAATGAGCGAAAAAACATATGACGAATGGGAAGCCAATAATGAACGAACAGAACGTTATATTCTGCGTTTGTTCATTACCGGCGCGTCCCTTAATTCGCGGAGGGCAGTGGTAAATCTGAAGGAAATCTGCGAGACGTATATCAAAGACAATTATTCGCTTGAAATCGTGGATGTGTACCAGGAAAAGTCTATCGCCGCCAAGGAGCAAATTATTGCACTTCCCTTGCTCATTAAAATCAGCCCTTCTCCTGAGCGGCGGTTGATCGGTGATATGTCAGACACTTCCAAGGTACTGAAGGGGCTCGGAATTTCTCAATAACGGCATAAGCAAAGTGAAGACTTACGAAGAACTGGTCAGGGAAAACGAAGAACTCCTGCTCAAACTGGAAGAAGCCACTGAAACCATCACGGCTATCCGAACGGGGCAGGTAGATGCACTGGTGGTGAACGACGGCGACCAGGGACTTCAGCTCTATACGCTTAAGACGGCAGACCAGACCTACAGGGTTTTTATTGAAAAAATGAATGAAGGTGCTGTTACGCTGAACGAGGAAGGCATTATTGTGTATTCCAATTCGATGTTCGCGTCCATGGTAGACGTCCCCCTGTCAAAAGTAGTGGGCTCTCCCTTCGAATTTTTCGTTCCGGCCAGTCACAAAGAGCTTTACAGAGCTTTATTCAAAAGCGGCTGGCAAGAAGATTCCAAGATGGAATTATCTATCCGCAAAAATGAGGGTACTGTGCCCTGCCAGTTTTCGGCAACTACCTTAGAGCTGGACGAAGGGCCGTCGTTAAGCATTATACTGACTGATCTCACTTTCCAGAAAAATGTCCAATCATTACTCAAAGAGAATAACAGACAATTGGAGGAGATCAACCGGGAACTGGAAGCCAGTAATTACGACCTGCAGCAATTTGCCTCTGTTGCGTCCCACGACCTTCAGGAGCCGCTTCGAAAAATCCTGATTTTTTCCACTATGCTCAAAACGAAGCATGCACACGAACTTCCGGAAGAGAGCAGGACGCATCTTGATAAAATTATTTCGGCTTCCCTGAGGATGAGGACAATGATCTCCGACATCCTCAATTATTCGCGGCTTTCTACCGAAGATGGTCATTTTGAAACGTTCAGCCTCTTCGAAGTGGTTCAGGAAGTGCTGGAAGACTACGAAATTCTTTTAGAAGAAAAGAAAGTAAAGGTGGTTATCGACGAGTTGCCTATAATCGAAGCCAATAGGGCGCAGATCAAGCAAGTTTTTCAAAATCTGATCAGTAACTCGATCAAATTTTCCAAGAAGGAACTCCCGCCCCTGATTGAAATCTTTTGTAAGCCCGCGATCGACGGTTCCCATCCCAATGGCATTTGCCATATCACCGTCGCCGACAACGGAATCGGATTTGACGCCACCTACCAGGAAAAGATCTTTTCCCTGTTTGAAAGACTGAATACAAAAGACAAATACGAGGGATCCGGTATAGGACTGGCCATCACAAAGAAGATCATCGATAAACATAACGGCACCATAACGGCCATCAGCAAAGAAGGAGAAGGCGCGAGGTTTACAGTTAGCCTGCCAGTCTCGCAAGATAGAAAGGCTTGATTTTCACATCAGACGCCATTGCGGCAGTAAGCTTTCGTTTGCATGGTACATACGGGCGAACGGACCAGAGACAAACCTACTCGGGTACCACTATCCTGTTATAGAGGTCTTTCAGCTCTTGCTGGTACCTCGATGCGGCATCCAGATTTACCTCCCTGATCGCATCAAAATCTTCACTTTTAAGCTTGATGTTATTAATTACCGACTGGTGAAAAACGTCCGCCCCACTCTGCGTGAGATCAGCAATGACGCCTTTGGCATTGTCGATGATGAATGAATTCCATGTTCCGGTGGTAATGGGCTGGCCAGAGCTGTTATACTTGTCGATGTATTTACTGATGACTGCCTGGGTCCTGTCCCTATGGCTGAACAATAAGTTATGAAATGTAATCATTCTAAGAGAAGAGTTTGGATAATAGAAGGCTGGATTGTCGGAGAGCTTAAAATAGTGTGTGCTAGTGCATTCGTACTGATTATCGCTTCACTATTTTCATCGTCTCAACAGATCCGTTGGTGTGTGTCACCTTCACTGTATATAATCCTGCCGGAAAATAATTCACGTTGAAATCAGAACGCATATTTGACAACGCGCTTTTCTTCTGATCGAGCATCAGTTTACCTAAGCTGTTGCTGAATTGCACGCGTTCTATCCTGGCGATATCATTCACCTCCAATGTCAACTGGGCGCTGGTGGGGTTTGGGAATAAGAAGGCCCTGTTGGCGAAAGCGATGTCAATGCTACGTATACGACTATACGCAAAAGTCTCGTCTTTATCGATCATTTTTAAACGGTACAGATTATTTCCCTCTTCAGGGGCAATGTCCGAAAAAGAATACGACAATAATGCGCTGCTTTCTCCATGCGAACTGATCGTCGCAAGCTTTTTCCAGGATTTACCGGTAATGCTATGTTCGATCTCAAAACGATCACTATTGGTTTCCGAAGTTGTTGACCATCCCAAAGCTACTGTCTGATTTTCTCCCTTTCTCACGGTAAACTCCACGAGTGTAACCGGCAATGCAGCTTCTGCGTTAGAAACCGTATTGTTATTCAGTGAGATTTTGCCTGCCGTAGAAAGAGCCCGGCCCGAAATAGACGCGCCTGATGCCAGGTTAATTGCACCCAGATTAATCAAAGTACCTTTGAAGACAGCGCCAGCCGCAAGATTAAAAGCGCCATTGACCTGCCAGTAAACGTTTTTAAGGGATGCACCGTTCGTGAACAAAATATTGACCGGGGTGTTTACCGAAAGTGCACCGTCGACCTTAATGATAAATACTGCGTTGGGATCACCTTCTCCGTCCAGAGTCAGATCGCCGGTTAAAACCGTGGCAGTAGCGCTGCAGGAAACACCCGGTTTTATTGTACCTCCTCCGCCTATCGGGGAAGTCAGTACCGCTCCGCATGGGTTAGTCACGTTACTCGACAGCTGCCCATAGGCCTGGGCAACATCCGTTGCAGCCTGTATCCCCTCTGGATCCCCGAAATGTTTACTGCCTATGACCGTCACCGGATCGCCGGTCACTGCTCCTACGCCATTCCCGACATCACCCGTAACCGTGGTGGCCCCTGTATTGGCAAATTCGCCGGCAGAGGTAAAAAGAGCAAACCCGGCTGCTGTACCGAGTGTTGGGGCTGTTTGGGCCCAGCTGAGCCCGGAAATAAAAATAACGGTAAAAATGGTCCCGATCGTGATGAATATAGTCTTTTTCATAAGTAATGGAATAACTGTGAAATTATTTTCACAATACAAAGATGCCTCCTTACCTACGCAATAGTGTTACGTATTACATCGAAATAGTTATCATATTCACACATTTCATTTTTCACAAAAAAGCCGTAAATGGCTACTAGGCGGCCCCCCAGTCGTTCGTATGCATATCAATAACCGGCAAATCCTCATATCCGCTTTTGATGACAGTAGTAACCATTTTGAACCTGTTACAAGCCTGAATCAGATTAGCCTGGTGTGCAGGAATGATGATCGACTGACCTGTTTCAAGTAAATGGAGCTGCCCGTCGATGATTACCTCTGCACGCCCTTCAATCACCTGGACGAATGTATCAAAAGGGGAAATTTTCTCTCCGGTTGTCTCGCCCGACTCGAAGGCAAACATGCTGACATTGCCCGTGATCTTTTTGACAATAGTCCTGATTACAATCGAATGCGGGACATATTGAACGGAATCTGCCAGAATGAAGGCTTGGGGCCTTTCAGGTGTGTGATTTTCCAATGGATTGTCGGTTAGAAAGGCAAAGGTGATTTTCTTGCCAACTTATTTTGTTACGTATATAGCAAAAGATGTTGTATAAATCACATGTTTTCGAGGGTATCACTCCTTTTACCTTTCAGTCGTTTATAAAAGGAAGGGGTCAGGCCGGTAATCCTTTTAAACTGATTGGACAAATAGGCGACACTACTGTAGTTCAGTTTGTAGGAAATTTCCGTGAGATTCAGCTCATCGTACAGTATAAGTTCCTTAACCCGCTCGATTTTATGCAGGATGATGAACTGTTGTATGGTTATGCCCTTTACCTCAGAGAATATATTGGCAAGATAAGTATAGTCGTATCCGAGTTTTTTACTAATGTACTCAGAGTGGTTGGTTTTCGGCAGCTCTTCCGAATAATGCACCATCTCGATAATTACATTTTTGATCTTCTCGATCAGGATACTTTTCTTGTCATCCAGTAATTCAAGACCCGATTTGAGCAGATTAGCCTTCAGCCGATCACGCTGTTCATTTGTTATACTTCCCTTGATTTCTACCATGCCGAGATCAAGAACAACATATTCAATCCCCAATCTTTTCAGTTCCTCTTTTACCATCATTTTGCATCGCAAACTGACCATGTATTTAATGTAAAGTTTCATTGCGCCAACGTTGAGGTATCAGGCTTTGTTAGAGATTATTTCATATTATAAAAGCGATAGATAGCATTAGTTCGGGTTTCACAACAAGACGCATCATCAGGTAAGACGAGGCATCTTTTGATGAGACCCTGCCAAATAACAACAAAATATTTCCAAATTACTACTACAAGCGGCGCACCAGTTTGGTCAGGAAATACTCATCCCCTTGGAATATGGCAAATGAGGCCTGAAAGCACACTTTCTACGGCAATGACTATCAAAAAAGAAAAACGCGCGCGAAGAAAAACCCGGTTTTCGCACCCATTGGCTTGTTGCCAGGAAGGCGGTAAAGGGGTGCGGCTGCGGGATGAATCGTCGAAGAGCTGGGCGCGGTGTGCATCGGTCAGTTCAGGTTATGCTGCTCAGAAAACATGTTACAGGTAATATCAAGAAGAAATTCGACTCAGCCAGCAGAATAAAATTTGGCACTTTCATAAAAAAAAGCCGTTTAATAAATTCAGCTTAACTTACGCAGCACGTGTTTACTTATTCCTGGCAAAAAATGAGGATTTTCGGATGTGTAATAACCTAACTCTCCGCTCACCCTATGAACAACAACGACCTTTACCGCCAGGAGTACGTCCGTCTCTTATGGGTACACACCCAGCAAATCAGCAACCAGTCGGCCAAAGCAACCGAGCAGAGAAGAGCATTGAAAGTCAGGCAAAAAAGAAAGCTCAAATCCCTGGATAAAGGGCTGGGCCTCTTCAAGCGCGCTTATTTTACAATCCGGCACCTTTCTGAAATGAGAGAATTTAACTGCATGGTAGAATATAACAAGGTCCAGCTGCTTAGCAGGCAGCAGGAGGAGATCAAAAGGCTGAAGTCCAGTTGGGAAATGCAGCGCTCCATGAGTAAGGCCGGTTGATTTAATTCGATTTGTGTTTTCAAACGAACCTGTCATGAATGAAAACCGCGCCTCAGGCCCCGGTACCTTTTTGATGGGAACTTCTCCGAGGGGATCGCATAGAAAAGGAAGAGCTGTTTTTCCTGCCCGGCCGACTTTCACTCCGACTTCAACGACTTCACAGGGTTCATCAAAGCCGCTTTCAGCGATTCGTACCCGGCTGTGGCACCTGCGACAATAAATGTAATGAGGATTGCAAACGACAGAATATCAGCGCTAATCGGAATCCTGTACTCGTAGTCCTGCAGCCAGGCGCGCATCAGATACCAGCCCGCCGGTGCCGCTATCGCAAATGCAACCAGGATCAGCAGGGCTATTTCTTTTCCAAAAATCCCCAGGATATTGGTCAGGCTTGCACCCAATACTTTTCGTACGCCGATTTCCTTCGTTTTCTGGGAAGCCATAAATTTGACGAGCCCGTACAACCCGAGGCAGCCTATAAAAATGGAGATCATCGAGAACACCCTGATCAGTTTAAGCATGATATTTTCCAGCTCATAAGTCTTTGCAATTTCCTCATTGATAAACGATTGCTCATACAAGTAGTCTGGGAAATACGCGTTCCACAATTTCTCTACAGACTTCATCGTCCCGTGCAGGTTCGTCGTGCTCAGCTTCACCGCGCAGTTATAATGGATATTTTTATAGGTAAAAATAGCCACCGGATCGATACCGCTTTTGAAAGAGGCATTGTTCCAGTTTTTGAGGACTCCGTAAATCGGCGCAGGCATGTCCCACACCTTCAGTATTTTGCCCACAGCGTCTTTGGGATTTTTGACGCCCAGTTTTTCCAGCACCTTTTCGTTGACCAGATATCCCCGTACCGTGTCGCTTTCGGGAATATTTTCGCCTGCCACAAGTTCGAGTCCGAATGTTTTGATATAGTGGTTGTCGGCGTTTTTGGTGTTGATCTGCCACAACTCGTCTTTTTGCCGGGTATCAAATCGAAAATTGGTCGTGTTGTTAGATGTTGTGGTCGGCGTAAAAAGGCAGAATGAAGCGTCGGCAATACCTGGTATGGTCAGAAGTCTCTGGCGGAAGGTGGTTTGGTTGATCTTGTCCGGCTCAGGTATCCTGATGCTGGCAATGCCCTTGGTTTCGTAGCCAACCGAACTGGAAAGCATATAATCCACCTGGTTATTGACAACAAGCGTGCAAATCACCAGGAGCTGGATCAGCACAAACTGGAAGACAATCAGCCCTCTGCGCAAAGAAATACCCCCGATATGCCTTGCCGTCACATTTCCTTTCAATGCGAGTACCGGGCGGAAACCTGCCAGAATGGTTCCGGGGTAAGAACCGGCCATCAGCACAACAGTACTAAAAAGAAACACCAGGAACGACCATAGCCACGCATCCGTCCAGTTGACATGGCTAGGCCAGCCGCCCGGCTGATTGAGCCAGACCGTAATGTTTGGCAATACCAGCACTGCGATAGCCAATCCGAAGACCATGGCCGTGAAAGTGATCAGCGCAGTTTCCAGCATAAATTGGGAGAATACCTGCCCTTTTGTTCCACCCACCGCTTTACGGACACCCACTTCCTTCGATCTCCGGAGCGCCTGGGCGGTTGCCATATTGATAAAATTGAAGCAGGCAGTTATGATCAGGAAAACGCCGATCGCACTCATAATATAAATCCACTTCATGGGCATCGACCCATCATATCTTTCAGAGTGGTGCATTTCTTTGAAGGGTACCAGGTAATGCGCGTAAGATTTGTAATCGTCGCCGTGATATTTCTTATTCAGTGCGACCAATTGCTTTTCAACGCTTTTAATATTTGCCTGCTCCGGCAACCGCGTAAAACAATACGTATTTGAATTCACGCCGCCCCAATGGTCGAGCCCGCTGCCGCCGTAACTGAATTTGGGGTTAGCTTCCAGGGTGGCGAATGAAACAAAGAATTGATAGGGCAGATCCGTATTTTCAACCGGATTATCCACGATTCCGGTCACTTCCAGGTTCAGCTGATTGGCCAGCCGGATCGTTTTTCCAATGGGATTTTCGCTACCGAAATATTTTTTCGACATATCCTCGCTGATGACGATCGCGTTGGGGCGGGACAAGGCACTTTTAGCGTTCCCAACCTGCCAGTGCGCATCGAAAATGGAAAAATATTCGGGATGGACATACGCAAGCATTGGCCCCTTTTCCTTGAATTTCTTAATTGTCTTCCCGGATTTATCCGGCACCGAAAGAAAAGCATTGTAATTTTCAATACAAATGCTGGTCGTATTCAACGGCATTTCAGTCCTGACCGCCTTCCACATCGGCGTAGGTACGCCTTTGGAGTAGCTTACGCCATCGAAATGAAATTCGGTCGTAATCTGGAAAATACGGTCTATATTTTTATGAAAATGGTCGTGAGTTGTTTGGAAACGGATAAACCAAAAAACGATCAGTGCACAGGCCAGCCCGAGGGATAGTCCGGAAATATTCAGCAGGGCATACAAACGGTTGCTAAGAAGGTTCCGCCAGGCAATTTTGAAGTAGTTTTTGATCATCGCAATCCGGGAGATTTTTTTGAACGTCAGTTAACAGATGGTATCAAACGGGAAGGCGTAAATTTTATGCCAACCAACATACCAGCTGATTATGAGGCATTTAACAAACGACCCCTGTTCGTTTTTGGACGTATCCTGTTCGCAACAAGCTCAGGCTTCAGTGCTTCGCGCGGCAAATGCTTTTTCCAAAGAGGTCTTTATCTCATCCACCCTGACAGGCTTGGACAAATAGTAATCCATTCCGGCCCGTAAGCATTCCTCCCGGTCCTCCTGCATAGCGTTGGCAGTCATAGCAATAATGAAAGGCTGCTCAATGGGCTGCAACCTTATCTGGCGTGTTGCCTCCAGGCCATCCATTTCCGGCATCTGCACATCCATGAAGACAACATCGAACCGCTGTGAAACAACCTTATCAAAAGCTTCCTGGCCGTCATGACTTACTGACGCTTCATAGCCCAGTTTCCTGAGAATGCTGAGGAACAATTTTTCGTTGACCGGGTTATCCTCGGCGATCAGGATCGACAAGGGGTATAGCAAGGCAAAAGCTGTCGACAATTTGGATGAAATAGGCTCCTGGAACGATGCAGGGGCTTCCCGATTTATCTTAAGCTGCATCTGGATCATTTTCCCAAGATGAAGATGCCGGACCGGCTTTGTCAAAATTGCCGCAAACAAGTCTTTTTGCGTCCTGCCCGACTCATCGCCTACGGAACTGAGCAGAAAGATCGGGACAGCCGGATATCTTTGTTTAATAAGCTTCGCAAGTTCTATTCCATCCATTTCCGGCATCTGCTGATCGGTGATCACCAGGTCAAAGGGAGGTTCAGTGGCCAATATCTGCAATGCCTGGTCCGCGGATAATGCCAGCGTCGCGTGCAGCTTCCATTGTTCCATCTCTGCCTGCAGAATACGCAGGTTGGTCATATTATCGTCAATGAGCAGGATCGATTTACCTTCATTGCCAGCAGAATTGAATACGACGTACTGCCGGGTAGCCTGGCCACTGATCTGGGCCATAATCGTAAAATCGAAACGTGTACCTTTGCCCACCACGCTTTCTACACCAATTTCACCGCCCATGAGTTTAACAAGCCGCTGGCTGATAACCAGCCCAAGACCTGTCCCGCCATATTTTCGTGTATGCGAAGAATCAACCTGCGAAAAAGCCACAAAAAGCTTGTTCAGTTTATCTGCGGGGATGCCTATGCCCGTGTCCCGTATCTCGAAATGCAGTTCAATGTCCTGTTCTCCTATCACCCTCATTAACCTTACGCTGATCACAATTTCTCCGCGCTCCGTGAATTTGACCGCATTCCCGACCAGATTGATCAGTATTTGACGAAGTCGCTGGCTATCTCCAATGATCTGGCTGGGAACCTGTGCCTCGATTTCATAAACCAGGTCCAGCCCAATCGACGCTGCTTTGGAAGCGAAGAGGTCGAGCACTCCTTCGATACAATCCCTCAGGTCAAAGCCGATCATTTCCAGCTCCATATTACCTGACTCAATTTTGGAAAAATCGAGGATGTCGTTGATAACCGTCAGCAGGCTGTCACCGCTGCTGATGATGGTTTCTGTGTATTCCTTCTGCTCCGGGGTCATTTCCGTTTGCGATAGCAGCATGGCCATTCCGATCACCCCGTTCATGGGTGTACGTATCTCATGGCTCATGGTGGCCAGGAACACACTCTTGGCCATATTCGCTTTTTCGGCCTCCTTTCTGGCCATCTGCTCCTGTCTGTTCTGAACTTTTAATTTTTTGTTAAGATCCTGCAGACGCTCCGACTGTTTCAAAATTTCAAGTTGCTGTCTGATCACCTCTCCGGTCCTTTCTTCCACCTGCAGTTCCAGCAGCCGCTTCTGCCTGCCGATCACCCGCGTACGTATTCGGTGAACACTGTAAGCCCCGCCCAATACCACCAATATGCCAAGTACCCGGAACCACAGCGTTTGCCAGAATGGCGGGGCTATGCGGATACGGATACTCATCCCCTCGTTGTTCCAGAGGCCATCGTTGTTCGCAGCTTTGACCCTGAAAGTATAGTCGCCTGGATCCAGATTGGTATAAGAGGCCTTTCTGCCAGTACCGCTATAAATCCAGTCCTTATCAAATCCCCTTAGCTGGTAAGCGTATTGGTTTTTTTCCGGCATCACGTAATTCAATGCAGCGAATTCAAATGATATAACGGATTGGTCATAATCCAGATTGATTTCCTCCGCCTCATGGATGTGTTTGGAGAGAGGTGACCCGCTGTCGCCAATTTCGACTGGCTTATTAAAGAGCTGAAAGCTGGTGAGGTACACAGGGGGCGCAATGGTGTTGTACACGAGTTCGTCGGGATAAAAACTGCTAAAGCCTTTCACTCCCCCAAAGTACATTTCCCCGTCCGCTGTCTGATAAAACGAATTGCTTTTGAACTCGCTACCCTGAAGGCCGTCGGCCAGACCGAAATTCCGGAAAACACGGGTTCGGGGGTTAAACTGGGAAAGCCCATTGTTGGTGCTGAGCCACAGATAACCTTTGCTGTCCTTCAATATACCATGGATCACATTGCTAGCCAATCCATTTTTTTCGGTATAAGCCTTAAACGCCCCGCGTGTGACATCAAAATAATTCAATCCACCGCCTAGTGTCCCAATCCATAAATTGCCGTTATCCGCTTCCTGAATGGTCTGGATTTTGTTACTGGATATCGAATTTCTGTCGGTTTCGCGAGTCTTAAAGTGTGTGAAGTGTTTTCTATCGGCTTGAAGAAGGTTCAATCCATCAAACGTTCCTACCCAAATCCTGCCATCCCTATCCTGAAAAACCTTTGTGACAATATCGCCGCTAATGGACGTGCTGTCGAGCGGGTCATGACGGTAATGGGTGATCCTTTCAGTTTCAACGTCGTAAAACTCAAGCCCGCCCTTCCAGGTTCCCAGCCAGATATCCCCGTCGCGGTCCCTGAACATGTTATTTACATCCGAAACCGCCAGACTAAACGGATCTTTCGCATTTGGCATATGGTGTATAAATTGCCCGGTCCTTTTATTGAAAAGATCAAATCCCCCCACGTGGTAAGCCAGTCCGAGCACATCGTCCGAAACCTGCACAACTGAAATGATATAGTCATTGCTCGGCGAGTTAACGTTACGATCGCTATGTCGGTAGGCTGTAAACTTTTTTGTTTTTCTGTCAAATAAATTCAGACCTCCCCCATCGGTACCAATCCAGATTTTGTTCTCATCCTGATCGCCGCAGATAGACAGGATCAGATTGTTAGTCAGCGTATTCTCTACCTGGCTGCTCTTACGATAAGTAGTAAATTTTTTACCAAAACGCGGAAGAAAATTCACTCCGCTTGCATACGTTCCGATCCACAGATTGTCCGTCCGGTCGCGGTAAATGCAATAAATCGAGTTATCACCGATGGAACTGTTGCGATCCTCTTCATGAACGATCGTCGTAAATGAATCCGATGACTGGTTATAGATGCTCACTCCGCCATTCTCAGTACCAACCCACAGCTTTCCGTCGCGATTTTGGGCGATCGACAAAATATCGTTATGGGAAATGCTGGCTGGATTACCGGGATCATGCAGGAAAGTCCGGAATGAATTAGTGGCGGGCTCGTATAACGAGAGTCCCCCACCATGGGTCCCTACCCAGACATTCCCTTTCTGGTCTTTATATAGCGCCTTGATCCAGTTTGATTTCAGGCTTGTCGGGTTATTTCCTTTAAAATAGCCAGCGTACGTGCTGGTTTCAGGATCAAAACGGTATAGACCATACTCCGTGCCGATCCACAGAGTGCCGTCCTTATCTTCAATCACGCTCGATATATTGGCCGGCGTCTTAAAACGGTGCTTTTGATCCACGCGAAGGAACTTTGTAAAGGAGCGTTTCCGGGCATCGAACAATAACAGCCCGTGATTGGTGCCGAGCCAGATCCTGCCTTTACTGTCCTGGAAAATGTCGTTTACGCTATGCTTGACATAATTATCGAGGTAATGCTCAAAACGATCTTTTCCCCGGTCGAACCGGTTCAGACCACTCGATGTCGCAATCCACAATTCGCCGTCCCTGTCTTCCAGAATGTCCTGAATGTAGCTGTCATCGATGCTGTAACGGTCTTCATTCTCATGTTTATAATGTTTGAAATCATATCCGTCGAAACGGTTGAGGCCATCATCACTGCCAAACCACATGAAACCTTTTTTGTCCATCAAAATAGACCCGACATGATTTTGAGAAAGTCCCTGGTTGGTGGTAAAGTGCTCGAAAGTCAGGTTCTGTCCCCACAGGCGCAGGGGAAAAAACACCGTAATGAATAACGTTAATAAAGAAACGACAACAGAAAAATTCATTTGCGTTAACCGGTCGCGGGTCCAAGTGATAATCCAATGTAGCAATTTTACTACATCATTTACAAGATACTTGCAAACAAAATAGGACTTAACACTTTGTAAACATAACTGTAACAGTACTGCCGGCTCAGATTTCATAAGCCTCCACTGTGCTTAAAGGTAATTCGATGTTAAAAGTGGTGCCTTTCTCAGTATTATTTTCGTACCAGATCTTACCTCCGTGCGCTTCCACAATTTGTCTGGAAATAGACAGGCCCAGACCGAACGATTCTTCGCCCGAAGTCCCGGGTCTATTGGCCTCCGTAAAACTGTCGAATATTTTATCCCCCAGATCCCGGGGGACACCAATACCCTCATCCTTTACCATAATGCGCAGGCTATCCTTGCCTCGCTCTGCTTTGACGTTGACCACCGACCCTTCAGGGCTAAATTTGATCGCATTTGAAAGCAGATTGCTGATCACCCGCCACATTTTTTCGTAGTTAACCTTGATAACCACCGGCTCAATTTCCATTTCAATTCGCTGGCTTTTTTTATCGGCCTGATGCTGGAGCATATCAGCGCAATACTGGATCAGGTCTACGAGATTGATGGTATCTTTCTTAAAATCTTCGATTACAGGTTTGTTGACTTGGAGGAGGTTATTTACCAGCCTCAGCGAATCTTCCCCTCCCGTTTTCATCATTTCGAGGGCTTCGGTATCTTCCGCGGAACGTCCGCCTTCCTGTAGCATCATGTTAGCCAGGGCAGTAATGGCTCCAATAGGCCCCCGCAGGTCGTGGGCGACTATTTTCATGATCCTGGTATTCTCCATCTGACTATTTTCCAATGCAGCCAGAGCCAGCTGTTTTCGGTAATTCAACCGGGTAAGTTCTCTCACATTCTTTCTCGACCGCTTCAGGTAGTACCAGGTCACCACCGCAATACCCGCAGTCAGGCTCAGGATCACCAATGCTCCAGCCAGGTAAACGGACTTCAATTCGTTATTCTTCTGAAGTAAGGACAGTTGAAACTCCTGCTGATGTTCTTTGAGCACCTGGTCCATATCCGCATTTTTCAATCCGCTGTTTATGTGCGCCAGCGAGTCGTTGAATTCGTTATACCTGCGAAGATACCTGTACGCGCCCGCAAGATTTCCGGTTTTGTCTTCGTACATCCATTTGAGCTTATACCAGATGTTCTGCACGTCGGTATGCATCAGGCTCTTTCCTCGTCCCGTTTCCAGATCGTCCTGCAATTGCTTCAACAAGCTATCAGCCGACTCCAACACATTGTTTTCGATGTAAAGTCTGGCAAGCTTTGTTTTGGCCGTTTGGGCATCTTCAATCCCAAACCCCGGCCGGTCATTGATGCTGATGTTCGTTCTTAAATGCTTTTCTGCCTCCCTAAAACGGTTCAACTGCATGTAAACGCCACCCAGATTCCCTTCGATTACTGCGGTCGCGATGCTGACAAAATCTTGTTTTTGGGGAAAATCTTTTGCCTTTTTTTGAATGAAGTCCAAAGCCTTATGGTAATACACGATCGCACTGTCGGGCTTGCCGGATTTTTCGTAGCACAGGGCAATTGTATTCAAAATACTTTGCGGAAGAATAAACCGATATTGAAAATCGAGCTGCCGACAACCCCCAACTTCTACAAATGCCTGTTCAAGATAAGGTACGGCCTCCATATACTGTTCCTGTTGGTACCGGATGTTCCCCAACGCATTACTGAAGTCCGTCATGCTGCATTGGTCCAGGTTCTTTTTTGCAAAATTCCAACCGTCATAGTAAACCTTAAACGCCTGATTGTATTTTTTCTCGGCGTGCAAAAGGCTGGCGAGGAAAAACATGGAATGCGCATATTCTGATTTGTACCGGCCATGCTCGCCTTGAAGCAAGGCCAACATGCTATCGACATACATCCGGCGCTGAGCCAGATCAGGATGGTAATAGGCATAGTAATGCGCTTTCGCATTGTATTTTCTCCAGATGTCGGCTATCCCGGCATCGGTTTTGAGGAGGTACGCCGAATCGATGTATCTGATACCATCAGCCGGTCTAGGCCCGTCCATCAGGTTGAAAGCGTGCTCACCGACGCTGTCGGCCCATGCAATATGGTCAGGATTATTATTTACGGATTCCCGGCAGGAAAAAAGCGTCCCGAGAATTGCAGGGAATAAGATACAGTAAACAATTTTCACGAACTCTTATGATTTTGGAGGTCAATTTGCTACAAGCTATGCGAATAAGTTTTGAAATATAGTACTTTTTTGAACGAATCTCGGGTTGCCCGACAAGCTGTATTCTCCGAAATCAAGCGCTTAGGTGAGGCCCACGTTGCCCCGGGGTGTTTCGGGCGTACTCCTTATATTTCAGATGTTCGCTGAACGGGCTATCAGGAAGCAAATCCCCTATTTTTGTCCTGGAACGATTGGCGTTCCAACTGGCAGAGGGGTAAAAATTAACAGTTCGATAATTTTATCTTGAATAGTTTTGCAGCGTACAAGAATGGAATGCAAGATGAAACTGGAAAAAGACATAACCCTTCACACAGGAAGAACAGTAAAGATAATCCTGGAAGAATCGTATAACCCCGATCAAAATGAAGTACTGATGGATCTTGACGTGTTGATCCGCGACCCCAAAGACGACAGTTTCCACCCGCCGATCCAAATGAACCATCCCAAATACTGGAAATTGAAAAGCATGGATTCCGGAAAGTCTAAGCTCATGCAGCTTAAATACAGCGGGGTCCCCGACAAATATATCCGCAAGGCTATCAAAGAATTCAAGCAAACCAGTTAATCCCTCTTCTGGCGTATCGAAAAAATTCAGTACGCCAGAAAACTCCGGAATTCGGAGTCGATCTGAAAGGCCATTACACCTGCGGCCAGCATGCGTTTACAGTCGGCGGCGGCATCCCTCATCATGTCCGCGGATTTCCTGTAATGAAATTTATTGACCGCGGCGACGACGAAAATTTCGTGTGCACCCGCCCATTCCACGTCCTCCCGGGTCAAATTAGCTGGTCTTTCGAAAAAGAAATAATGGGCTGGCTTGTAGCCGGGCCGCTGCATGTTTTCTTCGAGCTGTCTGCGTGAGCAGCTGAGCCTGACCTTGCCCGTAAAAAAATCGGTTGATTCGTCCGTTCCGATCATAAGGGCCGTTTCGCGGAGATGATACTGATCCAGCAAACCGATCAGTTTGCTGAACAAGGCTGTATCCAATCCGGCGATTTTGTTGTCGAGCATGACAGCCAGCTTATTTTTCCGGCAAAACCGGAATACCTCTTCCAGTTTTAAGGGGGTATTACCGTCCAGTTTACTTTTCAGCTTCCTGATGTCGCCCCATACGAGGTCGGTCACCTTTTTTTCCATGCCGTAATACCTTTTCAAATCGGCATCGTGATGGGCGATCAGGATACCGTCTTTGGTAACCCTGACGTCCGTTTCAATCATCTGATACCGATCCTCGGCCGCCCTTTTTAAAGCTGGCAGCCCATTTTCAGTATAGGTACTATCTACAACCCCTCCGCGATGGGCGATCAGAAAAGGGTAGGTCTGCGCATTCGACTGGCATGTTGCGGCAAAGCACAAGCAGAGGAAAATCAAGGCGCTTATTGTTTTCATACATTTTATTTACCAAAAAAAGCAATTTAAAAAAACCAGCCGCCTAAATTACCGTCGAAAATCAAAGACAACAGATTGATAATATATTATCGAAAGAATTGTCTCACAAAGTTTCACTTCACGTAACAATTCAGATCATGAATAAAGCCATTTCTATCGCTTGTCTGCTTATCGCTTTCTCCGGCTTCCTCGGCCTGAATGCACAGGATATGAAGGAAAAATACCGGCCCCAGTTCCACTTTTCGCCCAAGGCGAACTGGATGAACGACCCGAACGGCATGGTTTACCACAATGGCATTTATCATTTGTTTTTTCAATATTATCCCAACGACAAAGTCTGGGGTCCGATGCATTGGGGCCATGCAACCAGCAAGGACATGGTGTCGTGGACAGAGCAGCCGATTGCATTGTATCCTGACAGCCTGGGCTATATTTTCTCGGGAAGTGCGGTTGTGGATGCAAAAAATACGTCGGGTTTTGGAAAAAATGGCAAGGGTCCCCTGGTCGCTATTTTTACGCACCACAATCCGGTCCTTGAAAAACAGAACACCGGAAAACACGAATACCAGAGCATTGCCTACAGCCTGGACGATGGCAAGACCTGGACCAAATACCAGGGTAACCCAGTGCTGCCAAACCCCGGAATCACCGACTTTCGCGATCCCAAGGTAAGCTGGTATGCGCCGCAGAGGAAATGGATCATGACCCTGGCAACCAAAGACAGGATTACCTTTTATTCGTCACCAGACCTGAAAACCTGGAAAAGGGAAAGCGAGTTCGGGGCAGATGCAGGGGCTCATGGCGGCGTTTGGGAGTGTCCCGATCTATTTCCGATCATGCATAATGGGAAGCAGGTTTGGGTGTTGATTGTCAATATCAATCCGGGCGGGCCTAATAAAGGGTCGGCCGGGCAGTACTTTCTGGGCGACTTCGACGGCACGGATTTCAAGGCCTATTCCAAAGAAACAAAGTGGCTGGATTTCGGGGCAGACAATTATGCTGCTGTCACTTTCTCCAACACAGGCGACCGGCGGATACTGATGGGCTGGATGAGCAATTGGCAATATGCCAACCAGGTACCCACCGATCCCTGGCGCAGCGCCAATACCATTGCCCGTGAACTGGGACTTAAAGCAGTCGGTAAAGAGCTATACCTTACTTCGGTACCCGTAAAAGAGCTGGATGCATGGAGTACAGCCGGTTTCTCAGAAAAAAGCCTGAAAATAAAGGGCCAGATTGACCTTAGCTTCAAGGCCAAAAACAGCAGCGGACTCTTTCGCCTCGATTTTGACGCAAAAAATCCCGCTGACTTTGCGATCGTATTGGCCAATAAAACGGGGAACGAGCTGGTGATAGGCTACGATAAAGCAGCAAACCAATATTATATCGATCGTTCAAAATCAGGTAAAATTGATTTTGAAAAGGGTTTTGGAGAAAAACACAGGGCGCCCCGATTGTCTCAGGACCCCGAAATGCATATTACCCTGATCGCCGATGCTGCGTCGGTAGAGCTCTTCGCAGATAAAGGGCTTACTGCCATGACCGATATCTTTTTCCCGGATTCTCCTATGTCCGGACTATATATTAAGTCTGCCTCAGGGATTACCCTGGATCAATTAAAATATACGTTATTGAAAGCTTCGGTTGCGTTAAAGCGATAATGTCGGGCATCGTTTCCGTGCAACTTCTAATCTCTGAGGTATTTTGTTCTGGAGGTATTGTTGCAGCCAGCTATGATGATCTCGTCCCCTTTCAGTTCGATTTCCATGGTGGCACAATAGGCGCAGTCCACATAGAAGCAGACCGGATTGACAGGCAGACTGGGATCCGGCTTCACATTGAACACGGCTCCATTCACTTTCAAGGCGTTCGGTGCGCAACACCTCGGTAGGCCGGTGCTATCTAGTAATATCCCATCCGGTCTTACAGAAAAAACATCCGGTTTCGACTGATGCACAGTCTCCCAGACTTTACTCTCGCCACTTGGGACTTCGTAAGCAGTCAGCCTCCATTTACCAACAAGGCCTCCGAGATCGGAAAGCTCAACGGCGTCCTTTTTACAATTGATGAGGACAAAAACAAGCAAGAGAAAAGAGATCAGGTTTTTCATAGGGGAAGTTTTTTAGTCAGGACTGCTTTTAATTCTGAATGGTTGTAACCGGCAGAACAATACATTATTTTTTTTCCAACACATAAAAGAACATGTCTGTCCGCTTTTCAAAACCCAGTGATTCATAAATTTTAATTGCACGCCCATTATCCGCTTTGACATGTAAAAACGGAATTTCGGAAGCCGCCTGGACGCGCTTGACCTGGCGAAGCAGGAGTTTGCGTGCATACCCTTTCCCCAAATAATCGGGGTGGGTACATACTGCGCTGATTTCCGAGAAACCCTCCGGATGCATGCGTTGTCCGGCCATGGCAACGAGCCTGCCATTTTCGAAAATACCCTCGTAATGCCCAAAATCGATGGTCCTTGGAAGAAACGGCCCGGGGTTTGTGAGCTGTGTCAGGTCGAGCATGGCAGGAATGTGTGCTTTTGTCAGCCTTTCCGGTTCAACGCCTTCTGTTGCCGGGCTGTCGGGGCCTTGATAAACCATCTGAAAACCCTCTACGCACATCCGCTTTTCCCATGGGTCAAAAATCTCAGGTTTTTCACTTGTAACGAGGATAACCGTATCGTTGAAAGGAACTATCCGGTGCAAATCTGTCAGATGCGCCTGATGAGGTTCGGCTATCGCAACGAAAGGCGAAATATCTGGTAAAAAGTAAGCTGCTTTTTCGGTACGCCTGCCCAATGACCGGTTATTGGATGCCAGCGCATGCCAGGCCGGATTATCGAGGATATGTTTCATGACATTGAAGCGCTAAGTGGTTGCCTTACGGCCCCAAAAGTAGCACAAATTCAATTTTTGCCCTTATGCAATGTCAGGGCGCTTTTAGATCGAACCGAAAATCGCGGGACTAACCTTGTCATGTACACCGCAAGGCGACTCGGCTTCTTCCAGCGATTTCAGTGCACGCTCCACCATATCCTGCCCATTCCGCAATGCCGTTTCATAAGCGCTGTTCAGGATACGGCCGAATTTGCCCAGTTCCTCATCCGTATCCCACAGGCCGGAATGGTGCCATATTTCCAGTTGGTCCCAATCGGGCCGGTCGATCACCGGATAAAGGCAAATTCCCCACAGTGGCACATTGTTACCAATCGCCTTTGCACATTGCTCGGCGACCATCCGCATCCATAGGGGCCGGTCGATGCCGGAGTGGCTCGTTTCCGAAAGCACAATTGGCTTATGGTAACGCAAAAAGGCCTTCTCAAGGAGTTCTGCCAGCGGTACCCACCGGGGATCGGGGACCGGGTCGTTCCAACCCAGAAACTCGAAGCTGCCCACGATCCATTGGTTATTGTAATAGTAATTGAGGCCCAATATGTCCAGCAGATCTTCGCTCCCGCCCAGTTCGGGACATATCCTTCCGCAAAGCATATCCGTACACTGAAATTGCTGTTCATTTTCGGTGACCGCCACGGCCAGTTCATTCATGCCAGGATTCAACACCGGCACCATGTTAACCAGGGGCTCAGTGGTCATGATCAGAGCCCCGGGAAGGATCCTTTTTATAGCTTTCACTGCCGCAATGTAGGCTTTCATCAATGCATATTTGACCTCCCAGCCGTTGTTTACAGCATAAGGGGTAGTAGCACCTACCTGGCCGCCCAGCCACGAAATGAAGCTTACCTCATTCACCGGCGTGACGATCAGTGTCCCTCCGGGATTGTGTCGACCGTAAAAACGGGTAAATGCCTCGCAAAGTGCTACAAAGCGTGGTGTAAAGTGCGGATGCAGGGGACTTAGGTCATCTGGATAGCCAAAGTGGCATATATCCCAGATCTGCTGTACCCCGCATTCCCTGCCCGCTTCCATCATATCGCCAACTGCACCGAAATCATACTGATACGGCTTGTATTCGACCACACTCCATCTGATCCCCTCCCGGACAGTCGATATCCCCAGCGCTTTGATCCTCCGATAATCCGCGCGCGTCAGGGCGAGGTGTCCCGTCATTTCAAGCAGGTCCACTCGCTCGCCGCTGTTGTTCAGTTGGTCGCTGCATTCGAAGCCCCCCATCCAGAAAGATCGGAACGGCGTCGCTCCGCCCCCTGGCATTGTCATCAGGTCCTGCATCGGTTTAGCTGGCATTTTTAAACTCGCTGGACAAAATCACTTCGTTCTTTTCAATCATTGTGGATTGCATCAAGTCCCGCATCGCCTCGAAAGTGTGCTGCCACGACTTATCCGCAAGAAATGCATCCACGGCGTTCAGCCATGCTGCATTTCCCATGTTGCCCGATTCATGCTCAATAGCCGACACGAAGTCACTCGCTTCTATCCCCACACTTACCAGACCGTTTTTAACATAAGGAATAACCACGTCGCTAATCGCTGTAGAAACCACAGGCCGACCAGCGGCCAGGTATTCGGGTGTTTTAGTAGGGCTGACAAACCGGGTCGACTCGTTGAGCATAAAAGGGATCAACGCCACCTTCCAGCCGGAGAGGTAATGCGGCAGGTCCTGATAGCTTTTGCCGCCCAAATAATGGATGTTGTCGGCAACGGGCAGTGTAGCGGGATCAATCTTCACCACCGGTCCGATCAGAACCAGTTGCCAGTCGGGCCTCTGCTCCGCAATGCCACGGATCAGCTCTTTATCAAAACGCTCGTCAATCACGCCATAATAGCCTATTTTCGGGCCACGGATCGATGCCTGGTCTGCTGGTTCCGAAAGAATGTTACGCGCTTTTTCAAAATGCTCCTTGTCGATACTGCTTGGAAACGGATGAATGTTGTAGTGGCTTGATTTCTTCGCCTCAAAAAGTGTGTGACCGCCTGTGAAAACAATGTCAGCCTCGTCGAAAAGCTGTGACTCCATCGCTTTCAGCTCCGGAGGCGCAAAGTTAAAGGCCGATAATTCATCCATACAGTCATAGACGGTAAGACCCGGTTTGAAATCACTCGAAAAGGCAAGGGACATAGGCGTGTAATACCAGAAAATAAAGTCTGCAATGTCCCTGTCGGTGAAAAATGAGCGTAAAAGTGACTTCATGATCCGGTTCACATCCCCGGCACTGGCACCCGGTGACAAATGCGGTACACAGACCCAAAGTCCGGGGGTTTTCTGAACAAAGGAAATGAATGGCCTGCCTGCACAGTCATAAAGCGGTTCTTCCAGAAAATACACCTTCGAAATCTCCGCGAAACGGGTCATCAGGTGCTGCGGGCGCTGGTAAACAAAATCCCATCTGAGGTGGGAAAAGCAAAGTAAATTCCCCGGTAAGTCAATAGTCATGTCAATGAAGTAAAGTGATAAGTAATCGTTCTTGCCATCTGGGGCGCGTTTATGCGCCCGAAAAATCCAGCCCCTTTATACAATAAGAATTGTGCCAGCCATTTTGGTGCAAAAAAATGGCGAACCGGGACGAGGCAAAGCCGGACGCGAAATGGCTCCGTCCGCAGTCACATGCTCCGGCAGCAAAACACCTTCCTTACCTCCCGGCTGAATGCGCGCAGCCATCGGTTCGCACTCTCTAAGAATATAACAATTACAAGATATTCTAGTCCAAAACGAGACCAGAAAGTTTGATTTTCGCCATTCGTAGCTGCACAAAATAAAAACACCACAAATGATATTTTCGTAACACATTAAACTACTTCAATAAGTTTTTTCGGAATTTAATTTTGAATTAAATGACACACCCCAAATTAAGAAGGCCGTGAGTAACCTCGTTTTTACCAAAATTATCGCATCATAAAAGGATATTAGCAAGAACCCCGGCAGGCCCGCCGCAGGGCTAAATTGTCATTTTTCTTTTTAGTTAATTTATCGAGGTAAACGAAAACTTGAAAGAATATGAAAGCTAAATTACGATGGTTATTGTTGCTGTTTTGCGTGGTCGGTGCCGCAAGGGCGCAGACTGTCTCGATCTCCGGTGTGGTTGTAGCAAAGGAGGATAACCTGCCAATGCCCGGGGTTACCATCCGGGTTGCGGGCACCTCCTCAGGAACTCAGACGGACGTTGACGGGAAGTTTAAGATCGACGTAGCACCTGCTTCCAAACTCGTGGTGTCCTTCATCGGGTTCACGACGGTGGAGGTGCCGGTTACGTCCCAGAGCAGCTATAAAATTGAGCTGACTGCTGAGGCAAAAGCTTTGCAGGAGTTGGTCGTGGTAGGCTACGGCGAACAAAACCGGCGTACCGTCACCGGGGCCATTTCAACCGTTTCGGCCGAACAGATCAAAAATATCCCTAGTCCCAGCCCCGACCAGCTGCTCCAGGGCAGAAGTCCCGGTGTGCAGGTAAGCGCGGGGTCCGGCGAGCCGGGAACGAGCATCATGGTGCGCGTCCGCGGAGCCACCTCCATCAATGCCAGCTCAGAACCTTTGTATGTGATTGACGGCGTGCCTATCGTATCACAAAACCTGGCACGGACCTCTTTCGGCCAGCCCACAAACCCTCTGGCCGATCTGAACCCTTCCGATATTGAATCGATGGAAATCCTGAAAGATGCCTCGGCCACGGCAATCTATGGAGCAAGGGCTGCAAACGGCGTGATCCTGATCACTACCAAACGGGGGAAATCAGGCAAGCCCAAAATTTCCATTTCATCCTATGTGGGTACTTCCAAAGCATGGAGGGACCCGAACGAGCTTCGCGTAGACGGCCCTACATTTGAGAAATTGCAAAACGAAGCGTCTGCCAATAACTGGATTGACACTTACGGATCACTTTCGGCGACAAGTCCCTCCGGAGCGACATACAAGCCACAATATGCCGACCCGGACCATACCATCAACACCAACTGGATCGACCCGATCATGCAGAGCGGCGCGCTTTACAATATCGATGCGTCCATTTCCGGAGGTAACGAGCGGATCAAATACCTGGTGTCGGCCAATACGTTCAAGCAGGAAGGCATCATGAAACCGACGTTGTTTGACCGCAAAACTTTCAGGGCCAACCTGGACTTTGCTGCTTCCGATGCGATCAAATTCGGTACCAGCATTTTTTACTCCAATAGCAAACGTAACCGTATCCAGAATGGGAACAACACTACTTCGGCCCTGGCCAACGCATTCTTCTATCCAAGTAATGTACCGATTTATAACGCCGACGGAACCTACAACCGCCCTGTATGGGAAAACCCGGTAGCTATCGTGAATGAAATGGACTACCTGATGAATACCGACCGGATCATCGGGAATGTGTTTGGCGACTGGAAAATTTTGAATGGGCTTGTGTTCAGGACCAACTGGAGCATCGACAACAACTACATTTCTGAAAACAACTATTCGAATACGAACCTTATTGCAGGTGCAGCCGTGGGCGGCACCGCCACGAACAGTGTCGTCCGGGATTTCAACTGGATCAACGAAAACGTATTGACCTATCAGTTCAAGATCGCGGGCTCCAATAACTTCAATATCCTGGTGGGTAACACGCTTCAGAAAAATGTGAACAACGCTACATCTGCAACAGGAAGCGGCTTCCCAAGCAATGAGTTCAAAACCATTGCCTCGGCAGCTGTAAAGAATTCAACCGCCGACCAGACCTCGTGGGGCATTGCCTCGTTCTTCGGGCGCGTCAACTACGATTTTCAAAAGAAATACCTTTTCACGGGTAACGTCCGTTACGACGGCTCGTCCCGTTTCGGCGCCAACCACCGCTGGGGTATGTTCCCCTCCGCGTCTGTGGGCTGGGCTGTGTCCGAGGAAAATTTCATGAAAACGGTGAAGGTCATCTCAGAACTGAAACTGAGAGCCAGCTATGGTGTGACAGGTAACCAGAGCGGCATCGGAAACTTTGCGTCCCTCGGATTGTGGGGTGGACAAAGAGGCGGGCTACGTGGTGGTGGCGGCGTGACGCCGGGCTCCGGCGGGGCGGCAGCTTATGCCGATTTCCCTGGCTTCAACTCGATCCAGCTGGCTAACCCCGACCTGAAATGGGAAACTACCGCGCAATTTGATATTGGCGTGGACGTAGGCTTCTTCCACGACAAGCTGAATGTGACCTTGGATTATTATAACAAACAAACCAAAGACATGTTGCTGGAAGTGCCTGTGCCACGTTCAACCGGATACAGCACGCTGATCCAGAACTACGGTGCAATGGAAAACAAAGGTTTTGAATTGGGCATCAATGCCTCGGCGGTCCAGAAGGAGAATTTCAGCTGGGATATTGCATTCAACCTTTCCCGCAATAAAAACCTGGTAAAGAAGCTGGCCGCACCGATCAGCGCATTCACAAGGGATTATATCCGGATTGAAGAAGGTTATCCGTTGTTTTCATTTTATGTGCACGAACAGTTGGGCGTGGATGAGCAAACCGGGAACATCATCTGGAATACAGGCAGCGACGATATTTTCAATGTAAACACCGACCGGTTCATCCTGAAAAAGAGCGCATGGCCCGACTTCCAGGGCGGCCTTACCAATACTTTGCGTTACAAGGCTTTTGACCTGATGGCGTTTTTCCAGTATAGCTACGGAAACTACGTGTTCAACTACAACAGGTTTTTCTTCGAACACGGCGGCGAGCGTACCACGGGATACAGCTCCCAGCAATTAGACCGCTGGCAGAAACCGGGCGACAAAACGGATATCCCGCGTATGGCCCACGTGAACTACGACACCAATTTCCGCCCTTCCCGCCACGTGGAGGATGCCTCTTATCTGCGTCTGAAAAACATCAGCCTTGGCTTTACGGTACCCAAATCGATTGCCGGTAAGATCGGTATCGGAAGTGCACGGATCTATGTCGCGTCGCAAAACCTGCTCACTTTCACCAAATACACAGGATTGGATCCGGAAGTATCGGTCAGCCCTTCTGAAACAGTACAGGGTGTCGACCAGGGCGTGATGCCGCAGCCACGTGTGTTCATGGGTGGAATCAACTTAACATTCTAATTATCAAACACGATGAAAAAGATACTGACAGCAATATTATTGATCACCAGTGTTTCTGCCTGTAATGTACTGGACATCAAACCCTTGTCGCAAATCAGCAGCAGCCAGGCCTTCGCAAACCTGAACAGCGCAGAGGGGGTTGTGAACGGGATGTATAACAACCTGCAGACGGTTTATATGTGGCGTGTACAGGTGATCAGCGACGTGGCTTCCGACATGTCGCAGCAGGTGGATACCTGGGATGCCCTGATTTCCGCGGATGAATTCAATTTCAGTGCGGACAACTCGGAGGTGGAAGATTTGTATACCTCGCTCTACCGGTGCGTGGATATCTCCAATTCCATCATTGCCAATGTTCCGGAAATGACCGTCGCCCAAACCAACAAAGACGATCTGATGGGTCAGGCTTATTTTGTGAGAGGCTTGTCTTACTTCGACCTGGCGCGCTTTTTCGGCGGGATTCCCAATGTATACGGAACCGACGGTGTGGTGATCAAGCTCACCCCTTCCGTGGGTATTACCGAAGCGGATTTTTCGCCGCGCAATACCCTGCGCGAAACCTATGACCAGGTTGAAAAGGACCTTCTGGAAGCGATCGCCAAACTTCCTGAAACACGTGCTTCGACCCTGCTTAGCAAAGCCAAGGCCACAAAAAGCGCCGCAAGAGCATTGCTTGCACGGTATTATCTGTACAACCAGCAATGGGACAAAGCAGAAGAACTCGCGACTGCGGCCATCGCCAATCAATCCCTGAGCACTTCATTCGACGCGATCTTCAAATCAAAAAACACAGCTGAATCCCTGTTTGAGTTACAGTTCAACGCAACCGACGGTGCCGGGCTGAGACAATGGTATTTCCCTTCCAGCCTGAGCGGAAGAGGTGGTACCGCACTGCACGACCAGATGTATGCCGACATCATCGCAGATCCTTCCGACGTGAGGGCCGCCTTCACAGCCAAGAATACCACTGCCAACGTTTTTTATCCTACCAAATGGAGCACCGCACAAAATGCGGACAACGTACAGGTGCTGAGAATGGCAGAACAATTCCTGATCCGCGCTGAAGCCCGCGCTGAACTGGGCAAGCTGGCTGGTTCCCTGGAAGACCTCAATGTGGTCAGAAAGCGTGCCGGTGTGGCACCGGGCACCGCAGCAACAAAAGATGCGCTGATCACGGCAATCCTAAATGAACGGAAGCTGGAGTTCGTAGGTGAGGGGATGCGATGGTTTGACGTAATACGCCGCGGACTGGCACTCACCACCTTTGGCGCTGTAAAAAGATCAAAAGGAAGCCTTCCCTCCTACTCCATCAAGGTCGCTGGAAAACAGGTATTACCTATTCCTTCCGCCGAGATACGCACCAATACCAGTGTCGTTCAAAATGAAGTATACCGCTAATTCCAAACCTTTCAATTCCATATTAATTCCAGCCGTATGAAACAATTCCTCACCATTTGGATGCTCGCCGCCGTTGCAGTGTCGTCCTCATGGGCCCAAAACCGCACCATCAAATTCGACACGGACGTGGTTACCAAAGACCAGGTCACCATTAAAGGCCAGAAGGTATCCTATACCGCCACGGCAGGCAACCAGCCCGTCTGGGATGAAACAGGGAAGGCCATCGCAAGCTTGTTTTATGTTTACTACGAACGTACCGATATCGCCGACAAATCGGTGCCAAGGCCGTTGGTGATTTCTTTCAATGGCGGCCCCGGTGCGGCATCTTGCTGGATGCACCTCGGTTACACGGGGCCAAAACGACTTTTAATAGACGACGAAGGGTACCCGGTACAGCCTTATGGTATCCAGGACAACCCAAATTCTATCCTGGATGTAGCCGATATCGTTTATATTGAGCCAGTCAATACCGGCTTTTCGAGGGCGGCCAATGATTCTATTCCTAAATCCAAATTCTTTGGTGTGACCGCAGACATCAAATACCTGGCCGAATGGATCAATAATTTTGTGACAAGAAAAAACAAGTGGGGTTCAGCCAAATACCTGATCGGCGAAAGCTACGGAACCACAAGGGTCTCGGGCCTTGCCCTGGAACTGCAAAATGCGCATTGGATGTATCTGAATGGCGTTATACTGGTATCACCGACCTCACTGGGCATTGACCGGGGAGGTCCGGTGGCCGCCGCCAATTTACTTCCGTACTACTCCGCAACAGCCTGGCACCATAAAGTGCTGGCACCCGAACTTCAAAATAAGGACCTGACCGCCATGCTGCCCGAGGTAGAACAATTTACCATCAACGAACTGATCCCCGCGATCACGAAAGGCGGTTTTTTAGAGCCGGAAAAACGAAAAGCGGTCGCAGCGAAAATGTCAAAGTATTCAGGGATTTCCGAGAAAGTGATCCTCGAACATAATCTGATGGTGCCAACGGGCTTTTTCTGGAAAGAGCTCTTGCGCGACAAGGGTTACAACATCGGCCGCCTGGATTCGAGATACCTGGGAATCGACAAGGAAACTGCGGGCGAAAGGCCCGATTATTCGGCCGAAAACACTTCCTGGCAGCATTCGTTTACACCGGCCATTAACTATTATTTGAGAGAAGTGCTGGGTTACAAAACGGACCTGAAATATTTCGTGGCCGGACAGACCCGTCCCTGGGACAGGGAAGGCGCCAATACGGATAACACCGGCGAAAACCTGCGGCAGGCCGTTGCCCAAAACCCCTATCTGCACGTCATGATCCAATCGGGATACTATGACGGTGCCTGCGATTACTTCAATGCAAAGTATAATATGTGGCACATGGACCCGAGTGGAAAATTGAAGGACCGGTTCGAATGGAAAGGCTACCGCAGCGGGCATATGATGTACCTGAGGTCCGAAGATCTGGTGACGTCCAATGAAGATGTCAGAAATTTCATCAGAAAGACCACACCGAAACCAGGCCAGCCTGCGAAGTACTAATCAGCAGGTCAGTTATTTACATTCCCAATCTGTTATTCATTTTTACAAAATATATCCCATGAAGCAAATATTCGTACTTGCTGTACTTGCTCTGACGGTAATTTCCCCGTTAGCAGCACAAAGACCCGCTCGTCCCGGAGCCGGAGGCCCGGGAGCCGCTGCACCGGCCGCACCAACCCCTGATGCCAAGCCAGAAGCTAAAGGAAAACCAGACACAAAACCAGAACCACCCATCTCCCCATTGCCGAAACCGGTGAAGCTGCTGCTGGATTCGGCCAGCACGCTTAACCAGTCTGTAACCATCAAGGGTGTTAAAATACCCTACAACGTCACCGTGGGCACGCAGCCGGTCTGGGATGAGGCCGGTAAAGCAATAGGAGGTGTCTTTTACACCTATTATGAAAGATCGGACGTCAAAGAACGCAAAACCAGACCGCTGGTAATCTCCTTCAATGGCGGTCCTGGAACTGCCTCTGTTTGGATGCACCTGGCCTATACCGGCCCCAAATTGCTTAGCATTGACAGTGAGGGTTACCCCGTGCAGCCCTATACGGTGAAAGAAAACCCAAACTCGATCCTGGACATTGCCGATATCATTTACATTGACCCGATCAATACCGGGTACTCCCGGCCCGCCAACAAAGATGTGCCGAGATCGAAATTCTTCGGGACCAATGCAGACATCAAGTACCTGGCTGATTGGCTGAACACGTTCGTAAGCCGTAAAAACCGCTGGCTGTCACCCAAATACCTCATCGGGGAAAGCTATGGAACCAACCGTGTGTCCGGCCTTGCGCTTGAACTCCAGAATGCCAACTGGATGTACCTCAACGGTGTCGTACTGGTTTCCCCTACCAACCTGGGTATTGACCGCAAGGGGCCGGTAGGCGACGCCAACATGCTGCCCTACTACGCGGCAACTGCCTGGCACCACAAAGTGCTTCCGGCCGATTTACAGCAAAAAGACCTGGTACAAATGTTGCCGGAGGTAGAGCAGTTCACCACTTTTGAACTGATTCCCGCGCTGGCTATGGGCGGCTTTATCGATCCCGCCAAAAAGAAAGAGATCGCCGCAAAAATTTCGCGCTATTCCGGTTTGTCCGAAAAAGTAGTAATGGAGCACAATCTGGTGATCCCGGCTTCCTTCTTCTGGAAAGAATTGTTGAGAAGCCAGGGAAAAACCATCGGCCGCCTGGACTCACGCTACCTGGGCATCGACAGCGAAGACGCTGGTGAAAGGCCGGACTACGCGCCGGAACTGACCTCATGGCTGCATTCTTTCACGCCTCCGATCAATTACTATTTCCACGAAGTGCTGAACTACAAAACCGACCTGAAATACTACATGTTCGGCCCCGTACAGCCTTGGGGAAGAACGGGTGACGACACGGATAAAACCGGCGAAAACCTGCGTCAGGCCATGGCCCAGAACCCTTACCTGCATCTGCTGGTACAATCGGGCTACTATGACGGCGCCTGCGATTACTTCAATGCGCAGAACAATATGTGGCAAATGGATCCAAGCGGCAAGCTGAAAACCAGGATGGATTGGAAGGGGTACCGCAGCGGCCACATGATGTACCTGCGCCAGGAAGACCTCGTGTCCGCTAACAATGATCTCCGGGATTTTATCAAAAAGGCAACCCCGAAACCGGGACAACCTGCCAAATATTGAGATCAATTACCTTAATTGAAACAACCGAACAATGCCCGCAAAATTTGCGGGCATTGTTCGGTAAAAACTTAAAAATCAAACCCATCTTCCAATGCGTAGACTAACAAAATGGGGTGTCATTGCATTGAGCCTGACATGGCAATTCGGTGCTATGGGCCAGGGAACATTGAAAGCACCCGAAGTGAAGGAAGGCGACGGCCCTTATCCCCAGCTGATCATACGCGGGGCAACCCTCATCAACAGTACACTTGCGCCACCTCTTGGCCCGGTGGACATTGTGGTCGAGAAAAACAGGATCGTCGCCGTTACCACCGTAGGCGTAGAAGGCCAGCCGATAGATGCCAAACGCCGGCCCGTCTTGAAAGCAGGCGGTAAAGAGTTACAGGCAGAAGGCATGTACCTGATGCCTGGGTTTATCGACACCCATGCGCACATAGGAGGAGGTAACAAAAACGCCCATGCCGAATATGTGTTCAAGCTCTGGATGGCACACGGCGTAACCACGATCGCCGAACCCGGCAGCATGAACGGTCGCGAATGGACATTGGAAGAGAAGGAAAAGAGTGCCAAAAACCTGATCACTGCGCCGCGTATCAGGGCATATTCCCGGTTTGGCCTGGGCGGCACCGCACCGATCTCAACACCCGAACAGGCACGCCAGTGGGTGCAGGAAAATGCAAAAGCAGGTTCGGACGGTATCAAATTTTTCGGCGCCGCACCGGAGATCATGAAGGCCGCGATCGACGAAAATAAAAAGCTGGGCCTTCGCTCCATGATGCACCATTCGCAAACGGACGTCGGACGGTGGAACGCATTGAGCAGCGCCCGCGCAGGGCTCAATTCCATGGAACATTGGTACGGTTTGCCTGAGGCGCTTTTCGCCGACCGTACAGTCCAGAACTATTCGCTGGACTACAATTACACCAATGAACAGGACAGGTTCGGCGAAGCGGGAACGCTCTGGAAACAGGCCGCACCGCCATTTTCGGAGAAATGGAATGCCGTCATGAACGAAATGCTGGCGCTGAATTTTACCTTGTCCCCTACCCTCAATATCTATGAAGCAAACCGCGACCTGATGCGGGCAAGACGGGCGGAGTGGCACGAAGATTACACCATGCCCCAGCTATGGAAATTTTACGAACCAAGCTGGAATTCTCACGGATCCTACTGGCACTCATGGGGTACCGAGCAGGAGATCCAATGGAAAGAGAACTACCGGCTCTGGATGATTTTCCTGAACGAATACAAAAACCGGGGCGGAAGGGTAACCACCGGCACGGATGCGGGCTTTATCTACGAACTTTTCGGATTTGCCTACATCCGGGAATTGGAATTGCTGCGCGAAGCCGGTTTTCATCCGTTGGAGGTAATCAAAGCGGCTACACTCAACGGCGCCGAGTCATTGGGATTGGACAAAGACCTGGGCAGCGTCGAAATAGGAAAACTAGCCGATTTTGTGTTGGTCGAAGAAAACCCGCTTAAAAATTTCCAGGTGCTTTATGGTACGGGCGCGATCAGGCTCATGCCGGATAACAAGGTAAAAAGGGTCGGAGGGGTACGGTATACCATCAAGGACGGTGTTATTTATGATGCCAAAAAGCTGTTGGCAGATGTGAAGAAAATGGTCGATGATGAAAAGGCGAAAACCGGGATAAAAATTGTCCAGCCGGGGATGGAGCCTAAATAAAAACCACTTTCTCTGGGATCCCCGGGCTGAAGCCCGGGGCCAATGATTGGTCGAGCCTCTGGCTCTTTGCATACTGTGATGTAAGAGCCAGAGGCTCGACCGATTTCCTGACTACGGATTTCAATCCGTAGCAGTTTGATAAAAGCGGCTGCTGGGATTGCCAGCGCGGAAGCCCGGGGCCAGTGATTGGTCGAGCCTCTGGCTCTTGCATACTGTTGTGCAAGAGCCAGAGGCTCGACCGATTTCCTGACCACGGATTTCAATCCGTTGCAGTTTGATAAAAGCTGCTGATGGCATCAACATTGCCAGCGCCGAAGCCCGGGGCCAATGATTGGTCGAGCCTCTGGCTCTTTGTATACTGTGATGTAAGAGCCAGAGGCTCGAATGATTTCCTGACCACGGATTTCAATCCGTAGCAGTTTGATAAAGCGGCTGCTGGGATTGCCACCGCCGAAGCCCGGGGCCAATGATTGGTCGAGCCTCTGGCTCTTTTGCATACTGTGATGTAAGAGCCAGAGGCTCGAATGATTTCCTGACTACGGATTTCAATCCGTAGCAGTTTGATAAAAGCGGCTAGGATCGACATTGCCAGAGCCGAAGCCCGGGGCCAATGATTGGTCTAGCCTCTGGCTCTTTTGCATACTGTGATGCAAGAGCCAGAGGCTCGCCCGATTTCCTGACTACGGATTTCAATCCGTAGCATCCGTAGCAGTTTGATGCCGGATGCGATTGTTTCGGATGCCGGCGACAGCAACGGATATCTATATACGCCAATCAGGGTTTTGTCTTTTTAAGCGAACTTGTGCCGAAATTCCCTTTTGTAATCGCTTGGGGACATTCCGGTGGTTTTCTTGAATACCCGGTTAAAGTTGATCGCGCTGTTGAACCCTGTCTTGTAGGCTATGGTAGAAATGCCATCATAATCCCCGCTGATGATCTTCTTGCAGGCCTCGTTGATCCTGATTTCATTCAGGAAATTATTGTAGGTCTTCCGGGTATGCTGTTTGAAATATTTGCAAAAAGCATGAGGGGTAATATGTGCAATGGAAGCGATCTTGTTCAACGTAATGTTTTCTGCATAATTCTCTAATGTGTACTGGAAAATATCATTCATCCGGTTCCCGTCCGATTCGGAAAATGGCTGGTCGAAAAAACCTGTTGAGAGTGATTTCCAGCTGGTCACGTGCGTAGAAAAATACTGGAACATCTCGAACAGAGACAGCAGACGTTCCAGATTGCTCTGACCCGTTATCTTGCGGATAGCCGACGCCACATGCGCGCTAAACTCTTCCGGCAATTGCAGTCCTGTGGTACAGGACCCGATGAACTTCCTGATCGAACCGAACTCGGGTAACTGGAAAAAAGCTTCGGGAATACGTTCCAGATCGAAAAAGATATGGATCGCATGTGCGCTGTCCTTCTCCATATTGGCGAAATACGAAGGATTGGATTTGAAAATATGCGGCTGGTTGGCAGCAATCACATACACATCCCCCGATTTGAAGGCCTGTGAATAGTTGCCGACAATCAAAGTCCCTTCACCTTTGATGATCAGGCTGATCTGAAGTTCTTTGTGCCGGTGCAGGAAATTGTAAAAGTGTGGTAATAAATCTTCTTCTACCACTACGGCATCTTCTTTGGGAACAGGCGGAGTAAATTGAAGTACTTTCATAGGTTTTGAGTTATGGGTTAGCGTATTAAGAATTTAGGATTGAATGTCAAAATCAGACGGACCAAGGCTTGCCCTAGTCATGCTACTTTTTCTTAAAATATTAAAATTTCAATATCTGTATTTCCAGGAAAACTCCTGACTCATTGTCGGCATTGCGCCTGGAAACAAAACTGTGCGGATATTCTGTTTAGTTGTGCCTGCCAAGTGCGTTTTACAACCTATACCAATATTATCATTTTTCTTCGATAAAGCTATGGCTGGATTAATATTTGTTAAGTATTAGCGAAAAATTATTAAATATTATCACCCTCCATTTGATTGCCCCAAGCCCTTTTTAAAGGCAAAAACGGGTCTGAGCCCAATAAAAAGGCAATTCCCGTTTTTATATTATTTTAAGTGCCCTTGTTGTGCTAAAAAAGAAAAAAAGTCGCCAGGCGTCTCCTGCGCATCTCTTTACCCAGCAGAAATGCTTCACGCCCGGTCTGCCCGGCCACCGAACTGTTTTCCTGGGCTCTCCTCAGCAAATAGGGTATCACGTCAGTCACGGGGCCATAAGGCAGGTACTTGCTGGTACTATAACCTTTTCTGGCCAGGTTGAAACTGATGTTGTCGCTCATGCCATACAACTGCGAAAAGAATACCTGCCCGTTGCTGCGTGACAGCTGCTTCTCTTTCAGTTTTTCGGTGGTGTAAAAGTTGCTATACTCGTTATGGGTGGCAACAACAACCGAAATATCGTTCAGATTTTCCAGGCAAAAGCGGACTGCCTCATTGTAATCCCGATCGGTTGATCCTTTATCCGGTTGTATCGGCGACGGTTCATTGCGCTCCTTCGCCCTCAACGCCTCCTTTTCCATGTAAGCGCCCCGGACGAGCTTAACACCCAGGTAAAAATCGAGCTTCATTGCAACCTGATGACTGTCTTTTAAAAATGCAAGCTTGTCATGCCTGTAGAGTTGAATGGTATTATAGACCGTCAGCCGGTCGCGATTATAGGATTGCATTGCGAGCATTGTAATACCATCCACCGTGTTCTGAACCCACGATTCTTCAGCATCGATCAGCACGCCCATCTGATGCTCCAGGGCTGCCTTGCAAATCTCGAACGTCCTTTCCAGCACCTGAATCCATTCGCTGATCTCGTCCTGTCCCAGTTCACTGGTATCTATGAAAATCCCGTCCGGGCGGATCGTAACCCGGTCGTTAAGCTTTTCGAGGAGCCCGAAACGGGCCAGGGCTGTAATTTTTACGCTTATAAAAGGAATATTTTTCTGGGTCGAGGCGTACAGGACCGCTTTGATAAATTCCTGCTTGGTATGATTAAAGTTCGCCTCGCCCGCTTTCGCCTCGGCCCCGTAGTCAAGGATCACGTCCACGCCATGGTTTCCCAGCTTGTGGATAACGGGCGTCGCTTTTTCCAACGTTTCCCCACCGACGAACTGGCTGTAAAGCGTATGTTTCAAAATCCCGTTCACCGGTAAATTCCATTTGATGGCGCCGAGGATCATGCTGGTACCGAAGGAAACCAGCCGGTTGAACCGCATAGCCCTGAACATCCAGAATGCATTTCTCAATTCTCCGTCCGACTTATAGGCAAATGCATGCTCCGAGTCCTCGAACATTTTCTCCATATTGTCTTTGATGCTTTTTTATTCAAAAATAAAGGGCAAATTTTCAGATTTCCGGTTTTGCCAATTTCTGATTAGAGATGGATAATTTGCGATTAAACCGAATTAGTCCGGCTGGTTTACCTTTGATCAGAATGTAATTATTTCAATGTCAGGACGCCGTATCGCAGCTGATCCGACGATATAAAATTCAGAAAAAAATCAAACCTATTAAAGACCCCAATATGGCTAACGGATTTTTCAGCACCCCCGATCTGCAAAATGAAATTGTTCTTGATTATGCCCCAAACAGTGCTGAGAGATCAAAACTGATCGCCACATTGAAAGAGGCCAAGTCAGTTGAAGCCGACATTCCATTGTATATCGGGGACGGAGAAATCAGGACCGGCAAAAAAATAGCCATAAAACCACCTCACGAACATGCGCACATTCTTGGATATTACCATGAAGGCGATAAAAGCCACGTCAGGCTCGCGATCGATACTGCACTTGCGGCAAAAGCCGGATGGGAGGCCATGCCGTGGGAAAACCGGGCAGCTATCTTCCTGAAGGCTGCCGACCTGATCGCCGGGCCTTACCGGTATAAACTGAATGCGGCCACGATGCTGGGGCAGTCAAAAAATGCCTATCAGGCCGAAATCGATTCTGCCTGTGAGCTTATTGATTTCCTCCGGTTCAACGTAAAGTTCATGACCGAGATCTATGCCATGCAGCCAGCCTCGGGCAAAGGCGTCTGGAACCAGACCGAATACCGGGCGTTAGAGGGTTTTGTATACGCCTTGACGCCCTTCAATTTCACAGCCATATCAGGAAATCTGCCCTCTTCGGCTGCGATGATGGGTAATGTAGTCGTATGGAAACCCTCTGAAAACCAAATCTATGCTGCGGCAGTGATCATGGAAGTTTTCAAAAAAGCGGGGTTGCCCGCTGGCGTCATCAACCTGATCAGCGTCGACGGCCCCATGGCGGGCGACGTGATTTTCAGCCATCCCGAATTTGCCGGTCTGCACTTCACCGGTTCCACCGCGGTATTCCAGTCGATCTGGAAAAATATCGGATTGAATATTCACAGATACAAAAGTTATCCCCGCATTGTGGGCGAAACAGGGGGCAAGGACTTTGTGCTCGTGCATGAAACCGCCGACGTGGACGTGGTCGCTACAGCCTTGGTCCGGGGTGCTTTCGAATACCAGGGGCAGAAATGCTCAGCGGCTTCCCGCGCTTACATACATCGCGGTTTGTGGCCCGCCGTGAAGGAAAGGGTACTGAGAGATCTGGAAACGATTCAGATCGGAACAGTTGAAAACTTTGAAAACTTCGTCAATGCAGTGATTTCGGAAAAGGCATTTGACCGGATCGCTGCTTATCTGGATCAGGCCAGAATGGATCCCGAAGCGGAAATCATTGCAGGAGGAACATACGATAAGTCGGTCGGTTACTTTATTGACCCAACGATCATCGAAGTGTCTGATCCGTCCTATGTTACAATGCGTGAAGAGATTTTCGGTCCGGTACTTTCAGTTTACGTATATGATGATTTCGACGGAATCCTGGACGTGATCGACAGTACTTCCATTTACGCATTAACCGGCTCTGTGATCTCCACGGACCGCCATGCAATTGATAACGCATTGGTAAGATTACGGCATTCCGCTGGCAATTTTTACATCAACGACAAACCCACCGGGGCGGTCGTAGGCCAGCAACCGTTTGGGGGTGCACGCGGATCGGGGACCAACGATAAAGCCGGATCTATTTTGAACTTGTTGCGCTGGGTATCCGCCAGAACGATCAAGGAAACATTCGATCCACCGAAGGCATATCCGTATCCTTTTTTGCAAAAAGACTGATTTATTTCAAAACAGTATTTCTTTTCGACCCGACGGCTTATTTTGCGACAGGTTAATCCGCCAAAGATGAACAGATAACGATCGAGCACCTATTGCTGTAAGCCTTTATGACTCCTATTGATTGGTTACCCATTGCCCAACGTTTGCAGGCCCTCGCCCAAACCGGCCTTACGTATTACCAAAGCGAGTATGACCGGGAGCGTTATGAGGAGATCTATGCGATCAGCTTACAAATGCTGGCGCATTTAAGCAATGTCCCCATCGAAGCGATCATCCGGCTTTTGCCTTCTGAAATTGGTTACCAAACTCCCAAAGTGGATATACGGGCGGTCGTACTCCGCAGCCCGGATGAAGTTCTGATGGTGCAGGAAAAGGAGGATGCAAACCGGTGGAGCCTGCCCGGCGGCTGGGCCGATGTAGGTTATACACCATTTGAAGTAGTCCAAAAAGAAGTAGCAGAGGAAACAGGATTACAGGTTGAAGCCACCCGCCTGTTGGCGGTTTTTGATAAAAAGCGGCATGACCATCCGCCTCAACCCTGGTATGTTTATAAATTCTTTATCCTTTGCAAAGTAACAGGCGGCAAACTATTAAGCGAAACCACAGAAACCGCCGGCATTTCCTGGATCGACAGACAAATGCTGAGGAACCTCCCCATCTCGGTCGACCGGGTTACGTTGTCGCAGATCGAAACTGTTCTAAGCTTAGCGGCAGATCCTGGCCTGCCGACCCATTGCGATTAGCTCCGTCATTCTGCACACTCAGTTAAACGACTGCCTGAATTCCAGTGGCGAAAGGCTGGTTTTGGTCTTGAATAACTTACTGAAAGATTGCGGATGCTCAAAGCCGAGCTCGTAAGCAATTTCGCTGATCGAAAGATTGGTAACAGACAATTTCTCTTTGGCTTTCTCGATCAGTTTGTCGTGAATGTGCTGTTGGGTGGTCTGTCCGGTCAGTGTTTTCAGCATGCCGCTCAGGTAATTGGGGGAAATGTTGAGCTCTTCGGCTATGTTGTGGACGGTCGGCAACCCCTTTTTCATCATATCATTACTGTTAAAATAGTCGTCAATAATTTCCTCCAACCGATTGAGGATGTCGTGATTGGCTATTTTTCGTGTAATGAACTGCCGCTGATAAAAGCGCTCGCAATATTTAAGCAGCAGTTCCAGTTGGGCAATGATCAGGTCCTGGCTGAACTGGTCGATATTGGAACGGTATTCCTGCTGAATACTTTGCATGATACCCCCGATGACGTTCTCCTCCTTTTCTGAAAGGAACAAGGCCTCGTTTACGGAATAGTCGAAATATTCGTATTGTTTGATGGTTTTGGCCAGGGGTGTATTCCATAAAAAGTCGGGATGGAGGAGTAACATCCATCCCGATTGCTTTAACTCCGTATCCGGTTCAACTTCAAGCCTAAGTATCTGACCGGGGGCCATGAAAAACATCACGCCTTCGTTGAAATCAAATTCCTGCTGGCCGTATTTCATTTTCACATTGAAATTCCTTTTCAATGCAATGGAATAAAAATCCTTCACCAAACCCATTTCATTAGCAGGCAGGCGCTTGATCTCTTCCATGTTGATCACGCTGATCAGCGGGTGTTCGGGTTTAGGATAATTCCTGTACTGGTGGAATTCGCTGATCGTTTTGAATCGGTGAATTTGTACGTTTGACATATCACAAAGTACTCATTATTACTTAAACACGTGTGCAAATTCTTGCGCAAAGTCTTCCAGCTTTACCTTACCCATTACCGGTTTATTCCGATAATAATCCTCTGCCAACACCCCGTTGTGCAGGCTGCCATACATTTCAACCAGTCCCGCGGCAATTTTTGGATTGATCCCGATGTTTTCCAGTGCACTTTGAACTTCCTCGCCAGGAACCAGTATCCATTTTAAATCAGGCTTTCCGATGGCTGCACCCAAAACAGCCGCAGTATCATTGCCGGTCCGGTCGTCACTGGCCACATACCGAATTCTTCTTTGGACAGGCCGGGATAGCAGCTCCTCCGCAGCCACGGTCGCAATATCCCTGGGAGACACCCATGGTATCACATCTTCCGCACCGTAGTTTGCCATAATCACACCCTGATGCTTGATCATTTCCAGGTAATTATAAATATTATAAAAGAAAGAAGTAGGTCTCAGGTGCACAATTGCCACGTCCGAGGGTAGTTCATCAAGCATCAGTTCCAAATCGTGCGCGCCAATCAAAAGCCCGGAGCCCTCGCCAGCTCCCAGATGGGCGCCAATGGTACTGAGGTTAACCACTTGTTTTACATCCGACCGCCTGATCGCTTCTGCATAGTTATGGCCGAGCTCATGATAATATACCAATAAATCCAGGCTATGATCAAAATAGTTGGCTGGTGGCACCATGGTATACACCGCATCCGCTCCGGCAAATGTAGTGACCAGAAAATCAACATCTTGCAATGTACCAATCGCCGCGATGGCACCCAGCGCTTCAATGTCTTTTTGCTTTTCCGGCTTGCTGCTGATGACGGTAACGGAATGCCCTTTGGCTACTAATTCCTGGGTCAGTGGTTTACCGATATGTCCTATGGACCCTGTTAATACGATTTTCATTGGTATGTCCTTTTGGTTTCTGCAAAGTTCAGCAGCGGACAAAAAGCAGACTTAGCCAAATCTATGATTTTTGTAACCGAAAGAAGGATTGTCCCGCAATAGACCTTCAAAATAGCGCCGCCTAGTACCTGAACCAGAACCGCCACAGGAAAAGCGGCAAGCTTCGTACCATTTCCCAGTACCGGATATTATAATCAGGAATATCAGAACTTTATATCAAGAACACGCTTCGTGTCCTCATTTGAAAGACAGGAAATTAAAACCCCAATCTCAACTTATGCGCTACCTTTCCGCCCTGCTGGTTTGTCTGCTTCATTACAATGTAATCGGGCAAACGATCGATAATTCCTATCAAGCATTTGATTTCGTCGCCGGCGAAAAAACCATCTTTGACGGCAACACCCGCAGCGGCTTCAAAGACAAAACAAATCAGCCCTGGATTCTGAGTGGCGGGGAAGCGTCCGTCATCGATTTTGAAAACCAGAAATGCATATCCATCGACGCCTATTATACCAGGCTTACACCGGTCCTTTTCGGCTTGAAAGCTCTGCCCGACAGCATCTCCATTGAATATGACACCTGGCTGGATGAAGGCTACGATGGAAATCCCGGCGTCGAAATCCATCTGCTCAACGGTGATCTTGAGGAAGTGATCACACCCAACAAACACAACCTGAGCGTGTCTTACCCCGGCGACGGCAGGGAGTCCAGGGAAAATCCGGCAGCGTATTTTGGCGAAAACAAGTTTTACAACCGCTGGGTCCACATTTCGATTGCACAGTTCGGGAGCCGGACGATAATCTACCTCGACCAGTACAAAATGATGGATATCCCGAATACGAATCTGAAAGCCAAAACCCTGTTTGTGAGCGGCAATGCGTCGCAAAACATGAAAATCCTGCTTAAAAACTTCCGGATCGCTACCCGGTTCCCGAAAAAAATCACTTTCGATCACGGCAAGTTCGTGACGCATGCGATCAAATTCGATGTCAACAAATATGAATTGAAGCCTGAAAGTATTACCGTAATAGGGCAGGTATTCGAATACTTAACGCAAAACACCGCAGACCGCCTCGAAATCGGCGGCCATACCGACAATGACGGAACCCCGGAATATAATCAGGCACTTTCACAATCCCGGGCAGAAGCGGTTAAGGCACAGCTCGTGGCGATGGGAATCGACAAAAGCAGGCTGGAAGCCAAAGGGTACGGCTCCGCAAAGCCTATCGACCCGAAAAATACCGCCGAGGCCAAATCCTTGAACCGCAGGGTGGAGTTCACAAAATTATAGGTCGGTTTGTGTAACATTTATCGCGTCCGTCCGCTCCGATTCTCAGGGACACAACGATCGTCAAGAAAATCAAAGTACCAGCGGCTTTACCGAGCCGCTTTGATAAGAAACGAATATGGATCAGCGCCGCTGTTACCCTGCACGCCAATCTATTGGAGTGAAAGCGGAGATGACGAAACTGCACGCAGAGATGAAGTTTGCTACTATTCGGTAGCCCACTTTATAATAGCCGCACTGGCAAGTTAAGAAAGACAAACTGTCGTTTCTCGAGAAGAATACCAGCAATGGTTACATCATACCGGCAGGTAAACCGTAAAAACGGCCCCTTGCCCCAGTTGGCTGACACTCGAAATCGCACCTCCATGATTGGCGGCCACTCTTTCGCAAATAGCCAGCCCGATCCCCGTGCCGGGATACTCGCTTTTACCATGCAGCCGCTGAAAAACCTGGAATATTTTGCCGGCATGCTGCTGGTTGAAACCTATGCCATTATCCGCGATCTCAATGCAATGGTAATGATCACTTTTCCTGACCGGCTTAATTTCCATGGGTAAACTGCATGCCGGTCGTTCCTCATAGTTGATCTGTATCTTTGGGACATTCCCGTGCTGCTGAAATTTGAGCGAATTGCTGATCAGGTTATAAAACATTTGTCCAAGCTGTGTCTCGTCCCCTTCCACCATGGGCAAGGGCTCGGTAGAAATCACTGCCTTGGTGTCCTGGATCAGCAGTTCCAGATCATTCAACACGGTTTTCACTACCCATGAAAGCGAAATAGGGACAGGCTTGTCCTTATGGCTCGATATTCTTGAAAAGGCCAGCAAGTCCTCGATCAGTTGAGACATTCTTCTTGCGGCGGTCATCATCCGCCGCAGGTGATCGGCACCGTCGCCCAGCTGGCTTGCATGCCGTTTCTGCAGCAGGTCGCCAAAGGACTGGATTTTTCGCAACGGCTCCTGAAGGTCGTGAGAAGCGACAAAAGCAAATTGTTCGAGGCTTGCGTTGGATTTTTTCAAACGCTCGTTACTTGCAAATACCTTTTCGTTTAATTCGAGCAACTGTCGGTTTGCCTCCATCAGCTCTTCCGTACGTTCAAAAACGAGCTGCTCCATCTTTCCTTCCAATGCTTTTTCCCGGGAGATATTTTTCGTGACCCCCACCATCCTCACCGGTGCGCCATCGTCATTATACATGCATTTGCCCGAAGCAGATATCCAGTGTATTGTATCATCGGGCCACTTTACACGGTACTCCGCCTGGTAAACTCCTTGCATATCAATGGCCTGTTGGACCGCATCCTGTATGTGCGGCCGGTCTTCTTGCAAAATGCAGGCAATAAGATCCGAAAAGTTAAATACAGCACTTGACGGCAAACCGTGATTAGCTTTACACAAATCGGTACAGGTCATATGCCCCGACGATAAAAAGATATCGTAGGAACCCAGGCTCCCAGCTTGCAAGGCGATCTCGAGTTGCTGCGCGGTTTCCCGAAGGTTTTCCTCCGATCCCTGCAGTACCACCGTGCTTTGCTCATGCCGCGCGATAATATCATCGAGCTGGCTGTTCCTTTCTTCGAGTACCAGCTTGGCCGTTTTTAATTCCTCATTCGATTTTCTGAGTTGAATCAAGTTGACCACCTGTTTCGCCAATGTTCTTAATGCGGCAAGCTGGTTATCGGAAAGTTGCTTAGGGTCATGGTCGATCACACACAAAGAGCCAAGTGCAAATCCATCACGATCGACTAACGGAACACCGGCGTAAAAAATAACATGGGGATCACCTGTCACCAGCGGATTGTCCGCAAAGCGTTGATCCCTCCTTGAATCGGTGACGACAAGTATCTGGTCCGGGTTAACGATGGCATGATTACAAAATGCAAGTTCCCTTGGTGTTTCGCGCACATGGAGCCCGTGGTGTGACTTGAACCATTGCCGTTTGTCATCCAGAAGGCTGATCAGCGAGATCGGCGTATGGCATATTTCAGAGGCCAGTCTGGTCAGATCATCGTAATCCTCCTCTTCGATGGAATCGAGGATCCGATAGCTTTCCAGCGCGGCAATTCTTTTTTGTTCCTCGGTCTGAGGCGTAGGGATATTCATCAATTTTATGTCCAGATACGAAGGACCCTATCAGTGCCTCCTGCCAAATAAATATAGTAATAACCACTTTACTGGGTTGCCGTCGATCAGGATCGTTCCCGGTTGACGCAAATGCACCCCTCCATAGCCGCAAAGACAACCCGTCCACTAAAAGTATGCCCGCTAACTTTGCA
>NZ_JBXHAR010000003.1:0-804074 GCF_056895195.1 Dyadobacter sp. HNCC25DJ185
CCAAAAATGGGGGCTTCTCAAGGGTCTTCATATTTACATAGAAGAAAAGAACCTTTCTACCTACTGACTATTTGCAATCAGCGGGTACGCCTTGTATCGAGCGCCGTCGGTGGGAAGTCAGGGATACAGGTGAGATAAGGTCAGGAAAGGAATGCAGTGCAAGAGGAACTCGAATGACCAAAGAGTTTGCTCATTTTTTAAACTTGGCTGGTTGGGGTTGTATTGATAATAGTTCCTTCTGTGCTTTGAAATAGGCGAACATTTCCATTTTGGGCCCCAAACAATTATCAGCTGCAATATAATTGGATCGCCGAAGCAAGACGATATCAGCGATTTACAAGGCTGGATTCAGCGTGAACATGCGGCGAATGACTTTTATACTTCAGAGCACAGGTTCGTATTTAGGCATTGCCCAACTTTACTATCCAATTGCGAGCTGTACCCCTGTAACCAACAAAGCTGCAAAAGCCGTGGAGGCTCATTGGTTGCCATGATCAACTATGCAAGCGGGCTCCGTTATTTAGGGTTTGGAAAAAGATCCAGAGCGTATTGAAGGATTATGGTAGGTATAAGCGGAGCATGGTTGCCAATATTGGCGGCCGCCGCTGCGGATTGATCGTTAACTGATGGTTTTTAAAGGCATCGCGGTTATTGATCACTTTCACATGCTGAAGCCGACATATGATGACGTCCAGGAAACCTATATTTATTGCATTTGGCGGGCACTATGTTCGATATCTTCTATATTTTCTGCTTGGCCAGAACGCACTTCTTAAATGCGAGCAATGGGGCTCAGTCATGATAGCAGTGTTTACCAGCCGTGCCGTTTGGTGGATTCACGGATAATCAGCTCTGTTGGAAGGACAACCTCCTGAATGGGATAACTGCTTTTCTGTATATGGCGGATTAATATCTCACAGCACTTTTTGCCGATTTCGTATGCAGGTTCGGCTATTGTTGTGAGAGATGGAGATATTATTTCTGAAATTGGATCATTTGTAAAACCTATTATACCCATTTCCCTGCCGGTTTCGATTTTCATTTTTTTGAGGGCCAGCATTGCTCCTATGGCTTTCCGGTCGTTAACTGCGAAAATGGCATCGGGAATTGTTTCGAGAGCAAGAATTTTTTGGAGATCTTGGAAACCGTCTTCCTTGCTGAAACCGGAATGTATTATACCAGTAGAATGGAGGTCATGTTTCCGAAGGGTGTCATGATATCCCCGTAAACGATTCTGCGTAAGACTCAGATTCCCAGGACCTGTGATGTGGGCGATTTTCTTGTATCCTGATTGCACCAAATGTTCGGTTGCTATGCACGCACCATTGTAATCATCCTGCAATACTCGTGAGGCATTCAGCGCAGCTGGGAAACGGTCAAAAAACACGACCGGGAAACCTTCATCAATCAAGTCCTGAAAATGTTTAAAGGATTGCGTATTGGAGGTAATACAAACCAGTATGCCATCAACGCTGCCAGGTGATAACTCTTTTACTATTTTTTCTTCCCACTCCGCGGAGTCGTTGGTTACATACAGAATAACCTGATAACCTTTTTCGAAAGCATCTTCCTGGATCCCTGTAATTACGGTTGAGAAATAGTAGTTAGTGATGGACGGAATTATGATCCCTATTTTATGGCTACTTCTTTTCACTAAGCCTGTAGCATTAAAGTTAGGGCGATAATTGATCCGCGAAGCGGTTTCAATAACCCGCAGTTTGGTATCCTCACTTACGTCATGCGTGTTGCGGAGGGCGCGGGAGACTGTTGACACAGATATCTGTAAAGCCTTCGCAATGTCTTTAATTGTGGCGTATCGTTTAGCCATGTACTGTTTGGAATGTCCTGAGTTAATTAGTTCGCTCCGATAACGTTCTCGCAACTATTTTAAGTAAATATCCGAAATGCCAGTCTAAAACATTGTAAAATTGTAGAAACGCAAGAGTTTTTCAGTTTAATTTAAATAACTGCAAAATGAAAAAAAGAGAATTCCTCAAAATGGCAGGCTTGGGTGGGATAAGTTTGACAAGCAAGAAAATTGGATCCCCTTCTAGTCTATTTGGAGGTAATGAAAATGTACAAAAGCAGGTTTTTAACATGAGTGGTTATGCTGCTCCAAAGATTGATACAGTCCGGATCGGATATATTGGATTGGGAAACAGAGGTAGTGGGGCGATCAAACGAATAGTGAATCTCGATCATGTCGAGGTAAAGGCCGTTGCTGACATCGTGCCGGAGAAAGTTGCCGCTGCTAAAAAGCAATTGGAATCCACGGGTCATTTGGTGGAGACCTATTCTGGTTCGAAGGATGCCTGGAAAAAGCTTTGTGAAAGGAAGGATCTCGACCTGATTTACATCTGTACACCATGGAGCCTGCACGCTCCGATGGCTCTTTACGCAATGGAACAGGGTAAGCATGTGGCTGTTGAGATTCCTGCCGCAACCACTGTCAGCGACTGCTGGAAGCTAGTTGAAACTTCTGAACGCACTAAAAAGCACTGCATGATGCTCGAAAATTGTTGTTATGATTTTTTCGAGTTGCTGACGCTGAATATGGCAAGACAGGGTTTTTTTGGGGAAATAGTCCATGTAGAAGGAGCTTACATTCACGATATATTTGATTCTCTTTTCGAAAAAGACAAAAGGTTTGATTTATGGAGACTCCGGGAAAACGAGCGTAATGGAAATTTATATCCAACACACGGACTTGGGCCGATAGCCCAGATACTTGATATTAACCGTGGAGATAAGATGGACTTTCTTGTATCCATGAGCAGTAATGACTTTATGTTACAAGCCAGAGCCGATGAGCTGGCCCTCAAAGACCCTGATTTTAAGGAGTTTGCTGGCAAACGATTTCGTGGAAATATGAATACCACTACGATCAAAACAAGCAAAGGCAAAACAATCATGTTGCAGCACGACGTCTCATCACCGAGACCATATTCCCGCTTGCATCTGGTAAGCGGTACGAAGGCATCTGCACAAAAATATCCGCTCCCCGAAAATGGACAAGAAGGCCGAATTTCACAGGGTCATGAATGGGTTAGTGAAAGTGATTTTAAAGCACTTGAAGAAAAGTACCGACCTGAAATCGTAAAGAGAATCGGAGAATTGGCGAAGAAGGTTGGCGGACATGGCGGAATGGACTTTTTGATGGACTGGCGGCTCATAGATTGCCTAAGAAATGGTCTGCCACTGGATCAAGATGTATATGACGCGGCTTCCTGGAGTGTAATTTCTCCGTTGAGCGAGTGGTCGGTGGCAAACAAATCTAATTCCATTGATATCCCTGATTTTACAAATGGCGCATGGAAAAAGAACAAACCAGTTGATATTGCATTGAATGAAGGTGGAAATACAGGAGTCAAATCATAACTCGGATGAAAGTTGTTATATCGGATAATAAGGAGGATTTAGGGCGGCTGGCAGGGGCGTATGCAGCGAAGGTGATCAAGAATACAATTGCAGAAAAGGGAGAAGCCAATGTAATCCTGGCTACAGGTACAAGTCAATTTGAAACACTATCACACTTAATCGAGGATAAAGAGGTGGATTGGAGTAAAGTTACCATGTTTCATTTGGATGAGTATATAGGTCTACCGTTATCTCATCCGGCGAGTTTCAGGAGGTACCTGAAAAGTCGGTTTTTATCAAAAGTACCGCCCCTCAAAGCCAGCTATCTGATTAATGGGGAGGGGGATCCCGTCGTAGAAATTTCAACCTTGAAAAAAATAATTAGTGAGCATCCCATTGATATTGCACTGGTGGGGATAGGGGAAAACGGACACCTTGCCTTTAACGACCCTCCCGCCGATTTCTTAACAGAAGAGCCTTATCTCGTCGTTAATTTGGATGAACCATGCCGTAGACAACAGATGGGAGAGGGATGGTTTGCATCGATTGGCGAAGTTCCGTTGCAGGCTATCAGCATGTCTGTAAAGCAAATCATGAAATCGCAACATATTATTTGTTCAGTGCCTGATATGCGAAAGGCCATTGCGGTAAGGAATAGCATTGAGAATAAAGTGAGTAACGAATTCCCGGCAAGCATTCTGCAGCAACATCCTAATTGCACCTTTTTTCTTGATAGAGATTCGTCGAGCCTTTTACTTGGGAAAGAAATCAGTATAGAGGAATAATATTGCAAGGAAATAGGCAGTAAGAGTCAGATAATCAATTTCTTATAGTGTAAATTGTAACAGTGATTTGATGGAAGCACCATTCGAAACCAAGCAGCTTGAAATCAAGCAAGCCAATTCTTCAACAAGGCTTGCGTCCATAGATGCATTACGAGGTTTCGATATGCTGATGATTTCCGGCGGAGGGGCATTTATTTTTTTATTGGGTGGGAAAACAGGTATACCCATTATTGACTGGGTTGCGTCCCAGTTCGAGCATCCTGCTTGGCATGGATTCACTTTTTTTGATTTCATTTTTCCCTTGTTCCTTTTTCTGGCAGGGACCTCTATGACATTCAGTATTACAGGTGGTATCGCTAAGGGAATCAGCCATGCCGACCTTAGGAATAAGCTTTTCAAAAGAATGTTAATCCTTATTGCCTTAGGTATCCTTGATAAAAATGCGCCGATCGATGTTTTTGATCCGGCGCACATTCGCTACGGAAGTGTGTTGGGCCGCATCGGCCTTGCTACCTTTATTGGTGCTATTTTGTATATGAAATATTCCTGGAGACAAAGGCTTTATATTGCATTGGGCATTTTGGCATTGTATTATCTCGCTTTGCTGCTAATACCTGTGCCGGGCTTTGGACCAGGAGATTTCTCTTTTGAAGGAAACCTGATAGGATGGTTTGACCGAAGCTTCATGCCCGGAAAACTCAAACAAGGTACGTATGATGAATTGGCTCTGCTAACCCAATTTCCCGCATTGTGTTTGACCATCTTTGGAACCCTGGCAGGCGATGTTCTTCAGAAGGCAATTCCTTCAACCGAAAAATTGAAACAACTGCTTCTGCTGGGAGTCACAGGAATTATCGGGGGAATAGCATGGAATTACGCTATTCCTATCAACAAACATCTTTGGTCCAGCTCTTTTATAATGCTGACCTCAGGAATGGCCTTTACATTGCTCACCATTTTTTATTGGATAATCGACGTGAAGGGTTACAGTAAATGGGCGTTTTTTTTCCGGGTCATCGGGATGAACTCACTAGTCATTTATTTGGCCGTCAGATTTGTGGATTTTAACTATACTTCTAAGCTGCTTTTTGAAGGTTTCTATAAATACGCTCCTGAAAAATGGCATGAGGTATATAACGCCCTTGGAGGCTTCGTACTGGTATGGCTTTTCTTATATGTACTATATCGTCAAAAAATCTTCGTAAAGGTTTGAGATTATGAAAATAGATCAAGACGAAAACGGGGATATCAAAAGACGACAATTTGTTAAAGCGACAACGCTTGGTTCACTGACTCTTCTCAAGGGTAAAAACCTATTCACGGAGATTTTTTCCTCAGAAAAACAGAACATGATGTCCATATCGTCAGAAAAGAGCTTAATTGGCGGCTACGGCCCCTGGGCGGCATCTCTTCTACCTGCAATGCCCCCTTTGTCATTTCGTAACAGTCATTTCAAAGACATTGCAAAATGGAGAAAAGACACATTAACTAAGGTTCGTGAACTCGTTGCCAGTCCACCCAAGGGCCAGTTACCAGAAGTAACGGTTGTTAGAAAATACACTTACGATGGACTGGACATTGAAGAGCTTACTTGGAAATTGTCTTATGGAAGGCCAACCAGCGCGGTAGTTTTAAAGCCAAAAGGAACAAATAAACCCCTGCCAGCAATCGTAGGATTGCACGATCACGCAGGCAAAAAGTATTTTGGATTAAGAAAGATCGTTAAAACTTCGGACGACCAGCATCCACTTCTTAAGGAACACCAGGAAACGGATTACGGAGGTAAAGCATGGGCAAATGAAATAGCCAGACGGGGATACGTTGTGATGGTTCACGATGCCTTTGCATTCGGTAGCCGACGTGTTTATTATGAAGATGTAAAGGGATTGGATTGGGGCGAAGTGAATACCAGTGGCAAGAGTGATATTGATCCTGAAAAGAGTGAAAATATTGAGACTTACAATAAGTGGTCGTCCGAACACGAGCACGTAATGTCCAAATCGTTATTTAGTGCCGGTACCACCTGGCCCGGTGTTTTTTTGTCGGAGGATCAGATTGCCCTGGATATTTTAAGCAGCCGTGAGGATGTTGATCCAAGACGTATCGGATGTGCCGGGCTATCGGGCGGCGGACTAAGGACAGTTTATCTGGGTGGCCTGGATGAAAGAATCAAATGTGCGGTCTGCATTGGATTTATGACAACCTGGGCCGACCTGGTTCTTAATAAATCGTTCAATCATACCTGGATGACTTATACGCCATTATTACCGCAATATCTTGATTTTCCTGAAATTCTGGGTCTACGGGTGCCTCTACCCACCCTGGTGCAAAATAACAATCAGGATGAACTTTACACTTTGTCTGAAATGAAAAGGGCGGATCAAGTACTTGGTGAGGTGTATAAGAAAGCCAATGCTCCTGAAAAATATATCGCCAAATTTTATGACGGACCGCATAAGTTCGATGTCCAAATGCAGCAGGATGCCTTCGACTGGTTTGATAAATGGCTCTGATATGGAGCGAATAACTGCTTACATCCAATTAACAGAGGAAACTTTCTTCATCAGGTATTTACCAAACTTTCGGGCCTCTACCTCGACTGAATGTTTTGTCGACAAGCTCAGTTTTTCAAACGGAAATAATTCAAGCTGGACGGAATCTTTTTTTATCACCCTTTTCCAGGTTCCCTTCACCTTTCCTTTGATGACAATGGTTGGCATGAACACGCCATTGTTGCCTGGAATGATCTTTTGCAAGTGGGACTTCTCCAAAATAAGAGACCTGTCGGTGTACCCCATCATATATTCGTCAAAACCGGGAAGCAGTAGGGCCGAATTGAACTTTGCGACATCAGGAAGGTCCGGTGCGTGCCAGTAGATTTTTCCATCAACCTCGGATGATTCAAGTTTTGATTTCGCCAGATTAACGCCGATTTTCGCGTCGGACACTTTCAGTCCTGTCCACCAGATGAAATCGTTGAGAGTGGCCGGTCCGTGGCCGACAAAGTAGCGCAGAGCCAATTCGCAAAGCGCGTCTTCTCCTTCCAAGTCTTTCGAACTTGTTACCCAGTCGTCGAAAAGAGCGTAGGTAGGTTGTTTCTCGTTGTGGGTGCCGTGGCAGATTATCTGCTTTTGCGCCAGATAATTGATGATATGGATACCCCGCAGCCCGGCTGTGGAAATCCCATTTTCCTCCAATAATTTGAAGGCTTCCTTACGCATAAGTTGCTTTCCTCCTGTCATTGCGTTAATAAGCAAATCCATACTTTGCTCAAAGGCCTTTTCATTCAGATTTAACTGCTTGTGGCGACCTGCCGATCCTGCAATAATCCTGGGTGTCAGTAATTTAAGCATCCAGCGTGCATCTTCTGATGCCACGAAATGCAAAGTACCTCGCATCGGCCAGGTGCGGATAATGGAACGAGCAGCCAATGCCTTATCAATATCCAGCTCTGTACCTCCCTTTATCCTTAGTCCAATTGACCATTTCGCCCCTAGGTAATCCTGTGCCTGGGCAGCGCCAAGCCATGATACAACTTCTTTTGGTGAGTTAAAGCGTTGATCAGCAACCAGCTGGTTATATAACCTGATATGGATGATGTCATTGATTGTCATGGCTTTAAATAAACTTCCGCCCAAAGTAAATCCTCCGGGGTAGTGATTTTTATATTCTCGTAACTTCCTTCTATCAAATGGATCGAATATCCCGCAGCCTCAAGGACGCTGGCGCAGTCGGTGAATGTTTCCTGATAAGGTGCTGCAAAGGCCCTCCGCATCCAGTCGAGACGAAAAGTTTGCGGCGTCTGGATCAAGCGAAACTTAGTCCGGTCGAGTGCTTTGTTTTCATTTGAGTGATGAACTTCTCTTATGGAGTCTTTCAAAGGAACGCTTACGACTGCAGTACCGAAACGCTCGGCCTGCCTAAAACTGTCAGCAATAATTTCTTTGAAAATGATGGGCCTCACACCGTCGTGAACGGCTACAAGTCCATCAGCTGCAATGCTGTTTAAGCCATTCTGCACCGAATGAAAACGTGTCTCCCCTCCTTTTACAAGAGTAAAGATTTCAGGGAAATCATGCTTAACACACAATTCGTTCCAGAAATTGAATTGATTTTCAGGCAGGACGAGAATGATATGGAGATCATCAGAATAACGTCTGAAAGCCTTGATTGTATGCATTAAGACAGGAAGTCTGTGAATGGTCAGAAATTGTTTCGGAATATCGCTTTTCATTCTGCTCCCCGATCCCCCGGCAACTATAATGGCATGTTCCTGCATACGGTAGCTATTTAAAAAAAAGTCATTTATGTTAAGGACCAACAGTCCCTAATATAAATGACCACTTCATTTAAAGAGGAAATTTTATACGATCAGCATCGCGTCACCATAGGTGAAAAATTTGTACTTCTCCTTGATTGCCATCTCGTAGGCTTTCATCACCAGATCAAAACCGCCGAATGCACATGCCGACATCAGAAGAATGGATTCGGGCAGCTGAAAATTGGAAAGCAATGCATTTGCGATCTTGAAATCATACGGCGGGAACACAAATTTGTCAGTCCATCCTTCAACTGGTTTCAGATGTCCGCTGGCAGATACGGAAGATTCAATGGCTTTAAGAGAGGTGGTGCCTACAGCACAAATTCGTTTTTTTCCATCAATGGCAGCGTTGACTATATTGGCGCTGCTCTGGCTGATCCTGTAATTTTCGGAATCCGTTTTATGTTTGGTCAGATCCTCAACGTCAACTGTCCGGAATGTTCCAAGGCCGACATGTAAAGTAACCGGAGCAAAGTTCACGCCTTTGATTTCGAGGCGCTTCATGATTGCCTTTGTAAAATGCATTCCAGCGGTTGGAGCCGCAACTGCTCCTACATGCTCAGCGAAAATGGTCTGGAAACGTTCCCGATCCGCGGTTTCAACTTTACGTCGTGAAATGATCTCAGGAGGAAGCGGCGTCTCGCCAAGTTCATCCACCAGTTTCATAAATGCGTCGTTGTCACCGTCGTATAAGAAACGTATCGTGCGGCCACGGGAGGTCGTATTGTCTATTACTTCTGCCACGAGGTCACTGTCCCCAAAATAAAGCTTGTTGCCCACCCGTATTTTACGTGCAGGATCAACCAATACATCCCAAAGACGCATTTCTCGGTTCAGTTCGCGTAGTAGAAAGACTTCAATTTTAGCCCCTGTTTTTTCTTTTTGGCCATAAAGCCGCGCAGGGAAGACTTTAGTATCGTTAATGGCCATTACATCGCCATCGTCAAAGTAGTTAATGAGGTCGGCAAACGTTTTATGTTCGATTTCCCCCGTTTTACGATGAACAACCATCAGTCGGGATTCGCCGCGGTCAGAAGGATGAAGGGCAATAAGACTTTGAGGGAGATCAAACTTAAATTCGGATAGCTTCATAGCTGGATAATCTGTGAATATCTTAGTCGTAGGACAATATGGTAATCAAACGAATTTTCAGAAGGCGAACTGTTGACCATTCATTTAATTCTCTTATAACTTTTGAACGGTTTGTCTGAAAGACCTTTTCTTCATCATTAAAGAAAATTTGCCAATGGGCATACTTGCAGGCACATTCCAAATTGCATTAATTTTGGCAACTCAGCATTACAAAAATTTAAGACCGCAAAAGTAAGGATTTTTATGCGAAAATCCAATAAGCTAAAACCCTAATTACGACGCATGCGTCGCAATTGCCATTGAGATGTAGGGGCCGTCTGTTCCTCATTTTGAATCAGTTCGGGGCTTTGCGCATTGTTTACTAGGAAGGCAGAAATTAATGCGGCAAGCTCCTGAGTTTTCGGGTCATGACTTGGTTTAATTATATCCGGGTGGAAGTATCTGGCTACAAAATTGGTATCAAAGGTGCCGGATATAAAGGCTGGGTGCGTCATTACAAAACGACAGAAGGAAAGGGTGGTTTGCACACCTGAAATGTGATATTCATCGATCGCACGTATCATTTTTGCGATTACCTCCTCCCTGTTTTCCCCATAAGTGATCAATTTGGCGATCATTGGATCATAATAAATCGGAATATCCATACCTTCTTCAAAGCCGTCGTCAACCCTTACCCCGTTTCCATCAGGTTTGACATAAGTAGACAGTTTTCCCACATCTGGAAGAAAACCGTTGGAAGCATCTTCGGCATAAACCCTGATTTCAATAGCATGGCCTTTGATCGCGAGATCTTCCTGCATGATTTCCAGAGGGCGGCCTTCTGCTATCCTGATCATCTGTCTTACCAGGTCAATTCCCGTGATTTGCTCGGTAACGGGGTGTTCCACCTGCAAGCGGGTATTCATTTCCAGAAAATAGAAATTCTGGTTCTCGTCTAGTATGAATTCCACCGTGCCCGCACCATAATATCCGCAGGAGCGGGCAACGTCGACGGCGCAGCGACCCATTTCTTCCCGGATCTCAGCGGTTATCGAAATAGACGGAGCTTCCTCAACCACTTTCTGATGGCGGCGCTGTACCGAACATTCCCGCTCAAACAAGTGGATGATGTTGCCGTGCTGATCACCTAAGACCTGGATTTCAATATGCTTTGGAGAGGTTATGTATTTTTCAATAAAGACGGAGCCATCGCCAAATGAAGATTGCGCTTCACTAACTGCACGGGCCATTTGCTCATCAAACTCAGCCTCATTTTCTACCACCCGCATCCCTTTCCCACCGCCTCCAGCACTTGCTTTGATCAAAATCGGATATCCAATTTCGGTCGCGATCTGTTTCGCTTCCTGCACATCCTGAATCGCCGTAGATGTGCCGGGAACCATCGGGATATGATACTTCGACGCGGCTTGTTTGGCGGCCAGCTTACTCCCCATAACTTCAATTGAAGCTGCCGATGGACCTATGAAAATGAAGCCTGCATCCTTGACTTTTTGAGCAAAAACGGCATTCTCTGACAAAAAGCCATAACCCGGATGAATCGCGTCGACATTCAGGTCACGGCAGACCTGAAGTATCTTTTCGGCATTCAAATACGATTCGGACGAAGGCGGCGGTCCAATGCATACGGCTTCATCGGCATATCTGACATGCGGGGATTTCCGGTCGGCCTCGCTAAACACTGCCACAGTAGCAATACCCATTTCTTTCGCCGTACGCATAATCCGGAGCGCAATTTCGCCGCGATTGGCAATAAGTATTTTTTTGATTGAAGGCATCAGAGTAAAATATGAGTCAGAAGTCAGTACTCATAAAAGTATCATGCTAGCTGCGCACTACTCGGCATAAATCAAAGTGGTTTCTTTCCGGTAAATAATTGACCGACTACCGATGGATTTTTAAAGACTGAAATTGTCTTGGTATGAGGCTTTCGGGCAAATTACTACTCCCGGCACAGGAAATCTATTTACCGAAAAATCCATTTGATAAAACACGAATTTGAAGAAAGGCAGTAAAGTGGAAAAGCTCGATTTTTCCTACGAGCTTGACTCCGAAGGTTATGTTCACAAAGCGAATGTTATTAAGGACGAGAAGGCGACAATTTAACGTATAGCAACATTGACATTTACATTTCTCGCCGATGTCTTTTCGCAACGTATGGGTTATGTACCAAAAAAATCGACCGATGGATAAGTCTTGTGCACCGGCAGATAACTAGACGACCTTCAAGCTAGCTGCGGTAATTAAGCAACTATAATTTTAGCATTACACCCAAAAGCACAAGGTAATGAGAAACCATAATCGTAAAAATCTGCTTACTTACTTTATCGGAACATTAGCAACGGTATTTGTCTTTTTTTCTTGCGATGATCACCCTCTTCCGCAAGATCCAGACATACTACCGGTTCCAGTTGTAAATGATCGACTATTGCTCTCTACAACATATCTTGGTCAGGAGATAACCAACATCGAATACAATATTGACAAAACGCCAAAGAAGTATGTATACGGAACGTTCACTGTGAACATCACATACGGGCAGAACCTGGTTACTTACCTATGGATACAGAATGGGGAAAAGATCTTAGAAGAACTCTATTCTATTGACAAAGGAATTGCGCAGAAGTTAACCACTAACTATTATGATGTGAATGGTAACCTAACAGGTAGCAGTGAAACCAGATTTACTTACGAGAAAGGGTTGCTTGTAAAACAGAATTTTTTTCAAAACGGGTTGCCAAATGGCTCAGCTAAAATGTTCTACGACGCTGACGGAGATATGGAACATTTTGAGACGTACGATAGTAAAGAGGTTATGACGAGGAAAAGCACGTTCACTTACTATAAAGATCTCCCGGATAAGTCTGGATCTCTTGGGCAATTTAACACAAGTATGTCAGGCACTTTGTTTCCAAGGGAAGCGAAACACATGATAAAAACCCGGGTAAACGAGTTTAACGGCAAGATTTCGAATTTCGATTTTTCTTACGATCTGGATGCCGATAAGTATGTGGTTAGTGGCAAGACTACTGAAAATGCCGTGATTGTTCAGACCTGGATAAACGTCTGGCAGTAGTAGGCGCTCGACGAAAAACCATACTACCTTCTGTAGTTTTAAGCCCTCGGCGAATGTATTTGCCGGGGGCTTTCCGTGTGGTATAATGAAAAAATAACAATAACGGGTTTTTGATATTTTGCTAACTTACGGGACACAGCTGTACGTTGATGCATTAATATAAGCTTAAATTTTTTATTTTTGCATTTATCTAACATTTGTAATCATTGTTACCCACATAAAACAGAAGAGAGTGGATATTTTCGAGAAATTGCGCAACAACTCAGGTCCGATAGGAACACCGGCAAAAATGCTGAATAGCCATCATTATTTTTCATTTCCGATGTTGGAAGGAGAGTTGGGCCCGCGCATGAGGTTTATGGGACGTGAGGTGTTGAACTGGAGCCTTAATAATTATTTAGGCCTTGCAAATCATCCGGAAGTTCGTAAAGTAGATGCAGAGGCAGCTGCTAAGTGGGGTTTAGCCTATCCGATGGGAGCGAGAATGATGTCGGGCAATTCTACGCTACACGAGATTCTTGAAAAGGAACTGGCTGAGTTTGTTGGTAAAAAGGACGCATTTCTTTTGAATTATGGCTATCAGGGTATTATGTCCGCAATCGAATGTCTCTGTGACCATAAAGATGTAATTGTGTATGATGCCGAATCACACGCGTGTTTGATCGATGGCATCCGTTTGCATAAGGCAAAATTAGGCGAGTATTATAAGTTCAACCATAATGATATGGTTAGTCTTGAGAAAAACCTCATCCGGGCTACCAAGCTTGCAAATGAAAAAGGTGGAGGTGTGCTTGTTATTACCGAAGGGGTGTTCGGAATGTCCGGGAAGGTTGGCGATTTGAAAGCAATCGCTGAGCTCAAGAAAAAATACGATTTCAGGCTATTGGTCGATGATGCACATGGTTTTGGTACCATGGGAGCAACAGGTGCAGGAGTTGGTGAAATGCTTGGTGTGCAAAAAGAAGTTGACCTCTATTTTTCCACATTCGCTAAATCTATGGCGGCAATCGGTGCTTTTATCGCCTCGGACGATCCCGAAATCATCATGTTCCTGAAATATAATATGCGTTCACAAACCTATGCGAAGGCGCTTCCGATGCCTTATGTAGAAGGTTGCCGCAGACGCCTGGAGATGGTAAAGACCATGCCGGAACTTCGCTCGAAACTGTGGGAAAATGTCAGAGCCATGCAGGACGGGTTACGGAAGAGGGGATTCAATATCGGGGAGACCGAATCGCCCGTAACGCCGGTTTTTCTTCACAGTGAAGGAGGGGTTCCGGAGGTTACGCGTATGGTTCGGGATTTAAGGGAGAATATGGGTGTTTTCTGTTCCATTGTCGTTTATCCGGTCGTTCCAAAAGGTCAAATCATGTTGCGGATCATTCCTACGGCGGCGCATACGCTTGAAGATGTGGAGTATACATTGAATGCGTTTACAACTTTGGCGGATAAACTTAAGAACCGTGTGTACCAGATAGAGGATGTTCAGGAAGTTGTAGAGTAGTACAAAAAATAGGCTTTTTTCGCAATTAGAGGGCATTTACACAGAGTGTCCTCTTTTTTAGTGTATTTGTTGTTAATTTTTGCTTTTATATAAGTTGTTGGTATTCAAAGATTTAACCGATTACAATCGGATAATTGCATTTTAGAGGTGTTTTTTTTTGTTTTTTGGATTGTGAAAATGCTTTTAATTACTAAATTTCGGTCAAAACATGCGTTTTTGGCGTGTTAGAGGCATTTTTAAACTAAAAAACAAAAGAAAACATGACAAGATTTGAGGAAGTAAAAGATCTTATCCTTTCGCTGGAAGGAGATTTCGATAAGTTTTATGCAAAAGGCAACCAAGCTGCTGGTACCCGCGTTCGTAAGGGTATGCAAGACCTAAAAACATTAGCTCAGGATATTCGTGCAGAGGTTCAGAACAAGAAGAACGCAGGCGAATAATTTAAGAAGCACACGGAAAATCTTTGAGGCCGGGTCAGCTAACCCGGCCTCATTTTTTAGAATTTTTCCCGGTTGATCATGGTTGCCACCCCTTTGGTGGTTACTTTCCCTGTTACAATATCTACCAATTCGGTGGAAATATCTGCCATATGTTTTTCAGCATTGATGGATACGATCCTGAAAACAGCCTTATAGTCTGTTTCAACAAACATCGGTCTTAAAAACTCAAGTGTCTGCTTCACGTAAATCGACCCGTAGCCGGGGAACTGTGTGCCCAATACCTTGGTAAACACCGTGGCGCCGAGCATGCCGTGAATAATCGGCCTTTTGAACGGCGTGGCAGCCGCATATTCGGCATCAAGGTGGATCGGATTATTATCACCGGTGAGGTCTGCGAAACTTTGTACCTCGCTTTGGGTAAAGCGAAATGGATATTCAAAAGTGGAATCAACAACAGGTTCTATTTGCATAATGGTAAGGATTAAAACAAAGGAAGCCGCCTTTCCAGGCGACTTCCTTTGTTTTATATATATGGTTTTATTCTTCGGTTTCTTCTGCCAAAACGATTACACCGTCTGCTTCCCCATCGGTAACTTTCGGCGCTCGTGCATTATTCCTCTTATTTTTAAATTTTTTAACCTGCATTTTTAAAGTATCTATTGCTAAATCTGTAGCTTCCTCAAAAGTAGTCCCTTGCTCTCTCACAAACATGGTTCCACCCGGAACATAAAGTTTAACTTCAAGAAGCTTGGTATGTAGCTTGGCATTATCACTCTTATCAAGCCTTAGGAATACTTCTCCGCTGGTAATGCGATCATAGAAGGTATCCAATTTATCTAATTTCTGCTGAATGAAATCCAGTAGTTTGGGATCGGCATCAAAATGAATTGCTTGCATCTGCAGTCTCATAAGCACATTGTTTTAAGGTAAAACATATTTCCAATCCGTCTTTCTTCAATATCCGTGCCTGGCTCGGGAGAACTTGAAATTCTTGTAAATAAACACCTCAAGACAACCAGCGGGCATCTGATTTGCTTCAACGGTAAATTAAATAAAGGGAAATATTGAGCCAATGTCAAGTAATACGGCTTGTTTTTAATGATATTTATAGGCCTTACGGGAAGTCCTGAAAGGGGCATCAAGCTTCCTCCAAAAGTGTTCGGAAGGATACATATTTACCATTAAACAGCTCATGGTGACGTTCCTGAAAGGGGGATTGGTGATGTGTTTGATATGCAAGAAAATCTTCCATAGTCAGGAAGGAAAATTGGGTGGTATAGGTAGAGCCTTCGTTGTCAATTTCGGTCAGCAACCTCAGCAATTTGCATTCCAAAGGCACGCCTGTTTCTAATATAGCTGGTATATGAATGTCTTTCATGTAATTCAGCCAATCTTTTTCAGCGTCATGGCTGATGTTGACTGTGATGTTATAAATAATCATTTTGTAAGATGTTTGATCTTGTAAACCGGCAAATATCTGTTTATTATTTCAGAATAACTGCAAACGGTTGAATGCAGGCTTGCTGCATTTGGGCGATGGATGAATGCGCGTTACATTTGCATGCTTGTACTTATTCACCATAATCGTTTTACCATGAATATTCTTTTACGGGCCCACTCGGGACTTCGTTATGTAGTATTGGGCCTATTAATTGCGGCTATTTTTGCTGCTTATTCCAATTGGCAAAATTCAAAGGAGGGCGATAGTAAGCTTTACCTCTTTGCCTTGATCGCAACACATACTCAGCTGCTCATTGGTTTGATCCTTTACGTCATGAGCGCTAAAGTGAATTTTAAGCAACTGAGTGTGGCTGTTTTCAGGTTCTATTCGGTTGAACATGTTCTGATGATGGTTATCGCTGTAGTACTGATTACCATAGGAAGATCCCGTTCCAAAAAATTGAGCGGAGCGGATAAGCACCGGACGGTACTGTATTTTTACGCAATGGCGCTTATCATCATTCTGGTTGCTATTCCCTGGCCATTCAGAAATCTCGGGGCTGGATGGTTCTGAAGAGGATTTATTTTCGGCAGTCAAGCCTGCAACCTAAATTCGAAAGCTGACTGCCGAAAGTAACTACCCGAACAAATCACTCGAAAGATACCGGTCACCTCGATCACAGATTATGAAGACAATTACTCCCGCAGTTAACTCCTTTGCCAGCTCAACTGCTGCCCATGCCGCGCCGCCACTACTCATCCCGGCAAAAACAGCCTCTTCTTTTGCCAGTTTGCGGGTCATTGTCACTGCATTTTCCTGAGTCACTTCTACCACACGATCTACACGGTTTCGTTCGAAAATTTTAGGCAGATATTCGGGCGGCCACTTACGGATACCTGGAATACTTGATCCATCAGTCGGCTGGCATCCGATGATTTGTATAGCGCTATTCTCTTCTTTCAGATAGCGGGAAACACCCATAATAGTCCCGGTGGTACCCATGGAAGAAACAAAGTGGGTAATTTTCTGATTGGTGTCCCTCAGGATTTCAGGACCGGTAGTGCGATAATGCGCTTTCCAGTTGTCGGGATTGGCAAATTGGTTAAGCATGAAATAATTACCCGCTGAAGCCTTCTCTTCTGCAAAGTCCCTGGCGCTCTCCATTGTCTCCGTCAGGATCACTCTTGCACCGAAGGCTTCCATGGTCAGTACCCGTTCTTTTGTTGAGCTTTGAGGCATAATAAGCTCTATTTCAAGATCAAACAGCCTCGCAATCATAGCAAGGGCAATGCCTGTATTTCCGCTGGTCGCTTCTATCAGCTTCATTCCCGGCTTGATCTCCCCGCGTTCAAGCGCGCCCTGGATCATACTGAAGGCAGCGCGGTCCTTCACGCTCCCCCCTGGATTGTTCCCTTCCAGTTTTCCGAAAATTTTAACGTTGGGGTTGGGATTGATTTTTTTTAATTCAACAAGCGGCGTGTTACCGACCAGATCAAGCAATGAGGACATCAGATTGTAATTCGTGTTGCAGAAATTAACACCAAAAATCAAAGAATAGTTACTCTATTCAGTTGGTAGATTGCAAATATAAGCGATAATCACTTTGTTGAGGTGAAAAATGCCAGTGTGCCAGCCAGGAATGTGACAATGGAAGTACTATGATCACCGCCCGGAACAGTGATAAGCTGCACGTCGGCCGCACCGAGCCCCTTCATTGTGTTATATGCTTTTTCGGAATTGAAATAGAACACCAGTTTGTCGGCATCGCCGTGAAAAAGCCTCGTTGGTGTCTTGGGCTTCCAGTTGTAAACATCATTATCGCCAATTGCAGCTATAAATCCTTTGTCCGTGCCGTCGTTCAGGTCTTTTTTAAATGAATCGGTCAGAATGGTGTTGAAACTTTGATTGATTGAAATATTGAATCCATTGGATGCGATAGCCGAAGCGAATGGCTCTTTAAAGTAGTAGGAAGTCGGACGGTTTAGACCGTAAATTCTGTCGTATGTCAATAAAACCCAAAGGTAAAGTACATTGTAAGAGGAAATACCATGTGTTGTGTTATTGATCACATACTCCATGAAAGCTGTTTTATCATAAGCCCCGGCACCGCAGCTCGATGCCCTCAGGTTGAATTCAGCTGATGCTTCTTCTTCGATCTTTTTTTGAAGGCACATGGTCGCATAACCTCCCTCCGAATAGCCCGCCACATAAAGTTTTTCGTCCCATTTGACTGCGGTTTGTCCTTTTAAAAACTCTTTGGCAGCACGAAGCATATCCAGTGTCGAGGAAGCCAGGCTTGCACGGTGTTCGTATGGATGCGGGTAATCCTTGGACGCTCCGTAGCCGATATAGTCCGGATAAGCAATAATGTAACCCATTGAACCAAATAGTGAGCCGAAAGAAGCAGCTTCGCCACTGTCGCTAAAATTGGAAGGTGCAGAAGCGTCCTCGCGGATCGTTCCATGCTGTATACTGATCATTGAAGCAGTCTGATCAGTATTCGGAAGGATTAAGGCACCGGATGCAGTAATGTCAGCGCCATCCGTATTCTTTGTTTGGTACGTGATCTTATAAACTTTTATTCCGTTTTTAACATAAGCAGCAAGCAATGGATTAAGTGCGTTGGCCTTTACTGTGACCTGATCTTTAGTAAGCTCAGTGATAACACTGCTTTCCTTGAGGTATTTATTCTGTTCAACCGGGTCGACAGGAGCCGGATTATCGGTCTTGCAAGCATTCAGTAAAAGCAGGATCCAGATCAGGACCAGGGAAATTCTTTTCGGGTAAGAGAAAGGAGTAAAGTTTTGCATAGATAAAAGACAGGTCAGCGTTCCGAGATACATAACGAACGCCGACCTGATTTCGATGATACAAAGATTGATTTATTATTAAATTTTGCCCATATACCAGTTAATCATGCGCGCTGTGGCATCCGGACGTTCTACCATTCCCATATGCCCTGCTTCTGCCAGAATAAACGGGTAACTTCTTTTGGGATACTCAGATAACCCGATCAAGCTTTCGAAGGGGATGAGCTTATCCTGCATTCCAATGATAAATAGCACCGGAAAGGGCATTGAGGATAAAACAGCCGTTCTGTCGGGGCGGTTTCTCATGGCAATCATTCCGGCAATCAGTGCTTCTGCAGGAAGCTTTCCGAAGCGCGCAATGTGGTCACTTACTTTCTCGGGAAACAGTTCTTTGTAACGATCCCCGAACATATTGGGTCCGGTATTTTTAATAAAAGATGCACTTCCATGATTCCGGAGCAATTCGGCCATTTTATTGCGCTGTTGTTTCTTCGATTCATCGTCGGCGTAGGCGGTTGAGTGAAATAGCCCAAACCCGTCCAGCATATCCGGATATTTTTCAGCAAAAGCCAGAGCGATGTAACCACCCATCGAATGGCCGATCAAAGTGCATTTTTTTATCGTCGCATTGGTTAGAAATCGATGTAATTCGTCTGCATAATCTTCGACAGACTGACAGAAAGTAAAGAGCGAAATATTGGGCCTGACAATCGTGAAATACTCGTTGAGATTGGCATCTACACTGTCCCAAATGGTATCATCTACGCCATGTCCGTGCAATAGAACCAGCGTTTTACGGTGTAAATTCATATATATTAGCTTTCAAGGTTGAGAACTTGTTTGGCTAAATATACATAAACCTCGTACCAGTTGGCTTCTAGCTACCAACTTTCGTCAATTCTTCTTCACGTAGAGCCCTTCTCAAAATTTTACCAACATTCGTTTTGGGAAGCTCGGTACGGAACTCAATTTTTCGGGGGCATTTATAACCTGTGAGATTTTCTTTGCAGTAGGCTTTGATCGTTTCCTCAGTCAGCGAGGGATCTTTTTTTACTACATATATCTTCACCAATTCTCCTGACTTTTCATCAGGAATCCCTACGCAGGCTACTTCCAGCACACCCGGGCATTGAGCTACAACATCTTCTACTTCATTGGGATAAACATTAAACCCTGATACGAGGATCATGTCTTTTTTGCGGTCGACGATCTTGAAAAATCCATCGGGATCTTCGATGCCGATATCCCCCGTTTTGAACCATGTGCCGCTTTCGTTTTCCAATATAACTTTCGCGGTTTCGTCCGGGCGATTGTAATAACCCAGCATAATCTGCGGCCCTTTCGCGCATATTTCCCCCTTTTCACCCAAACTTGCCCAAGTGTTGTCCTCTTTCAAAATTCGCATCTCGGTACTTGGGAAGGGGAGGCCGATCGTTCCGGGCTTGTGAAGGCCGTTGAGGGGATTAACGGACAAAACAGGAGAAGTTTCCGAAAGCCCGTAGCCCTCAACAAGCGGGCATCCGGTTACTTTTTCCCAACGTTCCGCAACGATTTTCTGAAGCGCCATACCTCCTGCAATTGTAATTTTCAGGTCTTTAAAATCGATGGAAGCGAAATCGGGATTGTTGAGAAGTCCATTGAACAGCGTATTAAGCCCGGGGAAAATATTGAACTTGAATTTTTTCAATTCTTTCACAAAGGCTGGTATGTCTTTCGGATTGGTGATCAGAATATTCAATGCTCCCCATTTGATCCCGCATAAACCATTGATTGTCATGGCAAAAACATGGTACAGAGGCAGTGCTGCAACCAGTGTGAGCTGGCCCGAAGTTTCCGAGTTTCTCATTTTTGACATTAACCACTCGTTGATCCCTTCCACATTGGCGATCAGGTTGCGATGGGTCAGCATGGCGCCTTTTGAAACACCGGTGGTTCCCCCTGTATATTGAATGAATGCAACATCAAGACCAGAAATGTGTGGCTTTTTGTACGTAAGTCCTGAACCTATTGACAACGCTGTGCTCAAACTGACAGCGTTTTTCAAATGAAAGGCCGGCACAAGCTTTTTGACGTACTTTACTACAGTATTGACAATCAGTTTTTTAGGAAAGCCAAGCAGATCACCTATTTCAGTGGTTATGATGTGCTGAATATCTGTGTTGTCAATGATCTTTTCAAGGTTGTGAGCAAAGTTGGCCAGAATAACAATTGCTTTAGCACCCGAATCCTTGAACTGATGCTGCATTTCCCGGGCGGTATAAAGTGGATTTGTATTAACGATGGTCAGGCCGGCCCTTAGCGCACCCATCATCACAACCGGATATTGCAAGAGGTTTGGCATTTGCAGGGCAATACGATCGCCCTGCTGCAAGCCTATACTTTGTAAGTAAGCGGCAAAATTTTCAGATAGAATAGCTAGTTTCCCGAAGGTAATCTCCTTAGCCATATTGGTGTAAGCAGGTTCGGAGGCATGCTCCCTGAAGCTGATTTCCATCATTTCCAGCAGGGAAGTGTAGGCATCGGGGTTTATTTGATATGGAATGCCCTCAGGATAATTTTTAAGCCAGGGAAAGGATTCTTTTGATATTGCAACCATAATATTTTAATAGCCAAGGGTACGGGACAGGGGATATTCAAAAATTAAGGTAATTAATTAAGACAAAACTTTATTTAATCAGTGCAATTATTTTTGAATGCGCGAAGAAAGAACGGATTGATTTGCTATCGGCGGGTAATTTCCCAGCGCCAGAGTAAACCCTCTTCCGCGTCGTTTACGTCTTCTGTCTGTACAAACCCGATTTTTTCAAGAATATGTGCCGAAGCATTTTCTTCTGCGAGAGTATGAGCCAGTACTTTTCTGACTGCACTGTGGTTGAATGCGTGATCCAGAAGACCCTTGGCGGTTTCGGTTCCCAGGCCTTTTTTTCGGTGCGAAGGCATGATCTCGTACCCTATTTCCACCATTCCGTTGGAGTCTGGCTCGCCCTTGTACCCGCAAGAACCAATCAGCTGATTATCCGGAATGTAGATGATAAGATAAACCCACCAATCACGAAGTGGCGGGTGGGCTTTCCATCGATGGTATGAAGGTGTGAATGTATCTCGAAATTCCGTCCACTTTTTGGGGACGTTAACGCCCATCACGCGGGCAAGCGTATTATTTCCCATGCGGATTGCGTCGTAGAGTGTATCGTCGCAGGGCACTAACCTTAAATGAGGGGTTTCAATCATAAAAGCGAAATCAGCCCCCCAATTTAAGAAACTATGAATTGTTTTCGTCAAAGCGATCGGTAATTGCTTTCCGTATGGCCTGATGCGGACGCATTCCTGAGCTCTTAGCCCGGGGCACTTGCCTGTCGGCAGAAGCATTTGATTTGGCCCGGAGGGCGAGGTTTGAAACCGTCAGATGACTATCTCTCCATGAATCGTATTCTTCTTCGGTCATTACATCCCGGCTTACTTTACCATGTGCATATCCATCGCCAAACGATTGAATACGACTGTCTGTCAATGCCCGCTTACGTTCATTTTCCAATTCTTCAATTTCCGCTTTAATCCTGGATTCCTCTTCTTTCAGCTCCTCGAGCTTGGGCATGACCGCTATATCGTTTTCATAAATGCTTTTTTGCGTCATATGCTGGGTAACCGCTGGCTGCAAAGATTCGATCTGTTTCAAGATCCGCTTCCTCCGGCGCCGCAGTGTGGCGAGTTTTGGGTCAATTTGTAGCCATCGGTACCAGAATCCCTGCAGAACCGGCAGCGCCATTCCCAACGAAACCGCACCGGCAACCGCAAAAAGTACACCGCTCAATACAAAAGATAGCAATGCCCATGGGCTGTTCACCAGGTCTAGGTTTAACTGGTCGGAATTGCGCAGTGCTTCTTCAATTTTATTGGTCAGTTCAGGACTATTGACTGGAGCCCCTGTTAAGGGATCAACTGCATTAAGCTGAAGGTTTTTTACGGATTTGTTAATTGCTTCTTTCAGCTTGTCAGTCCGGTATGCCTCGTATCTGAACCATCCGAGAATGATCAGGGTAACTATGGCAAAAATGGATAGTACAAGCTTAAACCCTGCATATCTGGATCTTGCCTTGGGGGATTCATCTTTATGATAGGGTTCTTCCACCAAGCGATCGTATGCTGGTTTTAAAAGGATCGATAACATCGCCAGACCGATCGCAAAAGCCCAGGCCTCATTGCTATTTCTGATATTCAGGGCATATGCTACGATTTCATGTGAGATGATCAGATCGCCTGCAATGAAGGAGATGCCGGCTGCCAGGAATATCAATCCCGCAACAAGGGAGTAGGAAGGAGCTTTTGCCAGCCTCCGTTCTCTAAGCCCTTCGGTTTGTTTGTCAATATCGGTAACGGCAGTTTCCAGGTCTTTCATTTGCCTTGCAGCATTGTTAAGCCCCATTACTTCATTTTGTAGTTTATCGTAGGCCGACTTATGCTGCTGTGTAGTTTCCTGCTGCTTACCTCTGACCGAGATTAATTCCTCTTTTTTAGAATTAAGTCTTTCCTGGATCCAATCGTGATTGACGTCGCTGGACAAATAGGCCTCATAAACATCTCGTTCAATGCCCTCTATTCCACGGGTGTAACCACGTTGGTAATCGCCATTTTCATTTGGATTTTGCTCGTTCATGACCTCTTATTTTGGTTGATCGATTTGGAGTATTGTAAAAACCGCGCCATCGCGGATTATGTAGTCTATTGAAATTGTTACTTGGTCCCCCTTTGGATCAGGTTGAGTTGCCGTGTTGTCAGCTCATTTTTCATCCTGCGGGCCAGGTAGAACTCGCTTTCGAAGAGCTTGATCAGCATGTCTCTTTTGGCATAAAGGCGGTCCCGCTCTGTTTCCGCGGCACTCTGTTCGCGTAATATCTGCCATTTTTTGACCCTTAATTCGTCAATTTCGCTTTGCAGATTCTGGCACTCCGTTTCCCAATTATAGTTATTGTCGTCAAAATCCCGCTGGTCTTTGCGGATGGTGAACCATGCTTGCAGGTCGTTGCGCAAAACAGTAATGTTGCTCAGCAGGAGCTTGCCGGCAAAAAGGAAAAGGAAAAGAACAAAAATGAAAAGTGCAAATGCCTGCCACCAGGTTTGGTAGGTAATTACATTGGCAAATACAAACAAAGCAGTAGCGAAGGGTAAGCCCACTTCTTCCAGCAGTGATTTCCAGGTCACCTGAGATTCGGTGTCGTGAAACAGGGATATCCGGCCAAATAAGCTGAACATACCTGCCAGAAATACACCCAGTGCGATCCAGGAATTGTCGTTGAACACTGGTTTCAGGGATTCTCGGATCAGAAAAAAGTTGCCTACGCACATAACAACGCACAAGCTAATGCCTATCAGCGTGCGTGGCAGGTAGTGCTCGCGCTCGGATCGGCCAGCCGGACTCTTAAGTCTTTCCTGAAGCTCCTCGATGCGGTTGCTTTTCTGGCCAATGAAAAGATTCAGTTCCTGGATCCTCTCATTTTGTTCTTCGATATTAGCAATATGTTCCGCCGCCAGATTTGAGAAATATTTCTGGATAATGTCGGTTTTTTCATGAGGGTCGGACTCAGAAAGTCCGAATAACACACCTTCGTCACGAAGCGTGTCTTCGTCTTCCAGCCAGTAAGGAATTACGATCTCAATTTTTTTGATTTCTGGCTGCTCCCGAACGGGAAGCGGCTCAAATATCCTTGCAGGTGTCTGTGGATCCTCTTTGAGGGATAAATCAGGAACGTTTGTGGTAACGTGAGCAGGTCGGTTTGATAGCTCAGTTTCTGCAACAGGCTCATCGTCATAGTATTGGTGTTCGTCTGATTCTTTGGGACGAAACAAGCCGGCCAGGTATTCAGTCAGTTTTGCCATAAGTTTTCATGGGGGTTAACCTGCGATTATCCATGAAAACAGGGAATATAACTACAATATTGTGATGACTGGCTGGTAAAAAACGTAACGTGCTCTGAATTAGGATATTTCAAACATCTTCTGTAATGCTTGCCAGAGTTTTTTCTTCAGGTTCCGGTCGGCTTCAATGACTACCAGTGGATCTGTCAGCAGGAACCAGATTCCATCTATCAGCTTGGGAGTGTATGGAGCTAACAACAGGTCCAAATGAAGCTTGATCAGAGGAACGCCGAAGGTGATGAAGAAATTGATTTTCTTTTCTCTAAGAACGCGATTGGCGTCCTGACCTGGCAGGAAACTGAAATTAAGAATGTCCGACTTTTCGATCGAATGGCCCACTGCTTTCAGAATGTTGTCGAGAAATAAAGCTTCCGAGGCGATCATTTCCTTTTGCCCGGGCTCGTCAAGCAGGATCAGGATCTGATGTTGAAGGGTTGGGAAGCTCTCCCTGTCGGCGGCGATGATATTATTTTTTGCAGGGACTGTTTCTTGAACCTCGTTAGAGGGTATACGGAGCTTTGGTTGAGTTGGGGCCGACAGTGGTAACGCCTCTGTCTTTATCTCTTTCGCTTCCGATAATTCTGGCGTTATGTGTTCTTCCAATTGGAACAATGTCTCGTTTTGATACAGGATCTGGAAAAGCGCGATGGAATTACTCATAAATTTTCGCTGTTAAAGTTTCCCCAGGAACGCATTTGGCTGGCTCCAAAGGCCAAGTTTTTGTTTCCGTGCCTGAATTTCCAGATTGGAATATTCTACGCTGGTGGAGTATTTTTTGAAATGCACTGCCAGCCCCTTTTTAACAAGTTCTTTGTTCAGGATTTTTCCGTCCGGAAGAACAACCTCTCCTAATAACCGGCCGTATTTGTCAAAGTTACCGTTGTGCCTGATCTGAACAATCCGGTGAAAGCTTTGCTGGCTGGTAAATTGTTTGGCGACTTTGTAAAAAGGCTTTCCACGCTCCGGGCAGTTGATATGTAAAAACCGGATGCGCAATGGTTTGCCTACCCGATGACCCGCCTTTTTTCCTGAAAACAAAAACTTCATTTCAATGGTGTCCCCGTCCTGAATTCCAATTACTTCGGCTTTGAGTGGATTTGGCAGAGTACTCCCGCTGGGAATTTGAACAGCATTATCAACTGTTTTTTGGGTTGATTCAATGGATACGGGTGAAAAAAACGATAATGAAACTATCAGGTAGAGGCTGTAACTTTTAAAACAATTCATCTTTGCTCCAGCTTGTACCATTTGATATTTTTTAATGGCGCCCTTCTCGCTATACCGACCGTTGGGCTGTAATTTTTTTCAAGATAATCCAATACCTGTTTTTCTGTTTCTCCTAAATCCCAAAGATTGTGATTGGCCTGCATCCATCGTATTTTCTGTTTCCAGCCGTCCCTAGTGAACCTGTTTTGGATAATCAGCTTGGATGAATGACAGTTCATACATTGCGCTTTTACCATATAAAGATTTTCATCGGCAATGAGTCCGGTTTCCGGATCTCTTTTAATGGTATCTGATTGCGGTAAAATCTGCCGCGTTGAGGAGTAAGCTGGTGTAGGTTTTTTTATCCAAACGCCGGACATTAATCCCAAAGTGAGCATCAGTCCTGACAATCCTTTTGCGATGTTTTTCATATTATACGACTTTAACTGCAATTCGTTCACACGCATTATTAAGGTAACCCCCGGGGTTCCATGCCGGGATCACCATCGGCTGCGCAACTCCTTTGGTATCGGTGGCGCGTACCCAGACCTCGTAGTATCCTTTCACAGGAAATTTGATTTTTGTATTCCAATGCTGCCATGCAAGCCTGTTTGCGGGAGCTTCCAGCCTACATTCCTTCCACGTTGCCCCGTAATCGGTAGAAATCTCTACTTTTCTGATCGCAAGATCGCCTGCCCATGCGTGGCCACGCAATGTTAGCTCGGTATCTGCCTCAATCATCGCACCTGACTTCGGATAGGTGATCAGGGATTTGACAGGCATCGACTCAATAATTCTGAAATATTGATCGGTTTGAGGGACATCTTCCCCCGGCGCTACTGGATTTCTTGGCATTTTGTAGCTATGACCGTCCATTTTAGCACCGTCATGAACTTTATTTCGGATTGAAATTCCGCTCAGCCATTTGCCTGAAACAGATGCAGGCCATCCGCCAATGACCAGCCGCAGCGGATATCCGTGAAATTCGGGAATGTCTTTTCCATTCAGTTCCCAGGCAAGCAGCGTTTCATCCTCCATCGCCTTAGCTATAGGCACGCCTCTGGATATGGATTCTTTTTTAGGATCTTTACTGAGGTGGAGATCTTTGCTGTGGTAACCTATATAAACTGCGTCGTCTTTGATTCCGACATCAGCCAGAATATCCTTTAAACGCACGCCCGTCCACAGAGCACAATGTACAGCTCCCTGTCCCCACTGATTTCCCGATGCCTGGGGTTGAAAACCTGAGCGACCGTTTCCACCGCATTCCAGCACCAACTGATAAGTATGTTGCTTGAATCTTTTCTTCAATTCGGCCAGCGTGTAAGTTTTAGGGACTTTCGCCGATTCTCCATCAATGGTTAAAGTCCAGCCTTCGACGTCAATTTTTTCGGGGACGAGCCCATTGTTACGTATGAACATTTTTTCAACAGGCGTAATCCGATCGTCGAGCAAATGAACAGGCGATTCTACATTCCAGGGTTTATCTCCCAGCACGGTCATTTCAGTGCTTTTCCCTTTTAATGCATCATTTTCGCCAGAAAATATCGGACCGTCGCCGCCAGGCATTTTGTTGGGGAACGCATGGCCGCTGAGAGCCGTGCCTAGCACGGCGATCCCGCTATTTTTGATAAATGCTCTTCTGTTCTGTGCGGAGTTCATTTTATGGTTCCGGGAATGGGTGGATGAAAACATCAAATTTACATAAACGATATTGTTTAACCCACCAGTTGTAATGTTCAATTAACGGTCTAAACATAAAAAAGAGGCTGCCGGAAGGCAACCTCTTTGGTTTACTGAATAGTGTGTCTCCAAAAGTTAGAACATTACGCTCACTTAAAAAAGTGTGTGTACGCGTTCGACGGGGAGAATTAACTAAATGCTTTCTACGCCTTAATGAACGGCCCTGCAATCGCAAGCACAGCTTCTTTGGTCAACGGCTCATCAAACGCTTCGGTAATTACAGCATTCGATTTTGAGGCCAGACCGGTAAGATCCTTGCCGCCTTGAGTCATGTTTTCTTCTCCTGCGTAGATAGCAGGAACTGCGCCTTCTTTACCAGTTATCCATCCCTTCATTGCCGGATTGCTGGTTACAGTCGCTGCCAGCCTGCGTGTAATAGCTGCATGCCGCGCTTCCACAGAGTGGACCTGTAATGCATACTGGAGTATATCGGGGTCAGCCTGCAATGCGCCGGCTTGCCCCTTATACGCTCTTACGCCCGTATCCTCTAACGCGCTCGAGACGGTTACGAATGTTTTGTAATTGGTAAATACATCAGCAAAGGCGCCATTGTATTTGAAATCGAAAGTTGGTTTGGCAATTGCTTTGGCACCCAATGCCTTTACAAGAAATGCGACATGCTGCGACTCATGTTTGCCGATCTGAGTGAAAATAACCTTGTCTGAAGCAGGAATCAAATTTGCCGCAGCGTTACCCGCTTTGTAAAATTCATCTTCCAGGTATTCCAGTGTCAAGGCGTAGTTGAGTACTGCAATGGCATCTGCAGACTGCGCAAATGCTTTATTAACGATCGAAGCAAAGAGTGTTGGCACGGCGACCTGTGCAACTTTATTGCCAATCCTGTTCATAAAATGACGGCGGGTCGCAAATTCCATACGGCCAATCGCATCACCATCTATTTTTTGAAAATCATCTATTATTTTGAAAATATCCATTATTTCTAATCAGATTAAGGTTGAATTATTTACCGACATTGGCCCCTGTGATCGTATCGGTCACATACCCTTTAACAGCTGCAAGAATATCCGCCGGTGCAACGGCTTTATCCATGCCATTGGCGTCCAGGATATCGTCGCCGGCGAAATCAGCTGATTTGGGGTTAATAAGGTCGCGGATCACGGCCGCATGGCGGGCCTCAACCGAAACAATTTTTCCTGCAAGCAATAGGTAACCACTGTCTTTGAGCAGTTTTCCAGCCCCGTTGTAAGCAGCAACTCCCGTGTCTTCAAAGAGCTTGGCAGCTCCCAGCACGGCATCTTTCTTAGTGAAATCTATAGCGGCAAAATTGGGCGTAAGGCCCTTGATCGCTTTATCGCCCAAAGCGGCTTTAAAAAAATCGCGGTGAACTATTTCATGGTCCCGGATGTCGGTAAGGATTGTTTTTTCGGCATCGGTTATGCCAGCATAAGGGGTTGCGATTACCTGAATGTAAAACGCAGCTTCTAATTGTTCCAGAGCGTATGCATAGTTCAACACGCCAATGTCCCCCGAGCCGAGGTCAACGGCATCGCCTGTGCCTGGGATCATCGGATCGGGATCGTCGTCGCTGCAGGCAGCGCTTATCACAATGGTGCCCAGGGAAGTGGCCAGTCCGGCAGAGCGCAAAAACAAACGTCTGTTTACTACCGACGTGATTACTTCTTTCTCTTTACCGGAATTGTCTTTTGATTTCATCAATCTGTTCATAGCAATAGTGGTTACTGAGTCTCTTATCGTTCGTCGAAAAGATGAATTTGAAAAGACCTACGACCTTGCTTTTGCTTTAGATCAGATGATGGTGAAATATCAAGTTGAAGGAACGGTGTCCAGTTAGTCCCAAAAGCAAAAAAGAGCCTATTTCTAAACTCTTTTGCTTTTGGACCAACCGATAATAAGTATCAAATAACGTTGAGCAATAATGTCTTCAGGAGAGTTAAAAATGAATGTATAGCGTAAGATATATTTTGTCTTGTAGCTCATTTACTACAAAAATATTCATAACTATTTTAGTTCAAATATAATGGAATATGTTTCTAAGTCGAAAAGAATGCCCAAAAAATTTTGAATTTTTTTTAGATGCATCAATATCCTACGGTAACCAGGGATATATTGTTAGTAAAATTCTGATGTTTATTTCTACAAATTTTTGAGTGATCGTACACAGTCATGAAACAAATCTTCCGCATTAATTTTTTTAAAGCCCGTAATCGACTTTTTTTGTACGGCGCAGTTCGGATTTTGATAGCTTCATCATCCAAGACAGAAATTGGTAAACTTAAAATTCAATATGAGAATAGTAACGCTTGCTTTTGCAATACTTGCCCTGACGGAGCATATCTCCGTGACCGGGAATACCTTCTATAAAACGGATATCGTGACGGATATCACTATTGACAAAGTTTCCGTCAGGCCGGAGGATCTCCCCGAAGCCATTAAGTCGGCTTTATCGGGCAGCTATGCGGAGTGGAAGGTAAGCAGCGCCTTCCTGGTTACCAAGGAGGATAACTCTCAGTACTATGAAATTAACATCAGAAAGGGGGAGGAGACTACTACAGTCAATATGGATAAATACGGCAAGAAGCTCGATTAAGCCGTGTAGTTGCGGAAATTATTTATTGCCTGATGAAAAGCCGGAGATTTCTCCGGCTTTTGGGTTTTGTTTTTATAATTTTACATTTACCCGCTCGTAAGTAAATATCAATATTTTGAATCCATGGCTCACCTGCTCCTCGTTGAAGACGATACTACATTCTCCAAACTACTTTCCAATTTTCTTGGAAAACACGGACATCAGGTAAAGGTTTGCTCTAATCTTAGAGAAGCAAGAGAAGCATTAACAAACGGTGGCCCGGAGGGCCCGTTTGAAGTTTTGATGCTTGATTACAGATTGCCGGATGGTAATTCAGTGGATTTTCTGAAAACGCTCCGCAACGAGGGAAACCGGACGGCGGCGTTTATTATGACCTCTTTTCATGACGTCAGGACGGCAGTTACTGCCATGCAAATCGGAGCTTTTGACTACATTACGAAGCCGGTTAACCCGGAGGAGTTGTTGATGGTTTTAAGGGAAGCGCTCAATAAAGGAGAAGTGAGCGGTGTGAAAGCGGTAGCCAAAGCAAAGCCAAACATCAAAAACGACAGGCAATCGCTGGAATATATTGAAGGGAAAAGCAAGATATCCAAGCAACTCTATGAGTACGTCAGGCTGGTGGCACCGACAGACATGTCTGTAATTATCCAGGGAGAAAGCGGAACAGGAAAAGAGCATGTCGCTAAATCCATCCACCGTCTCAGCAAGCGTGCCAACGGGCCGTTTGTTGCCATCGACTGCGGCTCTTTATCTAAGGACTTGGCGGCTAGTGAACTTTTTGGCCATAAAAAAGGAGCTTTTACAGGCGCTTTGTTAGATAAGATCGGTCAATTTGAAGCCGCTGATGGAGGTACGTTATTTTTGGACGAGATAGGAAACCTTGGTTACGATGTGCAGATCAAGTTGCTGAGAGCCTTGCAGGAGCGTATTATCGTACCCATCGGCGCGACGCAGCAGGTAAAAGTGGATGTCCGTTTGATTGCAGCGACCAATGAAGATTTAATGGCCAATGCGGCAACAGGAGATTTTCGGGAGGATCTTTATCACCGGTTGAACGAATTCAAAATCGAGGTTCCTCCCCTCAGAAAAAGAGGAGAAGATCTGGGAATTTTCATTCAATATTTTGTTGATAAGGCCAATCAGGAGCTCGGCAGGAATGTTCGTGAGCTATCCAAAGATGTAATGGATGTTTTCCAGAAATATGATTGGCCAGGGAACTTACGCGAATTGAACAACGTGATCAAAAGGCTGGTGCTGCTTTCAAAGGAGGAAGTCGCTACAACGAGTGCGTTGCCAGCCGAGATGATTACCGCCCTGGAAGAACAGGTAAAGCCTGTTGGGTCTGACTTAAAAGCGCTCCAAGAAACACATGAAAAAGAGATGATCGAAAAGGTCTTGCAAGAGGTACGCTATAATAAAAGCAAAGCGGCAAAATTGCTCAATATCGACAGAAAGACGCTGTATTACAAGATCGAAAAATATCATATTGAGTAGGCCAGCGCCCTTTCCTCTACCAGCTCGATAACTTGGCAGGCATCAGCTACAAGCACTTGCATATTTCCCATTACCGCTTCTGCCGGATTTTCCCTGAGCAGGATTTCGAAATGCCTGAATCTCGCCGAAATGCCCTTGGCTCCTATCTGACCAGTCCTACCCGCCATTCTGTGCATCAGTTCCTGTACTTCTGCCCAATCGTTTCTCCTGAGGTGAAAATGAAGCGCGTTTATATCCTGGCGTGAGTCCTTTACGAATTGGTCCAGAATCTCCCGCATTATACTTTCATCGCCAAATGTCATTTCATTTAACGAAGTGAAATCGATCTCGGCTGTCGTAATGGGGGAGGAGGGTTCTGCCTTGGATGACGATGTTTCCAACAGCTCTAATAGCTCTTTCGAATGAAAAGGTTTCATCAGATAGCCATCGAATCCCATGCTCAGCAGATTGTTTCTCTCTTCGGGGAGCGCCTGCGCTGTGAGTACAAAGAATTTCGTATCCGAGGGCACAGATTTTCGAAGACGTTTGCACATTTCCGCTCCGTTCATGCCAGACATGCGCATGTCGGTCAGGACAAACTTTACCTGGTCATCCCACGGCCTGCTCAGCACTTCTTCTGCAGAGGAGAATGATGTGTGCGCAATACCGTTCATTTCCAGTACGGATGAACACCATTTGAGAATGAAGGCATCGTCATCCACCAGCCATACTTTGCCGGTAATATGGTAGCTCCTTTCCAGTGTTTCTTCTTCGATTTCGGGTGTTTCAGCCTTTTTCATGCGGGTGGTAACCGAAAAAGTCGTGCCTTGGCCAAGTCCACTTTTGACCCTGATGGTGCCGCCCATACCTTCAACCAGGGCTTTCACAATGCTTAATCCCAGGCCAGTACCTCCATAACGGCGTGATATAGAAGGGTCGGCTTGTTCAAATTGGTTAAACACTCTCTGTATCTGTTCGGAAGACAAGCCGATACCTGTGTCCGATATGTGGTATTCCAGCTTAATATCGTTGCCATTTTCAACACCATTCACTTTGAGCACAACCTCTCCGTTTTCGGTAAACTTAATCGAATTGGTCAACAGGTTATATAAAACCTGGCGCAGCCGGAAAGGGTCGCCATTTAAATAGAGATTGGAGGAAAGCGAATTTTCAAGCCTCAAGATCAACCCTTTGGAAAGAGCAGTAGGGCGTAAAACCTGTACAACTTCGTTCAGCAACGGGTTGATGGAAAAAACACGGTCTTCAAACGTGAAGCGGTCGGAAATGATCCGGCTGTAATCCAGAACCTCGTTGACCAGATACAGCAAGTGCTCGGAGGCTGAATGCAGCGTTTCGAGGTCCTGTTTTTTTGGTTTTTCGTCCTTTTTCAAGGCCTCGGTGTACCCGATGATCGATTGCAGCGGCGTCCGTATTTCATGGCTCATATTGGACAAAAACCGTTGTTTGGCCATACTATGGTATTCGGCTTCTTCTTTGGCCTCTTCCAGCTCGCGGCGGTATTGGTTGCTTTTTGTAATATCCGTAAAAATGAAGTAAGCCAGCAGTGCAGTCATAAAGAAAAAGCCCAGCATCACCCATTTGAGGTAATCCACATTTTCCCTGGCAGACCTTTTGGCTTCTTCCGTCTGGCTGTCGGACTGTTTCAAAACCCCACGCTCTACTTCCTGCATGACGTCCAGAAGTTGTTTAACCAATGAATTGCCGGCAACCGCAAGCTGCTGCTCCCGGTCCACAAAACTGGTTGTCCGCACTTTCTGCGATTTCTCAATCGCCTGCACAGCCTCCCCGACTTTCTCAATGGTACTGTCTTCCTGGGCTACTGTAATCGTATCGACCTGAATATTTACCTCCTGTTTCTGTACCACCTTTGCGGGCTCCACAGGTGCCTTTTTCGCTTTTTTTGAACTTTTGAAAACCCGGTTAAAAAAGCCCCTTTTTTGAGTCGCCTTCTGTGTTGAGTCTGGCAATTCGGTGTAGACAGTAGTAGTCGTGGTTCGTTTTTCTGTTTTAACAACAGTACTATCTGGCTTTGCTTTGGTGGTAGTGATGAGCCCGGAGATCGATTTGACTTCGTCTTCGAGGTCTTTATTGTTTACCAGTTTGGACCTTACCTTTACATAATTGCCATATATCTCCTCTCTTTGCTTCAGAATGGTCCTCATCGAGTCAATCCGGATGATTTGTTCATCGTCCCCGATACTCAAATTACTCAGAGAATCAAGGGAAGCCATCAGTTCCTTGGATTGGGCTTGTACCTGCTCGCTCTGCTCTTCGCCCTTTACAGTACGGCTGTTTTGAAGCTGGTCGAGCTGGAGAATGTTCTTAAAGATCTTGTTGACTAATCTCAGCTTATCATTGGGCGTTGATAGTACGTCCAGTTTGTCGACCATTTCAGCAAATGCATATCTACTGATAAACCAGGAGGCAGATAGCGCAAGTGTGGCAATGAAAAATCCGAGCAGGACTTTTCCTTTGACCGATTTTAAAATGGACGGGTCACTTAACGTTGGCATAGTGAACGGGCAAATCTTACAATACCAAGTAACGCATTTTAGCTATTAAATGGTGCAATTGATATGCATCTATCTGATTTCTAGCGTGAATATAATGTATTAACAGAGAATCCCGTAACAGGTCACGAAAGGAAAAAGACTGCCCGAACAAGAAGGCAGTCTTTCGAAACGATTTTGCAAAAATGGTTTAAATCGCTGGTTTTATTTTGCCAATGAATTGATCCAGGCTGCAATTTTAGCTGCGTCGGCTTTGGAAACTTGGGGCATTGGGGCCATTGGCGTTGCAAAATCCGGCCAGTTTTCAGGTTTTGGACTGTAAATCAGCTCTACGATTTTTTCATTGCTGTACTTGCGTTTGGCAACGTCCGTGTACGAGGGACCTACCACTTTCTTGTCGGCCGCATGGCAGGCCAGACAGGTATTTTTTTCAAGAAGCGGTTTTACTTCAGCCCATGTGGGTGTTTTGGTAGATGCAGCAGTTGTCGCCTTACCTTTCCCGTCCGGAGATACATGCTCTTTTTCAGTAGCCGTCGTTGTGGAAGAAGACGCACTTCCGGAACGTGTCGTTTTCAGTTCGGAAACTTTCAGCTTTTCGCCGTCAGGGATGTTGTTCAATGTATAATAAGCATCCGGGTGAACCAGAGACCAGCTGTTGGTGGCGGCTCGAACTCCTTCCAATTGGATCTTGTGAACATAATACTGTTTCAACTTGTCCAATACAATGCGCACTTTTTTATTATCGTCGGAAACTTTCACGCCAGTTACTTTCACTTCTTCCAGGTTGATCTGAGGACTTCCGTATACAGGGTAGTGTTTGTAGATGTAGCTGCTCACCTTGTATGAATCGAGATCTTCGGCCGACTTACGGTCTACCGGCATGGTGAACTCGATTTCAAAACCGTCTGGCTGTGCTTTTACTGTGTACATTTCGAAGGGCATTTTCCCATTCCAGACGAGCCTTTGCAATCCCTGGTTGGCATCTCCTGCCGATCCCCAGCCGCGGTTGGTTTCACCCACAAACATGGAGCCGTCTTTGTCAAAAGCCATTCTCAAGACACCTGACTGGAAACCGCTGCGGAAACCAATGCTCGCGCCCTGGTATTCGCCTTTTACTTTTTCAAGTACAATCCGCATGATGTTGCTTTGGCCCTGATCGCCCACGAAAACCTGACCGGTAAATGGTCCGAAGTTTCCATTGGTATTGTCCAGGATCAGTTCCGAAGTAGAAACTCCGTGAACCCCATAAGGCAGCCATACAGCCGGCAGCTGCACCATATCATATTTTTGTTTCAATTGGTACAAAAACTGCGGCTCTTCATTGCGGGTATTTTCAGGTTTGATCGCGTTTCCTTTGGCGTCTTTTTCCTGGCGGTTGTCGCGCTCTGCGAAAAATTGCTTCTCCGTCAGCTTAACTGGCGAATTAGGCAATCCAGCCCATTTCAAGCCGGCAGGATGGCCCATGAAGCTTCCTTTTTTTACCTGGAAAATACCACCGGTACCCATCCAGTCGCCCTGGTTATCCGTATAGAAAAGTTCTCCGTTCAGCATGCTGATACCCGCAGGGGAACGGACTCCGGTAGCCCAGGGTTCGTATTTGCCGTCATTGGTAATATGGAAAATCCATCCGCGGCCCGGAACACGACTTTCGCCCCTCCACCATTCTTCGTCTCCGAAGGCCACATTACCACTTACAAAGAAGCTGCCATCGGGAGCCAGTTTGGGCCCGAATGAATATTCATGGTAATGACCGGATAATGGCCATGCATAAACGGTTTCGTAAACATCAGCCTTACCATCGCCGTTCTTGTCGATCAGCTTGGTCAATTCACCACGCTGCGCACAGAACAATGCGCCTTCCTTGTAGGCAAGTCCAAGAATTTCATGAAGGCCTGTTGCGAATTTCCTGAAATACGGCGTACGGCTGGTAGGGTTATCCACGATCCAAACCTCACCGCGACGTGTTGAAATCGCCAGGGAACCATTGGGCATTGTCGTTAATCCCCCCACTTCCAATATAATTCCCTCGGGAATCGGCGGCGTGATGATTTTATAAAAGTCTTCTTCTTTTGGTGATTCCTGAGCTCTTGCCGAGGTAAGAGCAGCCAAAAGGATTAATGTTAATTGAATTAATTTTTTCATTATCTATTGAGGTATATCAGGATTAATATCAGAACAGGATTGAATACTTTATTTCGCCGGTTCCAACGGGAATCAGCAATTCCTGCAATCCATCAGCGCTTCTGATCTCAGGTTTAATACTTTTGTCGGCCAATTGGATGTAATAGGATTTATTATCCACCGCGTAAAGGCCTTCGCCTACTTTCTCAATCGAAGAGCCGTCGGCCAGTCGGGCTACCAAACCTTTGGCAGGGTTGTTCACTTTTACTATCCTTTCGAAATACTGGTTGTTAACCACCGAAACATAATCAGTAACCGTCGAGCCGAATGCCTGGTATTGGAAAGTAGGCACATCCATCTCATCCAATACATACCCTTTCGGGCGGTATCCGCTGCCTGTCGTATCAGTTACCCATTTGGATTTGCCAGTCACTTTGCCCAGCAGCATATCGTCGCCCAATAAAGTCACGCTACCTCGCGGACGTGAAGATCCGTCGCCGCGATCGTGCCACATCGGGGTAGCGTCGAGAAATTCGCCTCGCCAGATCTGAAGCACATTTCCTTTGTCAAGATCATAGGTATAGTGCAGGTTAGAAGGGCTTCCCACGGAAACTGCATGCACGATGCGTTGTCTTTTAGCCTTATCATCTTTCTGGAAATCCATAAAGCTGCGGATAATGGTATTGGTTCCGGCGTTGATCAGGATAGGATCAGTAGAGCCCGCTGCCATTGCCGAGCTTTTGGTATGGTAAGCCACCTCTCTGAAACCCGGACCGCTTACCCAAAGACCCAGGACCGGACGCATCCAGCCATCTCTTTTGTTATTGAATATTTCGATGGTATGGTCACCCGCTTTGAGGTTAACCTTTCCATTGCGGAATTCATTGTTGCTTTTCCACTCAGGTTCAATCACTGATTTACCGTCGATTTTCAGATACGAATTTCCGGAAGCCTGTAATTTGAAATTGTAGTCGCCGGCGGTTGGCGCATTGTATCGGCCGTTGTAAACGTAGGAGTAATTGTTGTTCTCTTTCAGGATCTCCCAGGTCAATGCCTCTGACTTGCCAGTTTCATCTGGGGTTTGTTTAGACAAATCCTCCGTTTCGAGCAATCCACCGTAATAAGTTTTGTAAGTAAGCTCCGACAACGTTCCCGGTTTTTGATCGAAATTATTGATGATGATATTCTTAATCGCCAGTGAACCGTGGTCGCCCTGGATACGGATCGGGCCCATTGGAACATCCTCCGTCAATGCTCCGCGTGTCGGGCCGCTTACCTCCACATTTTCATGAATGGTAACGCCGTTTAAAACAATGGATAAGAAAACAGCATTGGAGATTTTCTTGCCATTGGCGTCGAAACGGGGTGCCTGGTAGGATATCTTGATATTTTGCCAAAGGCCTGGTGCTTTCGCTACATTGAAACGCGGCGCATATCCCTCATATCCTTTTTGTCCTTCGGGTTTCGCATCGTTCCAGCGTTCGTAAATTCCGCCATTATCATTGTATTTGGCTGTTTTTTTGCCCCAGCTGTCGAAAAGCTGTACTTCGTAATTCCCCTGCAGATAGATTCCGGAGTTGGATCCTTTGGTCATCATGAAGTCGAGTTCGATATCCAGGTCGCCATGTTTGAAGTTCGAGATCAGCTCGTAATCATTTCCATACTTGCCTTTTTCATGAATACAAGCCAAAACGCCTTTTCCCGGAGTGGTAACCAGTACGTTTTCCTTGGAAATGTCGGCAGATGCATTACCTACGATTTTCCAGTTGTCCGATTTGGTAGTGAATGCGCTGAGGTCGTTGAGGGGGATAGTCTGCTGGGCACAGACGTCCTGTACACAAACAGCTGCGATGCCACAAGCGAGTTGCAACAAAGTACTTTTGAATTTAAACATACTTGGATTAAGCTTGGTCGGTTTTACATAACAACCTCCGCGAGAACTCCGGGAGTCGAACCGCACCGGGCCCGGCCTTTCCGGGACGAAGGCGGTGCAAATTACGTGATAAGAATCCGTATTTAATTAGGTGAGAAACGCATTTGTTAATGCTTTTTAATTAATGTTGTGTTTTGATATTATTTCAATGAGTTATTAGACTAAACAGTTACTTCTCAAAATGAAAAAATTAATGCTTACCGCGTTCAGCCTGGCCTCTGCCTTTGCAGCTCATGCGCAATTGCAACCTGCCAAGCAAACGCCCGAATCGAGTGAACTATGGAGCCCGGTTCCACGTATTGTAACGCCTGGTAAAATCACTCCGGCCCTTTCCGGCTTCACTGCGCCCTCCGACGCGATCGTGTTGTTTGATGGTAAAAACCTGGACGCCTGGGTTTCGGGTAAAGACGGAAAATCGCCGGCTCCCTGGACAGTGGCAGACGGTGCCATCACGGTCGCTCCTAAATCCGGAGATATCGTAACCAAGCAGACTTTCGGTGATTATCAGCTTCATATCGAATGGCGTACCCCTGCGAAAGTGGAAGGAAGCAGCCAGGGACGTGGAAATAGCGGTATTTTTATGCAGGGTATTTACGAATTGCAGGTATTGGACAGCTATAACAATGTAACTTATTCCAATGGTCAGGCAGGTTCTATTTACAAGCAAACGATGCCTTTGGTAAATGCTTCTGTAGGTCCGGGTGAGTGGCAGGTTTATGATGTGATTTACACAGCACCCCACTTCAACAAAGATGGCCAGATGCTTATCCCTCCTTATATTACCGTGATCCACAATGGAGTTTTGGTTCAAAACCATACGATGATCCAGGGAACAACCCCTTATGTTGGTCAGCCGATGATCGAACCTCACGGAAAAGGCCCAATCAAATTGCAGGACCACAACAACACGACGAGTTTCAGGAATATCTGGATCCGCGAATTGTAAGACTAGGGTCAGGAATGAAAATTTTAAAGGCTTAAACGGTTGAAACATCGTTTAAGCCTTTTCTGTTATCATTACAATCGTTAATTGCCAGTAAAGAAACCGTTGCCATGCAGGAAATTGAACCCTATTACAATTGGGAAAAACATTATGTAGCCAGTCATGATGAGCGTTCGCCATTTTTTGGAAGGACCTATAATCTCGATTACTATGAAAATGCAATCTATGGCTACTATATACACCCGCTTTGGGATGAAATAGGCTCGGAAACACTATATGTTAAAATCCTTTATGCCGATTACAATAAGCACTATGCCATCGTTGAAATGTTCGGGGAATGGAATGACGCTCTGCACAACGATATCATGTTCTTCAAGCGCCAGGTTGTGGACCCGCTGATCGATCAGGGGATCAACAGGTTTATTCTGCTGGGCGAAAATGTACTGGACTTTCACGGCGGAGAAGACGATTATTATGCCGAATGGTTTGACGACGTGGAAGACGGATGGATTGCGGCAGTCAGTTTCAGGGAGCACGTGGAGGAGCAATGGAAGAAATTCAGGCTCGATTATTATATCAATTTTGGGGGTACGCTGCACCTCAATAACTGGCGAACCCTGCAGCCCGAGCCTTTTTTTGAATTGGTTAAAAATTTGATGATAAGAAGGTTAGAGTGAAAGAAAGGTGCCCGCATTGTTTGCAACGTTGGGAACTCCTTTGTAGCTTTCGAATTCATCCTGTTCAACTTTAAAACCCTTAAACCTGATTCCCATGCCCGAAAATGAGAAACTTATTCCTGAGGATTCACAGGAATCGCTGGAAAACAAAACCGAAGAACTGAAAGCTACAACTGCGGAGGCCAAGGACGAGATCGTGGAGGAAGTGCTGGAAATTAAAGATGAGGCAGGTGATGCAGTAGAAGCAGAAGCTGAAAAAGCAGAAGCTATTGCCGAAGAAAAACTGGAAGAGGCCGAAAACGCAGCCGACGGTATTAAATCCGAGGCTTATGAAACGCTGGACGACCTGAAAGCCGAAGCGGAAACCAAGGTGGATGAGACCAAAGAAGCAGCATTGGAAATCGAGGAAAATATTTCTGATAAGGTGGATGAACTGGAAATAGAGGCGGAAGAAAGAGCAGAGGAAGTGAAAGCTGCTACTGAGGACAAAACGGAGGAGGCGAAAGAAATTGTGGCTAAGATTAAGGAAGAAGCCGCCTCCAAGGCGGAAGAGGTTAAAGAAGATGCAACAGCAGTCAAGGAAGAGGTGGCTGAGAAAGCTGAGGAAGTCAAATCAGGCTTTTCGGCCAAAGCTGAACAGCTTCAAAATGAAGTAGAACTGAGCATTGCGGCTGGGAAAGTAAAGGCAGAAGAAGTGATTGCGGACCTGACTGAGAAAGCAGGTGAATTCAAGGAAGCAGCGGCTGAGAAATTTGAAGACCTCAGGGAAGATGCAACCGAAGCTTTTGAGGAAGCAAAAGTAGTTGCAGCAGAAAAACTGGAAGAAGCGAAGGTCAAGGCAGCGGAGCTAAAAGCAAAAGCCGCCGAAGAATTGGAAGAACTGAAGGAAGTGGCCTCAGAAAAAATCGTAGAAACCAAAACGAAAGCAAAAGGTTTTTGGGCCAGGTTATTTGGTAAATAAGGAACTGCATATAGCCAAGTGCCTGATCCGGCCGGATCAGGCACTTTTTGTTTATTGCGGATTTAAAAATAAAAAATGGTTACAACCTATTTCTGCCATTTTTTATCCTGTTAGGGTATTTCAATTCACCTTAACATTCCGTCCCATGAAAATCCCTAAATCTATTTTACAGGCAGTAGCCGTGTCGGTTGCTATTGCCACAATCGCTTCCACAGCTGCCTGTACGGATAGCCTGATTAAACCGAACGGCGAAAAAAAGGAAAACACCAAAAAAATGGATCCTTGTCCTGCTTGCGGAATGGGTTAACCCATTTAAGGTCAGCCTATGTCAGTGATTCACTCTTCCATCGCCTGCAATCTTGACCCTCACATGCTGATGGCATCGCTGCCATTGTTTGAACAGGAAAAAGTAGAGGCCGTCGAATGGTCTTTTGATACCCTTTTCAAATGGAAAGAAATTCCTTCCTGGTTTGCCGATCTGGTCGGCGAATTTGGTAAGAATGGCAGGCTGGTTGGTCATGGCGTTTATTTTTCACTGTTTTCGGGCAAATGGTCCCCTGAACAGCAACATTGGCTGGACCGCCTCCGGCAATTGAGTGCCGATTTTCATTTTGACCATGTGTCGGAACACTTTGGTTTTATGACTGGTGATGATTTCCACAAAGGCGCTCCGATTGGGATACCCTTTACTGCATCTACTTTACATATTGGTCAAGACAGGTTGAAAAGAATTCAGGATGCCTGCCAGTGCCCCGTGGGGCTCGAAAACCTGGCTTTTTCTTACTCGGTCGAGGAAGTTAAAAAACATGGAGATTTCCTCGATCAACTGGTAGGAAGTGTCAATGGGTTTATCATTCTGGATTTGCATAACCTGTATTGTCAAAGTCATAATTTTGGCATTCCTTTTGAAAAAATGATGTCTTTGTATCCGATCGACCGGGTAAGGGAGATCCACATTTCCGGAGGCAGCTGGGATGATCAGTCAGAGTACCATCATAAAATAGTCAGAAGGGATACTCATGACGAATCCGTGCCGGCCGAGGTTTTTGATTATCTGAAACGGGCTGTTACCCGTTGCCAAAATCTCAAATACGTTGTATTGGAACAGCTGGGAACAGCCTTGGAGACGCAGGAACAGCAGGAAGCGTTCCGCGCGGATTTTGTAAGGATGGACGAAATTGTTAAAAGTGCCGCCATCAAATCTTCGGGACTTACCGTTAATACCTTCCTTCCGAAGTACCCGTTGATGCTGGACCAAAAGCCGCCCGAAAATGCCTTGTTATATAGTCAGCAAACACAACTGTCGCATATTCTTGAAAATGCGGCAAATATTGATCAGGCAAGGGAAATGCTCGCAAATTCTGTGCTGGCCCGGTCAGAGTGGGGTATTGAACAATGGGAACCGGTTATGCTGGACACTGCCATTGCCATCGCGCAAAAATGGAAAAATGGTTTTGATTCATAAATCTCGTGGTGAATCAGTAAATTTCACGGCAGATCATGGCATAATTTTATAGCCTGGTTTTTCTGAAATCTTACTTTCACAAAAAAACTCCCTGATGTCACAACCAACTTTTTCAATTCCCTACCAGCATCCATTCACTCCGGATAAAAAGTATAAAAAATCAGTTGCCTATTTTTCAATGGAATTTGCCGTCGATCAGGCTTTAAAGATCTACTCGGGAGGGCTGGGTTTCCTGGCCGGCTCGCATATGCGAAGCGTTTATTCCCTGAAACAAAACCTGATCGGGATTGGTATGTTATGGAAACTCGGCTATTACGACCAGGGACGAAAGCGCGATGGCAGTATGCAACCGGAATTCCGCGAAAAAATGTATTCCTTTTTAACGGATACAGGTATACGCTTTCAGGTCCCCATCATGGGAAAGCAGGTTTGGATTGCCGCTTATTACTTGCCACCTGATGTTTTCCGGTCTGCCCCCCTGTTTTTATTGACAACTGATACCGACGGTAACGACGAAAGCACGCGCGCCATTTCCTATTCGCTTTACGATGCAGATGCTTCCTACAAAGTGGCGCAGTGCATGGTTTTAGGGATTGGAGGGGCAAGGCTTCTGGAAGAACTGCAATACGAACCTCAGGTATATCATTTCAATGAAGCTCATGCCGTATCGGCCGTTTTCCATTTATTTAAAAAATACGGAAAGGTAGCCGAGGTAAAGAAGCGTGTGGTTTTTACAACCCACACCCCGGAAGAAGCCGGCAATGAAAAGCATGAAATTCATTTTCTCGAAAACCTCGGATTCTTTTCGGGCTTGGATCTCGAAACCGTCCGAAAAATCAGTGGCAGTAAGGATAATATCTTCAATCATTCATTGGCGGCACTGAGCCTGAGCCGGAAGGCGAACGCTGTTTCCAAACTGCACGGTGAGGTTTCTCGGGAAATGTGGAAGAGCTATCCTAAGATTGCACCGATCGATCACATCACCAATGCCCAAAATAACGATTACTGGGTAGATAAAGAGCTTGAAAAGGCGCGAGTCGGCGCAGATCATGCCAGAATTGCCGCCAGAAAGAAGGAACTGAAAGCGGTACTGTTCAAAACAGTGGCTGACCAATGTGGAAAGATCTTTGATCCGGAAGTCCTGACCATCGTGTGGGCCAGGAGATTTGCTGCTTACAAAAGACCCGATATGCTGGTTTGGGATCTGGAGAGATTTAAGAAGCTGATGTCCGACACCGACCAGCCTATCCAGGTGATCTGGGCGGGCAAACCCTATCCAAAAGACGAGGGGGCGATCAATACCTTCAATCACCTGTTCTATCTGAGCCACCTTTTTCCCAATATGGCTGTGCTTACAGGCTATGAATTGGGGCTTTCCAAATTATTAAAGGATGGTTCCGATGTCTGGCTCAATACACCGGTCGTAACCCGAGAGGCTTCCGGCACCAGTGGGATGACGGCTGCCATGAATGCTTCTTTGAATCTGTCAACTTATGATGGCTGGATTTGTGAATTCGCCAAGGACGGTGAGAATTCATTCATTCTGCCTGTTGCAAAAGGCGATGATATCAATAAGCAGGACTGTGATAATCTCCTGGAAAAGCTGGAAACGACGGTGATCCCAACTTACTATACCAATCAGGATAAATGGCAACAGCTGGTTTTCAATAGCATGAACGACGTGAACGTCGAATTCAATTCGGATCGCATGGCGAGAGAATATTATGAGAAGCTTTATTGAGCTCCCATTTGCCTGGCCAATATTGCAATTCCTTCCTGAAACGAATGCGGCTGGTAACCCAGGATTTGTTTTGATTTTGTTAAGTCAAAGCCCGTCCTGGGTGGCCTGCGGGCGGGTTGTGTAAATGCGGAAGCGTCTGTGGGCGAGATCAGTGCGGTATCCAGAGAAAAATATTCCGCAGTCATGATCGCCATATCATAAGGCGTGAGAAAATCTTTTCCGGAGATATGAAATATTCCTTTTGCTTTTTTTTCGGCAATCAGGAAACAACCCATTGCCAGGTCTTCGGCAAGTGTAGGCGTCCTGAACTGGTCGGTCACCACCATGATCTGTTTGCCCTCCTCTAATGATTTTTTTACCCAGAGCATAATATTACTGCGGCTCATATCGTGCGCGATGCCATAAACCAGGACCGTCCGTGCAATGGCCCAGTCAATTCCCGAATGGCTAACCGCCTTTTCTGCCGCATACTTGCTCCAGCCGTAAAAGCTGATTGGATTCGGCAAATCATGCTCACTGTACGGGCCCGAAGTGCCGTCGAAAACGAAATCTGTTGATAAATGCTGCAGAAAAACGTCATATTTTTTACAGGCCCCGATCAGGTTTTCAACAGCCGTAACATTGCGTTTCCAACAACCTTCTTTGTCCAATTCGCATTGATCGACGTTCGTCATTGCGGCGGTATGGATCAGTACCTCGGGGCGCACCGATCCAACGATCTGGTTCACTTGCTGCGGATTGGTGATATCCATTTCGAGATATTGGTAACCTTCCCGGATGGGCAGACGGTTAGGTCCAATAGCCGTGGCCGTTGTTTCAAATCCGGGTTGCTGAATAAGTAATTCAACTAATTTCTGGCCCAAAAGACCATTGGAACCGGTTATCAGGATTTTTGTCTTTTCCAATGGGTAGTGTTTTATGCCTCGTATTTCCAGCCGTATTTTTTTGTGATTTTCTTCTTCTTCATTTTCTTAACGGAAACCTTCATGGAAATGTCTTTTTCAGGCCGGTCCCTTTCGTCCTTGTCTACCGAAGCAATTTTGTCCACTACTTCCATTCCGTCGACCAACTGACCGAAAACGGTGTAAGACCCGTCCAAATGTGGTGTTCCGCCAATGGTTTCATATACTGTCCGCTGCTCTTCGGTCAATTTTCTTGCGGCGCGGGCTGCTTGTTTGTCAAGGTCGGCTTTGCTCCATTTTCTTCCTTCCACGATGTAAAACTGGCATCCGCTCGATTCCTTGGCCGGATTGTTATCCCGCGCAGCGGCGAGCGCCCCTTTCTGATGAAAAAGTTTAGGGCTGAACTCAGCCGGTACTTTGTACCCATTTTCTCCATTGCCGACACGGTCCCCGGGCTTGGCGTTCTTTGAAGTAGGATCACCGCCCTGGATCATAAAATCATCGATCACCCGGTGGAAAAGAGTCCCATCATAAAATTTGTCGCCTGCCAGTTTCAGGAAGTTGGCTTTGTGTTTTGGGGTTTCGTCAAACAGGATAAAACGCATGGTGCCTTTGTCTGTGGCAATGGTGACGACTTCGTCCTTCTTCGATTTTTTTTGAGCAAAAATATGGACAGAAATTAGGCACAGGACGCCCAGGGTTATTATTTTCTGGTTTTTCATAGATATTATTTTGCAGCTAAAACGGTTTTATCGGCGGGGGAAAACTGGAATTTCAGTCCATAATCCTTTCCTTCCGAAACATCTTCCATGTTTACTTTTATTGATTTGTTGTTCCAGGTCAATTTCTTGCCTTCCTCTTTTGGCGCGGCATAGTTTTCCGTAAAATGGGCTTTGCCAGCGTTCCACAATTGTTTGGTAGCTTCGGTGCTGTTGAGGTATACATCAACGGTTATCCTGTTGACCTTTTTGTCGGCCGCGAAAAAGTATTGAATATCAATGGTTTCCAGTTGTGCTGTTTCAGACGTATATCCGAGGTGGTCAGGCGTTTCCTCGAACATCTCAAAGGTTTCGGCGGCCTTGACCTTGCTGATAGGGTCCCCGAAGGCTACGCCTCTCACGATACTGCCGTCGGAATTTCCCAGAATCATCTTCAACAACGCCGATTGATTGCTGTTCAGGTCGTTTGCCGCAGGCGACGGTAATAGTACTGAATCAGGGGAGTTTTCGGTCTTTTCACTGGTTTTGGTGTCGCAAGCTATTGCAATCGTTGCCAATAGGACGGCTGGCAGCCAGCTTTTCAAATATTTCATGAAGGTGTATATTATGTTCGTTCATTCAGGTTTAAAATCCGGTAAAATAGTCATGCCTTCGGGGTCATCAGGACAGGACATATTTGCAATTTAGCCATATTTCCGAGGTTAGAAAATCGCTAAAATTCTCTCGCCACATTGAAAAAGAACCTCCGTTCCCCTTTTCCGTTGACTGTAAAATTGAAACGCGTAACGATATTGTAAAAAGTAACCACGTCAAGGCCAGCCCCGGCGCCATAAAGCATTGAGTTGCCAAGCTTGGTGTTACTGAACTCCGGATAACTGTTTTTGACGTACCCGGCATCTGCGAAAGAATTGATATAAACCGCTAGCGGGAGCGTATTAAATTGCCTCAGCGGGATGAACGAAAGGTGTTTTTGAACAGAAAAAAGGCGGTATTTCAATTCATTTTTAATAAGTCCGTAATCCTGTCCGTCAACCACATATAACTCATAACCCCGGACCAGGTCGTTACGGTAACCCAGGCCGATCGTCTGCAGATATGGTTGTTTTTTAGGGAAGGAAACACGCCCTTTTAAGCCAGTGTTGAAAAACCATTTTTTGCCCAGAGCGAAATATTTGCGATAGGAACCATATAAATAAAGGGTATTTACATGGTCTGTCGGCAGGAGCCCCGACTTGGAAATCTGGAGGCCCAGCGTTTGCCCAAGCAATGCATATTGTACATTGTCCCTTCTGTCGTAACTGAACGTGTAGGTCAGCTGGAAATATTTCTGTTCCTTCCGTGCATGCAGCAGATAGTTGGGATTGAGCAACGCGATTGTGTCCGAGATTTGTGTATAGCTCCACCGCAGGTCTACGGAGTGGAAAGTGTAAAACTTGTTACGTCGTGTGAAGCTCACGTAGGTGGTAAACCTCTTTCTGTTGATATCCTCACTGTTAAAATATTGCAGCTTGTCCCGCCAGGTGCGGAATGCGGTTGTTTTATTAATAGAATAGGATGTTCCGATGGTCATACCTGTTTTCTTGGCCTTGTCAATATAGGGGAGTGAATAAGCAAGTTCGAATTTGGGTATAAACCCGAATTCTGCGAGAAATCGCAGTTTGTCAGCCCTGCCGCTTACATTTCCGTAACTCAGGTAAACGCCGTAAGTAGTCCGTGAAAGGTCCCGTTTGCGTTCGTACCACCACTCGTTGAAATTCCGGTCGGCCAGCTGGAATACAGGTAATGAGATAAAATACCACCTTTCTTTTACAACGATGCGGATATCCGTGTGCACTGAGTCGGCTGCTGCCTGAGGAAGCAGCTCCACCGTTATGAAAAGGTTGGTATTGACCACTTTTCGCCGGTCGATTTCAAGTTTTTCTTTCAGGGCTTCGGCTGTGAGGGTATCACCAGGCTTGATGTCGATTTCCCTGAGGATAATGCCTGAGCGGGTTTTATGATTGCCTTCTACCCTGATCTCGCCGATAAGGACACGGTTGCTGGAATCCGGTACAACCGTTTGAGAATAAGCAGATCCGGCAGTGGTTAAAAAAAACAGCAGAAAGTAAATTCCTTTATAACACTTCATTCGTCACACCCGGGTTTCCTCATCGAAACGATTTTTTTCTCGGAATATGGTGAAAATTTGTCAAAGATCGCCGAGAGGCAGGTGTTTACTTTTTTACAATGGTCTGCAGGCTGCCCGCTAAGTTCACTTTTTCCGGATACACCGGCCCTGAACCAGCATTGCGGCCGGTCATGATGAAACTTAGATTCAAATCGATGCGTATGTTGATCGTATCCTTATCAAACTCTTTGATATTGATGAAGCTCAGTTTACTCCTGTCGAGCTTGTAGCTATCTTTCGCAACATCGCAATTCTCGGTACCGAACCTGATGATATCAGATTCGGACTGCTCATCCTTGGAGTAGGCATTGAGAACAAAAGCGTCGAGTTTCAGTGGAAGCAGGAAGTGCAAAATTTCCCGCGTGCATATTTGCTGATCATAGGATCTGCTGAATGCATTGATGTCGATTTCAAATTGCCGGGTTTTAACGGCGGTGTCCGCAGGATATATTTCCTGACATGCTATTGAAAAATAGGGCGTATGGTTCCATGGATGACCATTGTAACTGATATTCAGTTTTCCTCCCTGGATTTCCGGAGTGTAAGTCGTAATCTGACTCCCGTCGGGATTTTTAGGATACTCGCCATTATAGGAATTGGAATCGAAGATTACATCTTCATCTTTTTTGCAGGCGATAGTAAGAAGCAGGAAAAGGCAGTGAATAATTTTTGTTTTCATTTTGATTCATTGTTAATGTGTGATGGAGATTTAATGTATCGATGGCGGTTGCAATAGTGAATTTATGAATGACTTGAAAGTAGTGGGTTTGATCTCCACCACTCTCAAGTATCATCGAAATAAATTAATTGCAAAGTTCAAGCAGACTTGACAGATTACTCATTTCAGCTTTGGATAGTACATATATTTTTTGGTTGTATATAAGATGTTTTTTATCCCAGTTAAAGTAATATTTAGAGCTTGGAGAATTGCTCAACGCAATGGAGGCTCTTATGCTATAGTCGTCCAACCTGACCGGCTGCTGTTTCAAAATCGAGGACAAAATGCGAACAATCTTTGCAATACTATCTTTGTTTGAGATCGCTTTTTCTACCAGAAATGGGGTGTTCTTACTGTTTTTCTGATCAAATGACTTTTCATAGGTGGGCACTGTCGTCGTTGTGCGAAAGCCCCAGCATTTTGTGTAAATCACTTTTGGTTGATTATTTCTGAGATTAGAGAGACTCAAAAAACATATTAAAAGAAGCATTATAATTTTCATGGATTCATTCTTGGTTTAAATTTTGGAGTAACCCTATTGGCAGGAATGATGGAAGAAACACCAGTAGTTTTATAGGTGTCTCCGCGGTGATTAGGACGGGCAATCTCTCCTAAATATTTCCTTTGGTATGCTGCTTCTTTCTTTGTCACGAAATACTCCTCATTATTCATGTATCCTGGAATTCCTGTTCCTCCTGCTGTCCAACTATTGCGCTTTTTCATCCAATCCCCTGCACTGTTTTTTTGATCGGCAGTTATAGCTTTATTGAAAACGCTGGCTTCTTCAAATCTTAGATTGGCGTGGATTAATTCGTGGTATAAGCCTGACAGAGGGCTATGCAGGTTATTGTTTTCGTCCACCTAACCCATATTGGAAGCATAATTAATTCCGCTACCGTATTTCCCATTATTTCCCTTGAATGGATTACCGTTTCCATTTAAAAGATACTGTTGTGAGCTCTCCGCTCCGTTCGGATCAACAATGATATCAAGCCTAAGAGCTTGTTGGGAAATTGAAATTATCGGGGATCGTATCAACTTTGTTGTGACCAAACTTCAAAGATGTGAACAAACAGTTTTTAGAACTGACCGACCCCCAATGGGAGGCAATTTCGCCCTTTTTTAATCGCCCGGCGACCCGGTTAAAACGAAGAAGAAAATTAGACCTGCGAGAAGTTATGAATGCTTTACTTTTCATAGTTCGCACGGGTTGCCAGTGGCGAAATTTGCCGCCTAAATGGCCTAATTGGCAAGCAATTTATTATTATGGCTCCGGCCACCCGGTTTGATAAGTGGAAAACAAACGGTCTGCTAGAAAAAATAAATCTGGCACTTAATAAGCTAGATCGGAAATTGCAAGGACGAGAAGAGTGGCCTTCAATATTATGCGTTGACAGCCAGAGCGTTAAACTCTCCCCTATGATTTTTGAAAATCGTGGAGTTGATGCGAATAAAAGAGTGAATGGCCGGAAACGACAACTATTGGTTGATAGTGGCGGTCGATTATGGTTCGCCCATGCACATGCCGCTAACGTGGGAGACGGCCCGGCCGGGCTTTTCTTGGCAGCGGATATTTTATGTTTCGATGAACGACTTAAAAAAATCTATGGAGACCAGGCATATAATGGAGTTTTTGCTGATACAATGAAGGAATTCGGGATTGACTTTGAAAAGGCTTCACGGCCTGAATCCATCAAAGGATTTGTGCCTGTCGCAAAGCGTTGGGTAGTCGAAAGAACTATCGCGTGGACAAACTATTTCCGAAGACTTGTCAAAGATTATGAATATACCACATCATCTTCGGTAGCTTGGCTGTATTTGGCAAACACTCAGTTAATGTTGCAAAGGATCTAATAATAGGCCAAACTTAATTCCCCAACACATTCTGAGCAAACCAGGCTCCGCTTAGGGAGCCCGGTTTTTTTGTTCAAAATTCTACCATTGCATTATTACTCTTTAAATGATTGAAGCGATATATCAACAGTGTCTGCTTTGATACTTCGACGACCTCTATTTAAAATTAGCCTGACTGTTGAGTCATTTGGGGTGAGATATCCATCAAGGCGATTTTTGTCTTGAATATTTTTAAGTATTTTCTGATTTCCTTTCTTATCAGTATAGGTAATCTGAACAAAATCTCGTGATATAGATGATTGAATGAATGTAATATCAAGAGCTGTGTCGTTGAAATAAATTTTAGCAAGAGGCTTTCTGTCACCACTGAGCCATGGATAGTTTATTAAAAACACTGCCAAGACGATCAAGAGCAAACATGATAAAAGTGCGACTACTGACAATTTTTTACCTTTCATGATTGTGCCTGTTAAAGTAATTAAATCCACTTTTAATAAATCGCTGATCTCTCGGGTCGTCGCCATAGGGAGGTAAGGGCACTGCCGATGGCATGCTAACACCGACGCCGGGCACGGTTGTCCATCTGTAGTTTTGCCATTCAGGCATTGATGTGCCCGCTCTGATCTGCGCCAAACCTGCCTGCTCTAATAAAAGCCTTTCGTTAAATCCCGCTGCCCTGCCAATTACCCCGTAATGATGATTACCTATATCCTGAGCCTCCATTTTGTTGCCCTCAAACACAAATTTGGTATTATCTCCAAGGACATTTACAAGGCCAAAAATTGTGTTCGTACGATTTTTGTAATCCCATTCTGCGCCATTTTTCACCTTATTATAATATTCTATCAAACCCATCCCTTCGGCCACCGAAGAATTTTTCTCTAAGATATTGGAGTAGATTTTTTCGATATTAATTTCACCTCCTAGTTCACCTATTTTTTCGCCGTAAGCAGAAGTATTGGTCTGTTTGTCATAGTCTTTTTTATAGTCCCTAAATGATTTAGCTCCTTCATGAAGATAAACACTTTGGTCGCCATCGTTGTAGTTCCCCAGAACGGTTCCTTCTTCATTTACGTGTACTGAGAGCATTCCATCAGGATCAATAAATCTGATCGGGTTGTTATTCCCGTAGGTATAGGGACTCCATCGCCTATTATTCTCCGCAAGCGGATCGCTCGTACCCCATCTCCCAATCTCCGGCATATACATCCTCGCCCCATAATCCAGATATCCGCTCCCGACCTGCAATTCCTTCTCATTATACAAAAAACGGTTAATGCCATTCCGCTCAGCCAACGTTTTCCCGTCTTTCCGAATGGCAAGCCCAAAGGGATAATACTCCGTATTCTGAATGACTTCCCCTTTCTCATTAAATACGATGCGGACATTGCCCAGATGGTCTTTAAGATAATATTCAAAGCGCAGCGAGTCCGGCGTAATGATTACCTGGCCTTCCGAAGTTGCTCCGCGCTTCAGGACATTGTTGCCGTCGTATTGAAAGATACCGGCATACTTCGCAGTAAATGCGTCGGTTGCATTGACATATTTGTGTTTGTGGCCCGTAGCGTCGTAGTCATAAGTGAAGGCCGGATTTGCGGTTTAGCTAGTTGTGGCACTTTTACAGGCAAAATCCCAGTTACAGAAGTCTTACCTGCTCAGACTTTACAAGAGTAAACGAGGCCGGAGCTGCCGCTGATTGTACCGTATCCCAAACTCTTTTGTACCAAGGTTCATCCAAAGCACCTGTTTGATAAACCCTAATAAGAGGATTGTTTTGAGCATAATTGTATGGTGAAAGCCACTCCCGCTTTTATGCCAGCGGATCAACAACGCCCCAACGTCCAATTTCGGGCATATACATCTTCGCTCCATAATTCGGAAGACCAGTCCCCACCTGCAATTCTTTTTCATTGTAAAGATAGCGATTAACGGAATTTCTAGCTGCCGGAGTGGTTACGGGATTATTTCTGTCAATGCTTAATCCGAATGGATAATAATCCGTCTGCTGCTCAATCGGTCCCAATAGGTCGAAAACAACCCTCACATTCCCCAAATGGTCACTCAGATAATACTCAAACTTCGCGGACCCATTTTTGAGCTTTGCCTGGCCTTCAGTCAATGCTACCAGGTAGGGAGCAGAACAGGGTCCGGAACGGAGCCTGTTCTGCTTATAATTATCAACCAGTTTAGTTTCCAATAGAAGAGGGTTGTTTACTACCCATCGAGATTAATCATCGTAAGTGACCTTTACATCACTTCCCGTATTCGCATTCCTTTTCCTCTCGGCTTTGGTAGCAAGCATAATGTAATAAACGCCCTTGCCTGGCGGAACATCTTCGTAGCTAATTCTTTTAAAATTAAATTTATTTGTGCCGTTATTCTCTGATCGAAAACTACCGTCGCCGGAAAGCAGCGTCACTTTACCCTTTTCACCGAAAACGAGATACCCGGTAAACCCATCGTTGATTCCCGAGTATCTAGCCGACACTTGGGAAGACTTCCCTGAAATTTCATTGTAGTAAAAGGTGGAAACGCCACACTCGTCCACTCGCTTAATTACTGTGCCCTCATACTCATAGGTGACTTCTATATGCGTGTCGCAGCATGAAGAGCAAAGCACCACTGCCATTAAAATGAGCCAATTTTTCATATCCTTCATCATCTTCTTTTGCGAATAAATTCTTTACCAATATCTATTGATCGTTGGGAGAGTTTGTCTTCTCCATATTTTCCAATCAAATATGCCGTCCCCAAACCCAATGCAGGGCTGATCCTGGTTAATAAGCTAACTCCGGCAGTCAAGGCGAGGGTTAATGGTTTGTTATTTCCAGTCAGGTTATAGGCACCAAAACCAAATTGAACTATGGGCTCCATCCCTGACGATTGTGCTACCGCCCCGGCTGCGAAATTCCCCGCATCCCTTGGCGATGCGTATCTGCCATATAACAACGATCCATTAGAAACATGTGCTTTAATATCCCAATCTCCACCAGTGCCAGCCCTATTGAAATAATCAATCACAAAGGGATCAGAATTGATTATTCCCTGAACTCTGTCGGTCAGGGCGGTGGAACCAAAATCAATCTTGATTCGACCAGCTGCTACTATACCATAATCATTGTAGAGACTTTGATCTGCAAAGCTTAGGGCGTGCAAACTCTTTCCCATTTTTTTGCCATCAGCATCTGTATTAGTCTTACTATACCCACTTTTTACAGCTTTTTCGGCTTCATCCTTGTTTCCATCATGTTTATACACCCCTAAATCTCCATCGTCATAGACAGCCACCACTTTGCCATCTTCATCAGTATGTGTTGAGGGACTCAGACCTAAGGGATCAATAAATAGTATTGGATTATTGAAAGCATACACGTAGGGAGACCATTCTTTTCCTTTCTCCGCCAGCGGATCAACAGTACCCCACCTCCCAACCTCGGGCATATACATCCTCGCCCCATAATCCAGAAAGCTACTACAGACCTTTATGGTTGTTCAACATACTGCTTAAAGCACGATAAAGCTCTTATTAATAAGTACTTTATCGTGCGTCCGTGGCCGAAGACATTCAATTTCTATTTACTATTATTATTTTGAGGTAGCTAAAATTTCATCATGGTTCAGCCACATATTTGAAATTCGACTCTCTGATGGATCCCAGTTGTTACGTCCAATCAAATAACTATCTGCAACGATATAATATATTCCTTCATTAGAAGTCAGTTCAAACACATTTGAATCAGGATGCTTTGTGAATTTTAATAGCTTATCTGGAAATCCATCTTCTATTTGTTTAAGCTGTAAGTTGATAATTGAACAAGGGATGTCAATGTATGCAACGCTATCAAATTCGATGTCTATATTGAATCCATAGACCTCGTCATAGCCTTCTACATCTTCGTATTTTTGCTCACTTCTTAATAGTAGTCCTCTGTGACTAATCGTGTAAGCCCAAATTCTAAATTGCCTATTTTTAAATTCAGTCATAATGGTTAGAATGGTTTCGTTACTACTTGATAAACTCCGTTAACTAACTTGTAGAAAGTTGTTCTCTCCAAAGCACCGGGGGTATGGTAAATAGTATATAGTTCCCAATTTGTAATGTTGCCGTAAGTCACAAAATCGGTGGGTTTGAATCTCGAATATTGGTATTTTGAAAAGTCGGTTAAGTTAAAATGTAAAGCATTATCAGTATTAATGATTTCGGCCAAAATTTTTTCTCTCTGCCATCCATTTGAAAAGTTCCGGTAGGTGTCAAACCGGAAACGGGAAGCAAAATCAAATAGGTGTTTATCGATACCCAGCGCAAGGTTCCTTCCGGGACTTCGTGACCCGGACACTCCATCAAGAACCAACCCAGCCATCCCCAGCACAACCTGCGTCCTATCCTTCTTAACCGCCCCCTGACTAATATCAGTAACCGGCCCGAGAAAAGGTACCCATTCAGCCCTACTTTTCAGCTCATCCGCGCCGCTTTGTATAGCGCCGACCGTTTCATTAAACCTCTCTTGTCGGTTCGCATAAGTGGCTGCTTCTTCCTGTGATTCCGGTCTTTTAAAAAGCCCGAGAAAATCAAAAATACGTTGCAGTATGCCTTTTTGCGGGTCATCGGCTAACCTTCCATCCGGATCAGTGAACCTGAGCGGATTATTATATCCGTAAACATAGGGAGAAAATCTGCGGGATAAATCTGCCAGCGGATCAACAGTACCCCAACGCCCAACCTCCGGCATATACATCCTCGCCCCATAATCCAGAAAGCCACTACCCACCTGCAACTCCTTCTCATTATACAGAAAACGGTTAACATTGTTGCGCTCGGCTACGGTTTTTCCGTCTTCCGGAATAGCCAGACCGAAAGGATAATAGTCTGTCCTCTGCACAAATTCACCTTTTTCGTTGAATACAATGCGGACATTACCCAGATGGTCTTTGAGATAGTATTCAAAGCGTAGCGAGTCCGGCGTAACGATTACCTGGCCTTCCGAAGTTGCGCCGCGCTTCAAGGCATTGTTGCCGTCGTATTGAAAGATACCGGCATACTTCGCAGTAAATGCGTCGGTTGCATTGACATATTTGTGTTTCTGGCCCGTAGCGTCGTAGTCATAAGTGAAGGCCGGATTTGCGCCGATTGTGACGGTTTTAGGCAAATTCAGATAATTGTAGGTGAGCGTGGCCTCGCGGTTGCCGTCGTTGGTCATGTTTCCGTTGGCGTCATACGAGTAGCTGTTGGGTCCGTTTTTTACGCCCGAACTATTGCCCGAAGCATCGATAACACCCGAAAGCCTGTTGCCGGTGTAAGAATAGGTCAGGTTGTCCACAGCGGCTCCTGCACGGTTCAGCGTCATCAGGTTACCGTTTTTATCATAAGTAATCCCGCTCTCGACATTTGTATTGCCGAAAAGGCCCAGTGAGCCCGATAACCGGCCTGCGCCGTCATAGCTGAATTTCAAACCTGCCGTGAATGAAGCTTCATTTACATTCCGCCACAAAAGCGAATCCACGCTGCCGTTGCTGTAATTCGCATTGTTACGATAGCTGGTATGAAGCGCGTAAAACGTCTGCTGAGGCGTGGCATCTGATTGTTTGTAAACGGTTTTGGCGTCAGTTTCCCAGCCTCTGAGGTTGTAGGTAAAGTCTGTCCGGCGGCGGAATTTAGTCCCGTCTTTGGAGTGGAACCATTTGCTTTGTAGTTGCCCGAGCGTATTGTAACGTTGCGCAAGCGTGTACACTTCTTTGGTTTTGTTGCCTGCCGTAACCTTCTCTTTGATACTCAAAAGCCTGTCTGCGTGGTCGTAAGAATAAGTTGCCAAATGCATGTTGGTAACTGCTGCGGAAAGGATCTGCTCGGTCTTCTGCTCCTCAACTACCGGTGCGAGGTCAAATCTGTACTTGGTCGATACCCGCTCGAGGGCAGTGGCGCCCAGGTCGTACAATTCCCGGACTGTCTGCACAACCCGATATTCATAGTCGTAGTAAGTGACCGAAGTGAGAAAACCTCCCGCCCCGCCGCTGCCAGGCAGCATTCTTGTCCGCCCGCCTGTTTGAAAACCTTTGACACTGAGATTACTGGCTGGATAATAAGTGCCGGTATATGAAAGGCCTGCCGCCTTCGAAAAAGCATAATCATCATAAAATGTGATCGTTAAAATGTCGGTTTCGGAAGCTGTTTTGGGTGCGGTGTTGTTCAATGTGTAACCTGCGATAACTGCATTATTCCTGCTTTCGTGGTGTTGCACGGCCGCATTCACATTCGTGGCCCAGGTAGCCCGGCTGTCATTAGACGCGATTTCGCCGGTCACGACAGGTCGGTTTAATGCGTCGTATTTGGTAAACCCCCAGACGCCCCGCGCAAGCTGATTGGCGTCCCTTGACAGCGCCGGCCGGTCAAACTGGTCGTAGACGATCTCAACCGCGCCTGCATCCGGAAGCTGCTTCTTTACCACCCGGTTCCGGGAATCGTACTCGTACAGAAATGCGAAACTGAAGAAGTTGGCGTCTTCCTGGAATTTAGGTTGCAGTACACCCCTTAACAATCCCAAATTGTCGTAGACATAGTAAGTGTAGCCGCTACCCGGGTCGTACCTGCACACCAGTTGTCCGGCTTTGTCCATGTACTGGTTACTGACAATTCCCTGTTCGTCGGTAAGCTGAATCCTCGTCAGCACCGCCGGGTTGTAGCTGCCGTTTTGAGAAATTGTATTGTTGGCCGGATTGTAATCGTACCTTTTAACTTCATTCGCAGCATTCGTGAAATACTGGACGGACGAGTTTGCACTTCTGTTGCCTGGCGCGCGTTGGCCGGTTGACCCGTTGAGCGACTCCTCGAAAAAGCTTTCGGTAAATGGCCTGTCGAGATCATTCGCGCCCAGCTTTTGTAGTCCTGCCGTGTTTGCGGCGTACCAGGCATTCACACTGGTAGTCGCGCTGGGCTGAAAGGCACCGTTGCCGGCTGAGGCATAAGGCAGGAAATCCTTTGACTTTCGGCCCAGATTGTCGTATTCGCCGGGCTGAATCCAATCATCGCCAGCGGGACTTTGCTTCACACCAATATGCTGGACAGGCCTTCCCAGCCCATCAAAATATGCAACGTCCGTCGTAACCTGGCTGACATCGTTTTCATTCGCCCCAGCCTGTTTATAAGTTTTTGAAATGATGTAATTCTGTGAATTGGTTTGCTGTGCGTTGGCAGTTTCAAATGATGCGAATAGCAGCAGCAGGAGATAGTGTATATTTTTCATTTTAATTGGATCAAAGTGTATGTTACTGTTTTACAATCCGGTGCGTAGTCAGGCTGCCGTCGGTATACCTGATCTCGACCATCAACAAGCCGGCTTCCAGCTTCCTGGTATCGACGCGGGTAGTCGGGCCCGACTGATGTACCAGTTTTCCAGCGGTGTTAAAAATCCGGATTTGGGCTATCTGGCCCGGATCGGAGATTTGAATGTTCAGTTCATTCGCGATGGCAACCGGGTTGGGGTACAGAACTGCCTGGTCATTTGTATCGAAAAGCACGCTTCTGATCCTGCTGTAAGTAAATGTGCTGTCGCGGTCGAGCATTTTTAGCCGGTAAAGGTTTTCGTGCGGCAACGGATCCGAGTCGGTGAAAGAATAGGTTTGATCTTTATCGCTTTCTCCCTGTGCGGCTACAGACCCAATCCCGGCCCAATGTTTGCCATCGCTGCTCCGCTCGATTTCGAACCGGTCGCTGTTCGTTTCGAAAGTGGTTGTCCAGGTAAGTTGTGCCGTGTTCTCCATTTTCATTGCTTCAAAATCAACCAATGTAACCGGCAATGCAACTGCCTCTGTGATCAGCGCTAGTGCGGAGGCGGCGATACTTCCGGTGGGCGCGAGCGTCGCACAGTCCACAGGCTGGCCGGCATAATTGTAGCAGTAAGTGGCCCTCGCACTGCCCGCCCCGAAACCGTTTGCATTGTTGACGCTCTTTAATCGGCCAAAGTCGTCATACAGATAGTGAATAGTTTTTCCATTTACATCCGTAACGGTGTTAATTCCAAGAATGGAAGCATACGTGTAGCTGGTCATTTGCACCAGCGGATTGGCAACCGTTATCGCATTCCTGATCTGCTCCAGCGCTAACGGAACCGTTAATTCATCTAATTCTGCATTGTCCAGTATGTCTTGCATATCGACACTATTAATCGTCGCAAAATCACTGCCGGTAATTTTGGCCATCAGAAAGTGTGAATTGTATCCCCACAGGTAGTTTTCCTTTACATCATTCGGCTTCTGCTGTTCGAGTAAAGTACCTTTTGAGTCATATTTTGAAAACATTTGCCTGGTTTCGATCGGATTTGCACCGTTTTGCACTTTGATTTCCTGCGGTACATAAATGTTGGCAGATGGGGAGAAATAGGTGGTCTGTACCAGGCTCGTCTGCGTCCCGCCGACCGTCGTTTTTGCCTCGATTACCGGCGCAATAATGTGCTTGTTTTTCATTGCGAGACTAATTGCATCAGCCGGATAGTCCGGTGGATATTTGTACGAAACCGCATTGCTTTGCCCTTTGCTGTCGGTGAATGTTTCGGAGGTAACCAGTCGGTTTGTTTCATTATATGTCTTCGTGGTGGAGTTGATCACATTCCCGCCTGGCTCGTACCCGGTTACAGTTTTGGTTTTCAGATAAGGATAGTAAGTGTAAATGAGCGTGGCGGTGTATCGGAGAGAAGGATAATTCGCCGTGAAGATCGGATTGGGCATCATTTTGATCCGGCGCACATGGGTATTGAACCGGGCCGCATCATCATTATAGCCGTAAACCGTGCTCTTTTTTAGGGCATTCAAACCCGTAAAGGACTCCTCGGAAAACTGCTGGCCGCGTTCGGCTTCCATACTGTTCATTTCGTCCTCTTTCCAGAATTCTCCCACATTCGCATTGTCGCATACCATATTTTCGGCGGGCTTGTCGTGGTAGCCGTTGTCATAGTTTTTGTATTTAAAAATCCTGTAGCTGCCGTCGGCGTCGACTTCCGTCACTTCTGAATAACTGATATGGCTGCCCTTGTTTCCAGGCGCATTCAGAGGGTCAGTGCTGTATTGGATGTAAGTCATATTCCCCTGGAAATTGGGTTCACCGGGAGTCCCCTGGTACTTTGCCGGTGCCTGCACGGCCCCGGTGAAATAAGCGAAATGAACGGGTTCGTAGCTCAGAACGCCACTGGATAATGCGCCGCCGGTCGCGTAGCCTAATTTATAGAAGTACTTTTTCTCGGTGGCTTTGTGATTAGGGGCGTCAAAGTGACTGATCTTCTTGATACGTAACCCTCCTGTATATACTGCACCGGCGGCATTCTCCTGAACCGACGCGGGCCAGTATTTCGCAATGCGCCCGTATTCATGATTCTCGTACTCATATTCGGTGTAGCCTCCCGTGGGATAGGTCACCTTTTGAAGAACCTCCGCTTTGGTGAAGTTGGCGTCCGGTTTGCGGGAATCCAGGTAATTCTGGCGGGTGGCGGCATTGGTAAACAGGTTGTAATAATAAACCGGATCGGCAGAATTGATATACGGGTTTTTGTTATTGTAAAAGCCGTAGTCGTCGGTTTTGAAGGAAAGGTAATCAGGCAAAGCAAGCGGATTGTATTCAAAACTGTAAGTCGGCACATTCTGTGGCGCATCCGATTTGCCCCGTAATTTGACCGACAGTAGTTTCAGACGCGTGGTTTGCGAATTCGTATAAGCAAAATCGACCTTTTTCATGCGGGAGCCGATCGCGTTACTGACCACGAAATTGTCGAGCTTGTTCGGGAACCGGCCGGCAACGCTGGCGTCGCGGATTTCCGGGTATTTGGTAAAATGGAACTGACTGTGCAAATCGCCCGGCACGGCATTACAGTTGGGCAGAGGCGGGTTCACTACATTAAATGTGTATCCCAATTGCTGGCTGGCCACGCTCCAGTTGAACTTGACCTTACTGATCGGCGTCACAATTTCGTCCAGGTAGCAGGGATGATAGAGGGTACTTTTAATGATCTTACCTTTTGGCGAGTTATCATTGTCGGCGAATTTCTGGGGCTGAATGATCCGGTCGCTGATATAGGCCTCGCTGGTAATGTAGAATTTGTCTCTTTTGTAATTCAGGCTGATTTGATATCCGTGCGGCGATTCGATTGCAGTGAGGTACCAGCTGGTAGGTACCGTATTCTGATCTTTTAAATCAAAATCGTTGTAGGTCATTCCTGGCCGCGTGAATTCGATCGATTCATCAGTCCCGCCGAATGTGTACCTGATCCCCTGGCTGTCGGTCAATGTGAATTTGTAAATAAAATTGCGCTGCTTAACCATGTTGGTGTAAGCCACATTCGTAGCCAGGCACGACAGCGGAAGCTGCGCCTCGGCGGGCATCGTAAACTCCTTGTAAGTAATAGCCGGATCTTTTTCGACCAGAATATCTTCGCCCTGCTCGGTTTTGATCCGGAATACGTCGGTATGGTCCATGTAAAACTTACCTGTCCGGCCGCCGAAACTGTACATATATTCGTCATACCTGCCTTCCGCATTGACAAACACGGTCTGGCTTTTCAAATGGTTCTGCATGGTCGCAGCTGTAGACCAGCTGGCATTATTGGTCGGGTTGAAATTCACAGGCACCAACACATTGTCCGGAAAATTAGAAGGCGTGGTCCCCTGCGAAATGCGCGTGATCATGCCACCGGTGTTCAGTACCCAGCCATTACCGGTGCTTCCGGGAAACGCATCCGGCTTTGTACCAATTGCCTGGTGATACCTGAGGTCGAGAGGGATAGAGAGCTCCTTGTACACCACTTCGTACAAGGGAATGTGGATATCGGGCGTACCCGTAAAATAACTGACCGGCGTATTCCCGAAGGTGCCGATACCGGAAGCTGCGGGCGAAGTAGTAAGCTGGCTTCGGTCAAAGTACCTGTTTGATTCGAGTTTCTGCTGGGCGATCGCCTGCGCCGAGAGGAGGGATAGGGTTCCTAAAATCAACGATTTAGGATTATGCCAATTTGGTCTGAGCATAAGAACACATTCGTTAAATGAGAAATTGATTGATGATTTCCCATTTAGACTCCCTGTGATCGGCACGGTAACGACTTTTTAAGCGGCACTTTTCCTTCGGTCAGAAAAACAGGATTACTGGTGGTTCTCAAAAATTTTTCCCGCCTGATAGCCCTTTAATCTGCATCCTAAGTATCCTGTATAAACCTAACCAGCTAATTACATGTCGCTTTCCCGGGCTGAAAAATTGATTAGTAAGCTAATCAGCAACAAACTCTCGGGAGAAGAACTGTCTGAACTTTTGGCAGGTATTACCAGTGAAGAAGAGCAGCAGCAGTATTCCGATGCGTTGGAGAGCTACTTTAAACAACTCTTAAAGGAGAATAACTCCAATGGTGAATCCCCTCAAGGGGAAAACGATTTATAAAACCATGTCTTCCACCGTTACCCATTAGAATAACATGAATGCAGTTTCTACGTTTCAAAAACTCCTGTTCCGCACGCTTTCTACCGTTTTCCTGGCGGCGGCTTTCGTATCGCACACCCAGGCACAAGCGATCGTAAAAGGAAAAGTGACATCCAAAGAGGATGGCTCAGCTATGCCTGGCGTGAACATCCTGATCAAGGGCACCCAAAGCGGTACTACTTCCAATGCCGCTGGCGAATATTCCATTGAAACAGGCTCGGGAAACCCTACGTTGGTCTTTTCGTTTGTTGGCTATGACCAGGAGGAAGTGCCGGTAAACGGACGGAGCGTCATCGACGTGATTATTAGCCCAAGTGCTGAGAACCTGAAAGAGGTGGTCGTAACCGCTCTGGGCATCAGTCGCGACAAAAGATCGCTTGCCTATTCGGTGAGTGACGTCAAGGGAGAGGACATCGTAAAAGGTGGTAATCCCAACCTCATGAAAGCGCTGGATGGAAAAGTGAGCGGGGTAAACCTCACCAGCCTTAGCAGTGACCCAACCTCCTCGGTACTGGTGAATATCCGTGGTACCACCGCGATGCCAACCACAGGCGATGGCGGCGCAAACGTAGCCGTGAAAGGCCAGCCTTTGTATGTAATTGATGGTATACCGGTTGGGACACAGACATTTACTTCAAAGGACGGTGTCGATTTCGGTAATATCCTTTCGCAATTGAACCCCAATGATATTGCTTCGATCACCATTCTGAAAGGTGGCAGCGCTGGTGCATTGTACGGTGCAGAAGGCGGAAACGGGGTTGTGATGATCACGACCAAAACGGGCAAAGGCGGTAAAAAAGGACTGGGTGTTTCATTCTCCACCATGGCGACTGCCGAAAAACCTTACCAGTTTATCGAAAGCCAAATGGAATATGGACAAGGGGAAAGGGCATACGAATGGCAGTATGACAATACCGATACCTGGGGACCCAAGCTCGACGGCAAATTTGTTTCCGATTACTGGGATGTCAAAGCCAAAAGCTGGAAAAACGGGCCGATGGTTTCTTCCAATGAAAACCGTGTAAAGGCGTATCTGCAAACAGGTACCACCTTTACCAATAACATTGGAGTTACCGGTAACTACGACAAAGGTTCATTCAGGTTGTCTTTGTCCAATATGACCAACAAAGGCGTGATGCCGAATACGAAGACACAGCAGAAATCGGTGAATTTCAACTCGCAGTATAACATTACCAACCGGTTGACGGTCTCGATCAATGCCAGCTATATCAATACGTATAACCCGAATAAGGCCAATGTCACAGGTAGCAACAGTGTACTGAACAGCTTGTTGTTCAACATGCCAAGCAACCTGCAGCCTCTGAGCGACATGAAAAGCTACTGGCTCGACGGGTTTGAAGGTACCAAGCAAAATGGTGCCATTATGAAGGACAACGGGGTAGATGTTGCAGAAAACAACCCCTGGTGGACTACCTATGAAAAGATACACCGCTTCGGCCGCGATAATTACTTTGGCAAGATCCAGCTCAACTGGCAGTTCACCGATAACCTGTCCCTGTTGCTGAGGACTGGTATGGAGAATGTGAAAGAGACCTATGAGCTCAGGAAGTCGTGGGGCGAGAAAGGCGACCCCCTTGGCCAGTATGTTTACGGAAACAACAGCAGCGTCGAAGCGAACACGGATGCGATCCTGACTTATAATAAGAACTTTGGGAAATTGTCCCTGACGGTTGCGGGAGGTGGAAACTACAGATTCACCAATTCCAGCAGCCAGGAGATAACCGGTGGCGACCTTAACTCCCCGTCGTTATTTACACTGGCAAATATCAAGGCTGGCACCATGACAGTCACAGGTAACCCTTTCCAGACAGGCAAATCCATCAGCGCCTATGGAACTGCTACCGTGGGCTGGGACGATATGCTCTTCCTGGATGTGACCGGGCGTAACGACTGGAAGGGCATTCTGGAAGAAGAAAAAATCCATTATTTCTATCCCTCTGCCTCACTAAGCTGGCTGGCTTCCGAAACATTCAAGCTGCCGGAAGCATTTAACCTGTTGAAATTCCGATTGGGATTGGCGGATGTGGGTAACGGTCTGACCAGGAGAAGATCGATAGATACTTATACTTACGATGCGAATCCTTGGGGCAATATCAATACGGTAAGTTTGAATGCATCTATCGTAGACCCCAATCTGAAAGCACAGCACTCCATTACCCAGGAAGCGGGCGTCGACCTCTGGCTGTTGCGCAACAGGGTCAAATTTGATTTTACCTATTTTGTAAAAACCCAGAAAGACCAGATCGACAATATCCCACTGGTGCAGGGAACCGGCTACAGCGGCTTGCTGACCAACATTGGCGATGTTCAGAGCAAAGGCTACGAATGGGGACTGACATTGTCGCCGATCAAAACCAAGGATTTCTCATGGGACATTTTTGGAAGCTTCACGCACTACAAGGCTACAATCACCCGGCTTTCCGACAGCTTTGCACCAAACGGATATGTTTTTGCTAGCTATGATGGCAAAACGAAAGTCAAAATCGCGAAAGGGGAAACTGTTGGCAATATTTATGAAGAAAATCCGGTCGTTCGGGTCAAAACAGGAAAGTACGCAGGTATGGCTTTACTTGATGGGGAAGAAGGCAAGATCCAGAAGTCTTCCGATGAAAGAGACCGGGGCCAGTTGGGCAATTACAATCCCGATTTCATCCTGGGGTTGAATACTACGCTGCGCTACAAACAATTCACTTTAAATATGGTGGGTAGTTTGAGGAAGGGCGGTAAATATATCTCTGTAAATCAGCAGTACCTGGAATCTAACGGACGTGCGATTACAACCCTGGGATCCGGGGACAATAACCCATACTGGGTAGGCGGGCGCGATGCTGAACACGGAGGGTTACAGTGGCCGGCCGCAGGCTCCAGCCAATATGATGCGATCAATTCAAATAACGACGGCAAGCGTTCTGATTTCCAAGATGCCAGTTATGTGAAAGGCGTTTTCCTGAACCCTGCTTACGAGGGCGATCCCAAGGATGCGAAAGATTCGGATTACATCGTGAACGGAGCCGATCCAAAGGATACCTTTTACGATTTCCCATATAACGGCTACGGCGACATCATCTGGAATTTTGCGTCTACCAGGACTTACGATGCGACCAATTTCAAAATGAGGGAAGTTTCCCTGGCATACACCTTGCCCACAGCATTGACCAGAGCCTACAAACTGAACAATGTAACGCTGGCTTTGGTAGGCAGGAACCTCTTCCAATGGAACAAGTCGGGCCGTCATGAAGATCCTGAATCTGCGTTTACAGGTGTTGGGGCCAATCAGGGTATCCTGAGGGCTACTTTACCGAGCATCCGGTCTTATGGGTTTAAGCTGTCCCTTGATTTTTAGTAACCACCGATATTTCGAAGCAACATGAAATCATTTATTAAAATATTTACGCTGATCACCATTGCGGGCTTGTTTTCCTGCAGTGACGACGAACTGAGGACCTACGATTCCCTGCAGCAAAAAGACGCGGTAGAATCCGTGAACGACCCTTACCTGCTCGCTTCAATCATCAAGAAGACCGCGCTTTTTTATCAGAAAATGGGTTTCGACACACGGATGCTGCCAGGCGCGGTACAGCATATGGAAAGCAATTACCAAAGCGGGGATAATTTCTATTCCGGGTTCAAATCGCCGATCAATGACATGTACACGGCGATGGATATCCTTAAGCTGATTGATGGTTCGATTGGCCTCGCGGAGGGCCGCGGTTCCAAAACGCACGAAGGAATCTTTAAGGTTTTCAGAGTGCTGCTCTTCTCCTTCATGACGGATTTTTACGGGGACGTATATTATTCAGAGGCACTTAAAGCGCGGGAGGGAATCCTTTATCCGAAATATGACAAGCAAACTGACATTTACACAGGCTTACTGGCCGAACTCGATGCTGCAAATGCATTGATGGACGCAGGCACCGAACCGATTTCAGATAGCTACGACCTGATGTTCGGGGGAAGTAAGGAGAAATGGAAGAAGTTTTCCAACTCGTTAAAATTGAGGTTGTTAATGCGCGCGTCAGCTAAATTACCTGACGCTGGCGCGAAAATGACCGCCTTACTGAACGCCCCGATTTTTACCGAAGCAACGGACAATGCCTCTATTGGTTATGTGGGTACAACCGGCGGAGAAAACGGCAATTCCTGGACAGGCGGCCCGCTCAACTGGGGGACGATTGATAATTTCGATACCAGAAGGCCGACCAAAACGCTGGTGGATAAACTGGCGGAATTGAATGATCCGCGCATGCAGGTTTGGTTTGCGCCGGTTGAAAAGCCATGGACCAGCGATCCGGCGAAAAACGGGGTTAGCTTTTCGACCACAGACCCGAACGGTTACAGCTATACTTCAACCTGGGAATACATCGACCGCAAGAACAAGGACATTGCCCTTTACGCAACAAAAGACATCCTGATCGACTCAAACAAAGTATATGTAGGCTATATCGCCGGTATGCTGGCTGACTGGAAAAATGGCAACGGTCATTATGATATCGCTGCCGGCGGAGCGTATGGGAACTTCAAGGTATCCAAGTTTTCGAAGCTTTTCAGGGAAAACAAGCATCCGTTGCTCAAAGCCATGATCATGAACAGCGACGAAGTGCAATTCATTCTCGCTGAGGCGGCCGCGAAGGGTTTGGTGGCCGGGAGCGCGGATACTTACTACCGCAAAGGCATCACCAATTCCATGTTGCGCTGGGGAGTTTCCCAGGCAGCTATTGACAAGTACCTGGCCCAGCCATCCATCGCATTGCCCAGCGATAAAGCGGGCCAACTGGTAAAAATAGCCGATCAGAAATGGATCGGACTGTTTTTGGTTTCTTCTGAGGCTTACCTGGACCTTCGCCGGACCAGGTTGCCGGATATTTTCAATAATGGGAGGCTGAGCGGTTTCCCTTTCCCGGAACGTTACCGTTATCCAGGCAATGAACTGGGACAGAACAGGACCGCCTACGACCTGGGAGTATCTTCTTTAACGCCTGCCGTGGATGACCAGTTTTCCAAGATGTGGTTAATTAAATAGCGGTTGGCCCTCCGCTGCCGGTTTTGGCTGGCAGCGGACAGGTAATAATCCCGATCCTTACCCCAATTAAAACCGAACGCTAACAGCTAAGCTTATAGTTGTTAGCGTTTAGTTGTTTTTGGCTCACATCTAACCTTAGTTAATATAAGCCAGACGCTGACGCTTTCGACTTCACAATTCCTTAACACACAATAAATTAAAATTGAAGGGCCTGAAATAGTACTTAAGGTCAATACGCAAGTAATGTAAGCGGTTTTTAATTCAAGCAGGTTACATCCTAGTATGCATACTGTTTTGTCCGTAAAACATGGCTATGTTCATTTAAGTGTGTCATAATTTAAACTTTCATGTATTGCTTAATCCGGTCACCGAATAAGATTTCCAGCTGTTGTACTGTGACCGGCCAGTTTGCCAAAGGGATTTTCCATTTTTCGATGATTCGCTGGGTGGTTAGGTAGAGCAGTTTGACCAGCGCTGTTTCTGAGGAAAAAGCTCCTTTCGACTTGGTTACAGAACGGATCTGGCGGTGGAAAGCTTCGACGGTGTTGGTCGTGTAGACGACTTTTCTGATGGCTGACGGATATTCAAAAAAACGTGTTAGCCTGATCCAGTTACGTTGCCAACTTTCGATGACCAACCCATGAATCTTACTTAAGCTATGATGAAAACGAAACCAATGGTAGAATCAGGAAAATGTATGGTGAGAAAGTATCAACCTTCATCAAACCGTCATCAAATTAAATTTAAACCCAATCAATCCATCTGTACTATGCAAAAACTTGTGCTCAAATTAATGTCGGTTATCCTCATAGCAGCGATGTTCGCCTTGGTGTCATCGTGCGATGATGATGATAACGATAGTCCGGTATTTCCGTTCAGTGCGGAAATTTACAACACGCTTAAGGGAAATCAGGTGGCTTTTCAAGGACTTACCCACAGTGCCGTAAGCTGGTCGTGGGATTTTGGCGATGGCAAAACCAGCACGGAACAAAATCCTGTTCACGTATATGAAACAGGAGGGTACTATGTGGCCCAGCTCACTGCTAAGGACAGTAAAGGAACAACCATCACCAAGAGTGTTAATCTCGCTGTGGATTTAAGACCTTACGATTACCTTGTCGGAGACCACACCGCAGCTGGTTATGCGGGTAAAAAATGGAAATTGACAAAATCCCATACTGCCGCAGGCGACTACCTCGCCAACGCGGATGCCACTTTCACAAGTGCTACTCCTTATAATCCCATTCCTGACGGAATTTTTGCCTCGAGCACATTTGGTATGGGAGCTATTTATGATGACACTTACACCTTTTTCTATGACGGTAAATATGTGCATGATGTGAAAGCCGATGGTGGCGCATTTGGTGGCCTTGTTTATCAAATTGCCACAGGTGGCTATCCTGCCAATGTTTTAGTGGGTAACGCAACCTATGGCCTGTGCATTGCTAAGTACACGCCCGAGGCAAATGCCAAATTCACTTTCGTGGAAAGCGAAGATTTCAAAGTTACTTCGGCTTACAGTAGCGCCGGTCTTACGTTTAAAGGTGCTAAAACACTTGATTTTTCAGGAACAGAGTTTATCGGCTTCCGCGATTTTCAACGTAAAGTGGTAATGAGGTCTATTTCCAACACACGTATGCAACTCATTATGTTCATGGCTGCAAGTGACAAAGCCGTGGGTGTGAATACACATGCACTGATCCTTTCTTTTGAAGCTGTAACAGAATAAGCCTAACCCTAGACATTTTTATTATGAAACAATTCTGTCAAAACATGATGAAGTCGGTTTTGGTTATTCTTTTCCTGACATTGTTCTATCATGCGCAAGCGCAACAACGAACTGTATCAGGAAAAGTAACCGATGCAAAGAATGCAACTGTGCCTGGTGCCAATATCCTTAAAAAAGGAACCACAACCGGAACAAGCGCCGATGCTGATGGGAAATACACACTTTCCGTTAGTGCCAACGATGTACTTGTCTTTTCATTCATTGGTTATAAAACACAGGAAGTAACCGTAGGTTCACGAAGCGTCATTGATGTAGCTTTGGAAGCCGATGTGAATGAACTAAGGGAAGTAGTGGTAACAGCCCTGGGTATTCAGCGTGAAGAGAAATCGCTGGGTTATGCTATCGGTAAAGTGGCCGGTCCCGAGTTTACCAAAGTGGCACGCGAAAACTTTTTAACTGCTATGCAAGGTAAAGTGGCTGGTGTAACCATCAACGAAACCGGTGGTGCAGGCTCCACAATCAATGTGGTTATCCGCGGTGCAAAATCATTGAGCAATGATAACCAACCTTTATATGTGGTTGATGGCGTGCCCATGTTTAATAGTGCCAACAACGTAGGAGGTTTTGGTAGCGGCAACAGCACGGTGGATTATGGGAATGCCATTTCAGATATTGACCCCGAAAGTATTGAAAGCGTATCGATATTGAAAGGTGCAAGTGCCACGGCACTTTACGGTTCACGTGCCTCTAACGGCGTGATGCTCATCACCACAAAAAAGGCAAAAGATGGCCAGGGAATGAAAGTGAGCGTGTCAACAAATAATACTTTCGATGTACCGCAACGCTATTTAGGAGTGCAAAAACAATACGGGGGTTATGTTGTCACCACACCTGAGCAAAACGGTGGCAGCCAGATCATGTCCCCATTGATATCACCATTCGGTTTGGGTGCTGAATTGGATAAAGGTTATTATGCTGTGCAATGGAACTCACCTTTGGATGCCAACGGAAATCCCATTCCGACGGAACTGAAGTCGTATCCCAACAATGTAAAAAATTTCCTCAGGGATTACGGCTTCACTACTACAAACTCGGTACAGGTAACCAACGGTGGAAAGATGGTGAACACGCGCATAGGTGTGACCAGCATGAAAAACAAAGGGCTGATTCCGAACACCGATCTTAACCGGAATAACTTATCGTTGTCGCTTTCATCAAAACTCACCGACAAACTTACCCTTAGCACCGACATCAACTATGTGAACAGCTTTGCTAAAAACAGGGCTTCTGGCGACCGCGGCACAAACCCCTTGCAATGGGCTTACACCACTCCCACTTATGTCAATATCATGGATCTAAAGGATTACGACATCGGTCAGGGAAATACGATTAAAAACCTGTTGCCGGGCGATAGCAACAATCCGTGGATGTTGGCTAATGATGTCAACAACAGTTTTAACCGTAATCAGATTTTCGGTAACATCATGGCCTCGTATAACTTTAGCCCGAAAATTTCGCTGATGGCTCGGATGACTATCGATAAGCTTGACGAACTGCGTGAATCGAAAATCGGGCAAGGCTATTCTCAAGAGCCGAAGAACGGGTCTTACGGTATCAGCAACAGCAATAATTTTGAACGCAATACCGATGCCTTGCTTTCGTACAAAGACAAATTTGGTGATTTCGATGTAAACGTTTCGGCAGGTGGCAATGTGCGTTACAGCAGATCGACCAACGTTAGCAATTCGGCTAAAACAGGTGCAGGTTTGATTATACCCAACCTATACACGTTAAGTAACATTTCCAATACTGCATTGAATTATAGTTCAGCCCGTTATGAAAAACAGGTGAACAGCGTTTACGGAACAGCTAACATAGCATGGAAGGAAGCGATCTACCTCGATTTAACTGCCCGTAACGACTGGAGTAGCACGTTGCCTGCGGCCAACCGCTCATTCTTCTATCCATCTGCTTCATTAAGCGTATTGATTAACGAATTTGTACCGATGAACCATGTTGACATGCTGAAAGTAAGGGCAGGCGTGGCGCGTACAGGGTACGACACCGATCCTTACAAGTTGTTGCAGGTTTATGCCAACGGAGGCAACTGGGGCGAGGCAATTATGTTGAACAAACAATCAGGCTTACTTAACCCCAATTTGAAACCTGAACAAATTACTTCGCAGGAATACGGTGCAGAAGCCAAGATGTTCGGAGGCCGGGTTCGTTTTGACGGAACCTATTACATTATGAACGACCGTCGGCAGATTTTCCCCGTTCCGCTTGCGGCATCGACAGGGGCCACTACCATTAACATCAATGCAGGGTTGCTGCAAAGCAGAGGTGTTGAACTGATGATCGGTGGCACGCCTATCAAGACCGCCGACTGGAGTTGGGATGTGAACCTGAACTTTACCAAAAACCAGACCAGGATATTGGAGCTTGCCGATGGTATCCCCTATGTGGAACCGTGGAGCCAGGCCAACGTTTCGAACAGAGGGTATGTAAAAGGGGCAACTTTGCCGGATGGCTCTAAAGCCGACGGGTTATTGGGTAATTTGTATACACGCAAAACACTGCGCGTTACAGACAAAGAATCGCCTTACTATGGTTATCCGATTATTCCCGGAAATCCGCTGACCGGAAATTTTAGTGATGACCCTGAATTGACCAACTCAAGCACTTATTCCAAAACCGGTAACTACAACCCTAAATTTATCATGGGTTTGCAAAGCTCACTGACTTGGAAGGGCTTTACACTTGGCATGACCTTCGATTGGCGCCACGGCGGACAGTTTGTATCGCAAACTTTCCGTTACATGAACGACGATATGCTCACCCAATACTGGGCAGACAAAACCGTTACCCCAGGTGTATCAGGTGGCCCCAGCGACGCACTTCGCGATTGGGTTGTTAAAAATGCCAGCACGTTGATTACACCCGATCGCGTTTATCCAATCGGTGGCCCTACACCAGCGACGGGAGGTTTTCCTGAAAGTTCTAATATGCCTTTCCCCGGCAATCAGGACGGCGTATTCTATCCTGGTGTATTTGGTGAAATGGGTGCCGATGGACATTTTACGCTTTATCAGGAAAATCTTGGAAATCCCGGAACAATATTTGAACCCTGGGGCGCAAGTAACCTTTGGTCGGTTGGCTCTTACGCAGTGTTTGATGCCGATTACCTCAAACTTCGGGAAATTTCGTTGAGTTATGAACTCCCAAAAGCATGGGTGAAGAGAGCGAAAATGGACAATGCTTACATATCAATTTACAGCCGTAACATTATGGTATGGACAAAGAAAGGGTTTGGTGTTGACCCTGAACGTGCCTTTCAGCCTTCAGGTGGCGGATTGTTTCAAGGAGTTGAACGCTATAACGTTAGCCCCTGGATTGTTCCCGTTGGTTTCAAAGTTGGTTTTACATTCTAATCAGAAAGAGAAAGTGTATGAAAAAGTTAAGCTATAAAGTCATAACCCTATCGCTGAGTTTACTTGTAATACTTGGTGCATGTAAAGACCTGGACGATTTAAATGTTAACCCCAATTCTCCTTCTCCGGAAACAACCGACCTCAACTTGTTATTACCGACTGTAATTACAATGTTAGGTGGTCAGGTAGTTGACCTGGGTTTTGGAAACCTTTCCGGAGTAATGCAGCATATGCAGGAAACTGGTTGGCAAAGTGCTTTCAATGCTTACGACTGGGCTTCGCCTGGCCAGACTTGGAAAGACTACTATGGAATTTTGCGCAATGCCGATGAGTTGCACAAAAAAGCTGTGAAAGACGGATATAAGTATCATGAAGGCGTAGCGCTGATTTTGAAAGCCTACACCTTTGGTATGATTGCCGACCTTTGGGGCGATGCTCCTTATACAGAGGCGTTGCGCGCGGAAGAAGGTTCAAAATATTTCAAGCCTGTGTTTGATAAGCAGCAGGATATTTATCATGGTATTCTTGCCGACCTTGAAAATGCCAACACACTTTTGGCAGAAGAAGGTGGCCAGCCTATCAACGCAACTCAAGATGTACTTTTTGCAGGAAATGTTTCGAAATGGAGAAAGTTTGCCAATTCCCTGGCACTGCGTTATTACATGCGTTTGCAGGCCAAAGAAGGAGAATATGCCAAAGCAGGTGTTGTTAAAATTGCTTCTGACCCGGCGAAGTATCCGTTGATTACCTCTTCCGCAGACGATGCCAATGTCAGCTACCCAGGAACGGCCAATGCGGCATGGCCTACAAACATGGTGTTTACCACTTCACCTGATGGCGAATATATGCGCAGAAAACCAGCTTCCACATTGGTAGAGGCGCTTAAAAGTTTAAAGGACCCGCGCATTGCAGTTTGGTTCGATAAAGTGCCGCAGCCGCTCGTGCTTGTATCAGGTACAAACGTCAGCAGGGCCAGCACCGATGGTAAAACATGGGAAATTTCAGCTGACGTAGCCAAAGAATACGAAACCACTTACAACACCCCGATAAATTACAGCACTGATTACATTGGTATTCCTCCGGCCATTGGAGGGGCAATGTTTTACAATCTTCAAATGGAAGGTGGAGTAAGCGGGCAAGGCCGCTTCAACCCGCACATATCGCAAATAAACAGCATGTACAAAAATGCTTCAGGCGATTTGTTGAAGATGCGCCTACTATCAGCGGCCGAAGTAAACTTCATTTTGGCCGAAGCGGCATCCTATACATGGATTACGGGAGCAGAAACGTATTATGCAAAAGGAATTCAAGAATCGTTTAACGCATGGGGCGTTGGTGCGAGTTTTGCCAATTACATTGCCGGTGCGCCTTACAATGGTCTTCAAAGTATCATGCAACAAAAATGGATAGCCAGTTGGAGCGCTGCTGCCGAATCCTGGTTCGACTGGCGGAGAACAGGCTTGCCGGTATTGAAAGCCGGCCCTTCGGCTGCAAGGTCAGTTTTGCCACTCCGTTTTTATTATAGCCTTGATGATGATTTAAACACCAACACCGATAACGCTAAGGCAGCTTTGGCCAACCTTGTGCGTACATCATACGCGAGCAGCGACCCTACTAATAACAGCGCTTGGTCAAAAACATGGCTGTTGGAAGGCACAGGAAAGCCTTATTGATAAATGATGATGTTAGAATAAGATAACGGTGCGGGTGATTGAAAAATCACCCGCATTTACATAGCAACTTGCACCAATGAACAAGAAAACAGTTGTAATCCTTCTCTATTTTATTTGCCATGTCACGCTGGTGAGTTACGCCCAGCACTTCAAAGCGGGCGCTGCACTCCGAAACATCACCCCTGATCCTTTGCTGCCAGTTTCAGGGGGCATTGGTACTCCAAAAAAATCCGTCGAAAAAAACGGAGACCTGTTTGTAAGAGCGCTTGTTATTCAAAAAGGGGACACAAAAGTTGCCATTGTCAATGTCGATAATCTGGGCTGGCCGGCGGCATTGGGCAATAAATCCCGGGCGCTGATCAAGGGCATACTTCCGGAAAACATTCTGATCGGCGCAACACATACGCACAGTGGGCCGGATGCTTATGGTTTTCCAAATGAAAAGGGGGAATCCTTTGCCGATCTGAAGTACCTGGACGATTGCGTTAAAAAGATAGCGGATGCGGTCAACGAAGCAGCTGGTAAGCTGGAAGATGCCTCTTTGAAAATAGCCGTAGGTGAAGCAAAGGGAAAGATTGCGTACAATTATTATGCAGACCAGCTGTACGATCCGCGATGCGGGGTCATACAGGCGATCTCCGCGTCGGGCGTGAAGAAAGGCAGGCCCATCGCCACGCTGGTCAACTATGCGGTTCACCCGGAAGTAATCGGGTCGGGCAGGGGAATATTGAGCCCGGACCTCTGCGGGCCGCTTTACGACCGTATCGAGTCACAGGGCGGTGGTATGGCGGTTTTTATGAACGGGGCACAAGGAGGAATGGTAACTGCCGATAACCGCCTGGAAAATGGCAAGGAAGCCAGCGATTGGAACGAATGCAAGCGGATCGGCGAGCTGCTGGCCGACGAGGCGTTGCGAATTGTAAAGGATGCCCCTCTCCTGGAAAATCCTGTCTTGTTTTGCGCGGCCCGAAAAATCGAATTCCCGGTTGATTCGGAGATCATGCGTTATATCCTTCAAAAATCGCCCATTAAAAATGAAATGGCCGGAGAGAACAGGATAGCTACTCAGCTTAACCTCCTGAACATCGGGACGGCGCAAATTCTCACTGTTCCCGGTGAAGCACTGCCCAATATTGGTTTTTACGTAAAACGGCATATGAATACCAAACAGCCATTTTTGTTCGGGCTGACCAATGATGCATTTGGTTACATGCTGACCAAAGTCGATTTTAACAGTTTTAAAAGGTATGATTATGTGAGCCGCACCAGCCTGGGCGAAATGACCGGGGAGATTTATATGGAGCAGGCAATTAAACTCGTCAATGAAAGTCCTAAACCCGAAAAATAGTAAACAACCATAGCCCGTCACAATTTATGTTTTTGAAATTTGTAAAGACCGGAATCACATTCTTATTGATTCAATTTGCTTTTGTTTTTAGTCTGGAAGCGCAAAAAATCACACCCGAAACAGCATTGGACAGTTACCTGAACAACGGCGACAAAGCTTTTAAATGGGAGCTCAAAGATTCATTTGTTCACGGGGACGTTACTTTTTACAACGTGCTGCTGACATCCCAGAAATGGCGCGAATTCACCTGGACGCACCAGCTGACCATTATGGTGCCTAAAGAAAACAAGCATGACGATGCATTGCTTTTTATCACCGGAGGGCATAACACGGACGGCCTGCCCAACTGGAATAACAAAAAGGATGACGATATGTATGCTTCGCTGGGCAATGTGGCGGCTACCAACAAGGCCATTGTAGCATTGCTGAAACAAACTCCCAACCAGCCTTTTTTCGGCGACCTCACCGAAGACGCGCTGATTTCCTACACTTTACATAATTTCAAAAAAGACAAGGACTACAGCTGGCCATTGCTTTTCCCAATGGTTAAAAGCGCCGTGCGGGCAATGGATGCCGTTCAGGAGTTTTCCAGACAAAAGCTCAACCATGCTGTAAACCGATTTGTGGTAACCGGTGCCTCGAAGCGTGGCTGGACAACCTGGCTGACCGGCGCCAGCGATAAAAGGGTAGAAGCGATAGCGCCCATGGTGATTGACGTCCTGAATATGCCTGTCAGCCTTGATTATCAGATCAAGTCCTGGGGGGATTACAGCATTCAGATTGAGGACTATGTGAAACTGGGCATACCGCAGTCGACGGGTTCGCCGGATGGACAGGCCATTACGACAATGATCGACCCCTATTCTTACCGCGCAAAACTTACGATGCCTAAAATGATCTTTATGGGCACCAACGATGAATATTGGGTAGTGGATAATATTAAAAATTACCTGAGCAATATTCCCGGAAACAATTTGCTGCACTATGTTCCCAATGCAGGCCACGATCTGGGCGGGGGCAAGCAGGCATTGGAGGCGTTAAGCGCATTTTTCGGTGCCACGGTCGATAAGAAACCTTACAACGAATGCAAATGGACGCAATCCGTAAGCAATAACACGGTGAAGCTCGATATCAAGGCGACTGCAGATGTGCTGGAAGACGTGATCCTATGGTCGGCCAATTCAGCTGACCAGGATATGCGGGACGATAAATGGACTAGCAAAAGCCTGGGGATCAGGAATAAATCGTCTGTAAAAGTGTCGGCAACGTTTCCGACCAGCGGCTTTCGCGCCTTTTATGTGGATTTGAAATACAAAACACCGAAAGGGGATACTTACACCGAAAGCACAAGGGTATTTTTGACCAATAGCAAGGCACTTCTTTAAAGTAAGTAGTATGGGCCTGGTCGGCACCAGAAAACTTTCAAACGCATGAAATTCAAGATAATTCTCGTTGTGAGCCTGCTGTCGGCCAGCTCAATGACCATGTCTTGCCAGAAAGAAAAGCCGCTGGTATCGGGCACGGTCAAAGAAGTGATCGACAATGCGGTGACCCGACTTTACAAAACCCTTACCCCGGCGCAACTGGACACGATTTCGGATCAGTACATTCTCGGATTTCTCAGTGCTGAGGATAAGGCCGTTCTCGCTACCAGTTTCTGGACATTCGATGCCAACGTCCCGATAACGGTTTCGCTCATGCGCGACCAGGGGCAGAAGACGCTGCCCTTTTGGCTGGAAACGAGCGGATTTGAAAAAACGTCCATGCTCGTTAAGAGCGAAGAATATACCTATGAAGTCTGGCAAAAGAATTTCGATAAAGGTAGTGTTGGATTGGGGATCAACGGATTTGATAAACACCGGCCGGTATACTTCATTACCGTTGCGCCTCAAAACAAAAGCGACAAGCTGGAAATAAAAAATGTAGTTCCTGCCCAGCATGGGCTCGATACCATGCGGGTTGGCGCATTTACCTACCACGATTGGGACGGACTTATTCTCAATGAAGTTCCAGATGCACTTAAAGGCCAGGTGCTTTTCACCACCGTGCGTGGCCGCGCGCGGGAAGCCCACCTGGTGCAGGCTTTCAGGAAAACGGAAACCCCTTCGTCCGCTACGCCGGATCAGGTGATGCTCACATGGAGCGGTGATCCTGAAACTACGGTAGATATTCAATGGAGAACCAGCCCCTCGGTTACCTCCGGAAAGGTAAAGTATTGGAAAACAGGTTCTTCCGACACGCTTTTGAATGATGCTGCTGTGTTTAAAATGGAAGACAGGTTGTTGCAGAACGACCGCTTTGTGAACCGTTTCACAGCGAAGATCACAGGACTTTCGCCAGGGACGGATTATGCCTATTCAATAGGTACTATCGGGAAGAACTGGTCTTCACCGGTGACGTTTCGGACTGCTTCTGACAAAAATGAAGGTTTCTCTTTCATTTGGTTTGGCGACACCCACTACTCCCCGGTCTGGGGCGATATGGCCAGGAAATCGTTGGCGAGACATCCTGAAACGGCTTTCTTTCAGATTGCGGGGGATTTGGTAAGTACAGGATTGCACCGCGATGAGTGGGACCACCTGTGGGAATATAGCAGCCCGGTATTTACTGCAAAACCGTTGATGCCGGTACCCGGCAACCACGACAGTCAGGATGGGCTGGGTGGCGGCATGTACAAGGCAATGTTCAGTCTGCCCGAAAACGGCCCGGCTGGCCAGCCGTCGGAAATGACTTATTCATATGAATACCAGGATGCATTGTTCCTCATGCTCGATGTGACTTTACCCGTACGCAATCAAACTGCATGGGTGGAGGAAACGTTAAAAAACAGCAAGGCTAAATGGAAGTTTGCGATGTTCCATTTTCCGCCCTACAATGTGGAAGAACCTTATGATGAGATCATGCGGGAATGGTGCTCCTTATTTGACAAATACCACGTGGACATGGTCATGAACGGCCACATGCATTATTACCTCAGGACAAAACCGATGTTCGCCGGAAAGGCAGTTGCTTCGCCGGCGAAAGGCACGATTTATACCATGTCCATCAGTATTCCTGGCAAGCAGGAAATATGGACAGAGGAAGATTATGCCGTCAAGCGCTACCGGAACGGACCCCTTTATCAGCATATTACTATCAAGGGAAACAACTTGTCTTATCAATGTTTTGATCCGGAAGGAAATTTGAAGGACGAACTTACGATTCAGAAGTAGTCCTTTTTAATGCTACGAAGGAACGAATGTATTTGTGTTCCATTCGTGCCTTCGTGGCATTGAATCAAATAACCCGCATTTTATTGCCTTTGGCGTCGTGTGTTGCCTCTGCTAATCCTAGTTTTTCCATGAGCGGAGGTACGTACATACCAAATCTTCCCCGAAGTCCTTTCTTTAAGCCATACCAACCCCCGACAGGATTGGATTCAGACCGTCCCCAAGCTTCTACAGTGCCTTCTTTGGCCGGTTTTTGTTCATCGGCGCTTCCAAGCTCCATCCAGTCGCCGTGTTTCTTCAGCATGTCCTGCAAATCCTGCAGGCAACGGTAATCGTAGTGCAAAATGGTTTTGCCAACTGTACAGACCAGGATTTCCTTGCCGTCTTTCACGTCCTTATACATCATAAAATCGGAAGAGAGCGGCGGCGTTTTTAATAACCACGGGTCATCCTTTGTACCTTGCTCGGTTGCCATATGATTGTGTTTTAGTTAGTGGTAACGCAAACTATAAGTGGACCAAGGCAAAAAACTACGCAGGTGGCTGGATTAACTTATGATGATCAAAGATTACCATAAGTTAATCGCAGACTAAAATTCTTTTCACTCAAAACGGCTGTTGGCCCCTTTCAACTCTCCATGTGAACTAACCGCCACTGCGGTAAGTATCGCAAAAAAAGCCATAATGAAGATCAAGTTGACGATCCAACGGCTCAGGTTCAATCCGCGGCTGGAAAAGCTGACGTTGAATTTGTTGATTAACAGGCCGATAACAAGCATATTGACAATGTACAGGTATTGCTCGATCCGGTAAAGGCTCATGAATGCGCAGGTGATCAGCAGGCTGTAAACCGTGGAAAGTCCTAAGTAGGCGAAATAAAAACGCTGCAGGTCTTTCTTACCCAATTCAAGAAATTCGGACTTTTTTTGGAAATAGAACCGGTACATCGTCCAGGCGCTGAATGCGAGGACCAGTAATAACGCTATCCATTGTACGACTGTCGCGATATAGGCGCCATCGGCATAGGGGCTGAAAGATTTAATGGTATCAACCAGGCGGTCCGTTTCAAAAGACTGGTCCCAGACGACGAACGGGAGAAGGAGTGTCAGGATGATAATGGGTGCGATCAGGTTGTTCCTGGTTACCGAATCTTCAGACTTTTCCCATTCGCTGGTAAATGTACCGTATGCCATTCCAATCCCGCCAAAGAAGCCAATGGAATACTCCATCACATTCCAGAAATTGAATTGGATCTCCGAAACGCTTCCCATGACCTGCAGGAAGTTGCCAAAGGCAAAACCAAACCCTCCGCCCAACCCCGCAAAAACAGCCACCCGTATGGCGGAATATTGTTTGTTCCTGATCATATACCAGAACAGTGCCACGGTCATACCAAATCCCGCAGCCCAGGCTTCCGAGCGGGGCGGCGTCATCAACCACCCGATTTGTTCAATTAAAAAGTAGTAAAAGAGGATGGCCCCGACCGTCATTTCAACAATAAGCTGCGGCCAGCGGACAGGCTTTTGCCTGCTCGACGCCAGGGTTAACCCAAATAATCCTCCACCGACCAGCCCAAATAAGCTGCCAATCAAAAAGAGCATCAGAAAACCGTAATACACATTGCCAAATTCCAGTCCGCGTGCATAACCCACCACTTTTCCATAGCTGATAATCCCACCAATGCCCCATCCTGCTGCTGATGCGAGTGTGAGCTGAAATGCTTTTGCGTACCAGTCGGATCTTCTTGCGAGTAGAACGATCCCCATTCCCCCGATCCCGGCCGCCCAGGCGGCTGCCTGTTCGTGTCCAAATTGTCCGCGTATGGCCCAGGCAGTGCCAAATGACATTCCGGCGATCAGCAGGTTGTAAAGTAGTGGTTTGTTATTCATTTTTCTTTTTATAAGGGTTTGTGGAATAAATACTTGTTCGTTTGAGAAAAGGGCTATAATGGTCTGGCTGACTTGGTTAAATAGTCTGAAAACTCCTTTTGGGAGTATGAACAAGTAGGTCATAAACAAATATTTATTCACTACAAGAACACGTATGAACCAGGAACTGGCCATTAACGGGGGGCCTAAAACGATCACCAGATTATTCAGCTGGCCGGTATACGGCCAAAGTGAAGTGGATGCCGTGGCGGATGTTGTGGCAAGCGGCAAGTGGGGAAATCCGGATTGCGGGGATGAAGTCGAACGGTTTGAAAAGGAGTTTGCAGCTTATTGCGGCAGCAAATATGCCATTACCTGCGTCAATGGATCGGTTTCATTGCGTCTTGCGCTGATTGCCTGCGGCGTAAAGCCCGGCGACGAGGTTATTGTGCCGCCTTATACTTTCATTACCACGGCTTCGTCGGTGATTGAATGCAATTGTGTACCCGTGTTTGTGGATATCGATCCCGAAACCTACAATATCAGTCCGGCTGCGATCGAAGCTGCCATTACCGATCGTACCAAAGCGATCATTCCCGTGCATTTCGGTGGCTTGGCTTGCGATATGGATGCGATTATGGATATAGCGGAGCGTTACGGATTGAAAGTGATCGAGGATGCCGCACATGGACATGGAGCGGAATACAAAGGGAAAAAACTGGGTTCTATCGGCCATGTGGGCAGTTTTAGTTTTCAGTCATCCAAGAACCTTACCTCCGGCGAAGGTGGTATCGTAATTACGGACGACGACGACTTGTATGCGATGATGCATTCGCTCCGCAATGTGGGCCGGATCGAGGGTGGGCAATGGTACGATCATTACAATCCGGGCTGTAACTATCGGGTCACGCAGATGCAGGCAGTTTTGCTTTCGGAGCAACTAAAAAGACTGGAAGGCCAAACACAGAAAAGAAATGCAAACGGACTGTATTTGAATGAATTGCTGGCTAAGGTCGACGGTATCACGCCGCTGACCAGAGGAGAGGAAATCACGCTGCATTGCTATCATATCTATATTTTTAAATACGATGCGTCCAAGTTCGGCGGGTTAGCTAAAAATACCTTTGCTGAAATGCTGGCAGCAGAAGGGGTACCCTGTTTCAAAGGATACCCGCACCCGCTTTACAAGCAGCCGCTTTTCCAAAACAAAAACTTCATGTGCTACGCCATTCCTGAAACCGCAGACTATAGCAAGGTATATTGCCCGGTGGCCGAGCAGGCATGCAATACTGACGCGGTTTGGATCTTGCAACATGCGCTGCTGGGGGAAAAGGAGGATATGGAAGGGTTTGCAGAGGCGATTTTGAAGATTCAGAGGGTGGTTGGTTAAGCGGGCTGTCTTAATCTTCGTAGTAGTTCCAAATATCATCCTCAAATCGCCTTATAAAAACCCTTGCTATTTCATAGAAGACCTGTTGTTTCGAATGGGGCTCAACATGGGCTGGTGTCTTTTCAGGATGATCGTATACGGCCAGGTAATAATCCTGACCCTGGCCAACTATCCACCGTGCGATATCATCCGCTCCATCTTCAGAGGTATCTGCGTCCATATACTGCATATAGTCCTGGCCTAAAATTGCCGAGGCAGCGTCCAAAAATTGTCTGTGAAAAGAAATCATTTCTTCTCGGGTCATCAGCTCAAGAATTGCTGCCATTTTCGCGCGATCGCGATCTGCTTTTTCGATGATGGCCCAAAATTCGGCGGGAATACTTCTTGGATTCAGTGTGCTCATGATTGCCTATTTATTTGATTAAACATTTTTTCAGTTGATCATCCTCCAATTTCCCTAAAATCATTTCCCGCCAGCCACTTTCAACCTAACCCCCTCACTATGCGCCGCAAACTCCGGCGCATACATGCATTGAATGCTGGTAACCCCGTTGTTGAAATCACCTTCGTGGGCTACGAAAAGGGGGTATTCAAAGACATAGGTGCCTTTTCTCAGAGAGCTGAAGAAGAAATTGGTGCTGGCATCTTTTGTGCTTTCGTAATACCCCAGGCTGCCCTGCCATTTGAAACCGCTCAGTACATTTACCGGCTCTAAGCCTGATGCGCGGGTATCTTTCATGTGAACATATTCCATATCCCGGTCGACGCGAAGTTCGATTCGGACTTTTATTTTATCCCCGATTTTGACCAAATTGCCTTCATTTACCGGTGAAAGTACCGGGCCTTTATCTGTATTCTTTTCGATGAAAAGCTTTTTTGAAAGTTTTAGCTGTGTTTCCGCTGAGGTTATCTTGTCCAAGTCTTCGAAATATTGCCAGTATACCGCGCCCCAGCCCGATAAGCCTGGCCCTGGAATGTCAGTGGATTTGTTCTTATTGCTAACCGAAAGTTTGATATCGCCCATTTCCGCACTCACTTGCTCAGCATCAATGGTTTTCTTAAAGTATCCTGAACCAGCTTCTGCCGCAGTTTCCGAGGATATGATCGCTGTTTTTCCCAAATTAATACTGATTTTCGGTTCCTGCGAAAGCCAGTCCGAGCCTTTCAGAAGCAACGCGTAGCAAGCTTCTGCGGTTGCCTTGGTGCTTTCCCAGTTATTGGTTTGTTTGTTTCTCAGTAACCAGGTTTTTAGGTCATTCACCGTTTTTGAATCATTTTCAATTTCCTGAAAAGCTTCGATCAGCAAAGCTTGCCGTTCGATAGGTGCCTCATGCCACCACCAGCCACGTTGGTTGGTTTTCCAGTACATACCCATTTCTTCCGAAACGATTGCAGTTTCTTTGAGGGATTTCAGAATGGCCTTGGGAAGCGTTTTATCATTGCCGCGATGCAAGGTCAATGCAATCAGTCCCTGGAAATATTTCGATTGGTTAACCCACGTCAGTTGCGATCGTTCCCTGTAATATTGATAAGCCGCAACAGAAGCTGCGGGAACCGGTATATCGGAGAAAAAACTTCTCATATATAGATAATGAAGTTCCATCGCACCGGGAGTCGAGATTTTCATACTACTTTTTGACTTTAACAAACGGTCGTAATCCTCCTTAATTCTGTTGTCGAGATAAGGGATTGCCGTTTTGAGAATGGCATTGATCCGTTCCTCCTGTCCCTTTTGCAACGCACCTATTTTTTTCAGATGCCCGATTCCTGACACAATGTATTGGGTCATATAGCGGTCGTCGGGCCCGCCCTTGAACCAGACGAAGCCTCCGTTCGTGCTTTGCAATTGGGTAAGCTTGTCCAGGCTTGTATTTAATTTATCGCCCATTCTGACCAGGTCGAACAGCAATGCAATGTTTTGTTTTTGCTGCGCCTCTGTTTTGGCTGCCAGTACCCAGGGTGTTTCTTCCAGCAGAACAGATTTCAATTCCTGATTCTTTTCCAGGTTACTCAGTAATGCGGTCGTATCGACAGTCCGCCAGTTTTCGAAGATTTTCGCGATGCGCGGAGAACTGCCCGCAATGTGCGCTGCAAGTGAATTAGCATAGTACTTGTTCCAGGTTTGCTCGGCACAATCATAAGGATATTCCATCAGATAGGGCAGCGATTGGACCGCATACCAGGCCGGGTTGCTGGTATATTCGATGGTTAATGATTTGTTTTTGAGTGTTTTGGAGTTTTGTGAATTCAGCAGTTTCTCAAATTTGAATCCCTTAATCCCGGTTCCGCGCATGGCAATCGGCAGGCTTTCCGTTACGAGCATCCGATTGGAAAGCACCGGCAGCATATTTTCTTCCCCGTCAGACAATGCTCCCGATTTGGCCACGATCCGCCATGTAAGTGTTTTGGTAAAATCCTTTGGAATTTCAATGGGAAATCCGACCGTCATGCTTTGTCCGGCAGGGATTTTAAATGGCTGTTCTGCGATACTATTTTTGAAGATATCGTCGACCTGCTGATTGGTCTCCGTATCAAAAAGTTGAAGAGATACTTTCCCAGCAAGCTCACGATCAGTGAGGTTAACTACTTTCGTGGGAAACGTGATCCTGTCGCCTTCGCGGAGAAAGCGGGGCGCATTGGGCTGTACCATCAGTTCCTTTTGCGTGATGATCTCTTTGGAGCTGTACCCGAACGCCAGTTCTTTGGTATGCGCCAATGCCTGAAATTTCCAGCGGGTTAACGCTTCAGGTAGCGTGAATGAAAAGGTGATCGAACCGTCCTGATCGGTTTTCAGGTCGGGGAAAAAGAATGCGGTTTCGTTGAAGTTTTTGCGAATGGTATTCTCCGAGGCTGTTTTGCTATTTTGCTCTTGTACAGGCGCCTCTCTTTTCTTCTTCTCACCATAGCCAACCGTTACCACTTTATTTAATTCCGCTTTGTCCTCTCCAATCATTGGAGCTGCCAATGGAGCGGCAGGAATTCCATCATTCATCTCTTCCTGATCCCGGCTCAATACGGTGGCGGCTCCTGCCACGCTTCGCCGATATCGGACATTCCTCCCGCCGCCACGAACAAGTCTGCCTTGCATTAGGGCACCGGTATGAAGCAATTCATCGTACCTCTTGTCAAAACTTTTGTACGGTCCCGTTGACAAATCCAGAATCGCACCGTCCCCTGACGAAAAGTTATAGGCACTATTCCATTGCCGTGTCCAAACTGATACAGGCCAGGGATATGGCCTGGCCCATTGGTGGGCGTAAAACTGGTCGAGAGAAGCGTCATACATGCTTGCCAGCATTTCAGCGGCAAACTTTTCTTTTTTGTATCCCAAAATTCTGACTTTCCATTGCTCCTGACTGCCGGGCAGTGTTTTGTCTCGGAATGTCTGGTACTCAATTTTCAAATCTTTGTTTGTCCAGGGAACCTGAATGACTTCCTGATGCTGATGGACACGGTTGTGTTTCACAAACACATAGTATATGTTGTAACCACCACGATCGGCCTCGGTAGCAGAGAAGCTCAGCGTTTTTGTCTGATCATTTAACGTGAAAAATGAAAAGTCATGAGGATTGGGTTTTCTGTTGGATCCGCTGATAACGAAAAGGTCGTCGGCCGACGTGGCCAGTATGATGGAAGTGGTTTCTGCCGGTTCTATCGGAGAGCTGTCTTCAGCAACGAGATATTGAGGTCTCAGAAGTGTATTTTTTTTTGGATCAGTCAGTTCAATGTATTGCAGATCCTTTACTTCCTCATTGGTTTCGCTTTTTGCGGTTATTTCAATTTTATAAAAACCAGCAGGAAGTTTGCTTTCTGAAATGGAAAACTTCTGATTTTCCGACATTGTTACGGTTTTTTCAAATGCTACACCTTGCTCCGGCCAGCTTTCCATCTCGGTTTCGTCATTGTATTCATCGTGCGGAAAGTTTGCAAGAAATTCATCCCTGGTCATTACGAACTGATCCGGCCTTTCCCAATAGCGTTCGCGGATCAACCTTTTTTCAGGGGCCAGGCTTGTTATCTTCACTGTAACGGCGGAAGAAATGAATTTCCCGTTCATGTTTTCTGTCCGGATCGACAGGTTTTTAAGACTATCGGCCGCAAGGCGCTCGGGAATAGCTGATTTTAAAAGAATGGATTGATACCCGACTGAAACGATGGTCTGTGCACTGCGGGTTTCGCCGTTTGAGTCTGTTACTTCAGCATAAACGGTGTAGTCGAAAACAGGATACAGTTTCTTATCTGTTTGTTTATCCGGTATGGCTTGGAAGCTGATAGAAAACTGGCCGGAAGCATTGGTAATGGCTTCGCCATGGGTTATTTCGAGGTTTGCCGTCATGGAAGGCCTGTTCCACCATTTATACGAACGCGCCGTATACGGAAACCTCGCATTACGCACCACCCGGTAGGAAACCTTCGCGTCGTCAATGTGGTTGCCGGCATATGCACTGGCTGCTCCTCTAACTTCAATGGTTTCACCGAGTTTATAGGAATTGCGCAGCGTATCAAACTGGACAGAGAATTTGGGTTTTTTGTACTCTTCCACCCGAAAATAGACTGTATGCTCGCCGTCGGCTTTGATAGAAAACTGTCCGTTTAAGGCAGCCTTTGGTAATATGAATGATCCTGAAAAACTGCCGTATTCGTTTACTGTATTAGTCCGTTTTTCGACCGGCTCACTATTGGCATTTTGAAGAATAATTTCAATCTTTTTAGTCTGATCCTTCAAAACAGTGTTACCTTCTCTCGCAATTCCTTTGTAATAAACCGTCTGCCCGGGCCTGTAAATGCTTCGGTCGGTAAAAAGATAAATTGAAGTGGGCTCTTCACCTTCATCCTTACAGTCCTCGTCATAATAGTAAGTAGTAACGGGATCATCCATAAACAATTTGTCCTGTCCATATGTAATTTCCAGGCATTGTTCATCTGCCATTTTGCTCTGGTCATTGCTTCTGTTTTTGAAATAACCGTGCTGGTCTGTCACGAATAACGGACCTTTTTCCTTTTTGTAAGTTCTTGTGGAATAGCTGTAGTTGCTGTTCCAGATTCTCACGTTGGCCCCTGCCAGCGGCTTCCCATTATCTCGGTTCAAAACAAAACAATCGTCCTCTTTTTCAACATAACTGATATTGCTTACATACACTAGCCGGGCTCCGGTAATGGCCTTGCTTTCGTTGAAATCAATACTTGAACTGGCAAGCAGCATGTATTCGCCGATAGGCAAGGCGCCTATTTTAATTTCAACGCTATGTTGCTGGTGGTCCCTGGTATCAGGCAGGTCTTGCTTCCAGGTTCGGATGGGCGTTGCTTTCAACAGCAATCGCCAAGTGTCGGCGATATCATTTTTTCTGTTGCTGATTTTAATTCCGTCGGTTGCCTTGACGAGTCTCAGAAACAGCTTTGTAATGTTCCTGTACTCTACAAAAGCGAGAAACGGCTTTTCGGGAATTGTTACATTTTCAACGGAAAACTGCAAGCCTTTTTGCCGCATGGTGCTCAGGAGGTTGTAAGCGTTAACTCCACCTTCTGTTTCGGGGTTTTCCTCAACGATCTTTTCACAGATTTCAGCCGCCTTTACTAAATCAAAACGATGAGTCGAGTCTCCGTGTGGTTGGTATAAGTTTCCACGTTCCCTGTGCCAGGCTGCCACGAGATACGAGGCCTGGGCTGCGGCAGGTGCTTTCCGAAATTGTTCTGCAATGTGGTTAATGGCTTTGAAGTAAAGTTCGTCCTTGTCGGGGTGAACCGATTTTTGTTTCACATATTGAACCCGCTGTAAGTCCACATCAATCAATGCATCCGGCTTGGGATCGCCAATGTGGAATGCAATTAATCGCTGATAAAGCTGCAACGCATAAAATTCCAGGGAGGCGGAATCTCTCGTCTCGAATTTACGGTGGATAAAATCTGCGGCTGGATCGAAGGCGGAGGCGGTATTGATTTCAAATGCATACGACGGCTTTTTCAATTCTCTCTCGTCCGAGGAAAAATACTTTAATGCGTTGTGGGCCAGCAGATCAAACAGGGTCGGGCGGAGTTGCCGGGCATTCCCTTTTGTAATAACGGCTTCGAACGATTCCAGCTTTGTCCCTTGCAGCAGCTTTTCGTTTTGAAGGGATGCCAGGTACAGTTCCGAAATTTTCTTGTGGAAGTCTTCTGTTCCCCATGTACTGATGTCTTCTTTAGAGAACCCCGTCGTTGCAGTGCGATTGTAAAGCTGCCAGCGTATGGTCTGGTAATAAAAATAATATTGGTCGGCAACTACGCTGCTCAGGATGGATTTTGCTGGTTCTGCACTGCCCGACAGCTCAGCTTCCAGTTCTTTGATAGCCGTAATGTCATTGCTTTCCCGATTTTCAGTCTGCAGGCCGGCCATGTAAATTGCAGCTTTGATCAGTTGTGCATCCTGCTTTTCACTTTTGGCAAGCTGATAGATTTTCTTGACCTCATCCAAACCGGATTTATAAAGACCTTTTGTCTGTAGCGCTTCAACGGTTTTCCATTGGGCATCATAGTTTTTTACAGGATCCTGTCCCTGGGTGTGCATAGTTGTTAGTACAAATAGTGTGAGAAAAAAGTATAACCGTGACAAAAGTGGTTTCATGGCAGATTTAAAAAAGGTATTTGCAAGAAATAAATATAAGGGAAGAGAGGTCATTTGCAGGGACTAATTAGCGAAAGGAAGGATTTGTAAAACAACGGTTTACGGCAAGTCAAATTCCGGGGAAAAGTATAAAAGTAACTAATTGTCGCTTTGTACATTATGAAGTATCTTTAAATAGGACTTTTTAGAAAATATAAATAAATACAATTCTTTTTGAACGAAATCTATTTTTAGTTGATGTTATGCGTACAATAATATTGGTTGGGGTAGTCATCATTGTGCTGGTATTGGGCAAGCTTTTCGTTTTCTCTAAACCGGGGGAAGGAAAGGGCGCTGAGGAAAAAAGGGGGGGCGACGGTAAAAGTGTAAAATCATCCGGCGGGGCTGTACCTGTTGATGTATATGTTGTTGGCAGAGAGACTATTGAGAACCAAATTTTTGCGTCGGGAACGGTATTGCCCAATGAAGAAGTAAACCTGATGGCAGAAGCTACCGGCAAACTTGTTAAGCTGGATATTCAGGAAGGCGCCCATGTAACTAAGGGGCAGCTTATCGCGAAGATCAACGACAGGGAATTGAAAGCGCAGCTGCAAAAGGTAACTTATAATCAGGAACTTAGCAGGAAAATTGAAGCGCGTCAGAAAAAACTTTTGAATGTGGAGGCAATTAATCTGGAAGAGTATGACGTCACTGCCAACAATATCAGGGTGCTGGATGCGGAAAGGGAAATTCTGGAAGCGCAGTTAGCGAAAACAGAGGTCCGTGCACCTTTCAACGGTCGGATAGGACTTAAATATATCAGTGAAGGTGCGTTTATGGCACCCGGCACGCCGATCGTTACCATCGTTCAGAGCAACCCGGTCAAGATTGATTTCACTGTTCCTGAGAAATATACGCCCAATATCCGTGTTGGAAATGTGGTGAAATTCAGCCTCGACGGTGATCCTTCGACTTATAATGCTAAAATCCTGGCGGTTGACCCTAAGGTAGATGAAAACCTGAGAACATTGCGGGTACGGGCTATAGCCCAAAACCCGTCAGGAAGGTTCGTGCCCGGGATGTTCGTCAAAGTCCTGGCGGATCTGGATGCAAATAAGGCTGCTATGATGGTGCCAACCGAAGCCATTGTGCCAGTGCTGAAAGGGAAGAAGGTTTTTATTGTTAAAAACGGTAAAGCGCAGGAGGTGATGGTTACTACCGGCCTCCGGACTGATAAGAAAATCCAGGTGATCGACGGTCTGAACGTTGGCGATTCATTGATCACCTCCGGAATTATTGCCATTAAGCCTAACACTTCCGTGAACCCACAGTAATTTCACTATGAGTATTTCGACTCTTTCTATCAAGCGGCCGGTTCTGGCAATTGTGATGAACCTGCTGATCATATTGTTTGGATTTCTGGGCTACAAATTCCTTGGGATGAGGGAATTCCCGTCGATCGACCCGCCGGTGGTTTCTATCCGAACCAGCTATACTGGTGCCAATGCCGATATCATCGAGTCTCAGATCACGGAACCGCTTGAAAAGCAGCTGAACAGTATTGAGGGGATCAAATCGATCAATTCCACGAGTAGTCAGGGTACCAGCCAGATTACCGTCGAATTTGATATCGGTGTGGATATGGAGCGCGCCGCCAATGACGTAAGGGACAAAGTGGGTTCGGCTTCCAGGACTTTGCCACTCGATATTGACGGCCCGCCGGTGGTTGCCAAAGCTGATGCAAACTCGGAGCCGATTATCGTGCTTACTTTCAAAAGCGACACACGTTCCCACCTTGAAGTAAGCGACTATGCGGAAAACGTGATCGCACAGCGGCTTCAGACCATTGAGGGCGTGAGCGAAATCCGGATTTTCGGGCAGAAAAAATATGCGATGCGGATCTGGATGGATCCGGTCAAAATGGCGTCATTGGGCATCACCACCCAGGATGTTAAAGTGGCGCTGGACAAGGAGAATGTGGAACTGCCGAGCGGCAAGCTTGCCGGCGACAACACCGAGCTTACCGTGAAAACGATCGGGCGTTTCAGGACGGAGGAGGATTTTAATGAAATGATCGTTAAGAATTCGGCGACTCAGACTATCCATCTGAAGGACATTGGCTATGCGACATTGGGTCCTGAAAACGAGGAAACCATACTACGGCTCGATAATGTACCGATGATCGGTCTGGCGATTTCGCCTATGCCGGGAGCTAACTATCTCAACATTGCCGAGGAAGTAAATAAGCGGATGGCCGCGATCAAAAAAGAGCTGCCCAAAGATTATCAGCTGGATACATTGATCGACAACACGATTTTCGTCGAGAGATCGATTGAGGAAGTGGGAGAAACGCTGCTCATCGCGATCATTCTGGTGGTGATCATCATTTACCTGTTTTTCCGGGATTGGCTCATTGCTTTCCGGCCACTGATCGATATTCCGGTTTCGCTGATCGGGACGTTTTTCGTGATGTACATCATGGGATTCTCAATCAATGTGCTGACGCTGCTCGCTATTGTTTTGGCGACAGGGCTTGTTGTGGATGATGGTATTGTGGTTACGGAGAATATTTTCAAGAAGATCGAGGCGGGAATGGGGCCAATTGAAGCGGCGATAAAAGGGGCCAATGAAATCATTTTCGCGGTTTTGTCAACTTCGATCACACTGGCTTCCGTATTTCTTCCGGTGATTTTTATGGAAGGTTTTGTCGGGAAGCTGTTCAGGGAATTTGGTATCGTGATCTCGGCTGCGGTTTTGATCTCTGCGTTTGTTTCGCTCACACTGACCCCCATGCTAAATGCTTACCTGGTTCGCAAAACCCATAAGAAAAGCTGGTTCTATGAAAAGACAGAGCCGTTTTTTGTAAAGATCACCGAGAATTACGGAAACGCGCTGGGCAAATTCCTGAAAATGCGGTGGGCTGCAGTTCCTTTGGTGGCAGCAACTCTGGGAATGATTTGGTTTTTTGGAAAGGATCTGCAATCCGAACTCGCTCCGCTGGACGACCGGAACTGGTTCCGGTTGAATATGACGGCACCCGAAGGCTCGTCATTTGAATTTACCGACCGTTACGTGATGAAAGTCAGTGACATGCTCATGGATTCAATGCCCGGGCGAAAAGGGCTGATGATGATCACTTCTCCCGGTAATTCGGGACTTGGTGCGGCCAATACGGGTAGTGCCAGAATTGCTTTGGTGGACAAGAAATTCCGCAAAGAGACCCAGCAGGAAATCGCCGACTATATCAATAAAAAGCTGAAACAAATGCCGGATGCAAAATCTTTCGTCGTGCAGCAGCAGACGATTTCCGTGGATTCTCGGGGCGGGTTGCCCGTTCAGTATGTAATCCAGGCACCGGACTTTGAAAAACTAAGGGAGTACCTTCCTAAATTTATGGAGGAGGTCTCGGAAGATCCTACTTTCGCCATCACCGATGTTAATCTCAAATTCAGCAAGCCGGAAATACAGATCTCGATTGATCGTGAGAAGGCAAAATCGCTGGGCGTTTCGGTACAAGATGTAGCCCAGACAATGCAGTTGGCATTTGCGGGCCAGCGTTTTGGCTATTTTACTATGAATGGCCGACAGTACCAGGTGATTGGGCAGTACGACCGCATCAACCGCGACGAGCCGCTGGATTTGAAGAGTATGTTTGTGAAGACCAATACAGGGAGCCTTGTGCAGCTGGACAACATTGTGCGGGCCGAGGAAGAGAGCAGCCCACCACAGCTGTTTCACTATAACCGCTATATGAGCGCTACGGTCCAGGCAGCATTGGCACCGGGCAAGACTATTGGTGACGGTATTGCAGCAATGGACCGGATTCGCGATAAGCTGCATGATGAGGCGATACAGACGGCATTGAGCGGATCATCACGGGATTATGCCGAAAGTTCGTCCAATACCATGTTCTCATTCTTTCTCGCGCTTATCCTGATTTATTTTATTCTTGCAGGACAGTTTGAAAGTTTCATCGACCCGTTCATTATTATGTTTACAGTACCTCTCGCCATTGGCGGGGCTGTATTTTCGCTTTGGCTTTTCGATCAGACCCTGAATATTTTCAGTCAGATCGGTATGATCATGCTGATTGGGCTGGTTACTAAAAATGGTATCCTGATTGTGGAATTTGCCAATCAATTGCGTGAGCAGGGGAGAAGTATCCAGGAGGCTGCATTGGAAGCCGCAACGCTTCGTTTCAGGCCAATTTTGATGACTAGCCTTGCGACTGTTTTGGGCGCACTTCCTATTGCCATGGCTTTGGGTTCGGCAGGGAAGAGCCGGATGTCGATGGGGATTGTCATTATGGGAGGACTGCTTTTTTCGCTCGTATTGACACTTTATGTGATCCCCGCTATTTACACCTTCCTTTCAAGGCCCAAGAACTTTGAGAAAATGAGGATGATTGACCGGGTAGCAAGGGAGAGTGAATTCGAGGAGCAGGAACATGCTTAGGCCATAGTAGGAGTATTTGCGATCAAAAGATTTGTTAAACTTACCTAATGCAACAGCAGGGTTCTGCGGCAACGGATATTGAGAACGCCGCTTAGCATTTTGCAGTACGAATTGCTACCATTGTGCACACCAGATCCTTGAGGAGACCCCTGGCGAATATCAAGGAGCTTAGAAAAGGGTATTTTACCCACAGGCTACCGACAGACTACGGATGTGACACGGAGGGCATAAAAATAAGCACCATCGTGCTGGCTTACCTATTTCCCATGTTTCTTAACATGCGAATATGCGATCCAAGCGCATTTGTGAAGCCACTCTTGGCATTGTAATTCAGGCCGAATTCTAAGGCTGTTGCTTTTACAATCGGTGATAAGGCATTGTAATGGATGTGCGAAATGGAAGGGAACAGATGGTGTTCGATCTGATAATCCAGCCCGCCTATGTACCAGGAAAGAAAACGGTTCTTTCCTGCAAAATTGGAAGTTGTTTGTAACTGATGAACTGCCCATGCGTTTTCAATACTGCCCGAATCGTTGGGTATTGGCTGTTCGACCCCCTCGACAACATGTGCCATTTGAAAAACGGTACTCAGTATCATTCCAGCGGCGAAATGCATCATCAAAAATCCCAGTAACCACTGCCCAAATGTGAGAGAAGTAAAGTAAAGCGGGATGATGCAGATAAACAGTACATAGGCTAATTTGGTCAAAATCAATCGGATCAATTCTTTTTTGGGGAACGGTTTAGTCATTCCCGACTTCGACATTTCGTTGAATAAAGAAATTTCTTTGAAATCCTTCCACAGAAAAGACAAGGTCATAAGGCTGTACAAAAAGAAGGCGTAGATATGCTGGAATCGGTGGATGTACTTTTGCCGTTCCTGATAAGACAGCCTCAACAAAAACTTGCCTGTGATGTCCTCGTCGACCTCATGAATATTAGTGTAAGTGTGGTGCAGCCTGTTATGCTGAACTTCCCAATTGTAGGCATTGCCCCCTAAAAGGTAAATGGAAGCCCCGAAGAATTTATTTAAAATATTAGAAGTGGCCAGTGAACCGTGAATCGCATCGTGCATTACAGACATACCGACACCCGCAACACCCAAGCCCATCACGACCGTTAATCCGAGCATTGTAATATTCGAGAAATACCCCGATAGGATCATTCCATAAGGTATCAGATAAAGGCTTAGCATAAAAAATGCTTTGTATATTATTTTCGACCCTCCTGATTTGCACAAATTGTTTATGAGAAAGTACTGGTCAACACGCTGTCGTAGCGTTGGGAAAAAAATGCTTTTTTCCAAATTCGTGAATTTGATCTTCTGGTTTTGCATACAGAGGGATGCCTTTTGGATTTTCGAGGGCTTGTTTTATAAATAGTTCCCAAGGAACGGATTAAATTTAAAAATATTAGTTATCGGGTACATTTAATTTTCAATTCAGAATAGTATGGTCATTTTAGTAATTTTCGCCAAATATTATTTTGCATAATGTGTTTGAGCAAAATAAAAAAGCCGACAAACTTGTCGGCTTTCAAGCGAATGACAAAAATGTAATTCAGAGCGCGAATTTGCTCTTAATGTCATCTACAAAATCGAGTTTTTCCCAGGTAAAAAGCTCTACCTCTACTTCTTTTTCCTCTCCGTTAGCACCTTTGAATGACTTGGTAACCGTCTCATTTTTACGCCCCATATGTCCATATGCGGCGGTTTCGGAATAGATCGGGTTGCGTAATTTCAGGCGTTGCTCGATTGCGTAAGGACGCAAATCAAAAATCTCACTGATTTTTGCCGCAATTGCCCCGTCGTTCTCAGCAACTTTGGCAGTGCCGTATGTATTTACGTACAGTCCGCAAGGTTGAGCGACGCCGATCGCATAAGATACCTGCACCAGGACTTCGTCGCACAAGCCGGAAGCAACCATATTTTTCGCAATGTGACGGGTAGCATAAGCAGCTGAGCGGTCCACTTTGGAAGGGTCTTTACCTGAAAAAGCACCACCGCCGTGAGCACCTTTACCTCCATAAGTATCTACGATGATTTTACGTCCGGTAAGGCCTGTATCTCCATGTGGCCCGCCTATCACAAATTTTCCGGTGGGGTTGATATGGAATGTGATATCGCCTGTGAACAGCTGTTGCAGTGCAGGGGCAAGCTTATTCTTCACACGGGGTATGACAATGTTAATAACGTCTTGCTTGATTTTGGCCAGCATGGCTTCTTCCGCATCAAAATCGTCGTGCTGAGTCGACACTACGATGGTGTCGATACGCAAGGGTACGTTTTCGTCACTGTATTCAATGGTAACCTGGGATTTCGCGTCTGGGCGAAGGTATGGGATCAGGTCAGACTCGTTGTTACGGATATAAGACATTTCCTGAAGAATCTTATGCGCCAGGTCCAAAGCAAGCGGCATATAGTTTTCAGTTTCACGGGTTGCATAGCCGAACATCATTCCCTGGTCGCCGGCTCCCTGTGCATTTGCCTTCTCTTCAAAACTTTCGGAAACTACCGCACGGTCCACACCCTGATTGATATCTGCACTCTGATCATGGATAGCTGACAAAATACCGCATGAATTTGCTTCGAACATGTATTCACTTTTGGTATAGCCAATTCGCCTGATCACATCACGGGTTATTTTCTGGACGTCGAGGTACGTATTGGTCTTCACTTCTCCGGCCAAAACAACCTGCCCGGTCGTCACCAGTGTTTCACACGCTACTTTACTATTGGTATCCCAAGCCAGAAAATTATCAATCAGCGCATCTGATATTTGATCTGCTACCTTGTCCGGATGTCCTTCAGATACGGATTCCGAGGTGAATAAGTATGGCATAAATTTAAAAATGTTTGAAGTTAATTCCTTTTGGAACTGTGTAGTAAGTGCATGAATCAAAAAACAAAATTGAATTTTTTTAAGTCATTAACCAAATAAATAAGGGTTGAAAAGTTGCGATTAGCGGCACCGTGAAGTTAATATAACACTTACTTCAAAAATAAAAACCCTGCTTAATTGGTCTAAGCAGGGCTTGTATTGATGCGAAGCAAGAGTCAGATCGGCACATTTACATGGCGTTCGGCATGATAACTGGAACGCACCAAAGGGCCGGACTCTACATATTTAAGTCCTCTTTTGAGACCTTCCTCCCTGTAATTATCGAACATTTCAGGGGTGATCCATTCGATGACCTCGTGGTGCATCTTCGTCGGTTGCAGGTATTGTCCCAAGGTCAGGATATCAAGTCCGTTTTCGGCCAGATCATCCATTGATTTGTAAACTTCGTCCTGCGTTTCGCCCAGGCCGAGCATGATCCCGGACTTGGTTCGCTGGCCGAACTCCTTGGTACGTTTGATTTGTTCAAGACTGCGCGTGTATTTCGCCTGAGGACGTACCGCGCGGTATAAACGCTCCACGGTTTCCATGTTATGTGAAACGACTTCCTGACCTGCTTCGATCATATGGATCAATGCATCCCAATTATTTTTTACGTCTGGAATAAGAGTTTCAATGGTTGTTTCGGGCGTGTTTTCTTTGACTTGTCTCACGGTTTGATACCAAATTTCTGCGCCACGATCTTTCAGTTCATCCCGGTTAACGGAGGTAATAACCGCGTGTTTTACCTGCATCAGCTTAATGGCTTCTGCAACGCGACGGGGTTCGTCGGTATCGTATTCGTTCGGCCGCCCAGTTGCAACCGCGCAGAAGCTACAGCTTCTTGTGCAGACGTTTCCCAATATCATAAAGGTGGCAGTTCCGGCGCCCCAGCACTCACCCATATTAGGACAATTCCCACTTTCACAAATCGTATGCAGTTTATAATTATCGACCAGCTGTCTCACTTTTCGAAACTCTGGTCCTGCGGGAAGCTTTACTCTTAACCAGTCGGGCCTTTTTCTCCGCTCCGACGGAATAACTGGCAATTCAATCATATCATTTGTAATCTCTGAACACAACCTGGATTGGGCTGTAAATCAATTAGTAATAGGGACTATTTTTTCTTGCTCCCGAAATACAAAGTCAGATATCCAGAAGTAAAGACGCTTCTGTTTTCAGCAAAGGCCATTATTTGAACCTTACGTGTGAAAGCTTCTGCAATAAAGCCAATTTCTACACCAGTGACATTCTCTCTGAATGCGCTAAGCTCAAAGCTCATGGCTGTTTTGATATGTAAGCCGGGAACAATTTTGGTCTGCCCGAAACCCTGGAAGAAACTTCCTGCTCCGACGATCCCGGTAGTCTGCGAACTTCCGGCATGTTTAACAGGATCAAAAGGTTCTGTAACCACACGCCCGTCAGAAGTCTGGAACTGCACCATGTAAGGTTTTTCCAAACCCAGCGAAGGGCCTGCAGCTACAATTGCGCTGATTGATATTCCTTCGTCCTCATGTCTGTTGAAAAGGGTGAGTTCTCTACCATATTCGGGCCTGAGAACGAACAGGTAATTTTCTTTTCCGTAAACGAGCCTGGCACCTGTCACAAAATCCTGTGTGGAAAGTTCTTTGGGATGTTTTACATTAACCAGCTCCAGGGCCAGATAACGGTATTGATTTTTTCCGAATAGTTTGGATGACAGAGCGGACGACTGGCGAAATACAGCACCTCCCAAAATACCTGAGTTTGTGTTGGTTGTAATACCCACTGAGGTGAAAGATTTATAGCTCTCCTCATTTTCCTCATTCTTCGCCGCCTTGCGTTGAGCGTATATATCTGTCGATAGTGCAAACAGGATAGATACAGAAAGTAAAAGTTTTACACGCATCATTTTCTTGGGATCTCAGTGATCGGGTATGTGTTCTATAAAAAGTGAAAGTACAAAATAATCATGTAAGCTTTGGTATCCCGACCTCACTTTAACCGTTTTTTGTACATTTATGTTCTAGTAACGAAAAAAGAAGCAAAAAAGCCTGCCGACGATTCTGGTTCAGTGTGATTTTTGAAAACTATTTTCCCTCATAATGTCCTTTTACTCAGATTCCTTTGATTGAAATCACGTATCAAATCGTTATAGATCTTTTCGCTTTTCTGATCAAAATTGTTGCACCGTTCAACACCAAAATCAAGCTGGGTGTTGAAGGCAGGAAAGGGTTGATGGACAGAATGGCCCGGTCGTTTCCCGAAAAGACCAATGGCAGGCCGGTGGCCTGGTTTCATGCCGCGTCCCTAGGGGAATTTGAGCAGGGCAGACCTGTGATCGAAGCTTTTAAAAACCAGTATCCTGGTCATTTTATCCTGCTTACTTTCTTTTCCCCCTCCGGTTACGAAGTACGGAAAAACTACGCAGGGGCTGATTACATTTGTTATCTCCCTTTTGACACTCCTTCCAATGCAAAGAAATTTGTTTTGTTGGTCAAGCCTCATATCGCATTTTTTATCAAATACGAATTCTGGCACAATTACCTGAGAGAGCTGCGAAAAGCGGATTGTTATATCCTTTCTTTTTCGGCGATATTCAGGAAAGAACAGCCATTTTTCCGATTTTATGGGGGATTTCTCAGGCAGATGTTAACCCGTTTTGACCATATTTTTGTTCAAAACGAGGAGTCGGTCACTTTGCTGAAACAAATTGGGATTGCGGCGACCGTTGCCGGAGATACCAGGTTCGACCGTGTGAAGAGTATCGCCGAAGCCGCCCGTGACCTTCCCGAAATAGCCAGTTTCCGTGATTCAAGGGTATGTCTGGTTTGCGGCTCGGTTTGGGAGGAGGATATGCAGGTCTTGATACCGGTTTTGAATGATCTGCGAACAAAAATGCAAGTGATTATTGCTCCACACGAGATTAAAAAAGAGCAGATTCAGAGCTGGCGCGAAAAACTGATGGGAGCAACAATGCTTTACTCTGAAATCGGTGAAATTGACAGAAAAGGAGCGGATTTCCTCATCATTGATAACATTGGTATGCTTTCGTCCCTTTACAGATATGGAGAGATGGCTTACATTGGCGGCTCTTTCGGTGCAGGGCTTCACAATACGCTGGAAGCAGCAACATTTGGTTTACCGGTGATATTTGGAGATAAAAGCTACCACCGTTTCCAGGAAGCAGTAAACCTGATCCGGCTTGGCGGAGCAGTAGCTATACCAGATTCGCCAACGATTTTGAGATTACTGGCGGGCTGGATACAAGATTCTGAGTCGAGGAAATTAGCGGGAAATGTGAGCCGTAATTATGTGTTATCGGGAACTGGTGCAACCGAAATGATCATGGGTAAAGTGGTAGAATTATTAGGCTGACGGTCACTAATGTCAACCTAATAGACTGGCTCAGGGAAATTCTTTTGCAATAAGATGTTCGAAAAGGTGGGCCTGCGTACCCAGCAGACGGGCTTTTGCGCCAAGTTTGGAAATATGGATCGAAAGCGGGTTTTTAAAGTCGGATAAGCAGTACTTATTGATTGCCTGCTCAATGGGGTTGGAGATAAAGGGTCCGGCTTCCGCAAGCAGGCCGCCTACTATGATTACCTCGGGATTAAACAGGTGCACCGCCGTTGCCAGCCCTTTGCCGAGTTCAGTCCCTACTTTGCTCAAAAGATCGATCGAGAACTCGTCGCCCGCGTGTACAGCTTCAATTATATGAGACGTTTCAAGTAAATCGAGGTTGTTGTTGACAATCTGTGTCAGAATGGTAGCGCGTCCGCTATGGATACCTTCTTTCGCCTGGCGGATCAGCGCAATGGCCGATGTAATGGTATCGAGGCATCCTACCTTACCGCAATGGCAGAGCAGTCCGTCGGGCTTGACCTGAATGTGGCCCAATTCACCGGCAAAGCCTGACGCTCCATTGAAAACTTCCCCGTTGATGATGATGCCAAGACCAACCCCCCAGTCTATATTGATGGTCAATACCTGTGTTTTTTCAACAGCGAAGCCAAAACGGTGCTCGCCGATGGTTGTGGCCTTGGTATCGTTGAATAAGCAAACGGGTAGTTGGAAATGTTTTTTCAAATAGGTAACTAGCGGAACGCCCGGAGGTGTCAGATTGAGGTATGTCAGGTTGATCCCTTTTGAAGTATTGATAAGACCTGGCATCGAAACGCCAATCCCCCATAGTTTGGCAGGACTGATGCTGTTTGATTTAAGAAAGTCTTCGGTTGAGGCGAAGAGTGCTTCCAGGAAAGTGGCCGAATCGTCTAGCCTGATGTCAACCTTCCGTTTAACGATCAGCTGATTATGCAAATCGAAGATGACAAGCTGCGTATCATGCCGGTTGATGTCCATGATCAGTGTCAGGTACTTTTTGGGATTAAGGCCGTAGAGTACGGGCGGGCGGCCGGCGCGAGCGGGGCCTGTACCTGTCTCTGTTATCCACCCCTCGCGGATCAGGTCATTGACTATACCCGTAGCCGATGGTATACTGGCATGAAAGAGCCTCGCCATTCGGTTAATGGAAGTGTCCCCGTTTTGATATAGGTGGAGCAAAAGATTGCTTTTGATGCGGTTTTTTCGAATATCAATGACCGAATTCGGTTCTTCAGCGACTAAGTCCATTCTAAGGGGAGAGGTATTTATTGTATAGTATTATTAATATTCTTTATTATCCCTGGTTACTAATGTATGAAGAAAGTGTTAAAACGCCTGATTATATTAAAAAATATTATTATTGAATGAATCGTCACTTTTTCACCAATTCATGTAAAAAAACACTCTGGCAATAAAACTACTGGCTGTTATTGACGGCATTTTGACATTAATTCATTTATAATTGACCATTTCTGCGAAACTCCTTTAAATTTCACTACTTGCAATAAAAAATAAAAGAATGAGCTTGATAAAAGGATTGGTGCTGCGGTCTACCGGTTCATGGTATGAGGTGAGGGATAGCCGGGATGGACATATATGGCAATGCCGTTTGAAGGGCAAATTCAAAGCTTTGGGCCTGAAAGTCACGAATCCGATTGCGGTGGGTGACTATGTGAATTTTGAAATAGAAAATGAAGGAGAGAATTTCGGGATCATTCATGAAATACAACCGCGTGACAATTATGTGATCAGGCAGTCTGTTCACAAAACGGCCCATGCCCACCTGATTGCCGCTAATGTAGACCAGGCGATCCTGATCGCGACATTGGTTTTTCCAAGGACATCATTGGGCTTTATTGATCGGTTTCTCGTAGCAATCGAGTCGTTTCGTATTCCGGGCATATTGGTTTTCAACAAGCAGGATTTGTTAAATGACGATATGAAGGATTTTCAATCGGAGTTAATGGAACTGTATAGTAGTCTGGGATACCAATGCATGGCTGTGACGGCTGTGCTGGAAGAAGGATTGGAGGATTTTGCCGAATTGCTCAGAGGAAAAGTTTCATTGCTTTCGGGCCATTCGGGCGTGGGGAAATCGACGTTGGTAAATACAATCGCTCCGGATCTGAACATCAAGACGCAGGAAGTCTCGACCTTTGCAAACAAAGGCGTCCATACCACCACATTTGCCGAAATGTTCGAGCTTGAACCGGACACCTACATTATCGATTCTCCAGGAATTAAAGAACTGGGCCTTGCGGATATGAAGCCCGAGGAGATCAGTCATTATTTCCCCGAAATGCGGGATCTTCTGAACCACTGCCGGTTCAACAACTGTCAGCACATCAATGAGCCAGGTTGCGCTGTTAAAAGAGGCGTTGAAGAAGGTGAGATCGCGCTGAGCCGGTATGAAAGTTATCTGAGTATGGTAGGAGGGCAGGATAATCGGAAATAGCCCAATCAAGCGCATGATTAACGTTGAACACATCGGTATTGCTGTAAAGGAACTTGAAAAGGCAGAAAAGCTTTTCTCGGCATTATTCAATTCTGTTCCTTATAAACGGGAAACCGTTGAATCGGAAAAAGTATCCACCTCTTTTTTTCAAATCAATCAAACCAAAATAGAGCTGCTGGAAGCGACCTCTCCAGATAGCGTTATCGCCGGGTTTATAGAAAAAAAAGGCGAGGGTTTTCACCACATCGCCTTTGAGGTTGAAGATATTGTGTTGGAAATGGAGCGTTTGCGTAATGAGGGCTTTGTCCTTTTGAATGAAACACCTAAAAAAGGTGCCGACAACAAACTGGTTTGTTTTTTGCACCCAAAGACTACTGGAGCGGTTTTGATTGAGTTGTGCCAGGAGATTAAGTGACACTGCTAAAAGGGTAGTCCCACCGCAATATTCAAGATCAAATTCTCCTTACGCCAGGCTTTGCTGCCAAAATTGATTTCGTTAAATACCCAGGGATTTTTATTCTTGGTAGCATCATCGGGGTTATCAGGATCAGCTAACCCCTTATACCAGGGTTTCCTGAACGGCGTCGCCAGATCAAGCCTGAAAATCAGGAAAGAGAAATCCAATCGGAGACCTATACCACCACCTACTGCCAATTGTCGAAGAAAACCTCTGCTTATCAATCCTCTGGAGTCGTAACCTGATCTCAGGCTGTCCCCAAATGCCCAGATATTTCCGGCATCAACGAAAACGGCACCGTTTATTATTTTGGTAAAAGCCATACGAACCTCACTGTTGAACTCCATGCGGATATCTGCAAATGATTGATAACCTAGTAAACGAATTGATTGGGTATCAGGTGGATATGCGCCAGGGCCAAGCGATCTTGCTCTAAAAGCTCTGATACCCGTGCTTCCGCCGCCAAAGTATTGTTTAAACTGTGGCGTTTGCATTGTCTTTGAGTTTCCATACGGACGGATCGCACCTAACAGAAGCCGGTTTGCCCATTTAATGCCAGGAGTTATGGTGCGGTAGTAGCGAACATCGCCATCGAGTTTAATATACTGAAATACCGGAACTCCAAGGAATTCTTTCGGAAGCGTATCATTAGGCGCGGCAGGCTTTTTCGCAAAAAGGCTCAGCAGATTTCCACCGTAGTCAATTCCTCCACTAATAGCGAATTGGTTTTTGCTGAAAGGTTTTGGAGTTGGGTGATAGGATATGGAATAGTTTGACCCTGCTATAAAATATTTCTGGTCCACTATTTTATATAGTCTGTCTATATCCAGCGGATTCGTATTTGGGTCCGAAGCTATATCGCCGAGGAGCTCAGTATTGACGTTTCTAGGTTCAACAAAGTTGATTGAAATGGGAGTCAGGGTATGCTCAACCTCTTGATTTTTTCTCCAGACATAGGACCAATCGCCGCGAATAGATGTAGTCGTATAAAAATGCCTTTGAACCCTGTTTTCGTAAGTTAAGGAAAGAATCGTTTTGGGCAGTGCCTGGCTTTTCTCGGGCCTTATTCTAACAAAAGGGACAATAAATCTCGGGAAAGACAGATCGACTCTTCCCCCATATCTTATATATTCATTACCAACCGTGTTGGCATTAGAGCCGCGGTTGCCGCCTAACTGCACGTCAAATCCAAAGTATGGGCTTATTGTTAGCATTTCAGCACCTTTGAATGCATTCCTGTTACGCCAGGTAACCCTTAACTCAGAGCCGCCAAGGTTGTTGGATTTTGTACTGGCCGCAAGCATGGTCTGTAAAGACTTTTTCTTTAGCGGAGACAAATCATAATAAACATCCAGTAGTGCCGAATCGGAGCGGGGAACCAAATCAAAACGGTTGCGGACAAATTTGAAATTTTGAAGGTTTACCAGTCGCTGCAATGAAATGTCATGTACTTTATTATTGTACATATCACCTCGCCGGAAGCCAATCGCATCATAAAAAATCCGTCTCTTGTAAAGTTTTCCGGGATCAGTAATATTCAGGCCTCTGCGTAAGGGCTGGTTTGTTACAGAGTCTGCTGCCTTATTTTCATCCGTACCGGTATTCACATATATGCGGTTGATAAAATACTGTTTCAGCGAAGTCTGGGCGGTTTCTTTCTTGACTTCCAGAAATAGATTTACCTGCTGGGGCCCTAGTGTTGAATCGACTTTTCCAATGGTCGAATCCACTTTAATGATCAGATAATCGGGATTAAAATAGTAGTAGCCTTTTCCTTTTAACTCATTGTCAATCCGGGTTCTTTCCGAAGAAATCACATCCAGCCTCACAGGATCGCCTTTTTTGAGATAAGTATCTTTTTTAGCCAAAACCAGATCTCTGTTAAACAAAGAGCTGTCCGGTACCACATAACTGATTTCGTTGATTACATATCGAGGCATCACATAGGCGTCGAACTCCGCTATTGCAGTTCTTCGGGTCTTCTTTTTGCTTTCCACAAGTTTTCCCTTAACCGAAGAACGGTAATAACCTTCATTATCCAGAAAGGAAACCATATTGGACGCATTGATGTCCACGACACGCTGTGTTGCAAAGCGAGGTGGTTCACCCAGTTTTTTTCTGAACCAGCTTTTTAGTCCGCCTTCCCGCTTCGGTTCGCCAATCCAGTAGTAGAACCAGACTTTCCAAGCAAACCCGAATAGCGTCTTATTGGGTGGTGGCTTGATAATTCCTTCCAACTGACTCGCAACACCCGAAATATTTGGCTTTGAAATGCTGTCGGCCCTGGCATTAACTTTACTGCCGACATACAGGCTTTGGCCCGCAGGAATATATTTGTTGACAGAACATCCCGACAACCACGCGCAAAAAAACAGCATTGCTAATAAACTATTCTTCATTTCTTCTCTTTTGAAAAATTTCACGGAAAAGATCGTAATCCGCAGTGACGATGAAACTCACGCCGGTTTCGATAATAAAACCTTCCAGGATCGACTGGTACTGGTTTTTGCGATAACCCCTGAAAAGGTATCTGCCATCCCTTGTAATGGAATAATCCAGTGCAATGTTGTCGAAAACTTGTGTTGAGCTGGCGGAGTTGCTCTGGCTTTCCAGTTCAAAGTTTTTACCCACGGATACTTTAAGACGGTTATTCAAAAATGCTTTGCTCAGGCCCAGGTTAAGATCTGTCCGAGCACCGGTAGTCTGGTCTGCAGTAGAGTTTAAACCAATGTTGAGGTCTACCCCTTTGATCAGATCCGATGCCAGATTATTCAACTGATCGCTTAGCAACTGGCTTACGCTCTGACGTGCAACAGCTTCGGCGCTGGAACCCAGGTTGAAACCCGGGGAAGATTGATCCGTGATGAATTTATTGGTGATGAGAAGCGCAAACGCTTGTTTGTTCATTTCAGAAGTGTTCTGCTGCATATCTTGCCAAAATGTCTGGGCGGCAATATCGCTTATCACCTGCTCATCGATCTGCCCTTTTGGCAACACAATGTTGAAAGTGATGTTAGGTGTAGTCAGATTTCCGGTGATCACAATCTGTACTTCAACTGGTATTTTGCTTGCTCCCTGAAATTTAGCAGCGATGGAGCCAGGATCAACCATGACCGGATAAGCGGCTGTTATATTCAGATCCGCCTTCATGGGATCGCCTGTCCAAATCAAATTACTTCCTTTTTGTATCTCAAACTGCCGTTTCAGGATCTGTAAAGTCAGGTCGTAAGAACCTTCCGTTAGGTCGTATGAACCAAGCAGGAACAGTTGCCCGTTTGGTGCGATTCCAGTATTAAGCTGTGCATTTCCTTTCAGTCGGATATTATCACCGTTGAGCTCGTCTATCACAACTTTAAATTCAGACTTATCGTCCACCGCAATTTCCAGGTCGATTTGTTGCGCGAAATCGACCATGATATCGTTCGCCTTTTCAATCGAATCTACCTTCACAACCTGAGAGGAATCGCTCATATCAACAAATTCGATAATTCCCTTAGACGCGTCGCCGGCTTCTGTGGCGTCATTGGGAACCACAAAAGTGATATTACTACCGGGGTCCACCTTGATGCTTCCATTGACAACGGACTTGGCGCCCTGCCCTTTCACATTGAGGTTAGCATCAATGTTAGCTTTGCCAAAAAAAAGCGCGTTTTGTTTTTGGGTTGAATTAAGCACATTGAAATTCTTGCCTGCGATTGTCAGGTTATAACCTACATTTGGGATGTTAGCAATACTCACATTGCCATTGATCTTCATTTGCTGATTCAATGAATCAGTGATGATGAAGTTATTAAAATTGATATCCTGATTGTTGAACTGAATTTTCTGATTAGCCAGGGAATACTTTGAGCCCAATTGTGTAGGAGTGAATGCAAAGTTGTTAAAATTCACAGCCCCGTTTAATTTCGGGCTGTCGGTGGAACCAGTGATGGCAATATCGCCGGTCATATCTCCTTCCGCGCGTTTTAACTCTCCAAAGCTGAACGCTTCGATTGTCTTCGCACTTAGTTTCTTCAGATTCAGGTTAAAGTTCATCGGATTGTCCGATTTCAGGTTATAGCTGCCCGTCAAACCCATATTGTTCTCGCCGTTAACAAGCGTCATCGCTACCCGGATCAGGTTTTCTGTCTCGTTTGTGGATTTAATAGAGAGGTTCCCGACCGGTATTTTGGTAACCGCCAGACTGTCAATCGTAAGTTCACCCGTGTAAACCGGAGCCGTCATGTAATTGCTTAGTAACACCTTTCCGTTCAGTATACCGCTTGCCATGGTGGAATCACGTGTCGCGATCTCGATCAACGGGCCTATGGAAATATTGGTCATGGCAATGTCCAGCGGACCGTTTGGAGCCGAAGTGGTGCTGTTGATTTTAAGCGATTGTCCCTGGTTACTGATTACAAAATCTTTCACAAACAGGCTGTCGGTTGCGTACTGGATGTACCCTGCCGTATCCGTTGCCCATTTGCGGTAGTTCAGCATCAGGTCATCGCGCAGGTTCAGGCGGTACTGGTTATTGGCAATCGCCAGATCTCCTTTTACAATGTGCTGCTCGGTTTGAACCGAGTCTCTAACTACAAAGTCAAATTTTACGTCGTTGTCGACAATCTTGCTTCTTAATGAAGCATTCTGAATGCGGAAACTTCCTGTATTGATCAGACCTACATTTGCATTCAGTGATGCATTTTCCTGTACATTACTGAAGTCAACCGACACGCGTTCGGTGCGAATACTGTCATAATCAACCATCGGGATGCTCAGCCTGGCCACAATGGACGAATCCTTCTGGTTATCCATTTGCGCGTGAAGCTGTACGGCATTCATCTCGCGCAGTCCGGGAGCGAACATTTGGAACAAAGGATGGTTAGTTACCGTTGCGTCTAATGTGAAGTTGACTGGTTTGGCAACTTCTTTGTAGGTAAGGTTTGGGGCTTTGAAATGCTTGCCTACCTCGGTAAGCAGCGCATCTGCAAGGTCGGTATATGCATAGTTGCCATCCATTTTAGCTTTCAAAAAAGGCGCGTTAATGGTGGCCTGTCTTTCCCCGCTCGAATCGGTAAGCGCCATGCTGATGCTATCCAGTGGAATAGGCCTGCGGTGGTGCGTTAGTACCAAATCATTGATATTGACAGTTCCTAAGGGATTTTCAGGATTGGTGGAAGGCATATCTACTTGGATATTTCCTTTCACCTTCGTAGAATCTGTGTACAAATTCAACGCGGTCAGATCCAGATTGCGGATGTTAACATCCGCTTTTACCGACGGATAGTCTTTCGAAAGATCGGCCTGAGCGGTCAGCTTTACATCGATGTTTGGATCAGCCATATCAGCCTTGATATGAGCCATTCCGTGATCTACATCGCCTTTTAACGTCAGGTTTTTATAAATATAGCCTTTGATGTCAGCACTTTGCACTGTTCCGTCGAGGCGGGCTACCATGGTTTTTGGTGCATAGCCAACACCTTCCAGGTCTGTACGGAGTGTCAGCTTGCCCATTTCCTGCGGGGGCTGTTTCATGAGTTTTCCAAGATCAAAGTCATTGAAAGCCAGCGTACCGTTGTATTGCGCGCGAATGCTATCGGTGATGTCTTTCAGGTTTCCGGAAAAAGTTCCGATTCCAAATGAGGTATTGATCGTGGTCGTCAGCGTCAGGTTTTCCATAGTACCCTTCACTTTTCCTGAAATTTTGATCTCCTCAGGTAGTTCAATGGAAGCCGGTACTGCACTGTCGGGGAGCATTTTCATCAAATCCTGCTTTGTCGACGAGATTTCATTTACGTTCAAATCCATTGATAGCTTCTCGGGATCGGGTAAACCTTTCAGCCTTCCGTCGACATTCAGAACCGTTCCGGTAAGCATGCTGAACTTTGCTTTGGAAATCAGCATATCATCAACCGTGCCGGTAATTTGCCCGGAGCCTCTTACGATGCCATGAGGTTCTTTGTCAAAAGGTGGAGTTTTCGCCAAATCCGGGACGAGGAGCAAAATATCCGCAAATGCAATCCGACTGTCGGTCAGTTGCAGTTTGAGCCTAACCTTGGCGATGTCTTTGGTCAATTCGTCCAGGTTTTTGTATTTGAGGCTCAGCTCATCTCTTAAAAGTGAATTGGGCGTCCTTACCAGCAGGTTTCTCAGGTAAGTTTCCCGTTCCCCGTAGGCGAAGTTGGTATGAAATTCCTGCAACTTAAAGCCGCTTTTTTCATGAAATGAGCCGGATCTGAGCGCGCCTGAAATGACTTCAGAAGAAAAAAGGAAGTTCTGAAGGTCGATATTCAGGTCCTTTACATTCAAATGTGCAAAATCGAGGCCTTTTGGTTGCGCAGGTGTGTTGAAATCTTCATACCGGATATCATTGTTGACTAACTTGATATCACCCACTCTGACATTCCATCCCGGCGTTTCGGCCGAAGCGGAAATGCTGTCTTTCTTGGCTTCTGCTTTCGCTTTTTTCGCAAACTCTACATACAGGGACATCTTCTCCACCACAACATTTTTCACGTCCACTTGCTGGCTTTGCATAAAAATCTTGTTGACATGGCCCGTCAGCTTTCCAACAGTGATCCCATTTTTTAATCCGGATACTTCGTCGTCAAACTGCCATTTAAACTGCTCAATTTGGATATCACCCACCTTGAGATCCAACGAGTCGGCGGGATCGGGCGGGGGACTTGCAGCTGCTGCTTTGAGCGCAGGGTACATCCGCAGTTTTACCTGGCTGTTGAGCAACGCAACGTTGGAAGGATGATATTGGGAAAGTGAAGGATTGAATTTGTCAAATTTGACCGTAGCTGAATCGATATTGGCGCTGGCGTCCATACCTGTAACCGCATCGCGATAAGAAAGCCTGACTTGTTTCAGCGAGATTTGGTCAAGCCGCATTTCCATCGGGGCAGTGCTGGTATCCGTTTGTGCCGCTGCGGTGTCCGAGCCTGCAAACGCGTCGATGATAAACTGGAAATTGAAAATTGTGTCGGGAAGAACCCGGTTGATGTTGGCGTTGACGCCTTCCAATTCTATTTTGTTGATGCCGACATTGCCTTTGATGAGGCTGTACATATCTAAGTCAACATATAATCTCTTGCCTGCTACCAGTGTGTCGCCATGGGTATCTTCGAAATAAACGCCTTCCAATAGTATCCAGTCAGGAATGTCAAACCTGACTTTTTCGATATTTACTTTAGTTTTGAGTTTTTTGCGTAAAAAGGAATTGGCCTGTGTTGTTAAAAAATGCTGACCGAACGGTGTCTGTATTCCCCAAATTAATACTCCAACCAAAATCAGGATGGTCAGGATTATGATCGCCAATACTTTTAGTGCTTTCCTCATTCCTTATTATTAGCCCTGCCGAAAGTATTCAGACAAGTAATTTTCGTTCGTTTTTTCGTAAAAAATGGACGGTTAAACTTTTCAATTCAACCATCCAGGGTATTGTTCAAAGAAGGTTATTGTATTATCGCTTAAATAACTCTGCGTTCACGGCAGGATTGACGGCTAAGTCAGATTTGATCGTGACCGGTTTTTTGTCCACTGTATTAATCTCGACCAGTTTTGAAGGATATAGTATGCCATACGCCGACTTTACATAGTCCGACATTTCGGTCGTTGTTTCAATTCCTCCCTGGGTTACCTTTTGTCGAGTCAGCAGGCCCGATTTTCCGTCAAACCAAAGATTGTATTTCACCCCTTTCCCTTGTAGCTCCACCTGGTTGAACGGTATGCCATTCACCGCCTCGGCACCCACAGTTGTTGCGATCAGGCCCCGGTTTTTGTAGTCTATAAAAGGCACCAGGTTGTCGTACATTTCCTGTCTCATACTCTGCTGTTCGGCCTGGCTCAGGTCTTTTACGTCCATTTTCTGGCCGATCGGCACCTTAATCCAGCCCTGGTTACCTTTTACGGTATACACGAAGCTGCGCTTCATGATGGTTTTAGACTTGTAAATGGACTGATCCGGTAATGAGGTCGTGATGACAGCATCATAGGGTGTCGCTGAAGCCGCAGTGTAAGATCGTTTGATGTTATAGGATTTTACCCCGTCCCAAAGCGCTTTGCCGCCAGTTGCTTTGTAAAAATTCGCGAAAATCGAATCTGCGGGTAATTTCTGAGCAAAGGAGATGTTGGAAACAAACAGCAGCACAACCCAGATTATCAATGATTTTTTCATATCGATCAAATGTTAATGTTTAAACTTTTTACAGATTTATACGCGAAGGAATAAGTATTTCTTCAACTTTTAGATCTGTAAAAGAGCTTTTAGTTTAAATAAGCGAAATATATCAGTCGCTGCTTAACATTCATTTGCAAAAACCATTCCATTATAGGCCAATACAAGTTATTTGGGGGAGGTATTGGGGAATTCGTTATCGTGCCTATTTTAATATTGCCCGTTTTTAATGGCGGAACAGTGCAGCGGGTGCATTTGGGCGACCGTGCAGGGCGATCTTCACGGGGCAAGAGCCTAATTTTCTAATGCGCTGAAAATGAAAAAGGAAGGGCAATATCGAGCCCTTCCTTTTCGCAAATTGCGTAACGTATTATATTAAGCGTCGTCGCCGCTTGCGGATATTTTACCAAATCTGTACTGGAATGTCAGATTAACCAGCCTGTTGGTCTGGTGCCAGTTGGATTCTTGAGAATAGGTAGCTGTGCTCAGCTGGCTCCTGTAATTCCTCGATAAGAAAATGTCCTGCACATTGAACGAAATTGTTGCTTTTTTTTCCAGAAGATCTTTTCGGATACCCATATTGGCGATAAAAACACCCTCCCGGGTACCCTGGGCGATGGCGCGAGGGCCCTCGTAGTTTACATATGCCGAAGCACGAAAGTCCATCGGGAGTGTGATGAAGGCATTCAGGTTGCCCGAGTAACTCCAGGTGCGGTTATCGATCTGGGCAATTGCAGACACTACTTCATTGCGGAAAAAACGGCCGCTTCCATTGAGTTTCAAAATGTCTCCGAATTTTTTAGAGAAATCGGTTTCAAAACCATAAGAAAGCTCACGACCAACATTGTCGTAGCGGGTTAGAGAAACACCGTTTTCGTCGATGGTACGTATCTGGGTTATCGCGTTATTGGAGTAATTCATAAACAGTGAAGGACCAAAACCACCTGATTCTTCGTAGTTGGAATACCCCATTTCTGCGTTATGGGTGAATTCAGGTCGCAGGTTTGGGTTTCCGGCTTTTACGTTTCGCGGATCCGATACGTCGGTATAGGGATTGAGCCAATCTGCCTCGGGACGCTGCACGCGGCGGCTGTAATTCAGCTTCACCTGCGATGATTCGCCTAGTTTGCGCGTAAGCGCCAGCGAGGGCACGAGCGTAAGAAAGTGCACCCCGAATTCATGGTTGATGCTGACCTGATCGATATTCTGGTTATAACCTGTTACACGCAAACCGGCGCGCATTCCCCATAGGTCCGTTTTTTGGGAAAAAGTCATAAATCCTGTATATGTAGCGTCGTTGTAACTGAAAACGTTACTGATATTGGGATCAAATACGTATGCACCGGTCTCTTTGTTCATATTGTAAAAGGCATTGGTATTATCATTCGAGCTCGTGCGGACCCGCATACCTGCTTCCAAGGTCGCTTTGGGCGTGATAGGCCATGTATAGTCGGTATTAAGAAAAAGGGACTTACGGTTATTATTGCGGAGGTTCTGTTGGTTTTTCATCAGGCTATCAATCTGGCTTTCCTGAACAAAATACGATTCACCGTCGGACCCTCCCAATGAGTAGCTTGAATTGAAATTGAACTGGTGGTCCTTGTCTGCGAATTTCTTCCGATAGTCGAGGCTGAAATTCACATTATCCCCATTTCCCTTACTGTTGTTGATACGTCTGAAACTCTCCGAAACTACTCCGGGCGTCAGGCTGTTTTCATTGAGTATATTGCTGTTATTGCGACTGTTATCGAGCGAATAATTGACGCCTGCTTCCAGCGAATTTTTTTCATTGATATCATAATTTACACCAACCCGTCCGAATGCGTTTTTGCCCTTGTTAGAACCTGTCCCGGATTGATTCAGGTAGGAAGCGCTTTCGGAAATGAAATTCTGGCGGTTGAGGTTACGTTCCCAAGTTGTTCCCCTGGTATTGCCGCTTAGAGACGCGTTCATACCGAGTTTTCCGGCACGATAGCTGATGTTGGCCGAAGCGTTATGGTTTTCTTTGTTTCCAAGGCTCAGGCGCATACCGCCATTGGTACCACGGATTTTTGACTTTTTAGTGATGATATCGATCACCCCGGAAGCACCCTCCCCTTCATATTTGGCAGAAGGCGTCGTCATGACGTCGATGCGTTCGATCAGGTTGGCCGGGAACGATTGTAAGATGGTCGGGAGATCGCTGCCGTAAAGGTTGGAAGGCTTGCCGTCAATCAGTACAACCACATTTCCTTTCCCACGGACCTGCGGATTTCCGTTTTCATCCAGCGAAACGGCAGGCACTTTTTCAAGGAGGTCACTCACATTGTTGCTGTTGGCAAGCAGGTCCTTTCCGATGGTCACCATTTTCTTGTCTATATCATCAACAATCATGCTTTTCTCTCCCTTCACAACTACTTCGTTAAGTTTTTGTGCTTCGGCCTGAACGACAATATTGCCCAGGTCCAGAATGTTTCCTTCTGCTGCTACTTTTACATTGGCGACAAAACGGGTTTGGTAACCCATATTGGTGACCCGGAGAATGTAGTTGCCGGGAGGTACATTGGCGATTGTAAAAACGCCATTTTCATCTGCAACAACACCGTTGGCAATAGACGAATCTTTGGAAGCTAATAAAGCAATGGTTGCGAAACTGACCGCCGTATTGGCCGGCGATTCCACAACTTTGCCTACAAGCTTACCGCCATCGGCCAGAGAGGTTGTTGCAATATTTGCGGTTGTTTTATAACTATTTGGGGCGGCAAAAAGAGAATGGCATAGCACCAGCAGCGCAATGATATTCAGGAAACGGCTATTTTTCACGGGTATAGGTTTTAATTTTTATTAGGAGTTTAGTTGAATTACTAGGTGTAGCGCGTGATGAATAGGATAAATCCGTTTTTACGATCATTTTGTCAAACTGAGCTTACCCCGAAATTGGTAACGCACCCGATCGTAAAACAATTACATAAAAGTATAAAAAAATTAAGATAGGGGTTGCTAAAATTTTGGCAGAGGTTTTGTTTAATCATCACGTATTTCCAGGCAACGGAGTCCTTTGGTATATTTGGCTAAATGGTGGATGTAGGCTTTGCGTCAAATCAGTAGGTTAAACTTTATCAATCCTCTGAAGCGCATAATGCGGCGGGGCGGTTAAGGGAAAAGAAGTTTTTAAAATCGTCACAAGGTTCGCTTTTATACTCAGGTAAGGACAGATAGGAGAGTGTTGGAAGCAGGTTAGTCAAATTTGCCGATCGTAAAATATATCTGCTAACGTTTTCGGCGAGTCAGAATAAGAATGGCGTTACTTACGTCTACTTGAAAGAGCTTTCCTGACAAAATAAAAACCCCTGCCCATTCAAACCCTTCCTGCCAAAGATGATACATTTGCAGCATGTACAAGATTCTGATCTCCCCGATACTCTTCCTGTTTGATGCTGAGCGGATCCATTACTTTGTAGCCGAGGTATTGCATTTCGCGTTTAAAATTCCTTTTGTTCCCCAGATATTACGATCTATTTATACCTTCGAACATCCTGATTTAGTGCAGGAAGTAGCCGGTTTGCGGTTCAGGAACCCGGTTGGGCTGGCGGCGGGATTCGATAAGAATGCGGAAATGGTGGATCAGCTGGAAGCATTGGGATTCGGTTTTATCGAGATCGGGACAGTAACCCCGCGGCCGCAGCCAGGCAATGATAAGCCAAGGCTCTTTCGTTTGAAGAAGGATAAGGCCCTGATCAACAGGATGGGTTTTAACAATAAGGGGGCCCAGGTCGCCGCCGCAAAATTAGCGAAGCGAAAATCAAAGATTTTAGTCGGAGGGAATATTGGTAAGAACAAAGATACCCCAAACGACCAGGCGCTAAGCGATTATCTGATTTGTTTCAGGGAATTGTTTGACGTGGTTGACTATTTTGTGGTAAACGTAAGTTCTCCTAATACTCCCGGACTGCGCGATTTGCAGGAAAAGGAGCCGCTTACTGCATTGCTGATGGAGCTGCAGAAAAAGAACAAGGAAAAAGTTAATCCCAAACCCATATTTTTAAAGATTGCGCCGGATCTGACGCTCAGCCAGCTGGATGATATCATTGACATCGTAAAACAAACGGGCATTGCGGGCGTTATCGCAACAAACACGACGATCAGCAGAGAAAACCTGAAAACCAATAAGGCGGAAGTGGAAAAGCTAGGCGCAGGCGGTTTGAGCGGGGCGCCACTGACACAACGCTCGACAGAAGTAATTCGTTACCTTTGCGAAAAATCCAACCATGCGTTTCCGGTCATCGGCGTTGGTGGCATCGCAACGCCGACACAGGCCCTGGAAAAAATGGAGGCCGGTGCAGGATTGGTTCAGGTATATTCCGGCTTTGTTTACGAAGGGCCCGGAATTGCAAAAAATATTTGTAAGGCGCTGGTTAACAAGTAATCTGAGCAAAAGTAATCACGCATTCCATAGCCTAATAAATGTCAGTTAATAAGCCAAGAGGAAACACACCGCGTTCAAAAACAGAGGAAGCGACGGGTTCCCGTTTTAGTTTATCTTTCGATTGGGAGCAGTTTTTCTCCAGTCCAAAGAATACGCTGGCGTGGGGTATCTTCTTCATTCTGCTAGGGATCATTCTAGAAATCTCTTTTGTGTCCTATGTCATCACAGGCCTTTCGGACCAAAGTGTGATTGATGGGTTGAGCGAACTCTCAGTAAGGGATGCAGGCAAACAAACCCGTAATTTTTTCGGTGTGCTGGGCGCCGTGGTTTCACATTTTTTTGTCTACCGCTGGTTTGGGGTAGGTGCCTTGCTGCTCCCACTGGTACCCATTGTAGCAGGCTGGAAATTGGCATTTGCCAGGGAATTTCTTCCTTTGTCCAGAACCACCAAAGAGGTAATCTTCTTCACATTGTGGATCAGTGTGCTGATGGGCTATGTGGTGATGATGAGCAACACCGAAAATAACCTGAGTTTTGTTTCGGGAGGGATTGGCTACATGGTCAATGTCGCTTTGTTCGACTGGCTCAAATGGGGAAGCGTTATCCCGATCGTTTTTGCATTGTTTGTTTTCGCTGTTTTCTTCTATGATGCCCGGTCAACCTTTGAGGCCTGGCAGCTCAAAAATGCGCGGCTGGAAGAATCCGATGAGCTGGCCAATGACGCGACAGTCGCTGCAGAAGCGGACAATAACAAAGAACCTGAGAAGGTTGGCAATTTCGTATCTGTGGTTAACGATACCTACGACGATTACATCCAGCCTGTCGAGGCTGAGCCAGAGCCACTGCCATCGAAAACAGAAAAGCCGGTATTGGAGCCAGGGAATGGACAGGTGACGAGTATTCCCTTTGTGAAGCCAATTCCCATACCCGTCGTGGCCGTTGATACCAAACTGGAACTGGAAGTAGAGGATACTACGCAGGCGGCGGAACCAGTGGACGAAGAATTGGAAGATGAGGATATCAATACATCCATATTAAGGGAGTTTGGACAATACGATCCCACACTGGACCTGCCGACTTACAAGTTTCCAAACATTGATCTCCTGAATGAGGTCTTTGAAAACCAGCATGAAAAAGTCAGCCACGAAGAGCTGGAAGGGAATAAGACTAAGATTGTTGATACGCTTGGAAGTTATGGGATCAATATTTCTAAAATCAAAGCGACCATTGGGCCAACCGTTACACTTTACGAGATTATTCCGGAAGCCGGGGTCAGAATATCGAAAATTAAAAACCTCGAAGGCGATATCGCGCTGAGCTTGGCCGCACTGGGGATCAGGATCATCGCTCCGATGCCTGGTAGGGGCACGATTGGGATTGAGGTACCCAATAAAAATCGGGAGACCGTATTTGTCAGATCTGTTTTAGCAAACGAGCGTTTCCAAAAATCCAACTACGATCTTCCTATTGTGCTTGGAAAAACCATTTCCAATGAAATTCACATCGTGGACCTGGCGAAAATGCCCCACTTGCTGATGGCAGGTGCCACCGGGCAGGGAAAATCAGTTGGACTGAACGTGATCCTTGCTTCCCTGATTTACAAGAAACATCCTGCTGAGCTTAAATTCGTTCTTGTGGATCCCAAAAAAGTGGAGCTGACCCTTTTCAATAAGCTGGAAAGGCATTTCCTTGCTAAGCTTCCCGGTGCAGAGGAAGCCATTATCACCGATACTAAAAAGGTGATTTTTACCCTGAATTCCCTGTGTATCGAAATGGATTCGAGGTATGATCTGCTCAAGGAGGCTGCGGTAAGGAACCTGAAAGAATACAATGCAAAGTTTGCTCAAAGAAGGCTGAGTCCTGAAAAAGGCCACCGCTTCCTTCCATACATTGTTCTTGTAATTGATGAGTTGGCGGATCTGATGATGACCGCAGGTAAAGAGGTAGAAACGCCGATTGCACGCCTGGCGCAGCTGGCGAGGGCAGTGGGGATTCACCTGGTCGTTGCGACGCAAAGGCCTTCTGTGAAAGTCATTACCGGTCTGATTAAAGCGAACTTTCCGGCCAGGTTATCTTTCCGGGTTACATCCAGTATCGATTCCCGGACGATCCTGGATATGGGCGGCGCAGAGCAGCTAGTGGGGCAGGGTGATATGCTGCTGGCCATCAACTCGGAGGTAATCCGCCTTCAATGCCCGTTTATCGATACCCGCGAAATCGAGGATGTATGCGAATACATTGGATCGCAACGCGGATATGACGAAGCTTATGCGCTTCCGGAGTATGAAGGGGAAGACGCGGCCGAAGGAAAAGCGGATCTCAATCCCGATGATTTTGACGGTTTGCTCCCCGACGCTGCCCGCCTGATCGTTACGCACCAGCAGGGTAGTACTTCGTTAATCCAGCGTAAAATGAAACTGGGATATAATCGCGCGGGCCGGATCATGGATCAGCTCGAAATCCTTGGCGTAGTGGGGCCATTTACAGGAAGCAAGGCCCGGGACGTGATGTTTCACGATCTCAGCGGGCTTGAAGAACATCTCCGTGTAATGGGAGTAAGCTAGTGGCAGGAGATGCAATTTTTCCCAACATATAAAATTTGCTGTTAAACCTTCCTTGACAAGGTTGGTCTAAATTTTGTAACATTATATATGACCTCACGTATTCCCTTATAAATTAACCCACTAAAAGCCAGAATGTTTAATATGAAAAACGTTAAAATGAAGTATTACACGATTGCCATCATGTTGGTTGCTTTAATGGCCTCTTTTACATCCCATGCACAGGGAGATAAAAAGTCATCTGCAATCCTGGAAGCAATGAGTAAGAAGTATCAGCAGATCAAATCCTTTAAGGCTGTGTTTACTTATACCCCCAAGGGCGAGAAACCATTGAAAGGCGAAGCTACCGTAAAAGGTACCAAATTCAGACTGAAAATGGCTGGTCAGGAGATCTTCAATGATGGTAAGCTGATGGCGACTTATATTAAAGAAACGAATGAGGTCAACCTTCAGGATCCCGACCCGACAGCGGGCGGTGACCTCGACCCTACCAAGATATACTCCGCTTACAAAAAAGGGTTCAAGTATATCTTTTTGAAAGAAAAAAAGGAAGGGACTAAAGCATTGGAGGTAGTCGAGCTGACTTCAACAAACAAGAGCAGCCAGGTTGACAAAGTAGAAATTGAAGTAAATAAGGTCGATAAATCGATTAACAGCTGGAGAATATTTCATAAAAACGGACAGGAAGTGGTTTATAAAGTGGAGCAGTTTCAGCCCGATGTGAATGTAGCCGACAGTTTTTTCGCTTTCAATTCCAAACAATATCCGGGCGTGGAAGTGGTGGATCTCCGATAAACTTTGAATGCTAGCTTGGATACAAAAAAAGGTGAAATCGATCGATTTCACCTTTTTTGATAGCATGCGTTCGTGTGGCAATACCTTAATTCACCGCTTCATGCAAGTCACGGTATTTTTTGATCAGGTTGTGTGACTCAAGCAATTCGGCTTTTTGGTTGGCGATAATCTGTCTTACGTTGACAGGGAGATCTACGTCTGAGGCCAATGCGTCATCATAAGCTTCCTGCGCAGCGTCTTCGCCATACTCGCAGCTTTCCAGAACGGATGTCCTGTCATGGCCTGTGAAAGTTGCTTTGATATCCATCCATACCCTATAAATTTTACCTGAACTGGTAGTTCCGGTTGCTACGTCGCCGCCCAGGGTTCTTACCTCTGCACTAAGTTCATTGATATTTTCACGGCTTTCGTTGGCCATTTTCTGGAAGATACCTTTTAAGTCCACGTCGATATCCTCCACTTCGTTAATAGCTTTTTCATAACCGTCGATACGATCATTGTTGATTCTGATCAGGTCATTCAGGACCTCGACAAGATTTTCATTGGTTTCCATACGAATTAAATTTATAGTTTGTGATAATTTTTAATGGTTTGATTGGGAGAGATAAAATCTTGTGCCATAAACTGAAAGGTGTCTTTGTGCGCTTTTCGGGTGAGAATTTCAGACGTATATGTTGCTGTTTTTACCCGCGCTGCAAGGCGGCATTCCCTTGTCACCACTTCCAATGTTCCTGACCCGCTGGCGAACCCACAATTCTTAGATCTGGTGCGCCAGAAGCGATTTTACACGCTGTTCGCTTGCTGAGAAGAATCGCATTTCGTCGGTGGGCTTATTCAGGAACCGCTGGATCTTACCATTTTCGTATGCCCGGAAAACCGCCGGATGTACGTAATATTTCTTGCAAACTGCCCTGGTATTGCCCAAATGCGCTGCCACAACATCCAGGCAGGTATTGACGGTTCGTGTATATTGTCTCTGCGACTGATGTTTCTCCTGCATACTCAGGTATTCGAAAGCTGTGACTGTACCCATCCATGTGCGGAAGTCTTTGGCCGAAAAATGGGAGCCTGTGTGCTCACGGATATAGTCATTTACCTGCCGTGCATTTAAAGCGCACCTTCCATTTTCGGTTGTGTACTGGAAAAGTCTTTTTCCGGGCAGCTCTTTGTATTGCTTCACGAGTCTCGCCAACTGGGCGTCCCGGAGTGTAATATCTTGTTTGATTCCTTTTTTTCCGGTAAACATGAACCTGATTCTGCTTCCAGTGACCGTCGCGCAACGTGCGTCCAATGTGGTGATGCCCGAAGATCCATGTTTGACCTTATATCTTTGGTTACCTACCCGGATACAGGTTTTATCCATGAGCTTGATCACCAGCGCAATGGATTTATGAAGATCCAGGTCTCTTTTTCTCAGATCGTGTTCCACCCGTTCGCGCAGTAGTGGGAGTGCTTCGGAAAAAGTCAGCAACTTATAATATTTCGTTTGATTGCGGATCAGGTTCCAATGCGGGTGGTAACGGTATTGCTTGCGACCTGCATCGTCTATGCCCGTAGCCTGCAGGTGCGCATTTGGGTCGGAGCTGATCCATACGTCCTTCCAGGCTGGCGGGAGGACCAGTGCTTTGATTCTTTGGATGATCTGCTTATCCGTTAATCGCTCGCCCTTTTTGTCCTGATAATAAAAGCGGGGAGATTTTCCCTTGCGAAAAAAGCCGGGTGCCTCTCCCGATATATAGTTTAATCCTGCCGCCGAGGCGGTCAGGGCAGGGTCTTTTCTGAGCTTCTTGAATTGTCTGGACGTGATAACAGGTTCTGCTGTTAACGTTCCAACGGCTGCGGCTAGCGACATGTGTGGTTTACATTAAACTGTGTGCCGCGTTTGCATAACAAAGTGATACCAGTTCAAAAGTGCATTAAAAAACCTCAGCCGTATTTCTTTTCGAAATATGGCTGAGGAAGTATGTACTCAATTTGATCCAGTGTTGACCGGCGGTTTATTCAACAGGGAAATAAACGCTGAAGACCGAACCTTTATCCAATTCGGATTCGGCCAGGATAAAGCCTTGATGGTTTTCCATAATCTTCTTACAAATCGCAAGTCCGATGCCCGTTCCCGGATATTTGTGTGCGGGATGAAGCCTTTGGAAGACATCAAAGATCCTGTTTTTGTATTCCGTTTCAAATCCGATACCATTGTCTTCAAGAGAAATTTTGTAATAATCGTTACCCTTGACAGCCTTTTCAGCAGGGATTTCTGCCCCCGTAACTGCCTCGGACGTAATTCGGACAATTGGCTCAATCCCTGGTTTTGTAAACTTGATCGCGTTGCTGATAAGGTTCACGAGAAGCTGGCGCACCTGGAACGGGATTACAGAAAGAACGGGAAGTCCTGCCGACTTGATAACGGCTTTCTTCTCTTCAATGGCGTCACTCAGTTCGTTAAGAACCCCTGCCAGGATCTCGTTAAGGTCGGTCTTTTCAAAAACCTTTTCCATGCTGCCAGCCTTGGAGTAGGCCAGGATATCTTCAATGAGCAACTGCATTTTCTCGGCTGCAAACCGCATCCTTTCTACCGAGTCTTTCACTTGCAACGATAGGTCCGGATCTTCCCGGTCAAGTACCTTCGATGCGAAAATCTGGATTTTTCGCAATGGCTCTTTCAAATCGTGCGTGCTGATCCAATTCAGATTGGCAAGCTCTTTGTTGGCAGTCTGGAGCTCCTCATTCAGTATCCGGTTTTTATCTTCCTGCTTCCGTATCAGTTGGAAATTAACGTGCTTCTGCAAGGCATAGGAAAAACTGCTGGCTGCGTTCAGTTCTGACTTTCTCCAGGGCAGGCTTTTATTTTTGACCACCTCCATCCATAGCTCAAAGGATTTTCGCGGAGACAAACGTACGCCGTCCTCATTAGGCAAGATAGCTTTGTCCGGATTTCCCGCCCAGTTGATGGTTTCGAGCTTCTCTTTTCTGAACCAAATTATACCGTCCTGATTGCCGGAAGCCATTGAGTGGTAAATGATCCCTGCCGCGAATTTGGCTATGGACTCGCCCTGCGGATAAATTTCAATCAGGCTGTTGGTGTGAAAGCCGTTGTTGGGGTACTTTTTTGCCAGGAATTTTAATAAAGGAAGTAACTCGGTTTCCGCGGGCAGAACCCCGTTTTTATATAAAACCCCGTTGTAGTAAACGACGGCCCCGCTTGCGTTGGCCAGTGCCAGCAGTGATGTAGACTGGTGGCAGGCTTCGAGGAAATTCTCGTTTTCGTGCAGCAAAGTCAACGATTCCACCAATGCTTTATCTACCTGCTGGGTTACGTCAAATTCTTCGGCAACCTCACGCACGGCGATCTGTGATGTCAGAAAATTACCCTGTAGAAGTGCCGATAGCCTGGTGTAGTGCGGAAGGATTTTAGGCGAATAATGATGGCAGGCAATGAGCCCCCACAGTTTCTGGTCTTTTAGTAAAGATATGGTCAGCGTTGCGCCAACACCCATGTTCTTGAGATACTCGATATGGATCGGGGACACACTTCTCAGGATCGACAGGCTTAAATCAAGGGATTTGTTGCTCTTATCGGAAGCGTCATCAACCGTCAGCAAAGGTACCGGCGTATAATGTATATCCGCAATCATCCGCAGCGGATTGCGGATGTAAAGCTCTCTGGCCTGAACAGGGATATCTGTATGCGGATATTTCTGCCCGGCAAAAGAATTCAGGTCCTCGCGCTTGCTTTCCGCAATCACTTCGCCATTATAATCCTCGTCAAATTTATAGATCATGACCCGGTCATACCCAGTAATCGACCGCGTTTTATTTGCGATTTCCTGACAAAGCTCGGGCAGGTAGGTCGATTTTTCCATGATGGAAACAAACGTCCTCGTCTGGTTATAGAGATTGGGCAGATTGAGCGTCCCGTCCGGGAACGGTTCGAGTTCTAGGATCAAGTTTTCGCCACTTTCATGGACCGTCGTATTGTAGGGGATTTCATTAAACGTAAATACAAAAGGCTGGGCGGAATCGATCTTCCCAACGCTGACGTATTTGTCAAATTCATCTTGTTCAGCAGCGGAAAAAACTTCCCATAGCGACTTTCCTAAAACCATCTCAGGGCTTAACCCGATGTAATCGGACGTGTTGCCGCTGCAATATTCGATGAGGTTTACTCCTTTTTTTAAGCCTAATAAAAATCCGTGTGGCTGAATACTGCCTGGAATGTGTATAGGTTCGCTCTCGCAGTTTGTCAGGTTGACAATATCCCGGTTGACGATATCTTTGATATTCATTATGCTGCTATTCAATTACTGCTGCTGAGCCAGTTGTCTATGGCTGTGAATGTTTGTTTTGCGCTTTCGATCATTTGCTTACCTTCAGTGGATTCAGCAGCAAATTGTGTAAAGCAAGAGATGAAAGATTTCCACAGCGTTCCGGTTTGTGGACCGTATCCCCAAAAATAGGCGGCACCGTTCTCAGGCTTGAGCCCGAGCGTATCATGAATGTGCTTGTAAAGAATCTTTCCCCCCAGGGTTGATCCTTCCAGCACATACATTGCTCCGAGCGCCTCGGCCGTTGTAGAAAATTTAAACTGATAAACCGGTAACGAGTCGATTTCTGAATCAGATAGCCCGGTTGCCGCCAGGTCTTCGATGATCAGACTGGATTTATATCTGTCCGCAAGATCAGTTATCACATGACTGATGGCCGGAAACACCTGGTCTTCGCATGCGATAACTACGCCATACATTTTGGCTAAGTACTTCTGATAGTCGCTTAAAGTCACGGCGGGATCAAGAATTGCTTTTGAGAGCTTATTATCTTCCAGCTTTTGATGGCTGTACGATGTTTCTTGCCTTAGATTTTTGATAAAATACTCCTGATCCTTGCTGAAGACAGTCGGTTCACTCATATAAATGAAAATTCAATACCGGTAATTTTAATTGGTAATCAAAAATTGTTCCACATCGAAAGTATTGCTTCTTTCGAGCCGTTGAAACAGGCATTTTTTCAGAATCTCCACCAGACCGTCAAAACTGGTAGGCTTTTGAATATAAAGGTTCGCACCACCTCTGTATGCGGATTCCCACAGGTATTGTGCGACTGATGTGGAAAGTATGATGATAGGCGTTTTCTCGAATCCGGGTGTCGACCTGATTTCTGTCAGGCATTCAAGGCCATTTTTCACCGGCATGTTCATATCGAGGAAGATTACATCGGGCTTGGCCGTTTCGCTGTCAAGGATATTCATAAGCTCCATCCCATTGTCCGCGATGAGCAGGTCCATGGGCACAGGCAGCTGCTGCAGAGCCTCCTGAAATAAAAAAGTATCGTCGTCGTCGTCGTCCGCAAGAAGAATCCGAAAGGATTTAACGTAACTCATTATAGGTTTAAACAGCGGGGGTCTGGTTGATCAATGGCAAGCAGCATTCGCTTTGAAGAAGCAATGTGTTTTCAAAATTAATACATCTTTCATCAAGAATAAATATATTCTTCAGTAAGACCAAAATAGCAAAAAGCGAATGGGTGAACGGTAAAAGGCAAAAAACGGGATGCTAGCATTTGAGGGACTATGGCGTGCTTGACATGCAATCGGTGAGCGTTTGACTTTTCGTGGGTTCTGGCATGCTTTTTTAAAACCATGTCGCCATAAGTCACAAAAAAATGAAAGTAAAAATGAAAAAGATAACATTAAGTGCCCTTGTTTTAGCCTCGATGATGGCATTCACGGCATGTAACAGCAACAAGTCGGAAGACTCGAAGGAAGTTGCAGAGGAGCAAAACGAACAGAAACTGGACGATACAAAACTGGAAGATGATTCGGAATTTGCCGTTGCAGCCGCAGATGGCGGAATGATGGAAGTTAAACTTGGGGAGCTGGCTCAAGCCAATGCTTCAAGCGAAGCTGTCAAAAAGTTTGGAGCCACGATGAGCAAGGAACACGGTGCAGCGAATGACGAACTGAAAGCGCTTGCTGAAAAGAAAAATATCTCACTGCCTATGGCATTGAGTGACGACAAGCAAAAAAAATACGATGACCTGGCTGCAAAAAAAGGAGCTGATTTTGATAAGGCTTACATCTCATTTATGGTTGATGATCACAAAGAGGACATCAGTGAATTCGAAGAAGCTGCAAAAGATGCCAAAGATCCGGACGTTAAATCCTGGGCAGCTGGTAAAGTGCCCGCTTTAAAGCACCATCTTGAAATGGCAGAAGCAATTAACGACGCTAAAAAATAACAGGCCAATATTATATTACGCAGACTATTATGACGAAGGCCCGGATCCTGATTGACAGGTTCCGGGCTTTTGTTTTAAAGACATTCTCAGTTATATTCCCAAGTTATACCGGGAAATGTTTGCTTAAGACTTTTTGATAAGTTTATTTTGTCTACCAATTTAATAGAGTAATTCATGCAGGCCACTTTTGCCCTTTTTTTTCAGATGCGCCGTATTGGCTGTTTCAGTTTGCTTTTATTGCTGATCTTCGCAGGGCAGTCTATTGCACAACCCCCTGAGAGGCCGAATATTATCTTCATTTTTTCCGACGATCACGCTTACCAGGGCATCGGCGCGTATGGTAACAAGCTTGTTAAGACGCCCAACATTGACCGTATCGCGAGGGAGGGTGCGATTTTGCATAATAACCTGGTTACCAATTCCATCTGCGGGCCCAGTCGTGCCACATTGCTGACAGGGAAATACAGCCACCTGAATGGCTACAAGCGAAATGACAACACGCGGTTCGACACCAATCAGACCTTGCTTTCGGAAACCTTACGTAAAAGTGGTTATCAGACTGCCTGGATAGGAAAAATGCATTTGAACAGTCTGCCGGCTGGGTTCGATTTCTGGAAAGTATTGCCGGGCCAGGGGAATTATTATAACCCCGATTTTATCGGGCAGCCCAATGACACCACGCGATACACTGGTTATGTTTCGGACCTGATCACGAAGTTTTCCACAGAATGGCTTGAAAAGCGGGATAATTCAAAACCATTTTTCCTGATTGTTGGGCATAAAGCTACCCACCGCGAGTGGCTTCCGGACCTGCAGGACCTGGGAGCTTATGACCATGTGACATTTCCCCTGCCGGCTAATTTTTACGATGATTACAAAGGAAGATCCGCAGCTTTACAGCAGGATATGACAATCGATAAAACGATGCGGTTGAAACAGGATCTGAAGGTAAATGCCGATTATGAGAAGGACGGGACTTATAACCGTTTTAATCCGGAGCAAAAAGGAATATTTAAAGCGTATTACGATAAGGTTACTAAAGAATTTGATGAAAAAAAGCTGACAGGAAAAGCGCTGACCGAATGGAAATACCAGCGTTACCTGCGCGACTATTTTTCGGTTGCTAATTCGTTGGACAGGAATATTGGTAAGCTGCTGGATTACCTCGATAAGAGCGGTCTTGCAAAGAATACAGTTGTTATTTATGCATCTGACCAGGGTTTTTACCTGGGCGAGCACGGGTGGTTCGACAAGCGTTTTATTTACGAAGAATCCCTGAAAACGCCTTTTGTGATCCGTTATCCAGGAGTGATCAAACCAGGCACCAAGGTGGACGACCTGGTCCTGAACATCGACTGGGCTCCCACTGTGCTGAACATAGCCGGCACCAAGACGCCAGCGGATATGCAGGGGAAATCGTTTCTATCTCTTTTGAAAACCCCTGATGCAAAGCTTCCCTGGCGCAAAGAGGCTTATTACCATTATTACGAATTCCCGCAGCCTCATCACGTTTATCCTCATTTCGGATTGCGTACCAGCCGGTATAAACTGGCTTATTTTTATGGCGGGGCCGATTCTTGGGAATTGTTTGACCTGCAGAAAGATCCGACGGAAGTTGCCAACATTTATGGTACCAGGGGTACCGAAAAAATAACTGCGGATCTTAAGGAGAAGCTGAAGGTACTAATGACAGAATATAAGGACGACGAAGCTTTGAAAATCCTCGCTTCCGCAAAAAAATAGTAACGTGTATAAAACAGAATTCGACGCGGTTGTTATCGGATCCGGCCCAAATGGACTGGCGGCGGGGATCACACTGCAGCTGGCGGGGCTTTCTGTTTTGATTTTGGAAGCAAAGTCAACCGTTGGTGGCGGAATGCGTTCTCAGGAGTTAACATTGCCCGGTTATGTGCATGATGTTTGTTCCGCAGTTCATCCGATGGCATTGCTGTCGCCTTTTTTTAAAAAACTGCCGTTAAGCAACTTTGGGCTGGAATTTATACACCCGACCCGGGCAGCGGCACATCCTTTTGATGACGGGACAGCGGCTACGTTAGAGCAGTCGTTGGAAGATACGGCCGACAAATTAAAAGGTGATGCATCCGTATACCGCGATTTTATGGGACCGCTGGTTGCCGATCTACCTGCTCTTTTACCCGCGTTGTTAGGCCCGCTGACCTGGCCCGACAGGCCAGGTGCGCTGGTAAAATTTGGTTTGAAAGCGCTGCCTTCGGCGATAAGGGGCGGGCAAAGATTTAAAACAATGGAAGCGCGGGGATTATGGGCGGGAATGGCGGCACACGCGATACAGCCTTTGCAAAATGTGGCTACATCAGCCTTCGGGATCATGCTGATGGCCGCTGCACACCTCACCGGCTGGCCTGTCCCAAAAGGTGGAAGCCAATCTATTGCACATGCATTGGCAGCTTATTTTCAGTCCCTGGGCGGCGAGATTGCAACAGGTTTCGAGGTGAGTACTTTGTCACAATTACCCCGGTCGAAGGTAGTTTTGGCAGATATTACGCCCAGACAGTTGGTGAAAATCGCCGGCGGTCAACTGAGTTCGTCGTACAAAAGGAGGTTGGAAAAATACCGATACGGCGCAGGCGTTTTTAAAATAGACTGGGCTTTGGATGGTGTCATACCATTTACAGCCAAAGAATGCAGGGAAGCGGGAACGGTACATCTGGGTAATACGCTGGAGGAAATCGCAGATTATGAAAAGAACATTTCCCAAGGCATACATTCCGAAAAACCATTTGTATTGGTTGCTCAGCAGAGTTCATTCGACAGCACCCGGGCACCCCGGGGAAAGCATACCGCCTGGGCATATTGCCACGTTCCAAACGGCTCCACTGTAGATATGACCTCAGCCATCGAAAATCAGGTGGAGCGCTTTGCGCCGGGTTTCAGGGATTTAATTAAAGCAAAACACAGCATGAACACAGTGGAAATGGAGGCTTACAACCCGAATTACATGGGTGGGGATATCAATGGGGGAGTGCAGGATATTTTTCAATTGTATTCAAGGCCGGTTTTGGCAGTGTCGCCTTACCGTACTTCAGCAAAGGATATTTATTTATGTTCCTCGTCAACGCCTCCGGGCGGCGGTGTGCATGGTATGTGCGGTTATCATGCAGCAAAGCAGGTTTTGCAGGATGTATTCCAGATAAAAAGCAGTGAGTTTTAGGAGCACGAGTTTAATAGTTGAGGATATGAAATTTTCAAAAAACATTTTTTTCAGAATAAGTATTGCGGGGCTATTCGGTTTTGTATTGTTGGGGTGCGAGAAAAAGCAGACTGCCGAAGAAAGAAAAGCGGACAGCCTGGCACATTGTATTGCGGACGGCATCCCATCCCGGGCTTCCGCGATCACAAACGCAAGTTATGTTACCCAAGTGAAAGGCGACACCAGCGGAATGGTTTGGATCAAGGGAGGTAAATTTTTGATGGGGGCAGATGAATTTCCTGATTCCCGGCCTATGCACGAGGTCTCGGTGAATGGATTTTATATGGACGAGCATGAGGTGACCAATGCCGAATTTGCAGCATTTGTAAAGGCAACCCATTACAAAACGGTTGCCGAGCGCCCGTTGAATCCTGCTGATTATCCCGGAGTCCCTGCCGACAAACTGGTTCCCGGCTCAGCTGTTTTTACACCCACGCCCACCCGGGTTTCGCTTGACAACCCCCTGCAATGGTGGTCGTACGTGCCTGGTGCCAATTGGGCACACCCCGAGGGGCCGTCGAGCTCAACAAAAGGACGTGAAAATTATCCTGTAATCCATATTTCGTATGAAGATGCCGCAGCTTATGCCAAATGGGCTGGCAAGAGATTGCCGACAGAAGCAGAGTGGGAATTTGCGGCGCAGGGAGGACGGGGAAACCATACCTACTATTGGGGCGATGAGCTGAAGCCGGGCAACAAATGGGTCGCCAATATTTACCAGGGAAGTTTTCCGGATAAAAATACAAAGGAAGATGGATTTCTGACCGCCGCGCCGGTCAAAACTTTTCCTGCTAATCCGTACGGGCTGTACGATATGGACGGCAATGTATGGGAATGGTGCGAGGACCTTTACCGCCCGGATTACTATGCAAAAAGCCCCAAGGACAATCCTAAAGGCCCGTCAGACAGCTACGATCCTGATGAACCAGGGGCGGTTAAGCGTGTCCAGCGAGGCGGATCATTCTTGTGCAGTGATGAATATTGCATCAGGTATAAGGCAGGAAGCAGGGGGAAAGGGGAGGTGACAAGTGGAAGCAACAACCTCGGTTTCAGGTGTGTGATGGCACGGAAGTGAAAACCTGGCTGCTCGAAGTTTAATCTATTATTGTAGTAGAATAAATAAATAGCGGTCGATACCTTTACAAGATCATTTAAATGAGGGTATAACCATAATGAGCATGCATTTTCTGACTGTTCCCGGTCTGGCAAGTTCCGGTCCGCAACATTGGCAGACGATTTGGGAAGAACAACATCCGCAGCTTTTTAGCAGGGTAAAGCAGGAAAACTGGGACTGGCCTGTGAGGGAGGATTGGGTGGCGCAGCTGCAAAAGCAAATCAGCGCGTTGACCGAGCCGACCATTTTAATAGCGCACAGCCTGGGATGTATCACAGTTGCCCATTGGGCACAGTCTCATACTTCTGAATGGATAAAAGGGGCGTTGCTGGTTGCACCTGCCGATGCCGAGCTTTCGAAACGCCTCAACTTTGTAGTGGGTTTTACACCTATTCCGGTGCGTTCGCTTCCTTTCAAAAGCATTGTGGTTGCCAGTACCAATGATATTTATGCCAGCATAGGACGGTCCAAAGTGTTTGCAGGCAACTGGGGCAGCAATTTTATCAATATTGGTAAAAAAGGGCATATTAATGCAGTTTCCGGGCTGGGCGACTGGCCGGAAGGCAAGGAAATCCTGGAACAACTCGCTAATTTCAAACTTCTGCAGCAGGAAGCAACGAGGTAACCGGAAACCACGTACAACGTTCTGTGCGATTCTCTTAATTTGAAGTATCTTTTTATATTACAAAAAATTCTTTCTACACTTTAAACAATGAAAATGACTATGAAAAAAATGTTTGTATTTGTGGTGGCAGGCTTGTTAATCAATGCTGCTGCGATTGCTGGCGGACCAGGTAAGGTTACGGCTAAGGATAAGACGCTGGCTGTAGATACAAAAAGCAGCAAGATCGTATGGGGTGCCAAAAAAGTAACCGGAACGCACGCTGGTACCGTACCTGTGGAAAGCGGGTCATTGATCGTGGATGGTGATAAACTGAAAGGCGGCAGCTTTACAGCCGATGTTAAATCCCTGGTGGTTACAGACGTAACCGATAAAGAAATGAATGGCAAGCTGACCGGGCACCTTAAAAGCGATGACTTTTTCTCTGTCGAAAAACATCCGCAGGCGACCCTGGTTATTTCTTCTGTCACTCCAAAAGGCGGCGATGCTTACGACGTAACCGGGAAACTGACCATCAAAGGCATTACACAGGATGTGAAATTCCCGGCCACTGTAAAAGCCGATGCTAAGAAAGTAACAGCAAGCGCAAAAGTAGTGGTTGACCGCACTAAATATGATATCAAGTTTCGCTCCGCCAATTTCTTCGAAAATCTGGGAGATAAGGCGATTGAAAACGATTTTACGCTGGATGTGAATTTGGTCGCCAATAAATAAAACCATTCACATTCATTATAAATCCGATCCGGAAAGAGAAATCTTGCCGGATTTTTTATTGCCGTTGATTTGATTCTAAAAAATCTATATTTGAGATTCTATTTGATAACTTAAAGAATATCTATGAAAAATTTTATTGCTGGATTGCTGATTGCACTATCGGTATTTTCTGGTGAAAGCTATGCACAGAAAGAAAACAGGCTTCCGGACTGGACATTTGGTGGTTTTAGACGTCCGGAGGGTGTCAACCCGGTTATTTCTCCCGATGCAACTTCCATATTTTTCTGTCCAATGAACAAAAAGAACATCGACTGGGAATCCAACGACACTTTTAATCCGGCGGCCACGATCAAAAATGGCAAAATAGTAGTGCTGTACCGCGCCGAGGACAAAGCCGGCCGCGAGATAGGAAAGCGTACGTCGCGATTGGGATATGCTGAAAGTGAAGATGGCATCACTTTTAAAAGAAGGAAAGAACCTGTTCTGTATCCGGGAGAGGACAGCCAGAAAGCCAATGAGTGGCCAGGCGGTTGCGAGGATCCAAGAGTTGCAGTGACTGAGGATGGCATGTATGTCATCTTTTATACCCAATGGAATCAGGATAAAGCCCGGATCGGCGTTGCCACATCGAGGGATTTGATCAAATGGGAAAAACACGGACCTGCATTTGCCCAAGCCTATAACGGCAAATTCAACCAGATCTGGACGAAGTCTGCTTCCATTGTGACAAAGCTGGTCGGCGACAAACAGGTCATTGCAAAAATCAATGGCAAATATTGGCTGTATTTCGGCGAGGCCAACGTAAATGTTGCCACTTCAACCGACCTGATCAACTGGGAACCGGTGGTTGGCAAAGACCAGAATCCGTTAAACCTGATCTCACCAAGGAAAGGCTATTTTGACAGTAACCTGACCGAATGCGGACCGCCTGCAATTGTTACCGAGAAGGGAATTGTGCTTTTATACAACGGCAAAAACGACAAGGGCGAAGACGGTGATAAACGGTTTACGCCCAATAGTTACTGTGCCGGCCAGGTTCTTTTTGATAAGAATGACCCGACCAAACTGCTCGCCAGGCTGGACGTTCCGTTCTTTCGTCCGATGGAAGCTTTCGAGAAAAGCGGTCAGTATGTGGCTGGTACTGTGTTTATTGAGGGTATGGTGTATTTCAAAAAGAAATGGCTATTGTACTACGGCTGTGCAGATTCCCGTGTAGGTGTCGCCGTTTATGATCCGGCACAAAAAATATCGGGTGATCCTCTTCCCTGACAAGCAGGTTAGTACAGGATAGTCGCTTAGATATTTTTAGGAATTTTTGGATATTATTTTCTGCTTTTTTAAGAGTATTAAGGTGGAAAGAAAACCTTGTTGTAAGGGTAATAATTACCTGAAAAGTCACTAAACCTATAATTTAATCTCCAATGAGTTCCAGATTTATCAAGGCCGGATTTGTCATAGCTGCGTTGCTGACAATAGGCACGCATGTTTCCAGTGTAGCCCAAAAGAAAGAAAAAGGGTTCGTTTCAATTTTCGATGGTAAAACGCTGAAAGGCTGGGATGGAGATCCCAAATACTGGAGGGTGGAAAATGGTAATCTGGTAGGGGAGATTACTCCCGAAACGCTTCTTAAGACCAATTCTTTCATCATCTGGCGTGGCGGCGAACCAGGCGATTTTGAATTTAAAGGCTCCTTTAAAATTGCAAAAGACGGTAACTCCGGTATCAACTACCGCAGCGAACAACTCACCGATGTCCCTTTTGCATTAAAAGGCTACCAGGCCGATATCGACGGTAAAATTAACTACACCGGTCAGAACTACGAGGAGCGCAAAAGAACAACATTGGCTTACCGCGGGCAGAAAACCGTAATCAAACAATACACTGGCGAAAAAACACCTGAGGCAATCCGCGCTGGCGTAAAAGCCAATGCCTGGACGGGCTTTGAAGTAGTAGGTTCACTCGGTAGCTCCGACTCGCTTAAAACCCTGATTAAGAGCGAAGACTGGAATACCTTCCGGCTGGTGATCAAGGGAAATCATTTACAACATTACATCAATGACGTCCTCATGAGCGATGTTACCGATAATGACACGGTAAATGGAGCTAAAAAAGGCCTTTTAGGTGTACAGGTTCACGTTGGACCGCCTATGAAGGTGGAATACAAGGACCTGCGCATCAAACAACTGTAAGTTTTTTTGAAAGCTAACAGCTAGGCAAAATCAGCAACAATGAACAAAATTGGATTTAATGTACTCGCCTGGACGGCGGCGGTTTCGGACGACCTTTTTCCGATCATCGAAAGACTGAAAGGGATCGGTTATGACGGTGTTGAATTTTATCTCGGCCCTCAGGAATCGGCCGCTTACCAGCGGATGGGTAATTTTACCAGAGACCTAGGCCTTGAAACCACGGCTGTAATGACGCTGGGTAAAGACGACAATCCCGTGAGTGAATCGGCGGACGTGCGCCAGAAAGCTTTGGATAAAATCAAATGGGCCGTGGACCGCGCGCATGAGCTGAACGCAAAAATCATCTGCGGTCCGTTTCACTCGGGGCACACCATTTTTGTAAACCGTCCTGCCGAAGATCAGGAATATGCGCTGGCCGGAGAAGTGCTAAGCACGGCTGCGGACTATGCTGCCCAAGCCAACATTACCTTTGCGCTGGAAGCGCTGAACCGCTTCGAATGTTATCTCTGCAATACAATGGAGCAGCTTTTGAAACTGGTGAAGGCCGCAAACCACCCCAATGTGAAGGCGATGTTCGACACCCATCATTCCAATATCGAGGAGAAAAGTTATGTCTCCGCGCTGCAGACCATAGCACCCGTGTTAGCCCACGTACACATCAGTGAAAACGACCGCGGAACCCCCGGCACCGGGCAGGTGAAATGGGACGATGCATTCGCCGGGCTGGCTGCGATCAACTACCAGGGCTGGCTTACGATTGAGGCTTTTTCCAGAAATGATCCGGGCTTTGCCAATGCCATCGGCGTTTGGCGGGAGTTTAATGATCCCTGGGACATTGCCGAGAGCGGCTACAAATTCATCCGTGAAATGTCTCTGAAACACGGCCTTTAACCGATATGCTTATGAAAATGGTTTTGAAACCGGTCCTGTGCACTTTGCTTTTCCTTTGCATTCAGACGGCAAGTTTTGCCCAGGGCGACGCGGCTAAATACCGGGTTGTTTACAAAGGCGATAAAGGCCCGGGTGTGGGCAAAAACATTGTTTTCATCGCTACCGACCATGAATACCGCGGAGAGGAATCGCTTCCGGCTTTGGCCCGTATTCTTGCCAAACGTTACGGTTTTACCTGCACGGTGGTGTGGGCATTGGATAGCACCGATCACATTTATCCCGGAAGTTCGAATCTGAAAGGACTTGAAGTACTGGACAAAGCGGACCTGCTCGTCATGTTCATGCGCTTTGCGCATTTCGAGGATAAGGAAATGCAGCATATCGACGACTACATCAAACGTGGCGGGCCGATTGTCGCTTTCCGGACTTCTACCCACGCTTTTGAAATAAAAAATGACCCGAAATGGGAACATTACACCTGGAACTACAAAGGCCCGAAAGCCGAGTGGAAAGATGGTTTTGGCGAATATGTGCTGGGCGAAACCTGGGTTTCACATTATGGCACCAATCACAAACAATCGTCGAGGATCATCATTGAACCTTCCGAAAAGAACCATCCGATCATGCGCGGCGTGAAGGATATGTGGGTACAATCGGGAGGATATACGGCTGAGCCTAAGGGTACCGTGCTGGCTCGGGGCGAGGTTTTGAATGGTATGACCGCCACTTCGGAGCCGGATAAAACCAAGAAATTGCTGCCGGTTGCCTGGATTCGCGATTATAAAGTGGATTCCAGGAAATCCGGACGTGCATTTACGACTACCCATGGGGCTTCCGAAGACATTCTCAATGAAGGTTTCAGGAGAATGGTGATCAATGCGATGTTCTGGGGATTGGGAATGGAGAAAGACATTAAGGCGAATAACGACATTGCGTTTGTTGGTCCGTACAAGCCGACCACATTCAATTTTACAGGATACAAGGCCAATGTAAAACCTTCGGATCTGGCGGGATTTGAATCGCTGATCATGCCGGGCGAAGTTGTCAAAAAGAAAGAGAAATAATTTTTCAAACATTCATAAAAATTCAATGTCGGTGCAAATTCCATTTCGTTTTGGGTCAGAAGTTTATACCTGGTTTATGAGTGGCAGCGGAGAAACCCACAAGGGCCGCCTGGGACACATGATCGAGATCATTTCAAAAGCCGGTTTCACGGGAATACAGCCCATTTTCACCTGGATGGGCGATCTGGTCGATCCGGATAAACTGGAAGCTAAATTAAAAGAACAGGGTATTGAGCTGGCCGCGTTGGCCCTCGCCCTGGATTGGAATGAAGCGGAAGAAACCGAGCGCGAGCGCGAAGTAGCCGACCATGCTATTAAGGTGTTGCAAAGATTCCCGGGCGCGGTTTTGAATACCGTGCAGATACCCACCGGAAGACATGACCTGGCCGAGCGTCAAAAGCGGCTCGTCAACATTGTCAATACCGTTTCAAAAAGGGCTGCTGACAAAGGCGTGCCTTGCAGCTACCACCCGAATTCACCGCATACCTCCATTATCCGCACTGAGGAAGATTACAAAATTGTGCTTGAATCGCTGGATTCGTCGGTTACCGGCTGGACGCCTGATGTGGGCCACATCATTAATGGTGGCATGGACCCGCTTGCCAAAATGAAGGAATATCAGTCGCTGATCAACCACGTACATTATAAAGATTGGGACGGCGAGCCGGAATTTACGCTGATGGGTAAAGGAAAAGTTGATCTTTTGGGCGTTACCCAATGGTTGAAAGATATCAACTACAGCGGCTGGATCATTTGTGAAGACGAAGGCGAAGAGGCGCTGGAAGATCCCGATTTTGTGACGCTGCACGATGGCAAGTGGATCCAGGAAGATTTAATCCCCGCACTGAAATAGCCTTCCGCCATGCCGACCATCAAAACCAACGGAATTAATATGTACTATGAAGAGCGTGGTTCGGGTGAACCATTGCTTTTGATCATGGGCATTACCGCGCCCGGCTCGGTGTGGAATGTGCATGTGGCCGATTGGAAACATCATTTTCGCTGCATCATAGGGGATAACCGCGGTGTGGGGCAGACCGATAAACCGACCGGTCCATATTCTTCGGAACAGATGGCGGATGATTATGCCGGGCTGCTGGATTTTCTGGGTCTGGAAAAAGTGAGTGTGGTAGGTTGCTCGATGGGCAGCACGATCGCGCAGCAGCTTGCAATACGTCACCCCGATAAAGTGAAATCACTGGTTTTAATGTGTCCCTGGGCGAGATGCGATCACTACGCCAAATCGCTTTTTCAGCACATTATGAATAGCAAGGCGAGGTTCAGGCCGGAGGAATTCAGCCTGTACATCCAGCTTTTGATTTTTTCAAAATCCTCCTGGGATAATGCTGAAAAACACGAAGAACTGGAACTGGGCAGAAAGCAGGATGCCGTAAATCCGCACCCTCAGCCTTTGCATGGTCTGGAAGGACAGGCAGCGGCTTGTATCAATCACAATGCACTGCCGGATCTTGGTAAAATCAGTGCGCCAACATTAGTGATTGGTGGCAGGGAAGACATATTTACGCCGGTCTGGATGGCGGAGGAAGTAGCGAATGGGATACCAGGGGCTGAGTTGTTTTTGTATGAGAAACTGGGGCATGCGTTTCATTTCGAAGATACGCCGGACTTTAATGAGCGGGTTAGAGGCTGGCTGAAAGATTTGTCAGCCTGAGAGCAATTGAGGGATGTTAATACAAGTACTTGTGCGTTTTGTTGCGGTGCTCTGCACCTTCCGGTTGAGGATGTTTAGAAACGCTGCTACAAATCTTCCGGCGCTCTGCGCCTTTTGAACGATGCAGAGCACCCAAAGACCTGTAGAAATGTAAAAGTGTTAATTGAGAATAAGGTGGAGAGCACCGAAAGATTTGTAGCACTAAATATAAAATGAGAATAAGGTGCGGCGCACCGAAACAAATTTCAGGTAAAGTATAAAAATGGAGCGTAGCGATTCAAATCCGGACTGGAAAGATAAAGTGTCCAATCATGTGCAGGTTGGCGGGATCGAGACTTCTGTACTGGATAATGGTGCCGGAAGGGGCACACGCATTGCCTGGCTGAATACCGGGGCGGGACTGCGGATCAAGATCGTGATCGACCGGGCGATGGATATTGCCGAGGCATTTTATAATCAGCATAGTCTGGCGTGGATCAGTCATGGCGGGATTACTTATTCGCAGCCGTTTTCGGACAAAGGCATCGATTGGCTGAGAACATTCGGCGGCGGCCTGCTGACTACCTGCGGACTTTCGCACGCCGGCGGCCCGGAATCGGATGATTTCGGCGACCGGGGTTTGCATGGTTTGATTAGCAATACACCTGCCGAAGTGGTATCGATCATTCAGCCGGATCTGCGGGCTGGAAAACTGGAAATGAGCATTACCGGCATTGTCCGCGAAACCAAGCCATTTGGCCCGAGCCTGGAATTGAAAAGGACGATTTCCGCCACATTGGGACAGCCCGGTATCCGAATTCACGACGAGGTCATTAATAAAGCCAATACCGCAGCCCCACACATGCTGCTATACCATTTCAATTTCGGCTGGCCGCTGGCCGACGAAGGTGCGGACATGCTCTGGAAAGGAAAATGGTACCCGCGAAATGGCGAGGAGAATGCAAAGATTTTCAAGGAAGGAAATGAATTTAAAAAATGCCCCGCTCCGCTCGACGATCATTTGGGCAGCGGCGAGGAAGTGGCGCTGGTGGATATTGAAGCGGATATTTTCGGGGATAGTGTTTGCGGGATTCATAATGAGAAGATAGGCTTCGCGGTAGGATTGAAATTCAAAAAAGAACAGCTCCCCTGGATGGCTAACTGGCAGCATTGGGGTAAGGGCGAATATGTGACAGGCCTCGAACCCAGCACGCACCCGCTTTCCGGGCAGGCAAAAGCTAGAAAAGATGGGACATTGATTTTTATAGAACCGGAAGAAACACGGTCTTATGATCTGGAACTGACTGTATTGACTGATAAGGAAACAATTGAGGAGTATTTTATATAAAACCAATTTTAAAACCAACAATGGGACTTTCAAGTATAGCTGAAAAGGCATTAGAGCAGGGAAAAGGGATTTTACGTCTGGCGCCTACGTGGGTACCACGTTCTTTCTGCGTTCCTGGCCGCAGGATCAAATTACACCCTGATGACTATTATGTATTGGGCGGAGAGCGTGGCGGGATCGACGAGCGCTGGCTGTCGTCCACAACGCCTGCGGAAAATGGGCCACTTACGGGCGAAAATGAAGGTTTGAGTCAAATCGTTTTGGAAGACGAATCAGGGGTTCAGAAAGTGACATTGCGGGACGCGGTGGAAGAGCTGAAAGGCGAAATCATAGGCGACAGACTTTGGGACCAATACAAAAGCTGGCCGATGTATTCCAAGTTTTTTGACAATATGGGACCGCTTCCACACCATATCCACCACAGAGACGAGCACGCTGCGATGGTGGGCCAGAATGGAAAGCCGGAAGCCTACTATTTCCCGCCACAACTCAATAACCATGGCGGTGATTTTCCTTATACATTCATTGGTATCGCTCCCGGTACTTCCAAAGAGCAAATCAAGGAGTGTCTGATGAACTTCACCAAGGGTGACAATAAAATCACGAACTACTCTCAGGCATTTCGTCTTGAACCGGGAACTGGCTGGGATGTGCCTCCCGGCATGTTGCACGCGCCTGGCAGCTTATGTACTTATGAGCCACAGAAAGCATCAGATATTTTTGCTATGTATCAATCGCTTGTGAACGAGGCCGTTATTCCTGAGGAGTTGCTTTGGAAAGGTACGCCGAAAGACAGAATTGGCGATTACGATTTGTTGATGGAAGTAATCGACTGGGATTTGAATGTCAATCCTAATTTGATGGAGAAACATTTCATGCGTCCGAAACCGGTGAAAGATGTTGCCGAGATGGAAGCGGAAGGATATAGCGAAAACTGGATTTGCTATAAAAACGAAGCTTACAGTGCCAAGGAACTGACCGTCTTCCCGGGGCAAACCGTGACCATTAAAGACGGTGGCGCATACGGAATGATCGTGATGCAGGGCCACGGCAAGTTTGGGGAGTGGGATATCGAAACACCTGCATTGATCCGCTACGGACAACTGACGAATGATGAGTTTTTTGTAAGCGAAAAGGCAGCGGTCGAAGGTGTTGTGATCAGCAACCCGTCGAAAACTGATCCGATCGTGATTTTGAAACACTTCGGTCCGGGTAACCCTGACCTGATTTTGTAATACCAACCAAATAATTCTTAAACCATGCCTGAAAATAATTATCCCAAACTTCACAATGCCACATGGCCTGGGATTGTGGGGAAAGGTTCTGATTCTGAACCGATTATTGCATTTGATACCATGCTCGAAAAAACCGCCGCCGCTGAGGTGGACGGCGTGAAATTCGACGGTATCGATTTGGGCCTTTTTGAACCGCACGTCGGCATTTATATGGCTGATGGTGACGGTCCGGCGCGCCTGGCCGACAAACTGCGCGGGTATAACCTCGAAGTAGGAAGCCTTGTCGCCAACATTTGGGCTGGCTCGGCGATGGGTACCAAAGAAGCCCGCGACGAATTCATCGAGCAGGTACGCCAAGCTTGTGTTTTTGGTCAAAAACTGCGTGAGCTGGGCATTCGCCAGGGTGGGGTGATCCGTGTGGATTCGGCGTCCTCACCGGAAGCGTGGTCTGTTGATCCTGCCGGAAACACCAAGCAGATTGCCGAAACATTCAGAAGAGCCTGCGATGTAGCAGCCGACTTTGGCGAAAAGATCGCAGCCGAAGGCGAGATATGCTGGGGCGCGATGCACAGCTGGAAAACCATGCTGGAAACATTGGAAGCGGTGGATCGCCCCAATATGGGTTTCCAGGCAGATATGTCGCATACTTTCCTTTATCTGCTGGGTTATAATGCTCCTGAACACCGCGTATTGCCGGTTGATTTTGAGTGGAGTAACCGCGCTGCATTGGATGAAGGTCTCAAAACGATGACTGCTGCGCTACGTCCCTGGACATTCGATTTCCACGTTGCCCAAAATGATGGAACCGTTCATGGAACTGGTTCGCATGATAAAACAGGCCGCCACTGTCTGGCTACAGATCCAAACGGGAAGCTGGACATTGTCCACGATGCAGGATATTGGCTGAGGGATGAAAATGGCAATGTGACCAAGGCATTCCGTCATATTTGCTGGGACGGCTGTATGTTCCCGAACGACGTGATGTACAACCAGCAAACCTGGAACGACATTCTGCGGGCGCTGGTAAATGTCCGCAAAGCACACGGCTGGTACCAGGAATCATAAAATCATCAAACCCTTTGCCGTCGCCTTATGGCGACGGAAATAGAGAAATAGAAATTATGGCAAAGAAAGAAATCAGAATTGCGCTTATTGGTACCGGATTGATGGGCCGTACGCATTCCAATGGATATAACAGAATTGCAAATTTTTTTCCGGAATTGGAATATACACCGGTACTTAAAGTGGCATGTTCCCGCAACGAAGAAAAAGTAAAGGCTTTTGCGGAGCAATGGGGTTACGAGTCATTTGAAACAGACTGGAAAAAAGTAATCGCCCGCGACGATGTAGACGCTGTGGACATTTGTACAGCGAATGATACCCACGCGGAAATCGCGATAGCGGCGGCAGCGGCTGGAAAGATGATACTTTGCGAAAAACCGCTTGCGCGGACGCTGGCTGAGGCTAAAACCATGGTGGATGCCATTGAAAAAGCAGGTGTTCAAAATACGGTCTGGTATAATTACCGTCGTGTTCCTGCAGTGACTTTGGCGAAGCAAATCGTCGATTCAGGTAAATTGGGACGTATTTTCCATTATCGCGCTAACTTTTTACAAGATTGGACGATCAACCCGGACGTTCCGCAAGGTGGTACTGCTACCTGGCGCCTGGATGTGGACGCCGCAGGTTCCGGTGTGACCGGCGATTTGCTGGCGCACTGTATCGATACGGCCATGTGGATCAACGGAGGCATCAAAGATGTGTCGGCGGTGACTGAAACATTCATTAAAGAACGTGTTCACTCGGAAAGCGGCCAGGTGCAGAAAGTGGGTATCGACGATGCCTGTATTTTCCACTGCCATTTTGATAATGGTTCACTAGGGCTCTTTGAATCAACACGTTATGCACGTGGTCACAAAGCTTTGTATACATTTGAAATTAACGGGGAACATGCATCCATCAAATGGGATTTGCATGACCTGAACCGTCTTGAATATTTCGACCACAGCGACGATTCGATCGTCCGCGGATGGAGATCGATCCTTGTAACAGACGGCGACCAGCCTTATATGAAAAGATGGTGGATTCCCGGGACCAGCATTGGTTACGAACATTCATTCATCCACCAGGTGGCCGATTTCTTCGAAAGCCTGCAAACCGGCAAACCTTGCCAGCCCACATTCAGGGATGCTTACGAGACCCAAAAAGTCTGCGAAGCGGTACTGGATTCCGCAGCGGCAAAAACCTGGAAAGATACAGGAGTCGTCTGGGAAGGATAAAGAAAGAGCCCCAAAATTCCTGGCTCATGCCGCATCGCATCCAATTGCCGTCGGCTTAAGCCGACGGAAAATGAGAGAAAAAAAGAAAGGCTTTGGCTGATTTTTACAGAATTGGCCGGGGCCTTTTTTAAATAAAATGATATGTCTGATTTCATTCTGCAAGTTCATCAGCTGTCCAAGTCCTTTTCCGGTGTCAAAGCGCTGGACAACATTCAGTTTGATCTGAAAAGAGGCGAGGTACATGCCTTGATGGGCGAAAATGGCGCAGGCAAATCTACTTTTATGAAGATCCTGATCGGTTTGTTAACACCGGATTCGGGAGAAATTCTTTTTGAAGGGGAAAATGTCAGGGGCGGTAATGTTCATCAGATCCAGAAAAAGGGTCTTTCGATGATACACCAAGAAATCCTGATCATTCCGGAACTCACTATCGCACAGAATATTTTTTTGGGTCGGGAAAGAGAGGTGTCGGACCGGAAAGGCTGGTTTACGGGCTGGCTGGATGACTCCCTGATCAATCAGAAAGCATCCCAGCTGATGGAGCAATTGGGTGTTGACATCGCCCCGGATACCCAAATGAAACACCTGAGTGTTGCTCAAATGCAGATGGTGGAGATCGCCAAGGCCATTTCCAATAATGCCAAAGTGATCATCATGGACGAGCCGACGTCTGCGATATCCGATAGAGAAGTTGCTATGCTTTTTAATATCATACGAAATCTTCGTGAAAAGGGTGTAAGCATCATCTATATATCTCATAAAATGGATGAAATTTTTGAGATATCGGATATGATCACCGTCTTGCGGGATGGTAAGTATATCGGAACAAAACCCGCCCCGGAACTTGATAAAAATTCGCTGATCGCGATGATGGTAGGCCGGGAAATTGACCAGATGTTTCCGGAACAAACGGGTGTCTTTGGTGAGGATGTGCTATCGGTCATCAACCTGGGTAAAAAGGGTAAATTCTCAGATATCAGTTTCAAGGTGCGAGCCGGGGAAATTGTCGGGCTGGCGGGATTAATGGGGGCCGGAAGGACGGAGATTGCAAGGGCGATATTTGGGCTGGAAGGGTTCGATGATGGTGAAATTCATCTGCACGGACAGAAAGAAGAAATAAGATCCCCTCAGCAGGCCTTGAAGTATGGTATTGGTTATGTGAGCGAAGACAGAAAAAAATTGGGATTTATCCCTGAAATGTCTGTAAAAGATAATATCACGCTTGCGAGCCTCTCAAAACACAGGAAGGGCTTGTTTATCAATGAGGAAAGTGAGCTATACACAACGGAGCAGATGATCCTGGACCTGAAAATCAAAACTTCCGGCGGAAATCAGAAAGTAATCAACCTTAGCGGCGGAAATCAGCAGAAAGTAGTCATTGGGAAAGTGCTTCAGGCATCGCCAAAAATGATTATTCTGGATGAACCGACCAGAGGGGTGGATGTAGGGGCGAAATTTGAAATATATAAACTGATCAGAAGTCTGGCAGACAGCGGCATTGCTATTATCATGATTTCGTCGGAATTGCCCGAAATACTAGGTATGAGCGACCGGATTTTGGTTTTATCAAAAGGAAAACAAACCGCATTGCTTTCGAAAGAGGAAGCAACGCAGGAACTGATTATGAAATACGCGGTGGCATAGGGCTGATGGCCGGTTGCCGTAGTGAAAAACGACCTCCTTTATGGAAATAAAATTAAGCCCCCGTTTCGCCAGCTTGAGCCGTTACGGTATTTTCCTGGCATTTTTATTGATTTGCCTGGTACTCGCGCTGAGTACCCCGCGGTTTTTTACGCTGTCGAACCTGCTGATCATTGGTAACCAGGTGTCCATTAATGCGTTGCTCGCTTTTGGGGTTACATTCGTGATCATCACTGGCGGGATTGATTTGTCGCTCGGGTCCATGGTTGCGGTTGCCGGGGTGATCACTGCGATGTTCGCCCACCCGGATACTTACCCGTTAATTGTGCCGTTGCTGGCCGGTTTGGCAGCTGGGCTGGCGCTTGGGGGGTTTAATGGACTCGTGATTACCAAAAGCAAAGTGCCTCCCTTCATCGTCACTTTGGGGACGATGACAATTGGCAGAGGTTTGGCCCTGATCCTGAGCAAAGGACGGCCGATCTCTAATTTATCCGATTCCTTCAACTTTATCGGGGGCGGGAACATTTTCGGTATCCCTTTCCCGATCATCATTTTAATCGCCGCCTTTATCGTCTGTTCCATTGTTTTGAACAAAACCATTCTGGGAAGGTATATGTACGCCGTGGGGGGTAACGAGCCTGCGGCGAGGGCCTCCGGGATCGATGTGAATAGGATTAAAATGTGGGTATATACCATTTGTGGCCTGCTTTCCGCTCTGGGTGGTATTTTACTTACATCAAGAATTACTACCGGGCAGCCTAACGCGGGCGCAGGGTTCGAGCTCGACGCAATAGCAGCCGCCATCATCGGCGGAACAAGTACCTCGGGAGGAACGGGCACGATGACGGGAACATTGATCGGTGCATTGCTCATTGGCGTGATCAGCAATAGTCTGGATTTGTTGAATGTTACCTCTTATTATCAGCAAGTTGTGATGGGGGTTATCATCATCGGTGCCGTGGTGCTGGACAGCGCAGGAAAAAAAGAAAGAGAATAAGAAGACAGAAATCATCATTATGAAAATCAGCTGCTACATTTTATTTGCCACGGCAATTTTATTTGGTTGTAACCAATCAAAAAAGGGCGAGTCCGGAGGGGGTTCGGACAAGAAACTTTTGATCGGCGCGACCATGCTCAGCATGCAAAACGAATTCATTGTAAACGTCAGCGATGAAATGGAGGCTAAGGCGAAGAAACTGAATGTGGAACTGATCACGGTTGATGCCGAGCGTTCCGCTCTGAAACAGGTGGAGCAGGTTGAGAGCTTTATTGCGCAGGGAGTAGATGCGATCATTATGAACCCCTGTGAAGTGGAAGCGAGCTCACCGGCCGTAAAACTTGCAATGGATGCGAAGATCCCCATTATCAACGTCAATTCGGAAACCAGCACGAAACCTACTGCCTTCGTTGGTTCTGATGACACAGAATCCGCCCGAATTGCAATGAAATATATAGCCGAAAAGCTGGGAGGGAAAGGCAATATCCTCATGATGCACGGTTTTATGGGTCAGGCTGCTCAAATTAAAAGAGATAGGGGGGCAAAAGAAATTTTGAAAGCAAACCCGGGATTGAAGCTCCTGGCGGAACAAACGGGAGAGTGGGACCGTGCCAAAGCCATGTCGCTTGCTGAAAACTGGATCCAATCGTACGGGAACCAGGTCAACGCTATTTTCGCGCAGAACGACGAAATGGGAATGGGCGCTGTAAAGGCATTGGAAGCCGCTGGATTGAAAGGTAAGGTACTCGTGGTCAGTGTGGACGCGATTCCCGACGCTTTGCAAGCCGTTAAGAAGGGCACTTTGGACGCCACTGTTTTTCAAAATGCGAAAGAACAGGGCAGCAAGGCGATTGAGACTGCTGTAAAGGCGGCGAAAAAAGAGGCTTTTGAGAAAGAAGTCCTGATTCCTTTCCAGTTGGTGACAAAGGAGAATGTGGGGGACTTTTTGAAATAAACAATAACTTTCGATTGGCAAATCGAAAATCAACTGGCCTCCGGGCAACAAAAAATGCCTGCTCCATCCCGTACGTAGCAGGCATTTTTTATGGGGAACTTAAAAACTATTTTTCAAGCAAAGCCAAAATCCTTTCCTGGTTTTTCAATATCAGTTCCAGGTTTGTCTGGTTGTTCAGTATTGATTCCTGATTTTTGACAATGGTTTCCTGGTTCTGCAGAATGGCAGCTTGATTGTCTGTGATAATTTTTTGATTTTCCAGGATCGACGCCTGATTATCTTTCAGGAAATTTTGATTTTCCAGTATTGTATCCTGGTTTCCCAATATTGATTGTTGATTACCAACAATCACTTCGCTACTTTCGATGTTTGACATTGCTTTTCGATTTTGAGGTTAACAAATGGAGTTTTAACGCGGGCAATAAGAACCGTAAAGTTATACGATTGTAAATATTTTTACCTTTTAAAGGATTAATAAGTGGGCCCAGATCTACCCGATTTATCAAATGGCTAAATCCTCTCAAAAACAACGAAGGTTACCAATCCTGTACTTCATTTTTCTGATCACTGTTTTGAGCAGTTGGTTCTATTACGTTTCTGCTTATCCAGACCTTCAGTTTCTGCAGAAAAAATGGGCCGCCATGCTCACGATGGTGTTTGGTTCCTTCATTGCCGGTTCCAGTCCCGAAGGAAGCGCTGCTATCGCATACCCTGTTTTTACGTTGTTGCTGAAAATTCCGCCACCCGTCGCGCGTAACTTCGCATTTGCCATTCAGAGTATCGGGATGACTTCAGCTTCGCTGCTCATTTTGGGGCTAAGGGTTAAAGTTGAATGGAATTACATCCGATTCGTCACGCTGGGAGGTATTTTTGGGTTGGTTTTCGGGACTTACTACGTGGTTCCGCTCATTTCTCCGGTCATGGCCAAATTGTTTTTTGTGTCGCTTTGGCTAAGTTTCGGAATTGCGCTCTGGCGTGAAAATAGTCGCCCGAAACGGAATGTTTTTGAGTCTATTCCCAATTTTAGTTCAAAAGACCAGTTACGTTTAGCCATATTCGGACTGATCGGCGGAATCATTTCTTCCATTTTCGGAACAGGTATCAACATATTCACTTTTTGCCTGATGACAATTTATTACAGGGTCAGCGAAAAGGTAGCAACCCCGTCCTCTGTGATCATTATGACGATCGAGACGCTCCTGGGCTTTTTCCTGCACGTAGTTATTCTTGGGGATTTCAGTCAGGAATCATTTGAACTGTGGATTGCCTGTGTGCCTGTGGTTGTGTTTTTCGCTCCGTTGGGTGCTTTTGTGATTACCAAGCTGCCTCGTGAAGGGATTGCAAGGATTCTCTACGTTATCCTGATTGTACAGTTTATCGGCGCCATGTTCGTGATCAAGCCTAACCCGATGCAGATTTTAATGTGTGCCGCTACTTTGGTAGCGGGGCTGGGGTTGTTTGTTTATCTGGCGAAGTTGAAGAGGGCGGCGGAGTGACTTAGGGCAGCCAGCAACTTCCTTATGAACTAATAGAAATTGGCTGGACTGATTTGGAAGAACTTTTGATTTTCAGCCATACCATGGCAAGTATTTTCAAAGATTTAAAACGGCTGATTCTTACAGAAAGTGGGATAGAGTCATTTGATGTTTGGGTTGATGGGTCATTTGCGAGTACCAAATTGAATCCTAATGATATGGACTTGCTTTGCCTCATCGATGCCAAGCTGCACGATGAGAATTTATCTAAGCTTATATGGTTAAGGGATCATTTTTCTCTCCTGGATATTTATTTTCTGAAGTCGTACCCGAAGGATCATCCAAAATACTTTTTAACTAACTTTGATCAGCTTGACTGGCTTCATTTTTTTATCAGAGACCGAAATAATAATAGAAATGGCATTCTGAAATTAACAGTGGATAATGAAACCTTAGGATCAACTACAAATTGAAATTCAAGATACCCTTGAAAAAATTGCAAGACTGAATGCTTCAATTGCAAGGCATGAAGCACAAGATTTTTCCGATAATCTGGCTCTGATGCAATTCGGAGATTTCAAAAAGCAACTTACGGAGCAGCTACTTTTACTTTTGGCTGAAATGGATATCAGGTTGAAGGGTGCGGTTTAAATCAACACAATTCAAAGTAAACATTCCGAAAAACATTCTTTGTATTAGCGTTCGCACCAGCGAACGCTTTTTTTTATCCTAAAACCAACTGGCTTTCCCCAAATGAACACTTTCAACATCAATCGCCGCAGCTTTCTTCACGGTGCGACGGCAGCCCTGGCGCTTTCAAGTTTTGGGGCACATGGCATGGACCTGATCAATCCCGCTAAAACATGGAGGGTTGGATTAATTGGCACGGGCTGGTATGGGAAAAGTGATTTGTTCCGGCTGATACAGGTCGCCCCAGTGGAAGTAATTGCACTTTGCGACGTCGACAAGAACCAGTTGACCGAGGCAGGAAAGCTGGTAAGTCAGCGTCAGAAGTCGGGAAAAGTCCCTAAACTTTATGGCGACTATCAAAAGTTTCTGTCAGAAAATGAATTGGATATCGTTCTCATTGGCACGCCAGATCACTGGCACGCACTGCAAATGATCGATGCGGTGAAAGCCGGAGCGCATGTTTACGTGCAAAAACCAATCAGCGTCGACGTCTTGGAGGGAGAGGCGATGGTGGCCGCAGCCCGGAAATATAAGAAAGTGGTGCAGGTAGGAACCCAGAGGAAAAGCACCCCTCACCTCATAGACGCCAAAAAGAACATTGTGGATGCCGGTTTGCTAGGCAAGATATCCCACGTGGAAATGTGCTGTTATTACCATATGCGGAACAATGGTAATCCTCCTGTTCAGGAGGTCCCCGATTTCCTTGATTATGAAGGCTGGACCGGGCCTGCTCCGCTCAGGCCTTATGACGGCATACCTCATGTTCGCTGGTGGAGAACTTTTATGGAATATGGCAATGGCATTACCGGCGATATGTGTGTCCATATGTTCGACACCGTGCGATGGATGTTGAAACTAGGCTGGCCTACAAAAATTAGTTCTACCGGTGGTATCTATGTTCAGAAGGAGGGGAAATCCAATATTTCGGATACGCAGTCGGCGATTTTTGAATATCCCGAGGTAAACTGTGTTTGGCAGCATCGCACCTGGGGAACACCTAATAACCCCGACTATCCCTGGTCTTTTACGCTTTATGGCGAAAAAGGTACACTTTGGGCGAGTACAATGGCGTATGATTTTATCCCGCAGGGCAAAGGAGACAAAATTCACAGGGATGTTGTTTTCGAAAAAGAAAAATACCCGGAAGACCTGAAAGAGAAGGACATAGAATTGAATGCTGCCCCTGCAACACGTTTGCATATGCTCGATTTTCTGAGTGCGATCGACAACAGTAGCAAGCCGGTAGCTGATATTGAAGAAGGCCATATCTCGACGGCGAGCTGTATTCTTGCAAATCTTTCTATGAAAACCGGCAGATCTATTGTTTATGATCCTGTAAAACGCGAAATTGTGGGTGACAAAGAAGCAAATGCTCTTCTGGCCCGTTCTTACCGCTCTCCCTACAAACATCCCGACTATAAAAAGGTTTAATCCTGAATTTAAAAGCTTGTGGTCCCCGTATAAATCCCAGTAAATCGCGTCCGGAAACCCCGGGCGCGTATTTGTTTAAATCCTCAAATGATGCGTTTGTCTTTTTTTACTCTGACATTTTGGGCTGTATTGAATAGCGCGGTTGTCGCACAAAACAGCATTTACCTTTTCTCTTACTTCACAGACAACGGCCAGGATGGTTTGCATTTGGCATATAGCCGGGACGGGCTGACGTGGAAAGCATTGAAAAGCGGGAAATCTTTTTTGACGCCGACGGTAGGCAAGGATAAATTAATGCGCGACCCATGCATCATCCAGGGTCCGGACGGGATGTTCCACCTGGTTTTTACCACTGGCTGGCACGATAAGATCATTGGATATGCTTCCTCCAAGGACCTGATCAACTGGTCTGAACAAAAGGCGGTGCCGGTGATGGAGCATGAGGCGGATGCGAAGAACAGCTGGGCGCCAGAAGTCTTTTATGATGACCAGAAAAAGAATTTTATCATTTACTGGGCTACTACCATCCCCGGGAGACATGCTGAAGTAGCGGAATCGGAAAGCGAGAAAGGGCTGAATCACCGGATTTACTACGTTACCACGCCCGATTTCAAGACTTTCAGCGAGACTAAAATGTTCTTCAATCCCGATTTCAGCGTGATCGACGCTACGATTTTGAAGAAGGGTGCCTGGTATTATATGTTTTTGAAAAATGAGAATCCAAAACCTGCGGAAAAGAATATCAGGATTACAAAGTCGAAAAGTGCGTCTGGACCTTATCCGATCCAGGTTTCATCGCCTATTACAGGAGATTACTGGGCGGAAGGTCCAACCGCAGCGGAGATAAATGGGTTCGTTTATGTTTATTTTGATAAATACCTGGACCACAAATACGGCGCGGTAAGATCAAAGGATATGGAACATTGGGATGATATTTCGGGAGAGGTGATATTCCCGGAGGGAACCAGGCATGGAACGGTTTTGAAAGTGCCTCGCCAGGTTTTTGATCGTCTTTATAAGGCTTATTGAGGAAATTTTCGGATCAACATACCAACTTTATTTGTTTACTAGTTTTATAGTTGTTTTCCGGATATTTAAACCTTTTGCCCTCGGAGGCTGTCAGAAAGATTATCAAACCTAAAACGTTCAAACAAAATGAAAAGCATAGTGAAGTTGATAAAAACCGCCGGTGTGGCGGTTTTGGCGGGGATCTTAGTCATGGCGTGCAGCCAGGCCCTTCAAGTCAGTTACGATTACGATTCGTCCGTTAATTTGAAGCAGTTCAAGACCTTTAAGGTAGAAGCGGAGCGTAATATCGATCAAGACCCTCTTTTGGGTAGCGAACTGAACAGAAGAAGGCTAGGTGATGCGGTGGTGGAGGTGATGGAATCCAAAGGTTATAAGATGGATACCCAAAATCCTGAGATCATCGTGAGGTTCATGACCGACGTAAAGGACCGTCAGCAGGTCCGATCCAACAACATGTATTCACCTTATATGTGGTGGTATGGCGGGGGAAACAATATTTCTACCTATAATTACCAGGAAAGCCGGTTTATCCTGAACATCTACCAGAAAAACAGCGACCGCATGATCTGGCAGGGATGGGCCTCCGGCAAAGTAAAAGCGCCGACCAAAAAAGACGACCGCGAATCGATGGTAAAAAATACCATGGCTGATATTTTAAGAACTTTCCCGGAAGCTACGCTGGATACTTACAGCAGAAAATAAGGGAGAATTTGAGGTCAATTAAGAAGGCACGAGGCGAAAGCTTCGCGCCTTTTTTTAAAACTAATCACATCGAATTAAACGGTGTATAATGCCTAAAAAAAACACAGGGAGATAAAGTTGTCGGATCAGCCACTTTATCTCCCTGTATTTTTGATTAAATAAACCCTTACAAGGTCTCGCCGTTTCGATATTCCTCCGACGCCTTTTTCACAATTGCGTCACCTTCATGCAAATCTCCAAAAACCTCCACCAGCGTATCCACTACGGTGCCTCTTTTAACCTGCACCCATTCTGCCTTTTTATTTTTGTCGAGGATCACAAATACCTGTTCGCTGGAACTGACGACCGAAGTGACAGGAACAAACAGCGTATTGCCCGAACGTTCGGTTTGGAGCGAAACCTGGGCGTACATACCGGCTTTTAATTCGTTGGAACGGTTTTCTACATCAAATTCAGTCATCATAGCGCGGTTTTCCTCGGATAACGTCCGTGAACTTCTTGCGAACACTGCTTTGAATTGCTTTTCCGGGTTGGCCGAAACTGTAAAGCTGACGGTTCCTTTTGTCGAAATCGCGCCAGACATATTTTCAGGAATGGCAAGGGTCAAACGCAGCTTCTTATTGTCTTCCAGAATAAACAATGGTTTAGCCCCGCCTTCACCCGGCCCGACCAAAGCCCCCGGGCTGATATTTCTTTCGGTGATGACACCATCAAATGGAGCAGTAACAGTCAGGTAACGAGCCAGTTCTGACTTGGTTTCTAAAAAAGATTCAGCAGCCTGTACATTTCCTGTTGCCACGGCCGTAGCCAAGCTGTCGGTGATAGCCTTTGCTTTGGCTAAGTCCAGTTCGTTAAGGGAAACGGCACCTTCGGTTTTGTTGGTGCGAAGCATTCTGCTATATGTCAGCGAACTCGCGCGAAAGCGGGTAGCAATTTCATTTAACGATGCTTTTGAGGCGATCAATTGGGCCTTGGCCTGGCTTAGTTCCGAAAGGATTTCGGGTGCCTCCAGCACCGCCAATACCTGACCTTTTCTGACCATAGTGCCGCGATCTGCATGGACCGTTTTCACAAAACCCTTTACTTTTGGGTGAATACTGACCTTATTCCAGGGTTTCAGCTCGCCTGGAAGCGTAATTTGTTTGGCGGGTTTCATACTTTTTACATAAGCCAGTTCCACTGCAGGTGCCTTTTCGGCGGCTTTGTTTTCGTGCGTTTCTTTTGTTTCGGCTTCACTATTGCAGGCAGTCATTCCAACGCTCACCGAAAGAATGATTAAAATGGATTTCAGGGTGTTCATTGAAATGGAGGTTTGAAATTTTTTGCGGAAGAAATTGCTGTCTGGGTCTTCGGGATCAAGGGATACCGAGAGTACGGAGGCCTTGCGCTGCACCATTGTGAATACGGCCGGAAGAATAAGCAGAGAGGCTAGCGTAGAGGCCATTAAACCACCTATAACGGCCTGGCCCAGCGGCGCGATCTGGTCTCCGCCTTCACCCAGTCCGGACGCCATGGGGATCATACCGGCAATCATTGCGATACTGGTCATCAGGATCGGCCTGATCCTGCTGCCTGCTGCCAGAAGTACCGCTTTCTGCGCATCCTGAATTTTGAGGCGCACATTCTCGGCATTGGTAACCATCAGGATCGCATTCGCCACCGACACACCGACGGACATGATCAACCCCATGTAAGATTGCAGGTTCAGTGTAGCCCCGGTGATCAACAGCAAGCCAATTGAACCCACAACTACCGCGGGGATCGTAGAAAGCACGACCAGCGAAAGCTTGAAGGATTGGTAAGTCGCAGAAAGCAACAAGAACATGATCACCACCGCGATCAATAAACCGGTTTGCAAGCTGCCCAATGTTTCACTCAAAAGATCCGATTGGCCTTTTAATTCAACAATCACTCCTCTTGGAGGTTCGCCCGCATTCTTCATTGCATTCTGGACCGCCGTAGTAGCTGCACCCAAATCCTTTTTATGAATGTTGGCCGTTACCGTAACCAACCTGTTCGGGCCGGCGCGGTCGTATTCCCCAGGGACCGTTTTTTCCGAAAAAGTGGCTACATCGGCCAATAACGGATTGCTGGCACCTGTTTTCAACGGAATTATTCCGATATCCTCCATGGAGGTCATCTGGTATTCGGGAATTTGAACCTGTACCTGATAGGCCAACCCTTTTGCGTCGTCGAGCCACAGGTTTTTATCCGTAAACCGGCTGGACGATGTCGCGGCCACCATGGAACGTGCAACCTGGGTGGAGGTGATGCCCAATTGTCCGGCTCTTTCGCGATCTATTTTGACATCCAGAACGGGATAGGAAAGTGGCTGCGCAATCTGTACGTCGCGGAGAAACGCGATATGCTTCATTTCCTTCTCGATTTTCCTGGCGAATCGTCCTGCTTCGGCCACATCCTTGGCAGCAACACTTACTTCGATGGGCGTGGAAGCTCCCTGACTCATGATCTTATCCACGAGCTCAATGGGTTCGAATGATATTTTAACAGAAGGCAATTCCTTGCCGATCGCAGCGCGGAGCTTTTCTTTCAATGCATCCATTCGTACCGGAAAATCTTCATGCAATGAAACCTGCAAAACAGCCTCGTGAGGCCCGCTGTTGAACACGAAAATATTGGAAGTACCGTAGCTGGAAGGAACCGTACCCACATAAGCTGAAGAAATCTCCACATGCTCCGGACCCACCTCGGATTTGATCAGGTTAAGTACCTTCAAGGTCGCTGCCTCTGTGCGCTCCACCCGTGTTCCGTCCGGCACGCGCAGCCGCATCTGGAATTGATGACTATTGGCTTTGGGTAAAATGTCGGTACCGATCAGGAAAAAGCCCCCGACAATCAATGCAACCGTAACAAACAGGTATACCGGTACCACCAGCTTCCTCTGGTCCATCATGCCGGAAAGAAAGTTTACATATCTTCTTTTGAATTTCTCAAAACCGGTCGGAGGCAGCGAAGGATGTACACCCTCTTCAATGACATCTTTTACCTCCTGGTTATCCAGTGCCAAAGTGGGCGCTTCGTGATGCGGATGGTCCTTCAGCAGCCAGTTTGATAAAACCGGGACCAATGTTTGGGATAGCAAAAACGAGGCGATCATGGCAAAACCCACGGCAAGCGAAAGCGGCAAAAACATGGATCGGGGTATTCCGCTCATGACAAAGGAAGGTGCAAAAACAGCCAGGATTGCCAGCAGGATCAGAAATTCGGGAAAAGCGATTTCCTTACACGCATCCCAGATCGCCTGTTCTTTGGGCTTGCCCATTTCCTGGTGCTGGTGAATGTTTTCGATGGTAACCGTAGCCTGATCTACCAAAACTCCAATCGCAAGGGCAAGTCCGCTCAATGTCATGATATTGATGGTTTGGCCAAACAAATTCATCAATATCACCGCCGAAAGAATTGAAATTGGAATGGTAACTACCACGATAACCACGCTACGCCAGTCGCGGAGGAACAGCAATACCATTAAACCCGTCAGTAATGCGCCCAGGATACCCTCGGTGATCAGGCTTTTCAGGGAGTTGGTAACGTATACGGATTGGTCAAATTCATAAGAAATCTTTACGTCCTCAGGAACAGCATTGCGCAATTGGGGTAATGCTGCGCGGATATTATTTACTACATCCAGCGTGGATGCATCGGATTTTTTCACCACAGGAATATATACCGCACGGCGTCCATTAATCAAAGCGTAACTTACCGTCACATCGGCGCCATCTTCCACAGTTCCTACGTCACGGATAAAAACAGTAGGCCCTGCACCGACGCGGATCGGGATATTCAGGAAATCCTGTGGCTTGGAAATCAATGAATTGACAGGCGTCATCAAGGTGCGGTCGCCCATACGGATGTTGCCGGCGGGCGATGGCTGGTTATTGGTTACAATGGACTTGATGATTTCCTCCGGCGTCAGGTGGTAGCTTCTGATACGCTCGGGATCAACGCGGATAACAATTGTACGCTGGTTTCCTCCAAATGGCGGCGGGCTGGAGACCCCTTCAATGCGGCTGAACATCGGACGTACCCTCGAAGAAGCGAAATCCTGAATTTCATTCAGTGAACGGGAAGAGCTTTCAAAAACCATTTGTCCGATCGGTACCGAACTGGCATCAAACCGGACTACCTGCGGGGGTACTGTTCCCTCGGGCATGTAAGCTTTGGCGCGGGAGACGTTATTGGCGACTTCCGCCGCTGCCTGCGCCATATCTGTACCGGGATAGAACGATAATTTGATCAGTGATAAGCCCTGAATGGTTTTCACATCCACATCTCGGATCCCGGAAACGTACAGAAAGTGGTCCTGGTAACGGGTAGCGATGAAACCATCCATCTGGTCGGGGGCCATACCACCGTATGGCTGGACCACATAGATCGTAGGCAGGTCCAGATTTGGGAAAATATCGACGGGGATACTGCGGATCGACAGAATGGAAAAGAACAGAATGCCAATCACCACGACGACGATAGAAATGGGCTGCCGTAGCGCAGTCCGAATGAGTTGATACATATGATTGAAATTTAATTGCTTATCTGGTTCAGGAATAGGGATAAATCGCCGGCAGCGGCAGCTTTCACGAGCAGCGAGCGCCAAACATTACCATTTGTTACGAAGCGGTCTACTTCGGCCCGGTTTAAAGCGTTGACGCTCTGGGCCAGAGTGAACAAGTCGGTAAGGCCGCTTTGGTACCTTGCCTCCGCCTGATTGAATGCGCGACGCGCAGCAGCCAGCTGGACGGGGGTTAACCTGGCCTGCTCCAGTGAAAGCTCCAATTGGATTTCGGCTTCGCGCGTCTGGCGGTCGAGCTGCAGTTTCTGGGTGTTATAAAGTTCCTTGAACCGTTCGACCTGGAACTGCTCGCTTTTGTAATCATTCCGGACTTTAATGATGTTTGTAAGGTTCCATCGCGTAGAGATGCCGAACAAATAATTGTAAACCTGGTAATTGACCCCGCTTGTAAAGTCTGTTCGGAAAGAGTCGTCTTTGTTGGAAACGCCCGAGCCACGGGCCCAGCCAGCGCCTAATATTGAAACCGACGGCAGAAGAGATTTTTTAATGGCCATGCTTCTTGCATTGGAAGCGTCGACCTGCGCCTGAGAAAAGAGGAGGGCCGGATTTTTTAGGAAAGAATCTGTCTGTTTATTGACAACGGGCAGCTGTGAATAAAAACCCATTGTATCGATCTGGATGCTGTCCCGAAGCTGGCCTGTGAGTTCAGAAAGCCTTAACCCCTGTGCTTTTTCGGCACGCTGGCTTTCCAATAAAAGTAGTCGGGCCTTGGCATATTCCGCCGCCGCAAGTGAGCTGTCTACTCCCGGCCGCATACCCGAGCTGACCGCCGCATCGGTTACCTGTTTGAAAACCAATGCCCTCTGTAAGTTCTGGCGTTGCGCTTCCACGAGTTTCTGGTTGATCAGCAAAACAAGATAAGCATCTGCAATCCTTACCTGGTGTTGGAAAAGCTCGTTTTCGAAGTCAGCCTGGATTCGGTTCAGGTCGGCTTTGGCGGCATTTACGTTGGCTTTGACTTTACCAAAATTGAAAACCCTCCAATCCACCAAAGCAGTGGTGAAGCTTCCAAAAACGCCGGTATAGTTATTTTCGGGCCTTATGCCGCCCGATGGTGAAATGGCGCTTCCCTCGTTGGGCCAGAAGGCGCCTGCGACACTGTTATTGGTAGAAAACGTGTATTGGTCCTGCACGATCAGATTGGGCAGGTAATCTGTTTTGGAAGATTGAATGCGGCTTTCCGCAGCCCTGATCTCGGCTTGCTTAGCCTTTAAAAAGGGAAAATTTCGCTTACCCTCTTCAAGAATTTCCGGCAATTTGATTTTTCCGGTCTGCGAGAAGGCGGCTGGCGGCAATGCCAGTACGCCAATCAGCAAAAGGGCCTTTTTGATAACGACAGGGTACTTTTGCCTGTAAAAGAGTGGGGCAGTTTTGAATTGAAACATGGACGCTGAATAAATCCTAAAAGAAATTTTCAGCCGAAATTAGATGCCAATTTGGGAAACATTTGGGAAAAGGCCGGTTGGCAAGCCGCTGTATGATAAATTATTATCTTCCTAAATGTTTCCAATTTCCCGGACTATTTTTGGCAGGTAGCTTATGAAATAGAAATGAAAATATTGGTTGTCGAAGATGAAAAAGGATTGGCAGAGAGCATCGTGGATTACCTGTCCAAAGAGGGGTTTATTTGTGAAGTGGCGAATACATTTTGGCAGGCCGACGAAAAAATCAGCCTGTACCAGTACGATTGCACGATCGTGGACCTGACCTTGCCCGACGGTGACGGATTCAGCATCGTTCAAACTCTGAAAAAGATCGCTGCTGCGACAGGGATCATCATTATATCAGCCCGGAATACATTGGAAGACAAGATCAAGGGACTGGAAATCGGTTCCGACGATTATATGACCAAGCCTTTTCATCTGTCTGAGCTGAACGCACGGGTTAAGTCGCTGATCCGTCGCAGGAATTTTGGCGGGAACAATGATATGGCATGGAAGGATATCCGGGTCCAATTGCAATCACGGCGCGTTTTTATCCGTGAAAAGGAAACCGTTTTATCTCGTAAAGAGTATGATCTTTTGCTCTATTTTCTTTCCAATATCGACGTTGCGCTCACAAAAGAAGCGATTGCGGAGCATCTTTGGGGTGATCATATGGATTCGTCCGATTCGCTGGATATGGTATATTCCCATATCAAAAACCTGCGCCGGAAGATCATCGAAAAAGGCGGAAAGGATTACATTCAATCTATTTATGGAATCGGTTATAAATTCACCGCACCTTGAAACTGCTAGAAAAGACCAGCCGGATTTACCTGATCACCTCCCTGTTTATCTACCTGGCGGTAGGGATTGCATTCTACTGGATCATCAAGTTCATGATCTATGACGAGATTGAAAATAGGCTGATCGTCGAAAAAAGAGATTTTGAAACCTATGTGAGGACGAACGATACCTGGACCAATAACTCCTATTTTGTAGAGAATAAAATTGAAGTGACGCCGGTTTTCGGGTCTTTCAAAAATAAAGTAACGTTCGTCGATACGCTGATCGGCAATCGCTATGAAGACAGTGAAGACCCATTCCGGCAGCTCACTTTTTACACCCTGATCGGCGGCTCTCCCTACAAAGTGGCGATCCGCAAATCCATGATCGAATCCTATAAGCTGATTGAGGCCATTTCAGCGGCGATGATCACTTTCCTGGGACTCTTAATGATCAGTATGTACCTGTTTCACAGACGGATGTCCGGAAAATTGTGGAAACCTTTTTACGATTCTCTCTCGAGGATCAAGCATTTTGACTGGACAAGAAGCGACAAACTGGAAATGGTCCCAAGTGAAATTACAGAGTTTAACGAACTCGGCGATGTGATGGAAAAAATGGCCTCCAAAATGCAGCACGACTATAAAAGCCTGCGGGAGTTTACCGAAAATGCATCACACGAAATCCAGACGCCGCTTGCCTTGATCAATGCCAGGGTGGAGCAATTTATCCAGACCAGAGACCTGGGCCAGGAGCATACGTACTGGATTGAGGAAATCTACCATGCAGCCAGAAGGATGTCGAGATTGAATCAGGGACTTTTGCTTTTAGCAAAAATCGAGAACCAGCAGTTCACAGAACAGGAAGAGGTGGATCTGACCAACCTGGTTCAGCATAAATTAAAGGATTTTGAAGATATTCTCTCCCATAAACAAATCAGTGTCCGCATGCATTCAAATGGCAACTTTCGGAAAAGCATGTCGCCCGCATTGGCGGACATTCTATTGTCGAATTTACTGAGTAATGCAATCCGGCATAATTATCCCGAAGGAACACTGGATATCGAATCGGGGCCTGATCACCTGAGCGTCAGCAATACGGGTATGCATTTAAAAGGAAATCCTGAACGGTTATTTGAAAGATTTAAGAAGGAATCTGCCGGGCCTGAATCGCTGGGTTTGGGGCTGGCCATTGCGAAGCAGATCTGTGACAACTATGGTTTGCAGATTGCCTATTTTAACACCGATACGGTGCATAAGATATTGATTCAATAGCTGGCGCAAAGCATAAGCCCCGCGCCAGCCCGGCACCAGTTACATGGTTGCCTTTTGCAATTCTGTTTCCAATGCTTTGTTATCGGGAAATTCCTGCGGGATCCAGCGGTTAACCACTTTTCCTGCGGAATTGAGCACGAGATAGGGGTACCGGATATCAATGGCGTAGGTATTTTTCAGTAGTTCGATATTTTCGTCCGAAGCCCATAAATGTTTCGCATTGGGCCGGTCTTTGGCATACTGCTTCCATGTTCCCAGCGGAATACCGTTGGCGACCGAAACGTAGACAAACGAGACCTTCGCGCCATACTTGTCTTCCAAACCCTTCAGCCCTGGCTCATGCTGGCCGATACTGAACGAGAAAACCATACAAACAGGCTTGCCCTGGAGGGAAGATACGGTAACTGAGGAGCTGTCGGTATTCAAAAGTGTTACGTCGGGAACCGCCGCTCCTGGTTGCAGCGATTCTTTGAGCTTGATTAGCTTTGAAAGATATTCGGTATTGGGTGATTGGGGGAAAGTAGTTTTATAATCTTCCAATAAAGCCTTGCTCGTTTCAACTGTGGGGATCGCCGTGGCGGAATAGTTCAGCCAGTAAGTCAGCAGATATTCTTTTTGCCTGGGATAAGCAGCCAGCTTTTCTTTGCTGAAAGCATATACATCCTTCAATGCTTCCGGGCTGATCTCGTACCTTGATTGCGATTGCAGGGGAAACTTCCGCGTCGAAGGGATCAGTGCCCAATTGCGCAATTCGTCGCGGTATGCCTGGCTCAGTAATGCGTCGTCTGCCAGAATTTTGAAGTCAGCCAATGTGGCGTCTTCCAATTCTTTACGTTGCGCGGCGTCGAGCATGACAACCCTGTTCCGGCGCATCAGTTTTTCCTGGATAGCCCGGCGGGTCAGTGCCGGCTCGGTTGTAGCAGTCGCTATCACATATGCTTCAAACGCAGGCGAGGACGGATTGGCGGTTTTAAATTTTTCAAAAGCTTCCATACGTACTTTCCTGAGGCTATCACTTTGCTGAACTACACTTTTATTATCGATCTGCGATGGCTTGTAGCCAAAAACAGGCAGGTATTGGTATTGGTTTTCGAGAAAATAATTTTTCAGGAAAGTCTGGTAATTGGCGTTTTTTCCATTGAAAGTAACATCGGCGTTATCTGCAAAATGGATGGCCAGATCGTCACCAGGCTGAAGAAACAGCATCCAGGTTCTGTTAACCGTGCCGCCATATTGCAATCGCATCATTTTGGGTTCATTCAGCTGGATAACCGTTTTCTCGGAAGTCTTCTCTTTGAAATCGACAGATACTACAGGTTTCAATTCGACATCTGCCAGCCCTATGCCCAGATTGGGGTGAAAATGAACATCTTCCTGGACCAAAGTCGCCGTCGCGGGCCCTTGCTTTGAGGCAGTCAGGGTTATTGTCGCGGTATTTTGAGCAGAAACATAGCAACTGAATAGTGTGAGGATCAGTATATTGAATTTTTTCATGTGTACGGATTAGTAACAGTTCTTAAAAAAAGATTGATGTAAAAACTGTGCCAATATACGTAATGCCAGCGCGGTAATTGAGTTTAGATGCCGCCGTCTTTTGGTTTGAATGCAATGACAAGTTCCTGGTTGAAGGCTTTGTCTTGCTTGTACAGGACCATTTCGTTCGCTTTCAATGATACGATTTCCCAATCTCCGAAAAACGACGGTTTTTGAATCCGATTGACAATGTTCACCATTTTTCCGCCCTTGTAATTGAATTGGATGTACTTATAGGCGTTTTTCGAGCTGTCCCAGGACTCGGGAGTTTCGACGCCGACCTGGGGATTGATGAGTCCTACTTCATAACACACGCCATAACCGTCTTTGAAAAACTTGTAATAATTGTCTGTTGCCCATTTGGGTATGTCAGGGAAGCCGTCGTAGCCATTTTCAATGACATTTTCGGAGGTTGAAATTCCGGATAGAGAATAAAAATGAGTCAGCTCCCAATCTTTACCCTGGGCGTTATCGCCGCCGAGTACCTGATAAAAGGGAAATGCCGGTTCTGCTTCTTTTTTGTCTTTACATCCTCCCAATACCATCGGTAGTGCGAGCAGGATCATGGCGTATACTTTTTTCATTTTTAAGTAAGGTGGTTAGTCTGATTACAATTGAAAAAGCAGATTTTGAATCAATTTAAGCAAATTTCATTTCGACGATTATAAATAATTTTTGTGCCCTAAATTAGCTGGTTATATTCCTGTACTCATTGATGAATCCTGTTTCCCAATACCAGTTTAATACCCTGCGCTCGCAATTTGAAGGGGAGCTCTACTTTGATAACTCCACCTTGCATCTCGCGCAAAAGTCCATTTACGCTACGGACGCGTCTGTTTACCAGGAAATGCCGCTCGCTGTGGCGCTGCCCAGAACGGTCGGGGATATCCAGAATCTGATCCGTTTTGCAAAAAACAACAAAACTACCCTCATCCCCAGAGCAGCCGGAACCTCGCTTGCCGGGCAGGTCGTCGGTAATGGTATTGTCGTAGATATCTCCAAGCATTTCGGTCAAATACTTGAAGTCAACAAAGAGGAGAAATGGGTGAGGGTACAGCCGGGCGTGATCAGGGATGATCTGAACAAACATTTGGCGCCGTACGGGTTACTTTTTGGTCCTGAAACTTCCACTGCCAGCAGGGCGATGATCGGAGGGATGATCGGAAATAATTCTTGCGGATTGCATTCCATTACCTGGGGAGCCACCAGGGATCATTTGATTGAAGTGAAAGCATTGCTTTCGGATGGATCAGAGGTTGTTTTTAATCAACAAGGCATCGCCGAGTACACGCAAAAGCTGGGACAAAAACAGCTAAAAGGCGACCGCGAGCAAGCTATCCTGGCCGGAATGTTAGGGCTTATCTCAAATCCGGTTGATCAGGAATTGATCAAAAAACAGTTTCCAAAACCGACCGTAACCCGCCGGAACTCGGGTTATGCGCTGGACGCATTGGTAAGGGACTTTGAAAATGGAGACATCAATCTCTGTAATCTGATAGCGGGTTCTGAAGGCACTCTCTGCTTTGTAACCGAGGCAAAGCTCGCATTGGTGGATGTGCCGCCGACATCGGTGGGGGTTGTTTGCGTCCATGCGGATTCACTGGCCGAATCCCTGCTGGCCAATCAGGTAGCGATGCAATACGGCCCTAAAGCTTCGGAGCTGGTGGACCGGTATATCATGGATTTTACCAAGAACCATACCGTTTATTCGCAGAACCGCTTTTTCATGGAGGGGGACCCTGCTGCGCTGCTAATGGTGGAATTTTGGGGCAAATCCGACGTAGAGGTTGAAGTACAGGCTTCGGCTTTAATTGATGAGTTGAAAAGTAAAAACCTTGGATATGCATATCCATTGCTGTTTGGCGCCGATGCCAATAAGGCCTGGGATATTCGCAAAGCCGGGCTGGGTTTGATCAGAAATTTGCCGGGCGACATCCAGCCGGTCAACCTCATTGAAGATTGCGCCGTTGCCGTGGAAGACCTGCCCGCTTACATTGAAGACCTTGCTGCGCTTCTGAAAAGTTATGGCTTGCACGCTTCCTACTATGCACACGCCGGAGCCGGTGAATTGCATGTAGAGCCGATGATCAACCTGAAAACCGCAGAAGGTAAACAACAATTCAGGAGTGTGTTGGCGGATACCGCTAAGTTGGTTAAAAAATACAATGGAGCGCTGTCTGGCGAACATGGAGATGGGCGGCTTCGGGGAGAATTCATTCCCTTTATGATGGGGGAGGAAGTTTATGAGATGTTCAGGCAGGTGAAGCGTATCTGGGACCCGGAGGGGATTTTCAATGCCAATAAGATTGTCGATACACCTCCGATGAACGAGTTCCTCCGTTATCAGCAGGACAAGAAGCAACCGGAGATCAAAACCACTTTCGATTTTTCAAGGCAGGAAGGGATGCTTCGCCTGGCTGAAAAATGCAGTGGTTCAGGGGATTGCCGCAAAACTGAACTGACGGGAGGCACCATGTGCCCAAGCTATATGGCCACGCGGCGTGAGCGGGATACGACCAGAGCCCGGGCCAATATTTTGAGGCAGTACCTGACCCCGCCCGACAAAAAGGAACACATTGGTGCGAGCCAGGAAATGGTGAAGGAGGTATTGGATTTGTGCCTGTCCTGCAAAGGTTGTAAGTCCGAATGTCCTTCGAGCGTAGATATTGGAAAAATGAAGGCGGAGTTCACGCAGCAATACTACGAAACGCACGGTGCCCCCCTTCGAAGCCGGCTGATCGCCCATTTCTCCAAACAAATGAAACTGGCTTCTATTGCTCCCTGGGCCTTTAACGGGGTCTTTGGAACGCCTGCTTTGCGTCGGGTAGCCAATAAGATGGTCGGCTTTCATCCCGAGCGCACCATGCCGCTTTTACATAGTCAGACATTAAAACAGTGGTGGGGTAAGCGGAACAAGGCATTGGGTAAACAAACAGAATCTTCCAAAAAAGTATATCTCTTTTGTGACGAGTTTACCAATTACAATGACGTAGAGGTTGGTAAAAAAGCAATTGAGCTCCTCGAGATACTTGGTTACCAGGTTGTGATACCGGAGCACCAGGAGTCCGGAAGATCCTATTTGTCCAAAGGCTTTGTGAAGGAAGCCCAAAAACTGGCTATTGAAAATGTGTCCCTTTTAAAAGATAAAATTACCTACGAGACCCCTCTAATCGGCATAGAGCCTTCCGCGATACTTTCTTTCCGGGACGAATACGTGGACCTTGTTCCCGAAAACCAGCGCAGTGACGCCAGGAAAATATCCGAGAATGCATTGCTTTTTGAAGAATTCGTAGCCCGCGAAATAGATGCGAAAAGGATCGACAAATGTGTTTTTACACAAAAAAAGCGGTTGATCAAACTTCATGGTCATTGTCACCAAAAGGCGTTATCCACCTTGACGGCTTCTAAAAAGGCATTGTCGCTTCCTGAGAATTACAAGGTGCAACTCATCCCGTCGGGCTGCTGCGGGATGGCCGGGTCATTTGGTTATGAAGAAGAACATTATGATGTTTCGATGCAAATAGGGGAACTGGTGCTTTTCCCAACGATAAGGATGCAGCCAGAGGAAGTGATCATTGCCGCGGCAGGCACAAGCTGCAGGCACCAGATCAAAGATGGAACAGGACGTAAGGCATTACATCCTGTTGAAATCCTCTGGCACGCGCTGGAAAAATAGTTCTATTGGTTATCCCTGACGCTCTTGTTGATCGTGTCGGTTGACATTTCCTGTGTGGTATCGGAAGCTGCCGAATCGGCAACTACTCCGGAATTCTGAGAAGGGGTTTCTGCTTCACTGAAGTTTTCATTGTGATTGAAAAATCCTCCCCAGAAAGCAACGAGCATTAGTACAACACCGACGCCCAGGATCCATTTCCATACATTCCCGGTGTTTTTGGTTGCCTTGGCTTCTTTATCAGTTTCTTGCCTGTTCATGGTTCATTGATTTAGTTTGTATGAACCCGTACCATTTTTGTACCAAGTGCAAACGCAGGCTTTTGAGGAGATTTATATGACATAGTGTTGATAAAATTTCCCCAAACAAAGTCATTTGTGAAAAATGTAATAAAACCGGCCTGTTTGATGTTAGCTTAGGTGAATTCTAGTTTTCAAGCCCCAGCAAACCATCACTCAAAGCCATATTCATGAAAATTTCCCTGAGATACCAGGCACTCACAATCCTCTTTTTAACACTGCTCCAATTACAATCACAAGCTCAAAACAACAACAGAAGTTTCTTTTCAGTATCCGGCGGATATAGTCTTCCGGTCGGCGAACTGGCCCGGGAAAAACTGGATGACCCCTTTGCGGGCCTCACAGGCTCCGGCTATTTCGGGCAGGCCAATTATGATTTCCGCATTACCCGGTGGCTCGGATTGCGTGCTTCCGGGAGTATGAATATGAATAACACCAATTCCAAACCGATCCTTGAAAAGGCGGACACCTATGCCGAGCTGCTGAACGATACCTATGTATGGCAGTCTAAAGTGTCCCGCTGGAAATTAAACGCAGTCATGTTCGGGCCGGCTTTATATATCAATATGAACAGAGTCCAAATTGAACTGCACGCCCAGGCTGGCAAGATCTGGGCAAACTCGCCGTCTGTCGAATTGGTGGGTACTTCCGAGTCGGGCGGAGAGCAGCTGAATGTGACCCTGATACCCGCTTCCACGTCCGCATTTGGTCTCTCCGGTGGGTTCAGTCTGCGTTTACCATTGGCCGGTAACCTGTATTTTCAGATGGGTGCAGATATGATCGGAGCGGAAGCCGAGATCAAAAATGTAGCTGTACAGGTCAGGAAGGGTACATTTAAATATGACGACCGGATCCACGAAAAGCGTTTTGTGGGTGTGGTGAATGCCGGTGCCGGTTTTGGAATTGCTTTTTAGATAAGTCTTACTCTATTTTCCTTCGTTTTTTCCGGATTGCCTGTACAAGGTGGCCTAGTCACGTCATTTGGGCGGCTTATCGAGGTAAGCGGCGTTTGAATTGTTATATTTGCAGCCGGTTCGAAGCAGGCGCTCAGGCCGTTTTTAAATGCACATTCGAAATAGCTTTAAATGAAGGTTCTTAAATTTGGCGGTACTTCTGTCGGTTCGGTCGACAGTATCAAAACAGTAATCAAAATCCTTGAAGAAAATCTGGAAAAAAAAGAGCGCTTTGCGGTTGTTTTTTCTGCTATGGGAGGGGTGACCAACCGTTTGATCGAAATAGGCAAAATGGCAGCGGCGGGGAACACCGATTATATCGATTTTCTCAAGGGTGTGGAAGAGCGTCATTTTGCAGTGGTAAGAGGGCTAATTCCGGTTAAAAGCCAAAGCAGTACGTTCGCATCGATCAGGGGCCTTTTTAATGAGCTTGAAGATATATTAAGAGGTGTTTCCTGGATTAAGGAGCTGTCGGAACGGACGTTGGACCTGATTATGAGTTTCGGGGAAAGGTTGTCTACGATGGTGATCACGGAGATATTGAAGAGCAAGGGAGTTCAGGCGGAATTCTGCGACGCGAGGCAGATCATCCATACCAACGCGACCTACGGTATGGGTGACGTGAATTTTGAAATAACCAATCATCAGGTCCTGGAATATTTTGCAAAGACATCTGCAGTGCAATGTGTGACAGGATTTATCGCTTCTACGGCAGAGGGGGTTACCACCACGCTGGGCAGGGGTGGTTCCGACTATACGGCTTCGATCATAGCGGCGGCATTGGATGCTGACTCGATTGAGATCTGGACGGATGTGGACGGTATGATGACAGCCGACCCGCGCAAAGTAGCCAACGCTTTCACTATTCCTTCGATTTCGTACGCGGAAGCGATGGAATTGTCGCATTTTGGCGCCAAGGTGATTTACCCGCCCAGTTTGCAACCTGCTTTTGCCAAGAATATTACATTAAAAGTGCTCAACACTTTCAATGTTGATTTTGAAGGCACGTATGTTCAAAAATCTGCTAATGGTAAGGAGTACGCGATCACCGGCATCTCTTCTATCGATGAGATTGCGCTCGTCAATATTCAGGGCAGTGGGATGATCGGCGTCGCGGGCATTTCTGGGCGATTATTTACAGCGCTTTCCAATCATGCGATCAGTGTGATCCTGATTTCCCAGGCTTCTTCGGAACATTCGATCTGTTTTTCTATTGATCCGAAAAATGCGCAGCGTGCGAGCGAGGTATTGGAAAGAGAATTCGCCGTCGAGATCGCCCTTGGCCATATAGACAGTATTTCGATTGAGAAAAACCTGTCGATCATTGCCATTGTGGGCGAAGGAATGAAAAAAAGCACTGGCGTATCGGGCAAGCTGTTTTCGGTTTTAGGTAAAAACGGGATCAATGTAGTGGCTACTGCCCAGGGTTCTTCTGAGCTCAATATTTCCGTCGTGATTGCAAAGAGCGATTTGTCCAAGGCGCTTAACTCGATTCATGGGGTATTTTTCCAGTCGGAGACACGTTCCTTGAACTTGTTTATCGTGGGGGTTGGGCTGATCGGCGGCACATTGCTGGAACAGATCAGGAACCAGACCCAATACCTCCGTGAAGAAAAACTGCTGAACCTGAACATTGCCGGGCTTTCCAATACCAAGAAAATGCTGCTGGACCCGGAGGGTATCAAACCAGAAAACTGGCGTGACCGGGTGATGGATGAGGGTGTGAAGACGAGCCTTCCTGCATTTGTGCAGCGCATGATTGAGCTCAACCTACCCAACAGCGTTTTTGTAGATTGCACGTCGGATAAGGACATCGTCCAATATTACCATATGCTGCTGGATGCCAGCATTTCTGTGGTGACACCCAATAAAGTAGCCAATTCAGGCTCCTATTCCGAGTATCTGTCCCTGCAACGTACGGCACTGCAAAGAGGGGTGAAGTTTTTATATGAGACCAATGTGGGTGCAGGGTTGCCGATTATCAATACCATCCAGGGGCTGATGTCTAGCGGGGATAAGTTTTTGAAAATCGAGGCGATCCTTTCGGGCACGCTGTCTTATATCTTTAACAATTTCAATTCCGAAAATCGGTTTGTGGATATTGTAAAAGAAGCGAAAGCCAAAGGTTTTACGGAGCCTGATCCAAGAGATGACCTGAGCGGAGCCGATGTGGGACGTAAAATTCTGATTCTGGCCAGGGAGGTGGGCGTCCCGCTGGAGCCGGAAGAAATTACGATTTCGCAAATATTGCCGGATAACTGCCTGAGTGCCCCTACAGTGGATGCTTTTTTTAAGGAGCTGGAAATATCTAACGCTTATTTCGCTGAAAAACAATCGAATGCGGAAACAAAGGGTGAGAAGCTGAGGTACATTGCGACTTTGGAAAATGGAAAAGCCAGCATTGAACTGAAAACGGTTGATGCGCAGCATCCATTCTACACATTATCAGGCAGCGACAACATTGTTTCTTTCACAACTGAAAGGTATAAGGATCGTCCGCTCGTGATTAAAGGCCCTGGTGCCGGCGCGGAAGTTACCGCCTCGGGCGTTTTTGCCGATATCATGAGTATCAGTAGCTATTTGGGTTAGAAGAATTTAAATTGCAAATGTTTCAGAAAGACTTTTGAGCTATGAGCAACAGGAAAGTTCCGGAATCAATATCTGCACTTACAGATGAATTTATCGATAAGGTGCGTCAATTATATGGAAGCCGACTTAGCAAAGTCATTTTGTTTGGTTCATATGCACGGGGCGAGCAGCACGAAGAATCGGATGTTGATCTAATGGTGGTTTTGAACGATGAGGAAATACGATCTTACTCGGAAATTAGCAACCTATCACCCGTCATGCACGATCTCGGCTTGAAACACGGCTTCTGGGTTTCAGCGATCCCTTATACCAACAAAAAATTATATTTTGGAAATACTCCTCTGGGGCATCATGTAATCTTGGAAGGTATTGAGTTATGATTGAGGTATCTTTACCAAGGATTTTGATGAAGGTTGAGGAATGTGTCGAATCTAGCGAGGACTCTTTTAAAGAAAAGCATTTTGAAGCATGTATTAATAGATCATATTATGCCATGTTTCATTCGGTTCAAGCTTTGTTATTCATTCAAGGTTTCCATTCAAAGACACATGTTGGTGCGCACAATAAATTTCGCGAAATATTTATCAAAACAGGGCTTTTAGAAATTACACTCAGTGATAGGTTACAGCGGTCCTTTGTGAAAAGGCAATTTGGGGACTATGCTATGAAGAGATTACTGAGGATCAGGCGATAGAATCTATTGAAGACGCCCGTGTTTTCATCAACCCCACCATGCAATACCTAAAAGAAAACAACCATTTAAAGTGAATTCAGTTAAAGCTTTTGCCCCGGCTACGGTTGCGAATGTGGCCTGCGGGTTTGATATATTCGGATTTGCCATCGAAGAACCCGGTGATGTAGTGGAGGTGCGTAAAAGAGACGAGCCGGGAATTGTCATCACAGATATTTTTGGGGACGAAGGTCGGTTGCCGCGCAGCGCCGAAAAAAATGCCGTAACCGTTGTGATGCTGCATTTGCTTAAGCATTTGGGCATTAGGGACCTGGGTTGCGAGGTGGTGCTTCATAAAAATATGCCTCTTGGCAGTGGAATGGGGTCCAGCGCGGCCAGCGCAGTTGCGGGAGTGGTCGCAATGAACCAGCTGCTCGGGAATCCGCTCTCCCGTAAGGAGTTGCTGCCCTTTGCGATGGAAGGCGAGCGCATTGCCTCGGGCTCGGCGCATGCGGATAATGTGGGGCCATCGCTTTTGGGTGGCTTTGTCGTGATCAGAAGTTATAGTCCCCTGGATATTTTCACAATCCCTGTCCCGGATGATTTGTTTTGTACGCTCGTACATCCTGATATTGAAATCAATACTAAAGATGCGCGCTTTATTCTACGCAATGAAGTCTCGCTCAAAAATACGATCGCCCAAATGGGCAATGTGGCAGGGCTGGTCGCCGGTCTGATGAAATCGGATTATGATCTGATCAGCCGTTCCATGGTGGATGTGATTATCGAACCGGTCCGTTCGATTTTGATCCCTGAATTCAAAGAAGTTAAAGAGGCGGCTATCGCCAACGGGGCACTGGGTTGCAGCATTTCAGGAGCAGGACCATCCATGTTTGCCTTGTCGAGGGGAATCGAAAACGCGAAAAGTGCTGGGCAGGCGATGCAGCAGCGATTTGCATCCGCCGGCATTGAGGCCGGTTTACACATTTCAGCGATCAATCAGGGGGGGGCTATGGTCCTTTCGGATTGATGGGTAGGTTTTTTCTAAAATTAGTGTGAACTTTCCCAAAGCGTGCGGTTGTTTAGTTTTTGAATAGCAAATAAAAGATCATGGTTACTGTAAGCGATACTGCCAAAAATAAGATTGTGGAACTTCGTCATGCCGACGGTTTTGTGGATGATTATCAGATCCGGGTAGGTGTTTTAGGCGGAGGCTGTTCGGGATTGACCTATAATCTTGAATTTAATTCAGATTCGAAGCCCAATGATATGGTTTTCGAGGACAAAGGGGTGAAAATCATTGTTGATAAAAAAAGCCTTCTATATCTGGCGGGTACTACGTTGGATTTCACAGACGGCTTGAATGGAAAGGGATTTCAGTTTATCAATCCCAATGCAACCCGCACCTGCGGATGCGGCGAAAGCTTTGCGGTTTAGGTGAATTTTAAAATATTTTATTTTACAAAACGCGCCCTGAAATTCCGGGGTGCGTTTTTTTTATAGTGCTGAAAGAATTTATTTTGCCAGCGTTTACACACGGCAGCTCAGCTGTTTAAAATGATTTGAATGAAACCAACTCTTTTGATTTTAGCTGCGGGCATCGGCAGCCGTTACGGGGGCATCAAGCAATTGGACCAGTTTGGCCCCAATGGAGAAACAATCATAGACTATTCCTTATTTGATGCGATCCGAAGTGGTTTTGGAAAGGTAGTATTCATCGTTCGCCAGGAAATCAAGGATAGTGCAGAGGCCATTTTTGCCCCGAAACTCGCTGGGAAAATTGAATATGATTTTGCAATACAAGGTATCCAATCTTATGTCCCGGAAGATCTGGGAATTGTGGAGCGGACCAAGCCCTGGGGTACAGGCCACGCTACTTTATGCGCCTGGAAGCAAACAGAGACGCCTTTTGCAGTGATCAATGCGGATGATTTTTACGGGCTGGACGCTTTCGTAACCATGTCTGCTTTTTTGCAAAACGACATGAACCCTAACCAGCACGCCATGATCGGTTATGAGTTAAAACGTACCTTATCCGAAAACGGAACCGTTTCGAGAGGCGTTTGCGTGGAGCGGGAGGATCATAACCTAGAATCGGTTGTGGAAAGGACGAAAATTTTCGAAGAAAACGGTCACATTTATTTTGAAGAGGAGGGAGTCAAAACAGCGTTGGCGCCTGAAACTCCCGTTTCTATGAACTTCTGGGGCTTTAAGCCGTCTATGTTCCCCATTACAAAGGACTTATTTGACACCTATTCCAGAGCAAATATCAACACCCCCAAAGCAGAATTCTACATTCCGACGGTGATGACCCACATTATCAAGAACGGTTTAGGCGATTGCCGCGTTTTCCGGACTTCGTCAGACTGGTTTGGGGTTACTTATCCGGAGGATAAACCTTCTGTGCAGGCCTCATTGGCTGCGTTGCATGTGCTGGGGGATTATCCGGCAAAGCTTTGGGATTAAGAAAATTCTGACACTAAGAAACGAATAGAGGCTGCCTCAAAGGCAGCCTCTATTTGTTTTGTCTGATTTCAATCTTCACCTACTTCTGAACCAACGCTTCCAGCATTTTCTCAGCCAAGAACTTATTGCCAGCATCCGTTAAATGCACGCGATCGGAGGTTAATATTCCTTTCTCTTTGTTCTCAGGATTGTTTTGGGCTAAATAATCCAGGAAGTATTTTCTCAGGTCGCAAAGTTGTAGACCATTACGGGTCGCGATCTCGCGGATCAGTTTGGAGTATTGGTTTAGGTCGCCGTCCTGGGCATTGGAATTATCATTTCTTTCGCCGATCACGGTAGGGGTGCAAACGATCACCCGGATGTTCTGCGCCTTCATTTTTTTGATCAAAGCCTCATAGAATTTTACATATTTATCGGGATCGGTTCCTGTGCCCGAGGAGGCCTTGTGCCACACATCGTTGATCCCGACATAGATGAAAACAACATCCGGCTTTTTGGAAAGTACGTCGTCTTCCAGCCTTAAATAAAGGTCATAAACCTTATTGCCACCGATTCCGGCGCCAATCAGCTCATACTGGCCATCCTGGCCTTTGGCTTTTAGCATTTCGCCGACCTGAGTAATGTAACCGGTAGGGCCTACACCGGCCTGTGTGATGGAATCTCCGAAGAAAATCACCCTTAGTGGCTTATCTGCCCGCATGGCTAGCAGGGGCAATGCAAAGAATGCAACTTGTAAAATCTTGAAAAATATTTTCATAAAAATCGTAAAAGGTTTTATCGGAAAAGACGGGAGTAATACAAAGTTACCCTTTGCCAGAGACCCGATCAATGCACCCTGATCACATCGATATCGGCAGAATCCAGGTTGTACTGTAACGTGAAATGCGCCCCGGGAGCCAGCGTATGTTCCATTTCAAGCGGTAATTCCAGTTTTTTGATATGGTTATCAATAAGCGCGTGAACTTGCAGGGAATTGTTTTGCTTCACGCAGATCAACACTTCGCCGTGAATAAGGAGTTGATTGGAAGACGATTTTTTGTTGAAATAGATTTCGGAGGGCGTTCCCATGCCGTCCAGCTTACCATCTACCATGACAGCCACTTTTTGAGCGAGGCGAAAAATCTCGCCGATATCGTGGGTCACAATGATCATGGAAAATTGATATCGCCGCTGAAATTCCAGAAGCAGTTCCTGCAGTTGATAGCGCATGACATAATCCAAGGCGGTAAATGGCTCGTCAAGTAACAGCAACTGAGGCTTCCGTATCAATGCTCTTACCAAGGCGACACGCTGTTGCTGGCCGCCGGATAACTGAAAGGGTTTTCTTCCTTCCAAGCGGGACAGTTCGGTGGCCTTTAGTAAGTCGTTGATCATTTGCCCACTTTCACCTTTTGGTAGAGCAAATTGCAAATTTTCCCTGACCGACATATTGGGAAAAAGGGCATAATCCTGAAATACAAACCCGATATTCCGCTGCTGCGCGGGTAATTGGATTTGCTGGCCGGTATCCAGCCACACCGTATCCCCAAAAGTAATTTTTCCTGATTGAGGAGTTACCAAACCTGCAATTTGTCTCAGAAGGGTTGTCTTTCCGGCACCCGACGGTCCGGTTAGCGCCATGATTTCTCCTTTGCCGAATTGAAAAGAAACCTCCATGGGCAAAATTCCGTTGGCTGTGTGAAGGGAGTGCCGGATGTGGAGGTCAAGAAGGTTGTCGGACACGAAGCAGGCTGTTGTTGACGGAATAAACAATCAGTAAAATAGCGAATGTTGTCGCGAAAAGCACCAGGGCATACTGGTTGGCTACCGGGTAATTCAATGCTTCCACTTCATTGTAAATCGCGACGGAAGCCACTTTGGTAACTCCCGGAATGTTCCCGCCTATCATCAATACCACGCCAAATTCCCCGACGGTGTGAGCGAACGTGAGTACGAAGGCCGTTAATATCGCGGGTTTGCAGTTTGGAAGAAGGACTTTCGAAAATGTTTCCCATTCACTTTTACCCAATGTATAGGAAGCTTCCCGCAGGGATGCTGGTAATGACTGAAGCCCTGCACGGATTGGGTAAACCATAAAAGGCAGACTATATAAAACAGAAGCGATAACAAGGCCAGCAAATGAAAAAACCAGCCTTATGCCAAGTATTTCCTCGATGTACGCCCCAAACCAGTAAGAAGGACTAAATGCCAGCAACAGGTAGAAACCGATTACAGACGGAGGTAAAACCAGCGGCATACCAATCATCGCCTCCACGATGCCGCGGCCCCTGAACTTCCCGAATGCGAGCCAATAAGCCACAGGGATAGCAAACACCAACAAGATCAGCGAGGTAACTGTTGCCAGGCGAAAAGTGAGCCAGAGTGGTTGCCAGTCCATCTTCATTTTGTATGGTTAATAATTGAATCAGCTTTACTTGTATCCGTATTTTTTGAAAATGGCTTTTGCTTTATCGGAATAGAGAAATTTGTAAAAAGCTTCGCTGGTCTCTTTTTTGGGAGAATCTTCACTGTGTTTCAATAAAATAGCCGCTTGCTGAATCGGTTTGTATAGCGTGGAATCTACGATCGCGTAATGTCCCTTGCCCTTCATTTCATCGGAAAGAACAATGGATAATGCGTTGAAACCTGCTTCAACCGAGCCGGAAGTAATATATTGGGCAGTTTGAGCGATGCTTTCGCCGTATACCAGTTTTTTTTTCACTTTTTCAAAAAGGCCTTTGGCTTTTAAAATGTCGACTGCCGCTTCTCCGTAAGGGGCGATTTTGGGATTTGGGATGGCGATTTTTTTGATTTTCTCCTTATCGAGGATTTCCAATTTAAGCTCTGGTGCCGGGATCGTTGATGACCAAAGAACCAGTGTTCCCAACGCATAAACTCTAGGCTTCTCCTCTGAACCGCCCTTTTCGAAGATTTCCTGGGGATATTTCAGATCAGCGGAGACGAATACATCAAATGGTGCTCCTTCGCGGATTTGGGTGGTAAGCTTTCCCGAGGAGCCCACAACAATCTGGATTTGTTTGCCTGATTCTTTTTCAAATTCTCTTTGAATTTCTTTCATCACATACTGCACGTTGGCAGCAGTTGCAATTATGATTTTCTCGGAAGGTTTGGAGCAACCCGCCAGAAGCATTAAAAGCAAAAGAGAGGTCCGTAGAATGTTCATGATTGCAATTTAAATGAAAACCATCTCTTTAACATCTATCAAAAATGCCCGCTTGGGAAAATATCGTAAATTGCGCCCCGTTTCGGCACAAGCCAGCGTGGCCTGCCGCCAAAGCCAACAGCTTATTCAATACAAATAATGATAATAGACACTGCCCGGCGCACGAAGCAGACTTCCGAATACTATTTTTCCGTGAAACTGGCCGAGGTGCGCAAACTGATTGCCGAAGGAAATGATGTGATCAACCTGGGAATCGGAAATCCCGATATGATGCCGTCCAAAGAAACTTTGACTGCATTGGCGGAAGCGTCTCAAAAACCGCAAGCGCACGGTTACCAGCCTTATGTAGGAACTCCTCCATTTCGGAATGCTATCGCAGCTTTTTATGATCATACTTACGGCGTTAAATTAGACCCTGCCTCTGAGATATTGCCATTATTGGGCTCAAAAGAAGGTATTACACATATATCACTGACATTTCTGGACCCGGACGACGAGGTACTTGTGCCCGAGCTGGGTTACCCTGCTTATCGAGCCGTGAGCCAGATGGTTGGCGCAGTTGTGAAGGAATATCCGCTACGGGAACATGATGGCTGGCAGCCCGACTGGAATGCCATCGAATCGCTGGTGACTGCCCGGACAAAAATCATGTGGCTCAATTACCCACATATGCCTACGGGTGCCCCGGCAACGCGGGAACTGTTTGAAGAAGCCGTCGCTTTTGCAAAGAAGCATAAAATCCTGCTTTGTCACGACAATCCGTATAGCCTGATATTGAACAAGAAAGAGCCTATCAGTCTGCTTTCTGTTGAAGGAGCGAAGGATGTTGCCGTTGAACTGAACTCGATGAGCAAATCGCACAATATGGCCGGCTGGCGGCTCGGCTGGCTTTCGGCTTCCAAAGCATATATCAATGCAGTGCTGACCATTAAGAGTAACGTGGACTCGGGAATGTTTTGGGCGATGCAGGAAGCTGCTGTAGCCGCTTTGCAAAATACCGATGCCTGGCACGCGGAACGAAATGCGGTGTATCAGGGTCGACTGGATGCTGCTGAGGCGATTTTGAGCGCATTGGGCTGTACCTGGGACAAGAAGCAGGAGGGGATGTTTTTGTGGGGAAAGCTGCCCGGGTCGGTAGAATCTGCCGAGGCACTCGTCAATCAGTTACTGGTTGAAAAGCATGTATTTATTGCACCCGGCTTTATTTTCGGGCCCAAAGGCCAACGTTACATCCGGTTGTCGCTTTGTTTGCCCAAAGAAAGAATTTGGGAAGCAGCGGAGCGGATAAAGGGTTAATGCCGGTTTTATCTTTATAAATAAATAAAAATGATCATCAGTATCATAGGCGTCGGTTTATTGGGCGGGTCCTTTGCATTGGGGCTGCGCGAAAAATATCCTAATATCAAATTTGTCGGTGTCGATAAATCTTTGGTTAACCAGAAAGTCGCACTTGCAAAAGGCATTGTCGACGAAATTGTTTCGCTGGACGAAGCGCTGCAAATTTCAGAATTGAATGTACTCGCTACACCTGTGGATGCAATTACCAGTCTGCTGCCGCATTTGCTGGACCTGATTCCCGAAGGCAGGACAGTGATGGATCTTGGCTCCACAAAAGAATTGATTTGCAAACTTGCCGATTCGCATCCCAAACGTGGCCAGTTCGTGGCGGTACACCCTATGGCCGGAACGGAAAATTCAGGTCCGGGTGCTGCCTTTAAGGAGCTTTTAATTGATAAAAACGTCATCATTTGCGATAAGGAAAAGAGCGACCCGGAGTCGCTGGTGTTGGTCGAAACCTTTCTGAGAGACACCGGGATGAAAATCCATTACATGAAACCTGTCGAGCACGACCTGCACCTGGCCTACGTGTCCCATTTGAGCCATATCAGCTCTTTCGCTCTGGGGCTTACCGTATTGGATAAGGAACAGGACGAACGTGCGATCTTCGATATGGCAAGCACGGGTTTTTCTTCGACCGTACGTCTGGCGAAAAGCTCGCCGCAAATGTGGGCGCCCATCTTTGATCAAAACAAAGCCAATGTCTCGAAAGCATTGGGCGATTACATCGAACTCCTGAAAAAATTCAAGGATGCCATCGATCATGAGGATCTCAATACCAGCCTTAATTATATGAGCCGGGCCAATGATATCGGACGTATCCTTGCAGGTATTGAACGCAAATAGTCGATTTTAATGTATTGATAATCAGTACATTGCTGATCAATATAAAGTTTATAGGAACCATTACGGCAAAAGCTGCTGTTCACTTAACATCCCAGAAACTCAGTGCTTCGCTAATTCCCAATGCGATTGTTCAGCATATTTTTTCAACAAAACGATAAGAAATGACGAAGGCCCAGGCGGTATTTGCAGCGGTGATCATTGCGCTTAGTGTCTCCTTAGGAGTTCAACAAATCAATCCGTTTTCTGATTTCTTTACATCCAAGACTTTAACGGTATCCAAATCCAGTCCCGATTCGGTTTTGAAGCCAGAGTGGGAGTCGGTTTACGATTCGCTGGGTCTTAAAAAGCAGGGATTATCCGAAAAAGCCTTCTATTTGGCCTGGTATGGTTTTCAGAAAATGAAGCTGCATAACCCGGTGATGGCGATTGCAGACTTTACTCAATCATCGCGCAACAAACGGCTTTACGTGATAGATCTGATCAAGAGAAAGGTTTTGCTGAATACGTATGTCGCGCATGGACGCAATTCCGGACAGGAGTTTGCCGAACGGTTTTCCAATAACAATTCTTCGTACCAGTCCAGTCTGGGATTTTACAAGACATTGGGCACTTACCAGGGAAAGCATGGCCTGTCGCTCCGTCTGGAGGGGTTAGAAAAAGGCATTAACGACCGTGCCTTGGAACGAGCGATCGTTATGCACGGCGCGGACTATGTCAGTGAGGCTTTTATCAAAAATACAGGCAGGCTTGGCAGAAGCCAGGGATGCCCGGCCGTATCGATCGCCGATTGCAAACGGCTGATCAATTTAATGTACAACGGCGCAGGACTGTTCATCTATTCTGCCGACCAAACCTATTTCAAGTCATCGCCGCTGCTGTCGGGTCTCTTTCCGTCAAAACCCCAGGGTCAGACCTTAGGAGAACCCCTTTTATATACATCCGGGAAATAAAGTAAATCTCCTTTCTCATTGCAATCCGCTCCCAGGTACAGCAGAAAAACAGGTATTCTCACTTTAAGCTTGTGCCATTGGGGAGGCGTTGAAATGGTGTCTGGTTCAGTCATGAAATCGCTGCTTAGCAAGGTAGTTCCGGCCATATAGTTGGCAAGATCAGTCGGTTTCTGCACGCGCACGCAGCCATGACTTCTCCACCTCTGGTTACCTGCAAACAGGTACCTCGCATTGGTATCATGCAGATAAATGGCCAGCGGGTTCTTGATTTCCACCTTCAGTAACCCAAGCGAATTATCCTCTCCTGTCTCCTGCCTGAACCGGTACGGGAATTTTTCGGCAGTAAGTTCATTCCAGTCAAGGTCTTCTGGATTGATTTCCTGGCCATCTTTGTCGATAATGGCAATCCTTTGCTTCGATAAATATTCCGGGTCTTTTAATGCTTTCGGAAAAATTTCTTTGATCGCGATGCTTTTGGGTACGTTCCAGTACGGGTGTGTTACAATGCTTGTCGCATAGGTATCGATCGTTGGGGTGGGAGTATCTATTTTGCCTACCACTGTGCGCATTGTCAACACGTTCTGGCCTGCGGAATCCATGGCCGTGAGATAAGCACCCCGGATGTTGACCATTACAAAACGCGGTGCATTTTTGGTTTGGCGATGGATCCAGCGATAGGCGTTCAAAGCTTCCGCTACATATGCTGCACTATCGGTTTTTTTCGCTTCAATCAACCGGGTATAGTGGATTTTTAAATGATGGTAAACCGGAAAAACAGGTTCAAGCCTTTCCAGGACTTTTTCGATCGGTTCGCCCTCGTATAGTTTCTCGGCCGCTTCACGAATAGAGGCTGTATCCGCAGCTATTTTTTTCTCTGTATACCTGATATTGGGTTTATGTCCAAAACCTGCCTCCTCCAGCAAAGCAAATACAGGCACAGAGTCGCCCACACTTGCAAACTTTTCTGTATTGATCCCAGCCTTTTTTGAAAACTCAAGCAGCTCCCCGTAACTTTTCTTTTTTCCAATTTCTCTGGACAGTTCCCCGTTTGTCATCTCTTTGGGGTTCTTTCGGCAGGATTGAAGTAGTGCAAGTGTAAATAAAATAAGAAGGGGAATGTACCTCGACCGGCCTCTGCCTGATAATAGTTGCATTGTTTTGCGGTTTAATAACACAATAACCTATGCAATTGTCGTGCTCACGGATCTCACCGGGATAGGAATATTTAAATAATTGATTTTTAACCTTTTAAAATTTAGTTTTCTGTCGTATACTAATAAAAATGGGGAATTATAGTGCCAGTGCCTGCACTACAACTCCCCTTTCTATGATTACAAGTTACTCAGTCCGCAGGCTTTTGACCGGATCGGCCATGGCTGCTTTCATGGCCTGGAAGCTGATGGTAACAAAGGTAATGACCAGGGCGCTCATACCAGTCACCAGAAATATCCACCAGTTGATCTCGGTCCGGTAAGGATAATGTTCGAGCCATTTGTTCAAACTGAACCAAGCAATCGGGGAGGCGAGGCAAATAGCTGCCAAAACGAGTTTTATGAAATCTTTGGACAGTAGTGCCACTATCCCTGCCACAGAGGCACCCAATACCTTTCTGATGCCTATTTCCTTCGAACGCTGCTCTGCCGCCTGGACGACCAACCCAAAGATGCCCAGTGCGGACAAAAACATTGTGAGTCCGCTGAAAAACATAAATAGCTGGTGAAGTTTGTTCTCGGACTCATATTGCTGATCAAGCAGATCTTCAATCGCATCGACTTCGAGCAATTTTGAAGGATAGAATTGTTTCCAAAGTTTGTGAAGCGCATTGTTAACCTGCTTTTCCGTCCCCGGCTGAACCCTGATCAGCATGCCGCCGTATTGCGGCGACCGATGTGCTACAATCAGGGTCGGTTTCACAGGTTCATACAGTGATTCATTGTTAAAATCATTGATAATCCCAACAGGCACCGTATTCGCCTGTCTGATTTTCTCATTGAGATTGTTAACATTCAGCATTTTAGCTGCCGATCTCGTGAGCAATGAAGCCTGGGAAAGCGTGGCCTGATCAAACTTCATGAAATCCACTTTTTGCAGCGAATCAGCATTGAGGGCGTCGCTCGAATATTGATTGCTGAACATTCGCCCGCTTACCAGCTTTAACCCCATTGTTTCGGCCAGGTCTACGTCCCCCGCGATATACCAAACTTTCAGTCGCTTCCCGGCATTAATAGGGTCAGGAATCTCTTTTTGCATAAATCCCCCGCCTTGTGTGGGCATCCAATGTGCTATGCTGGCACGGACTACGCCCGGAATTCGTAATAACTCGCCCTTAAATGCGTCCGCTTTTCCGTCCCAGGAAACAAAATCAATGCCCAATAAATGTTTTTTATCATACCCGATATCCTTGTTTTTCATCAGATCAAGCTGTTTCCAGACCACGATCGTTGCCAGTAGGACGACAATTGAGATGGAAAACTGCAATACCACCAGACTTTTCCGAAGGCGGTTTTGACCAAAAGAGCCGGTAATAATTCCTCGTAACGTGTTGGCGGGTTTGAAACCAGAAATGAGCCAGGCGGGATAAAGTCCTGTGAGCAGGGCAGTAAGCATAGCAATGACAGAAGCATACAGCGCCAGCTGCGGATTGATAATAAAAGTTTGCACCAGCCGATGGCCAAGAAAACTTTCAACCGAGCCCAGGGAGATATAGTACAGAAAGGTCGCAATGACTACCGATATTCCAAACAGAATGAAGGTTTCCATCAAAAATTGGAGGATAATCTGATATCTCGAACCGCTTAATATCCTGCGGACGCCAGCTTCTTTCAGTCTTGCAAATGCCCGCGCTGTGCTCAGGTTCACGAAATTCACACAGGCAATAAATAGCAGGAGCATTGCGATACCGGAAAAAATATAGATAGTCTGCGCGTCGCCCTTAATTTTCTGGTGGTCGGGGAAATCAGAGTGCAGGTAAATGTCTTTCAATGGCTGAAACTCAATTTCCTTTGTTAAATTGCTTTTGGTCAGTGACTTATGCCATTTGTTAATCTTGCCGGAAAATGCGTTGATATCGGTCCCGCGGCGTAGCATGATATAGTTTTGAGAGAATGTGGCAGATCCATTCGGCGAATAACTTTCCGGCTTGTTTTGCTGTACGAGAATCACATCGGCCCGCAAATGGCTGTTATAAGGAAGGTCCTCCATAACACCGGTTACGAGATATGGATTGGCTTCTGCCTCATAGCTTGGGATATCGTAAATAACCTTTCCGGTGAGATCTTGTCCTGGAAAGAAACGGTTGGCAAAATTTTTAGAAACGACAAGGTTGCTGGTTCCGGGTACAAAATGTCTGGGATTTCCCGATAAAATTTTGATATCCAGCATATTCCAGGCGGCGGTATCCATTATGAGCACCTGGCCTTTCATCCCTTCTGAATCTGTTTCAGTTAATCTAAAATGGCGTTCTGTGCTTGAAAGCTCCGACCAGGATTCTACCTCAGGAAACAGCTTTTGAAGCTCAGGGGCCAGACCAGCATGGGAAGACGACATATACCCTTCAAGGCCATCTGCGTTTTTAAACACTGATAGAATCCTGTAAATATCATTGCTGCGGCTCCACTGGCGGTCATACGATAGGCTGTCGATTACGACAGTTGCTACCATCATACAGGCCCAGAGCCCGATGGTTAACCCGGTCAGATGGATAAAAGAGTAACCTTTATTTTTCAAAAGTACCCGCGAACCGATTTTGAAATAGTTTAGGATCATTTCACCACTGAACAAAGAAATGGATGGATATTCGGAAGATTTTCTTTTGATAACAGAAAGCCGCAGCAGTTCTTTCACTTCTTTCAGGTAAAAGAAAAAAGCTTTTTGAGGCCCCAGGCGCTCGAAACGCATAGCGTAACGTTCTTGGAGATCGCCGATGAGTTCTTCCCGCAAATGCGGGGCGCAAATTTTCGTAGCTAGCTTATTCAGCCATTTGGGAGGAAGGGGGGCATTATGGCTCATGGTATCGTTGGGTTTTGAAGTCAGGAAAAGTGGGCGCTCATTTCTGTAAGCGTTTCGGGTTCAATGCGCTTCCACAAATTCTCGCGTACCGACCTTACATCATTCAGGATTTTGGATCCGTAAGCGGTTATGGTAAACAATCTTTTGCGCCTGCCGCCACGCTCCGGTGTAGCCTCGCCCAGGTGCGAGGTGAGAAAACCTTTTTGTTCCAGCCGTTGCAACGCAGCATGCACGGCACCGGTGCTGACCGGGAAACCGGTTTCTTTTTCCAGTTCCTCTGCAATGACTACCGAATAAGCCTTCGGCGAGGTAGCAGCGACAGTCAGCAGTACAATTTCTTCGAATTCACCCAAGTCACTTCTTCTCATGGTTTTTCAGCAAAAATTAAGATAGGGGCCTATTTTATCTATTTCCGTATGTAAAATACCTTGCCAGATCAAAAAACTGCTTTTTTGACTCATTAAGTGGCTTTTGAAATGAAATAATTGTTCGGAAGCGAACAGGGTATGTACGCGCCTGCACACATTACAACTGGAATTAAAAATCGTCGTCGTTTTTTTTGGATCACGCTCGGATCAATCTGTACTGGCGTGGTCGGTTTTGCGGATCTTTCTGACGTACTGCTGTTTTCCTTCCTTACTTTTTATTCAAAAATAGGAATAGCGGTATTTGTCGGATATTTATTCAGGCATTTCGTCCTGGCAGTAGCTTTCATTTATGGGATCGCTTATCAGTTATTGAAAAAAAGTGAAATTTCGGTCCTAACGTAAGCTTCCTAGTATCGAAGAAGGAGGAAAATAAAAAAGCCAGGTTTATAACCTGGCTTAGTGACCGCGACGGGAATCGAACCCATATCTAGAGTTTAGGAAACTCCTATTCTATCCGTTGAACTACGCAGTCGTTCACTTATTAAATTCTACCCCTTAACTGCGACGGGAATCGAACGGCACCGGCCGCCCGGCCATATCTAGAGTTTAGCCGGGGTCGCGCCCGACAACTCCTATTCTATCCGTTGAACTACGCAGTCGTTCACTTTTAAATTCTAACCCCTTAACCGCGACGGGAATCGAACGGCACCGGCCGCTCGGCCATATCTAGAGTTTAGGCCGGGGTCGCGCCCGACAACTCCTATTCTATCCGTTGAACTACGCAGTCGTTCACTTATTAAATTCTAACCCCTTAACCGCGACGGGAATCGAACGGCACCGGCCGCCCGGCCATATCTAGAGTTTAGGTTGCGCGTGACAACTGCTATCTCTATCCGTTGAACTACGCAGTCCAATTGGGGTGCAAAACTGGCAAAAAATCATTTGAATTACAAATGATTATTCTTCTGTTTGTACTGCTGTGTAGCCCAGATCAAGCCAGTTTGGATAGATTGAGAAGTGTTTTTCTTTTACTAATGAAAAAAGTATCTGCTTTAATTCATCAATATTTTCCTTTTTCTCGGCAGAAATAAATACCACATGATCTGCTTTGTCAGCGATATAGCTCCGTTTTAGTTGTTCCAGGGTAGTTTCCTTAGATTGCACTACTTCTTCTTCCTCGTCATCCGCGTTAAATGCTGGTTTGTACAGGTCGATTTTATTGAAGGCCAGGATCACAGGTTTATTGGCAGCCCCAATTTCTTCGAGGGTTTTATTAACCACATCCAGATGTTCCTCAAAAGAAGGATGCGAGATATCCACAACATGTAACAGGATGTCGGCCTCACGCACTTCGTCCAATGTAGATTTGAAAGATTCAATCAGCATCGTCGGGAGTTTGCGGATAAAGCCGACGGTGTCAGTCAATAAGAATGGAATATTTTCCATATTTACTTTCCTGACCGTCGAATCGACCGTCGCGAAAAGTTTGTTCTCTGCAAAAACATCCGCTTTTGAGAGGCTACGCATTAAGGTGGATTTCCCAACGTTGGTATAACCTACAATGGCCACCCGCACCAGCCTGTCGCGTTCCTTTCTGCGTGTAATACTTTGTTTGTCAACTTTTTCCAGCTTCTCTTTCAGAAAGGCAATGCGGTCTTTCACGATCCGCCTGTCCGTTTCCAGCTCTGTTTCACCTGGCCCGCGCATCCCTACGCCCGCACCCGACTGGCGACTTAAGTGCGTCCATAAGCGGGTCAGCCTGGGGTACATGTATTGGTATTGCGCGAGTTCCACCTGCAATTTCGCCTGGGCGGTTTGTGCCCGCATGGCGAATATGGCCAGGATCAGCAAACTTCGGTCAATTACCTTAATGTCTTTGAAGGTAGCTTCCAGGTTTCTTACCTGAGAAGGTGTCAGATCGTCGTCATAAATGATCATATCGACGGGCTCGGCGGTCACGAAAGTGAGGATTTCATCTAGCTTTCCTTTTCCAGTGTAAGTGCGTATGTCCGCACGTTCCAGGTTTTGGGTGAACGTCTTCACGGTTTCAACGCCCAAAGTGGTAGCCAGAAAAGCCAGCTCGTCCAAATATTCCTTGGTTTTTTCCGCAGGTTGTTTTTGGGTACTTACCGCAACCAAAACAGCTGTTTCCGGCTTGGCAGCGGTAGAATATAACTTCGTTTTATCGATCATGCAGTGTTATTTATGAACTAAGAACCCTTTAACTACCTACTATGAGTTTTAGAAAAGGGTAGAGTGGCAACGGTTTATGATCTTCAAAAGTTCACCGGTCCGAAATGTGAAATTACACTTAGTTTTAATAAAACCATTTTTAAGTTTGATTCTAAGAAGATCAGTTTTGTATATTTGCGGAAATTCTCAAAGCCGATGCTGCTCTCTGACCTCGGACTACAAGCTTAGTCTGACGACCTTCCGGGTCAACTTACATGTTCCTTTTTAGCGATCCATTCGGGTCGTACATTTCTATTTATTACAAAATTCAAATTTTTTATCCATGAAAAAGTGGTTTCAACTGCTTCGTCAGGCCATTCGTGGCTCCGAGGAAAGTTTTACCGAAGGCAGTATCAATCGCGCTATATTTTTACTCTCCGTACCCATGATCCTGGAAATGGTCATGGAGTCGCTGTTCGCTGTCGTTGATATTTTTTTCGTTTCGAAAGTGAGTACGGAGGCTGTTGCGACCGTTGGCCTCACCGAGTCTGTAATTACGTTGATGTATTCTGTTGCAATCGGTTTGAGCACTGCTGCCACCGCAACCATTGCACGCCGTATCGGGGAAGGTAACCCCGCGCAGGCCAGGCATGCCATTGGGCAGGTAATCCTCATTTCGCTTGTGATCTCCTCTGTTATTGCAGCGATTGGTGCCACGTTCGCGGGTGATATCCTGCGGATTATGGGTGCCGATGCAAAGGTGATTGAAACGGGTACCAATTTCGCGAGAATCCAGTTTCTGAGCAGTCCGGTCGTTGTTTTATTGTATTCATTAAGCGGTGCTTTACGTGGTGCAGGCTCGGCGGCCACTGCGATGCGGTCGCTAATTGTTGCAAATGGTTTCAATATGCTGTTGGGTCCAATCCTTATTTTTGGAGTTGGGCCTTTTCCTGAACTCGGCGTGACGGGCGCTGCCATTGCCACCGCCATCGGCAGGTCTATCGGGGTTGGTTATCAGCTGTTTTCTCTGACGAGGGTCAACAAAATGCTCGGACTGATCTGGGAAGACCTTCGCCCAAATCCGGAAACGATCAGGATTATCCTAAAAGTAGCGGCTGGCGGTACCGTGCAATTCCTGATCGGCTCGGCCAGCTGGATTTTCCTGACGCGTATACTATCGGAGTTCGGCAGCGATGTGGTGGCGGGTTACACGATCGCAATCCGTGTGATCATGTTTACGTTACTGCCAGCCTGGGGATTGGCCAATGCGGCTGCGACATTGGTCGGGCAGAATCTCGGGGCTGAAAAGCCCGAAAGAGCGGAAGCTTCCGTTTGGAAGTGTGCGTTTTACAATCTCATATTCCTGGTAGGCTTGTCCGTTTTTATGTTCGCAGGTGCTGAAACGATCATTGGCTGGTTTAGTACCAATGAAAAAGTGGTGCAAACGGGCAAGCTGGCGTTGCGGGTCTTGTGTATGGGTTATGGCTTTTATGCCTATGGTATGGTGGTGATCCAGTCGCTGAATGGTGCTGGCGATACAAAAACACCCACGGTTTTAAACCTGATCTGCTTCTGGACTATCCAGATCCCTTCGGCTTATTTGCTGGCCGTTGTTTTGGAATTAGGGCCTGTGGGTGTTTTTGCCGCGGTACCTATCGCGGAGTCGGCGCTGGCGTTGCTGGGAATATGGCGTTTTCGGATCGGCGGCTGGAAGGCAGTGAAAGTATAGCGAAACAAAAACGGCGGTGTCTTGGTTTACTACCTACAAAACCTCACAAAGAGTCTGCATGAAAATAGAACAAATATATACCGGATGCCTCGCGCAAGGAGCTTATTTCATTGTTTCCAACGGGGAGGCAGCGGTTATTGATCCATTGCGTGAAGTGGCACCTTATATTGAGAAGGCGGCCAAAATCGGTGCGAAGATCAAGTATGTATTTGAAACCCATTTTCATGCGGATTTTGTATCCGGGCACCTGGACTTGTCTGAGAAAACCGGTGCCGAAATTGTCTATGGACCCAATGCAAATACCGCGTTCAAGGCGCATATTGCTACGGACGGAGAGGAGTTTCAGCTGGGTGAAATTGTGATCAAAGCATTGCACACTCCAGGCCACACTTTGGAATCAACAAGTTATTTGCTTCTAGATCTAAACAGAAAGCCAACGGCGCTTTTCAGCGGTGATACCCTGTTTATCGGCGACGTTGGCCGGCCGGACCTCGCCCAGAAATGTGACCTCACCATGGAGGACTTGGCGGGTATGCTTTATGAAAGCCTGCGCTCAAAGATCATGACTTTGCCAGACGATGTGATCGTTTATCCGGCACACGGAGCCGGATCGGCTTGCGGGAAAAATATGAGCAAGGAAACTTCGGATACACTGGGCAACCAGAAGCGGTTCAATTACGCTTTGCGGGCGGATATGACCAAAGAAGAGTTCATCCGAGAGGTTACTGCGGGTTTGGCCGAACCTCCTCAATATTTTCCCGAAAACGTCAAAATGAACCGCGATGGTTACGAAAGTATCGACGATGTACTCGAACGCGGTCACCAGGCATTGTCGGCCGAAGCGTTTGAAGCAAAGGCCAACAATACAGGCGCATTGTTACTGGATACCCGAAAAGCGTCTGACTTTGCGAAGGGATTTATTCCAAATTCAATTAACATTGGAATGGATGGCAGCTTTGCCCCGTGGGTTGGGGCATTAATCCCGGATTTGAAGCAAAACCTGCTCATCATTACTGACCCCGGCAAGGAAGAGGAAGTGGTGACGAGGCTGGCACGCGTGGGTTATGACCATACCATTGGTTATCTGAATGGCGGTTTTGAAAGCTGGGCAAAATCGGGCAAGGAAATTGATACCGTGGTATCCATTGATGCAGGCGAATTTTCAGCTCGTTTTCAATCGGGGGATTTAGAAGTTATTGATGTCCGGAAGCCCGACGAATTCAAATCGGGACATATAAAAGATGCTAAAAACCTCCCACTGGATTATATCAATGACCTGATGACCGAATTTCCGAAAAATAAAACGCTTTATATCCATTGCGCCGGCGGTTACCGGTCTATGGTTGCAGCTTCTATCCTCAAATCGAGGGGAGTAGACGATGTTGTTAACATTGAAGGAGGTTATGGGGCGGTTTTGAAGACGGAAGTGCCGGTATCAGCTGGAGTGTAGTAATTTGGAATTTGCTAAACGAATGGGAATAAATCCATAACTTTAACTCTATAAACTCTATATATTAATTATGGAAATCATCGAGTTGCTTCGGAGACCCTGGCCCTGGTATGTCGCAGGGCCGCTCATCGGATTGACAGTTCCTGCGTTGCTGCTGCTAGGGAATAAGTCTTTTGGCATTTCTTCGACGCTCAGGCATATTTGTGCAGCGGCTATCCCTGCCAATATTCCATTTTTTAAATACAATTGGCGCAGGGAATCCTGGAATTTGTTCTTTGTCGCAGGAATTACGTTGGGCGGGTTTGTAGCGACATTTCTTCTTGCGAACCCCGACCCGCCGGTGATCGCCCCTTCCACGCAAAATGATCTGGCTTCTTTAGGAATCAAGGATTTTTCAGCCCTGTTGCCCGCCGATCTATTCGCAGTATCTAATATATTCTCTTTAAAAGGGCTTATTTTTCTGGTCTTCGGCGGTTTTCTGGTGGGTTTCGGAACACGATATGCAGGAGGCTGTACGTCGGGACATGCCATTATGGGACTTTCTAATTTGCAATGGCCTTCCCTGGTAGCCACAATTAGTTTTATGATAGGCGGATTGGTATGTACCCATCTGCTGCTTCCGGTTTTATTAAAGTGGGTTATCTGAAATATAGGACTCGTAAATGGAAAAAATAAAGAATCATTCGGCTGCCGAATCAAATTACGGCGATGATGAACTGCTACTGGCAGATGGTTTCGACGGAGCTAACCAGCAAAAAACATCTGAGACGGTTGTCGGAAACCTCAAATATCTATTTGTGGGACTGCTTTTCGGGATTGTTTTTGTGAAAGCTGAAATCGTTTCCTGGTTCAGAATTCAGGAAATGTTCCGGTTCGATTCGTTTCACATGTTTGGTGTAATCGGTTCCGCTTTGGCAGTGGGTATGGTCTCGATCTGGATCATTAAGAAATTTAAGGTAAAAACGATTGCAGGTGAAGAGGTAACCATTGCAGATAAAATTTTCAGTCAGGGACAAATTTATGGCGGTGTACTTTTCGGGTTTGGCTGGGCAATTACCGGGGCCTGTCCGGGGCCTTTGTATGCACAGATCGGGAGCGGATTTCTAGCCGTAACAGTTACTTTATTAAGCGCAATCGCGGGAACGTGGGTTTACGGTTGGCTGAGGCCCAAGCTTCCACATTGATTATATTTTCTTCGAAACAAGATACAGTTGCTCATCACCCAGTACAAAAGGATCAGCTTCCAGATTTCCGAATGTACCTGTGACCTGCAGGCCCGCACATTCAAACATGTAAGTAATTTCGGAAAGTGTATAAATGTGCTGACGAACTATATGAGTAACGCTTTGCGAGCCGGAAATGAAGGTTTGTTCGGCTTCGATATATCCTTCTTCCGGTTTGTAATCATTTTCGGCCAGATAAATGATCCCGTCTTTTACAGGCATCCAATTGCGGACCTGGAAGTTCGGAAAAATGCTTTCCGCAAGGTTTTCGGTTTGTATGGCAAAGTACCCATCCTTTTTCAACGCTTTTGCTACATTGTTGATGAAATGCTGCATTTCCTTTCTGGGAAAAAAACTGAAGCTGTTCCCAAAGCAATAGGCCGCATCAAAACAATTTTCCTCAAAATCTATTTCCAATACATCTGCGCAAATCACTTCAATATGCAGGCCCTTCTTACCCACGACCGATTGCAGTTCGTCGCAGTATTCCTTGGAAATGTCAACGCAGGTGAGCTCGCACCCGGCCTCGGAGAGCGGTAATGCATGCCTTCCGTATCCCGACAAAACATCCAAAACTTTGCTGCCTTCTTTCATTTCGAATACATCGTGCAGAAAATCAACTTCAAAATCGGTGTATTCTTCATCCTGGTGCAATTTCCAGGCGCGTTGGGGAAGTCCTTTAAAATAAGAATGGTACCAGGCCAAAATAGGATTGTTTAATGGGGCTCAAAAATAGCGAAAGCTGTTTATATCTTCATTAAGCCAGGAGTAATGCGGAGATAAACCTGCCCCGATACCGGTGAGCTACCATAGAAACTCTTCAAAAGCGGATCTATTGAATAAAGTCCGAGTTGCCCGCCTGCCTGCAGAATGGTGCTTTTGAAAGAATATAACTGGCGATTGATGCCAATTGAGAAAAGAGAAACAGGGAATTTATCCTTTTCAACTTTGTCGTACCATACGATTTCCAGTTCCTCGTCACTTTTCTGTATCCATTCGAATCTTCCATATATTGCCCATTTGTTCAGCTGCAAATTGGATTCAGCCAAAACCGAGTGCTCTTTATGCCGCCCTCCGGCATCATTAAAGCCCCAGACAATTGTGGAAGATATCCATTTCTGATCCCCCCATTGACTGGAGTGTTGCACGGAACCGGTTGTCCGGTTGATATTTTGACCGGGGTGCAATTGTTCGGGATTTTTGATAAAACCTCTGGAAACCTGCAATGCCCAGTTTCCGGAGGGATTAAACAATAGCCTGTAACTATATGAGTCAAAACGCGGTTTGTCGAAATTGTACCGGTTCTCGTTTGGTTCACGACCTGTAAATGACGAGCCTTCCAATTTGAACTTTCCATAACGTACCCCGGCGGTCACGACTCCGAATGTAATGTGCGTAGCATCCTGCCAATGGTGGCCCAAAACGGCGTCAGGATTGTTAAAGGCAGACATTCGGTGCATAAAAGCGGTTGGCCCCAATGCCGGTTCGCCTGGGTACCCGGCATAAATCGTGAGATCGAGCTTATCGTTGACGCGCTGCGTATAGCCTATTGATAGCTCCGAAAAAAGATCGTGGGGGTGCTGGCGGTCTACCAGCGGGCTGCCTTTCCAGCTTTCGCCCGACTGAAACAAAAGCGGGTATCCTTTTCCACCGTCGGTGATCCGGTCCAGTGAAATCATCGCACGAACATTAAACAAGCCATTTTTTCCGACTTGTCGCTGCGCCATACCCATAACCCAGTTCGGAGCACTGAACCTGTCATCGTTTCCTCTCAGGCCCTTATTATTAAAATTCTGGGCAGTATACCTCAGAAAGATGCTTCCGTGAACCATGTAATTCCACTTACTGCTATGCTTCATGTAGGCATACATAGGCGTAGCATCTGGCTGCCAGCCCGTACCTGAACCATTTCTTGTCATCGGGAGACTAAGCGAAAAACTATGGACCATGTGCATTGAAGCTTGCTGCTTGCTCTTCCCATGGTCCATGTTCTCCATTTCGTTCATGTCGTGCATTTGGTGCATTTCATGACTTGCAGAGTCCTTCTTGGGTTCAGGATGATGTTCATGCTGCCCAAATGCCGGGATTATTCCAGCTGCCAGACCTGCGGTTATGAATTTTAGCTTGTTGCGTAGCATGATGAAGTGTAATTTAATCTCAATGTCCCGCCGCGCTTTTCCGGCAGCATTCCGGTAGTTTGTCGTGTGCTTTCTGGTTGGCAACTTGCTCGTCCGCATCATAGCCTGTATGGACAATCGTTGCTTTAATGGCTTCGGGCGTCGTTTTGTTGGGGTTATATTTCACGGTTACGACTTTATCTTTCAGGTTAAGATTAGATTCCTTTACGCCTTTTGAAAGCCCCAGATTACGTTCGATGCGGGCTTTGCACATTTCGCAAATCGCCGAGGTTTTAATTTTAATCTCCTTGTCGTCGCCTGCATGGCCTGCTTTTAGCCCAAGAAACAGGATTGTAAGAATTGTGAAGATGGTCGTTTTCATGATGCTGATCGTTAGAAATTGATTAATGTGTATGCGCCGCTGAATCAGGCTCAGCCATTGCTACTTCCTGTAAATCCATTTTACAAACAGGGCATTTGCCCGCCTCCGGATAAGTTTTGTCGCCTTCGCATTGCATGGGGCAGGCATACTTCTTTGCAGCGGAAACCGTAGCCGCAGGCGAAATTGAATCTGTTTTCTGCTCCGACTTCCCGCTATTTCCCGAGCATGCCATTGTAAAGAGCATTAATGATGCCAAAAGAACTTTATTCATGGTTATTGAAGGTTATGATGTTTGTCTTTAAAATCTTCTAACTCAGTCCAACTTTGTCAAGGGCTTTTCTTGAAGCGCTGGTCTTTTTGAAATCCCCGGGAGTCATTCCGGTGACTTTTTTAAACTGGTTGCTTAAATGGGCGGTGCTGCTGTACGAAAGCCGCCAGGCCATCTCGCTCAATGTGAGTTCGTTATATGAAAGCCATTCTTTCACTTTTTCCACCTTTTGAGCGATGATATAATGCTCGATGGTCTGCCCGGTCTCTGAAGAAAACAGGTTACTGAGATACGAATATTCGTAACCGATTTTCTCGGACAAATAATCGGAAAAATTCATCTGAGCGGGTTTATGGCCTTTGAAATTTTGAATTTCATCTATAACCAGTGTTTTGATATTTTCTACCAGTGCCAATCTGCGGTCATCCAGCAGTTCAAATCCGTTTGCAATCAATGCCGACTTCACCGCTTTCAATTTTTCAGGACCTATATTCTCTATTGTTTCAACTTCGCCTAGGTCAACGGATTTAAGGCCAATTCCGAGCTGTTCCAGTTCTTCACGGACCACCCGCTTGCACCGGTCACAAACCATATTTTTAATATATACCTTCATAAATGAGATCAGATTTGAGATACTTCAAGTTCAGCATCAGCGGATAATTTTATAACGTATTCCTGCGTAAATCATTCTTCCTACGACCGGTCCCCAGGCCATGCCAGCGTCAAAATGTTGCCCGAATGGTTCAGCAGCACCGATAATCGGATTTTTTTGCCGGAAATTCGCGAGATTCTCACCGCCCAGGTATACGTCCCATTTTGGGAATGTCCGGGTTACCTGTCCGTTGAAATTATAGAAGGACGGCGACATGGTCGAAGGCAGACTTGCCGGAACATGATGGTCGGCAACGGATCCCATATAGGGAATTCGCCTTTTCCCATTCCATTGCATGGTGAAATCAAACTTCCATTTATCATAGGGCAACGCATAACCGGCATTGAAAAGAACACGGTCGCGGCTGACCATCATGCGCGGCAGCAGTACGTTTTCATCCAGGTTGTTTCGTAACGTTTGCTTTACATCAAACAGTCGGTAAGCTAGTTTTAGCTCAAAACGTTTGATGGGCGTAATGTTAGCTTCTGCTTGGAAACTGTTTGCATAAGCCTTTCCCGGCAGATTGTAGAACTTCATATAGCGCGGGTCTTCCAGGTCAGCGACCAGCTGATTTTCGAAGTTCGTCCGGTAGTAATCAACAATCAGGTTTCCTTTCATTTCGCCGATATTAAATTCCTGAGTCAGGCTAGACCCAAAATTCCAAGATATCTCTGGTCTGATGCTTTCCCGAAAAAGAACCGTCCGTGAGCTGACCAGGTTGCCATAATACTCAGCCAGCGGGTTCGATACCCTGAATCCCCTGCCTGTGGATGCCCGGAGCGTGGTTTGTTCAGTGAGCTTGTATTTCAAATGCAGTCGGGGAGTCCATTGGGTCCCGTAAAGATTGTGAAAATCCACGCGGCCTCCGGCGACGAGTACGAATTTGTCGAGGTTGTTATAGGTATATTCGAAAAATGCGCCTGGCACGGACTCATTTCTGGCAAGCCGGATATCTTTGTATTGTTCCTGATAATTGTCGAGCAGGTAACTCAGGCCTGTTTTATAGGAATGATTGGTGTTCCCGATAATCGATTGATAGATCAGGTTCCCATAAAGCGTTTTCTGGCGGCCATCATAATGATTTAATCCAAAAAAGGATTTGGAATCATGAAGAGATGCATTGATAATAAGGCCTAGACCTTTGTATGGTTTGTCTGGGAAAAGCCGTGCAATTTTTGAAAAAAACTCGTAACGGTTTATCCCCGCACCAAAGCCGTAAGCCTGGGTTGTCCCTTTCATTCCAGGTTCGAAATTTGTTTGCCCGCCAAGACGGTCTTCATGTAAAGCTTTGATCCCGAACTGTGCCATCAGCTTTTCACCCTGATATTTCCAACGATTGATCGCATTATACTGGGTATAAAGCGGCAAATCCAGGAAACCGTCGCCATTTTTGTCGATCCTGCTTTTCAGTGTGCTGCCGTGCGTCAGCAAGCCGGTACTCCACTTTTTGTTCAATTGATGGGCTACATTGAGATTGACCTCGGCGCGCCCAAAATTGTTGACGTAGGTATTTAAGTAGAGCTTTTCCCGTGTATCTGGTTTCTGTAATTCAACATTAATTTGTCCGGTCATAGATTCATATCCGTTCACAACCGAACCTGCCCCCTTACCTACATCAATCGATTGGATCCAGGTGCCCGGAATGAAGTTTAAGCCAAAAGTTGAGGCCAGGCCACGGAGGGAAGGGATATTTTCCACATTGGTCTGAATGTAAGTTCCATTTAGACCCAGCATCTGAATTTGCTTGGAACCGGTAACGGCATCGCTGTACGAAACGGAAACAGACGCGTTGGTTTCAAAGCTTTCGGACAAATTACAGCAGGCGGCTTTGGCCAGGGCCCGGGTGGTAATTATTTCGCTCTGATGCGGCGACAGCCTATCGATGGAACTGCTGCTTCCGCGCACAGTAACTTCGCCGAGCGTTTGGTCATTTTGCAAAACAATCTGCAATTCGCTTTCTGAACGTATTTTGATCGTGTCGTTGCGAAAGCCTACATAACTGACAACCAACAGATTGGATTGGGCGGACCTTGGAAGTGTAAATTTCCCGGAACTATCCGTGGAGGTTGCCTGCGACGTACCCGACCAATAGACATTGGCGCCCGTGATGGGTTTGATATCTTTTGTGTTGGAAACCTGCTCGTTAACCGAGCCGGTGATGCGTTGGGCTGAGATTTCCAGGGAAATCAAAAGGTAAATTCCTGCTACCAGGTACTTAGCCATGTCTTTTCTCGATTCATTGATTAATAGGGATATTGGGCAAATCCTATCATTGGGATTTGCTTAAATGACTGTTAATCAATAAAATCAAATCAAAAACGACTGAATAAAACAGCGCATGGTTCTCCCATGGAAGACGGAAGAGAAGGAAATATCAGGAGATACAGGAACCGAAGAAGGCACTATCCATTGAGCCTGGATAAAAGAGTAGAATTTTACTGACCAGGGGATAAGGTCTGCAAAAGCTTTTAGAAAATGGGTATTCGACTGTGCGCTTGAAAAGACATCCAGCTTTTCAAATTTTTGACTTTCTTTACAACAATCGGTTTTCTTGATGAACGTGCCTTTGGCTTCTTTTAACTGCTTGCTTCTGGCACAACAGGAAGACATTTTTTTGTCGCTGCCTTTCCCATTTTCGGTGCCTTGTAAGAGTTGCAATGACTTCCCTTTGAACATACACTCATGTTCGATGAACCCGAATCCGGTGCTGCTGAGCAGAACCAGAAAGGCCATGAAAATGGTGATCGATCTGTGGAAGTGTTTTTTCATGATTCAAAGATATTAATTCTCAGGCTATTTCTTCGGCGACATACCCTGCCTTTTTCATAAGCTCTGCGATTTCTTCAGGCGAATGACTGGTTTGAACTTTCAGCGTTTTTTGCGGACTTTGAAGGTCTACCTGCCAGTTTTCTATTGCATGATCCTTATTCAAAAACGGCGTGATCGTATCGATGCAGCCGCTGCATTTGATATTGGTTTTGAACTTTAGAGTTTCCATTTATAAGCGTCGCCGGTTTCTGTCCGGACTTTGTAAAATTTACTACTCTGCAAATATCGCATTGAATGACCACCGGAATGTTACAGAATTTTATAAATGAGTTACAGAGTTTTTGGTTGTTAATTAAAGGGTCGGTTGTAATGAGCCTGATTAGTCAAAAGAACTGATGGTTAACCTCATAACCTTGTACTCTTTAATCGCAGGCTATTCATCACAACAGAAACCGAACTCAGCGCCATCGCACCTCCTGCGATCATCGGGTCCAATAGAAATCCATTGAACGGGTACAGCACTCCGGCCGCAATGGGAATGCCTATCAGGTTGTAAATAAAAGCCCAGAACAGGTTCTGGCGGATTGTACTTACTGTTTTTCGGGACAAATTCAACGCTTTGGGAATAGTAAGCAGGTCGGAAGTGATCAGCGTCATTTTGGCAACCCCCATGGCAATATCTGATCCTTTTCCCATCGCAATACTCACGTCAGATTGCACAAGGGCCTGCGAATCATTGATGCCGTCACCCACCATCGCGACGGTTTTTCCTTCTGCCTGAAGATTTTTGACAAATGCCATTTTCTGATCCGGCTTCACTTGCGCCTGATAGGATAGGATTCCTACTTCCTTCGCTATGGCCGAGGCGGTTTGCTCATTGTCGCCTGTGAGCATGAATACCTCTATCCCCAGTTTTTGAAGCCGGTAGACGGCCTGGGCTGAGGAAGCTTTCAACTGGTCGGCAATTGCCACAATTGCGATGGCCTGATTATTGGCGGCAATGGTTACGACGGTTTTGGCTTGCGAACTCAAACCCTCTGCCTGGTTTTTAAGATATGTATCAAGCGGGATGCGTTCGCTTTCTAGAAACGACATGGTGCCGATCACGTATTTGCTATCGTCCGCCATGCCGCGTATGCCGCTCCCTGTCACAGACTCGAAGCTGTTAACTGCTGAAAAGGCTTTGTCAGGGATATATTCCACGATAGCTTTCGCAAGAGGGTGCCCGGATCTGGATTCAAGCGTACGAATGTCTTGTAAATACTTTTCGGTTTCCTTTACGTCTTTCGCCCAGATCCAGTCAGTCACTTTAGGCTTTCCTTCCGTCAGGGTTCCGGTTTTGTCCAGCACGATGGCGTCTACCTGGTATGCTTTTTCGAGGCTTTCCGCGTCGCGGATCAGGATGTTGTTTTGGGCGCCTTTCCCCACACCTACCATAATCGCAGTGGGCGTAGCAAGGCCGAGTGCGCACGGGCAAGCTATAACCAATACGGAAACCGCCGCTAATAGTCCGTGGGTAACTGCATTCTGACCTCCAAAAACCAGCCAGGCCGAAAATGTCAAAACGGCGACTGCGATGACGACCGGCACAAATATTCCGGCAATCCGATCGACCAGCTTTTGCACCGGCGCCTTACTTCCTTGTGCTTCCCGGACCGTTTTGATCATCTGTGCTAAAACCGTGTTTTTCCCAACTTTATCGGCGGAGAACGTGAAACTGCCATTTTGGTTGAGCGTCCCGGCAAAAACCGGGTCACCCGGTTTTTTCTCCGAAGGTATTGGCTCTCCTGTCATGAGACTTTCGTCAATAAATGAGCTTCCTGATAGTATCCTGCCGTCGAAAGGTATTTTTTCGCCGGCCCGGACCATGATTTTATCACCCGGTACTACCTCTTTCAGCGGCAGTTCGCTTTCCTGGCCATTCCTGCTCACGACAACGGTTTTCGGTTGCAGTCCGATTAGTTTCTTCAATGCATCGGAAGTGCTTGTTTTGGCACGTTCCTCTAATAGTTTACCTAAAAGAATAAAGAAAATAATAACTGCCGCCGCTTCGAAATAAACGTGCGGATGTAATCCCCGTGAGTGCCAGAATTGAGGATAAAAGGTATTGAATGTGCTGAAAATGAACGCAACTCCTGTGCTCAACGCGACGAGCGTGTCCATATTTGCTTTGCGGTTGCGGGCTTGTTTCCATGTATTTACGAAAAAGTCTTTTCCGAAAATGGCCAGTACAGGAACGGTCAATGCAAGTGCGATGTAGTTTCCGAATACAAGCCTATCCATGAAAAACATACCGAGCGCCACAATCGGAATGGTAAGGATGCCTGCATAAATCGTTTTCTTTTTCAAGTCTTCGTAATGCAGCTTCTGGGCTTTCTCTTGTTCAACGGCTGCTGTTTCTTCATCGTCCTCAATGATGAGTCCGTAGCCAATGCCCTGGAGTATCTCATCCATTTTTTGCAGGTTGGTGATTTGTGGGTCGAATTCGACTTGCAAGGACTGGTTGGCATAATTGACGGCCGCGCTCCTGATTCCCGGCGAATGCTGGAGCATGGATTCTACGCTTACGGCGCAGGAGGCGCACGACATTCCCGTTACTGGTGCTGTTGTTTTATAGGTGTTGATTGTTGATTGCATCGCCCTGATATTTGATCATGCAAAAATACCGTGGCGACAGCTGGTCGGTGTTACAGAATTATGGCCATGAATTACAAGATTCGTAATTGGATTCAAGCCAATCGGGTGCCGTTTGGAACTTCAAAATCGGGCGCGGCAAGAATCACTTCGCCATCGGGCAGGATAAATCCTGTAGCCAGCACTTCGGAGCGGAAGTCAGCAATTTGCTTTACAGGAAAATTGGTTACGCATAATACCTGTTTGCCAAGGAGTTGCTCTTTCGTGTATCTTTTAGTAATCTGGGCAGAGCTTTGTTTAATACCTATTTCAGGGCCCATATCAATCCAGAGCTTGAAAGCGGGTTTCCTGGCTTTTGGAAAATCTTCAACACGTACAATAGTCCCCGCACGTAGGTCCACAGACTCAAAATCTTGCCAGGTGATTGTTTCCATTAATTAAAATCGGTCTAACGAACTTTATATCGGGCAAAGTAACATTAAAAAGAGCCGCGATACCACTTTCATGAACTGACTGCATTCATTTTAAATCAGATCTATGAAAAAGCGATTAGGGATACCGGTGTTGGCTATACTTTGTTTTGTGGCTGTTTCTTTTCAGGATAAGACCATTCCATTTTACGTCGGGACTCAGGACAAAGGGGCCAGTTCTTCAATTAGCTTATGTGAATTAAATCTCTCGACGGGACAGATCACATTGGTGGACACTTTCAATAATTGCGTCGGACCTGGTTATGTTGCTGTTTCACCAGATAAAAGGCACTTTTATGCCATTTCCAGTGACAACAAGGTATCAGCGTTTGCGATCGGGAGCGATAAAAAGCTGACTTACCTCAACAGCCAGCCATCGGAAGGCACCGGGCCTTGCCATGTATCGGTGGACCCGTCGGGCAGGATGATTTTTGTGTCCAACTATGGCGGAGGGAGTTTTTCGGCCTATTCTGTGCAACCGGATGGAAAATTGGCCCCGGCTGTTTACAAAGAACAATATACCGGAACAGGGCCAAACGAGAAGCGGCAGGAAAAAGCACATGCGCACTTCGCGACGGCGACCCCGGACGGTAAATTCGTATTTGTAACGGATCTCGGAAGCGACAAAGTGATGAATTACATGCTGGATGCAAAAAATGGTAAACTAACGCCAAACCCGTCCCAGCCATTTCTTTCAGCAAAAGCGGGCTCCGGACCAAGACATTTGATCATCCATCCGTCCGGAAAATCGCTGTTTTTGTTAAACGAGCTGGAAGCGTCGCTCACTTCCTGCACAATTGATAAAAATGGGGTCATTAAAGCGCTGAAAACTTATCCAACAATCCCTGCAGACTACAAGGGGCCGACTAACACAAGTGCCGCAATCCATTTGCACCCCAATGGCAAGTTTGTGTATGTTTCCAACAGGGGACACAACTCAGTAAGCGCATTTAAAATAAAGGAAAACGGTGAATTGGAAATGGTGGACCAGCAAACCAAATCCATTGCAACGCCCCGGGATTTCAATATTGACCCCACAGGCAAGTTTATGATCATCGCGAATCAATCTGCCGACAATCTGGTGGTATACGATATAGATGCATCTACCGGCAAATTCACTTTCAAGCACGAAAGCATCGGCATTAAGTTACCAATCTGTGTTACTTTTCTTTGATCAGAGCTTTCTTGCGATTTTGTTCTGATAGTATTTCAAAAAGTCGTCCAATTGCTCGACAGGCATTTTGCGGGCGATGATCTTTTTGTTTTTATCCAGAACGTAAATAGTGGGAGTGGTAACCACGTCGAATTTTCTGTTGAAATCGATCTGCTGAAGCACGTCGAAGCCATTGGTAAGTTCCTCGAGATGATAAGTTTTGATAAAGGACTTCCATTCTTCCATGTTATGCTCGGTTGAAATGGTCATGACCTTGACACCATTCGCTTTGTTCTTATCGTAAAATGCTTTGAGCGCCGGGGACGCCTCTTTGCAGTGGCCACAGGTAGGCGCAAAAAAGAAAAGTACTGTATAATTACCTTCAATGGCTTGTAGGCTGACTTTTTTACCGTCAGGATCGGTCAGCGTAAGCGCGGGGAATGTTTTGTTGACCAGAAGATCTTTCATCGTATTCACCTTTTCTGCCACTCGCTTGCGGTTCTCCTCCGAAATATTCATTTCGCCCGAAACATAATATTTATTGGCCATGTAAACCCACAAGGCCTCTGTTCCGACTGTTTTAGGGTTTTCGTATTGGTTGGTTATATAGTAAATCACCCAGTTCCTGATGTCTTTACTGGGCGAGGTTTTTTTGACCATATAATCGGCTTCCTTGATGAGCGAATCGGGTGTCTGAACAACCAGATTTTTGAAGTAACGCTCCATTCTGGGTTCCAGAAAGGGTGTATTGGCGATTCGGCTATCAGTAAAATCAAAATTGTCCCAGTAATGTGCCTTGTAATAATTGAATACCCATATCGAATCCGCTTTGCCATTGGCCAGCTTTGGTGCCGCAGGAATTTCGGGATCCGCCGACATTTTTAAAAGTTTTACTGTGAAGCTATCCGCGTGATCCTTCAATAATTTCAGACGGTATGCGGCAAAGCTGTCCTGAATGGCTTTGATTTTAGCCTTAGAATCTGGGCTGCTTTCTTTATTGAGCAGCTCAATTTGTTTAGAGCTGTTTCTCAATTCCTTTTGGTAATCATAGAAAAGCTCGTTCTCTTTGGAGCCGGTTATTTTCGCGTTTCCAATGATATCAACCGTGTCGGTTTCGATAGAAAACTTAGTTTCCTTGCCTGAATAAACGAGTTCGATCCAGCGCTGATTACCCGGGAAAAGAATGACATACAGGCCACCGGCAAGGTTGGTCATCCCTTCAAAGATCATTCTTCCATTCATGTCGGCCTTTGCAGTATCCTTAGGTACAAATTGGTTATGGCTGCGGCTATAATGCCCAATGACGAGCGAAGAGTCCCTGATGCCTTTAATGGTCGCCTCGATCTGGTAACCCTGGGCAGATAGTTTTGTGAAAAATAAACAGGCAAAAATCAGGGCCAGGAAAGCAGTGTGGATACAACTTCTCATCCGATAAGGGAGTTTGCTTATGAATTGTTTATTTAATTACTTCAAGCGTCAAAGTCACGAAATTAATCTCAAAACGACAACTTCTGTCAGCTTCTTATCTAAATGTTTTATTTTCTCTCTAAAGCAATTGACGTTCTGGTTATGCCACTGAGCATCATTCTTGTGCTGTTGTTGTATGCTTTTCTTGTAAAAAATGAAGCAAGGCGTAAGCAAGTCGTCGGCTTGGTCTTAATTCTTTTGCTGTTAATCTCGAACACCTATCTGGTCATGAAGGCATTCAACTGGTGGGAACCAACGCATGTTGATATCGACGCCCTGGAAAATGATTATGACGTGGGCATTCTGCTTTCCGGCGGGTTAATCGCTTCTAAAAAGCCCGAAGCGAACCAGCCTTTCCTGGGAAGCCATGGTGACAGGGTATTGCAAACCTTCCAGCTTTACAAGGCGGGCAAAATAAAGAAAATTCTCATTACCGGCATAAGTCAGAATTTTATGATGAGAGAACGTAAAGGCGAAACCAGGGAGGCGGCTTCATTGCTGGTTCAATGGGGCGTCAGAGCGAAAGATATTGTCTTTGAGGAGAAGGCCCGAAATACACACGAGAATGCCGTTTTTTCGGCGAGAATAATCAAAAGTAAATTTCCAGGGGGCAGATATCTGCTGATTACTTCCGCTTTCCACATGAGGAGGTCGGCGGGTTGTTTTGAAAAAGCTGGAATCAAAACAGACATTTTCCCGGCCGACTTTTACGGAGGTTATAATGAATTGACTTTTAAGAACGCTTTTCATCCCGATCCTGACGCCATTGCTGATTTCAGCACGTTATGGCATGAGGTGATCGGGTTCATTGTTTATAAAGCAGTTGGTTACTGCTGAGCAGGATGAAATCAGACACTCAGTATTTTGACCATCCTCAAGAGATCATCGTTGATTGGCTTGGGCAGTCGGATCGTATCTTCGAAAGGCGTATAAACCAGGTCGTTGTTGATGATACCAGCCATTACGTTTTTCTGACCTCCAATTAATCCTTCCAATGCTCCGAGGCCCAAACGGCTTGCCAGAATGCGGTCATAGGCAGAAGGGGGGCCGCCACGTTGTGTATGTCCCAGCGTAGTAACCCGGATATCGGCGTTCTCGTCTACCTGGACTTTGATTTTATCCGCTACTTCCTGCGCGCTGCCTTCTTCATCGCCTTCCGCTACAATGATGATAGAAGAGGATTTGGAACGGCTCCACCCTTGTTTCAGTGTTTCAACGACTTCTGAAATCGGCGTGAGCACTTCTGGTACCATAACCAGCTCTGCGCCACCGGCAATACCTGATTGCACGGCAATATACCCCGAGTCGCGGCCCATTACTTCAATAAAAAAAATACGGTCGTGAGAGCTGGCCGTATCGCGAATCCTGTCGATGGCGTCAAGTGCCGTGTTCACTGCCGTGTCAAACCCAATCGTGTAGTCTGTTCCGTATAAGTCATTGTCAATGGTCCCGGGCGCACCAACGGTGGGAATGCCATATTCATTTCCAAAAATCATCGCGCCGGTAAAAGTACCGTTGCCCCCAATCGCCACTAGTCCTTCAATACCCAGTTCAACCAGGTTATCATACGCTTTTTTTCTGCCTTCAGGGGTCATGAACTCCTTACTTCTGGCCGATTTAAGGATCGTACCCCCTCTTTGCACTATATTGCTGACAGAGTAGGATTCCATTTTATAGACATCCCCCGCAATCATACCGCTATATCCTCGTCTTATTCCAAATACTTCAATACCGTGGTAGACAGCCCCACGAACTACCGCCCTGATACAGGCGTTCATACCAGGGGCATCTCCTCCTGAGGTAAATACTCCAATTCTTTTCATCTAATTTCGGGTTACTTCTAAGCTAACTTTGTGTTCTTGCAATCAAACCATAAAGGCACAATTTCCGCAAATTTATCCGGTATTTACTTAAAATATATGTCCAAATTCTTAATTATGTTAAAAAAATACGGAAAGAAGATTCGGATTTTAAACCTCAAACATATATCAATACTTATATATTTGCGCCGGTTAATAGAAATTTAATATTCGTTCAAGCTATTTCTAATCAACGGCGGTTGTTTGAAAAGTTATATTTTTAGTTATTTAATTCATACCATTTTTCGAGACCTAAAACCAACCCTGGCAGTTCAAAAATATCCCAATGAAAAATCTATTTTCCTGGCAACGCATCTGGCCGCATCTGATCGCTGTAGTAGGCTTTATCATTTTATCCCTCATGTATGTTGCACCTGTTCTGCAGGGTAAAAAATTGGTTGCAACAGATGATTATATGGCCAAGGGCGCTGCCCGTGAAGTGCTGGATTACCATAAGCAAACCGGAGAATGGTCGGCCTGGACAAATGGTATGTTCTCCGGTATGCCAGCTTACCTGGTAGCGGCGGACTATCCCACCAGCATATCTACCAAGCTGGGCCAGGGGATTAATAAGATATTGCCAGCCCCAGCCAATTACTTTCTGATCGGGCTTGTCAGCGCTTACATTCTGTTTATTGTGATAGGTGCAGGCGGATGGCTTTCCGCGATTGGGGCAGTCGCATTTGCGTTTTCAGCTTTTAATGTAATCAACCTCGAAGCCGGGCATGTGTCGCAGGTGATTGCCATTATGTACGCTCCCGGCGTCATTGCGGGTGTGATCCTGGCTTTTCGGAAACATTGGCTTGCCGGATCTGCTGTTGCAGGTTTATTCCTTTCACTTGAACTTTATGCGAACCACGTCCAGATTACCTATTACCTGGGAATCGGGGTGGTGATACTGGTTATTATCGAAAGTATTCCTTACATCAAAAAAGGGTTGTTGAAGGATCTTTCACTCATTCTGGTGGGGCTTACTTTTGCTGCGGTTGTGGCCATAGGCACACATACAACCAGGCTTTGGAACGCTTATGACTATACCAAGGAGACAATCCGCGGAAAATCGGAACTGACTGCCCGGGAAAAGTCGCAGCAGGTTGCCGAAGGCGATGGCCTTGGTAAGGAATATGCGTTTACTTATAGTTATGGGGTTGGGGAATTGCTGACACTCATTATTCCAAATGCTTACGGGGGAACTTCTTACGGACCTCTTTCGACCAATTCGGAGACTTACAAGACATTGACCGGCAGAGGAGTGGACCCGGCTGCCGCTCAGAATATCATCAAGCAGATGCCGCTTTATTGGGGAGATCAGCCCATTATGGGAGGACCTAATTACATTGGCGCGATTGTATTCTTCCTCTTTGTTTTAGGGATCTTTATCGTAAAAAACCCTTTGAAAAACTGGGCGGTAGGTGTCGTATTGCTCTACATTATCTGGGCATTGGGCAAGAGCCTTGCACCAGTCAATTACCTGTTTTTCGATTACTTTCCGATGTTCAATAAGTTTAGGGCGATGACCATGGTCGTATCGCTGGCCCAGCTGCTGATGGTGCTGCTCGGTGTGCTCGCATTGATCAACATTATTCAGAAAAAGATCACTTGGAATGAGCTTCAAAGACCTTTTATTATTACACTGGGCATAACAGGCGGTTTAATGCTGATACTGGCGCTCATGCCGACGATTTTCTTCAGTTTTCAGGCGGCGAGCGACAGTCAGAATCTAGAACGTTTTGCTCAGCAGACACAGGACAAGGCGTTTGCACAGCAGATTATGAATGCAATCGTACAGGACAGGGCCGGACTGATGAAAAGCGATGCGCTGAGGAGCCTGATTTTTGTATTACTGATCGCCGGACTGATCTGGCTTTGGATGAAAGATAAGATCAAGTCAGTGGTCATGTATGGAATCTTGCTGGCGCTGATCATTTTTGACCTTTTTGGGATTGACAAAAGGTATCTGAACAATGAAGATTTTGTCAGCAACTATGTTGCCCAGGGGAATATCACGCCATCTCCGGCCGACGAGCAGATATTGCAGGATAAGGATCCCGACTACCGCGTTTATGATGTTGCGTCGGCCCAGGGACCTTTCAACAGTGCCGATGCTTCGTATTTCCATAAGTCGCTTGGGGGATATCATGGCGCCAAAATGCGGCGTTACCAGGAATTATTCGAGCGTCAGATTTACTCGGAAAAACCGAATCTGGAAGTGATCAATATGTTGAATACCAAGTACTTTCTTACGGCGGATCAGCAAGGGAACAAAGTCGCACAACCCAACCCACAGGCTTATGGCCATGCATGGTTTGTGAAAAGCTATAAAGTTGTACCCAACGCCGACGCGGAAATGACCGCATTGACTACAGTGAACCTTCGGCAGGAAGCGGTTTTGGATCAGCGTTTTGCTGCTAAATTAAACGGTCTGAAACTACAGGCCGATTCGACTGATAAGATCAGTTTGATCACATACAAGCCCAACGAGCTCGTTTATGAGAGTAGTTCTAAAAACGAGGGCCTGGCTGTTTTCTCGGAGATCTATTACAATGTCCGTAACGAATGGAAGGTTACCATTGATGGCAAACCTGCCGATCTTCTGCGAGCTAATTACGTCCTGCGCGCGCTGCGTATTCCCGCCGGGAAGCACACGATCCAGTTCCGTTTCGAACCTGTTTCTGTCGCCACGGGAAGCAAAATCGATCTGGTCAGTTCCATTTTACTGCTTGGGTTAATTGTCGGAGCTGTTTTTGTGGAAGTTAAAAGTAAAAAAGCGTAGTCTCATGGAAGACAGCAGATACCCGATCGGCACTTTTAGTGCTCAGGAAAATTATTCGGAGCAAGAGCTTTCCGATCTCATTGCCACGATTGCAAAAGCCCCGGCAGACTATCGCAATCTTGTAACAAACCTTTCTGAAAGTGACCTGGACAAGACTTATCGCGAGGGAAGCTGGAATGTCCGGCAATTGGTCCATCATGTGGCCGACATCCATATAGTCCATTTTTTTCGTATGAAAAAGGCGCTTACTGAGCCGGACTACAAGGAAGTTACGCTGATCAATATGGATGGCTGGGCGAAAACACCGGACGCTAAACGGATGCCTATTGAAGATTCGCTGACCATTTTTGAAAGCGTTGGGAACAGGTATGTTTATCTTGCTAAAACGCTGACACCTGAACAGCTCGATATCTCTTACTTTCATCCCGTTCGCAAGATATGGCTAAGCCAGCGTCACGCATTAGCGATGTCGGCCTGGCACGTGAGGCATCATTTTGCCCATATTCAGATTGCCACGGGGCATGTTTTGTAGTGTGTAAAGCTTTACGGTTATGTGTCAATCTACTGGCAAATACATCATCCTGATTGGTCTGGCGGTGATGTTGGTTGGGATAATCATTTATTTTCTCAGTGACAAGCTGCATTGGTTGGGACGTCTGCCCGGTGATATCCGCATTGAAAAGGAGAACTTTAGATTCTATTTTCCGCTCACGACCATGCTGCTTCTGAGCGGGTTGCTGAACCTCATTATTTGGTTGGTCAGGAGATTTTTGGGGTAGAAATTAAAATAAATGTCCTTGTATGTCTGCGACATGATGTTTGAAATATACTATGAAAACCTGCTCCGGACTACTGCTATTTTTCTTTTTAACTTTTCAAATCCAAGCCCAGAAACTCTCCATTGTCTTCATCGGCAACAGCATTACGCAAGGCAAGGGCGGCGATAACGGTTTTCCGCCGCCGACGCATGCAGTTAATTATCTCAAAGCAAAAAAAGGCGTCGGGGATGTCATGTTTGTCAATGTCGGCAGGAGCGGATCTACCACGGTAGACTGGCTTCCGGGCAGCGGGAAATACTTTGTACTTGCCACTAAAGCAGCGGACAGCCTTTTCGCAAACAAAGACCATCAATTGATCTTCTCCATGAAATTGGGTACCAACGACAGTGCGATCGAAGGCCCGAACGGTTCGCCGGTTTCCAAAGAGAATTACAAGAAAAATATGCAAACCATTATCTCTGAATTGCTTACCAAATACCCCGGAAGCAAGGTGGTGGTGCATCACCCGATCTGGTACAGCAAGAATACCTACAATCGCTCCAAATACCTGGCGGAAGGATTGGAAAGACTGCAGACCTACATTCCTGAAATTGATGCCATGGTTTCGGAATACAAGAACTCCAATCCTGGTCAGGTTTTCAAGGGGGATACCAAAGCTTTCAGGTATTTCAAGAAGCATTATCTGAAATTATTCAAGCCTGAAAACGGTCAGCAAGGGGTGTTTTATCTGCATCCCAACGAAGAAGGAGTGGCTGTTTTGGGAGAATATTGGGGGAAAGCGATTGCGAAGGCCGTTTTGTGAAGGTGGTTTATCGCACATTTACTTCTAACTATCTGAAACCAATTTTTACGAACCCCTCTTAAACACATTGAATTTGCGCTGAAATAGGACGACTTAAACCTGGATTTTCTCCAAGGCTCCTAAAACCAGAAGTACTAATAGAATTTATTGAGAAGGCTCGGGCCGGTAAGTATAGCAGACGAAAAGGTTTATGAATTTCTCCAAGAATGGAGAAATTGACGTACTTAATCCTGAAAATGCAAAAAGTCTATCAGGAAATCTTGATGATTAGCTAATCTCCGCATCCTCCTCATAATCCACAAAAACATGGATCCAGATGGATCTTCCCAATCTGATGATGATTGGCTGCAGTAAAAAGAGGATAACTGTCAAAGCCACAAAAAACCAGTTCATATCCATTTTGAAATAAACCAGCAAAAGCACCGACAGCAGTGCCATAATGATGATCACGATCGGAAAGCTGGTCCATAACGCGCCAATGTAAAACCCGGGTTCGATTTTAAAATCCTGGCCGCAAATGAGACAACGATCGGGCATTTCCAGGCTGGCTTTGAAGCTGTAGGGGTTTCGCTTCACAAAAAGATTTCCTTTGCGGCAATGAGGGCATTTGCATTGTACAATGCTGGATAGCTTGGATTTGGACATGTCTATTTCCTGACTGGTTTCAACCCTTTCATTGCTTTCAACCCAATTGTTGAAGGAATAATGGCAGGCATTTCAAGCAATTTAGTCTCAACTTCCGGTTCAACGTATTCCTGCTTTCCGGTGATATACCGTTCAATGATGAAGCTTTCCTCACGCTCGAATGCAATGGAAGTTGCCCCGGCAAATTCCGACATGTCGTAAAGCTTCTTATACCAGAAAGCGGCATTCAGATTGCCGTCAAATTGATACTGATTTTCAAAACCATGGTCGAATTTAAAGTGAATGGGTTTTCCGATATTGGCCAGGAGACTCTCCGGATTACCTGTCAGCGTGATTGGTATGTAGGTCTTTTTATCAACAATGAACCCGCCATAGTTGTTTTTGATGTGTTCCCGCATGTTTCTCGGCGCATCGCCGACAAGTAACACGTCCAGCAGAAGTATCAGTTTTGAGGCGTAAAATTGAGAGAGGTTTTCGACGAGCGGGAGTGTTGAGATGCGTATCATGATCAGTGTCAGCAGGGATTAAACAAAGGTATGTTCAAAAATTGGACAGAAATCGGAAGATGTCCGGTTTTTGATAAAAATTGGACATATCGGCAAACAGGCAAACATCATGACGGGAATTTTTTCGGAAACGGGACCTGTAATTAAGGCACGATCTTTAAATTGCTTTTCAAAATAACTTCCCTAATTATAAAATGGTGAAAACATACAGATTCATAGCTCTCCTCGGCGACGGCAGAGAGCGTTTCAGCGATAAGGAACTAGATGCAGAATGGCCTACAGAACCCGTAGTGATCGACGCTTTTGGTTTCTCGGACGTTTACAGATATTCGGGTGTTGTTTTTCTGAATGAAGAATGGTTTACCAAATACGATCAAAACTGGCGGGTAAGTACTGCCAAGATCGATCGGCTGCTGGTTGATCTCGTGAAATATTCAGCAAAAGGCGTTACTTCGGAAAATCTTGAAAAGATAAGAGCCTATTTGCAGTCACCACCTGAGACTTTGAAAGAGGCTGTGGCGGTTTGGAAAGGGTTTTATGATCCTGAATTGAAACGGATTTAGTTTCGCGTGCATTTCTGCCCAGGCTTGCTTCGGGGCCGTTTGCGTTAGCTTCCGGTCCCCGGCCTGAAGGCCAGGGTCATTGACTTTATGCCTGAAGGCATTTCGACCTTGCTGATGTTTTCATGTTACCTGCCGTTGTTGGCATTGTCACCAACAACTTGCGGCGACTTACCTTGGTATCCCCGGACTGAAGTTTGGGGCCGGGAGATCGGTCATGCCTCTGGCATTTTATTGGCTTTCCAGTTTTAGATGTCCGCAGACTTCTTTCAGCATTTCGCAGGGATCAATGTGGATTGCTAATGCAATGAGGTATAACTCATCTGCTCTTAGTTTGGCAGAAGCGTTCAAGGTAAGTTCATTTAGCCTCGCTTTGCTTAAGCCCGTCCTTCTGGATACTTCTGATTTGTTGACTGATTTCTTAAAAAGGAATTTGCCAAGATTGGTCATTGGATGCTTTTGGTTATCCCGATGATGCTTTCGCATCAAGGTTCGTGTGCGTAAAAGCTGGTATGTGTGCTACATTTCCGTCTCCCAGACTGAAGTCTGGGGCTGGGAGATTGGTCATGCCTCTGGCATTTTATTGGCTTTCCAGTTTTAGATGTCCGCAGACTTCTTCCAGCATTTCGCAGGGATCAATGTGGATTGCTAATGCAATGAGGTATAACTCATCTGCTCTTAGTTTGGCAGAAGCGTTCAAGGTAAGTTCATTTAGCCTCGCTTTGCTTAAGCCTGTCCTTCTGGATACTTCTGATTTGTTGACTGATTTTTTAAAAAGGAATTTGCCAAGATTGGTCATTGGATGCGTTTAGATTTTCGAAAACAAATTAAAGACTATAAAGTCATCTGTCTTGAGTTTCTAAACAGTATTTAACCTTTAAAATGAATTAAATATATTTATATAGAAAATCGTAACTATTTTTAATTAAATCTATCATGTCAATGAGCTATACAAAAGCCGACCTCGAAATGATCGTATACACGCAGTTGGAAAATCTAAACGCAATGCATGACCTGTTAAAAATCATGAAGGTCCAAAATGAACTGCTCCAACGGGCCAATAACGCACTGCAAAATCAGATTATAAAATTTGAAAAGAAGGAGTACAATTTCACAGCCAAAAGAAAATCAGGCACAGCAGCGACAGAGAGACAAGCAGTATAAATGCCGGAGGCAAGCCCTCTGGCCTCCAGCACCCTACACAAAATAAGCCTCCGTAAATCCAAAGACTCACAGAGGCTTAATTTCTAGGTTATACCCGGGCCGAAGCCCGTCAGTTTAATTGTATCCTGGATTTTGTTTCAAAAGCGGCGCTCCGCCCGAAACACTCATATCAATCTGATACTGCGGAATGGGGAAATAATTGTTTTTCCCATTGAGATATTTACCGCCGGCCAGGTCGGTGGTAATCTTGGATTCGTAGCTGAAATATGCGTTCAGGCTGGTTTCGGCAATTCCCCATCTTACCAGGTCGAAGAAACGGTGGCCTTCCATGGCGAGCTCGATCCCGCGCTCAAAATAAACAGCTTGTAGCACGCCTTCTTTTCCTTTGGCTGCCAATGTGCCGGTCGGGTAGGGGGCTACTACGTAATTGGCAGCAGGCGTTGTGGAAAAGCCGGCTAATGGATTCTTATCGTTGATGTATTTGTACAGCCAGCCGGTTTTATCTGCAGCGCGCGCCCTTACCCGGTTAACATATTCTTCGGCTTTCGCGAGGCTTCCTGCATTTGCCTCCGCTTCTGCCGCCATCAAAAGCACATCCGCAAAACGGATCACCAATACATTGATCGCATTTCCGGGTGCCCATGAACTAAGATCGGCATACAAATCCTGTGTTTTCTGACGGTGAATGTTCTTTTTAGGAGCATAAGGTCCGCCATAGGGCTGGTCACGCACCCAATCCATACCTGGAAACAGGCCCCAGTCGTGATAGGGGATTGCCCGGCGACCGACTGTCCAGTCGAGGCGAGGGTCCAGCGTTCCTGCATCCGGCGTAAATGCGGCGGAAGACGTTAACCCCATATCATTTTTAACGGCATGACTGTTAAAATCCGTGATGTAAGGCAGCCCGGTTGCGTCCGTTCGGTACATGTTGACCAGCATCTGTGTAGGCTGGAAAAAACCGCAGCAGGCGAAAGGTGCACCGGTACCGTAGGGGAAATTCAGCATACTGCCCTGGTTGGCATTGGTAATGTCCAAAGTGCCATCGTTGGCCACCATCTGGATCGCGAAAACCGACTCTGCATTGTTTTTTGTCGCCGCGTCAAAATTGTCTTTGAACGAAACCAGGTCATATTTCAGCCCATTGGTGGTTACGCCGCTATTGATTACGGTCGTAAAGACCGTTACTGCCTCAGCGAATTTCTTCTGATATAAATAAGTTTTGCCAAGGTAGGCGCCCGCAGCCCATTTATTGGCCCGTCCCACCAAATCCTGAGTCTCGGGAAGTTTGTCGTAAGCCGCCTTGAAATCCGCCTCGATCATCGGCCAGATGTCCTTGTCGTTGGGCTGATTGAAATCCGTGGTGGTTTCGTCGATGTACGGTACCATATTCCACATTTTTTTCAATTCAAAATAGTAATGTCCCCTCAGAAAGCGCGCCTGTGCTTCTACATTGGCCTTTGCTTCGTCACTCATATCTGTTACTAATGCCAATACCCGCAAAACGGCGTTCGCCCGGGAGACCCCTTCGTACAACGCTTTCCATTTGGTATTAAAAAAACCGTTGTCGCCGCCGGTAGCAAATGTGGCGATGGCATTGATGGGCGTCTGGTCACCTCCGTCGCTGCCTTTATGCGCGTCGCCGCCAGTGATGGCACCGTAAATCCAGTTATCCGGCGGTGATTCCCATCCGTTTCCGCCGGTAAAATCCCCTTGCCCGTCCAATGCAGCATAGGCCCCTGTCAGCAAACCGTCAATTCCTTTTGCAGTCGCCAAAACTTCGTCACCCAATGCACCTTGTACGGGCTTGTCCAGAAATTGGTCTTTACAACTCTGTAAAATGATGAGGCTGCCTGCAAAGCATAGTGCGGCCATATATCTTGTTAACTTTCTCATATCGGTTTCAGATGATGATTAAAAAGTAAGGTTAAGACCAACTGTGTACTGTTTGGAAGAAGGATAAGAGCCTTCGTCGATGCCGAATACGATCTGGCTGCCGCTGGTATTCCGGCTTACTTCGGGATCCAATCCTGAGTATTTCGTGATCGTAAACAGGTTGGTCGCCTGCAGATAAAAGCGCAATTGCTGCATTTTCATTTTTTTCAAAAACGCAGGTGCCAGTGTGTAGCCAAGCTGCACGTTTTTCGCCCTGAGGTACGATCCATTTTCTATGAAATAGGAGTTAGGAACATTGATCGTACTAAAAGAACTGGAATTTTCCTGGATGGGCGCCTTTGCATTGTGGTTTTCGGGCGTCCAGGAGTCGTAGAGTGCAGTTTTGCTTTTTGCCCCGGAACGGGAAGAGTTGAAATCACTCCACCAGAGTGTCTGGTTCCAGATCTGATTTCCCTGTACCCCATAGAAAAACACGCTGAGGTCAAATTGTTTGTAGTTAAATGCAAGGTTCAGACCATAGCTAAAATCCGGATTGGGGTTACCCAGCATCTGACGATCGGCGGCCGTAATCTGATTGTCACCATTGATGTTTTCGTATTTAAAACGTCCCGGCGCAGCGCCATCCTGGTAAACTGCATTTGGGTCGCCTGTTTGCTGGACCGCCTGCGCATTGGCCGCCGCCACTTCTTCATCCGAATTCCAGAATCCAATTACCTTGTATCCGAAAAACTGCCCGATAGAGCTGCCTACCTGGTTACGAACAATGGAAGCACCGTCAAAGCCTCGTCCTTCCAGATCAAAATAATTGGTGTTATTGGTTACCTTCTTAATCTTGTTATTGTAGCTCGTAAAGGTCAGCGTCGCATTCAGTTTCAGGTCGCGGCCAATATCAAACTTGGAGTTGAGTTGCAAATCGATGCCTTTGTTTTTCATCTGACCAATGTTTACATAAGGCACATTTCCACCACCCGCAGTTCCGATTAGGGAAGGATTAAAGAGCAGATCCTTGATATCCTTGATATAATAATCCGCAATGACGTCCAATCTGCCTTTAAAAAAAGTCGCGTCGATACCAATGTTAGTACTAATATCCTTTTCCCAGATTGCGTTGGGGTTACCGATCTGGTTCTTTTCAAAACCTTCCAGTGCGCCGGTCCCGCTGGTGCCGGCCAGGTCGTAATACGAGCTTTTCCGGTTTGAGCTATATGTGGTAAATGCATTGCCCGAACCTACGTTGATCTGATTACCCATCACACCGTAATTGGCGCGGAGTTTCAGATCGTCCAGCCAGGTGATATTGTTCATGAAGTCCTCCTTTGAAATCCGCCAGCCGGCACTTACGGCCGGAAAGTAACCATAGCGCTGGTTGATAAATTTAGAAGATCCGTCACGTCTCAGGATTGCGCCGAAGAGGTACTTATCGTTGTAAATGTAATCCGCACGCCCAATGAGTGAGTAAAGCGCGTCCAGTGAGCGGCTGCTGTAATTACTACGTGTTCCCGAACCTGTGCCGAGATTCATATAATTGGGATCAAAAGAGAAGTATCCCTGTGTGCTGCCGCCCACTTCCCAATATTTGTTGTTGTAAGCTTCTGTGCCAGCTACAACGGTCAGTTCATGTTTTCCAAATGACCTATGGTACGTCAGCAAATTGGTCCAGGTCCAGTTGAAACCGCTGTATGATCCTTCGCTGTACGTATTGGTGTTGCTGTTTTCTTTGTTTTCATAAGTTGGGAAAGAAAACGAATTCCAGCGTCCCGAATAATTTTCGCCCCCGAAGCTGGTGCGTAGAGTGAAATCCTTGAACAGATCTACTTCGGCAAAGACGTTTCCAAACAAGCGGTTATCCAATCCTTTGTCATAACGCGTCCTGTCGCGCATAGCTACAGGATTAAATGCATCGCCCATACCGGTAGCCCGGCTGCCCGCGTAATTGCCCATGATGTCGTGTACAGGAATGATCGGTTGCATACGGAAAGAGAATGCAATCGCCGAGCCTCCGTCGGAAGTGGAACTTTTGGGGTTATCCGAAATAGAAAAAGCCAGGTTCTCCCCGATGCGGATGTGCTTGCCAATGTTATACTGGCTGTTGGATCGCAGGGTGTAGCGTTTCAGATACGTGTTCTCCAGTGCGCCCTGCTGATTGAAATAATTCATCGAAAACAGATAGCTGCCCTGGTCGCTGCCGCCGCTCAATGAAATGTTGTGGCTCGTAGAAGGTGCGTTCTTGAAAATTTCGTGAAACCAATCGGTACCGGTTTTATTCGCCTTGACGATTTGGTTAAAGGTATTGAAATCGTCAACCGAAGTATAGTTCGGGTTGACGTAATATAAGTCGGGATTTGTGCCCGGATCACCTTCTTTGGCTCCCGTCGGCAGGATATAATCAGGCAAAACGGGTGTTGCGCCATAGCCGTACTGGTCATCCCCGACAGTCAGGCCGGAATTTTTCTGTACCTGGAATTTAAGTTGCGCCTGTTCTTGCGGGTTCAATGTGTTCCAGACGTTGCCTTTTGGTGGCGTCTGCATTCCATACCATGCGCTGTAATTGACTTTTACCTTGTCTTTGCCTTTTCTGGTGGTAATAATAATTACTCCATTCGCGGCGCGAGAACCATAAATCGAGGCGGAACCCGCATCTTTCAAAACCTGCATGCTCGCGATATCATTGGTGTTCAGGTCGGCAATGGAAGTAGTAGGAACGCCGTCGACCACATACAATGGATTGTTATTTCCAAAAGTATTCAATCCGCGTATACGGACCTGGGGCGCATCACCCGGCTGTCCCGAACTGACCACCGTTACTCCGGAAGCACGTCCCTGCAACTGGTTTGTAACCTGTCCGTCCGTAGTTTGTTTCAACTGATCCACATCCACCACCGAAACCGCTCCGATCAAATCCTTCTTTCGTTGTGCGCCATAACCGGTTACGACCAGTTCCGAGAGGGTGGACACGTCGGGCTTCAATGAGACATCCAACGTGGTGCGGGCACCGACCATGATTTCCTGTCCCATAAATCCGATAAAGCTGAAAATCAGGATAGATTCGTCGCCTGCCACATCGATGGAATAATTTCCGTCGATGTCTGTCATGGTACCATCATTGGTACCCTTCACCCGTATTGCCACGGAAGGCATGGCTTCGCCCTTTTCGTCGGTTACTTTCCCTTTAATCGGCCGGACTGCTACCTGCAAAGCGGCAGCTTGCATTTCCAATGCTTTTTCAGTCTTTGGTTTCTCGGTAACCCCGATCATTTTTCCCACCTGTCTGAATTCCAGGGAGGTCTGCTTTTCGATCATTTTGAGAATTTCGGGGACTGGCAAGCCCAATGCATAGAGGGTTACCTGCGGGGCATTGCGGACAAGTTTCTCGTCAAATGCAAAAGTGACCCCGGTTTGCTGTTCAATCTGTCTGAAAACCGCCTTTACCCTTGTCAGCCTCACGTCCATATTAACGCGCTGGGCTTCGCTGGTTCCGGCCATTAATAAGGCGGTGGTCAGTACGTTAAGACCCAATACTAGCGTAGAAATGCGCATACATTTTTTGAATAAGGGAATTCCCCTATGGTAATAATTCACCATATTTGTCTGATGTTTAATGGTTAAGCTGTTAAACCTGTCCCTCCTGACTATTCATGGTTCCAAGCATAGCATAGCAGGTGGACTTCTCGTACAGGGGACATTTGCCGTGTTCCCTGTATTTTTGAGCCAATCTTCCTGGAAAACCGACCCCCTTTTTTTGTCTCCTATTTGATTACAATCGTGCTGTCGTTTAATTGCGAATAATTGAAATTTTTAGAAAAGCCAAGCACCTTTAATACATCGCCCACCGGTTGATTATCAAGGGTTAATGATATTTTTTCCTGCGTCAGATCCTTTTTCTCAATCACGATATGGAGGTTATATTTTCTTTCCAGCGCATGGAAAACTTCCACCAAAAGCTCATCTTCAAACACCATTCTGTTGTCCTTCCAGGGTGCGATTGCAGGTTTACTAATTTCGTTGATATGGATTTTTTCAGCTTTTTGAGGCACTACGGCCTGTTCGGCTGGGAGCAGCATCACGGCTGGTTTTTCGGGCTGATCACGGACTGTCACACCAACTTTCCCAGTTTTGACAGTAACCTTAATGTCAGGATCGTTTTGATAAGCTTTTACATCAAATGAAGTTCCCAATACGGTGATATCTAATGTTTTGGCATGAACAATAAACGGTTTTTCGGACATGTGCACGATATCGAAAAATGCTTGCCCTTCTTTTAAAACCACTTCACGCGTTTTGCCCGAAAATGAATCGGGGTAGGTAAGAACGGAACCGGCATTGAGCCAGATCGATGATCCGTCGGGTAGCGTAACTTCTAATGTTTTGCCCAGGGGTGCCTGGGCAATAGTGAGCCCCGGTTTGACGGGTTTATGCTGATTTGTCCAAAATAAAAATCCTGCAATCACCACAGCCGCTGCGGCGCTGGTCCAGAATGACAACCGACCAACCCACGTCAATTTGGATTTCTTCATCGCGGGCCCTCTCAGCGCTTTGAGATTCTGCTGCATCCGGTTCTTAAGTTCTTCGGCCGTTTCAGTTTTTTCCAGAAAAACCATCTCCGATTCCGGCATTTCCGAATTCTGGCGGTCGTACCAGTCATGCAATATTTGTTTTTCCTCTTCGGTAGCAGTTCCGTCAAAGAATTTTCTGGCCAATTGTCGGATGTACTCCTGTGTCATTGCAAGTGGATTTTTCCCTTTGCAGTACTTAGAGGGGTGTAAGAGGTAAAACCCCTTAGCCAGGAAATAAAATTTTTGAGATTTTATTCAGAGAGTTTAAAATTTGGCAAGAATAATGATTTGCAGAAGAAGATGAACTGCGTTGCTCAGGTTTGCGCGCACCATTTTTAGGGCTTTGGTGAGATGTGCTTCGGCCGTTTTTTGGGAAATTTTCAGCTCTTCGCAGATATCCGGCAAAGATCTGTCCTCCAATTTATTGTATTGAAAAACCAGCCGACACTTTTCGGGGAGGCGGTTGGTAAGGTTGGTGATGATTTCAATCAGAAGCTTATGCTCAATTTCCTGGTCTATCGAAACGGAAGTCACAGCTTGCTGGCGAATAGAAGTTTCCAGTTCGAGGTTTTGTTTGGATTTGGCGAGATACCTGTACACTTCGTAGCGAAGCATGGCGGCCAGATAAGGTTTCAGGGACTGGATTTCAAGGCTTTGTCTTTTTGCCCAAAAAAGCATAAAAGTATCCTGGGTAATTTCCTCTGCGACCTCCGCCGACTTCACCATCCGGTGCGCGGCGTAAAAGAGCTTGTCCCAATACCTGTTATATATTTCGTCAAATGCGCCTTCTTCGCCCTCCTTTATCAAAGCGGTTAGCTCATCATCGGAATAGTTTCGAAGATCGGTCATGAATGGTCAGGTCATTAAGAATTGGTATCCTTTATCCAAATATAAAATAATTTAATCACCGATGAACGGTAAATTAATATAAGAACAGTATTAAAATGGGTGCTAAGCTAAAACTGAAAGATATTTTAACATAAATACATTGAATAGCAATATTTTATTTTGCAAACGGTCAGCGACCAGCGATCTCCATTGCGCCTTGGCGGTACCTTCCGCCATGTCCGGGCGAATAGTCCCCTGCTTTTGCTTTGGACTACTGGGAATATCAAAAATGGATCATTTGTGTAGTCCTTTTAACGTATACTTTTGGCAGATCGGAAATTAAAAGTGAAAACGATATGCCGCAACGAAATCCTTCCAACAGGATCGATCCTGGTACTTATGGTGCGATCCGTCAACTGGAAAAATATATGTCCGAAAGTGTTTTGGACCAAATTCACTATAAGCTTATCAAGATCCGCGCTTCCCAGATCAATGGCTGTGCCTATTGCGTCAACATGCACACCCGCGATGCCAGAAACTTGGGTGTGAGCGAGCAAAAGCTGTATTTGTTAAGTACCTGGCGGGAAACGCAGTTTTACACGGAGCAGGAGCGGGCGATTCTGGCATTGACGGAAGAAATTACGCTGATCGCCCATCGCGGCGTAAGCGATCCGGTTTATGACAAAGCCGTTGAGTTGCTGGGCCTCGAATGCACCAGGGCCGTGATTATGGCCATTGTGACGATCAACGCCTGGAATCGCATTGCTATTACAGACCAGCTTTTGCCTGATTAAGGGTTGTCTGTGTACGTTCCGGCCTGAATTTTCAGAAAGTTGTTTTTGTGTTGGCTTTGAAAACACTGCCGAAGAAGGTGAGAGTTATTTTTCGGGTCATCGCGATGTCAAATTAGTCCCAATTGTTTAGCTCCATTTGCGGAGATCCGCATGTTGAGGCTCATGGCCGGATCCTTGCGATATGGAAAGGTACAGTTCGTTGTATGCTGTGAACATTTTTCGGGCTGTAAATTGATTTTCGTATGATTTTCGGGCTGCCAGCTTCGATGCTTCAAGAAATTTTTTGTTCTGAACATATTTCAGAATTGCTTCGATGAAATCTTTTGGGTCGCTGTTTACGGCATATCCGTTACTTCCGTCCAGCATTTCGGAGATACCTCCCACATTCGAAGCTACAACAGGTACCGAATAACATAACGCCTCTATAATTGAGATTGGCATCCCTTCGTAATTGGTGGGGAGCATAAATAGGTCGGCGTACTTCAAAAGTAGGTGGGCGTCCTCGGCCTGCCCCAGGCAGTGCACATTTGCCGGAGCATTGTACACGGTCTCTTTGTTGCCAATCCAGAAAAATTGTACGGGGTAGTGCTTCATTCGCTCCGCTATTTCACAAAAAAGGTCGAATTTTTTCTGCGGTGAAATTCTTGCGATGCAGAAGACCTTAAATCCATTTGTGCTCGCAATTATTTCTTTCAGCCTTCCGAGGTATTCTGTTTCAGGTAGCCTGGCGGTTTGGCAACAATCGGTAATACCGTTATAAATGCAACTAAGGTTGCGATTAATCCCCTCATTGGCCAGATTGTGGAAATCATATTGGCTTACACTTACAATGTGCTTTGCCCTGGTCTGCAGTAGTCTCTCCAGATATAGAAATTTGCGGAAGGCTATTCTTACAGAGTCAAATCCATGGACTGTGTAAATGATTTTTGAAGCCGGGAAGGCAAGTCTGCCCAATATCCCGATTTTGGAAGAATGAAGGTGGACGACATCAGGCCGAAAACAAGCATTGATCTTTCTCAACTCAAGAATCACTTTGAGGTCGTCGTATAGGTTAATCTTCCGATGTAAGGATTTAATTTTCCATTGAGCAATATTTTTTGGCAGGGTATTCCAAAGTTCGCCACACATAGAGGATGCCACCATTACTTCTTCGCCATTTAAGGTAGCCTCTTTGGCCAGATTCAGCACTACGGCTTGTGCCCCGCCGAGTTCGGCTAGTGTGACTACGTGCAGTATTTTCATGAAGTGTGTTTGAAGAGGGTAGAAAATGAATCGTGGATCAGGGATCTTCGGATGGAATTAGTCCCGGCAGATATTGAAAATGGCTTCTGAGAGGGAGTCAGAAAAGGTTTTTACCGACTGAAAATGTTTAAAGCAGCGACGTGAAATGTCTTCGTACAGGAGTGGGTCGCGAATAACTGCCTCGATCTTTGTTAATGATTTATTCCAGTCCTGCTTGTTCTGGATGTTGGCGAAAACGGCTGTCTGCATATCTTCCGCATAGTTTTTTATTTCGCCTACGGGCGTCACGAAGCATACCAGACCGTTTTGCATGGCCTCGGCCACACTCATCGCCATACCTTCCCTTGAGCTAAGTTGGATCAGAAAGTGGTGCTCGCTAAAAGCTTTTGATTTTTGATCGGTATTGAGCTCGCCTTTGTATTTGACGAAGGGTTGTAAATTGTTATTTACAATTTGTACAAGCAGGTCTTTCAATTCGCCGTCGTCGCGGCCATAAATATCCAGATGAACATTCAGACAGCGTGAGCGCAGGTAGCTTATCGCCTCTACTGCGAAATGCAGATTCTTGACTTTACAAATTCTTCCCAGAAACATAAACCTGATCTCCTGCATATCAAGCTTTGGATTTATCCTATAGTGTGGGGATTTCTGGGTAAAAAATGATATAACTTCAACAGGAGATCTGGGGCTGAATGTATGGTGAATGAATTGTGATGTTGCGATTGAATCAGCGAATATGTAATTGGATTGGCGCATCGCAGCTTTTGTAAAAATGGCATCGCACTGATGAGAAAAACGGGTGCTGTGGACGAACGACACGAACCTGATGTTCGAATTCAGCTTTTTTGCGATTACGCCCATAAGGGAAGCCCGCCATAGCGAGCACACCATGATATCCGGGCGCAAGTGCAGGATATAGAATATGATCCTGAAAATTGTCAGAGGATAGGTGAATAAAGGGTAAGGAAAGGATCGAAAACATGCTTGCTGCTCCTTTGAAAGGTGCCGGATCATATTGAAATCAATTTTCCCCAGGACGGCAATTTTCAGATCGTAGTTTTTTTGAAGCGCTGGGATGGCCGAGACGAGCGCAACTTCAACGCCACCTATCTGAATGTCGTGCAAAATGTAAAGCAACCTTGCTTTTTTTGGGAGCATATTATATCAAGTCAGAAAAGACGGGATTGTCTGGCGCGAAAATGTAATTTGACCCCCTGTGCAGCAATTATTTCTTTCTACCGGTAGGCGGGAGTTTTCCAAAGGCTTCTTTTTACGGGTTTTCGCATATTTTCAGATTAAAACTTACCTTGTTGTTACATTGAGTCCAATCAAAAAATATAAACAGCTCTTATAGGATGCAGGAGGATATTCTTTTCCAGATCAGTAATAAGCTCAAAGAGGTAAGAAAAAATAAGGGGGTTACTCTTCAGGAAATTGCGGACGAAGCCGGGGTGACCAAAAGCCTTGTTTCCCAAATTGAAAACAGCCGGACGATCCCTTCCTTGCCTGTAATGCTCGGGCTGATCAAGGCCCTGGACATCGATTTGAATGTCTTTTTTAAGGATATTATTTCAACAGCGCCCGGAGAAAATGTGTTGATCCGCAGGAAAGAAGATTATCAGCCTTTTACCAAGGAAAACGCGAAGGGGTTTTATTACCAGCGGATATTCAGTAAGCAGTTCAAGGACAATCACATAGATGTAGTCTTGCTCCGGTTGGAAAAAGATGCAAAGCGCCCGATGGTGCGTACCAATGCTTTTGAATTCAAATATGTGCTGCAGGGCTCCGTGGAATATACCGTGGGCAAAAACAAATATGTGCTGAACCAGGGCGACTCGATGTTTTTCGATGCCAATGAACTCCATAACCCCAAGTGTGTGAACGGAGATGAGGTATTGCTGCTGGTTATCTACTTTTTTAACGAGGCTTAGCGCTATTGAGCCGGATTGAATTTAGTCCTGAAAACTTCAACAAAAGTTCAATATTAATTAACATTTCGGTAATGTATTTTTCGGCAATAGTCTCTATTTTTGCTATATACATGAAATACTGTATTCATATGTTCAGTATTAGTTCACCAATTATAGTAAGACAATGTCAATAGAACTGGTTGTTTTTGACATGGCGGGAACCACTGTCAGGGATAAGAATTTTGTCGGCATCGCCTTTCAGCAGGCGATGCAATCGCAAGGTTATGATATAGCAATTGAAGATGTTAACCCGCTGATGGGTTATGAGAAGCCGCTGGCTATCAAAATGATGCTTGAAGCCAGGGAGTCAGACAAGGCAAAAATGACGAATGAGCTGGTGGACCGGATCCATACCCACTTCGTGGAAGGGATGATTGCGTTTTATAAAACCACCCAGGAAATCGCGCCGCTTCCGCATGTGGAAGAGACGTTTGCAGCCTTACGGGCAGATGGTATCAAAATCGCCCTCAACACGGGTTTTTCACGTGATATAGCGGATGTGATCATTGATCGCCTGGGCTGGGCTGATCGGATTGACATGATGGTGGCAAGTGATGAAGTGGCGTCTGGCCGTCCCTATCCGGATATGATCCGGAAAATTATGGCAAAGCTGGGTGTCGAATCTGCCGAGAGTATCGCTAAGGTTGGAGATACGGAAGTGGATATAAATGAAGGTCTTAACGCCGGTTGCAAATACGTGATCGGGATCACTACCGGGGCGTTTACCCGTGAGGAATTGCTTCCCTATAAGCCGACGCACATCATCGACGATATCTCGGACGTGATCGGGATCATTTCTGCAAGTCACGCCTTTGTGGCTCAAAAGGGTTAATCTGAATATCAATTTAAATCCATTGGAATGAGTAAATCTGCGATTGTGATCGGGGCGGGGATCGTCGGGCTGGCGACCGCGAGGGCCTTAGCTGCAAGAGGTTATCAGGTTACCGTGATAGAAAGGTCTTCGAAGGCGGTAGGCGCTTCCATCCGGAATTTCGGAATGGTGTGGCCCATCGGGCAGCCCGAAGGTAAATTGTATGAGAGAGCGCTTCATGCAAAAAGTATCTGGAAAGAGACACTTGCCGGGGCGAAATGCTGGTCGTATGAAGGCGGAAGCTTGCATATGGCCTATCAGAACGATGAACTGGAAGTGCTGCAACAGTTTGTGGACGTAAGCCCTTATCGCCCGGTGCGTGTGCTCAGTGCTGCTGAAACATTGGAGAAATCACCAGCCGTAAACGGAACAGGATTGCTGGGTTCGCTGTATTCCGCGGACGAAATGATCGTCGATCCGCGGGAAGCCATTGCCGCAATACCTGGTTATCTGGCTGACGAACTGGGGGTAACCTTCATCTGGGACACAGCGATTTCCGAAGTTTCGTATCCCAATGTACTTTCAGGCACAAAAAGCTGGTCTGCGGATGAAATTTTCGTCTGCAGCGGACAGGATTTTGAAACATTATACCCCGAGGAATTTTCCTTAGCGCCATTAACCAAATGTAAACTGCAAATGCTGCGTCTGGAAGCACAGCCCGATAATTGGAAAATTGGCCCGGCCCTCTGCGGCGGACTTTCTTTGATCCATTACCACGGGTTCAAGGCGGCAGCATCGTTGCCCGGCCTGAAAGCCAGGTATGAAGCCGAATATGCCGAGTATTTGAAATGGGGGATTCACGTCATGGCATCTCAAAACGGCTTGGGCGAAATTACAGTGGGCGACTCCCACGAATATGCGCTGACTTTCGATCCGTTCGACCGGGAATTTATCAATACCATGATCCTGGACTATCTGGCGACATTTGCGCAGTTCAAATCACCCAAGGTTTTCCAGACCTGGCACGGCATCTATCCCAAAATGACCAATGGAGCCACCGAGATCGTTATCAAGCCGGAAAACGGCGTGACGATTATCAACGGGTTGGGTGGTAACGGAATGACCTTATCCTTCGGCCTCTGCGACGAAGTAGTAGCGGGTAATTACTCCCCTTTATAAACTTAATACCCGACCTAATCCTCCTTAACCCTTAACCCTTTCCTATTATGTCCTTCAAAACCGCATGTTTGCTGTCAGCTACCTTGCTGTTTTCAATGTCTTGTAAAGAAAAGTCAGACGAAAAGCCTGCCGGGATCGAGCATGTCATCGTGATCGGTGTCGATGGGCTGAGTCCCGACGGTATTAAAAAAGCCGAAACGCCTGTGATCGACGATATGATCGCAAACGGCAGTGTGAAATGGAATGTGCGGACTGTCCTTACCTCGTCCAGCAGCCAGAACTGGGCTTCTATGATCATGGGCGCTGGCCCGGAGCAGCACGGTGTCATCAACAATGACTGGGAAATGGATGATCATACCCTCCCGCCCATCGTCAATGAGGCAGACGGACGCTTCCCCACCATCTTCAGTATTTTACACAAAGCCAAACCCGAAGCCGAAATTGGCGCTGTGTATCATTGGGATGGCTTTGGAAGGTTGTTTCAGAAAAACGCAGTAAATTATGACAAGCGTTTTTCTACGGAAGATTCCACTGCCGCCGATTTTATCAATTATATCAAAACAAAAAAAACGGTGCTTGGCTTTGTGCATTTCGACCATGTCGATCATGCGGGACATCACAGTGGGCACGGTTCCGACGAATATTATAAATCCGTGACTAAAGCGGATTCGCTGATCGGGAAGATTCTGGCAGGAATTAAAGAGGCGGGGATGATGGACAAAACATTGGTAATCCTCTGGGCGGATCACGGCGGTATTGGTTACGGACATGGAGGTGCAACGCCGCAAGAGGCTGAAATTGCCGGCGTTTTTTATGGAGCTGATGTTAAAAAAGGATATCAGATAGAGCAACAGGTTTACACCTATGACCTGGCTTCAACGATGGCATTTGCATTGGGCATCCAGCAACCTTATGCCTGGACCGGCCGACCGGTTAAAGCGGCTTTTGAAGGATTTAAGGAGCCTCAAAACCTCTGGCTTGGTGAAAAAGCGGTGGAAGCCCCGGTTATTTATCCGGACAGGAAATTATATCAGCAGGCTGGTGGGTTGTATATTGACGAAACCCCGACTGTCAAGATCGAGCGCCGAGTGGATAAAAGCACTACCAGGTACACCACAGATGGTTCGAACCCGGATGCGAAGTCGCCTGTCTATGAAAAGCCCTTTACTTTAAATAAAACATCGGTTGTAAAAGCAAGGACGTATGACGAAAAAGGAAATCCAAGCATGCTCACTACGGCTTATTTCAGAATAGTAAAGTCAGGTTTGGGTAATGGGTTGTCCGCTACTTTTTACCAGGGCGACGATCTGAGAAAACTGCCTGATTTATCCAAAATGAAAAAAGGCGCTTCATGGACAAGTCCTGAATTTGTGTTGGAGCGTGATCAGATCAATAGGCTGGTCGCAAAAGACAAGGAAAGTTTCGCAGTTAAATTTGAAGGTTTTATCTTCATTGAGCAGCCTGGAAAATACCTTTTCACTACGCAGTCCGACGATGGCAGCAAATTGTATGTAGACGGAAAAGAAGTGGTGGATAATGACGGCAACCATGGTGTGAAGGAGGAAACCGGTACCATCGAGCTCACGGCAGGGAAACATCCGATCCGGGTGGAATATTATAATAATGGCGGCGGATTTTGGCTGGATGCGTTTTACAAAGGCCCGGGCATTGCAAAACAATTAATCCCGGCTGATAAATTGTTTATCAAATGATCGAAGCACACAACAGAACGGAAGGCGATATCAATTTGTCATCGGCGAGGCGGGATTGGTATTCGGTGATCAGCGATCCCGAAACAGTTTCATATTTACATGAGGACGAGGAGCATTTTCTGCACCAATCACTTTCTACACCTTGTCTGGATGTGCTGGCTTCCTGTGAAGGCATTTACCTGACAGATATCCAGGGAAAGAAGTACATGGATTTTCACGGTAACAATGTGCATCAGCTGGGTTACCGTAATGCATATATTGTTGAAAAGCTGAAAGAGCAGATGGATATCCTGCCTTTTTCTCCGAGGAGATATACCAATGTTCCGGCGATCGAACTGGCTAAGAAACTGGGAAGCCTGCTTCCTGGTGATCTGAACCGTGTTTTGTTTGCGCCGGGAGGTACTTCGGCGATCAGTATGGCATTGAAGCTGGCGCGGATCGTGACCGGGAAACATAAGGTGATTTCGCTTTGGGATTCATTTCATGGCGCTTCGCTGGACGCGATTTCTGCTGGCGGCGAGCTGGATTTCAGAAAGGATATGGGGCCTATGATGCCTGGAGTAGAAAGGATCCCGCCGCCAATGACTTACCGAGGCCCATTTGCCGATGCCCGTAACGGCGACTTGCCTTACGCGGATTACCTGGAATATGTTATTGAAAAAGAGGGTGATATTGGCGCATTTATCATTGAGACCATCCGGAATACCGATGTCCAGATTCCGTCTCTGGCATATTGGCAAAGAGTGCGGCAGATTTGCACCAAACACAATGTGCTACTGATTTTGGACGAAATACCTATCGCGTTTGGCCGGACCGGCAAAATGTTCGCATTTGAATTGTATGGGATTGAGCCGGATATCATTTGTCTCGGCAAAGGGCTGGGCGGCGGTATCATGCCGATGGCGGCAATCGTTGCGCGGGACCGTTACAATGTGGCGCAGAGCGTTTCTCTGGGACATTTTACGCATGAGAAAAGTCCGCTCGGAAGCGTGGCAGCATTGGCGATGCTGGAATATATCGAGCAAAATCACGTGCTTGCCAAAGTGGAAGAGGATGCATTGTTTATGCAGGCCGCCTTGAGAAAACTGAAAGAGAAGTTCCCTTTAATAGGCGATATCCGTGGCGTGGGCTTGTTATGGGGGATCGAACTGGTGAAAAACCGCGAAACGAGGGTGAAGGCTGTCAGGCAGGCAGAAGTCGTGATGTATGAATGTTTGAAAAATGGCCTTAGCTTTAAAGTTTCGCAGGGTAATGTACTGCAGTTATCGCCCCCGCTTATCATCACCCGCGACGAGCTCACCAAAGCCGTGCAGATCCTGGAAGATGCACTGGAAAAAGCATCTGAACTAGTTTAACCCCTCAAAATAAAGGTTATGCGCCTGAAAGAATCACTCCTTCGTTCCAATACTTTCTTTATTATTTGGGCGCTGGTAGCCTCTTTCGGGGCGTATTTCTGCATGTATGCGTTCCGGAAGCCTTTCAATGCCGGACTTTACAAAGGCTACGAATTGTGGGATATGAGCTATAAGGCTATTCTCATTATTTCCCAGGTTGCCGGCTATACGCTTTCCAAGTTTGCCGGGATCAAGATCATTTCAGAGTTGAAAGCCAGTTCCAGGATTACGCTGGTCATTGGGCTGATCCTCTTTGCGGAAGCGGCGCTGCTTTTCTTCGGCCTTGTCCCTTATCCGTATAATTTTGTTTTCCTGTTTTTCAATGGACTGCCGCTGGGGATGGTATGGGGCGTGATTTTTAGTTTCCTGGAAGGCCGGAAATTTACGGAAATGCTTTCGATGGGATTGAATATCAGCGTGGTAATCGCTTCCGGTATCCTGAAAACGACTTACATTGAAGTGCATACGTTGCTCCCGGCAGTCTCCGAGTTCTGGATGCCGTTTTTGATGGGGTTGCTTTTTCTGCCGCTATTCCTGCTTTTTGTGTGGATGTTATCTGTTATTCCCCAGCCTACCGAGGAGGATATCAGGCTGCGGACTGAGCGGCTTCCGATGAGTAAACACGACAAGGCGCTCGTGATGAAGCAATTGGGTTTTCCGATCATTTGCATTGTCGTCTTTTACGCCGCATTGGTCGTCGTGCGCGATTTTCGGGACAATTTTACCATCGAGATCTGGAACGAAATTGAGGCGAAATGGAGCAGCAGCGTATTGGCCACCACTGAAATGATCACCGGGCTGATCGTCCTGATCGTGATTGGTTCACTGGCATTCGTACGGGATAACCTGATCGGTTTCCGGCTCACGAACCTGATCCTGCTCTCCGCAGTTTCACTGATCGGGCTTTCTACTTATCTATTTGAAAAAGGGCTGATCAGCGGGTACTACTGGATGCTGTTGATTGGATTGGGTATGTTCCTGGCTTACACCATTTTACAAACCGTTGTCTTTGATCGTATGATCGCTTTGCTGCGTGTGAAGGCTAATGCGGGTTACTTTGTATATATCTGCGAAAGCATAGGTTATTTGGGCAGCGTTGGATTATTGCTTTACAAGGAATTCTTTATGAAAGAGCTGAGCTGGTCACACGTGCTGACGCAGTTTGCGTATTTACAGTTTGGGGTCGGCGCGGTCCTGCTGATATTAAGCCACATTTACTTTGAGCGCTACCGTATCAATAACCTGGGCCGGGCGAATAGCCCGAGTCTTGCGACCGTCTGATTTTCAATTTCGGGCATAAAAAAAGGAGAATCAATTGTTCTCCTTTTTAAATCTCAATTTCACCTTTCTTATTCTATTTCAACTTATTTTGTCACTTTAAGATCTACGATGGCGGCTTTCTGTGCCGGGCTATATTGTGCGTAGTCGTTTGCTGAATTTACGTTTTGAGGTGCCGGCGTTTCGATTGCAGGAGTTGGGGCGGGTAAAGCGATTTTAGATTCCGCGGTCCCTTCATTTTCTGATATGGAAAGCCCCACGATTGCCGCTTTTTGTGCCGGTGTGTATTTTGTATACTCGTTGTTCATTTTAGAACTTTCCGGTGCCGGTGTTTCGATTACGAGATTTGAAGCAGGCAATGCCAATTTGGTTTCTGTTTTGGTTTCTTCATTGCTGTCAGCAAATGCCAAAGTAGTACTGAGCGCCAGTGCGCAAACGAATGTTGTGATTAAGTTTTTCATAGCTATATATGTTTTAAATCTTGTCTTTGTCTTATTTGACTCTGCAAATCTAAATCCAATTTCTGATAGCGTTTTAAGATATTTTAATAAGTGATCTAACGGTATGTTGAATGGTTTTTATTGATGATGAGCAGTTTGTGATCGTTTCTCTGGCCAAATATTATTTGGTTGAGAATTTAAATAGCTATAAAGAAATGAAAGGTTAATATTTTAAAAGTTCAATTTTGTTCGAAATCGGACCGGCCGCAATATCGAGTGCTACTTGGTTTTCGCTTTGATCAGGATGTAATCAAGGTGATTGCCGGATGCAAATGCGGAGATCTGGGTATACTTTTCATAATTGTCCCACCTTTTTAATCCGTCTTCATCTAATTTAGGGTCAATGTTTTCTTTCAAATTCAAGAGGCCCAGAATAACCCGGTCCTCGAAATCATAATCCGAGAGGCCTTTAAGCATAATCCGGTCTGCAATTTCATTGATGAAAATGATCTCAATTTTGCCCTCCCGGTAGGTGATTTTCGGGCATTTATCACAACCGGCTTCCTCATCTTTGTAGTAACTGTCCAGATTGCCTTTGCCTAGTACCGCCTCCACTTCGTCCTGGTTCCTGAATGCAACCTGGGCAAGATCCAACTCGACTATGACAGGCGCATTTTCGTCATGTTCGTTGAGCACAAAGAATTTTACAAAAATGGCGATGAGAATTACGATAAATGCGATAAACTTCCAATTTGCCCATTTGCGCTTAACGGTAGCATGTTCCATGAAGATGGTCTGGTTTTTTATATAACTGAATTAATTACAACACTAACAACGAAATATCATGCCAGCTGAATTAATCCAGACAACGCAGACGCCGGAATCCAATTACGATCAACTGACGATTGCTGAGGCCACTCAGATTCAGCAGGAATTGAAAAAATACCTGAAACTGAACGCATTTCAGAAGCCGGTGACCACCATAGCCGGGGCGGATATCTCCTTATCCCTTTACAGCGAAACCGTGTATGCGGGAATGGTTATTCTGAGTTTCCCGGATTTAATACCGTTGGCTTATTCGCTTGTGAAGAGCAGTACGATCTTTCCCTATGTGCCGGGTTACCTCGCATTTCGCGAAATTCCTTCACTGTTAAAGGTTTATGAGCAAATTCCAATTAAGCCGGATATGGTGATGTTTGATGGGAATGGCATCCTGCACTCGCGGCGAATGGGCATTGCATCCCATTTTGGGGTCTTGACCGGAGCGGTTACAATGGGTTGCGCCAAGAAGAAACTTGCCGGGAAGTACGAGGATCCCGGAGAGGATAAGAACGAATTTTCGATGGTGACTGACAAAGGCGAAGTGATTGGATACGCGTTGCGAACCAAGCAGCATGTGAAGCCCGTCTTCATTTCTCCGGGTAACAATATGAGCCTGCAGGACAGCCTCGAATTGGCCATGAAATGTACTGGAAAGCATCGCTTGCCGGAACCGACCCGGAGAGCGCACGAATTTGTGAATTTATTCCGGACAGGCGAGCTGCAGGAGGGTTACCACGAAGTGAAAGAGCTGCGGTTGTTTTGACGTGGATCGTGCCCGCCAAAGGCGGAGAGCCAGAGACCGGTTCTTACCCGGTGCGGCGTGCAGCTTGTATTGACGGATTGAGATCCGTCTTGAGGAATTGCCGGGGCCTCTGGCTCTTGGGAAAATCAGTTATTTCATAACGTCGTGAATTGCATGCAGGAGGTAATGCTTGGGATCCGAGTCGTACTCCCAGAACATCACGCCGCCTAGTTTGTGGTCTAACACATATTTGCATTTTTCTTTCACCGATTCTTCGTCTTCGTACATCAGGATTTCGCCGGTGGTTTCATTGACGAGATAGGGAACCTTGGCCACTTCGTCACGGAAGGCTTTAAAGCCCTTCTGGTTAACCAGGCTGTCTTTAAAATACGTATAACCTTCGCGGTATTGCTGCGACTGCTGTTTTTGGCCAAAGCCTTTTTCAAGCTTGGCCACTTTAAACATCCGGCCATAAAACGGAATCCCCACCACCAATTTTTCCAATGGGACACCGGCTTCGTTGAAAGCTTTTACTGCCTTATCTACGGAATGTTGAGAGTTGTATTTGTCGCTCTGGTAAAGATTGGCGTGGTGTACTACGGTATCGCCCTGGAAAAGATCATACGTCATTAAATTCACATAATCCAGGTAACTTGCCGCTTTGCCCATTTCAGTAGTGTTGAGGAATGAAATGAAACCAGCCGTTGCGGTGGTCAGCAATTTCTTTTTGCCCGTTTCTTCGTCCAGTAAGTCCAGTTCGTTGCGTAATGCCTTGAACATCAGCGTATAGTTCTGCTTATCTTCGGGCCGGTAGATATTGCCTTCTTCACCCGGAATTCCCGGATATTCCCAGTCGATATCGACACCGTCCAGGTTGTATTTTTTGATGATATCGACTGCGCTTTTGGCAAAAATCTTGCGGGATTCGTCTGTCAAAACAGCATCGGAGAAGTTTTCGCTCCATGTCCAGCCGCCGAGGGAAATGAGGATTTTGAGGTCCGGATTTTTTTCTTTCAGTAAATTGAGGTTGCGGAAGTTGGTAGTATCTGTCTTCATGTTGGACAGAAAGGCTTTGCCGTCTTTGACGTCGACAAAAGCGTAGTTGATGTGCGTCAGTTTATCGGCTTCGATGTTTTTGGTATCCAATAAACCGTGAAAACCGCCTACATAGCCTATCACGACGGCCTTCTTTTTCGGGGTTTCGGCCACTCCCTCTTTTTGATGTTCTGATTTGCAGCCAGAAATCAGGGATGTGAACGAAAGGGCGATAAAGAGCGAGAAACAGAGGCTTCTTTTTGTTTTCGACGGGAGCATAGGTATTTGGAATAGTTGAGGCAATAAAGTAAATATTACTTCAAATCAACTCCTAATCTGCGCCTGAAGAAAATGCTTAATCCTCCGTTTCGTGCGGGGTTTCGAGCTTTTTCATGACTTTATGCAAATCAATGCCTTTGCCCAGAATGCCTTTGAACAGGTCGCCTTTTTCCTCTACCCTAGGCAGCATGTTTTTAATCGTAAAATCCTTCGGGCTCAAACCGTGCTTCATTTCGCTCCATTCCAACGGAGCCGAAACCGTTGCGCCGGGTTTCGGGCGTACGCTGTATGCGCTCGCTAGCGTCTGGCCGATCCTGTTCTGGAGGAAATCAACATAAATGTGGTTTTTCTTTCTTTTCGAAAGTGAACGTTCCAGAGTGGTCAGAGTCGGTAAGTAATCGGTTACCATGCTGGCCAGGATCTGGGCAAAATTTTTGGCCTCATCGTAGCTGTATTTTTTACCAAAGGGAATATAAACATGCAGTCCGCTCGAACCAGAAGTTTTGCAATAGCCTTCCACCCCGATCTGGTCAAGTATTTCCTTGATAGTCAGCGCAACGTCCACGACATCATTGAAAGTGTTTTTGTCAGACGGGTCGATGTCCATCACAATGTAATCCGGATGGTCGAGTTTGTTGATGGTAGAATTCCAAGGATTCATTTCGATGGAACCAAGGTTACCAACATACAGCAGCGTTTCGACATCATTGCAGATGATGTAGTTGACCATTTTACCGGTCGATTCCGCGTGGATTTCAAACGTTTTCACCCAATCCGGAACATGGTCGCCGGCATCTTTCTGGAAAAAGCCTTCGTCTTGGATTCCATTGGGCTGTCGCCGGAGGGACAGGGGCCTGTTTTTGAGATAGGGAAGAATGTAAGGAGCGATTTTACTGTAATATTCGAGCATATCACCTTTGCTGATTTTTTCATCCGGCCAATAGATCTTGTCCAGATGTGTCAGTTCCGCTTTCTTTTTCACGATGCTTTGCGTTTAGGGGCGGCCAGACTTTCTTTCAGTTGGGCCATGAGATCTTTGCTTTTAGAATGGACAATCTTCATTTTCGGCGCGGCTGGTTTTTTGCCTTTGGCCTTCGCCATGATCAGTTTCAGCAGGTTTTCATTGTATGTATCCTTGTATCGGCCAATATCAAAATCTGTTGTAAGCTGTTCGATCAGCTGGATTGCCATGTTCATTTCGGCGGGCTTCACCTTGATATCCGGAATGTTGAGGTCCTCGGTGTCCCGGATTTCTTCCTGGAAACGGATTTTATTCAGGATCAATAAATCATCCTGCGGCTTAATCAGTACCAGGCTTTCCCGGTTTCGGAGCACATAAGTCCCTAAGCCGGCTTTGCCTGTTTTTTTTAATGCTTCTCGCAGCAACGCATAAGGTTTAGCACCTGATTTTTCGGGCTGGAGATAGTAGGGGGTTTCGTAGTAGATACTGTCGATCTCTTTTTCATTGATGAATTCAGCAATCTCGATGATCTTGGTTTTTTCCGGACTGGCTTTTTCAAAATCCTTTTCATCCAAAACCACATATTCTTCATCTACCTTGTAGCCTCTCACAATGTTTTCCCATTCTACCTCTTTGCCGGTATTGGCATTGACACGCTGGAATTTGATGTTTGCGTGGTCTTTCTTATCCAGCATATCCAGGTCCAGTTCGCTGCCCTGCGTTGCGCTGAATAATTTAACGGGAATATTAACGAGGCCGAACCCAATCGCCCCGGACCATATTGCTCTCATAATCTGTTTGAAAAGGTTTATGAGAACGAATACTCAAAACTCGTGCCTTAAGGTTTTGCCACGGATACACCGCGCGGCCGCCGCGCGGTGTATCCGTGGCATCAAAAAAGCAGCAACCTACTGCCCCAACCAATCCTTAAAACTCCCCATCTTCTCCCGACTGATCAGAATATCATGATCCGTACAGTTTTCAAGATGAATCTTCAACCGACTATTAGAGTAAGTAAAAACATCCTTGATCGCCCCAATCGAGCTGATATACTTCCGGTTCAGCCTGAAAAACAGTTCCGGTGAAACCATATCTTCAATTTCGTCGAGCGTATAGTCTATGATGTATTTTCTGGATTGTCTGGTTTGCAGCAAAGTCACCTTATCCTCGCTGAAAAAGAAGGCGACGTCCGAAATATCCACGGTTTGAATGCGCTCCCCGATTTTGACGAGAAACCGGGTTTTGAATGTCCTGGCAGCTGGTTGAAGCAGATTTCGAATTTGGTCCAGTGAAATCGCAGGCTCTTTTCGTCCAGCCTGGAATTTGTCCAATGCATTACCCAGCTCCTCGGGATCGACTGGTTTTAGTAAATAATCAATGCTATTGAGTTTGAATGCCTTGATTGCGTACTGATCGTAAGCCGTGCAGAAGATAATTGGCGCAGTAACTTTTACTTTTTCAAAAATTTCAAAACTGATCCCGTCGGCGAGCTGGATATCCAGAAATACCAGATCGGGCTGAGGATTTTTACTGAACCAATCTACCGAGGCTGTAACAGTATCCAGGTTACCCAGGATCTCAGATTGCGGCAGTTTTTCGGAAATCAGTTGCGTGAGGCGTCGCGCGGCAGGTTTTTCGTCCTCGATGATCAGAATTTTCATGGAATAGTTAAGCAATTTTCAACAATGGCAATTTCACAGCGAAGAACATCCCGTCATTCGAAACAGAAATTCGTTCTGGGCAAAGCAATTCATACCTCTTACTAATGTTGGAGAGTCCAATCCCCGCCGATTCCCCGGGCATACTGCTTTTTAGCTGGAGATTATTCCGGACCACCAATTCATTGTTTTCCAGTGTGATGCGGATTTTTAGCGGATTTCCGACTGACGCAATGTTATGCTTGACCGCATTTTCCAATAGCAATTGGAGCGACAGCGGAGGCAGGTAACCTGATTGATTGTCAGGAACAAGGATTTCATATTGCAAACTTTCCTCAAACCGGATCTTCTGCAGCGACAGATAGTTCTCCGCAAATTCCAGTTCCTTTTCCAGGGTTACCAGTTCTTCCTGCTGAACATCCAGTACGTACCGGTAAATTTTTGACAGCTTATTGATAAACCTTGCAGCAGTGTCCGCATTTTCATAAACGAGGTTGCTCAAAACGTTCAGTGAGTTGAATAGAAAGTGCGGGTTCAGCTGGTCTTTGAGGGATTGGAATTGCTGAGCAAAACGCTCTGTTTTCAACTGTTCGGCTTCGATGGCCGCGTTTCTCCATTCTATTAAAAACGATCGGCTGATTAGGATAAAACTGATGACGAAAGAAATCTGCATAGGATATTTCGTCCACTTGACCAGGTCTTTCCACGGAATATCATGCCATGTGAATGCTTCTCGCAGCAGGTAAAGGTCAAGGAAAATGATGATGAAACTGGTGACGAAAACGTATAGGAAATAACACAAACATTCCAATATCAGCCTTTTGATGGGGAATTCGATCCAGGAAATCGTCCTGTCGAAATAATCTTCAAAGAGGAAACCGCCGTAGCTCAGTACGCAGGACATCACAAACGAGATCAGTATATCGTCCCAAATCGCTTTCAACCCGTCCAGGCTAAGGAAGCATTCGGGACAACCGAGTAATGCAAGCCCCAGTGCAATCAGCAGGTTGACGCCCAAAAAGGCAGGGGAAAAATTCCAGAATTTTTTGGTGCCTTTGGTCGATTTCTTGCCCAGCATATCGGAAGCGCAGTTTACAGGTTAAGTTACAGGCGGGGATTCTTACTTGCAATTTTTGACCATTCGGTCCGCGAGGTTTTTTCCCCAGGTTGGTAAGATAGCGGCTTTTAATGCTTGCTCATCCTGGGAGGCAAATATATCGGCGCTTTGCTTTGCCAACCCACATGCTTTTTCAGTGCCTGATCCAAAGAATTTGGCCATACCCGCTTCCATTTGCGCCATCAGTACCAAAGCGCGTGGGTTTTTATGATCAATGCCCAAAGCCCGGCCGAACGTTTGCATCACCTGTCCCGATAAGCTTTGTCCCCTGCTGGCTGGGTCTGCACTCAATTTCGCCATGGTCACAAATCCCTGTAAAGTCACGATTTCCACATTATTGGGCGAGATACCCTCTGCTTTTTTGACCAGTTCGTCGGCTTTTGCGAGTGCCTGGTCTTTTTTGTCCAGCGTCAGAGTGCCGTTGAGGCCCTGATAGGTGTAAGCCAGTGATTGATAATAAAGCGGCTGCCATTCATTCGGGTTCAGTTCGACGATTCTTGCAAATGCATTGGCCGATTGCTGCAACTGGGGCAGGGAGTCGGATTCTATGAGCTTGGCAATTTCCTTTTTCATGGCTTTTTGATAAGGCGAATCCTGGGCGATGGCAGAAAATACAGTCAGGAGCAGGAGTGTCAGGGTAATGGTTAGCTTTTTCATCTTGTTGGTTGGTTAAATGTTTGATTTATAAGTTGTTCAGATTATTGGCGGACTTGTCTTTGGATAGGGTGATAAATAGCCCGACAAATGCAAACCGTTTGGCACCCTGGCCGACAGGTAAACTGGCGAATGTGCCGGTTTCGTCGGGCTGCGCGGCGTACCGATAGCCGAAAACATTGCTTCTGCCCAGTACGTTAGAGCATGCAGCATGGATGATTACATTCGGTTTGGGCAGGTAACTCCAGCTCAAACTCAAGTCGCTGTACATTTTGGTTTTACCCTGCATTTCACCGGCCAGGTTTGGGTTATTGTAAGGATAGCCGCTGTTCCAGGACCACGAGCCGCCCAATTGGGATTTCAGCGCACCTACAAAATGTTTGACGACGACCGAGCCATTGTGTTTGGGCGCAAAGGATGGCTGCACTTTGGTTTCATAATTGGCAAACCGGCGTTTGCTGTCTACGAAACTATAAGTGACCCAGAAGTCGGTACCACTGATCGTTTTTTTGTCGCGGTAGAAAAAATCAACGCCTCTTGCATAACCGGCTCCGTTTTCGGCAATGTTACTTGGGTCGGTGGCTAAACCTTTGTAGGTGATCAGATTATCATATATTTTATAAAAAGATTCAGCCCGGAATGTGCGTTTGTTATTGACAATGAAGTAATTAAAGATGTAATGCGTGGCGGCTGTATTTTTCAGGTCTGTTTGCAGAACCCTTATTTTTTCTTCCGGTAACTGCCTGAATTTTCCCGCTGCAAATGAAAACTGCCCCCGATTTTCCAATTGATAGGCTATCGAAAATCTTGGTGTCACCCAGGTTTGATGGGCCAATGTACTGTGCCCTGTACGCAATCCGCCTACCATAATCAGCCGGTTGCTGAAATAGTAAGTCGCTTCAATGAAATGGTTGAACTGGTGATCGGAGTAGCTTCTTTTGCGGTTTTCGTCGGGCAATGCTTCGGAATATGATTTGATGTACCATTCCAAACCGTTTTTCAAGGAGAACTGGGGCGAGAAATCCTTGACGGCGACTGCTTTGGTATGGGCCAGCCGGTTCATCTGGCGGATCGGTTGGAAGTTAATGTTGTATTTGTCGCGGTTATGCGAATAGGCAATGCCGCCGTAGAAAAACCAGCCTTTGTTTCCGGAATGTTTCAGCGAAATGTTGCCATAAGAATACCGGTTGTTCAGTTGGACGCGATCACCGCGGCCCTCATCGCCCGGAACCCTTTGCCAGATCGCCATGCCGTTTCCTTCGGTATGGAAATAAGCTTTGATAAAACCCGATTTTGCTTTCGCTGCATTTCCCCATTTTTGCCTCAATGAAATCTCCGAATCCCAACTGGCCGGGCTCTTCTCCCAATCAAAATTCTGTTTGACCAAGGACTGGTAAGGAGCGAGATTATAGTAGTTTCCGGATGCAGTCAATGCATTTTGTTTCCCCACCAAAGTCTGTGAATATCCGCCGCCCAATGACATCACGCTGATGTCCCCCTGATTTCGCAGCGGCATATCCAAAGTGTTTAACGCCAACGCCGAGGAAAGTGCCTGCCCGTATTCGGCCGAGTATCCCCCGGTGCTGAAAAACGATCCTTTGAAAAGATTGGGACTGAAACGCGTTCTGGTCGGCACATTGGAAGCCGTGCTGCCGAATGCATTGCCCACCTGCAATCCATCAATAAAAATGGATGTTTCGGAAGCGTCCCCACCTCTTACGAACAACCGTCCGTCGTTACCTACCGTGGATGTCCCGGGCAAAGTGAGCAAAGCAGCGGTGATATCACCCATTGCGCCGGAAGTAGTAACAATATCAATGGGTTTCAGTACGACGGATTTTTTCTGATCACTGGCCTCCATGGCGCCTGCAGTAATGGTGACTGCGGTAAGCAGGTTAATGCTTTCTGCCAAAGCTACTGTCAGTGAAACCGGCTGTCCCGAGCAGTTAATGCTCATTTCCTGTGTTTTGAATCCAAGCGCCTGAATGGTAATGGTTTGATTGCCCGTCTCCTCGGACTGAAATGAGAAATTTCCGTTGCTGTCCGAAGAGGTACCATCATAAGTCCCTTTCAGGGTAACATTGGCGCCGGGGATCGCTTCGCCTTTTTGGTCCGTAACTTTTCCGGAAATCGTTGTTTGCGCGGAAGCGATCGTAGCGACGAACAGGAGGAAGATGGTCAGGTACAGTTTCATTTTTGCCTTGGTTTATCCAAAATTGAGCAGAAAGGAAACCAGCGGGAAACGAAGCTAACCCAAGTTTAGAATTAGCAGGCTGAAGCGTAAAATGAGGCTTACGAAGTGTAGCCGGGAATACCAGAATCTGCCAGTGCAACCGGTCGGAACTGTGGACTGCGGCGGGGCCATTCCAGGTTATTCAGCCGAAAATTTTAAAAAATTTATAAAATTTCACAAATTGCTTGTATTCAAATATTTAGTTCTGTATTTTCAGTGGAAACTTAAACATCGGCGGTATTTGGAGATTCTATACGTTTAAAAATTTTGTTGGTCTGGCATATTTATTTATCGACTGACCGAAAACAATTTCACTGTAAGAATAAATCTCAACCAAATATCACTATGGTAGCTTCATTAGGTAACAACGCAATCAGTACTTTAAAACCAGGCGCAGTTCTAACCGTATCAGGCGCCAAAACTGAAACAGATGCCCAAAAAGAGGTGGCAGCATTTCTACAATCAAGTAACAGGGACGACTTAGGTTATTTCCTCATTTCAAAAGATTACTTTTTGTTGTATTTGAAGTCGGGAAGTTCATCAAGTGGAATTGCGTAAGGCATTAACTCTTTTGATCAAACAGATATGGTACAATCAGGTACTTTCAAATTACTTGGGCAGAAGCTCATCAATATTATCATTCACAGAGACGACGTAGTCAAAATAGCACCGATCAAAAAGGGACGCGGATGCATTATTTATCTCAAAAACAAAGTTCCTTATGCGGTTAGTGAAACCGAAAGAGAAGTGTACAAGAAGCTGGACTGGGTCGCAGCATAACATTCTGTTACCGTGGAAAATGGAAGAAGGCGTCGGCAAAACCGGCGCCTTATTTGTTGTACAGCTTTATCAAAAATCCGGAATATTGCATTGCTGCCGAACCCGCCCGGATTTATCGGCGTTATCCGGTTTCTACACCACAATCATACTCATGTCCAAAAATACCTATTTCTTTTTAATCCTGATTTTAGGAAGTCTCACAGCACTTGGTCCTTTTTCGATTGATATGTACCTACCCGGTTTTCCGGCAATAGCCAAAGACCTGCACACCACCGCTGCGAAGGTTTCGCTTTCCTTGTCTGGCTTCTTTATCGGCATTTCATTCGGACAATTATTATATGGCCCGCTGCTGGACAGGTTCGGCAGAAAGAAACCCCTTTTTGTAGGTCTTTGCGTGTATGTCGTTGCGTCAATCGGTTGCGCTGTGACCAATAGCATTGAAGGATTAATTGTACTTCGGGTGGTCCAGGCCATTGGAAGCTGTGCCGCCACAGTCGCCTCAGTAGCGATGGTAAGGGACCTTTTTCCGGTAGGCGAAAATGCCAAGGTGTTTTCGTTGCTGCTTCTGGTTGTAGGCGTTTCGCCCATGATCGCGCCTACGGTGGGTGGCTACGTGACTGCCGAATTTGGGTGGCATACCGTCTTCTGGATATTGGCCGTTATGGGCATTGCGATTTTGGCAGCGACTGTTTTTTGGCTCCCGGACAGTTACAAGCCGGACAAAACGATGTCTTTAAAACCCAAGCCTATCATGCAGAATTTTATCGCGGTCATTCAAAACCCACAATTCTTCACGTACGCCGTAACGGGAGCCGTCGCATTCTCAGGGCTGTTTGCCTATGTTTCTGGCTCACCATTGGTATTCATGGAGGTTTTTCATACCGACGAAAAAGTCTATGGCTGGATATTTGCCTTTTTATCGGTCGGTTTCATTGGTTCAAGCCAGCTTAACACGTTGTTCCTGCGAAAGTTCAGCAGCGAACAGGTTGTGAATATCGCGTTGATTTCCCAGGTGGTTATTTCGTTTACCTTCTTGGCTGCGGCTTTAAATGGCTTGCTCACCTTGCCGGTTACGATTGTCTTTCTGTTCTTTTTCCTTTGCTGTGTGGGTTATACCTACCCCAATGCAGCCGCACTTTCGCTTGCGCCATTTACCAAGAATGCAGGCAGCGCCTCCGCATTAATGGGCGCATTTCAAATGGGCGCAGGCACTCTCATCTCTATCGCAATCAGTATGTTTGAAGTTCCGTCGGTGGTACCGATGGTAGGCTCGATGGCGATTTCGGCATCGCTTGCACTGATGGTCCTGCTGGTGGGAAGACGTTTCATTACAGAGAAAATAGAAGTCCAGGAAGGAGCGGATGCCGGAATGGCACATTGATATTGACAATGACAGCATATTTCAAAAAGCTACTCGATTTACTGAAAATTGAAAGGGAAGAAGACCGTCAGTCCTATATCAGGCTCACCGCAATGTCGTCTGTTTCAGAACGTCGGGCGAACGGACTGGCCTGGTATCCTATTGCGATCCGTGGAAATGAGATGACACGCGGCGAATACCTGGCGGTGGAAGTGGAGCGCACCACACATCAGGATATTCCGCACCAATTACGTTTTGGCGTACCTGCGGTTTTGTTCAGTAACCATGATGCGAAAAATGACCGGGTTGAAGGGGTTATATCCCACCAGAGCGGAAACCGGCTTAAAATCACCTTGCGTACCGACGAGCTACCCGAATGGTCCCGCGATGGCAAGCTGGGGATCGATCTGCTGTTTGACGACAATAGTTACGACGAAATGCAGCATGCGCTCAAAGCAGCTTCCGCAATTTCTGAAAATGATCAGGGAGGACATTTGGTAAAGGTGTTAACCGGAGAAAAACCGGCCACTTTCAACGACAGCCAGCCTGCACAACCTGTTTCATCTCTGAACGAATTTCAAAATGAGGCAGTAAGTAAAATCCTAAAAGCCAATGAACTTGCGATTGTGCACGGCCCTCCGGGCACAGGAAAAACCACCACGTTGGTCCAGGCGATCAAAGCTTTGTCCCAAAGAGACCGCAAGAAAATTCTGGTCGTGGCGCCCAGCAATACCGCTGTGGATTTGCTGAGTGAAAAACTGAGCGAGGAAGGTTTGAATGTCGTCCGGGTCGGCAATCCGGTGCGGGTTTCGGAGCGGCTGATGTCGCTTACATTGGACAGTAAGATGACTGCGCATGCTGGCATGAAGGATGTAAAAACCTTGAAAAAACAAGCAAGCGAGTACAAGAACCTGGCGCATAAATACAAACGTCAGTTTGGAAAAGCCGAGCGCGATCAGCGGAAAGCGCTTTTCGACGAAGCGCACAGGATCATGAAAGACCTGGGGAAAATCGAGCAATATGTGATTGACGATATATTGGAAAAAGCCCAGGTAATCACCGCCACGCTGGTAGGTTCCCATCACCATACCGTGCGGAATCTTAGATACGATACAGTTTTTATTGATGAAGCCGGCCAGGCATTGGAGCCTGCCTGCTGGATCCCCATCTTGAAGGCGGAGAAAGTGATACTGGCAGGGGATCATTTTCAGCTTGCTCCGACGATCAAGTCGACCGAAGCGGCGAGGAATGGGCTAAGCAAAACGTTGCTGGAAAAATCTGTAGAATTGCATCCCGACGCGGTAGTTTTATTGGAAGAGCAGTACCGTATGAACGAGCAGATCATGGGATTTTCTTCCAAAGAATTTTATCAGGATCAATTAAAGGCACATTCGTCGGTAGCAAAACGAAAGTTGTTTGCTGAGGACCTCCCGCTCGTTTTTATTGATACGGCAGGCTGTGGATTTGACGAAAAGCTGGAAGGTACCAGCTCAACGAACCCCGACGAGGCTGCATTTCTGTTGAGACATTTGTCCCAGCTCGTTACTTCGCTCGCAGGGACGGAAGCAACGTTAGTGAACAACCCGAACCATTTCCCAACGATTGCGATTATCTCGCCATACAAAGAGCAGATCAACGTCCTGAAAGATCAATTGGCCCATTCTTTGGCTTTACAGCCCTTTTTGAGTAAAATTTCGGTCAATAGCATTGACAGTTTTCAGGGCCAGGAGCGGGATGTAGTTTATATCAGCATGACAAGAAGCAACGCGGAGGGCGAAATCGGGTTTTTGTCCGACATCCGCCGGATGAATGTGGCAATGACCCGGGCAAAGAAAAAGCTTGTGGTGATCGGCGACAGCGCGACGCTTTCACAACTTCAGTTTTACACCGATTTTGTTACTTATGCGGAGCATCTGAATGCTTACCAAAGTGCCTGGGAGTTTGCAGACATATAGTTTGTGCTTTTTGGTTTTGTTTTCCATGCAACCGGTTTATCTTTAAAAGCATCTTGGGGAAAGATGCTCAGCAACCTATATTCATCGCGGACCAGAAAAACGCTTATGCAAAAACGCTACGCCATTATTTTACTTCTTTTACTAGTTTCAGCAGGTTACTCATTTTCACAGACCGGCGTAAAAGGGCTCATAAAAACCACTAAGGGCGAACCGCTGCCGTTTGCCGCAATCATTGTGAAAGGCACCGAGATCAGTACGATCTCCAACGAAGAAGGGCGCTACCAGCTCGATCTGAAACCGGGTTATCACGAAGTTATTTTTCAATATCTGGGTTTCAAAACCGGGATGAAGGCTTTTACCATTGAGAATAAAATGGAGACTTTTGATCTCACCATGGAGGAGCAGGCGCTGAACCTGGGCGAGGTGCGGATCGGCAGCCGGGATGAAGATCCGGCCTACACCATCATGCGCCGGGCGATCGCCAAGAGCCGCTACCATTTATTGCAGGTAGATAGTTACACCGCAAAAGCATATTCCAAATCCTCCATCGTGATCACCGATTTGCCGATGGAGTTTTTGTATAAAAAGCAATTAAAGGAAGCCGAGCAGGAAACGAATTTCAAAAAAGGCGTCCCGATTTTAAATGAGAGCGTGACGGAAGTGACTTTTCGGCAGCCGAATTTTTACAAACAAAAGGTAATTGCTTCGCGAAACAGCCAGGATAAAGATTTCGCTAATCCCAATGCCTATCTCCTTGCGAGTTTTTATCAGCCCGAGGTGGTAAAGGCGGTTTCTCCGCTGTCGCCACGTGCATTTGCCTACTATAAGTTTGAATATCAGGGGTCCTTCCGGGAAAATGGGATTGAGGTGAACAAGATCAAAGTGACGCCGCGGTCTTATGGTGAGGGCGTCTATCGTGGTACGATCCACATTATCGAAGACGAGTGGGCCATTTACAGCCTCGATCTGGAAACCGTGAATACCGGTTTTACGATATCCATCAAGCAGGTTTATAGTCCGGTACAGGGCGTATGGATGCCTGTTAACCAGCAGTTTCATGTAGCTGGCGGGATCTATGGATTAAAGGGGAAAGGTGATTTTGTGATCTCTCAGTCATTTTCAAATGTAAAGATCAACCCGACATTCCGGCCTGACATTGTGGTCGTGGATGGCAAAAAAGAGAAAGACGAAGCTAAAAAAGTAAAGCTGACCAACCGCGAGATCAAAACCCAGAAACTGGAAGAGGTAGTGAGCAAGCAGAAGGAATTTTCGGCCAAAAACCTGCGCAAGCTCATGAAAGAGTATGAAAAGCAGGATTTGAAAGCCAAAGAGGAAAAAGGCGAGGATATCGACCTGAATTTCAGCAGAAATGATTCGACCGTGGTGGATTCGATGGCGGGCAGGCGGACGATGGCATTCTGGGATTCGATCCGCACCGTGCCGCTGACAACCGCGGAGGTGAAAAGTTACACGCGGCTCGACAGCATTATCGTGGTGCAGGAAAACAAGAAACCTGAAAACAATACCAAAACCAAGGCAAAATCCGACACCACGAAAAGTGGGAAAAGCGGCGGAAGCTTTTCCGGGTTTTTGGGTGATGTGTTGACGGGGCATAGCTTTAAATTGGGCAAGAAAAGTCCGTGGCGGCTGGATTACGTCAGTCCGATTTTTGGGGCACAAGTCAATACGGTTGAAGGTTTGGCTTTGAATGGGGGAGGGCTGAAATTACATTACGGCGGCGGCAAAAAGATTGGCGCAGAGCAGGTTGAGATCGGCGCGAATGGCGTAAAACGCACCAGGCAGGAAACAAGAAAGCAGGATTTGTCGATCAATGCATTGACGCGCTATTCATTTGCAAGGCAGAAATTGCTGGCGACGGGCGGCTTGGATTATACCTCCGGCCGAAGCACGTTCAACCTGATCGGCGGAAGTACGGTGTCACAATTTAATGGCGAAAATCCGATGCACCCGCTGCTGAATACATTCACAACATTGTTTCTGGAAAGGAATTTTATCAAAATTTACCAGAAGAATTTCGTCAGGCTGAATTTCAAAACCGATCGGGAAAACGAACATTTTGAAATCAAAGCCAATATGGAATACGCCGACCGTAGCGCACTGAGAAATGTGCACGACACCAGTCCTTACAGCTGGATCGACTGGAAGCGCCGGGAGTTTACGTCAAACATTCCCTTCAGCGCTGAGAACACAGACGAGACCCTCACCAAATCCTACGAAATGCCCGCCCACCAGGCGTTGACATTAGGCCTGACGGCATCGTATAAACCGTGGCAGAAGTACAAAATCAAAAGTGGGAAAACGACTTTCTACGATGACGATTCGCCCAAACTATTTTTGACTTACCGAAAAGGTATTAACAAAGCATTTGGCAGCGATGTAGATTATGATTTTGTCCAAGTGGGCATCCAGCACGGTTTTGAAACAGGTGTGAGGAGCAAGCTCCGGTATAAGCTGGCTGCGGGGAAATTCCTGAATGATGCAAACGTATTTTTTTCTGATTTCCAGCATTTCGCGGGTAATCAGTTCTTTTTCCAATTTGGAGATCCTGTTGGCACATTCCGAATGCTGGATTATTACAAATACAGCACATCCAAAGAATTCTTCGAAGCGCACTTGCTGAGCGAATTCCGTAAATTCCTGTTAACCCAGATCACCTGGTTCAGGATCATGGGGATCAAGGAAAATTTCTTTCTGCATTATCTGGCTACGCCTGCATCGGATAATTACACCGAACTGGGCTATGGGCTGGATGTAGGTATCCGGTTCCCATTCCGCATTGAGGTAGCAAACAGCTTTGAAGGGTTTAGTTACAAACACACCGTTTTCAGGATCGGGACTACGATGAATATTAATTTGGGCAGGAATTAAACGATCTGGGAATGCTTAAAGAAGAAATTCATCGAAGTTTTCATTGTGTATCACTTTGAACTCACTTTGGGGGTATGCATTGGAAAACGTCCTGGGGAATGCCGCCTTCGCATTTGGGTCCCATTTGAACTCATAAGCATAGAGTTTGCCATCTTTTTCCTCCAGATAATCAATCTCGGTTTGTTGTTTGGTCCGCCAATAATAATAGTTTGCCCAAATGCCTTTGTAATTGATAAATTTCATTCGCTCCGATACAATGAAATTTTCCCATAAAGCTCCGATATCTGTCCGGAGTTCTGGCTGAGCAAAGTTTGCAATCAAAGCATTCCTGACCCCGTTGTCATAAAAATAGAATTTACGGCTGTTTTTGAGTTCGTTTCTTAAATTTCTACTGAAAGATCCTAACCTAAAAATAACAAAGACCTGCTCCAAGAGATTGATATATTTTTCAATGGTCTTATTGTCGAGTCCGCAAACTTGGCCGAGTTCGTTAAATGACACTTGTGAACCTACCTGGAAAGCCAGCGCCTGAAGTAATCTCAATAGTTTTTCCGGCCGCTGAATATTTTCCCAGCTCAGTATGTCTTTGTATAAATAACTGTCTGTGAGCTGTTTTAAAATATCTTTTTCTTCGCCAGGGTGATTAACAATGTCCGGATAGTAGCCATAGATAAGCCTCTGGGGCAGCAATCTCTTTTCTTCTAGCAGGCCGTGATGGGCGACCATCTCCCCAAATGATATTGGGAACATTCTATATTCCCATTTTCGCCCCGTTAGTGGTTCATTTACTTTATTGGCAAGCTCAAATGAAGAGCTTCCAGTGGCAACCAATTGAACATCCTTTATATTGTCGGTAATGAGTTTTAATTTTAAACCGATGTCTGAAATTCTTTGGGCTTCATCTATGATAATGTTACGTTTACCAGCGAATAACTGTCGGAGACGCGAGGATGTTGCTGTTTCGAACAGGGCTCTTACATCTGGTTCGTCACCATTTAGCCACAAGGTTGTCTGCTGATCCGTAAAAAGTTTTGATAGCAGCGTTGTCTTACCCACTTGACGAGCGCCCAAAAGTATGATGGCTTTCCCGTCGTATAATTTGGATTCGATATTAGCCTGAAGACTCCGTTCGATCATTTTGTGTAGAAATAAAGTCAAAAATACAACTTTTTAGGAATGGATTCCCAAAAAGTCATGACTTTTTGGGAATCCATTCCTAAAAGTGCGGTTTTCAAAAACTGAGGAATTTCTTATTTTCGTAGATGCGGCATACATTGTGACTCGGGCCTCCTCCCTCATGAACCTTTTAAACAAACCCGATGCCAAACAGAACCCTCTGGCTTGACTACCTCCGCTCTTTTATCACTGTTCTGGTTGTAGCGCACCATTCTTCACTGGCGTATACCACATTTGCTTTTTTTGACCAAGTGGCTTACATCCGGTCTACGCATGCAATCGTGGATAACCAAAGGTGGGTGGGGATGGATATTTTCGAAAATTTCAATGACGTATTTTTCATGTCGCTGATGTTTTTCATTTCCGGGTTGTTCGTCGTAAAAAGCATTTTGAAAAAAGGGGCGACGACTTTTATAAAAGAGCGGATTTACAGGCTGTTGATTCCTTTTCTGGTTTTGGGGACGCTGCTGAACCTCTTGGCATACTATCCTTCCTATTTGCTTGCCCATCACAAAAATGATGTTTGGGCCTACATCATCGATTTCTTCGCTGTTGAGCAATGGCCTGTCGGGCCGCCCTGGTTTATATGGGTTTTGTTTTTGTTCAATATGCTGTTTGCCGTCATTTATGGTTTAATTGGAAGGCGATTTTACGAACAGAAGTTTACAATGCAGTTGATGAACAAACCGCAAAACCTGATCGCATGTTGGTTTCTCTTCACATTTGTTTTATACGTACCTTTTGCGATGTGGGCTGGCCCAGGCTCCTGGACTGGTTTTGGACCTTTTGACTTTCAGCTCAGCCGGATCGTTCTTTACTTCGGTTATTTTATACTGGGGACTGCGATTGGGAATACCAATTTTAATGACGGACTATTCTCCTCTCAATCATTTCTGGTCAGAAATTGGTGGCTTTGGGCAATTCTTTGTCTGGCCATTTATGTAGTTCTGACAATTGTACCCGAAACATTAACGAAACTCGTCAACGAAGGCAGGCTTGCAGAAATCAAGGGTTATCTGATCTATTTTTCGATCTATGTAGCTTCGTCAACATTCAGCTGCATCGCTTTTTTAACCACTTTCCGCGCGCTCGTTCGGTCACCAAAACAGTGGTGGAGTTCGCTTTCCGACCATGCTTATCTCATTTATCTGGTCCATTTTGGGTTTGTGACCTGGTGCCAGTTTGCTTTGCTGAATGCTGACTTGCACGCATTTCTCAAGTTTTTGATCGCCTTTACGGTCGCTGTCTCAGGAAGCTGGCTGTTAAGTTACGTAATCCGAAAAAATGCGTTTTTCAGGAAGTATTTGTAAAGAGATTTATATATTGCAACATCAAAATCTACTGATAAAATAAGGCTCTGTTACAGATGAGTAATCTCTGTATTCCCGTACAAATAGTCCGGGTGTGTATACATATTCCTTTTTTTATTAGAAGAAATGAAACAATTCCCAAAAATTGCCGTCATCGGCGGTGCCGGCCGGACAGGCCAATACCTTGTTCAACAACTGCTTGACAGAGGGTTTTATCTAAAATTGCTGCTTCGAAATCCTGACGTATTTTCCATTTCCAGTCCACTTATTGAAATCATCAAAGGTGATGTGCTGAATGCTGAAATAACCGATAGTCTGCTTGAAGGCTGCGATGCTGTGATCAGTACAGTGGGCCAGCGAAAAGGCGAGCCGCTGGTTGCAAGCGCAGCTACCAGCAACATTCTCCAGGCGATCGGGAAGCATCAGATTGCCGGCAAAGAAATCCGTTACATTTTACTTGCTGGACTTAATCTGGACACGCCTTTTGATAAGAAGGGGCCGGAAACACAAAAAGCCACTGATTGGATGAAAGCTACCTTTCCTGAAATTCAGGAAGACAGGCAAAAAGCGTATTCGCTACTGGAAAATAGTACGGTAAGCTGGACGATGGTCAGAGTGCCATTTATTGAATTTGACAATGCAAGAAGCGAATTGAAAGTCAGTCTGGAAGATTGCCCGGGACAGAAAATCAGCGCAGGAGATATTGCACGCTTTATGATCGCGCAATTGGCTGATGATGCCTACGTCAGGAAATCACCTTTTATCGCTGGCTAGAATAGGCAGGTCTTAATAGGTTGCAAAGGCCTGTAAGACCTGTCATTTTAAACCAACGCTTCCCACAAGATCTCCGCCGGATGCAGCGCCTTCCGGCCTGTACCATCGTGGATCTGGTGGCGGCAACTTGTTCCAGGCGCGGCGATGATGACTTCCTCAGGCTGTTGGCGCACGGCCGGAAACAGTACCAGTTCGCCGATCTGCATGGAGATATCATAATGTTCTTTTTCATACCCGAATGACCCCGCCATGCCGCAGCAGCCCGATGGGATGAGCTGCACGGTATAATTCTCAGGCAGCGAAAGCATTTTTTTGGTAGGTATCACGCTGGAAATCGCTTTTTGCTGGCAATGCCCATGAAGCTTGATCAGGCGTTTTTCAGTCGTAAATTGATTTTTAGAAATGTTTTTCAGCTCGATTTCGCGGGAAATAAACTCATCGAATTGCAAAGCATTCTGCGCCAGCTTTTTTGCATCTTCTACCAGGCCGTCACTAACGAGATCTGGGTATTCGTCACGGAAAGTCAGGATCGCGGACGGCTCTATGCCGACAAGCGGAGTATTATGAGAAATAAGATTTTTCAGCAGGTGAATGTTCTCTTCGGCAATTTTCTTCGCGTCTTTCAAAAGGCCTTTGGACAGCTGCGGACGTCCAGACGGTGCATGATTTGGGATAATCACTTCATAGCCCAACTTTTCCAATGTCAGAATTGACTTTTTGCCAATTTCAACATCATTATAATTGGTAAACTCATCACAAAAAAGATAGACTTTCCGCTCGGATTTCACGGCTTCTTTTTTGCGGCCTTCATACCATTTTTTTAAAGTGGTGCTGTGCAAAAGCGGCATCGTGCGCTCGGGGTGAAACCCTACCAAGCTGTTCGCCAGCTTCCGTAGGGGCGCATTTTTATAGATCAGATTATAAGCCCAGGGCACATAACTCGCAATACCGGTCATTTTGGAAAAATTACCGACCAGCCAAGACCGTACCGGCACGCCGTGCACATCGTGGTACTGCTGCAAAAATTCCATTTTCAGCTTAGCCACATCCACATTGGACGGACATTCGCCTTTGCAGCCTTTACAAGCCAGGCACAGATCGTAAACTTCTTTAATTTCCTGATTATCAAACCGGTTTTCCTTCGGAGAGCGCGTCAGCATTTCTCGCAGGATATTGGCACGGGCACGGGTGGTATCTTTTTCATTGCGGGTGGCCATGAAGCTGGGGCACATGGTGCCGCCGCTCAGCGAAGTCTTCCGGCAATCACCCGATCCATTGCATTGTTCGGCATGTTGCAGGATATCCTGGTCGTGAAAGCGGAAATAAGTTTTGAACTCCGGCGTTTTCTGGTCGGGCTCATACCTCAGGAATGTGTCCATGGGCGCCGTATCCACGATTTTGCCGGGATTGAAAATGTTATTCGGGTCCCAGGTCTTCTTGATTTCCTTAAAAAGCTGGTAATTATGTTCACCGACCATTTTAGGGATAAACTCACCCCGTAAACGTCCGTCACCATGCTCGCCCGACAACGAACCATCGTATTTTTTTACCAGGTTCGCAATTTCTTCGGCAATCATCCTGAATTGGCGATGACCTTCGGCGGTTTTTAAATTAATAATAGGCCGCAAGTGCAATTCTCCCGAGCCTGCATGGGCATAATGCACCGCAGACATGCCATGCTTTTTAAGGATTTCATTAAAATCTCTGATATATTCAGGTTGGTCGTACACGTCGATCGCCGTGTCTTCGATCACCGCGACCGCCTTTTCGTCACCAGGAATATTGGCGAGTAAACCTAGTCCTGCTTTCCTCAATGTCCAGATTTTCTTGGTGTCGTCGCCAAAAAGCAGTGGATAATGGAACCCAATCCCTGCTTCTTTCAACTCTGTTTCCAATGCCGAGGCCAAAGATTCAACCTCTTCTTTTGTATCACGCGACAGGTCGACGACAAGGATTGCGGGGAATTTTCCGTCCGGTTTATTTTTTACGAAAAATGCATTTTTCTTCTGTTCGGCATTGGTTGTGGCACATTCGAGCACATAATCGTCGATCAACTCCACTGCCTGAGGGCCGTATTTTAAGGTAAGTATGGTGGCACGCAGCGCCTCGTCGATGTTATCGCAATGCACGCAAACCAATCCCTGTGTTTTAGGAGGTAATGGAACCAGGTTTAGTTTGATCTCTGTCAGAAAGCAAAGCGTACCTTCCGAGCCGGCAATCAGGCTGCACATATTAAATGGCTTTGCTTTGTCATTTTTAACGACGCCGGTGTAGGGTGTGGAATTGAGCAACATATCCAATGCATATCCGGTATTGCGTCGCTCTACGGAAGGTTTAGGGAAATTTTTCCTGATCTCCTCCTGATTCTTTGGAGAAATCAGAATTTCATTCGTCTTCAGATAGATCTTGTCCAGCAAGGCGGCGCTGCCGTTTAACTGGCTGGCACGATTGAGCATGGCCCGGAAATCGCCGTTTTCCATACTTTTAAATTCGGCATCAGAGCCGTCGGACAGGATCGCTTTTACTTCAAGCGTATGTTCGCGTGTGCTGCCATAAACGATGGAATTGGACCCGCAGGAATTGTTACCCACCATGCCACCTATCATAGCCCGGTTGGCCGTCGAAGTTTCAGGACCGAAGTAAAGTCCGTAAGGCTTCAAGGCCATATTTAGTTCATCCCTTATCACTCCGGGCTGTACACGGACCCACTTTCTTTCTGGATCAATCTCAAGGATTTTATTAAAGTTTTTGGATACGTCTACTACAATACCGTTACCTACGACCTGGCCCGCCAGCGATGTTCCGGCGGTTCTGGGAATAAGCGAGATCCTGTGCTTTGCGGCGTAGGAAATGAGGGTCTTGATATCTTTTTCGGACTTCGGAATCGCCACGGCCAGCGGCATCTCGCGATAAGCGGAGGCATCTGTCGCATACAAGGTCCTCATGGTATTATCGTAGTAAAGATCACCTTCCAGATTTTTTGCAAGCAAGCTCAGGTCAATGTCCGATACGGGAGACAGCAATGTCATAAGTATAATTTACTGGAGAAATTCAGGCCCCAAAGTTACGGACAACCGGAAAGGTTTGCCAATAAAAATTGGATTACTATCGGCGGGATATGCGGGCGCCAGAAATTAAAAAAATATTAATTTTTTAGTGCCAGAATCCAATATTGTATTTCTCAAATAGATTATTTGAACTCTGCCCGGATATTTAGGATTATAGGAAATTAAAATGATTTTAATGTACCAATTTTAGTCACCTATTATTGCATTATTAGGTTGTTTTATATTATTTTGCGTGAACCATGATGTAAAATTTACACTTTATCGCCAGAAAGTTCAGAAAAAGGCCTTTTCAACGCTCCTAAGGGGCTTTTTGGACTTCCGGAGATGATGTTAAAATGATACAAGAAATGGTGAAAAATCGACTATCAAATATCTAACCTATGATGCAATTATCCATTCTTGCCCTTCGTCAACATGATTTTCCGGATGGGTCCGCTCATGTTGCAGTGAAAAAATCGTCAGTCAAAAGATCTGCTCTGTTAACGCTTCTGCTAGGAATCCTGAATGTAGCCATGGTTGTTGCGCAGGACGTAAATGTGGCTGGTAAAGTGACGGATTCTAAGGCCGGAGGCATTCCGGGCGTTACCGTAACAGTGAAAGGGAGTACGCGCGGGACCAATACGGATGTTGAAGGGAACTATCAGATCAGCGTTCCGGCCAATACTACGTTGACATTCAGCGCAATCGGTTTTATCTCCAAAGATGTTCCCGTTGGAAACAAATCTATTCTAGACGTGACACTTTCGGAAGATGTGAAAGCACTGGAAGAGGTCGTGGTTGTGGGGTACGGAACAGTTAAAAAGAAAGATGCTACCGGAGCAGTATCCGCGCTGGGCTCCAAGGATTTTCAGAAGGGTATCGTTACTTCGCCTGAACAGTTAATGCAGGGCAGGGTTGCAGGTGTGCAGATCACCCAGCAAAGTGGTGAGCCGGGCGGCGGTATTAACGTACGTATCCGCGGAACATCGTCGGTACTAGGCGGCAACAACCCATTGTTTGTGATCGACGGGGTACCGCTTAGCGGCGATAATACTTCCAGCGGTGGAGATAACCAGGGTGTGGGACGTCAGCCAGCCAAAAATCCGCTGAACTTTTTGAATCCCGATGATATTCAGAGCATGGACATCCTGAAAGATGCTTCTGCAACGGCTATCTATGGTTCGAGGGGTGCCAATGGTGTGGTTTTGATCACAACCAAAAGAGGAAGAGGAAAAGGAACACTTGATTACGGTTACTCTTATGGTATCAGCAACATTACCAAGAAGTATGACTTGCTGAACGCCGATGAGTACAGGGCTGCAGGCGGGCAGGACCAGGGTTCCAATACGGACTGGCAGGACGTATTGTTCAGAACCGCCAAAACACAACAGCATAACCTTTCTTATGGCGGCGGCGACGCTTCAGGGAATTATCGTTTCTCCCTCGGTTATTTGAACCAGGATGGTATTGTTCAAACTTCCAATGTAAAACGGTACAGCGTTGGTTTTTCAGGCCAAAAGAAGTTCATCGGGGATAAACTGACTATCGGTAGCAACCTGAACTTTGCCAATACACAGGACACAGGCGTACCTATTTCGGAAAACATTGGTTTTGAAGGTGATTTGATGGGCAGCATATTGAAAGCCAATCCAACAAGGGCGGTTTTCTCGGCACCCGGCGTTTATAACCAGGTAACTAACTCGGAGCCAAACCCAGCTGCATTTGTGAACTTATCGAAAGATAAAAACAATACATTGCGTGCACTGGGTAATATCAATGCGGAACTGGAAATTATCAAAGGATTGAAATTCAAGACCGTGCTTGGCTTTGACAAATCAATGGCTTCGAGAAAACAGGCTTACTCGAGAGATTTGTATGTAACAGGTATCCGGGACCTGGGCCGTGTTTACATCAGGGATGTTGAAACCAACAACCAGTTGTGGGAAAACTACTTTACTTATGACAAAGAGATAGGCAACGTGTCGTTGAACGCATTGCTGGGATATTCTTATCAAAGCTTTGAATATGGCACCAAGAATGTGGCCGCTACCCGTTTCAGGACAAGCAACCTGGATCTGATGATCAATAACCTGGCTATTGCAGGGAGTGTGACTCCGAAAGACGAAACGGCAGTAGCAACTGTAGGTTCAGTAATTCAGAATTCAAGCTATACTAAAGACGAGCTGCAGTCCTATTTTGGTCGTGTGAACCTTGGTTTTGGCAGCAAGTATTTGTTTACCGGTACACTGCGTGTGGATGGGTCATCCAAATTCGGGGGTAATAACAAATATGGTTATTTCCCGTCGGGAGCGTTTAAATGGAAACTGGTAGAAGAAGATTTTATTCCTAAAACAGTATTTACGGACCTGGCTTTGAGAATAGGTTATGGTGTTACGGGTAATCAGGCCATTCCTCACAATGTATATGACAGAAGAGACCGTTACGGGGATTATTCGATCAACGATACGGGTACCAATATCTCCGGAGGTGGTTTGAGCGCAGTGGCTTTCAATAACCCTAATTTAAAATGGGAATCTACGGCAGCTTTCAACTTCGGTTTGGATTTCTCTATTCTGAAAGGCAGACTGGGCGGTAGCATCGATGTATATAACAAAAGCACAAAGGATCTTCTGTTTAAAGTAGTTGCAGCGCAGCCGGCTCCGAACCCATTTGTTTATCGGAACCTTGACACTGATATTCAAAACAGAGGTATCGAACTTGCTTTGAATGCAGCGATCGTAGATGGTAAAAAATTCACCTGGGAAGTTTTGGTAAATGCTTCTTACAACAAAAACCTTGTGAAAAACCTGGTTGGTACATATGATACCGGCGAGATCAACGGACAAGGGCTATCAGGTGCATTTGCACAACGTTTGGCAGAGGGACAGCCACTGTTTGCATGGTTCCTGCGTGAGTTTGGCGGATTCGACGAAAATGGGAACTCGATTTATCCTAATGGGGATTACCAGCAATTCCTGAATGGAAAGAGCCCGCTTCCAAAAGTGAACGCAGGTTTGACCAACAATTTCAAGTATGGGAATTTTGATATGAGTATTTTCTTTAATGGTGTATTTGGTAATTATCTGTATTCCAACACAGCTAATGCGTTTTTCACCCAAGGATCGTTTGCCAATGGACGTAATGTGACTAAGAATGTGATTGGTAACGGAGAGGGAGCACTCAATGCCCCTGACGTTTCTACCCGCTTTTTGGAAAAAGGAGATTTTGTAAGGCTTCAAAACTTCTCACTCGGGTACCGTATCCCTATGAAAAGCAATAAAGTCCTGAGTAATGCACGTATCTTTGTTTCAGGACAAAACCTGCTGACTATTACCAAGTACAGTGGTCAGGATCCTGAGGTGAGTACTAACAAATCATTGAATGACATTCCCTCGTTTGGTATCGACTATACGGCATACCCAAGGGCAAGGACATGGACAGTTGGTGTTAATGTCTCATTCTAAATCATTTAAAACTCGTAAAAATGAAAACTGGTAAAATTTATAAAATATTGGTTGCGGGGATGAGCATTGCGGTTTTGTCCGCTTGCACAGACCTTGTCAATGAAGAAAAAGATTCAGTTGTCAATAAAGATTCCGATGGCGGTTTTGCCCCTGTAATCGTCTCGGAAGCGTTGTCTTCTGCCTACAAGGATCTCTCGACATACTCGGACCAGGCTGGTATTTATGCATTGGGAGAGCACGTAACGGCCGAAATGATTCCTCCAACCCGGGGTGTTGACTGGGGTGATAATGGAGTGTGGCGTACTTTGGACGCGCATACGTGGGACGCTTCCCACTCGTACATCCTAAGTGCCTGGAACGCATTGAACCAGCGGGCCTACCGCTCCACTGAGATCATCGCTTCAAATCCAACCGCGGTGCAAAAGGCCGAAGCACAGTTCCTTCGCGCTTACAATATGTTTTGGGTAATGGATTATTGGGGAGTGGTTCCGTTTAGGGAGGTAACCCAGGGCGCTGATGAGCTTCCAAAAATTCTGACGAGATCAGAAGCTTTTGATTATATCGTAAAAGACCTGGAGGAGGCCCTTCCGGCGCTGCCGAAATCAGGCCCTTCGGTGACAAACGGAACCGCAACCAAAGCTGCTGCCAATTTTTTGCTTGCTAAGCTTTATTTGAACAAAGCAGTTTACAAAAGTGCAGCTCCAGAGGGTCCGTATACTTTCGACAAAGCTGATATGGATAAAGTGGTGAGTTATGTCGACGCGATTACTGCCGACGGTTATTCACTTGAAAAGGATTATTTCAGCGCATTTTCATCGGCTGCCAAAACTGAGCCTATTTTTGTCGTCCTGGAAGGAACTGCTCAGAACCGCTGGTTTATGACACTTCACTACGACCAGAACCCTTCGGGCTGGAACGGGTTCGCGACACTGGCGGACTTCTATGATACATTTGAAGCCAAAGATACAAGAATTGGCTCACCGGCTAAAAAGGACGGTACCGCTTATTCAGGTGTAGGTTTAGGGTTTTTAATTGGGCAGCAATATAACGACAAAGGAGCGGCGATTGTGGACACCAGGACTCAGAAACCATTGCAATTCACAAGAGATGTGCCTTTGGCTGGCGCAGCCACTGATAAGGGTATCCGCGTTATCAAGTATCACCCTGCTAACTCGGGAAAATACATCCTGATGCGCTACGCAGAAGCATACCTGATGAAAGCCGAGGCCTTACTGAGAGCAGGAAATGCAGCGGGTGCTTTGACGCAGATCAACACGCTGAGGACTACCCGTGGCGCAACCACTCTGGCTTCCCTGAACGAAGAAAGCCTTTTTGCGGAAATCGGCCGCGAACTTTACTGGGAGGGCGGAAAGAGAACCACCGAGATTCGCTTCGGGAAATTTATCACGGGTGAGGGTGTTTCTGTAAAAGAGCCATACACCGTGCTGTACCCGATACCTTCTGCAGCTTTGGTATCTAATGCAAACCTTACGCAGAACCCAGGTTATTGATTATAAATGCTTGTTTCTTAACGAAAATGCTCGAAGCTTTCGAGCATTTTCGTTTTTTATTGATCAAATGAAACGCTTGAAAATTATATGGTATGGGCTTATATTGATGATCAGCATCAACGGGGCATGCCAGCGAGGGGATTCAACAGACCAGCAAACTGAGGAGTTATTTAAATCGTTGACGGACAATCAGGCCCATATTTTGGTGAAGATCAATGGCAAAGAATTTTATGCGCCAGAGAGCGTTTTTACAGGGCAGATACTGATGTCTGATCAGGCGATGAATGTTACCTTAACCGACCAGTTTGACGGCAAAACGATCCTGAACATTGGAAAGAACCGATGGTATGCCGCTGAGACGATTAAAGGCAGCGCTGGTAAGACCAGCGAAGCCAATACCAATCTGAAAATAGGTAAGATCACGGACCGTGAGAAAATGATCGGTGAGGGATATATGATGACAGAAGGGGAGATCACAGCCAGCAGTTTCTCAAAAGATAAGATGGTTTTTAAACTGACCGGCAAGGTTGGCAAATACAGTGATTTTCAGCAACCGGATAAGTTGCTTCCTCTTGAAGGTGTAATTGTTTATAAGAAACCCGCCGTCAGCCTGGCAAATATTACTGAAAAAGAAGCTTTCAGTTCTTCGACAACAAATAAATGATAACCAAAAATACGCGGCCTGTTTGTACAGGCATTCTCGCTACCCTCTTTCTGTTTCTCTTTAGTTGCCGGAACGCAGATAAGCCTGTTGGCCTGTTTGAAGAACTTGATGCTTCTGAAACCGGTATTGATTTTGTCAATAAAGTCGAGGACCGTGAAGACATTAACATTTTCAACTACCGGAATTTTTATAATGGAGGCGGCGTGGCCATTGGGGATATCAACAACGATGGTTTGCCCGACATTTATTTCACGGCCAACATGGGTGAAAATAAATTGTACCTGAACAAAGGCAATTGGAAATTTGAAGATATTACCGAGAAAGCTGGAGTAGGCGAGCCTGATAAATGGAGCACTGGCGTGGTGATGGTGGACGTCAATGGGGATAACCTTTTGGACATTTATGTCTGCAATGCGGGTTATCAGAAATTTGTCAATAAGCAGGGCAATTCGCTTTATATCAACAACGGCAACCAAACGTTCACGGAGTCGGCCAAAAAATATGGCTTGGACGAAACCGGATACACTACCCACGCCGCTTTTCTGGATTACGACCTGGACGGTGATCTGGACGCCTACATTCTCAATAATAGTTTTATTCCAGTCAATACGCTCAATTATGCCAATGACCGTAATTTGAGGGCAAAAGATTGGCCAGTAAAGGACTTTTTAAAAGGCGGCGGCGCGAAATTATTGCGAAATGACAATGGTAAATTTGTCGATGTCAGCGAAAAGGCGGGCATTTATGGCAGTCTGATCGGTTTTGGCCTAGGCATTACTGTGGGCGATATCAATGGCGACCAGTATCCTGACATTTACATCTGCAATGATTTTTACGAAAAAGATTATTTATATATTAATCAAAGGGACGGCACATTTTCCGAGGAGCTTGAAAAAAGAATGAAACATACCAGTCTGGCTTCCATGGGCGCAGATATGGCGGATATCAACAATGACGGTTACCCTGAATTATTTGTGACGGACATGCTGCCACGCGACGAATACCGCTACAAAACCACGACATCATTTGAAAACCACTACCTTTTTAACCTTAAGAAAGAGAAGGGTTTCTATAACCAATACATGCAGAATAGCCTGCAGCTCAATAACCAGGACGGCACTTTCAGCGAAATTGCCAATTACTCGGGCATCGCCGCCAGCGACTGGAGCTGGGGGGCTTTGATGTTTGATGCCGATAATGATTCCAAAACGGATGTGTATGTCAGCAACGGGATCTATCACGACATTCTCGACCAGGATTTCATCGATTTTTTTGCCAACGAGGTAACCCAAAAAATGGTGATGTCGGGTGAAAAACAAAACATGCAGAACATCATCGACAGGATGCCGTCGACCCCGATCCTCAATAACTTTTTCCATAACGAGGGTAACCTGCAGTTCAGGGAACGCGGCGAGGAGTTTGGCTTTACTACAAAGTCATTTTCCAATGGTGCCGCTTATGCCGATCTCGACAATGATGGTGACCTGGATCTGGTAGTGAATAATGTAAACCAGCCTTGTTTTGTGTACCGCAATAAGTCGGAAAGCAAAAAAGAAAAGAACCATTACATCAAGCTCAGGCTGACCGGCGAGGGTATGAACACTTACGCGATCGGTGCCAAGATTGAGGTCTATGCCGGAAAAGAGATTTTTGGCAAACAGGTAAACCCTGCACGCGGCTTCCAATCCAGTACCGAATATCCGATCACGATCGGGCTGGGCAAAACAAGTACCATCGACTCGATCCGGATTATGTGGCCAAATCGGAAAATGACCAGCGTAGCCCAGAGGAAGGCAGATACGACTTTGATTTTTTCCATTGAAAAGGCCGATCGGGCTATCGAGATCAATCCAGTAAAAAATGAATCGATTTTAACAAAGGCGGAAATATCAGGCTTTGAGCCGCATCGCGAAAACCGGTATGAGGACTTTTATAATGAAAGGAATATTCCTGTAATGCTGTCCGAGGAAGGGCCGAAAGCAGCGATCGGCGATGTGAATGGAGATGGGAAAGAAGATATTTTTATATGTGGAGCAAAAGGTCAGGGTGGCCAGTTGTATTTGCAAAAAGGTGCCGGCTTCGTAAAATCACCACAGAAAATTTTTTCCGATCTGGCCGGAATTGAGGATACGGCGGCGGCACTGCTGGATGCGGACGGAGACGGGGACCTGGACCTGGTGGTTGGCAGTGGAGGAAACGAAACGCAGAAAAACAGCCCTGAACTGCCGACCAGGCTTTATCTGAACGATGGGAAAGGAAATTTTACGATCAATACGAGGGCTTTGCCGCCCAATGCAATGAATACCGCTGTGATCGCGGCAAATGATTACGACCAGGACGGCGATCTCGACTTGTTTGTGGGTAGCCGGAGCGTTCCCCGCGAATATGGTTCCAGTCCGAGAAGTTATCTCTATCAGAATGACGGAAAAGGTATTTTTAAAGAAGTAGGCAAAGCCATAGCACCTGAATTCGCAAGGCTGGGAATGGTTCGCGATGCGTATTGGGCGGATGTGGACGGAGATAAGGTAAAGGAATTGATCGTGGCAGGCGACTGGATGGCACCGGTGATCTTCAAATACAGTGCCGGAAAATTTGTGAAGACAAGTTCCGGCCTGGAGGGATTTTCGGGCTTCTGGGGCGCAGTCAAAGTGGCTGATTTGGACGGGGACGGGGACCAGGATATTGCTTTGGGGAACTTGGGAGAGAATTTCTCGCTGGAAGCAAGCTCTGAAGCCCCGCTGAAAATCTGGATTAACGATTTCAATAAAAACGGTACTATTGAAAAAGTAATGTCCAAAACGGTGGATTCGAAGGATATGCCGATTTTGTTGAAAAGGGAGTTAACCACCCAGTTTCCGTTTCTGAAGAAAAAAAGCATCAAGCATTCAGAATATGCCACCAAGTCGGTGCAAGATTTGTTCCCGGAGGACTTGCTGAAATCGGCAGTCGAGAAATCGGTGACTTACCTGAAATCCGCGATTGCGGTCAATGACGGAAAAGGAAAATTTAAACTCGTTCCGCTACCTGACATGGTGCAGATTTCTTGTCTGAATGCCATCGAAAGCGAAGATGTGAACCACGATGGGAAGCCGGACCTGATCGTGGGCGGGAATTTCACACATTTCATTCCGCAGCTCGGAGCACTGGACGCATGCCGTGGTAACGTGCTGATCAACAAAGGCAACATGCAATTCGACGTTTTGCTGAGCAATCGGAGCGGCTTCGCCATTGACGGCGAGGTGAAGCAAATCAGCCCATTGACGATCCAGGGAGCACCCTACCTGATCAATCTCGTCAACAATGCTACCCCGGTATTGTTCAGGATCAACAAGCTTTAAATCTGCCATTATTTTGTCCGATATATTTCTAATGTATATTAAAAAGCTGATTGGGCCGGTTTTTGGCCTGGTTATTTGCTGGGCGGGTATTTCCTGTTCACCGGAAAAGAATTTGCAGGACTATCAGTTTGATTTGCTTACCTCCGAAAAAACCGGGATCGATTTCTCCAATACCCTCAAACCGACCAAAGATTTTAACATTTTCTACTACATGTATTTTTACAATGGTGGAGGGGTTGGAGCAGGCGATTTGAACAATGATGGATTGGTTGACTTATGCTTCACCGCCAATCAGGAGCAGAACCGGATTTATCTCAATAAGTCTGGGCTGAAGTTCGAGGATGTTACCGAGAAGGCGAATTTCAAAGGCGGTAAGGGCTGGTCCAATGGCGTGTCCATTGTAGACATCAACCAGGACGGTATGCTGGATATTTATGTCAGCCAGGTCGGTGATTTTGAGTCGATGAAGGGGCATAACCTGCTTTTTGTTTGTCAGGAAATCACCAAGGAAGGCGTTCCGGTTTACGCAGAAAAATCAAAAGAATACGGTCTGGACCTGGTTGTTTTCGGTACCCAGGCTTTGTTCTTCGATTTCGACCTGGACGGCGACCTGGATATGTTCCAGCTGAATCACTCGGTGCACCAGAACGGAACATTTGGGAGGCGGGCGTTTTTTGACAACACCTATCATCCGCTGGCTGGCGACAAACTTTTCCGGAATGATGGCGGAAAATACATTGAGATTACAAAAACGGCAGGTATTCACAGTTCTGCATTGGGGTATGGACTTGGACTGGGAGTTGGAGACATTAATTTCGACGGCTATCCCGACCTGTACATCGGGAACGACTTTCACGAGAATGATTACCTCTACATCAATCAGAAAAACGGCAGTTTCAGGGATATGACGGATTCTTCGCTGATGCATACCAGCCAGTTTTCAATGGGCGTGGATATAGGTGACCTGAACAACGATATTTTTCCGGAGATCGTGTCGTTGGATATGCTGCCTTCGGATTATGAAATCCTTAAAAAATCGGAGGGAGAGGATGTTTACAGCATTTTCAAATACAAGATCCGGCAGGGGTACAATTACCAGTTTGCCCGGAATAACCTGCAATACAACAATGGGAACGGCACTTTCAGCGAGATTGGGATGTATGCAGGCATTCATGCGACAGATTGGTCGTGGGCGGCTCTTTTTTCGGATTTTGATCATGACGGCTTAAAGGACCTCTTTATTTCCAACGGAATTCCCAAGCGGATGAACGATACGGACTATATCAAATTCATGTCAGACGACGTGGTACAGGAAAAGATCCGCAATAAGAATTTTGATGAAAACGATCCAGGGTTGGCGGATAAGCTGCCTGAAATCAAACTGCTGAACAGGTTTTTCGGGAACCAGGGTGACCTTATGTTCAAAGATTTGGCCGGGCTGGTGCGTAATGATCAGGTTTCCTATTCCAATGGTTCTGTGTATGCGGACCTCGATAACGACGGGGATATGGATATTGTAACGAACAATATCAACGAGAAGGCATTTGTTTATGAAAACCTGAATGAGAAAAAAGCAGCTAAAAATGATTTCACAAGGTTATATCTCAAAGGCGCGCCCGGAAATCTCAATGCGATCGGCACAAAATGTTTGGTTTTTAAGAAGGATAAAACCCTGACTTTTGAAAAATTTCCTGTCCGCGGTTTCCAATCCAGCATGGAAATCCCTTTGAATATTGGATTTGGTAAAAGGGCTGATGTGGATTCCATGCTGATCATCTGGCCGAACAACCGGTATCAGGTTTTGAGGAATGCCGATTTAAAAGACTCGCTTTCCGTCGCGTACAAAGGCGGTCTTCCTGCTTTTGACTACCAGAAATTGAAGGAAAGCAAGCGGAGCAAGTCATTTACATACGAAGATATTGCAGCTGAATTGGGTGTAGATGTCCGTCACGAGGAAAACAATTTCATTGAATTTGACCGGAATTCGCTGATCCCTTTCGAAGTAACAGCAGACGGGCCGGCGTTGGCGATCGCGGATATTAACCACGACGGTTTGGAAGATATTTTTGTAGGTTCTTCCAAGAAGCTGCGCAGCCATTTATTTGTCCAGACTACGGCTGGGAATTTCAAAGAATCGGTTCAACCGGCTTTGGTAAAAGACAGCACTTACGAGGAAATTGATGCGGAATGGGTGGATGTCAACAAAGATGGCCACCCGGATCTGGTCGTAGCGACGGGCGGAAATGAGTACAGCCACAATTCAGAATTCCAATTGCCGAGGGTTTATCTTAATGACGGCAAAGGTAACCTGAGTGTCAAAGCCGACGCTTTCAAAGATGTTTACGTCACGGCTTCCTGCATCGTCCCATTTGATTTTACCGGTGACGGAGTTACTGATCTTTTTATCGGAGGGCGGGCGGTCCCCCTGAATTATGGTGAAATACCTAAATCGTATCTACTGAAAAACGACGGCTCCGGTAAATTCATTGATGTTACACAGCAATATGCGAAAGATTTGCAGGCCATAGGGTATGTCAGAAATGCGAAGCTGGCAGACCTGGATAAAGACGGCGACAAAGACCTGCTGCTGGCATTGGAATGGGACGGGATTTGCATGATGCAAAATGAAGGCGGGAGTTTCACCAAGAAAATGCTGACCGACAAGAGAGGCTGGTGGAATTTCGTGATGCCTTATGATTTTGACGGCGACGGAGATACCGATATCCTTGCCGGAAATCTGGGCCTGAACAGTCGCTTGAAGGCAAATACAGAGCAGCCGGTGAAAATGTATATCAATGATTATGACGGAAATGGCCGTAAGGAGCCCATTCTGACTTATTATCTCAATGCGCAGGAAGTACTGTTTCCAACCAAGCTGGAAATGGAAAAGCAGATTCCGATGATCCGCAAAAAATATATCTATGCAGCCCAGTTTGCCAAAGCAAGCACGGGCGACCTGGTAGGCGATGATAAATTGAAAGAGGCGCAGGTTTTGTCGGCAGATTACTTCGAGAACGCAGTTTTGGTCAATGATGGAAAAGGCGGTTTTCAGTTGAAAGCGTTGCCTTTCAAAGCGCAATGGACACCCTTTTACGACGCGCAGATTATCGACGCCAATGGCGATAAGCTCCCCGACGTGCTGATCATGGGTAATTTCTACAACTGCAATATTCAGATGGGACGTTACGACAGCGATTTTGGAACGGTATTGATCAACCATGGAAACTGCAATTTCAGCCCTGAATCGCTGAATGGATTGCAGGTAAAAGGCCAGGTGAAAAAGCTTCGAAAAATAAAACTGAAAACCGGCGAGGCAATAGTCGCCGCCAGAAACGACGATGAGCTCGTGGTGATCAGCAGGAAAAAGTGATCAGAATGTAAAATTGTAGGCAATCGTGGCGATAGGTGCAGCGAAGATATTGAGCTTATAGCTTTTGCTAACCGCGTTTTCTGTTTTGAAAAACACCGAGTAAGCATTTTTCCGGGCATATACATTGTATACCGAGAACGTCCAATGCCCTTGCCATCTTCTGTTTTTCATGCTGGGGTTGTAGATATTCCAGGCAAAGTCGAGCCGGTGGTAATCGGGGATACGTTTGTTGTTGCGCCTGTCGTAGAATGGATAAACATTATTCTGGTAATTGATAAAGCCAATCGGCTCCGTATAAGGCCTTCCTGTACTGTAGGCAAAAGTAAATCCAAATGAATTGTGGGAATCCACCGTAATATCCAGCGACGCATTGAAGCTGTGCGGCTTGTCGTAATTGGCAGGATACCAGCCGCCCCGGTTCACCAGTTCGATCAATGCGGCACCTTTATCTACAATGTTTAGGGAACGTGCATAGGTGTAATTCGCCCATCCTTTGGTAGTCCCTTTTTTCTTGGAAATCATCAGTTCCGCGCCGTATGACTTATTCCTGCCCTGGATCAATTGCGTTTCAGGGAAACGTTGTAAAAGAAAATCCGCTCCCGGTTTGTAATCGATGATGTTGGTGGCATTACGATAATAACCTTCGAGCGAAACTTCATAGATATTATCGTCAAAAGATTGGTAATACCCGGCCGTAAACAAATTGCTGATCTGCGGTTTGATGTGCGTATCACTCGTTTTCCAGCGGGAAGTCGGGATTGGCGTAGCTGTATTGGATACCACCTGGATGTATTGGCGCATGAGGTTATAGCCGAATTTGAGCGATATATTGTCATTTAACGCATATCTCAGGCCCAGTCTGGGCTCCAGTCCGCCATACGATTCAGCGATTTTTCCCTTGCCAAAAATGGTAGAATCCGTTACGGAAAACTCGTCGCGGGGCTGCCCCGGCTGGTAATGGCGCACAACCGACGGGCCGACCGACATGAACAAGGAATAGCGCAGCCCAAAAGAAACCGCAAATTTCTTCGAGAAGTTGACCTCATCATCCACATACCAGGCCAGTTCATTCGCTTTTTCAGTAGGTGTTGCGATGTAATTGACACTTTCGCTCGCACCGGGAAACAGCGTACCAGGTTTGATCACGTACTGCGTCGCGGCGATCCCCGTTTCAAACTTATGATTAGAAAGCTGGTAATTGATGTTGGATTTCAATTGCCGCTGCTCCGTCGAAGAGCGCAATTTGACAATGTTGCCGGTCGCTTTTTCAGCCGTTCCGATATCCGGTGCGTATTTGGCATAGACGGCCGTAGTTTGCAGGTTCAGCTTGGGAGAGATCACATGCAGCCAGCGGAGCATCGAGTTGGTAGTGATATGCTTGTAGTAGGTATCTGTCCCGACAACATTGGGAAGATTGGTCAAAAGATCGGTTTTAAAGTAATCGTCACTGTAATAACCCATCCAGGTTACTGTATTTTTATCGTTCACCCGCCAAAATGATTTGGCCGAAAGTTCGCCAAACCGCGCCCGGATGTTTTGCAGTTGCTTATCCAATTTTGGTAAAATAAAATCATTGAAGGCGCCCCTACCCGCCACGTAAATACCCAGTTTACCCTTAATAATCGGCGCATCGATCATCAGTCTATTGGAAATTAAGCTGACACCGCCTGCCAGTTTCAGTTTTTCCAGGTTTGGGTTTTTGGTCGATATGTCCAATACGGAAGCCACCCGTCCCCCAAACCGCGCCGGAACATTGCCTTTGTACAAATCGAGGTTATTAACCGTATTGGGCGGAATCACCGAAAATAAGCCAAACATGTGGGTAGGGTTGAAAATGGGGGTATCGTCCAATAAGATCAGCGTCTGGTCCGTGGTACCGCCGCGAATATTAACGCCGTTTGAAGCCTCGCCAACGCTGGAAACACCGGGCAGCATTTGCAGGCTGCGCAATATATCCAGCTCGCCGAAAGCCGACGGCAGTTTCTCCAGTGTTTTGATGTTGATCTGCAATGAACCCAAAATGGGCTGCCGGATCGTTTGGTCGAAACCTTTGCTGGTGATGATCACCTCCTCCAATTGGCTGGAAGTGGTAGCCATTCTTACATCAAAGTGAATTTTGTCCGTCCCGTCCTTGATAAACACCCGGAACGATTCGTATCCCACATGTCTGATCACCAGCACATGGTCCCCGGAAGGCAGTTCAATGGAGAAATTTCCTTTTTCATCCATTTTCGCGACCGACCAGTTACGCCGGTAGTCGATCACAATGGAGGCGCCATACAAAGGAGCCAGCGTCGCGGAATCCTTGACAGTCCCTGTTATCGTCAGTCCCTGAGAAAATCCCTGGGCCGTAGTGATCAGCAATAAGATTATCAGGTAAAATTTACTCATGAATAATTCGTGTCAATTCGTGATTTCGTGGCATCAACTACTGCGTCCACTTCCAATCTTTCGGCAAAAATGGCGTCCTCGACCGGCTCTTTTTACAAATCGCCAAAGGAATATAAGGCCGCTCATTGGAGCGCTCTTCCAATATGGGATCGCGGTTATGTACGGTTTTGAAAAGCTGGTTCAAAACGGCCGCATTACGGATGTTTTTACGCCAGAGCATGGTTTTATATTCCGACACTGAAGAAGCCGTGAAAAACCCGATGATCAGTTCGTTTTTGTCTTTAGCATTTACCACATTTCCCTGGATGGGCGCAGGTGGCGTGTCGGCCAGCGTGCCGGAATTGACAGCCTGGTCCTGGATCAATTTGAGAAAGCGGTAGGCGTTTGGGGTCAGCGAGTTCTGTTGCAGACTAACCAGGCAGGGATTAGCCTGAAGCAAAGGAATTTGCGCGACCATTTTGTCTTTCTGGCTCTGTCCATTGGTATAAGTGTCGGCGAAAATGGTAATATCGGTACTGTAAAAAATGTCCCAGCAAAGGTCTTCACAAGTGTAATCGAAAATGTTATTGGGTTTCAGCGTAAGGTCTTTGAAGCAATCACCGTCAGTGCCGCTTTCGGTTTCAAAAAGATAGTATTTTCCCTGATTGCAGGTCGTGCAGGTTTTCTGGATCTCCCATAAGGTCCATTGCCAGCGGTAAAAGTTCTTCTCGCCAGCCGGATCATCGAAATCCAGATAAATGTCGTTGCTGGGCGTATAATCGCCATAATACTCAGACAGTTTGGAGATACCCTGCGGATTGAAAACATCGTAAGCGCGCTTGACGGGTGTCACCGGAAGCATCGTTTCTGCCGAGGATTCATAACTTTTGCCGTCTTCCGTCACGAATTGCAGTTGATAGGAATCACCCACTTTTCCTTTGAAAGAGAGAGGCAACTGGTAGCTGCCGGGATCTGTTTCCGTAAGATCGAATGTTTGGGTGCCATTTACGGTAATCTTCACTTTTGCTTTGGAAAGTGGCAAGGTGGATTGTCCTTTGGTCCAGATGGTTTGGGTAAATTCAGAGCTTTCGTTGCTGGCCTCTGGATTTGTTTTGGCAAGGGTTATGATCTGTGGCCCGTCCATATCCGTCACCACGCCATCCACGACCACATACTCTTTCGCGCTCCCAAAGTTGACGCTGAAAGGCTCAACGCAGGCTGCAAGGCCGGTTGTCAGGATGAGTAATGCGACGAAAAGCCTGTAATTCATAACTTATTCGATGATGATTGACTTGGTGGAGAACCGGTTGTTATCGTTTTTCAACTTCAAAATGCATGTACCCGTCAGGTTTCCGACATCAACCACGGAATTGACCAGAGCTCCCTTAGCCTGCCTTCCCAAGTCTTTGATCAACACCTGGGTTCCCAAAGGATTGTAGATTTCAAGCGTATAGGTACCTGCTTCTGGGATTTTGGTTTTGACTGACAACGGCCGTTGCAGTTGGCTTGGGTTAGGGTAAACAGTCAGCACATCTTGCTCAACCCACGACTCTACGCCTGTAACCACGGCCAGGCCGTCGCGGACAATCGCGATGGAGGCTGGCGATTCGCAATCCCAATCAAACCTGAGTTTCAATTGTCGGGTCAAGTGATCGTAAAAAGCCGTCCCGTTTTTAAAATCGGTTGTTAGATAAACAACAGGAACCGACTTGCCATTTAAGGCGACTGCAAGAGGTGGTGATGTAAGATTTTCCACTTCTGCCAAAATATTCCTTTTCGCCAGCGCACCGCTGTGCTCTTTTTTTCTTTGGATCAGTACCCGGATACTGTCTTCTGAAACTTCACCTCTGAAATCGATCAGCTCATATTTCCCGTTGGTCAAAGCATTGGGATCAGCGCCGTCGTCGTGGTACATCGTAAATACTGAATTGGTTACCGATATGTCCTGGAAAAATTTGACCGACAGGCTATCCGACAAATAGTAATCCGTCGATTTGAGGGAAGCCGATGCGGATATCGGAATAAAACTTCCGGCCTTGGCGTAAACCGGAATGTCATTGACCGTCAGATTCGGGAAAATATTCGCATTGCCGTTGAACGGTACGTTAGTCCAGAAATCAAACCATTTGCCGGGCGGCAGCACCACTTTCCGGGAGGGCATACCGTGCAATAGTACTGGTGCAATCAGCAGGTTTTCCCCGAAAAAGTATTGGTCGTTGATGTTACCCAATGTTCTGTTATTGGTAAAATAATCCATTGGCATGCACAGCGGCCGGCCGGAGGTGCTGTTTTTCCAGGAAAGCGAGTAAATATACGGCAGCAACTGGTAGCGGATATTGAGGTATTTTTTGACGGTACTATAAAAAGGTTCCGCCAGATTGAATGGCTCGACATTGGACCTTTCGCCGTGAGACCGTAAAACCGGCGTGAATGTGCCAAACTGAAACCACCGCAGGTCCAGTTCTTCATCTTTTTCCGTTTTGTCGGGCATCGTCGCAAACCCGCCGACATCGGAGTGCATATAGCCGATCCCGGACATTCCCGCCTGAATAATGATCGGAATTTGCAGCCTGAACCCCGCCCAATACCGGGCCACGTCACCGCTCCATGGCAATACACCAAACCTTTGCGATCCCGCCCAGCCCGAGCGTGTCAGATTAAAAAGTCTTTGGTCGGGAAAATCTCTTTGGTGCTGATTATACAGATTTTTTGACCAGAACAAAGAATACAAATTATGGATCTGTGCTCCAGAGCCCAAAGCGTAAGAGGCATCTTTCGGATCGTGGTCAGGCTCTATTTTATCCGTCCACCAGCCTGATATGCCCTGGCCGGCAAGCCGTTTGTACTGGAGCCACAGCCAGTTTTGTGTTGAGGTTTTAAAAATGTCCAATAAACCCACTGTGCCGTTCCATATGTCCTGGGTATATACCGCATTGGATCCGGGCTTTTTGGCGAAAAACGAAAGCGAATCGGCGATGCGAAAATTGAAGGATTGGGTTGTGATATAGGGATCGGTGATCAGGATTGTCTTGACGCCTTTTGCTTTAAGCCTTCCGATCATATCCGTTGCATTGGGCCAGTTTTGTGCGTTCCAGTCGAAATTGCCCATCGTGGTCTGGTCGCCGTACCAGTACAGGTCCAGAGCCAGGGCGTCCAAGGGGAACCCCTCATTCTGCAGCTTGGTCACAGCCACAGTCGCCTCGCTTTCATTCTTATAGCCGAACTTGGATTGGATATAGCCCAGCGCCCAGCGCGGCGGCAAGGGCTGCCGGCCTGTAAGCAGTGTGTAGTTTTCGAGAATCTCATCATTGCTGTCCCCATTGATCAGATAATAAGCCCATCGGCCGGTACTCAGGGATTCGACGGTCATACGTGTGGAATCTGTTGCGCCCACATACATGCGCATAGACCCGGGGAAATTGCTGTCGAAAAGGATGCCGTATTTGTGGGAGGAAACAAGGAAAGGAACATTGAAGCTTTGGGCCAATCCGGTGGCCTGATCGTAATAAGCGTATTCCCAGGTGTTATAGAAATCGAAAGCTTTCCGATTCAGATCGGGGCCGAAAGGCCGGCTTCCTGCACCGTGAAAAACATCTTGTGGATTAATGTCAAATGTGAAATTGACAGAATCTTTGGTTTGGCGAAACGCGCCAGTGTCCCTGATTTTGATCTCACCGCCGGATTTAAACGCAACTGAAAGTGGAAATTTGGTGATTTCCAGATCGCATTTTTCCGAACGGATCAAAAGGGATGTTTTCGTTTCCGTGATGTCGTCGGGAATGTAAGATGGTTGCAGGACGACCGACAACGAGCTATCAAGCGTGCTGCTGCCGGTGGGAGTGGTTTCGACCCTGAAAATGTCCGGAGTAAGGGTTGTGACCCTTAAAATTCCCTTGCTTCCCCGGATCAGTATGGTTTGTTTTGATTGTTGAAAGCTTACAAAATTGCCGGCTCCCTGCCCAAAAGACATTAAATGAATGCATATAAAACCAAAGGCAACGAAGTATTTGTATTTCATAGACTTAAATCGACCGGAACCCACCCTCCTTCCTAAATTTAAGCCAAATAAAACAAAATAACCTTCCTATTGTCTAATTTTTTGTCGGTTACTTCTAGTTTGCCTGCAACTTGTAAACAGCCGACGCGACGACGAAAATTTGCCGTGAGTATTGGTCATATCGGTTTTCGAACATGGAGCCAAAGCCACCGAAGGCATTTTTGGGTGCGGAAGTGTCATTTTGTTCAGATAAGAACATGGAATGGCTCTCAATTTTTGGATAAATACCGCCGACGAACTTTCCTGAAATGTTAAGTGTGATGCGCTTGTTTAAAGTATAATTTCCCCCAAAACCTGCGTTAAACCCAACCATATATTGCTTAATCTGTGATTGATATGATTTTTTGATATATGTTCCCGGATCCTCGGGATTATCCATAAAACGGGCTTGAGCTGTAAATTTCATGTTGGTCAAGCGCACAATTGTGGGACCTGCAAAGACGTACGGACGAATTCGCGCCGCCCCGTTTCTCGTCAACATGTAATTCGCTGACAAATCAAGATGAATGGTATTGAAGGAAAAAGCTTTGAGTTTCAGATCAGGGTCAAATTTCTCAGGAATTAATATTGAGGAAGGGAAATTAACCGCGTAGGTTCCAAAGTTTTCTAAATGTAATTTATCGTTGGAAGGGTTATTTATAAAGACATTCAAATCCAGGCTTACCCTTGGAAAAATGCCCACATTGACCCGGATTCCCAATGGAACTGATGTGGTGCCGAAATACCCGGTTCTTTTGTAGGTGGCTTTTCCCTCAACATAACCCCGGAGAATGTCAAACGCTGTACGGTTGTATCCAAAACCCAGAGACGGGCCGATTGAAACAGTCGTTTTAAATTGCCTCAGATTCTCCTCATAAACCGCTTCAGGAGATCCCGATAACCCATTGAAATATGAAACCAGTTTTTTTAGATATTTCGCGGAGTATTGTGGCTGAACATTGGATTTGGCATAATATTCATCCAATAAATTCTGCCCAAAAATGAGGGGTAACGCACGTTTTAAATGTTCATGCGAAATGACTTTCATCATCCCATTTTCTTCTATATAAAAAAGCTTTTTACTTCCCAGGTAAAGCAAGCTGAATTTGCCTCTAACCAATACAGTAAGTATTTGAGGATCCGAATTGATTTTTCTGGTAACATAGTATTTCCCGGAACTCAACTTGATTTCAGATATTTTCTCAACACCTATTGTTAATTTATTTCTGCCTGATGTTTTGATTAGGACAGTTTGCTTCTTATTGTTGATAATCGCGCTGCCAATTGTTGGATCTTTCTGATTTTCAACAAATACCGAATCGTTTTGCGCATTTCCTGGAAAGGAGATGCATGCAAATAACATGCAAATTGCAAGAATGTTGAGAAGGCGCATGAACGTGATTTAAGGAGGTTTTATCAAGTAAATAGAAGTCAACCCCATTTTACTTATCCGCCAGCCATTTAATTCTACATACTTTCAGTCTTCCCGCCATCTACCGGCAGGTTCACTCCGTTGATACTCCCCGCGGCTGGGCTGCAAAGGAATGCTACCGCTGCCGCGGTTTCTTCCGGAAGCGTGAATCTTTTGATTGGTATACTGTCCTTCATTTGCTTTGCTACTTCTTCCGTGGATTTGCCGGATGATTTGCTTCGCATTTCCAGGACCGAGTCCAACCTTGATGTCTCCGTGAAACCCGGCAGCACGTTATTGCAGGTGATGCCATATTGGCCCAATTCGAGCGACAATGTTTTTGACCAGCTCGCCACCGCTCCGCGAATGGTATTGGAAACGCCCAATCCTACAATAGGCTGTTTTACCGAAGTGCTGATGATATTGACAATCCTGCCATAACCCGCTCTTTTCATGGACGGCACTACGGCCTGGACGAGGATTTGATTGTTGATCAGATGCATTTGGAAAGTTTTCAAAAACTGGTCGGTCTCTGCCTCAATGATCGGCCCGCCACTTGGTCCGCCAGTGTTGTTGACCAGGATATGTACGTCGGGGCAAAGCCGTAAGTAATTTTCGATGGCGTCTTTAACTTGCTGGTTATCTGTAAAATCCGCGACTACATAACGATGCAGCTGACCGGCCGAAAGGTCCAGCTTTTCAACTGCTTCCCTCAGTTTCTCTTCATTTCGGGCAATCAAGGTGACATTGGCTCCCAATAGGGCGAGCTCTATGGCGGTGGCGAATCCGATACCCTGGGTGCTTCCGCAAACCAGCGCAGTTTTTCCGGTCAGGTCGAGGTTCATAATGATTTGTTTTAAACAGGGTTTTGGTGAAGATCTATCTTGGATTTAAAGTGTTTCTACTTCAAACTTCGTACTTTTTTCGGCTATCTTTGCGGTTTATTTTTTCAAAATGGCAGAGGAGATTCCCGCGTAGCATGCGCTTCGGTTGACCGGATCTCTGGTTTATAATCTTATCGTTAACATTGCACAATGTCTAAAAAAATCCAATCCGCGCTCATTTCAGTGTACTACAAGGACGGACTAGAACCCCTGGTCCGCCTGCTCCATAACGAGGGTGTTAAACTGTATTCCACTGGCGGTACCCAGACTTTTATTGAAAATCTGAACATTCCTGTAACCGCCGCGGAAGAGCTTACAGGATATCCGTCCATTTTTGGAGGAAGGGTAAAAACCCTTCACCCTGCGATTATGGGAGGAATCCTTTACCGTCGTGATGATGCCGGAGACGTTGCACAGGCACAGCAATACAATATCCCTGCCATTGACATGGTGGTTGTGGACCTTTATCCCTTTGAAGAGACCGTTGCATCCGGTGCCGGAGAAGAGGATATCATTGAAAAAATAGACATTGGCGGTATTTCACTCATCCGTGCTACCGCAAAGAATTTCAAGGATACCCTGATCGTTTCTTCACGCAGCCAATATGCTGAGGTTGTTGAACTGCTGACAGCCAAAGCGGGCGCAACAGACCTGGAGGACCGCAGGTATTATGCCGGGCTGGCATTTTCGGTTTCTTCACATTACGACGGAGCAATTAACCGCTTTTTCACCGAAGGCAAAGAAAAAGCAGATAAAGGCCTGTTTGATTTCACCAGCCTCGCTTCTCAGACGTTGCGTTATGGGGAAAACCCGCACCAGAATGCCACTTACTATGGCGACCTGGAAGGGATTTTCGAAAAACTGCATGGCAAAGAATTATCTTACAACAACCTTGTGGATGTAGACGCCTGCGTGAATCTGATCGATGAATTCGCTGGTGCAGATCCTACTTTTGCAATCATCAAGCATACCAATGCCTGTGGAATTGCGACTGCACCCACCGCCAAGCAGGCTTATGATAATGCACTGGCTTGCGATCCGGTGTCGGCTTTTGGAGGTGTTGTAATCACCAATGCCAAAGTTGATCAGGCGACAGCGGAGGAGTTGAACAAGCTTTTTATGGAGATATTAATCGCGCCTGAATATGACGAAGAGGCATTGCAGCTTTTGAAATCAAAGAAAAACAGGATTTTGCTAAAACGTAACCCGGTGGACCTGCCGCAGATCCTGTTCAAAACGATCCTGAACGGCGTGCTTGTCCAGGATAAGGATTTGTCGACGGAGGTTTCTTCACAGTTCACGACTGTCACAGAAAAAGCACCTACCCCAAGCGAGTTGACGGCTTTGGAGTTTGCATTGAAGGTTTGCAAGCATACAAAGTCCAATACAATCGTTTTGGCAAAAGAAAACCAGTTGTTGGCAAGCGGTACCGGCCAGACCTCGCGTGTAGATGCATTGCGTCAGGCGATCGATAAAGCAAACGCTTTTGGTTTTGATTTGAACGGAGCTGTGATGGCATCGGACGCATTTTTCCCGTTTCCCGATTGTGTGGAGATCGCAAAATTGGCTGGGATTACTTCGGTAGTTCAGCCGGGCGGTTCCATTCGCGATAAAGATTCTATTGCATATTGCAATGCCAATGGCGTCTCAATGGTCACCACCGGGATCCGTCATTTTAAACATTGATAAACATTGATTTTTTTACGTCCATAAAAGCACGAATACATTAATGTAATACGTGCTTTCTTGGCAAAAAAAGTACCTCTTGAAACCCTATCAACCCATCAAAAATCCGGTTTTCCGCTTTGGGAAATTCCTTTTGATTGGTTGTTTGGGTTTAGTACTGAGCCCTTTTTATTTATACCCTCAAATTTTCTACTGCGAGCTCATTCGCTTCTCAGGCTTTACAGCAAATGGACAAATCTATTTCAGTCCTGAAATAAAGCCCCGGCATTACAAAATCCTGAAAGCGCTCATTTCGCAATCGGAGGCGCGAATTGATTCGTTTTATTCGGGGCGGGAATCAAGCCCGGTCACTATTCTTTGCGCCAACCCAAACGAATACCGTCGCTATTGCAGCAGCACCGAAGGCGCGGGATGCAGCCTCGGCACACCCTGGGGCGATTCGTATGTGATCCTGAATGCACAGGAAATCAATACAGACGTGATCAGCCACGAAATGAGCCACATTGAATTGCTGAAAAGACTGGGCTGGTGGACCACCACAACCCAAATCCCGCAATGGTTTAACGAAGGCCTCGCGCTGATGCTCGATCGCCGGTTCGTCAACAGTACCGATCCCGCAGACCGTTACCTTGAATATATGGACGAGTGGCAGTACTACACGGGCGGTGGCCAGGAAGTACTGGAACTCGCTGCGATCAATTCTATCAAAGGATTTTTTAATGGTAATCAAAAGCATGTGATGCTTGCTTATATGTCGTCCGGTATGGAAATTTCTTACTGGCTGGCCATGGCCGGAGAAAGTGGTTTGGCAGATTTTATCAAAAAGATGAAGGCGGGTGGCAGTTTTGAAGATGCTTACAGGAATGCCGAAAAAGAAAAACGGATCAGATATTATAGAAAATTACCCTCAAACCCGCTTCGTTACAGGGATTCGGTAAAAATATCAGAGTAAAGCTTTGGCAATATTTACTTGTATAGGTAAAACAACGGACGCACCCTAAAACAGATTTCATGTGCTTGCAAGCTTGTCTTTTTGTACTATTTTCCGAAAATAATGTACCTTTCGATTTGTACCAAAAACCTCATCCATTCATCTATCTAATCATTTGAAATGCAGCAATTAGAATCCCTCGATTATATCGTTTTCTTCTTTTACTTCATTGTAGTTTCCGGTTACGGTTATTGGATTTATCAGCGGAAAAAGTCAAAAACAGAATCCACCAAAGACTTTTTTCTGGCAGAAGGCTCCCTTACCTGGTGGGCGATCGGTGCCTCGCTGATTGCTTCGAACATCTCTGCCGAACAGTTTATCGGGATGTCCGGAAACGGGTTTTCGATGGGTTTGGGGATTTCTACTTACGAATGGATGGCGGCAGCAACGCTGGTGATTGTAGCGGTTTTTTTTATGCCCATTTATTTAAAGAACAAGATCTACACCATGCCCCAGTTTCTCAGCCAGCGGTATAACCCAACGGTGAGTTTGATCATGGCCGTTTTCTGGCTGGCGTTGTACATTCTTGTCAATCTTACTTCCATTCTCTACCTGGGAGCATTGGCGGTTTCAGGTATTTCGGGTCTGAATTTCCAGTTCTGTATGATTGCGCTGGCCTGCTTCGCTATCATTATTACGATTGGGGGAATGAAAGTGATCGGATTTACGGACGTAATTCAGGTATTCTTCCTGGTCATCGGCGGATTGGCAACTACCTATCTTGCCATTAACCTGGTTTCAGGAGTGGATGGAATAGAAGGTATCACGAGCGGTATCAAAATGATGCGCGATAATCATGACGACCATTTTCACATGATTTTCCCAAAAACAAGTCCGTTTTACATGCAGTTACCTGGCCTTACCGTATTGCTGGGGGGGATGTGGATTGTAAACCTTAACTATTGGGGCTGTAACCAGTATATCACGCAAAGGGCTTTGGGCGCGGATTTGAAAACTGCCCGCAATGGCATTCTCTTCGCGGCATTTTTGAAATTGCTGATGCCGGTAATCGTGGTTCTGCCAGGTATTGCCGCTTATGCTTTGTATAGTAAGGGGATGTTCCAGGCAGAAATGCTGGGCGACGACGGCGTTATTAATGCGGACAAGGCATATCCCGTATTGCTCAATCTGCTTCCCGCAGGTCTGAAAGGCCTTTCTTTCGCAGCACTCACGGCTGCCGTTGTAGCCTCGCTGGCTGGTAAAGCAAATAGCATCTCAACGATTTTTACTCTGGATATTTTCAAAAACTATATCGGTAAAAATGCGGACGAAAAAACATTGGTGCGTATCGGCCGGTTGGTTGTAGTCATCTCGATGATCCTCGCGATTCTGGTTTCGCCTTATATGGGAATCGACAAAAAAGGAGGCTTTCAATTCATCCAGGAAATGACAGGCTTACTTTCTCCTGGCATTTTCGCCTCGTTTATCATGGGCTTTTTCTGGAAACGCACGAATTCCGCCGGCGCTTTATTCGCAATCGTGGGAGGTTTTCTGATTGCTTTGGCCATGCATAACAATTATTTCCCTTTTGCCGACTGGACGCAGGTCCCGTTCCTGGACCGAATGGGTTTGGTATTCCTGATTTGCGTGGTAGTAATGTTTATCCTGGGCCTTGTAATGCCTGACGAAAATAAAGGTCTGGCAATCGATTCCAGCATGTTCATTCCACACCGCACTTTTATTATCGGCGCGGTGGTTGTTTTGGCTATTATCTCCTATTTATACAGCCATTTTTGGTAGGAACTCGCACATTAGTAAATCAAAAAGGCCCGAATTTTTCGGGCCTTTTTGATTTGAACTTTCGCTGATCAGGCTTCTTCTTCAATAATCGTGATCTTTTGGATCTTATCTCCCTGACGGATCAGATCAACCGTATCCACGCCTTCAACTACTTTGCCAAAGCAGGTATGGTTGCCATCGAGGTGAGCTGTGTTTCTGCGGCTATGGCAGATAAAGAACTGTGAACCGCCTGTATCGCGTCCCGCATGTGCCATCGACAGTACGCCACGGTCGTGGTATTGATTGCCGCCGCTTAGCTCGCATTTGATCTTGTAACCAGGACCGCCGCGACCCGTGCCGGTAGGATCACCACCCTGAATCATGAAATCAGGAATAACGCGGTGGAATATCAATCCGTCGTAAAAGCCCTTTTTAGAAAGGTCAACAAAGTTTTTCACAGCAATAGGCGCATCCTCATCGTAAAATTCGATCAGCATCGTGCCTTTATCGGTGATCATTTCTGCTTTTGTCATTGTAAAAGAGTAGTTGGTAAAATGTAATGCTTCTTCAACGTGGAATCAGCTTGTTATGAAACACAAAAAAAAGGATAATGTTCAATTAAAAGCGAAGGTACGAAATTGCAATCATATGAAAATCCTGATCATGGGGGCCTCCTGCGCGGGTTCGACAACTCTTGGAAATGCGCTCGCTGAACAACTGGAAATACCCTATTTCGACACAGACTCGTATTTCTGGGAACCAACCGAAGTGCCATATACCGTCAAGCGTCCACTGGAAATTCGCACCCAAATGCTAAAAAATGATTTTTACCTGGCAGGCAGCTGCATCGTCGGCGGCTCGCTGGTAAGCTGGGGAGACGAGTGGAAGCGGCTATTTGATCTGGTCGTCTTTTTATATGTTCCAAAAGAAATCAGATTACAACGTCTGATCAACCGTGAATACGAACGTTATGGATGCGAAATTGATACAAGCCCATACAGGGCGCAGTTGTTCAAGGATTTCCTTACCTGGGCAGCCCAATACGATGATCCGACTTTTAAAGGCCGGAGCATCAAGTTTCATGAGGATTGGTTAAAAGATGTGACAGGTAAGGTGCTGGAAATTAGGGGAGATACTTCGGTAGAGGAGCGACTGCGGCTCGTTGAGGAGGCGATGACCAAATGATAACAGAGGAACTTTGATCCGCAGAAGCGAGTCCGCCATCATCAGGACTTTCAGACACATTGCGACCGGCCTGGTTGCCCCGGTAATTTGTATCTGGGCAGAGGCTTTTCCAGTTGAAGCTGTTGCATTTGGTTTGGCAGGCATCCGGCGGGCCGTAGGAGAGGTTTGAATCTTCCTGACACCTGATCGCCCAAGGTTTCTGGGCAGACGGAGTAGTTGTCGGGTAGACGCACTAACTCAATGTTGTCCGGTCAATCGTACGGGTGAAGAACCGTAGCGTGATTAGCGAGCGCCGTTGGATAAATGGATTTGACAGTCCAGCGTCAGAAATGCAAATTATTACATCAAGTTCAAATCCATGCCACTATATCTTAACACAAACTATTCCGTGGACAAAAGAGACATCACACTTTTAGAAAGCTTATATGAGCAATCAGATTGCAAGTCGGTATCGGATATCCATGCCCGCTTCGTCAAGAGAAATCATTCTTTGCAAGAGACTTTAAACAGGCCGGTAATTCCGGCGCACTTCACACGCCTAAACAGAGGATCTGCACTACTTTATTGTTTATTGCCAACAGATATTCAGAGAGTCTTAAACTTGGGAATTTACCATTCCCATAATTGTCAGGACATGTCCTTGCTGAACGATTCTTTGTTTTCATACAATCGACTTGCCAGTCACAGACTTTTGCTTAATGTATCTGTGGCAGACCGTTACGTATGCTTGGAAGCTGTGGTTCAGTGTTTTGCCGGAAACGATCTTTCAATGGTCTACAAGATGTTTGAAGAAAAAAATGGGCTTATCAGCAAGGGGCATAAGTATTCAGTTATTGCTGGTAACCTTATTATTTCGTTGCTATATCAGCACGTCGATTGGCTGGAAGAGAGTTTGCTGAAAGCAAGACAATGTATTATTCAAAAAATTGGAAGCTTCGATCGCGCTGTAATCAATTTTCTAATAAGTGTTGTTGAAAATGACGGCTGTAAAGCGAACATCTATTTATCAGAAGCTTGTCATTTATACAAGGGTGCAAAAAGTTTACACGAGTTCAGAAGTCCATTTCTTAAAGTATTTGGATTATACATGCATGGCTTGTACAATCTAGCTTACCATTTTCTACCTGGTGCCATTTTTGAAAAAATTGAAGAACCTGAAAGTACGGTGTTCTGGAGCTCGTTTGCGGAATATCAAAAATCTAATAATTTCAAAGTAGGCGAGAAATTATTGGTTTTTACTGGCGAACTCGAAATTCTAAATTTTATCTATGAGTGAATGCTCTTTTGATCTCATAACTACAGTACCATATGGACGTTTTTTGTCCTCAGGTTTCGTTCATTGTTTGTTCTCAATCCAGCCATAAAAAAGTGTGTGCTACGGATCCCACATAGCCGACTCTGACATTTCATTGTCTTTGCAGAGTGTCAGCAATTTCATAAAATAAATCTAAATATAACATGAAAAAGGCCATCTCATTTGATCTGAGACAGCCTTTTCGTTTGTTGATTGGTGACAATAAGATTTATGACCCTGCGGCCTTGGCGAGCAAAGCGCCTGCTTTTTTCTGTTCTATTTTAAAATCCGCCAGGCGGTCCACTACGTCGCCGCTTCCCCATTCGCGGCTTCTTTCCGGGTTCGAGAACCATTCTTTTACTGCCAGGAGCTTGTAGATATACCTTGCAGTTTCCGAATTTAAACGAAGTTTAAAGTAACTGTCCTTGTTCTGGGAATCCATTCTGCTTTGGATGTGTGTGGGGCCGGCATTGTAGGCGGCTGCAACGAGCGTCCATGACCCTAACTGACGATGCAGGTTGCGCAGGTATTTTCCGGCAGCATGTGTTGATTTGATCAGGTGTTTTCGGTCATCTCTGGTTTCATTAACGACCAGCCCTAGTGCTTTTGCTGTTGAGGGCATCAATTGCCAGTAGCCGACTGCGCCCCTGCGTGAAGTTACTTCATCGCTCATTGCGCTTTCAATGAGAGGAATATATTTAAAATCGGCTGGTACTCCGTACTTCTTTAGAATGGGTTCGATGATCCGCATTCTTTTTTGGGTCTTTGTCATCAGCTTACGAAAAGTGGGATTGTCGTAATTTCTGATCATGTTCTGATATCGCTCGGCAATTCGAAGCTCCGAAAGTGGAATGGCTTCGCCACAGAAGTCAATAGCAAGAAGATCTGAATCAATAATAGTTGTTTCTTTCAGTTCCTTCTTTTCCACCCCCACCTCGCTCATTGGTGATTTGCCCCATATTGCGATTGAGAAGGCCATAAAGATAAGTTTAATCATCCATTTGTTATTTCGTGAAACATATTACTCAGGCGATTTGCCAAAGTGCAAAGATAACGGTATTGTATTTAAAATATTTCCTTAATAAGTAAAAACCTGATTTATAGGTACTTGTTAAAACAATATTAGTACTAATTTGCGATATTGCAATTTGGTGTTTCACGGTCAAAACTTGCCAAATATTTGCTTTTATTACAAAATGTAAAATAATGATTGGTAAAAACCACTTGTCACCAAACGTAAGTTAAATTTGCAAATAGGATTATATTGAGATAAAGTTATTTATAAAAATTGATTAACTCTGATAGTCAGTGTTTTACAAAAATTTGCCGCTTTTTGCTTTCAGTATTTTCTGCTGAAAAGCGAGGTGTCGTGTAAAATGAGCGTAAATGAGAAGCCTGTATTCGAACTGCCTTTTTAATGAATTGATGGTTAACTTGCGATATCAGAACCATTTTTTTACTGGTTCCAGGAAGCAAATCCAATTGTTGACATGGTAAGTGTAAACGCGGCAAAGGAAAAAATTATTGCAAATACACCGGTGCTATCGGGCGAGGTAAAGAAACTTTCGGATGCATTGGGATATGTTTTATCGGAAGATATCCTGGCACCGATTTCACTGCCATCGTTCAGGCAGTCGTCTATGGACGGTTACGCAGTGATCCATACCGATATTCAGCATGCAGGCACCGCTCTGACATTGATCGGAGAATCCAAAGCCGGACAAACCACGACACCGAGCCTTGGGTCGGGGCAAGCTATACGCATCTTCACAGGTGCCCTGGTTCCTGAGGAAGCAACGGCGGTGATTATGCAGGAGCAAACCGAGCTTACAAGAGGGGCTGTTGTGATCCATGCATTTCCGGTGCAGGAAGGCAAAAATGTACGTGAAATGGGCAGACAGATTAGCGAAGGGGCTGTTGCCTTATCTCGGGGCACCTATTTGTCTCCGGGCAGCATCGGATTTTTGCAGGGAATGCATATAAGCGATGTGAAAGTTTACCGGAAACCTAAAATCGGGTTGCTTCTGACCGGGGATGAATTATTGAAGGCGGGGGAGCCTTTGGTGAAAGGAAAGGTATATGAGTCCAATTCGGCGATGTTGATCGCGGCTTTGGCCCAGGAAGGAATTTATGAAACCGAACTGATGTATGCAGGTGATGACCTGGCTTCCACGATCGCAGCATTAAAGCATTTGACAGACAAAAACGATGTAATATTGGCTTCGGGTGGCATCTCGGTAGGAGACTATGATTTTGTTGGAACAGCATTGCAGGATATCGGTGCAGAACAGATATTTTACAAAGTGAGACAAAAGCCGGGCAAGCCGCTGATGTTCGCCAAAAGGGAGAAGACCTTATTTTTTGCATTGCCCGGGAATCCAGCTTCATCCCTTGTGTGTTACTACGAATATGTATTGCCTACAATCAGAAAAATGACGGGCAGGGACAATGTGTTTTTGAAATCATTGAAGATGCCCGTGAAGTATGCCTATTCTTTTGATGGCGAGCGCGATGAATTCCTGAAAGGTTTGATTGCGGGAGATGAAGTGATACCATTGGATGGGCAGGAATCGTTTGCATTAAGGTCATTCGCGGTTGCTGACGCGATCATTTATTTGCCTGGAACTCAAAATGCAGTGAAGCCGGGTGACCTGGTGGAAGTACATTTGCTCCCTTTTTAAAAATAAAACAGAAATGAGCATTCACATTACCTATTTCGGTATGCTGGCGGAGATCGCAGGTCGGGCCGATGAGAGCTGGATTGCCGACGAAAAGCTGACGGTGGGCAGGTTCCGGAGTTTGTTACTGGAGAAATATCCTCTTATGGGCGAAAAGAAATTCAAGATCGCGGTGAACCAGAAGATTTCGGAAGATTTCGTGCCGATTGAAATGTCAGCAGAAATAGCTGTATTGCCCCCTTTTGCAGGAGGTTGAAGATCAAAACAATAAAGCGAAAGTGAATGGAAAAAAACCATAAACCTAAAAAGGTTTTTGTTCAGGGGCCGATCAGCCCGGATTTTGTAGCAAAATCCATTGCCAGCCATCAGTCTAAAACAGGCATCGGTGCGCATGCTATTTTTTTGGGCCAAATTAGGGCTGATCAGAAGGAGGCGGGGGCGGTGACGGCTATCGAGTATTCGGCTTATGAGGAAATGGCCGAAAAGACTTTTCACGATATCCGCGAAGCTGCCTTCACGAAATTCGAACTGACGTGCCTGCACATTTATCATAGCCTGGGTATTGTGCCGACGGGAGAAATCAGCCTTTTTGTTTTTGTATCCTCGGCTCATCGCCGTGCTGCGTTTGAAGCATCGGAATTTATTGTGGAAGAGATTAAAGCGAATGTGCCGATCTTTGGAAAGGAGCTATTAGGAAAAGATGGGGATTATCTCTGGAAGGAAAATAATTAGCCTGCATGGGTTCCATCCCTCATTCAAAATTTGAAAAATGGTCGACATTACCCATAAGACAAATACACTAAGAATTGCAACCGCGCAGGCGATTGTCCAGGTAAGTAAGCCCGAGACCATATCTGCCATAGAAAATAGAACTGTCCCGAAGGGGGATGTTTTTGAAATGGCCAAGGCCGCAGGCTTCCTGGCGGTTAAAAAGACGCCGGATCTTTTGCCGGATTGTCATCCTATTCCGGTAGAATATACAGCAGTTAACTACAAAATCGAGGGATTGTCTGTCATCATTGAGCTGACGGTCAAGACCATATACAAAACAGGGGTGGAAGTGGAGGCTATGCACGGTGCATCGGTGGTTGCATTGACCATGTACGACATGCTCAAACCGATTGACAAAGGTGTGGAGATCAGAAATATCAGGTTATTGGAAAAAAAGGGGGGTAAAAGCGACCGGAAAGCGCTTCCCGAAAACCTTAAAATAGCCGTAATTGTTTGTTCCGACAGCATTTCAAAAGGTATAGGGAGTGACAAGTCCGGAACAAAAATTATTGAAAAGCTTGATGTATTAAAGCTTTCTGTCAGTGATTACAGCATTATCCCGGACGATAAAGAAAATATTCAGGACAAGATTATAGCGCTTCGAAGGGCCGGTTATCAGTTAATTTTGGTTACGGGTGGAACCGGGCTCTCGCATCGTGACGTTACCCCGGAAGCGGTTTCGGAATTGTTGGACCGCGAGATCCCGGGGATTTCGGAAACGGCCAGGAATTATGGGCAACAAAGGATCTCTACAGCCATGCTTTCGAGATCGGTGGCAGGGTTTTCCGGTGAAACACTGATCATTGCCATGCCGGGAAGCACGGGTGGGGTAACAGAATATATGGATGCCCTTTTTCCACATGTTCTGCATGTTTTCAGTGTCCTGGAAGGAAACAGACATTCTTAATTGCAGGTTGATATTCTATAAATGGCATTACCAATCGTTGATACATTCGGTCGCAAGCATACTTATCTGCGCATCTCGCTGACGGATAAGTGCAACTTGCGATGTACCTATTGTATGCCGCAAGAGGATATGCAGTTTATGCCTTCCAAATGGTTAATGCAAGCCCATGAAATTCAGGCATTAGCAGAGATTTTTGTCGATATGGGTGTGGATAAAATCCGTTTGACGGGTGGTGAACCGCTAATCAGGAAGGATGTAGGACAGATCATTGAAGGACTGGGCCAATTGGATACCTCGCTCACTTTAACCACCAATGCGGTTTTCATAGATCAGTTTGTTGAGCAATTGAAAAAATCGGGTGTGGGTTCGCTGAATGTAAGCTTGGATACTTTGAAAGAAGACCGGTTTTATAGCATTACGAAACGCGGGCACTTTGCGAAGACTTTGGATAATATCAAGCTTTTGCTTGCCGAGGATTTCACTGTGAAGATCAATATGGTCGTCATGAAGGGGGTCAACGATGACGAAGTGAATGATTTTGTGAGGCTTACACTGGGCGAGCCTAATCTGCATGTCCGTTTTATTGAGTTTATGCCTTTCAAAGGCAATCATTGGGATATGTTGAAAATCATTTCGTATGCAGAGCTTTTGACATTTATTGGCGGGGAGTACGATTTCGTAAAACTTCCTGGCGAGCTGCATGATACCGCACATACCTTTCGGGTCAATGGCGGGGCAGGGACATTTGGCATTATCGGAACAGTGACCCATCCGTTTTGTGCCGGCTGCAATCGGATTAGGCTTACCGCTGACGGAAAACTTAAGAATTGTCTTTTTGATACATCCGAAATTGATCTTTTGACGCCTTTGCGTGATGGGATGAATGTGAGGGAATTGATTTATGCCCATTTCCACAAAAAACATTTTGCTCACGGCGGCCACGCCGATTTCTCAGAAAAACAGGCTAAATCCGAATACGAGCAAAATCGCAATATGATCACAATTGGCGGCTGAAACCATTCAGCCCGCATTTTTAGCCGCTTAAATAATGTGTGCAACATAGCCTGAAAGGTTACATCATTGGTGAAAACTCAATCCTTTTTTACCAATTTAAACCTTTGAAGCCATGCGAAACGTGATGAAGTACCTTGCCCCTGGAGCCTTTGCAGTCCTCCTGCTGACCAACAATCTTGCCGCTAACACCATTGAACTGAAAGAATGCAAGAATAACACCTGCGGAAAATTCAGGGTAGGTATGTATCGTGTGAAGGACACTGTGACCATGAATCTTTTGATCGAGAAGGAAAAAGGGGAGCGCCTGGCCATTAGGGTAATGGATCAGAAAGGCAAAGTATTAATGGAGGATATCGTACCCAAACAAATGGATAAATTCGGGAGAAAACTCAATTTTTCGGAAATCCAGGATGGAATTTACACGCTTGAAGTAGCTGACGGAACGGAGAAGGTTGTCAAAAGCATTTATTTATCAACCAACGAAGTGCGGGAAGTGAACCGCAAGTTGGTAGGCGTAAATTAAGGGTAATTGTGCTTGGCAGGACAGGAGCCGCGTCTGTCCTGCCATTTTGTTTAATACAAAGTCTCCTCCGTCGGCGGTCTGGATATGAGCTTTCCGCATATCAGATCAAAACTGACTTTCCCCCAAACCAAAATGCATGGGACCGCCTTGATCGCATAAGGCTGCATCCACTCGACCCTGATAAATCTTGGAAATAGATCGGTGGGCGATAGCGTGGTAAAAATGAAGGCCAGCGCCAGCAAAACGTAGTTTGCTCTCGAAGGAAATTGGGAATAATACCAAAGCGCAACGCCGCTGATCGCGATAATAAAGGTTGGTGACTCGGCGCGGTGGTTGAAAATAACCACCCAGATCAGTACTGAGGAAAGTATCAGGGCCCTGAATACAAAATGATGGTACTGGTTGATTCTCAAAAATGGTACGCAAAACAATATTGCGCCAATGACGCTCACGTAAGTTTTATTGACCTGCCAGCCAAACCACGCTTTAAGCCAGCCGATTACAGAAAGGCCGTCTGAAATGGAGTGATCGTTTGACAAAAGGTTTGCCCAGCTCTTGTACAGGAAAACCAATTGTTCGGTGTTGACAGCAAGCAGGGGTAGGAATGTGAAAAGCGCAACCCAGAATGCAGTTGTATAAGTTAACTTCAATTTGTCGGGGTAGAGGAGGTAAAGTGCCAGTCCCACAATTCCAAAGAGCTTGATATAGATCGTAGAAACCAGGCAAAGGGAGGCCATCCAGTACTTGCCTCTTTCCAGAAATCCGAATGTAAAAAGCAGTAATCCGGCTATGAGTGCATTGCTTTGCTCATTTTGAACAGAAGTCAAAAGCTCAACCAGCATAAATGTCAAAATCAATCCTTTTGTACGGATGTCGAGTTTTGGCAAATAATATACAGAGTAAAAAAGGACTGCGGCATTGAGCAAGTTCCATAAGGATAAGCCCAGAACGTCGGGTAGAACAGCCAATGCACCAAAAATCAAGGCAAATGCCGGGCTGTATTTAAATAAGTCTCCTTGTTCTTCTATGAATTGTGCATACAAGTCCTTTCCCTGGATAAGGTGAAAAAAGGATTGCCTGAAAATGACGTAGTTATTGTAGCTGGTATAGAGCCTGCCGCCTGCGACAAAGCTTTTCGGGCCCGTAAAATAAGATTGCAGACTGGCAAACAGGGCTATTCCAAGAAAAACGATAAGAATTGCCCTGGGATTTACTAAAAAGCGGTTGGTCGCATTCATAGGCAATAAAGAAAGGTTATTTCAATCGCTTGTCAAAATGGATTGGTTCGACTTTCGTGATACGTGCAGACAGATGCTCCTGATGCGACGGGTTTAAAAGGTAATTGTATTCTTCAAGGCTTTGTGCGGAAGGGACTTTCATAACCCAGTAAAGTCCCTCCTGGATCCAGGCTTCTGTGATCGTAGCTAACGAAGTGGAGTAGGGGAAGTCCCACCAATTCGAAGGAAGTTGTGCGGGATTGACTTCCGTCATGGATGCGGTATCCGGAATTTCGATGGTTACCAAAACCTGATTTTTTGGGATTACCGGCGAATTCGCCAGTATTTCAAGTTTTGACAGGGAAATATGTTCCGAAGTGTAGAGTATCCGCGTTCCCTTGAAATGCCAGCGCCCACTGGTGTACAGGCAACCCGTTCCTGAAAGATCATTTGCATAAAGAGGGGACGCGATTCGGTAAAGGCGCATCTTTAAGAGAAAATTCCGTGCTCTATCCTGAATAAGACGTTCAGGATTTCCTCTCTGCCAATGGAATAACTAAGCAGTTCAATCGGTTTTTTATTCCCCAATGCAAGGACCGGGCTGTTAAGCCAGACTTTGAAATCATTCTCATTTTCAAATACATCCAGGCCTTTTGCAATGATCTTAGAAAGGTCTACCACCTTTTCACTTTCTCCTGCCGATAATGTTGATTGATTTTTAATCCGGCGTTGAAAGGTGCTTTCAGATAGGTTGAGCATCTGGCTGAATAGCTTGTTGGAAAGCTCCAGTTGCTTTTGTATCCTTTGCGCAACTGCTATGGGGAAGCCCTTCTCGGTAATTTCAATAAAAGACAAAAAGCTGTCAACCGGTTGTTTGAAAGCCTTTTGCCCTCCTAAAACATCTATAACTTGAGTTGTCATACTGTCAAATGATTGTATTTGATAGGTCATTTGACAGTAAATTTAGTAAAATATACTCGAAATCAAAATGCAATTCTTACTTCATATAACCCATTGCCTTTAGCCAGCCCTCCATTGCCGCGGGCCAGCCCGCAAGTGAACCTTTTCCTTCGGTCCGCATGCCGAAGCCGTGACCGCCTTTCGGGTACAAATGCATCTCCACGGGGATTTTAAACTTTTTAAGGGCCAGATAATATTCGATGCTGTTTTCAACAGGTACGCCCGTATCATCCGTTGCATGGACCAGAAACGCAGGGGGTGTCTGGCTGCTTACCTGCAATTCGTTTGAGTAATATCTGATCAGTTGTTCTGATTTCTCGTGTCCCAAAAGATTATTCCGTGATCCGGCATGCAAAATGCCTGGCATGAAGGAAATCACCGGGTAAAGCAAAATAGAGAAGTTAGGTTTCGCTTCCTCCGATCCCTTTGAACCCACATTGTAATGCGTCGAAAGCGTCGCCGCAAGGTGCCCGCCAGCCGAAAAACCCATGACGCCCACTTTTTTGGTATCAATATTCCATTTTGAAGCATTTTGCCGGATCAGTTTCATGGCTTGCATGGCGTCCATCAAGGGTGCTTCATGCGGATGTATCATCGCCTTCGCCGTAGGAAGCCGGTATTTTAAAACAAAAGCTGTAATGCCACGGTCATTGAACCACTTGGCGAAATCGCTTCCCTCATGGGATGCCGCGAGGATTGCATAACCTCCTCCCGGGCATATCATGACAGAAGCGCCTGTTGCCTTTTCTTTTGGAGCAAGATAAACGGTGAGCGTAGGGACAGTAACTCCGCTGATCCGCAGAATGCCGCTGGCGTCGGTCTCTGACTTTTCCTGAATGGTGTTCGTTTTAGAATTGGGTACTTTGCCTTCCGGCCAGAGGTTGATTGTTTCCGTTTGTGCCATTGCAGTATAAGAAGAGCCCAAAATGCCCAAAGCGATGAGAATTCTTTTTGTTGTTTTCATTGATCTGTATTTTCATCCAAAAGACGTCAGTTCAGGCAATATACCCTCAAATCAGCTGTAACCATTGGTATACCGCAGAGTTCAGGTCTTTTTGATTGCAACTGGTCACGTTAATCAACTGAAAACCATCTTCTCCGAGCATGGCCCGCCAGCGCCAGTCCAGCTGGCTTATAGTAATATGTTGTTTATTAGAAAACCACCAGGCCGTCAGCAGTTCCTCCTTTCCTTTTCTCAAAGTGCCCACATAAATCGTTTTTCCGGAAACCACCTGTTCTCTCACACGGGTGAGCTTGTAGCCTGACCCTACCCAGCAGATAGCAGGATTATGTTCAGTGGAGTAAAATCCCGGAATGGATTTGACATACACCAAAGCATATTGATTTTTGAACCGCGAGACGCCATTTCCCAGCAGGTTCATTTTATAATCGGGAACAGGATTGTCGGCAATACTTGCGGAAGCCGCCTTTTCCGACGGCCTTTCTTGCAAGGTAAAATAGCTGCAAAGGACCAGCAGGACGAAATGCGTTGCAACAAGAGCGGGCGCAGGCCTCCATTCAGTCTCCGGGTGCCTGGTTATGGGTTTTGAAAAGCGGTTGTGCAGGTATTGGACCAGAAACGACACAGGCAGCCACACATAAAGGAGCAGGCAGATGATTCCTGCCAGGTCGTGAAAAGGGCTTTCCGGTTGGATGCCGAAGACAACCAACGTGATGATCCGCATGAGGTTGCTGAAAATGTTGAGTCCAAAGGCGCCGGACAAAACCAGGATTTTCCAATGTAACTGCAGTTGTTTACTATCTTTCATTTGGGTGTGGACAATCAGAAAGACAGCTGCCAGCAATGAAAAGCCGGTCATTTGTAACCCCATGCAAGCAGGCTCAACGGAGAAATCGGACCCATTGACCTGAATGATGTTGCCCGATACCTGCACTGGAATATGTGCAGCCCGAAGGAGCATCCCCGACCAGTCGCTGAGCCAGAGCCTTATGGGAAAGGTGAAAACCTCAGACACATACCTAAATAATGGAGAGATCATGAGCATGACAAAGCCAACTAAAATATCGGCCTTGCCATTCAGATTTTGAGCGGCAAAAAGCAGTGAGGTTATCAATAAAAAATACCGGAACGATAATTCAGTCCTGACCGAGCAAATCACAAGCAGGAGCAAAACCCATGGCGTCAGCGACATGCCCCTATGGCCGGCCGGTGCATTCCAAAGTATAAAGGGAATCATGCCGGTACCGATCCAAAAGGTCGCGTCGCCCCGCAGATAACCATTCATGAAAAGTATCCCGAACAAGATGACGTAGCCTGCTGCCAGAACTGTAAGGACTTTATTACCAGCGGACATAATTCCTGAAAGTATAGTAGCTGATCAGTAATCCAAAAAGCAGGATCAGTGCCCATTCGTGTGGTTCGGGTACTGCGCCATAGGATTTTAAAGTCGCGTTGTCCAGGCTGTTTTTGCTTTTCTTGATGTCAAAACGATCGTAATCCCTCTGGGTTTCCAGTACGATCATGCTCGAGACAGGAGTGACGATATGTGCTTCCTCCGCTTCACGGACCAGTTTTTGGTTCAAAAGAGAATCATTTTGAAAACTATTGTCCAGGTAATGCCTGCCTGCTTCCTTCATGATATGGTTATAGGCAAACAGGCGGAGCAAATGATCTGGTGCAGCGTATTTGAGAGTGTCACTGGTTTCCTGAATAGTTATTTTGGAATAAGCAATATTTAAAACAGAGTTGTCTTTCTCCTCATCGGCTGAAAACTGATTGAGGGACAACATTTTCTTCAATCCTGCCAGGTCCGTTTGCTCACAGCGGATGAGACGGAGCTCATTTAATGTCCTTAAATAGGGTGAAAGCTCTTCCCCCAAGCTGAATACCCTCAGTGAAGTACTGTCACGATCATTGCTGAGCGCTTTTGAAAAATGGCTTTCGGCCAGATCTTTCAGGTTGGGCGAAACAGGGTTTGCCTTGGTAATCAGCAATGCATGCTGGCGGTCTTCAACCTGGTGTACCGGAAAAAGGGAGAAGTTATGAGCAGCAAGTTTCTTAAAAATCTCGTCCCGGTTAGCTTTGGAAACCCGGACGAATGTTTCGTTGAAAACATAAACAGCCCTGTTTTCAAGTAATCCGAGAACCTTATCAAACTCGTCTTTTGACCAGCCCTGATGAAGGTCCAGATAAATATTTCTTGCAAAAAAGGATTCGGGGGCCTGGACTAGGGGATTGATCGAATAGGACTTTCCATTAAACCTGAAGCCGTCGGAGGAAAGGGGTATAGCTCCGAACCGTGCCTTCCAGACAGACTGGTATTTTCCATTGGCTACCATGCTGTTGATTCCCTTCTCTTCCGCCCCGGAAGGTACTCCCAGGCCAGTCACTTTTTTTGTGAAATCGAGTTTGATCATTTCAGAAGCATTGGCGGCATCCGGTCCCTGGAACCACACATTTTCGTAAACCAATTGGTTGTTTTCAAATTTCAGGGGGGAAGTTATGCCTATTTTGAATTTGCGGTCTTCTTCGGAGGTGCAGGGGAAAACTTTCAGTTTTACCGTATTGCCTTCCTGCCAGTGAATGACAGACGGGTCCCTGCTTTCGACCCCAACAATCGTTTTATAGGCCGAATCCGCTTTGGCTTGTGTAGCGAAGCGGCTTTGTTCTTCTCTGCCATTGATCCATAATGAAAGGGAGCTTACTACCGAGCCTTCGGGCATATGAAAAGTATACAAAGCTTCCTCCTGCCGTTGACTTTCCGCGTAACTTCTGATGGTGATGGTTTTCTCCGTATAGGCTAGCCTGAAATCCGGATAAATCCGCGCCTGGGTGACGACATTTTTTGTTTTGAGGTCACTCCCTGTCCAAAGCCTTTCCTGTTTGTAATGGCGGCTGTCGAACAGCACATCCAGCAATTTAATCCGCTCGGCCTTTGGCAGGTCTGTTTTAGGCGTAAAGAGCGACGCAATCAGTATCAGTGGGTCGTGCCGTACCAGCTCACCCGTGTTCAGGTTGTCCGGGACCATGCTGAACGCAGCGCCGGGCATCTGGTAAACGATATCCCCCATGATGACCCTTTTGGTGATCCAGTCAGTGCCAATCTGCTGTCCTAATGAAACCCAATCGGGCAATGTGGCCGTAGTACTTACGGCAATTTCATTGGTTTTATCCCGGATTTCGGTGTTGATCCAATGCCATTTGATGCTGAAATAAATTACGAAAAGCAGGGGCAAAACCGCGCCTGCCGCTATGTAGAGTTTGTAGGCAGTCCAGTTGCGCGACAATATCTGGAAGTGCGCAATGCAAAGAAACAACGGTATAAAGCTGTGGAGGGATAGACCCAGAAATACCAGTGCCACCAGGCCAAGCGGATAAATCCATGACAGGTAAATAGCATAGTAGCTCCAGAGGAGGGTGGAAGCGCCCAGGAAAAGAAACAGGAGTTTTCTTGCTGGCGACGGTAAAACCGTTTTCCAGGCATATATGATGCAGGTACAGGCAGAAACGATAAGGGCAACATGGAGCCAGGAGGCTGACTCGCTGAAAATCGGCAAAGAAATGTTCAAAACAAAGCAACTCGCTACCCAGACAAACCCCAAAAGCAAACGGTGGGCCTGATACGCAACCGGTTGCTTTTTCCAGAAGAATTTTATTTTTCCTTTTGCCAGAAGCCAGAAGAAATAGAAAATGGCAACCGGGTAGGAAATGACAAAAGCGCTGGATTCGAGCGGCGCGAAGAGCTTTTCCTTGCTGAGGATAAGCAATCCGAAATTGAAGACCAGGCACACCAGGCCAATAATATAATCGGTGTCGAAGATTCTTGCTTCCTCAAGTAGCTTCTTTTCAGCATATTCTGGCTCGGTTCTGTACTTTAATTCTGCGACTGTAGCTTTGTTTTTCATTGGCTCATTAGTTTAAAAAGTACTTTGTATTACAAAGTACTTTTTAAAAACCGAATAAAACAATGCTTGTGCCGACATTATTTTCAGGATGACAACCTTAGGGCTTGGCCGGATTGATCATGATATGCGCGCGGTGTGTGCCGGGGTCCATGATCCAGGGCATTCCGGGCATATCGGGTTTAAGAGGCAGGCCGGTGCTCTCAGCAGTGGCAAAAGGAATATAAACCACGTACCGCAGGTAACTATTTTTCAGGATGCCGGTGGCAGGATCATAGTTGTCTTTTGAACCCGAAAGTACATATAGCGTGGAAGATTGTTTGGGCATCGCCAACTTCCCGTCTTTTACTTCCTTTTCGCGGATGTCAAAAATCTCTTTGGGATTTTTGCCTTCTTTTGTCAACACCCGTCCACGTTCCATAAACGGGTCCAGGATGGCGGGGTAACATGAAACATTGATATCTTCTTTTTTGGGATCGTCTGCGAGGCAAACAAAATCATTGCTTCCGTTTCGCAATATTGTAAAAGAGCCGTCCGGAGCATAGCCATAAACTTTTGCCCCGGCCTGCTTTTCAGAAGGGGCTGCGAGCACCGCCGTTTTAATCTGAATATCAGCAGAAGGAATGTTTTGTCCTGCAACCGGAAGTGCCAGACAAACAGCGATTAAGGAAAAAAAAGTCTTGTTCATGATAGTAAATGACAGGTGGATTGTCTCTTATACTCTAAAATTAGGAATCTTTCAATTAGAAATAACACAATTCGTTTCGGTCAGGAACACAATTACTTCACCTATGAATTTCAGAAAAAATCTGTTGCTCTTTCCGGCGGGCTGCATGCTGGCGGGGCTAATGATCGCGGGTTACCAGAAGTCAAATCCAAGTACCTTTCAAAGCCCGACGATCGATAGTTTATATAAGGACCTGACCGACGCCCAGAAACGTTCACCTAAATACGCGGTTGCGGGATTAACTGTGACCGAAGGCCTCGAAGCTACTCTTTTCTCCTCCGAACCCACCATCACCAATCCTACGAATATCGACGTGGACCATCTGGGGCGTGTATGGGTTTGCGAGGCGTATAACTATCGCCCGGCCGTCAATGGTAATCCTACCAAAAACGAGGGCGACCGCATTGTGATCCTTGAAGATACAGACGGCGACGGCAAATCGGATAAGACCACGGTGTTTTATCAGGGCAAGGAAATCAATGCGCCGCTGGGGGTTTGGGTAATGGGAAATAAGGTGATTGTGTCGCAAAGCCCGTATGTGTGGTTGTTTACCGACGAGGATGGCGACCTCAAAGCCGATAAAAAGGAAGTTATTTTTGAAGGTATAGGCGGGGAGCAGCATGATCACGGCATGCATGCATTTGTTTTTGGCCCTGACGGAAAGCTCTATTTCAACTTCGGGAATGAGGGGGGAAAGTTATTGGATGGAAAAGGGAATCCGATTGTTGGGAAGGATGGGCAACCCATTGATTTTAAGAAACTAAAACAGGGAATGGTGTTCCGTTGCGATCCAGATTTTAAGAATGTGGAGGTACTGGGGAATAATTTCAGGAACAATTACGAGGTAGCGGTGGATAGTTACGGCACCATGTGGCAGTCGGACAATGACGATGATGGTAATAAAGGCGTGCGCATTAACTATGTAATGCAATATGGTAATTATGGCTATACCGATGAGATGACTGGTGCGGGCTGGCGTGCCAATCGTACCAATATAGAGGACTCGATTCCCTACCGTCACTGGCATTTGAACGACCCGGGTGTAGTCCCTAATTTATTGCAGACCGGTTCGGGCTCGCCGACCGGGATGGTGGTATACGAAGGCAGTTTATTGCCAAAAGAATTCAGGGGGCAGATGATCCACTGCGAACCGGGACATAATGTGCTCCGGTCGTATCCCGTGGAGAAGTCAGGCGCCGGCTATACGGCCAAAATCGTCAATATCGTCGACGGAAAAAGGGACCAATGGTTCCGGCCAAGCGACGTATGTGTGGCACCCGACGGTTCGCTGATCGTATCCGACTGGTATGATCCGGGTGTTGGCGGTCACCAGGCTGGCGACCAGGCAAGAGGTCGCGTGTACCGTATAGCACCTGCCAATATCCGTTACCGCGCGCCGAAAACAGACTTAAGTACCCCGCAAGGGGCAGTTGAGGCATTGCAGAGCCCCAATTTATCGGTAAGGTATCTCGCCTGGGAAGCACTGAATAAAATGGGGGATAAGGCGGTAGCGCCTTTGCAAAAGCTTTTTGCCGATAAAAAAGCGGATTATCGTATGCGGGCAAGAGCTTTGTGGTTATTGAGCAAATGGCCTTCGACCAGCAAAAAGGCAATCGATCAGGCGGTCAAAGATCCCAATTCAGACATGCGGATTGCGGGATTGCGGGCGGCCAGCGAAGTAAAAGATGCCGATATCATCACGTACCTGAAATTATTGTCGAAAGATCCGGAACCGCAGGTGCGCAGGGAATGTGCATTGGTACTTCATCATAATACTTCAGCAGGAGCCCCGGCGATCTGGGCAGAACTCGCTAAGCATTACGATGGCAAGGACCGCTGGTACCTGGAAGCCCTTGGCATCGCAGCCGACAACCAGTGGGACCCATTTTTTAAAGAATGGCTTGCCAAAGTGGGGCCTAATCCTACGGCTACCCAGGCAGGTAAAGACATCGTATGGCGTTCACGCGGCAAAGAGTCGATCCCTTTGCTGGCGTCGCTGGCAGGGGACCCCAATACCGATCTTAAAAGCCGCCTGCGCTATTTTCGCGCTTTTGATTTCAATCCGGCAGCGACGGAAAAATCAATGGCTTTGCTAAAACTGATGAAAGGGACTGCGAAAGACCAAATCCAGATTAACGAACTGGCTTTCCGTCATTTGGACCCTACGTTTGTAAAAGGTAACCCCGAGGCAATGGCATCATTGAAAAAAATGCTGGATACTACATTCGGCACGCCGGCCTATCTGGAATTGGTAGCCAAATATGAGCTAAGCTCTGAAAACGAACGCTTGCTGGAAATGGCTGTTAATCAATCCTCAACCAGGAATGGCGCGGCCGCGGCTTCGCAGTTGATGAAACAGGGAGGGGGGGATTTGGTCTGGAAAGTCATTAAGGGCGGTGACGAGGCAAAAAGCGAGGGGATTTTGACAGCATTGAAATCGGCCGGTGGCAAAGAATCATTGGAAATATTGAAAAAAGTGGCAACCGATAACAACTATCCGGCTGCCTTAAGGATAACAGCCGCTAAATCACTCGGGGGCACCATGGCCGGGGAAGATCAGGTGTTGGTGTTGTTAAAAGAAGGCAAACTGGACGGTGAAGCAAAAACAGCCGCCGTGCAGGGCCTCAGCGGCGCCTGGAGAAAGTCGGTGAAACTTGAAGCTGCCAAATACATGGAGGCAGGAAGCGTGAGTACCTCCACCCGCAAACACCCCGATGTAAAACAACTGATTACCATGAAGGGGGACGTTGCAAAGGGCAAAGAGGTATTTACTTCCTATTGTTCCGTTTGCCATCAGGTGAATGGTCAGGGAATGGATTTTGGTCCTAAACTTTCGGAGATCGGGGGTAAACTGACCAAAGAGGCGCAATATGCGGCCATTTTCGAGCCGAGTGCGGGTATTGGATTTGGTTATGAGGGATTTGAGGTGACCTTTAAAGATGGGTCGGCAGTTACCGGGATCGTCGCCAGCAAAACAGAAACCGACCTGATCCTGAAATTTCCAGGAGGTTCAACCCAGGAATACAAAATGTCGAAAGTGAAATCGATGAAGCAGCTCACGGATTCCATGATGCCGGCCGGCTTGCAGGACGCAATGAGTACGGAGGAATTGGTGAGTCTGGTTGAGTATTTGAGTAGTCTTAGGAAGAAATGAAAAGAGAAGGGAGCGCTTACCAAAAATCGCTCCCTTCTCTTTTTTAATAATACAAATCATTTGTAAGGAACGGCCTTAATCAATCGGAGATCATTTAACTGGCTGATATTAAGGATGTTTTCTTCCGGAATGATCTGACGATTGATCCAGTTGTTGATCACCATTGTATTTTTAAGCCCAAAGCGGCGGCAATATTCTTTCAAAGTAACCCATTCGCTCAACGGATATTTTTTGCCGTCAATTTCAATGTTCACTTCTGAATTTTCGTATTCCGCAATGAGGTCAGCAGCCTTTTGACGCGATTCTTTCGCTTTCAGCATCATTTCATCACCTTTCGCAATCATTACTTTTCTTATTTCGGAACGTTCGGCTTCCGTCGCTTTCGAAAAATAGTCCAGACAAGCTTTACTTGCTGACTCATAGTCTTCCAGGCTATTTGCCTCGCTTAATTTTTTAATCAAATCTTCCATTGAGTAAATCAGTTAATATTTGCTAGATAGCTTTCAGCACTTCTTTTAACTTTTCAATTATTTCGTCAGTTTCATTTATTTGATCCAGAATTTCATCCCTGCGGCTCTCCGTAAGTGCTCCGACGGCTTCAAGATTGTGAAGAGTAATTTTCAACGCACCTCTTCTGATTATTTGTTCTGCTATAAGTTGTTTTATTTTTTCTTTCACAACAATTGAAACAACATTGAAAGCTCGAAGCTATATTGTTTTGTGATAAAACAAAACATTTTTGATTTAAATCCGCAACAACTTTAAAACTTCCTTTCATTATTCAGCAAACAAGCCGTATTTTTAATCGGTTTTTGTGAAGTCTGCGTCATCAAATTTTGTTTTGAAACAATTCAATTTTAAAAGATTTGCCCTATTACTCGCTGCAAATTCTTTCTTCTTTCAAGTTTACGGGTTTTGTCAAGTTGTTGATTCATTAGAAGTTACCGATCCTGATAGTGTCTATGCTTCGCTTTCTGAACCGGAGAAACGGTTTTCCAGGAATGCGGTTGCCGGACTTAAGGTAGCCGAGGGTCTTGAAGCAACTTTATTCGCTTCGGAACCCAACGTTGTCAATCCGATTAACATAGACGTCGATCATAAAGGGCGGGTCTGGGTTTGCGAGGCATATAATTACCGGCCTGCCATGAATGGGAAATCGGAGCTGGGAATGGGCGACCGGATCCTGATTCTGGAAGACAAAGACGGAGATGGAAAGGCGGACGTTACCAAAGTGTTCTACCAGGGGCCGGAAATCAATTCGCCGCTTGGGATCTGGGTAATGGGGAACAAAGCAGTGGTTTCGCAAAGTCCTTATGTGTGGCTTTTTACTGATACGGATGGTGACGATAAGGCCGATACCAAAGAGGTTTTATTCAAAGGTATCGGCGGTACGCAGAACGACGCCGGCATACATGCATTTGTTTTTGGGCCGGACGGTAAGTTTTATTTCAACTACGGAAATGCAGGCCGACAGCTTGTAGATGGCCAGGATCGTCCGCTTCTTGACAAATACGAAAGGCCTATAGACTTCCGACAGTTTAAGCAGGGCGTCGTGTTCAGGTGTGAACAGGATTTTACGAAAGTTGAAATCATGGCGGAGAATTTTCGCAATGGTTTCGAGGTAGCTGTGGACAGCTATGGCACCATGTGGCAATCCGACCAGGAGGAACCCGGAAATGGCGGTGACAGGGTGTCTTACGTCATGGAAAACGGGAATTTTGGCTATATCGATGAGATGACCGGGGCAAGCTGGCGGATTAACCGGACAAACGTTGAGGATGAAATCCCGCGTCGTCACTGGCATCAGAACGACCCGGGCGTAGTGCCGGATTTGCTGGAAACGGGTTCGGGCTTTCCCATGGGAATGACCATTTACGAGGGCGATTTATTGCCTCGCCGCTATTGGGACCAAATTTTATTGGCAGATGCAGGGCAAAATAATGTAAGCGGGTACCCGGTGGCGAACGATGGTGCAGGTTATAAATCCAACGGGATCATTCCTATCGTTGAAGGTACCAGGGACAAATGGTTTCGCCCGACAGATGTTTGCGTGGCGCCCGACGGCTCGCTGATCGTTTCGGACTGGTATGATCCGGTCATCGGCTCCCATCAAATGAAGGACAAAAGTCGGGGCCGGATTTTCAGGATCGCTCCGCTTGCAACGCCTTACAAAATCCCGGTTTTTGATCTTAGTAACCCCGAGCAGGCGGTGAAAGCTTTGCAGAGCCCCAATCTGTCGATGCGTTATATGGCCTGGAACGCCTGCGTAAAACACGGCTGGAATGCTGAGCCCTTTTTGGAAGATCTGTTTAACCAGTACAATGCCAATCCAAGGTTGAGGGTCCGCGCATTGTGGGTTTTGAATAGAATTGAAGGTTTTAACTACCGTAACCTGGATATCGCTTTCAGGCATATCAATCCGAATATCCGCATTGCTGCACTACGCGCCGTGCGGCAGAGAAATAGTGACCCCACAGAATATATCAAGCGCCTTACTGCTGATCCCGACCCACAGGTAAGGCGCGAATGTGCATTGGCGATCAATCATAACCATACTTATGAAGCATTGGATGTATGGCTGCAATTGGCCAAACAGTACAAAGGCAAGGATCGCTGGTCGGTTGAAGCATTGAGCATTGGCGCGTACGATCAGTGGGAGCGCATTTTCCCGGCCTGGCTGGAGAAAGCTGGCCCGAAACCCGGCGCAACGGATGCGGGTAAGGACATTATCTGGCTGGCACGTACAAGGCAGGCCATTCCTTATCTTACTGATCTCGCGGCGGATACGAGTGTCAGTTTTAAAAGTCGGCTACGTTATTTTCGTGCTTTTGACTTTTTTCGGGCCGGATACGAAAAGTCGCAGGCTTTGCTGAATGTACTGACAGTCAATTCGTCCGATCGCATTGAGGTAAGTAAGCTGGCTTTGCTGCATCTGGACAAATCATTTGTAACCAATTCGCAGCAGGGACGCAACGCGCTGAATAAGCTGCTTGACGAAACTTACGGGACCGAGCACTACATTGATCTGATGACCCGATACGAGCTGGAATCCGAAAATGACAGGCTCCTGAAACTTGCGCTCGATAAATCCAATGAGGTATTAGGCCGCGATGCGGGTGCATTGCTGTTGGAACAGGCCGGCATTTCGTATGTTACCGAAAAGCTCGGAACATTGAACGAGTCGAAGAAATCTTCGCTGCTGGCATCTATTCAAACTGTCGGAAGCCCCGAATCGGTTTATTTGCTGCGGTCGGTTGCATTGGACAACAACCAACCGGCATCCGTCCGGACAAATGCAGCGAGGTACCTGGGCGCCAGCTGGCCTGGTGAAGAAGCTGTGGTGAGGCTGCTCAGAGAGGATCAACTCAGCGGGGACGTGAAAGAGGCGGCTTTGGAAGGCGTGAAAAATGCGTTCCGGGAGGATATCAAAGCACAGCTTGCACCTTATTTCCCGAAACCCAAAGAGGAAATCAAAGAAGCACCTGCGGAACCGGCGAAGGTTGGCCCAAAACGGAAAAGGCGCCGGAACAGGGATTGACATGCTGATCATTTTAACCTCAAAAAGGCCATTGTGAAAATATTGGAGCCACTTTTTGAGGTATATCAGGGTGCATTCCTCCTTTACATTTGAAACATAACTTTAAAAGAAAGACATGCTTCGCAGAAATTTTGTGAAATCTACTTTGGGGATTGCCGGAGCTGCTATGGCAGCCGGTGAGGCCTTTGCCGGACAGGCAGCTCCATTCGCTAAAAATCAGTTCAAGCTTAAATATGCACCGCACTTTGGCATGTTCCAGAATAAAGCCGGGAAGGACAATATCGACCAGCTGAAATTCATGGCGGATAATGGATTTATGGCATTGGAAGACAATGGTATGATGGGCAGGCCAGTGGAACAGCAGGAGGCGATTGCAAAAGAAATGACCCGCTTAGGAATGCAAATGGGCGTTTTTGTGGTAGACAAGGGAGGTAATGGAGCTAATACGCTGGCAGCAGGCAAGCAGGAATATGTTGACATTTTCCTGAATGGTTGTAAAAAGGCAGTAGAGGTTGCCAAACGTGTCAATGCCAAATGGATGACAGTCGTGCCGGGCAACTTTGAAAGAAGCCTGCCGATAGGGGTTCAAACCGGCAATGTCATTGATGCATTGCGCCGTGGAGCCGAAATCCTGGAACCACATGGATTGGTGATGGTTTTGGAGCCTTTGAGTGATTCGCCTGATTTATTTTTGAGGACTTCGGAGCAGACCTACGAAATCTGCCGGGCAGTGAACAGCAAGTCGTGCAAGATCCTGTATGATATCTACCATATGCAGAAAAACGAAGGCCGCCTGATCTACAATATTGAAAAAACATGGACTGAGATCGATTATTTCCAGATCGGCGATGAACCGGGCCGTAAAGAACCGACTACGGGGGAAATCAATTATAAAAACGTGTTCAAATACATTTACGAGCGCAGTAAAAAAGAAAACCGTTCTTTCATCATGGGTATGGAGCACGGCAATTCGAAATCGGGAGCGGAAGGAGAAGATGCCCTGATCAAGGCGTATGTGGAGAGCGATAGCTTTGTTGTTTAGCTGTTGGCTGCCAGCCATTAGCTTTCTTACTTTTTATAAAATTAAAAAAACCGACAAGTAGTGATTTACTTGTCGGTTTTTTAGCTAACAACCTATTAAAGTACTACCACCGAATTCTCGGTTGCAGCTACTCCTGCAGGCACGTATTTGTCTGCTTCCCAGTCGTTTTCCCACTTCTCGTCATCCAGGATGTAACGGAACTGGTATTCACCAGATGTAAGTTCCAGGCTCGTTTTGAAAGAGCCGTCTTTTTGTTTTTTTAATGCAATAGCTTCCTCAGGATTCCATCCGTTGAACTCTCCAACAAGGGCCACTTTCTTGGTTTCTGCTGCCGCTTCGGCAGGTACTGTGAAGGTAACTTTGTAAATAGATTTACTCTTTACAAATTGTTTTGTTAATGCCATAATCAAGTAGTGTTAATTAGTTGATGGCACGAAGATACAATCAATAATTATTCAAAGCAATGACTATCAGTGCTATAAACTATCAATGTCTTTGAATAATCATATAATAACGTTTTTTGACACTTTTTTGACATGTTAAAACAGGCTTTTACCGGAGGGTATATCTCAGTCCCAGAAAGCCCCTAAGTCCCTGATTGGGAGCGTAAACATACGACGGGTCAAAGGTCAGTCCGTATGGGTTATCCGGTGTCGGGATCACCTGTCCTTGTGCGTCGAACTTGACATTTTTATCAAAGGGATCGTTCGACCGGGCGATGGAATTGGCGGGCGGTGTGAAATTGAGCAGATTTTTGATGCCGCCATAAATCTCGAGACCGTTGCTGAATTTCTTGGTGATCTGAATGTTCTGTAACGACCATACCGGCGATATTCTGGCACGGGGATCAGTTTCGCTGAGCACCGGTAGACGCATGGGGCCGTACATATTGCCGGTGTAATCAAATGATACACCGGCCTTTTGTATTTCATAGCTAACAGACCAAACGCTTGTGAATTTCTCGGTCAGAACGGGCCGGAAGCGGACACCATTTTCTTTTTGGTAATTGTCCATAAATGTCCCTCCGGCAATGATTTTTAATGGGAATGGAAAATTAAAATCCAGGTTAAGGCTTATTCCTTTGGAAATGGCATAACCGTCGAGATTATCATAAATAATCTGATTCGGATTGGTATCGTAATCAGGGAGAATGCGATTAGTAAAGTAGGTATAGAATACGGAGGCGTCGAAGCCGATAAAGGAATTGCCCGTCACTATTTTTTTCACCAGGTTGATATTGGCATTCCAGCTTTGTTCGGGATTTAAAGCCTCTTTCAAGATCACCTGCCTCGATCCTGTTAAAGCAGCGTGATCTTCTGTAAACAAGTTCACAATTCGAAAGCCGCGTCCGATGTTCAATCTGACCACATCAGTCTGGTTGAATTTAAATTTATAAGCAAGCCGGGGGGTGAAAATGCTGCCGTGCCGGCTATTGTAATCGTATCTCGCGCCTAGCAGCAAAGCGTGCGGGCCCGATTTGATTTCGTCCTGAACAAAAAAGCCGGGGAGAAAGATTTTGTCAGGATGATCTTTGCCATCGATGTAGCGGGTGGCAGTAGTATTGTCATTGTAGAATGTGTAGCGGAATGGTGTACCAAAAAGCAGGTTGTGTTTCCCGATTTCCTTGTCCCAAAGCAATTGCGCAAAGGCGATTTTCTGGTCGGCAATAAAGGGGACGTGGCCGTAAACCGAATTCTGATCATGCGAACTGAAAGAATACTGGAGGGTAATTTTTTCGGAAACAGGCAACTGGTAATTTCCCAGGACTTCGAAACGCTTGGTATAAATGCTTTCGCCGTAAACCTGGTCGCCACCGCGGAAGGATTTGTTCCAGGTCATTTCGCCTCCCCAGCGATCTTCATAATAGTAGCGGGCTGCTATGTTGGCGTGACGGTCATTTTTTAGGTTAAAGGACCATTTGTTGAAAATGGAGATCCTGTTTTGCAGAGTAAGGTCGGTAAAGCCGTCGCCGTTGTGATCGACAGGGTTTTGATAATTGAAATAATTAACCCCCAGCAATGCGCTCGCATTCTCGCCAGCTGTGATTTTTATGCCAAGGTCTACATTATAATCCCGCCAGGTCGTACTGAAAGCATCGGCCGAAAATACCGGAGCTTTCGATGGGTTTTTCGTGATAATATTGATGAGGCCACCTACTGCCTCGGAGCCGTAAAGTGTGGATGCCGGCCCTTTTACGATTTCAACTCTTTCTATCAGGCTGTTCGGGATGCCGGAGAGCCCGTAAACCGTCGATAACCCGCTTACCATGGGCATGCCGTCGATCAGGACCATGGTGTAAGGACCTTCCAGGCCGTTGATATGGATATCGCCCGTGTTGCATACATTGCAATTGAGCTGCGGCCGTACGCCATTGACGTAGCTTAAACCTTCAAAGATGCTTGGGACTGGGTTTTTGTAAATGAATTTGGAGGTAATGATGTCCACAGGAACCGGACTGTCCAGTTTGGAAACTTCCTTCATCGTGCCGGTAATGACCACCTCGTTCAGTGAATTAGCCCCAGGTTTTAATGTAAAGTCTTTTGCCAGATTTTGTGCGATGCGGATATTTTTCTCAGTGACTGGGGGCATCGAAATGTAACTGATTTTTACCGTATATGTTCCCGTTGGAATGTTGGTGAGCCGGTAATTTCCGAGTGTGTCGGCCGTGGTGCCCGTTTTTAATTCGACAATGTAGACCGATGCGCCGAATGCAGTTTCAGTCTGGCTATCCAGGATTATCTTTCCAGACAATGTGTGCTGTGCCATAGATGGCATGGATAATGCACAGCAAATGAATAGTATGAGTGTCTTCATATGGGCCAGCTCAAAATGATTTTTAATTTGATCTTAAATATAATTTAGACAAACCTAAAAATATTACTCGATAAATAAAAATCACAAACTGTATGCCAGCTAAATTATTTTTGAGCTATTTTGATTTCCAAGGAAAATTTACGGTCATGATCAAACAAGACATTAAGTTTAGATGGATAAGGACCCATAATTAACAACCCAAAAAACATAGCGATGCTGAAGAAATTTTTGAAACCAATCAAACTGCCCGTAGCGGCGGACCTGGGAATCCTGATTTTGAGAGTGGGGATTTCTGCACTGATGATCACACATGGATACGCCAAGCTGACCAGCTTTTTGAGCGGCGACCATTCGTTTCCGGACCCGATTGGCCTTGGTCCGGAGGTTTCCTATATCCTTACGATTTTTGCGGAATTTGTTTGTTCAATACTGATGATGCTGGGGCTCGTCACGCGGGCCGCGTTGATCCCATTGCTGATTAATATGCTTGTGATCGTATTCATTGTGCACGGAGGGGACTCCTTTGACAAAAAGGAGCACGCTACTGCTTTCCTGATCACTTATCTGGCGCTGTTTCTGACTGGTCCGGGAAAGTTTTCGGTTGACAGCAGCTTGTACAGATAAGCAAAACACCCTGTTTCGATTCCGGAACAGGGTGTTTGATTTACTACTGGGACCATTCCGTTGGCTCACGGTCCCAGCGATGTGATTTCAGCGTTTCGACGACTTCCTGTGAAAGTGCCTGCCCATCGCTCACCGCGACATTGGATCTTACATGAGGCAATTTCCGCATTCCGGGAATCGTGGTATGCACATCAGGATTGTTCAATATAAATCGCAAAGCAAGTTCCGGCATGGTCATCCCCGCAGGTATATCTTTCCGCAATGCTTCGGCGTGGTCTACGCTGGAATGGAGGTTTTCGGGAACGAAGTAGGTAGACCGCCAGTCGTCGGCAGGGAAAACAGTTTCTTTGGTCAATGTGCCGGTCAATGTGCCTTCGTCGAAAGGGACCCGGGCAATCACCGCAATGTCCATCTCTTTGCAAAGAGGGAAAAGGTGATCTTCCGGAGCCTGATCGAAAATGTTATAAATAACCTGGACCGCGTCAATCAAACCCGTTTTGAGTGTTTGGAGAGAGTTGTCCGGCTCCCAGCGGTTGATACTGATCCCCCAGCTTTCCACTTTTCCTTCTTTGGTTAGTTTTTGAATGGCTTCCTTCCATTCGTCTTCCTGCGCCCAATGATCCTCCCAAACGTGGAATTGGAGCAGATCAATTTTTTCGGTACCCAGGTTTCTAAGGCTTTCTTCGGTATATTCCACAATGTAATCGGCCGGGAAAACATCTTTTAGTTTAAATTCAGGCTTGGAAGGCCAGATGCGGTTCTTGGGAGGGATTTTGGTGGCGGCATAGAGCTTGCGGTCGCTATATCTTTTGATCAGTTCTCCAAGGATCCTTTCGCTTAAACCTTCGCCATAACCCCAGGCTGTATCAAAGAAATTGACACCTGATTCTACCGCCAGGTTCAATGAGTCATCCGTTTCCTTGCGGTCGGAACCCGTCCAGCCTGCCAACCCCCACATACCGTAACCAATCTCGCTTACCTGCCAGTTTGTGCGTCCAAAACGACGATATTGCATCTTAAAAAAGTTTAGTGTTCCCGGTTTAAAGTATACGGTTGCAGCTTTTTAATGTTTAAGAAATACATTTGTAGAATTTTAATCTGTAAAGCCTCACGTTAACGTTCTTTAAAATCATTGGAAGTGAAAGAAAATGGCTGGATGTCAAAACTTTTGTTAATGACAGTGAAACGATTTGCCGGGGTTGTATTGATTGCCAGTATCTCCGGCTTGGTTGGTCAAAATGACCGTTCTCAAAAGATAGCCGAGTATTGTGCGACATTTCATCAGATACAGATGGATATCCGGGATGGTGCGATTACCCCTGATTCGGCAAGGAGTGCCTTCCGGGCCGTCATGATGGATTTTCGGGGCGCTTTTAAAAGAGATTCCTGTCCTGCCATTGACTCTTCCTATTTTGTATTTCCAATCAGATCTTACTCTCCCAGGGAAACCATTGGGGCAAAAGGCAAAGGTTACCGCGGAGAGGGCTTCGATCTTTTCGATATGAATGTCAGCGGAAGCCACCCCGCTCATGACCTGTTTGTGAGGGACAAAGACCAGGATAACCTCGACGACCGAACCTGGAAACCGATTGATGTGCTGGCTTTTACATCGGGAGTGGTGGTAGCGACCGAAACGGGCTGGAAATACGACAGCGAATTCAGGGGCGGGAACTGGATCTGGATTTACGATCCCTGCCTGGACGGACTCTTCTACTACGCACACAACAACATCGTGGAAGTGCAGCCGGGACAATGGGTGAATGCAGGCCACAAGATATCGGAAATGGGAAGGAGCGGTTATAATGCTTATATGAAGCGCTCGCCAACCCATTTGCACCTGATGTACCTTCAGCTCGACAGCTACGGCATGCCCGAGCCTTACAATACTTATGAGTGGCTACTCCAATCAACTTTGAGAGATGGCATTGAAAATCAATAATTGTGATTCCTGGTATATAATTAATAAATTGTAGCTCACTCAATTACTATTCCCCTTAAAACATTTTCTATGAACAACCGCCGGTCCTTTTTTAGAAAAAGCGCCGCCCTCGGCATGGGCGCATTTGGCATGAACAGCCTCTTCAACCAGCTGCACGCCGAGGATTTCCTCGAAGCGGAAAAATTATGGAATGCCGATAGTGAAGACAATGAAGATTACTGGTCGGTTATTCAGGATGCTTACACAGCGAGCAAGAGCGAAATCATTATTTTGAATAACGGGGGCGTATCACCTTCGCCTATCGTAGTCCAGCAGGCGCTTGATAAGTATAACAAAGCCGCTGCCCAGGGGCCATCCTATTATATGTGGCGTATTATGGATAAAGGCCGCGAGCCTTTGAGGCAAAGTCTGGCTAAGCTGGCCGGGTGCGACGCAGAAGAGATTGCAATCAACCGCAATGCGACCGAAGCATTGAATACCATTATTTTCGGTTTGCCGCTTCAAAAAGGTGACGAAGTCATAGGGACTATCCAGGATTACCCAAATATGATCCAGGCCTACAAGCAGCGTCAGATGCGCGAAGGGGTTGTTTACAAGCAACTATCCTTCGACTTTCCCATAGAAAACGACGAGCAAATTGTAAAGGCTTATGCGGATGCCATCACACCTAAAACAAAGATTATCCACGTCACGCATATCATCAACTGGGTGGGGCAGATCATGCCGGTGAAGAAGATCTGCCAGATGGCGCATAGCAAAGGCATCGAAGTAGTAGTGGACGGGGCCCATACCTTCGGGCTATTGGATTACAAAATCCCGGACCTGGAATGCGACTATTTCGGGACAAGCCTACACAAGTTCCTGAGCGCGCCGGTAGGTAGCGGGATGATGTGGGTCAGGAAAGACAAGATCGAGAAAATATGGCCGCTGCTTTGTAATGGCGAGCCCAAGAGTGCCAATATCCGAAAATTTGAAACATTGGGCACCCGTAGCTTTTGCATTGAGCAGGCAATCGGAGAAGCGGTTAATTTCCAGGAAGGGATAGGCTCAAAAAGAAAGCAGGAAAGGATTCATTACCTGAAAAAATACTGGGCAGAGAAGGCTGCGCAAATACCCGGCGTGAAAATCCATACGTCCTTAAAACCCGAATATTCGTGCGCAATTGCCGGGGTAAGTATCGACGGCATGAAACCCGAAGAGCTGGATGGCAGGTTAATGAAGGATTATCAGATCCATACCGTGGGCGTTAACTGGGAAAATATACATGTGGTGCGCGTTACGCCACATGTATATACCAAACTAAGCGACCTGGACAAGCTGGTTGGCGCTTTAGAAAAAATTGCCAAAAAGGCATAAGTGGTAATCTGGTCGTAAAAGGAAAGCATAACCTGTTCTGCGGGTTATGCTTTCTTTTTAAGGCACTGACTCAAAACCGTTTATAAAGCGGACGGATTTTAAATCAGTTAAAAAAGCCTTTCCAAAGAAAGCAATCCTGGTTTGCAATTAAAAGCGTTAGTTTTGGGGCAATCTCAGCATAAAAACCAAACAAAATGACGCGGATAAGAAAAGGGTCTTTTATAAAAAGTGTAAAAGATATCAGTATCGGTGGTGCGCTGGCTTTGGCGTTACTATCGGGCGTCGGTATGAGCAGCTGCTCATCCGACGAAGACGATGAAGCTTACAGTTACGAAGAAACAACCTATACCAAAGGAATTAGGTCGCACATCAGGGAAGTCAAACCAGGGGAGTTTCAAATTACAGACGAAGAAAACGTCGGGGCAGACAGCTCCATGGCCATTGTTACTTATCTCGACGGCCATGTGGACACCCTAAGCACATCGGCGGCCAAAGCATTGATCGACGAAGAAATCCGGACAAACCATGCATATATCGGCCATCACCATGGATTATCCAGCATGTTGCTTTATGGCGGGATCGGTTATATGCTGGGCCGTAATTCCAATAATGCGTATATGAATAATTATCGCACGGACCCCAATGTGAGCCGGGGCTTCTATAGCAATCCGGCTACCTACGAGCGCTCGCAAACTGCAGTCCGGCAGGTGAACGCCTCCCGTACCACGCGTACGGTCACTTCCCGCCCCAGCGGAGGCAGAAAAGGGTTCTTTGGGCGTTCATCGGGAAGAAGCGCGGGTTAACAGCAAACGGTCATGGTAAATTTAAAATCATTGCCCAATCCGCCCGAGCAGGCATTGCGGAATGCGGGATGGAGCTGGATGCTGGGCACCGATACGACCCCCTACGTGGTCAACGATATCGTGGAGATCAGTGAAGAGCAGGCAGCCTCCTATTACGAGGCTGCCAATACCCTTTATGATATGCTTGTAGAGGCTGGGCAGTATGTTATCGACAATCATTTGTTCAAAGACCTGGGTATTCCAGATAATCTGGTTGAGCTCATCCGGTTATCATGGGAAAACGAGGAACATGTGCATTTATATGGTCGGTTCGACCTAGCCGGCGGGTTCGGCGGCGAGGCCGTAAAACTGATCGAGTTTAATGCGGATACAGCAACCTGCCTGCCCGAAACCGCCGTAGTGCAATGGGCACATCTTCGGATGAATGGGTTGGACGATGCGCAGCAGTTCAACTCCCTATATGAGAGCCTCGTTAATCAGTTCAGCTTTATCCGTGAGGCCAATAGTGACCTCAATCCTTCGATATTGTTCTCAACGATGCGCGGTTATCCAGAAGACGATACCAATGTGGCGTTGCTGGCAGAAGCCGCAAAAGAGGCAGGTTTTGATACCGAATTTGCGTTCATTGATGACGTAGAGTTCTCCAACGGCGATGGCATCTTCTTCCAAGATCCGGAAACCGGCCATTTCGTCCGCTTCGATTTCTGGTTTAAACTCGTGCCCTGGGAGTATATTGGGTTTGATGAGCCCGAGCTTGCCGGAATGTTGACGGAAATTGTCAGGAATCGTAAAGCGCTGATCCTTAACCCCGCTTACACGCTTCTTTTTCAGTCAAAATACATCCTCAAAATCCTCTGGGACTTGTATCCTTACCATCCGCTTCTACTCCAGACAGAAAGGTACGCCTTGCCTCATAAAAAGTCGGTTAGCAAAGTGTTGTTCGGGAGAGAGGGGGCCAATGTATCCATTCTGGAAAAAGGGGGCGAAATAGCGCATTCGGTAGAAGGAGAGTATGAAGGTCAGAAACGTATTTACCAGGAATACGTGGCTTTCCCGACCGATTCAACAGGAAATTCCTACCAGGCCGGCGTTTTTTATGCGGGCGAGGCTTGTGGGCTGGGGTTTCGCAGGGGCGGTAAGATATTGGACAACACGGCACAGTTTGTCGGCCATCTGATTACCTGAGTGCGATTTGCCTGTCTTCTTAGCCAGGATGTTGAGGGAATTATTTTTCCGAAAGTCATCAGAAAATGACCGCATGCTAACATAATCAACCGTTAGCTAAACTTAATGAGAAAAAATCGTTTTCAGAGGGCATGTTTGTACTGTTTACGTTTTGCTGATGCTGGTATGAATTTTTTGTAAACAAATTCGATTCCAAACCCAGCTCGGCATTTAATCGATTCCGACATTCTTAAACAAAAACCCGTTATGATACACGAGAAAATTTTCCAGCTAAAAAGTGGCAGAGAGGTAAAAGTAATTGTGAAAGGTATCTTCCTGCACGACAGTCCGCAGTTCAGCACAGAGTATGAAATCCTGATCAAGGAGCCAAAGGAAAAATATTTCCGCACTCCCATTGGGGTGAACCATCCCCAGTATTGGAAAATGAAACGTTCCAGTACCAACCAGGCCAAAATGTTGATGCTCGAATACAGTGGCGTTTCACAACGGCAAGTCAATCAGGCATTATCCGAATTCAACCGGATCATCAGCTATCATCCTGCACAGATAGGATTGCATTATGAAAGCGAATTACTCTAATATCATTGAGGCGGCCAGTGACATTTGGCGTCTTTTCTGTTAACAGCACAGCACACCAACGACCGGGCGAAAGAACCAGACTGTAGCAATCAGTTCTTCTTTTGCCCGGTCTTTTTTTGTAACCGGTCATTTTTTAGGGAGTTCTCTGCTCGTACTATATTATAATTATTTCCTATCTTTATAACATATTTGGTTTACAGGATTTTTGATTATTGTTTACATAAAAAATGAAAGAAGACTCTCTGTCGAATAAAGCCTACGCGGAATTACGAAGGAAAATACTCTCCAATCAGCTTACCTCAGGAACCAGGTTAAAAGAGGATGAATGGTCGAAAAAACTGGATGCGAACCGGATGGCCATCAGGGAAGCATTGACGAGGCTACTGGGCGAGCAACTGATCGTGCAGGGCGAGAAAGGTGGTTTTTTTGTAAAAACCCTTACAATCGAGGATAGTCACAAAATCCGGGAGCTTCGCGAGATTCTGGAAGTAGGCGCCCTCAGGCTGCTTATCCAGAAAATTGAGGAACCCCAGATCGAAGAGCTGGAAAGGATCTGCGACGATTTTACTTCTATGGTAGAAAGGGGCTATTTCGGCGGAGCTTGTGAGGCGGATGTCAAATTTCACGAAACAATTATAGAAAGTGCTGGTAATGAAAAGCTTGTAGATCTTTACAAGGCGAGTAACATCCCGCTATTCCACCAGAAGTTAGGTAAAACCCAGACCCATATGGATGATTACGAGCTTACTGATCTGGAACATAGGGAAATCGTAGCGGGAATTAAGGCGAAAGACATCAAAAGAGCAGAGGAGGCTTTGATGAAACACCTGATACGTGGGGAAGTAGCATCTATGGATCTTGTCTGACAACATTGCCATTTCGGACGATTTTTAACATCAGAGCATATCATTATATACGAGCCGGTTTCAGCGTCCTGAAATCGGCTTATTTTGTTTGGTAGCCCACCAAATATCATTTCGCTGCTTTGCCGACCGGCATGACACACTTTCGCATCATTCCCTTTTTGCCGTAAATAATTTCATAGAAGTTGTTTTGAATAATTTTTTGCAAATTTTTTTGTTGACAAAAAAATAATATATTTGTTGACATAAATACTTCATTATTATTTACCATTAGAACTGTCCCTCTTTCGATGACTTTATCATTAAGCCATTAAACTTGCCTGCCTATGAAGATATCCCGGTACTTGCTAGTATTTCCCAGTTTACCCATTAGTTCAATATCCCGTTCTGAAAACTTTGAATATGAAAAAATCTCTAGAACCATTGAGGTTACCCTTTAAAGAAGCCTCAATCATAAAAACCTGCTTTTTCCGCCACTTCTTTGTTCTTCTGTTGTCGATTTGCTTTTTTACACTCACAGGTGCTTCTGATGCGGCTTTCGCGCAGCAAGTAAAAAAAGTGTCTGGTACAGTAATCGATCAGAAAGGTGCGCCAATTCCCGGTGCATCTATCGTTGTAAAACAGTCTACCGCCGGTGCAATTGCGGATAAAGACGGGAAATTCAGCATTTCCGTGCCCGATAATGCAAACATTCTGGTGATCTCTTACATAGGAATGAAAACACTGGAAGTTGCGATTGGAAACAGGACCACACTTGATAACATAACTTTGCAGGAAGAGAGCGTAGGATTGCAGGAAGTAGTCGTAACCGCGCTTGGTATCGAGCGGTCGGCCAAAACCCTGACTTATGCAACGCAAAAAGTGGGTAACGAACAGATTAATGAAGTTCGGGATGCGAACTTCACCAACACATTATCCGGAAAAATTGCCGGACTTACAGTTACCCCTTCTGCCAGCGGACCAGGCGGGGCTACCAGGATTGTCCTGCGTGGAAACAGGTCTATCCAAGGTACCAACAACGTATTGATCGTTGTAGATGGTGTTCCAGTCGACAACTCAACCATCTCAGGACAAGTAAGAAACGATTCGGGTGATGACAACCGCGGAACCAGCGGAAGCGACGGTGTTTCCAACATTAACCCGGACGATATTGAGTCGATCAGCGTGCTGAAAGGAGCTGCCGGAGCTGCATTATACGGCAGTCGTGCGGCAAATGGTGTGATGATGATCACCACAAAAAAAGGTAAAAGCGGTGGATTGGCGGTTAACGTGAATTCGGGCGTATCTTTTGACAAAGCATTAACAACACCGAGTTTACAAAATCAGTACAGTCAGGGTTCGGCAGGTACCTATTCGGCTTTAGCAACAGGAAGCTGGGGCGCGGCAGTAGCAGGTCAGAGCGTGGTGGACTGGGCAGGTAAAACGGTTTCTCTTCAAGCCTATCCTGACAATATCTCTGGTTTTTACAGAACAGCATTGTCGAGTAATAACGCCGTGAGCGTGGGTGGCGGAACCGATAGAATGACGACCTATCTTTCGTACGCAAATAACAACGCAAATGGAATTGTTCCTACCAACAGCCTGACACGCAATACATTTAATGGCCGGATGAGTATGAACATCACCAGCAAATTATCGGTGGATGCAAAGGTAACGTACACGCTCCAGCAAATTAAAAACAAGCCTGGTGTAGGAGGGGACGGATTCGTCGTAGCCAACTTATCGCACATCCCAAGGACGGTCAACCTGGCAGATCTCGAAGAATATAAAAAGGTAAGCTCAACAGGTATCGAAACTCCAACATACTGGACCAACCCCGATCCGGTATATATGAACCCTTACTGGACCATTCACAACACAAGACATATTGAAAACCGCAGCAGGGTCACTTCGTTGCTCGCGTTGAAATATAAGTTTACCGATTGGCTGAATATTCAGGGCCGGATCAGTTCAGATACTTACAACGATTTCAATACCCACGCATATGCCAACAATACAGCCAACTACGCACGCCAGCCGGGCGGTTACTATGCTGAGGAAGGCGCGCAGGTAAGCGAAAGAAACATCGATATCTTGCTGAACGGTACAAATAACATTACGAAGGACCTGGTAATCAATTACAATATTGGTGGTTCAATGCTGCTTAGAAGTTCCAGAAGACGCGTCAACTATGCGGATGGTCTGGGTATCCCAAACAAATATGATCTGGGCTTCGCGACTACACTTGGCGTAACGAGTGCAACCAGTAAGAGGGACCTCCATTCTATTTACGGAACAGCGCAATTCGGCTATAAAGATTACCTGTTCCTGGACGTAACGGCTAGAAATGATTGGTCGAGTACCCTTCCTGAACCATATTCTTACTTTTATCCATCTGTTGGCCTTTCGGCGATTTTGTCCGAAATGGTTCGGCTGCCGAACTGGATCAGTCTTGCAAAAGTTCGGGCGTCTGCCACCAAGGTGGGTAACGATGCCGATCCCTACCTGATCAATCAGACTTATACGTATAGCAGGGGATCGTTCGGCGGTTTTGTAAGCAGCAGCGCGACCAAATCCATTGGGAACCTGAAACCCGAACTGACCAATTCTATAGAGTTCGGTACGGACTGGCGGTTCATGGAAAACCGTTTCGGAATTGATCTGACTTATTACAAAACCAATTCGAAAAACCAGTTGCTGACTGTCGGCGCACCGGCATCATCCGGTTATGCTTCCAGATACCTCAACGCAGGTAACATTCAAAACAGCGGTATCGAGATCGTGCTTTCTGCCAAAATACTGCATGCCAGCGCATTTACATGGGATATGGGGCTTAATTATGCCCGCAACAAAAACAAGGTTGTTGAACTCTATCCTGGTATAGCTCGTGTATACCTGGGTTCCACACAGAATGTGCGGACTGCGACGCCTGTGATCGTGGAAGGTGGCAGTTACGGGGACCTATACGGGTACAAATGGCAAAAGCTGAATGGACAATACCTGGTTAGCGCAGCTGGAGTTCCGGTTCAAACCACTTCCATTGAGAAAGTAGGAAACTTCAACCCGAAATATACCGCAGGTTTCAACAACACATTCTCTTATAAACACTTTACTTTGGGCGTGCTGGTCGATGGTAAATTTGGCGGCGTGGTAACATCCGGTACCGCTGCTCAAAATGCTTATTTTGGTAATGCAGATTACACAACGAAGTACCGCGAGGCCGGTTCCTGGGTAGTGCCTGGCGTGACGGCCGAAGGTGCTGCGAACACTGTGGCAGTCAATGCGGAGAAATTCTGGCAGACAGTTTCACAAAACAATTACTCCTGGGCCGAATTCTTCACTTACAACGCAACTTCGGTACGTGTGAGGGAGCTTACTTTTGGTTATGAGTTCAAATCGCTGCCCAAGTTCATCAAAGGCGCAAAAATTTCCTTTGTTGCCCGTAACCTGTTCTTCCTTTACAGGGGAAGTTCGATCCTCGATATTCCCGGAATCGGCAAACGTAAGATGGACTTCGATCCGGAGGTGAGTATTGGTAACAGTAACTATCAGGGTATCGAGTACAATAACCTGCCCTCTACCAGAAGTATGGGACTTAATCTGAAACTGTCATTTTAATTAAAATAATGATTGTCATGCAATACAACCTGAAAAACATTAAAATGCTGTCTTTTGCCTCTTTACTGGCGTTGATCGTCGGGCTGGGCAGCTGCACCAATGACTTTGACTCTGTCAACACGGACAATACCAAGCTAAGTGTTGTCAGTACCGCCGAGTATCCGTATATGTTCTCCAATGCCCTAATGAGCTCCTCTCTGGCCCCCAACAATTTTGAAATTGGCGAGGGGACATACGCAGGCGTTTACTCCCAGTTCTACTCACAGGCTGCCATGTCTTTTCCTACAGACCGCTATGTGATGCGTCTTGACTGGCTTCCGGCTGCCTGGAACCCGGTATATATTCAATCGGCGCCAGCGCTGAAAACAATCCTTGACAATACCGACGAGCAAACTCCTGAGAATGCATTAGCAAAAATCTGGTGGGTTTGGATGTTCCATCGCGTTACGGATTATTTTGGGCCAATCCCCTATTTCCAGGCGGCAAATGGTCTCGGTTCGGTAGCTTCTACTCCCCAGGACTCGATCTACTACGATTTTTTCAAAAAGCTGGACGCGGCTTCAACGGTCTTGAAGAACAGTGCCGGAAAAACGCCTTACGGAAAATTTGACCTGATCTATAATGCAAAAGGGGCACAGTCCACCACCGCATGGATGAAGTTTGCAAATACATTAAGGCTCCGCCTGGCTATGCGTATCTCCAAAGTGGACCCTGTACTTGCCAAGGCACAGGCAGAAGCAGCCGTAGCCGCTGGCGTCATGACAGAAACGACGGACGATGCATTTATGCCGAAATCCAATACCGTTTATGCCGAATACAACGGTCTTTCACAGATCGTGGCCTGGGATGAAATCCGGATGAGCTCAACCATGGAATCGATACTGAAGGGGTACGAAGATCCCCGGATGCCGATTTACTTTCAGCCTGCCAGTTTTACAGGAAAATACGATGGCGTGAGAAATGGATTGCTGGTGGCTGAAAAACAGATGGATATCAATTCGAGAAAGTATACTTCCAATCTGGGGTCACGCTGGGCAACCGGCAACAATGGCAGTTTTACAGCGGTTTTCAATACACCGCAAAATATCATGCATGCTGCTGAAGCCTATTTCCTTCGTGCGGAAGGTGCGCTCAATGGCTGGAATATGGGGGATAATGCCCAGAACCTGTATGAAACAGGTATCAAAATGTCGATGAAACAATGGGGGATCACCGATCAGGCAGTGATTGCGAAATACATTGCCAATCCTGCGGTACCTATTGCTCCTGAGGATGGACAAAATTCACCTCCCGTAAACGATTATCCCGCTAAATTTAGCTCGGACCCGACGATGCAACGCAAACAGGTAGCACAACAAAAATGGCTTGCCTTGTTCCCCGACGCCATGGAAGGCTGGGCGGAAGTACGGCGGTCTGGACTTCCGAAACTATACCCGATTGTCCACAGCGAAAACACCGATCTGCCAGCGGGTACCTTTATCCGGCGTGTGCCTTTTCTGGATACTGAAAAGCAAACCAATGCAGCGGCTACAGCCAAAGCTGTTGAAATGTTGAAAGGCCCTGATAAAGTGTCAACACCGCTTTGGTGGGATAAAAACTAGGTCACAAAAGGCTAGCTAACAAATAAGTACCAGAGGTACGACCGATATCCTAACCCCGGGTTTCAACCCGGGGTCGCAGGTCGCAGGTCGCAGGTCACAGGCACAAAGCAGCACTGCGGAGATGGCCGCGATAGGTCACATAGGTATGACACTGGCGCTATCGACCTCCATGGATCTACGGATTGAAAACCGTAGTTAGGAGATCGTCGGGCCGCGGTCGTTCGAGGCTCGGGCTCTTAATGGATACTGAATTTTATGAGATTACTTGCAACACTTATCCTCTTTCTCATAGCCAGCCTGGCCCATGCCCAGGTGCATGAGATGGATACCGTCCAGTTTATCAATCCGAAAACGGTTATCCAGGATCATCCCAGATTACTTTTGTTGAAGGGCGAGGAAGAACTGTTGAGAAAGTCGGTCCGGTCGAACCGTATATGGATGGAGGTTCATGGGGCTATCCTGCGTCAGTGCGATAGTCTGCTTTTTACTAAGCCGGTTGAAAGGATATTATTCGGCGTAAGGCTGCTCGCAAAATCCAGGGATTGTTTGTACCGGGTTTTTAACCTGAGTTATGCCTGGCGGATGACTGGCGACAAGAAATATTTGAAACGTGCGGAAGAAGAGCTGCTGGCCGTTTCCAATTTCAGCGACTGGAACCCGGGCCATTATCTGGATGTGGCCGAAATGACCATGGGCGTGGCGATAGGCTACGATTGGCTCTATCACGACCTCTCCGAAAAATCACGCGAGACGATCAGGGAAGCGATATTGAAAAAAGGGGTAGCCACGTCGTTCGACAGTGCCTATCCCAATTATCGTAAATGGCTGTCTGTGACCAATAACTGGAATCAGGTGTGCAATGCAGGTATCTCTTTCGGCGCTATTGCGACCTGGGAGAGCGATCCTGAACTGGCCAGAAAAGTCGTCAACCGCTCTGTGGCGAGCATCGGTATTGCCATGAAAGATTACGGTCCGGATGGCGCTTTCGCCGAAGGATATACCTATTGGGGTTACGGAACAACCTTTAACATCATGTTCCTGAGCGCCATTGAAAAGATTTTTAAAACCGATTTTGGTTTGAGTAAAAGTGAAGGATTCCTGAAAACAGCCGGCTATCTCGAAAACATGGTCGGCCCGACAGGCCGTAACTTCAACTATTCCGACGCTTCTGAAATTTCAACGCTGCAGCCGGCGATGTTTTGGTTTGCCAATAAGCTGAAAGACCCGTCCCTGCTTTGGAATGAACGTTTTTACCTGACGTCCGACCATATCAAAAAGAATTCAGATCGGCTGCTCCCGGCGATCCTGATCTGGGGAAATGGAATGGATCCGGAAAAAATAGCTGCGCCCAAAACGCATCTCTGGACCGGAGCCGGCAGAAATCCGGTAGCTTTGATGCGCTCCTCCTGGACCGATCCCAATGCTATTTTTCTTGGGGTAAAAGGAGGATCGCCACTCGTTACGCACGGACATATGGATGCCGGGGCTTTTGTGCTGGAATCCGACGGAGTGAGGTGGGCTAAGGACTTTGGTTTTCAGGAATACACCGCACTGGAATTAAGAAATATCAACTTGTGGGCAGATAAGCAGGATGGCCAGCGCTGGCAGATATTTCGTTATAACAATTTTTCTCACAATACTTTAACTGTGAATAACGAACTGCAGCGGGTTGAAGGCAAGGGTATCATTACCAGCACGACCTCCGGCCCGGCTTTCTTAAGCGCAGTGACCGATATTTCAACTTTATACAAAGGCCAGCTTGCGCAGGCAGTGCGAGGGACAGCGATAGTTGACGGGAAATATGCCTTGGTCAAAGACGAGATAGAAACATTGGATACCGAAACCACCATTCGTTGGGCAATGCTTACGTCCGCGGAAGTGAAAGTACACGGCAACCTCGCCGAATTAACCCAGAGCGGCAAGAAATTAACGATTCGGGTGCCTGACCCCGCAAATATCACGATGCAAACCTGGTCAACAACACCTCCCAAGGACTATGACGAGCCCAATCCGGGAACAACGCTGGTAGGGTTCGAAGTCAAAATTCCCGCCCGTTCGAAGCGTACATTCAACGTGTTCCTGATTCCTGGCAGCACATCCCAACATATATTGACTAATCCTAAACCTTTAAAAGATTGGCATTGAAATCCGCCTGTATTGCCCGAGCGCCTCGTTCGCAGCAATTGATGTATTGATCTGATGTCTTACAATTTTGACAGTTCGATTCATTTAATCACTCACCTATTCATTTCGCATGCGTTTCCAGAACCCACTAATTCTTTTCTTTATCCTTTCAGTTTCCGCATTTGCGCAAAACAAACCCGTTTTATTTCCTAACCCGGAGTCGATCCAGTATGGTCCCGGCTCATTACCCCTGGCCGGAATAAGCATTTTGGTTCCCAAAGCCGCTTCAAAGGAAGAGGTGTTCGCGCTTAATGAGCTCAAATCCATCATTCTTGAAAAATCGGGGCAGCAGGCAAAAACCGTTTCATCGGCTCCCGCGGCGGTTTTGGAATTTTCGGTCAAAGAAAAAGGCCATGAGATACCGGAAGTCGGTGAAATGGCTGGCGGAAGCAACAGGGAATACTACAAGCTGAGCATTTCCGCCGGCAAAATCAAAATCGAAGCTCAGACCACGGCGGGCCTGTACTATGCCGTGCAGACGATCCGGCAATTGATCCAAAGCGATGGAAAAAAAGCATTTCTTCCCTACGTTACCATCGCCGACCGACCGAAGCTGGCGTATCGCGGTATCATGATGGATTTCGCGCATGGCGGTCTGCCGACAATCGACGAAATCAAAAAGCAGATCGATTTCCTGGCGGTATGGAAAACCAATCAATACTATTTCTATAATGAGGTAAGTATGGAGCTTAAAGGTTTTCCTACAGTCGCTTACAAATCGGGTTATACACAGGCGCAGGTTCGCGACATTATTGCTTATGGGAAACAAAGGCATATGGATGTCGTGCCGTTTTTGAATTTGTACGGTCACCTGCACGAATTGCTGCGCAACGAAAAATACGCCGATCTGTCCATCGGGAACTACGGTCACGAGCTCGATCCGCGTAAGCCAGGCGCCAATGAAATGCTTAAAAACTGGATCAAGCAATACACCGACCTCTTTCCAAGCCCGTTTATCCACGTTGGTTTTGACGAAACCTGGGAAACCAAAAGGATCGCGGATGATAAAGACGGCAAAATCAATTCAGAAGAACTTTGGCTGCAGCAGCTCACTTTCGTGCAGGCGGAGCTAAAAAAGTATGGCAAAACCGTGATGGCCTGGACAGATATGAACAATTACTATCCGGATATCATGAAAAAGCTGCCGAAAGAAGTGATTCCGGTTATTTGGGAGTATAAGCCCGACACTGTGGAGATCAACCGCTATCTCAATCCCGTACTCAAGGAGAAAAAGCCATTTTTTATCCAACCTGCAGTTTCTGGCTGGGGCCACATTTATCCTGATGTCGACTATACCTATACCAACATTGACCTGTGCCTGAAAGCGGGTTTGAAAAATAAAACATTGGGTTTTATCAACTCCGTCTGGACAGATGCCGTGGAGCCCTTTGTGCGTCCTTCGTGGATGTTTATGGCTTACGGCTGCATCGGCGCGTGGCAGGGTGAAGTGCCGGATAAAAAGACTTTCTCCAAGGATTACAGCTCGATCCTGTACCCGAAAGTGGCTGACGAAATGGAAAAGGCATTTGAATACCTGGCACTTTCCAATGTGTATTTGAACAAATGTCTGGGTAAGAATACAGCCGGAATGCCGCGTGGGACCATCATTGAAAGCTGGTCGAACCCTTTCCTGCCTTACTATCTCAAAAATACCAAAGAACATGAGCAGGATTTTCGTAACGCACGGAAAATGAGCGAGGAAGCGCAAGGAATGTTGATCCAGGCCATGGCAAAATGCAGCGCGAAAGACAGTGCTTTTATTAATTCCATGTTGGTTACAGCCAGGTTAATGACCTACTCTGCTACCCGGTTTCTCTGGGCCAAAACCATGTGCGACCGCTGGAATGAATCCATGCTTTTGCGCAAGAAGAATGACTTTGTGGTGTACGATATCACCCACATTTGTCATGGCCTGCTCATCGATGTCATGGATGAAGGCGGCGAACTGAAAACAGCATACCAGCAAGCTTGGCTTACCGAAAATATGCCGTACAGGATGAATACCATTCTGGGCAGATTTGATGTGGAATATGCCTTATGGCAAAAGCTCTTTCTGAAAGTCATCGGATACCGCATCGAGAATAAGCCGGAACACGTTGCAAGCCAGTCTTTCGAGGAATTATTTAAGCCTGACTTTTAAGAAACAATGATCGGAATACTCCTGATGCTTTTAGGGTTTTTCCTGGACGATAAGCCCCCTCATGCTCCGAAGATTGAGCGGCCGGGAGAGGCCTGGGCAATGCGTTCGGTGCTGGATAAAAAGCCGCGGATGCTGAGTATTGCGCTCAATAAGAAACTGTATGTAGCCTACAATACCCAGTCGGCTACCATTTACAAGGCTTGGTTCGGCAAAGTCAATTTTGACGGATCGGTATTTAATGGAGTGCACGGTTTTCAGCCCACCTCCCAGGGCCAGACTTTCCTTCTGGAGAATGGGGAAGACCTCTGGAGTATCCGATACAACGGAAAGACAATTAAACCGGAAGCCGCATACCGTGGTCACCGGATTTCAAAAGAAACAATTACACTCAAATACGACCTGCTTTTTGAAGGTCAGAAAGTAAGCATTGAAGAAACGCCCGAATACTTTCCGGTGGATGCGGATACAACACTGGTAGGTTTCCAACGCATTTTTATCATTCGAAGCAACCCCGGTAATGCAGTTGTTTCGCTTTCGATGCAGCCGGGTCCCGGTATCAATTCAGGAGCATTGACCCTCAACCGGACAGGAAGTACAACCCTGGCGCAGACATTCAGGATTATTCAGGATACCACTCCGCAAACGATTGTGCTGGCTGACGGCAAGGTTGCCGCGACGACGCTTTTAGAGAAAAGTGATTGTTACAGCTGTCACAATCAGGATTTGAAAACGGTAGGCCCTGCTTTTGCGGAGATTTCTGATCGCTATAAAAAGAATGGGGAGGAATATGCGAATCGGCTGGCTTTGAAGATTATCAATGGAGGTGCCGGTAACTGGGGAAGCATTCCTATGCCTCCCCACCCGGATCTTTCCATGAAGGATGCGGCTGCTCTGGTCCATTATATTCTGTCTGTCGAGCCGAAAAAAAGAGTCGTCACTGCTGCTCCTGTAACGCAATCGTCCGTTAAAACGGACACGGTCCCGGGGGACGAATTTCCTCTGAAATCTGTGCATCCCAGTTTCACGCTTTCTCAGGCCAGGCCGGACTGGTTTCAGCCGCGCGTGGGCGGAATGGATTTTCTGGCGGATGGCAGGCTGGTAGTAAGTACCTGGGATTCCCTGGGATCCGTGTACATTGTCGATGGTTTGAAAAGCAAAAGCCAGGACGACTTCCAAGTGAAGCGCATTGCAACAGGCCTCGCAGAACCGCTTGGATTGAAAGTCGTAGACGGAAACATTTATGTTGTCCAGAAACAGGAACTGACAAAGCTTGTAGATCTGGACCATGACGATATCATCGATGAATACCAGACTGTCTGCAATCGCTGGAAAGTGTCGGATAACTTTCATGAATTCGCTTTTGGGTTGATATACAAGGAAGGGTTTTTCTATGCAACACTCGCCACGGATATCAACAATGGAGGGGCCAGTACGCAACCGCAGGTACCCGACCGGGGGAAAGTGATGAAGATCTCGAAGGAAACCGGCTCGCTGGAATTCATTGCAACCGGTTTGCGAACACCCAATGGGATTGGATTTGGTGTTGATAATGAGATATTTATTACAGACAACCAGGGCGACTGGCTGCCAGCAAACAAGGTCATTCACTTGCAGCCGGGCGCTTGGTATGGCTCGAGGGTGGTAGATTTTGAAGGAACAAAGTCTAAAAAAGAAACGCCGCCGGCTGTCTGGCTCCAACAGGGCGATATTGCGAATTCGCCCAGCCAACCCGTTTTACTCGACATAGGCCCGTATCGTAATCAAATGGTTTACGGAGATGTATCTTATGGAGGGTTGCAAAGGGTTTTTCTCGAAAAAGTGCATGGCCAGTATCAGGGAGCGGTTTTTCGTTTCAGCGAAGGATTGGAAGCGTGTATCAACAGGCTCGTCTGGGGCCCCGATGGCTCGCTTTATGCCGGTGGCGTAGGTCTTAACTGGAGTTGGGGGAAGAAGGGCAAACTGCGTTACGGGCTTCAAAGGCTGGCCTTTAACGGGACCAGTACTTTTGAAATGCTGGCTGTAAGGGCGCAATCCGGTGGAATCGAAATAGAATTGACCGAACCGCTCAAAGCTGGGTCGGGGAATAAGTCGTCTGATTACCAGGTAAAGCAATGGTGGTACAAGCCTACCGAAAACTACGGCGGCCCCAAAATGGATGAAGAAGTACTTACAATTGATAAAATCAAAGTATCTGCGGACAGAAGAAAAGTGACGCTGGGCCTACCAAAAATGAAGCCCGGGCATGTGATATACCTCCGATTGAGCCGTGGAACCATCATAAGCACGACAGAGAATAAGTTATGGTCGACAGAAGCCTGGTATACCATGAACAACATTCCTCCGAAATCCTTATAAATTGGAATTAGTATCATTTTCACTCAACTATTACTAATGTCACATGGAAAACGTATCAACAGGGAAGGCGGTGGTTCACCCGCTGCACCCGCTCACATCCGATGAGATCAAAGCTGCTGTTGCGATCGTGCGGGAAGAGCAAAATCTGGCTTATGAGACAACCCGCTTTGTTTCGGTCGTATTAAAAGAGCCTGCCAAGGAGGTTGTTTACCAGTTTGTCCCCGGAAGGCCTTTCGATCGCAAGGCATTCGCTGTCATTCTCGACAGCGCTTCGGGAAACACCTACGAATCCGTCATTTCATTGTCGGACAAAAAAGTCCTTTCCTGGGAGCATATCCCCGGCGTGCAGCCGACCATGACTGCCGATGAGCAGATCGAGTGCGAAGAAGTGATCAAAAATGCACCTGAATTTCATGAAGCATTAAAGCGATACGGGATTACCAACCCCGACCTGGTCATGATCGATATCTGGACAGCGGGTAATTACGGGGATGAGGAAGAGGATACCGTGAGGCTGGCCAGGCCGCTTTGTTTTGTGAGAAGCGACGCCACCGATAATGGTTATGCGCATCCGATAGAAGGTATCCGTCCGGTTGTCGATCTCAATAAAATGGAGCTGCTTCGCGTAGAGGATTATGGTTATACCGCTTTGCCGCCGCAGGATTGTAATTATAAAACCGAGCGCGTCAAGACAATGCGGACTGATATCAAGCCATTGGAAATCACGCAGCCCGAGGGGCCGAGTTTTTCTATCAATGGTTATGAAGTAAGCTGGCAGAAATGGAATTTCCATATCGGTTTCAACTCCCGCGAAGGACTTACCCTGCATTACCTGACTTACAATGATGAAGGCAAAGTTCGGCCGATCCTTTACCGCGCCTCGCTTTCCGAAATGGTCGTGCCTTACGGAGATCCTACTGATACCCAAAAACGCAAGAATGCTTTTGATTCCGGGGAATACGGCATGGGCCAGTGTGCGAACAGCCTGACATTGGGCTGCGATTGCCTGGGCTACATCCAATATTTCGATGCCGTGATGAATGATAGCCGCGGCGAGATTTTTACGATAAAAAATGCCATTTGCATGCACGAGGAGGACTACGGCATCCTATGGAAACATACCGACCGTCGCGACGGTATTCCCGAAGTCCGCCGCTCGCGCAGGCTGGTGGTATCTTCTTTTTCGACCGTGGAAAATTATGAATATGGCTTTTTCTGGTATTTGTACCAGGACGGGAATATTCAGTTTGAGATTAAATTAACAGGTATCCTTTCGCTGGGAGCATTGCCCGAAGGCGTGAAATCCAAATATGGCACCTTGGTCGCGCCGCAGTTATACGCACCAAACCACCAGCATTTCTTCAATGTGAGGCTTGACTTTGACATTGATGGTGCCGCCAATTCTGTTTACGAAATTGATGTAAAAAGAGGGGAAAAAGGCCCCGACAATCCATTCGCTAACGCATTTTACGCACAGCCGACCTTGCTGGATACCGAGTTGAATGCACGCAGACAACTGAACCTGCAATCGGCAAGGACGTGGAAAATAGTCAATCCGGAATCGAAGAACGCAATGGGCGAACCGGTAGGGTATAAGCTCATGCCCGGTGATAACTGCTATCCTTTTGCCGATGACGACACCAGCTGGTACCGCCGCGCAGGTTTTGTTCAGAATCACCTTTGGGTGACCCCATTTGATGAAAATGAGCAGTTTGCGGCAGGAAACTATCCCAATCAGCACAAAGGCGGCGATGGTTTGATCAAATGGACGCAGCAGGACCGGCCAGTTGCCGATACCGACCTGGTGGTGTGGTACACAATGGGCCATACCCACATTCCGAGACCGGAGGATTATCCTGTGATGCCGACCGCCTATATCGGGTTTTTGTTGAAGCCAAACGGATTTTTCGATATGAACCCAGCGAATGATGTGCCGCCCTCCAAAGCGAAAGAAATGAATGTCGGGTCCACTGGTAATGGTTCAAGCTGCTGTCATTGAATTGGTTATGGAGCAAAGTCGCAATGTTTCGTTTGAGCGTGCAGGAAAGTCTGCACTGCTCAATGCGTTTCGGGGGGTTATCCAGGCTGCATCGGCTTTTCTGATCATTCTTATGCCCAAATGCAGCATTTGTCTGGCGGCTTATCTGAACGTGTTCAGTTTGATGGGCCTGTCGGTTGCAAAGTATGCGGCCTGGGTTTTGCCGGTTTTGTCCGGCGTTATTTTGTTCAGCCTGGTGATCTCGTTTTTAAAGGCAAGAAAGCTGCATGATTACCGCGCGTTCGCCCTGTTGGCCGCCGGTTCTGGTTTGCTGCTTGTTGTCAAATTTGAGGGATTATCAGCTATTTTAAACTGGATTGCGTTCGCCCTGATACTGAGCGCTACAATCGTGCAATTGGTTCAGTCCAGACGTGTTTGTGATCAGGATATTTTTAAAATTTAATGGATAAGTTCAATTTTAATTTTTTGTAAACTATTTTTTATATTTTTTGTAAACAAAAAACTTAATTTATACTTTTGAATATTCCTTTTGAAGAGTACCTATGTTGTTTTCAAATCTGAGTTACCCGAGTATTAACCTGCAAATTGACAAGTCCGTATTGGTGCTCCCTTTGGGCGCAACAGAACAGCATGGTCCCCATATGGCGGTTTCTACCGATACGGATATCGTAACGAAGATTGCGGGTTTAACAGAGGCCACATTGCCGGATCAGGTATTGCTTTGCCCCACGTTGCCGTTCGGTTCCAGTGATCATCACTTGTCTTTTGGCGGTACGGTCAGCATCAATCCGGCATTGTATGTGCAGGTGATCGTAGACCTCGTAGGTTCATTTTTACAGAATGGTTTCCGAAGAATTGTGCTGCTCAACGGGCATGGCGGAAATATTACGCCGGTCAAACAAGCGCTGGCCATTTTGAGTAAAAAGTATGATCAGGATTTACAGCCTAACATTGCATTGGTAACCTACTGGGAATTGGGCGGAAAGCCTTTTGCGGGAGAAGCGCCGATGGAAAGTCCGGCATTGAGCCACGCCTGCGAATACGAAACCAGCATGATGCTGCACATTTTTCCCGAAAAAGTATGGATGGAAAAGGCGGAACGCGCATTGCGCCCGGAAAGCAACGGATACATTGCCTGGGAAGACGACGAACCGTACAGGGGCGTAACGCTTTTCAAACAAACGGCTTTTATCTCGAGCAACGGCAGCAGCGGGGAACCGCAAAAAGCGACTGCGGAAAAGGGTGAGCATTTGATCGGGAAGGCTGTGGGAGCGTTGGTGGCGTTTTTGGAGGAGTTTGGGAAGTGGGAGTTAGAAAAAAGGTTTTAGCGGTTCGTTGTTACGGTGCGCTGCACCTTGGGGGTGAACCGGAATATTGATAATTCTGCAAATCTTATGGTGCTCTGCACCCAGATCAAAAGGTGCAGAGCACCGAAAGATTTGTAGCAAAGCATTCAATAAAGTATAAAGCAAGGTGCAGAGCACCGCAACAAAAACAGATAGACAGCGAATAGCCAACAGCTCAAAATGAAACAAGAAATTACGCATCCCGATAAAAGTGCAAACACCGGCGCCTATTCTGCCGGTGTTTTGAAAAATGGTATGTTGTTCATCAGCGGCCAGGGACCTTTGGACCTGGCAACGGGCGAGGTGATCCATGGGACCATTGAGGAAGAAACTTTGCTGACGTTGGAACACGTCAAGAAAGTAGTTGAGGCGGCGGGTGGCACCATTGATGATATTATGAAATGCACGGTGCATCTGGAAGATATCAACGATTTCGACCGCTATGATGTAGCTTATGGTTCATTTTTCAAAGGGATCCGTCCTGCCCGGACTACCGTTCAATCGGTTCTGTCTGACGGGATTAAAATAGAGATCGACGCCATCGCGATCATTGGTTAATCGGAATTGAGTTTGTTAAAAATATGAGTGCAAAACAGCGGATCGGGACAGTAGGATTAGGTTTGATGGGTAGCAGCATTGCTACCTGCATCCTGGCGGCAGGTCACGAAGTGACTTCCCTGGTGAAAAGCCAGGAGGAGGCGGTCGGTGCCAGAAAACGTATCTTGGGTTTCCTGACTGAACTTTCCGAAGAAGGATTGCTCACTGAATCGCCTGAACTGGTTATTGAAAGGATTACGATTACAGATGATGTTTCCTTGCTGGCCGGTCATGAAGTAGTGATTGAATCGATTACTGAAAGTGTAGAGGAAAAGAAAAGTGTGTACAGGCAGTTGGAAACCGTGCTTTCCTCCACGGCGATCATCGGGAGCAATACCTCGGCCATCCCGGTTTCGGTATTGCAGGAAGGATTGGCGTTCCCCGAACGTTTGCTTGGAATCCATTGGGCTGAGCCTGCACATATTACCCGTTTTATGGAAGTGATTTGCGGGAAGGATTCGGATGTGAACTATGCCTATCAGATTGTTGAGCTGGCCGAATCCTGGGGCAAAGAACCGTCGCTGCTTCGAAAGGACATTCGGGGTTTTATCACCAACAGGATCATGTATGCAATGCTGCGGGAAGCTTTCAATCTGGTTGAAAACGGCTATGCAACCGTGGAAGATGTGGACCGTTCATTGCGCAATGACCTGGGTTATTGGATCACATTTGCCGGACCGTTCCGGTTTATGGACCTGACGGGCATACCTGCTTACCTGACTGTGATGAGGGACCTTTTCCCTGAACTGGACAATACGACCAAAACCCCGGAGATGATGGAAAAGCTCGTCGCATCGGGTGCAAAAGGCGTCAGCAATGCAAAAGGCTTTTACCCATATACCGAGGAAACAGCCGAAAAATGGGAGAAATTATTTATTGATTTCAGCTACGACATCCGGAAGCTGGCTGAAAAATACCCGCAAAACATTGGAGAATAGTAAAATGACAACAATAGCGTCCATCAAAGCCACGGAAGTGATCGTGCCTGCCAAACCCGGCAGCCTGAACTCCGAAATGGTGCTGGACAAGGACACCGAGTTTGCAAAGAAATTCATGACTGGTGAAAGTTGGACGGAATTTGCAAACCAACCCAAATGGATCATCGAGATAATCCTGGAAAATGGCCTGACCGGCATTGGCGAAACCTATAGAAGCGCTTCTCCCGCGCTGATCCGGGAAAGCATGAAGCTGTTTTCGGGTAAAGATATTTTGAAGCTGAACTGGCGGAGGTTGCCCGTAACCGACCAGCGGATTTACGAGGCATTTGAATGTGCGGTGCTGGATTTGGTAGGAAAGATTTTGCAGGTACCTGTATATCAATTGCTCGGCGGAGGTTACCGCGATGCAATCGACTGCATGGGCTGGACAGGCCGCCGGACACCGGAAGATGCTGCTCAAAAAGCTTTCGAGGCGATGCAAAAAGGCCATAAGGTGTTCAAATTCAAATGCTCCGACGAAGATCCGGTGCGGCTTTGGACGGAAGAAATTAAGAAGAAATGCGGCGACGGTATCAAGGTCTTGTTAGATCCCAACCAGCGCTGGAACGATGTGGAGACGACATTGAAACTGATGGAAGGGGTTGAAATGGCGGTGATGCTGGGGCTTGAAGATCCAATCCTTCATGCTGATGTTCAGGGTTTTAAATACCTGAAGGAAAAACTCGGCATACCGCTTTACCGCCACATTTCCCTGCCTTACACCCAGGATATCCGCGATATGATCGCATTTGTAAGAAGCGACGCGGTAGACGGCTACAATTTTAACGGTTCGGCATACAATTCGGTACTATTGGCGGAAGTCGCGCACCTGGAAGGAAAGCCTTGCTGGCGCGGATCGGAGGTGGACCTCGGAATTTCGGAGACTATGGGATTGCATATCGCGGCAGCCAGTATCAATTGCACGATACCTTCGGACATTTTCGGGGAACTGGTAAGAGTGGATGACCTGATCGTAAACCCCATCGCATTTGAGCATGGAGCGGCGAAAGTACCTCAGGGCAACGGATTGGGTATAGAACTGGACCAGCAGGCGATTGAGAAATATAAAACAGGCCAATATTTAATTGTGAATCAATGAAAAGAGCATTTCTGTCCTGGACGATATTATTTCTGTGTAACCTCATCTGGTCGTTTCATTTTACCTGCATTAAGCTCGTACAGGATCAGGTAGGGCCTTATTTCACGGTCTGGCTGCCGATGCTGCTGGCAACAATTTTTCTGGCCCCGTTTGTGATCAAGGATTTTAGAAAAGGCAAAAAGAAGATCAAAGACGTACTGATTTTCGTGCAGCTTGGCGCATTGGGCGCATTTCCTTCGCAGGTTTTGATGACCTACGGTACCCAATATTCACTGGCCAGTAATGCTGCCATACTTGTTTTAGCGCTGCCGGTCATTACAGCCGTGTTTGCGTTCTTTCTGCTGAAAGAAAAAATGAATACGATACGCTGGATCAGCTTTGCCATAGCGATCATCGGGGTCTTGCTCTGTTCGACCGACGATATCAAGAAAATGGATCTCAGTTCGCGCTATGCATTAGGCAACCTGCTCATTTTCCTGGCGATCATCGGCAATGCTTATTACAACGTGGGTTGTAAGCAGGTGGCTGAAAAATACACGGAGATGGAGATGGTTTTTTACACCTACCTCGTCCTGGTGATCATGCTGGCGCCGCTGGTGTGGTATTACGAGCCCGAAATGTTCTCGAAAATCCCGGATTACACGGCACAAACCTGGACAGGCATGATCGCGCTGACGCTGTTCCACAACTTCTTGTCCATGATCCTGTTTTTCAGCGTACTCAAATACCTGGATGCCACCCAAGTAGCGCTTTCCAATTATCTGATCACATTCATGGGTTTGCCGATCGCAGCGTTCATTTTAGGGGAGACCCTGAAAACACAGGCAATCATTGGGGGAATACTGGTGCTGGCGTCTACGCTGATACTCACCATTGTGGACAATAAAGCTCAACAAAAGAAACTGGTTAAAGTCAGTCAATAAACATAATTTATGAAGATGAATTCAGAAAACGAATTGTTTGGAGTGGTACCCATTATCCCGACTCCATTTACTGAAAATGAGGAGATTGACGAAGACGCCCTCCGCAGCCTGATTGATTTTGCCGTTGCCGGCGGGATTGAAGCGGTTTGCCTGCCCGCCTACGCGAGTGAATTTTACAAACTGACCGACGATGAAAAGCTGCAGGTCGTTCGTGTGGCCGTAGAGCACGCGGCAGGCCGGATCAAGATCGTGGCGCAGTCCAACCACCCTTCCCTGAAAATTGCGATGCGGTTGGCAAAAGCCAATGTGAAGGCAGGTGCTGATGTGATCTCTCTGGCGGTACCACGGATCTTCGGCCTGCCGGAAGCATCCCTCAAAGAATATCTTTCCGAATTTCTTCAATCGATACCCAATACCCCTGTTTTGATCCAGGATTTCAATCCTGGCGGTGCGTCGATCAGCGTTGAATTCATCAAGGAACTGATGGATGAGAACCCGAACTTTAAGTACCTGAAGCTGGAAGAACCGCTTTGTGCACCGAAATTCGAAAGCATTATCAAGGCTACCGGTGATAAAGTGGGCTTGTTTGAAGGTTGGGGTGGATTGTACATGCTGGAACTTGTCCCCATCGGTATCCGTGGTGTAATGCCGGGACTGGCGGTAGCCGATATACTTCAGAAAGTATTTAACCTGCGCAGGAATGGCGAACATGCCCGGGCCTTTGATCTGTTCGAAAAAGTAATGCCCCAGATCTTTTTCTCCCTGCAGAACATGGAGCTTTTCCATTATGCGGAGAAGGAACTACTCATTGCAAGAGGGGTTTTAAAGAACAGCATTGCACGCAAGGCAGCGTACATTCCCGATGCTTCGTCAATTGCATATATCAAAGAATTGAATCAGAGGGTCATGGACATAATCAATGACGAGAGCTGGGAAATCAGGCCTTTGGAAACAACATTGACCAAAGAATAGTTAAATTTTTTAAGGAATGTACTTTTACATCCGGCAAGCTAAATATGACTAAACAATCACCGGGGACGATGACCACTTTTTCTAAGCAAGTTGCAATTATCACCGGGGCCGCATCCGGGTTAGGTTTGGTGATCGCCCATAAATTGTTGAACGAGGGAGCATGTGTAGGCCTTTTCGATATCAATGAAAAGGCGCTTCGGGAACAATTTGTCGATCATGAAAAATATGAAGAGCTTGTAGCACTGGATCTTACCGACCAGGCACAGGTGGAGGCCGGGGTTGCGCGGATCAATGAACGTTTTGGCAAAATAGATATCCTGATCAATTGCGCCGGGATCACGGGGGCGACCAACATCAAAAGCCACGAAGTAGATCCGGAAAACCTGCGTAAGGTATTTGAAATCAATTTTATGAGCAGCTTTTATACTGCCAGGGCCGTACTGCCATACATGCTTGCCAACAATTACGGACGGATTTTACACATTGCCTCCATCGCGGGAAAAGAAGGTAACGCAGGGATGCTGGCTTACTCGTCGTCCAAGGCAGCAGTTATCGGGATGGCAAAAGTGCAGGGAAAAGAGTACGCCGAAACCGGTATAACCGTCAATGCGTTGGCCCCCGCGGTGATACAAACGCCGCTGGTTGACGCCATGCCGCCTGAGCAAGTGAAATACATGACGGACAAGATCCCGATGAAACGTACAGGAACCCTGGAGGAGGCCGCGAATATGGCCGCGTTTATCGTTTCGCCCGAAAGCAGTTTCACGACCGGCTTCACTTTTGACCTTTCCGGTGGACGGGCTACTTATTGATATCCAGCAGAAAAAAATCAGTTCTTTATAATGGAAAATAACCCGATCAACTTTTTGTTCCCGGTTGAAGGTGATGTGCTGCATGCGCGCGATGGAGTAATGACGGACGACTATTTACAGTTCACTGTGAAAATTTCCGCGCCTGAAGATGCGGAGATTTTAGTAAACAATGTCAAGGCTGTTTTTAAGAAAGATGCTTTTTATGCGGAGATCAGGTTAACCGGATATGAAAACAGTATTGAGGCGGAAAATCTGCGTACGGGTGAAAAAGCAAATGTGACCGTTTTCTGGCTGAAAGATTTTGCAGGGCACTACCGGCTATCGATAGACGATAATATCTGGTTTTTAAGGGATATTCAGCAAAATAAGGACGTGTACCAATCACTTTTCGACAACCCTTATCTGGGTTTCCTGAGGGAAGTCAACATTCAGTACGGTACCAAAATCCACCTGAATCTTTTTTATCAGACCGACGGTTTCAATCTTTCTGATTTTACAGACCAGTATAAAAATGAGTGGAAGGACAATTCCAGCTGGCTGCGCCTGAGTTTCCATGCATTGGGGGAGTTTCCGGATAGACCTTATATCAACGCAGGTTACGACGAGGTAAAAAGGGATTGTGACCTGATTATGGGCGAGATACGACGGTTTGCAGGAGAAGAAGTGATGGGCTCTGTTACGACCATCCATTGGGGCGAGGCAACTGCGGAAGGGTCCCGGGCCATGCGCGACGCCGGCTACACCGGACAACTAGGTTACTTTAACGTAGACGATGACGAATACCCGGCTGCATATTATCTGAGCGTAGAACAAAGGCGTAACATTAAGAAACGCTTTGTATGGCGCGATACCACCCAGGACATTACTTTCGTCAGGGCCAGCATAGTGATCGATAAAAAGGAATTGGACGAAATCGTGCCGCATCTGGAAAGTCATGAAAGAAAGGGTACTAAGCCGCCCTTTGTGGACCTGCTGGTGCACGAGCAATACTTTTACCCGTTTTACGAAGCGTACGAGCCCGACTACCGCGAGCGGATACTGACAGCCGTCAAGTGGGCGGATGACAACGGTTATACGCCCGCTTTTTTGACTGAGTCGCTAGCAGCCAAAAGCGACCGCGATTATGTCAGCCCGGATGCATAAAATTGCTGCGATATTCTTGCTCCTGACCGGCTTCTCTGCCAGTCTGATGCCAGGCAGGCTGGAATTGCTCAGCTACAAGAATAGGGCAGGACAGGTGAGGCCGGTAACAACGGCCAAAGCCTGGGAGAAAAAACGCGCCCAGATCCTCGATAGCATGCAGGCCGTGATGGGCAGGTTGCCCGGCCCGGTAGCCCGTGAGCCGGTTTCGGTCCGTTTTGTGGACAGTTTGCGCGAGAAAAATTACAAACGCTATACCATGATCCTGAATGTGGCGGATGGGGAAGAATTAACCGCTTACCTGTACTTACCGATCCAGGGAAAAATACTGATGAAGCGCCGTCCTGCCATGCTTGCCTTGCATGAAACCGACGCGATTGGCAAAAGGAGCGTGGATGGACAGGGAAAGAACAAGAACCTGGGCTATGCCAGGGAACTTGCCGAAAAAGGATATGTGGTGATTGCGCCGGATTATCCGGGTTTCGGGGATTCACAGAATTATGATTTTAAAAATGACCGGTACCAGTCGGGTACCATGAAGGGCATTTTCAACCATATCCGTTGTGTGGATTACCTGGTGTCCAGGGGAGATGTCGATTCCAGGCGCATAGGCGTGATCGGGCATTCCCTGGGCGGCCATAATGCCATGTTTGTGGCAGCCTTTGACAAGAGATTAAAAGTAGTCGTTTCCAGTTGTGGCTGGACCATGCTGGATTACTATAACATCGGAGAGGAAGCTTCCAAAAGGTATGGCGGACGATTGGGCCCGTATGCGCAGGACCGTTACATGCCGCTTTTTAAAGAAAAGTACAACCTGGAAGATGACCGTATCCCATTTGACTACGATGAGCTGATCGGCGCGATCGCCCCACGGCCTTTCTTTTCCAATTCGCCTTTGCGGGACAGCAATTTTGATGTAAAAGGTGTAAAGGCTGGCATCGAAAAAGTGCTGCCGGTGTATAAGTTATTTGGTAAAGAAAAAAACCTATCAGTAGCCTATCCTGATGCTTTGCACGATTTCCCGGCAGAGGTCCGCAAAGAAGCATATCAGTTTATTGATCAGGCACTTTTTTGGAATTCATCACAAAATCAAAGCAAATAATCGGATGATGGACAAGAATCGCAGGGACTTTTTGAAGATCGCAGGATTGGGGGTTGCCGTTGGTGACTTACTGTCTGTAAACAAAAAAGTGAGCGGACAGGATTTGCCTGTTGTTAAAAAGCAGGAGTTCAATATGTGTAATTACGCGGCCCCAAAGCTGCAAACGGTGCGTATAGGGTTTATCGGTTTGGGTAACCGGGGTATGGCGGCAGTGGAAAGGATGAACAAGATCGAGGGTGTAGAGATCAAGGCACTGTGCGATTTGCGTCCCGGGAAAGTGGCCGAAGCTACAAAAATGACAGCCGCTTCCGGCCACAATCCGCAAGGTTTCCACACGAGCCCCGAAGCCTGGAAAAAGCTTTGTGAAATAGAAGACATTGATCTGATATACATTGTAACCCCCTGGGCACTGCACACGCCGATGGCCGTTTTCTCCATGGAACATGGTAAGCATGTTTGCGTGGAAGTGCCTGCGGCTAAGACCATCGAAGAGTGCTGGCAACTGGTGGAAACATCGGAAAAGACCAAAAAGCACTGCATGATGACCGAAAATTGTTGTTATGATTTTTCGGAACTACTGACTCTGAATATGGCCAGGCAGGGCTTTTTCGGCGAGATTGTCCATGGGGAGGGTGCTTACATCCACAATCTGCAGGAATATGTCTTCGACAAGGAGCGGTTTTATCAGATGTGGGAATTAAAAGAAATCTCCGAGCGGACGGGAAACCTGTACCCCACACATGGATTGGGCCCGATTTGTCAGGTGATGAACATTAACAGGGGCGATGCCATGGACTATCTGGTTTCGATGTCGTCCGGGGATTTTATAATGAATGAAATGGCGAAGCGACTGGCAGCCGGCGATGCATTTTTTAAGCCATTTGTAGGCAGGCCTTACAATGGGACTATGAACACCTCTACGATCCGGACTAAGAAAGGGAAAACCATCATGGTACAGTTCGATATCAGCTCGCCACGGCCTTATTCCCGGATCCAGACGATCAGCGGCACCAAAGGATCTGCGCAGAAGTACCCCGAGCCGGCCAGGTATTCACAAGGCCACGAATGGCTTTCGCCGGAAGCATATAAAGAAATCGAGGCCAAATACACACCGCCGATTGTTAAAAAAATAGGTGAAATGGCAAAGAAAGTCGGCGGACACGGGGGCATGGATTTTCTGATGGACTGGCGCACAATCGATTGCCTGAGAAATGGCCTGCCGCTCGATCAGGATGTATATGATGCCGCGTTGTGGAGTTCCATATCGCCGCTCAGCGAATGGTCAGTTGCGCATCGCTCTCATTCCATCGATGTCCCTGATTTTACCCGGGGTGCTTGGAAAACCAATATCCCCGTAGATATCTCGATGGAAAAGGGGGGGAATACAGGGGTACGGTTATAACACTATTCCTGTTGTTTTTCCAGCTCGATAAAATCCTGGCGGGCAGGAGTAAAGCAATCAAGCACTTTGCATGCGGTATGTGCGACTGCCGAATGTGGGGCATTGGAAGGGATATATGCGGTCATCCCGTTGGTCAGCAGCATTTTCTCGCCGTCGATCACAAATTCAAGCTCGCCTTCGAGCACGTGGCACCATTGTTCGTGGAAGTGGCTGTGCTCCGGCAGAACAGTCCCATGGTCTATCGTGAAGTGCGCGAAAGTCTGCTTTTCGGAATGCGCCAGCGTCCCGTAAATTCCGTCCCAGATCTTGACCACTTTATTGGTATTGAAATTTATAAAAGGCATGCTGTATATTTGTAATTGATTTTTCAATAATTTGTATACAAAAATAGGGTGAAAAGCTGCGAAACCTTCAAAAGCTTTTTATACATTTGCGAGAACCACAAGAAAATTTCAATATTTAAGCATTGCGCAGGATTTTATCCATATTGCTTCTAGGGCTTCTGCTTTACAACATGATAGGCTACTCGCTGGTCTACCTGTCGGAAGAGCGGCTTACTGTGAGCGAAACCGGTAAAAATTTTGTAAAGCAAGCAGCAGGATCCGGGGACCTTATCATTAAAGTGCCTGTCGCTGTGCCTTACCAGAACAACTGGGATGCGCCGGAACCGGTTCACGGTCAAATTGAGCACGAGGGCCAGTTTTACCAGATGAAAAGCCAGCAGCTGCTCAACGATACACTGTACGTGCAATGTGAAGTCGATCAGAATGCAAGGGATCGATTCAGTGAGTTGGTTTCCAAAATCAATGACCAGGTTACCGGTCAGTCCGCTGATTCGCAAAAAGGCCAGCATTCCCATATTTTAAAAAATTTATTGAAAGAATATATGAGCCGGGACCGGAAGCACATTTTTTATGTGCTGGAATGGACGCCCGCCCAACACCCTTTTCATACTTCTGTTTGCTCTGTCTTGCCTGAGAGGCATTTCAAAATTCCATCCCCGCCACCCAATCTGGCTTAGTTATATCATTCGTTTACAACCTCTGGCGAGCTGCTCTGCACGCGCCAACAGGAGTAGAACTGATTTACTAAAACAGATATCTTCAAATGGCACATATTTCATTACCCGATGAATCCCTTCCGGGCATCGTAGGATTATTCAATTTTCGCCCTGAAACAGCCACGCCGCTGCAGTTGCTGGCTGAAACTTTACTGAGGGGCGAATCCACCCTAACCAGCGGCGAACGCGAGCTGATCGCCGCGCACGTCTCATACCTGAACAACTGCCACTTTTGCCACACGTCCCACGCATCAGCCGCTATGGCGCATCTGAATTGCGATCTGGGCCTGATCGACGACATCAAGCAGGGGTTCAACGAGATACCTGTTTCCCCTAAGCTTCGCGCCCTGCTTAACATCGCTGCCAAAGTGCAGAAAAGCGGCAAGGAAGTTAAAGAGGAGGACATCGCTGCCGCCCGCGAAGAAGGTGCTACCGATCGTGAAATCCACGATGCCGTACTTATTGCTGCAGCATTCTGCATGTTCAACCGCTACGTCGACGGACTGGGCACCTGGGCGCCACAAGACAATGAGGCGTACCGTGAAATGGGTCAGCGTATGGCGTTTACAGGTTATGTCCGGTACCCGGTTTTGCAAGACTAAGCTTTTCGTCGCCGTTTATCATCATTAAGCATTTACAAAATGCCCTATATCCCACTGCCCGAGCATTTGCCGGGTATCACAGGCTTGCTGGAATACAGCCAGGTCACTGCGCATCCGATCCGGATTTTGACGCAGACGTTATTGCGCGGCGAGTCGTCGTTGACGCCCGCCGAACGCGAACTGATCGCTACGATCGTGTCGCATCACAATGAATGCAAATTCTGCACCGCCGCTCACACCGCTGCTGCCGATGTATTGCTGGGCGAAAGCGAAACCTGCGAGATCATGAAGCAGGATATCGACCTGGCGCCGGTAAGCGAGAAAATGAAAGCATTGCTAAAAATAGCCAGGCAGGTTCAGGTAAGCGGAAAAGCGGTTACTGAAGATGCGATTGCACTGGCCAAAGAGCGCGGTGCGACCGATCTCGAAATCCACGACACCGTGCTGATCGCCGCCCTGTTTTGCCTGTACAACCGCTATGTCGACGGGATGGCCACCGTCGCGCCCGCTGATCCAGCTTTTTATAAAGGTCTGGGACAACGATTGAAAGACAATGGCTACAACAGATTACCCAACGGTTACGACCATTTGAAAAAAGAAAACCAACCCTCCTAAGATTTCATAACCTATGAAAAAACATTTACTCGTTCTCTATGCCCTGCTTCATTTGTTTTTAGCGCAAAGTGTTCACGCGCAATCGACTAAGATTTCAGGTAACGTTTATGACAATGATTCTCAAAAGCCCATCGCTGGTGTTTCGATTAAAGTGAAAGGAAAAAACACCGGCGCAATTACCAATGCCGAAGGTTATTTCGAATTAAAATCGTCGACACCTGCTACGCTGATTGTCTCCCTGATCGGGTATGCAACTCAGGAGACGGAAGTTGTTTCTACGGAGAGCCTGCGTATTAATCTGACCCAATCCATTGAGGAGTTGAATCAGGTGGTGATCACCGCTTCCCGTGTGGAAGAAAGCATTCTGCGCTCGCCGGTCAGCATAGAGAAAATGGATTCGCGGGCTGTGCAGCAGACGCCTTCCGCCAATTATTTTGATGGATTAGTGAATATGAAATCGCTGGATATGGTAACCAGCAGTCTGACTTATAAGCAAATCAACACAAGAGGGTTCAACAGCACCGGAAACAGCCGTTTTCTGCAGTTGGTGGACGGAGTTGATAACCAGCCGTCCGGTCTTGGGTTTGCAATGGGTAACCTCTTTGGACCGCATGATATCGATGTGGAAAGTGTGGAACTGATCCCAGGCGCGGCCTCCGCATTGTATGGCCCGATCGCATTTAATGGAATGTTGAATACAAGGACAAAAAACCCGTTTGAATACCAGGGATTGAGCGCTCAAACCAAGTTTGGCGTGAACCACATTGGCGACGGAACCGGACTCGGAGCGAAACCAATGTACGACCTGGCCATACGCTATGCACAAGCTTTCAACGATAAATTTGCATTCAAGGTCAATGTGTCCTATCTCAAAGGAACAGACTGGTATGCAAATGATTACACCGATATCGACCCCAATACGCCTGCTGCAGACCGCGGCCCGAACAATCCGGGCAAGAACCAGCTGAATATTTACGGTGACGAGGTAGCGCAGACACTTCCAAACATTGGCCGCGTGTCGCGTACAGGTTACGAAGAAAAAGACCTGGCAAACTATGGCGTCTACAGCTTCAAATCCAGCGCCGCGTTGCATTATCGTATTACCGATAAGCTCGAATTGATTTATCAGGCTAACTTCAACCAAGGCACGGCCCAGTATACAGGCAGTAACCGTTTTGTGATCAACGATTTTAAGTTCATGCAACACAAGCTTGAGCTGAAAGGCAGCAACTTTTATGTGCGAGCCTATACCAATAATGAATATTCCACCAATTCATACAATACCCGAGCACTGGGTCAGCAGATCAACCGGACCTGGGTAAAAGACCTCAGCGGCAACACCGTTACACCTGACAAAGCCGACGCAACCTGGTTTGATAGATATGCAGCGGCTTACAATGGAACAGTAACGGGCGTTACTACAAAAGACCACAACGCTGCCCGGGCGTTCGCAGACCAGGGGATGATCATGCCGGGGACCGCTGCATTTGATGCCGCAAAGGAACGGCTGATCCAGACACGCGGACTGGCAGGGGCAGGGATTCTGAGCGAGTGCAGTCTCCGCCACGTGGAGGGGATGTATGATTTCAGCTCAGCATTGAAATTCGTCAACTTGCAGGTGGGCGGAAACTATCGTAAATATTATCTCAACACAGGCGGGACGCTCTTCGATGATAAAGATAAAAATCTTACCAACAGCGAGTACGGCGCCTTTGCTCAACTTTCGAAGTCATTCTGGAAAGATGTTTTGAAAGTGACGCTATCAGGACGTTACGATAAGAATGAAAACTTTGACGGCCGGTTTACACCAAGGGCTTCTGCGGTATTCTCGCCATCGGAAAACCATCATTTCAGGGTTTCTTACCAAACCGGATTTCGTAACCCGACTATCGGTGACCAGTATATTAAGCTGAATGTAGGCCCGATCATCATTCTCGGCGGGGCGCCTGTGAATTCGGCGGGTCTGAACGCTTACGAAAACTCGGTAACCATCGCTTCTTTTTCGGCTTTTGCAAGCGCTTTCGGGGCTGATCTGCAAAAAGGAACGCCTTTCCCGCAAGCTGTTGCCAATAACAAGGATAAATTGGTGAAGTCGAACGTGCCTTACATCAAATCTGAAAAAGTAAAAAGTTACGAGATTGGCTACAAAGGTATTATCGCCAAGAAGCTGCTGTTTGACATCAACTACTATTACAGCGAATACACGGATTTTATGATCAATACCGTGGTTGCCCGAGCGAAATCCAATATTCTATTAGCCGATGGATCGATTAACCCTGCCGCAGCCGCGGAGCTTCTGGGCGCAGACCGACAACTATTCCAGTTGTATACCAATGCTGCCGACAAAGTTTCGATCCAGGGTGTAAGTGCGGGGTTGACCTATTCATTGCCTAAAAATTACAAGCTGGGGGTGAATGCCACTTTCATTGAATTTAACCTCAAAAATGCAGATCCGAACAACATCCCGGCATTTAACACACCAAAAACGAAAACCAATGTGACGTTCGGCAACGCGAAACTGACAGATAAACTGGGCTTTAACGTGGCCTGGCACTGGCAAAGCGCTTTTGACTGGTACGGAACATTCACAGAACTCCGTCCCGGAAGAGTAAATGCTTACAACCTGCTCGACGCTCAAGTGAGCTACCGGATCCCGAGTATTAAGACGGTTGTTAAAGTGGGCGGTTCCAATATTGCCAACAAATACATTGTACAGGCATACGGATCCCCGGCTGTCGGAGGCTTGTATTATGTCAGCTTGAATTTTGATCAGTTATTCAGATAACCCTCAACAGCAATGATGCAGACACTGGACGTAGTTGATTTGGAAGCCAAGCGTGTTTCGGGGAAATGGCTTGCCTTTGGGTTGTGCGTAGTGAGTTATGTTCTCAGTGGTACGGTTTCGACCCTGATGTCGGTATACCTGCCTATTGCGATTCCTGAACTGAAAGGTGTGGCCGTGAGCCAGGCACAATTAGGTGAAATGGGTGCTTACGTAAGTGCCATTTACCTGTATGGCTGGATGGTGGGCGGCTTGTTTTTTGGGCTGGTAAGTGACCGTATCGGCAGGGTAAGGTCACTGGCCCTGGTGACGGGCTTATATGGGCTTTGCACTTGTCTTATTACTGTTGTTCCCGACTGGTACTCATTGCTGGTACTGCGTTTTTTTGCCGGTATGGGCGTCGGCGGCGTATTGTTGATCTCAACAGTTTATATTTCCGAGATCTGGGAGGAACGCAGCCGGGCTGTAATGCTGGGAATCCTGGCGGTGTGTTTTCCGGTAGGAATTGTAACCACGGGAAGCCTGAACCTGATCTTCTCTCATTGGCGCACAGCTTTCGGCATTGGCATTATCCCGGTGCTGGCGGCGGTGCTGATCTTTCTTCTGGCCCCTGAATCCGGCAAATGGAAGATTACAAGGATTGTTACCAAGGATACTGCGGGTATTTTTGATGAAAACAACCGGCCGAACCTGATTTCAGGTGCACTCATTTTCGGTTGCGTGCTCATCGGGCTCTGGGGGATTTTTTCATGGCTGCCTACCTGGGCGCAAACCTTGCTGGCAAAGGGGGAAGTGGGGCAAAAAGAACGTGGGCTGATCATGATCCTGCTTGGTATGGGCGGTATCATCGGCGGCATATTTTCCGGAATGCTGATCAACCGTTTTGGTAAGAAAAAAACATTGATCGGCACGTTCAGCCTGTGTGTGGTCATGTGCGGTGTTCTGTTCCTGACCAATAGTCATTTTTCAACGATCATCTACGTCGAAACCGCCATGCTCGCTTTTGGTTTCGGCATCAGCCAGGGCGCTTTGTCGAGCTATATCCCGGAATTATTCCCGATTTCTATCCGGGGTACGGCAACGGGTTTTTGTTTTAATGTGGGGAGGTTTTTTACTGCGACTGCAGTATTTTTTATCGGATCAATGGTGAGTGTGCTGGGAGGTTTCGGAAATGCATTGCTTGTGTTTACGGTCCCTTTTCTCGTCGCGCTGATCGTAGCTGCAAGAAGCAAATGATCCATGTAATTGCATTATCATAGGTTAATATATTAGGCAAACGGGTTTGCCATATGGCGAACCCGTTTCTTTGTTTATGGCCATTGTTGGTGTTGTCACCAACAACCCAACTGAGAAATAGATACTATTTTTACATATATGAAAAAACTCTTCTACCTCGGAATCCTTGGCATTATCCTTTACGAAATTGCAAAAGTCTATTTCATTATGCCTATGCCGGGCAGCCAGCAGATGAACAGCATTGATGCCGCTTATTTTCTGCACGTTTGGCGATGGGAATTCAGGATATTTTTCTGGGCGCTGATCCTGATCGGGTCTTTTTCTGTTTTTGGCGGAAAAAGAAAATGGGTTCCGGCGCTGTTTCTTTTACTGGCTGTCGGGCTAACGTATGCGACCAACTACGAAATGGCGGCGGATACGATGTTTTATCAGCCCGAAACGGTTATGACCCGGGATTCTGCGTCAAATAAAGTGGGCCTGGAAAGACTGGTGATCGGGGCGGAAATCAATGGAGAGGCCAAAGCTTATCCGATCCAGTACATCGGGTATCACCACCAGGTAAGGGATACGCTGGGCGGCCAACCCATTATGGTCACCTATTGCACGGTCTGCCGGACAGGACGGATTTTTGAGCCGACTGTCGACCGGAAGCCAGCGTCATTCAGGCTGGTGGGTATGGACCATTTCAATGCAATGTTCGAAGATGAAGCTACCGGAAGCTGGTGGCGGCAGGCAAACGGAGAAGCGATTGCAGGGCCTTTGAAAGGCAAAATGTTGCCGGAATTGCCCAGTACACAAACGTCCCTGGCGGAGTGGCTGAAATTGCATCCGGACAGCAAAGTCATGCAGCCCGATCCGGTTTATCAGGCTAAGTACGATTCGATGAGCCGCTATGAAAGTGGCCGGGGGAGATCAGTGCTTACTAAGACCGATACAACAAGCTGGAAGGACAAATCCTGGGTGGTGGGTGTGCAGGTGAAAGGTAAAAGCAAGGCTTTCGACTGGCAGCGCCTGAAAAAGGAAAGGGTAGTTAATGACCAGGTTGGGCAGGTCCCCGTAGTTGTTGCGATGGCGTCGGACAACCAGAGCTTTTTTGCTTTCGAAAGACCCTCGAAAGATCAGCAGTTTTTAATCAGAAATGATACACTTTTTGTGGATCAAACCCCATTCAACCTCCTTGGAAAACGCCTGACGGGCACTGGTGAGGACCTGGAGCGGGTGAATGCCTACCAGGAGTTCTGGCATAGCTGGCGCACCTTTCATCCGGATACTCAGAAATATTAGCTGCTGCCATTCCATAAAATAGTTAGAACTAGGTATTGAACCGGACTTCTCCCGAGGGGAAATTTGTCTGGCCGATTGTAAAGGATAATTCGATGTAGAAGGTTGCTTAGGCAGCCTGAATTATATCGTGTTATCCTTTACTTGTTTCGGAATGAGATACTGGCCGCGATGGAAAAAATAATCTGGATTAGAAGTGACTTTTCCCTCTTCTGAACGATCCACTATGGTAACAGAAATTGGTTCTCCGGACTCTCCGCTAATCCAGGCTATCAAAGATGGAAATGAAAAGGCTATGGGCCTTTTTTACAAGGACAATTTTGGGAAAATCCTTCACATGGTGCTGAAAAACAGCGGAGGACAGGACGATGCCCAGGACGTTTACCAGGAGTCGATGATGGAGGTGGTATTGCAAGTCAGAAAAGGCAGGCTGGACCAGTTAAGCAGCAGGCTGTCGACTTACCTCTATTCGATCTGCTACTACAAATGGATCGACCGGCTGAGGCAGAAGGGGAAGGTAGTAGAATCGGGATTTGATGAAGAACTGGATAGGGCTGTCATCGAAGAAGATCACGATTCGCCCTATATGCGGGCTCTGGAAAAGGTGCTCGGACAAATTGGGGAGAAGTGTATGATGCTGTTACAGGCCTTTTATTATGAAAAGCTGACCATGTCCCAAATCGCATCCAGACTAGGCTTTATGGACGATAATTCCGCCAAAAGTCAGAAAAACAAGTGTATGGATAAAGCGCGTTTACTGGGCAAAAACGTATTGCAACAACTTTACAGCTAATACCATGGAAAATGACAGCAAAACCGAATGGATAGACCAGTACCTCGACAACGAGATGCCGGCAGCTGAAAAATATTCCTTCGAAAACCAGATGTTGCAGGACAGAGACCTCAGGCTGGAAGTAGAGGCCCAGCGCGCAGTCAGAAACCTGATCGCGGTAAGGACGGAAAAATATAAGCTGCGTAATCTGTTCAACAGGTTTCAGGCCGAAATGGCGGAGGAAAAACGGAAGGAGGCCAGGGAAATCCCGGTTATACAGCTGAATAACCCAAAGAGAAAGATGGATGCGAAAGTGACCTGGGGCAACTGGTCGTATATGGCTGTTGCAGCCTCCGTTGCGCTTACCATGATCGGGATATGGACGGTTTTAAAACAAAGAGACCAGATCGGAGACCAGGTGGAGGTTCGTCAGGAGAAAAAGTCGGAAACTTTCAGGGTGCCGTTACTGATCTGGAAGAGTGAAAATTTCAAGCCCGAGTTGCGGGCCAGGCAGCAGATCGATGTCTCCATTCTCCGGAGCAAGCAATACAAACAAAATTACCGGTTTACGAATACTTTGGAAATATACTCCGATACGCTTACAGAAAAGCACCAGAAGATCAGCTTAGCGTATGATCTGGATGCCCGCCAATACCTGTTGCATATCGGCGAGCTCAGCTACCCTATACAAAAAACGGATCAGGTCATCCCTTTACCTCTGTCCAAATAACGCTTCGTTTCTCTACGCAATGAACCAGCAAAAACTCCGTATTGGGCGTAAGCCGGATAACGATATTGTTGTCGATCATCCGAGCGTCAGCGCGTATCATGCATTTGCTACCCTGGGCCCCGAAAATTCGGGATTACTGGAAGATAACGATTCTTCGAATGGCACTTATGTAGATGGTGTCCGGATCAGGAAAACCGAGTTTAATCCGCGCAGCAGCATTCTTTTGGGCAAGCTTCCCTTTGATGCCAATAAAATTTTCCGCTACAACAAGCGGCCCGACGACTTCATCTCCGAATTCCGGGAAATGCGCCCCGTGTGGGATGCATTGGAAAAAGAGCGCATAGCGATGCTCGAGATCCAGAAAAAGATCGACGTGATGCTGGCCATTCCGTACATCGGCAGGCTCATCATCCTGATCATGAACAAGCATTATCAAATTGAGGAAAGAAGGGTCAAATGGAAAGAAGATATCCGCAGACTTTGGGTATGCCCGGCTTGCCAGCAACCATTGCGCGATTACGACTGGCTGACCTGGAATGATTGCGAGCATTTAAGAAAATGCCCGAAATGCAAAGCCAGGTGGTTTTAAATTTCCCCCAAAAAATCCGGTGACCTTTTACCAGGCTTTACGACAAAGGTTCAGAACGGCCAGGTTGGCCCATTTATTAACTTTTAAATTTTAAAACCATGTCAGACGAAACACAAGTAATCGAGGAAAGCAATGAATTGGTGCCGGTGCAGGTAACCGGGAAAAAAGCACAAAAAGGAAAAGGTTTGGCTGCAGTTGCCGCAGGTGCCGTGGCAGGAATGGGGGCAATCGCTTACGATGCCAATGCGGATGAGCTGGCGAGACTGACCGCTCCCGATAAATCAGGGGAGAGCTCTTCGGCTGGCCCCTCCGACAGTTCTCACGTTCAGGCCGATTCGGTGCCATCCGATAGTCATCCTGGACCAGCGCCCGCTTCGTCTATTCCCGGTCAACCTGATGTGGCGTTGCTGCCCGATCACATACACGTCGTCAATGCTCCGGACAGCATGACATTCGAACAAGCCTTTAACTGGGCCAGGGAAACAGAAGGCCCTGCGCAGCTTTTCGAATGGAATGGTGAGTTGTACCATACCTGCCATGCCAATGAATACGCAGCATTGCCAGAAGACCTCAAAACCGTTTTCGAAACCCTTTGGACTGCCAATGAAGCTGAAAGCTTTTCTGTTATCGGATTTTCAGAAGATGAAGTGGTATACGACCTCGACATCGATCCTGCATCCCATGATATCCTGATCACGGAAAACATGGATACAACAGACGGATCACCGGCAGCACCGGAACCTGTAACGCAAGAAACCGTAGCCCAACCCGACAGCGTAACCATGGATAACGAGGTATACGACTTCACCTATACCGAGGAAGATTTCGATAACAACTTCGACGGGGCGGACGAATGGGTTAACGAGGACGATGTGGCTTAATGCTCACTTTTAAGCTGACTAATTGATGATCGTTGTCTGTCCTTCCTGCAATGCACAGCTCAGGGTTAATGAAAAAGCCTTCAATGTGCAAAACCCGCTGATCACCTGCGTGCGCTGCAAGGCGCCGATCAAAGTAAACCTGCCCGCGCCGTCCGCTGCAGTTGAATCGGCGAGGGATGAATCCACGATTGTTTTTGAACCCTCAGAAGTAGGCTGGATCATCGTGCACGACGAGTTTACCGAATCGCAGACCCTACCTTTGAAGCCCGGTGCCCAGATCGTCGGAAGGTATTCGGAAAGTAAGCCTTGTGAGGTGATGATACGTTCGGACGACCGGTTTATGAGCCGGAGGCACCTGGTGATCGAAGTGGTTAAAAGTAAAGAAGGGATTTACAAATACTGGGTGTCGGAACATCCCGACTGCACTAATCCGACCTTCGTCGACACTTATCCGCTGAAACGCGGGACTACGCTAGAACTGGTGGACGGGGCGATGATGCAATTGGGGAAAACCAAAGTCGCACTGAAGACTGCTGCCGCTTCCGGAACAGCCCGTAAAGCTTCCGAGGAAGTTCAAAACACGGATTTTGCAAAGACCATACTTTTTTGACAATGTATGAAGATTGAAATAGCGGCGCCGCTCTCCATTCATGGGATGGGGAAGCGAGGCAATAACGAGGATAACCTTTTCCCAACCCATGGGAAAGCTACCGCACAGGACAACATGTTCCTCGTGTGCGATGGGGTAGGAGGCAGTGAAAAGGGGGAGGTCGCCAGTGAAATTGCCTGTAAAACCATCCCTGAATATTATCAGCGCAACAGAATTCCGGAAAGTACAACGGCGAGTGTAAATAGCGCAGTTGCTTGTGCACAGGCCGAAATAAGGAGGTTTGCCGAAACCAATCCCGCATCACAGGAAATGGCCACCACGCTGACTTTCCTTCATTTGCACGAGAAAGGCGCCACGGTGGCTCATGTGGGCGATAGCCGTGTTTACCATGTTCGTGATGGTGCAGTTCTGTGGCATACCCGCGATCACAGTTACGTCAATGATCTGATTAAGGCCGGAGTGATCACTGACGAGGAAGCCCGGACACACCCACGTAAAAATGTGATTATGCGGGCGTTGCATGGAGGATCCGGTGACGTACAGCCGGACGTTCATCACATCGCCGACCTGTCGGCGGGGGATTATTTCTTCCTCTGTTCCGATGGTATCCTTGAAAGTATCGACGAAAAACAACTGACGGATATTCTGCGTGGGGATATGAGCGATGAAGCGAAAATGCGGCTGATCCAAAGAAAATGCGAGGAACACAGCAATGATAACTTCACGGCGTATCTCGTAGGGATCCAATCGGTGGAGCGGCTCACCGTGGAGCTGATACCGGAAACGCTCATCGCTAAAAAAACGGAGGTTGCCAAAACCGAAGCCGTACCCACAAAGAATACTCGTAATGTGAATCTGTGGCTGGTACTCTTGCTGCTCATGATTGGCTCGGGAGGTTATCTGCTGGGCAGAAAAAAGGACTCCGTCGGGAAGGATAAAGCCAAAGCAGAACAGGTTACTGCCAAGACGGACACCATCATTGCGGTACACACCAATACCAAATCCAAAAAACTTTCGGTCAAAGGGAAAAAAGCTCAAAAAGTGCGGTGACCTCTTGGCCTGACTTCCGACAAAGTCACAAAGAACAAAACATCAAGATCATGACTTACGAAGAATTTTTGAAGAGATACGAGTTCGATACCCAGGATAAAAAGGCCCTGTTGGGTGCGGGTGGTTTCGGTTCGGTGCACAAGGCATTCGATTCAGTTCAGAAGCGTTATGTGGCGGTGAAAATTGCAGAAGTAAAGCACGAAAAATTTAACCTGCTTTATGAAAAGCAAATTGTGGACGAGCTCGATTCGCATGAGCATGTGGCACGCTACGGAAACTGTTACCGCTTTCAGTTTATGCCTGTACGTTACGATTATGCGATCCTCAATTTTTATGAAGAAGGAAATCTGGCCGATGTTTTGAAAAAATACCCGCTTACCATGGGTCAAAAACAGGAGATACTGGAAGGTATCCTGAAAGGTATCGGCCATTTGCACCGCCACCATATTATCCACCGGGATATGAAGCCGCAAAATATCCTGATGGACCGTCAGGGAAATCGCTGGGTACCCAAGCTGACGGATTTTGGGCTGAGCAAACTGGCCGATAGCAATACCAGGCCGGTGGAAAATTCGTCCATCGGGTTATCCATTGCTTATGCGGCCCCAGAGCAGATCCAGAACCGCGAGATCAGGCATAATGTGGACTTATGGGCATTTGGAATTATTGCCTTTCACATGTTTGTCGGCGATTTGCCTTTTGATGCAACCCGCTCCACGAGCCAGGAGAGCTGGAATTTGGAAGTAAGCAAGCTGATCGTGAAAGGAAAAGTACCTGAGAAGCTGGGCCAGGTACCGGAACCGTTTAGGACGATTATCAAGAAATCTTTGGTGGCCGACAACACCAAAAGGGTTCAAAAAGCAGAAGAGCTGCTCGCTATCTTGGGGGTGTCCCCGGCTCCAAAGGTCGAAAAGCAGGTTTTGAACGACGAAAATACGATCCGCCTCGACGAGCCTTTTTCCAATGTAAAAGAACTGACTAGCCGGGCGGATGAATTTTTCAGGGCTGCGGAAAATAAATCAGGTTTTGAAAAAGAGCACTTGTTCAACGAAGCGCTCAAAAAATACCAGGAGGTCCTTGGTATCGATCCGTCCAATGTGTACGCAAAAACACAGGCCGGTATATGCACAGCGAAGATGAAAAAAGGGGCACCGCCTTTTAAAATTCCTTCTAAAAAAGTCGCCTGGGCTGGCGCTGCCGGGGTATTGGGAATCGTTCTCGTCATTTTTTTTTACTGGCAGTCTGCTGCTGAAAAAGATCTTTCGTGGGCTAAGTCAGCATTTTTCTCAACAGCCGCCGCTCGGGATTCCGTTAGGATCAATCAGGAAATATTTCAAATCCTTGATAAATATTCCGGCACAATCGCCATGGACGATACCAGCAATTACATGCTTGGGGTATTTTACAAAGATGGAAAAGCAGGCACACAGCCTGATTTTAAGAAGGCCATGGACTATTTTGAAAAGGGAGAAGATTATGAATGGGCTAAATACAGCCTGGCTAAGCTTTATTTCGAAGGTAAAGGCACAAGGACCAATTACGAAACTGCGGCGGAATATTATGAAGCTTCCTACAATCAAAAGCAAATTTTAAGGGCAGCAGAGTGTCTGGGTTACATTTACGCAGAGGGCGGTTTTGGAGTGAAGCAAGATTATCCACGGGCAAGGACATGGTTTGAACGTGCTGCACTTGCTCAATCCAGCCTGGCACAATTCGAATTGGGCAGATTTTATCAGGATGGATTGGGTGTTCCCAAAGATGAAACCAAAGCAAAGTACTACTACGGTTTGTCCGCCGCCCAGGGCAACTGGAATGCCCAGCAGTCACTGTACAGTATGGGCAAAAGGAGGAAAAACCCTTATACGGCCGCGATCAATCCTTATACCACAGCCAAAGCCAAGCACAACAAACCCAAGAGCAATGCTGGTGCATTTTGGCAAAAAGTAGGAAACGACCTTTTCAACCAAGCCATCCGCAGATAAAAAAAATCTACACGCCCATTCCAAGGCTGCCACATTCCAGTTCCACGGCGGACTCATTCATTCACTCATTAATCTTCTCCCAAATGAAAAATATTACAAGTGTCCTGATCTTTCTAGTCGTAGCCGGCGGTATATTTTTTGGCTACAAATGGTTCAAAAGCTCCGAGCAATACGATGGCGAAACCTATGCAGTGGTGGTGGGAATATCTGATTATCTGAACGGCGTAGATCCACAAAAGGCAGGCAATGGCCAGTTGAACGACCTCAGTTATTGCGACGACGACGCCAAGATGTTCTACGATTTTCTAAAAAGTTCGGCAGGCGGCTCAGTTCCGGAAGAAAATATCTCGCTACTGATCGACAGCCAAGCCAGTAAGTCTCAGATATTGAGCAAGCTGGATGAGATCTTTGCCAAATCTACTTCGAATGACCGCGTGATCTTTTACTTTGCAGGCCATGGTGCCAACGGCATCTTTGTTCCTTACGACGTGGTATTGGGCAACAAAGAAACCGAGCTGGTACATAAGGACATTAAAAATGCATTCAAAAAGTGTCATGCCAAAACCAGGCTCTGCTTTGCGGATGCATGTATGTCGGGCAGCATGAAAAACAGGGAAAGGGCGGCGGTGGAAGGTCCGGATCAGCAAATAGCTCAGGATCCCCGCATTTCCTTGCGTTCTTTTGAAGATGTAGAGTCGGGATTGGTGGTCTTGATGGCAGCACGTTCTTACCAATATTCGTCCGAAAACCCCGATATCCAGCATGGCTACTTTACGAAATTCCTGGTCGACGGCATGCAGGGACCAGCTGACAAAAACAAAGATGACCTCGTGACGATCAAGGAAGCATTCGACTACTTGTACCTGCACTTGTCCACATTACCGAAATACGGCCCTGAGGACAAAGGCCAGATCCCGGTAATCTTCGGAAAATACGATGAGAATATGCCTGTGTCGTGGTTGAAGTCGGCGTAGGGGTTCAGTACAGAATCAGAAAAGCCTAAAGAGTGCCTAACGTTCCTCGCTCCTCAGCTTTGGCAACGACTTAATTAGGATCGTAATTGGATAATGTTGAAAAGTGCCCTGCATTGAATGCGTTACGTATGATGGCGATATCAACCGCTGCCACAACGCCATCCATGTTCAGATCTGTCGGAACATAGGTCGCAAAAATCCCCTTATTGAATGCGGACCTTACTTTTACAAGGTCAAGCGATTGTACTACATAATCCCCGTTTAGATCTCCCGACCACATTGCCCATTTCCCATTGAGATTAGTCGTTTGAGGAGGATCGCTTGCCAGCTTATTAGCTTTTGTAAGGTCATTGGTAAAATCATAGGGCACAGTCCCGGAATTAAAAGCTGCGATTGCATTGCTCATAATTGCTACATGGTTCCGGTGTTTGATGGCAACATGAACAGGGCCGGGCTGCGCAACAAATTTTGGAACGGCCCCATCAACATCGACAATGCTGCCATTTGTTTTCAATAACAGGCTTTTGGATTGCAATATCACCGCCGGATTTGCGGCATTTCGGATCTCGACTTTTACCCAGTCTACCAAGGCTCCGGCTACACCCGCGGGGTCTCCAATGTTGGGATAAGTTGCACCCCCGTTATAAGGGTCAGTTGAGGGCAACAGACCTGAAGTGGCTGTGAAATAGATCTGTAGATCGTTAGCCATATCAACTTGCCCACTACGGTATGCCCCTTTTAAATAGACTTTTGCATCTAATTGAACCAGAGAACCATCGTACTCTCTTTTAAGTCGATTGCCGGCATTGTCGTAGGCGAATTTGACTTGGGCTATGCAGACATTGGATAGCAAAAGTGCTATAATCAGGCAATGGATTTTCATGGAGTATGTGTTTGAATTCTTTTTGAGTGAAGGGAGAATGCTTTCTATTAATTCATTGAGGCAATTAAAGACAGTCCTTTTCTGAATTTGGAATTCCAGGATCGACCGTTCCGTCTTTCGTTGCCTGTGCAGGATAATAGCACCCGTCTTTTGTTTTGAACACAGTCATGTCCTTTTTGCAGGGTATTGCGCATGCTACTCCCTCCACAATGCTGATATGGTGGTCGCGGCTCTGAACCTCCATTCCGAACCAGAACGGTCCGCTGTAAACGGTTCCATCATAACGCTTTCCATTCCAGGCATTTTCTCTCAGATTGCCGGAATGGACAAACGTAACCCCTCTCCATAGTAATGTGTCTTTTCCCGGGGTTAGGATCGTTAAGTTGACCAGGGCAAGAACTTCGGAATTGATTGAAGGTATAAAAAGATCATTAATGCCGTCCCCATTAGGCGTGAAAACATTAGGGATGTAAATGCTTGTACCATGATCTTTAAAAACAACCGGCTGGGTGCCACAGCAGGATTCGTAACCCTCCGGAATCGGCTGTGCTGGTTCCGTTTGCGCTGGGCAGGATTGCAGCCCGAGTGTCAGGAGGGCGGGCAGGACTAGTTGTAGCGTGTGTTTCAGGTTCGTGAAAGTGGTTATTTGGGATGATGAATGATCTTGGAAATGTCGAATCTGCGAACCGTGAGGGCTTGATGACCGATCCGCAATTCGAAAGTACCTACTGGCTAAGAAATTTTTTATATTTACTTTTTCCGTGAAATATTTACTGTTTTAGGGGAATTGCCAGTTAATATTGTTGTGATTTCTCTTTTTGTTTCGCTATTATTTGGTTGTCAATAATATTGTTAAAATAACTATTTGTTGTGCAAGAGTTTTTTAACGGTGGTTTGATTTTTTTAACGGTATGGTGTTGATTGAATGTGTCAGCTCATATCCAGCTATTAGCGCTAAGAGGATAAGATTATCACGCTCTTATTCACTAATATCTTCTTAATACTTTTCCATAAAGCAAAATCGAAAACTGTTAGCGGTCTTTAAGGATTAAAATAATATTGCAAAAAGTTGATTGAGCTTCTTGTATCAAGTAGGGTAGGTTATTTTATTTATTTTCTTCGTCCAATTTCAAATCGACCGGCACATCTAATTCTTTTCTTTTTGACAGATATTCCGTTTTGGTTAGCGGGCCGTACAGTTTTTTTTTCTTGTGAGATATAATCCAATAGTTCACCTCGTGTAAGAATATTTTTTGATAGTACGGGTCGTGGGTAATGATACTATCTGCGACTAAATCACTGTCTAGCATTTCTTTTTCCGAATTGGTAGGGTACCGTTTTCGATCGGCGCTTCGGAGTTTAAAGGAAATTTGAGATTCATGGCCTTTTTTGCTTGGTCGTTGAACTGCAATAATGAAATAATTATCATATGTATAGTCGATAACCTCTCCGTAAATACTTGGAAATAAGTCTGTTGATGGAGATTGGATTATATTAAGTATGCCGCCATAATTTACATAGATAAAGCCACCGCTTAGCTCTTCGGTATAATTGGAAATGCCACCTCCGCAGCTTATACATGCCGTTACGAAAATTAGCTTTAAGTATCTCATTTTAATAAGGTTTATATAGTTTGTACTGATTGATTATACCCTCACCACTATATCGGATCATGTATTTCATTATCTGCGACGTCCCCAATTGAGTGGCAGTCCACCTTCCCCAAGTATTGAAGGTGTTTCTGAAGAAATTGTCAAAATATGCCCCCTTTTGATCAAAGTCGTATTCGCTATTTTGTATTTTGACTCTTTGAGAGTTTAACCTTTCCATATAAATTCTCCCATGAACTAATCCGTCTTCTGAATTATAGAGTGTTTGGACATGTTTTCCGCCTTCGCTATTCCAACCCTCATCCTTAACCCACCCCAAATCTAGTTTGCTCGCATCGATCATTATATCTCGTCCTCCGCCTCTCCGTGCCCATTCATTCGACTCCCCTAAACTCAGCCTGCCATCTGCTAAAATACGTCTCTGTAATCTGGCCGCCGCACGGTCATCTAGTGCATGCGCTGCATGGTTAAACCCAGCCACAATCCCAGCCTGCGCAGCCCCTTTTCAGAAATTGCCTCCGCTCAATTCCGAGACAACGCCGCCAAATGCTGCGGACGCGCCAATTTGCAATGCTGTGCTCATCCCTGCGGTAGCAGAACCTACTACCGAACCGGCTAACCCGGTGAGGAATCCAGTTTTAAAACTTCCTCCCTGAGCTGCTGACATAACACCTCCAAAAGTGCCATGTGCTGCGGCTTGCACCCCAGCCTGCAACAAACCGCTGGAAATTCCGGAGGTTGCGCCTCCAATGAGGGAAGACACTCCCGACGTGATAAAGCCAACGGCCACAGATACGCCAAACTCATTCCAATCCCAGTTTTTGAACCCTCCTTTGCTGAAACCAACACTCAATGTATAGCTGGCCCCGCCAATCAGGGCGCCAATTAAAGGATTGTTCCCGTCTGTATCCCTATATGTAAGCGGGTTGTTCTTTGCATAAGAATACCGGTTATAAGACTGCATCGAATAAACATCCTGCACATAATTATCAACGCTCAAAACCCGCCCCACCACCGGATCATACATCCGGCGGTGGGGCGGGTTGCATTCATATTGATCAGGTTAAAATTGGTCAAATGCTCAGGCGCCTGTAAAGCCGCGATAGAGATAGCTGGTTGGCGCAGGCACATTGCTGTAATCCCAGTTGGCAGAGTGGCGATCCACAAGATTGGTTGAGATAATACGTTTTCTAATACAATGCTATGGATAAATAAGCGTCCAATTGTTTTTATTGAGGTAATCGATTGTAACATCAAATCGTTTTAATACAAGATCTTTCCGTTTTCCCAGGCTATCGCAGCCATACTTATCTATGTATTTAGCTGCGGAATCTGCATGGTAAACAAGGAACACTTCGGTGCTATTGGAAAATTTGGAAAGTTTGTCTTCCCATCTTTCGCCATTCCCTGTCGGATCCAACTTTTCCTCGTCGGGTTCTACAGGGGAGTAAGCCATTTTACCGGCATTACAATAGTGAAATTTGTAAGGTTCAAGAGAATCTCCCTGATACGCTCCCGATACAAAAGCAATAGGCGTTGATGAATGATTTTGTAGCATCAGCCGTGAATCCACCGGGGGATCGCAGGAAATCAAAGCCAGTAATGATGTGATTATTAAATTTTTCATATTTATGTTTATTTGTAAAATCTTGTTATGGCAAGCGGATCGAAAATAAATCCAGCGACGTTGCCCCATTTTTTTGCTTTTATATCTCCAAGTGGAAAATCTTCGAAATTCCATCCCTGTCTAATAATTATCCTACTTCCAAAATGTTCAAAACTTCTCCTATTGGCGTCCTGTTCAACCCACAGGCTATTATGATCGCCTGAACCACTTGCTGATATTAGACTAGGCAATCCATATTTATTGATCCAGATAGGGCCATTTTCCTGACTTTGCAGATAATGCCCGTATTCGTGCAGAAGCAAATTATTTCCTAGTAATGGTCCTCTAATGTCATCTCTGTTTGCTGAGATATATGATCCAATTGTAACCGCAGCGCCGTCGTGGAAAACCTTGGAGCCTCTAACTACTGTCGCGCCTTCAAAGCAATCAACATCAATATCAGGGTCAATATTATTGTACAAAGTTGCGAAGCCCAGCCCAAATGCGTTTTGAAGAGGTTCCCATAAATGGCGACTGGCGACCTGCTTCGGTGTTCCTGTGAATTGGCCACCAAGTAATTGATTGAAATTCTTTATTTTGTTGGTTCCTGCATCAAATCCCCTTTGAACGAAGCCCGTCGAAAACCCACCCAAAGTAGCGGCATCAACTATTGCAATTGATGGATTCAGAGTCATGAGGGTGGGCAAGAACAACGTGGCGCGTAAAAAAGGACTTCGTTTCCCAACCCAATCCTCAAAATTGCTCTTCCAAGTCTCGCCACTCGGATCCGTATACCTCAACGGATTATTCATCACATAACTATACCGGTTATAGTCCTGCGTCGAATAAGCATCCTGCACATAATTATCCACACTCAAATCCTTCCAACTACCGGATCATACATCCTGCCGCCAACCGCGTTGCATTCATATTAATCAAATTGAAATTGGTCAAATGCACATGCCCGGTGAAACCTCGGTAGAGATAACTCGTAGGCGCTGGCACATTCACGAATGTCCAATCCGTCGAGTTGCGAAGCCGGCCCCAGGTGTCGAAGTTTTGGTCGAGCAGGATAGATGTAAAACAAGCTATATAGGTGCCTTTTTCCATCGCCGGTATTCGATCTCGTCACACCAAAACCATTTGCGCTTTTTTAGCCAACTTTTGTCGGGATCGGGCAAAGTGTCTTGCTTGCTAAATTGACTAAGTACAGCATCCGTATTTCTATTGTTTCGCTGATATTTATCCAAGTCGGATTTGGATAAGATCTTATCCCATGTTCTACCGATTACTTTCATTCTGTGATCGTCCACTAATTCAAACCATACTTCTTCTCTGTCCCATGACACAGTAATGGGAGGGGAAAAATATTGCGTTTTGACTATATTTTTATCAATGTAATAACTACCCCATAGGCCATAAGAAGAGTCGGTACTAAGAAATGTGTATAATTCCCCAGCTGGAAAAAAGATGAAATTTTCGCTGTAATCACTTGTGCGTATTCTTTCAAAAGATTCCAATTTATTTGGAGCCTTATGGTAAAATGAATAAACGCCGTTGGATTGAATAATTTTCGAGTTGTCTCTAGTTGGTGAAAAACAGAAATTAGTTTCTCGTACCTTCAACCTTTTTGGAGCGTCACGCCAGCAGCCGACGATTAGAATCGCAAGTAGAACGCTTACTTTTGAAATATTTATCTTCCCCATAATGAATACGGATTGTAAAAGCCACTTTGGAACATCATTCCATATTTGAACGAGTCATATTTGTTGTAAAAGTTTTGATATCCAGGAGGAAATCTTAGGTGTATGAAGTTTTGAGTTCTGTCTTGGAATAGCGGGTGACTGTACCCAATGCGTTCTATTGTATTCCCAAGTCGATATCCCACCCACAAGGGTGCACTGTATGTCTGGCCATTTATCCAGGCACCTCGCCCATCCTTATTGTAGTGACCAAGGCGATCAGTGCTGTTTTCTGTCCCTAATCCCTCAGTATTTGGATCATTATTATAAAGCCTCGTCCCAATAACAAAATTTCCAATGCCTACTTCTAGAGAATTCGAGCGCCAACGATCCTGATGATTAAATGCGAAAAAGTCATTCTCTATTCGGAAGGAGACTTTACCTAGTGATAAACTGGCTCCTCCAACAACCTGGTTATTGGGCTTTCCATCGGGTCCAATATCATCACCATAGCGTGTTTGATAATAACCAGCGCCATAGCCTTTATAACTAATGCTGCCTCCATAGGCAGAGTGATTATTGCCGCCGCCGCCGCCAACGCTGAAATTCCAACCACCAGCGGAGATTGACGTGCTTCCATTGACTGTGAAATCACCGGTTATATTGACACCCACGTTAACCCCAGTAGTAACATTTCCCTGGGTATGAGAAACACTTGCCGAAATCCCCATACCCAATGGGTTTATACCTGCTGAAACGGAAGTCGTCCCGTTGTTGTAAATCTGAAATTGCAGGGAATTGCTCAGTGCGTTCGTGGCGTTCGAAGCGTTTCGGTAGGCTACTTTTCCGGGCTTATCAACCCCATTTAGCAGATTACTTGCGAAATCTGCGGTGAAAGCCATGGCGAAGTAAGCCATTTGAAGAATTTGACCACTTGGATCTGTATACTTTAGGGGATTATTGTTTGCATAACTATACCGGTTATACCCCTGCGTCGAATAGCCGTTCTGCACATAATTATCAACACTCAAAACCCTCCCAACAACCGGATCATACATCCGGCCATTCATATTAATCAAATTAAAATTAGTCAAATGCTCGTGCCCCGTAAAACCGCGATAGAGGTAGCTCGTCGGTGCAGGGACATTCACGAACGTCCAATCCGTCGGGTTGCGGAGCCTGCCCCAGGCGTCGAAGTTCTGATCCAGAAGGACGGTTCCGTTGAGGGCGGTCATGGTGAGCAGTGATCCCAGGTGGTCGGTGTAGGTGTAATAGTATTGGTCGGCTCCGTTTTCGCGGATCACGATGGCGATTAATCCTGCCGGAGAACTGATGTAATGCAGGTGCTTGTCGGCGACACCGGGTGTTATATCCTTTTCGTAAGACCCGAAATAATAGTGGGTGTTGATCAGCGCGGCATTCTTTTTCATGACCCCTTTCAGCCTTTGGTAGTCGGCGCCATAGGTGTAAGTCAGTTCATAAGGCTGTCCTGAGCCGTTTTCAGTGATTTTTTCGGGCTGGTTAAATGCCGTGTAGGTAATTTCCTGGGTCAGGACCGGGATGGCTGTTGTGGGGGAAATGATCCCTGTCAATGCATTGGACTTCGTCGGGTGGTAGCTGAATGTCTCCCCGGCGTCGCTTTTGGAACTGATGTTTCCCGAGGGCTGGTAAGTAGTTACCTGGGCGGCTTTGCCCAAAACCGTCGCTGTGAGCAGGCGGTTGAGGTTGTCGTAAGTGAAGCTTTCCTCCTTGTTTTTGATGTAATCCTTACGCTTGTCGAGGTTGCCTTTGGCATAATCCCAGGTCAGTTCCAGGTTTTGGATGCCCGCAGTTGTGAACTGTTTGGGGATGCCGTAATTGTAGGTGATTGCGGACGATTTGCCATTCCCCAATGCATAGGCCGTGTTTTGGCCCAGCCCGTTCATGTCGGTGTTGGTGTAGAGTGTTACCGAGCTGTTCCCGTTTTTAATGGTGGTCGGGTAACCATTGCTGTCGTAGCCGTGTGTGGTCCCGAAGCCGGAAGGATAAAGGACCGAAGTTATATCGCCGTATAGGTTGTAACCATAAGTGGTCGTGTAGGCGGTTGCATCCACGGTTTGCTTGGAAGTCTGCAGCCTGCCATAGTTATCATAAGTAAATTCTTCCAGGTTGCCTGCAAAGCCGGTTATTTTTTTGAGCTGGTTGGTAGAAGCGCCGCTGCCAGTAGGATAAAACTCATAAACCGTTGCGCCTTCTGGCCCTGTCCGGTTGAGCGTCCGGCCCAGCAGGTCGTATTGCATCGTGTGGGTTTTGTTGTTCGCATTGGTCTGCGAGGCGAGTTGTCCGAGCGCATTGTAATCATAAGCGGTGGTACCGGCATTGAGGTCGGTCAGGGAAGTTTGCCTGCCTTGTACATCGTATTGGCTGCTGGTGATGACGGTCCCGTTACTGACTTCTTTGAGACCGCCGTGGCTGTAATACGTGTAGGTAAGTGTACCGCCGTTGTCTGTCGCGCTCACCGTTTTGCCGGTTGCATCCGTACCGGTTGAGGCCGATTGCCCGGCTGTTGTACGGGTTGTGGTTAATATGCCAGCATTATAAGTGTAAGACAGTGTCGTGCTGGTCAATGCATTGGAGGTGCTAATCAGGCGATTATATGGATCGGCAGCGTCGTAAGTATGGGTGGTCGTCAGTACCGGCTCCCAGGATTTGGCAGGTTGTGTTGATGTTGCCACATTGCCCCGGTTGTCGTACGAGGTGGTTTGCGTGGTCCATCCGGAAGGGAATGCTTCGGTCTGTGTTTTGATCTCCCTTCCCAAAACATCAAACCAGGTTTTCACATCGGGCTTTCCCGGATGGGCAACGAGATTAAACCAGATGGCCCCGTTGGCCATATCCCAGCCAAAAGAATTGACGACCGTATATCCTTCCGGGTAAGCGGTTGTGGCCGCCCTTCCAAAAGCATCATAGGTAAAAGTGGTAGTAAGGCCGTCAATGCCGGTTGATGTCAGCGGTTTTCCCCACTTGGGGTCATAGGTGGCTGTTGAAACCTGCCCCAGCTCATTGGTTGTAGATTCGGCGTAACGTCCTTTGGCATCATATGTTGCAGACGTGGCGCGGGCCGCAAGCCCCGATGGTGTAACAGTTGATTTCTTCAGATTTCCCAGCGGGTGGTAGTCAAAAGTTGTATTGACGCTTTTGGGCAGCCCGGAAAAGTCTGTTTTGGAGGTGAGCTGACCGAGATTGTTGTACCCCATGCCGGTTGTTACGGCAAAGGCAGCTTGCCCGCCCCTGGTTTTACTGACTGTCACTGAGGTGGGCTTGTTAGGGATTGTACCGGGATAAGCACCGTAGACGGTGGTTGTGACGGTCGTTTCAACGTTGTTATGGTTTACCGTGTTTTGGGTTACATTCCCGTAGTTGTCGAACGTATTGTTAACGGAACTTGCCGTTCTGCCTTCAAAAGCGTTGTTTTCGCTGCTGCTTTTGACCCTGTACAAAAAGCGTTTGTTACCTGCGGCACCCTGCTGGATAAATTCGTCGACAATGGTATTTTCACTGATCAGTTTATTGCCTGCTATCCAGTACGTCCTGCTTTTTTGGGGAGCGGATACATAGTAAGTGGTGTTGAATTCATTTTCAGACACGGACTTCGTGCCGCTGACCAGATCGAAACTGGTTGTTTTTGAAAATCCCAGCAAGCCTTTCCCCGCCCGGTGTATTCTGGCATCCTCATAACTGTATTGGATCGTATTCTCACCACCAACACCATTTTGACTGACAAACTGATAAACCGCATACATCGGAAGCTGCACACTGTTGAAGGGATAGGCTGAACTTGCTCCTTTGGTATATAAATCCCCGCCATCGGACATGCTTTTATAATTCCAGGTGGAGATATGTCCAATGCCGTTGGCGACTTTATGGATCAGGTTCTCTTTACCCGAAGGTTTGAATTTGAAATGTTTATAAGGATTGGCATAAAAATCCACACTGATTACCTCGGCCCGGCTATCCCCATCCAGATCTGCCATGTAGGAGGGAGAAGAAGAGACGGGTTCTGCCAGGTCGCTCTGAATATCGAAAAAGTCGACACCCCTGCTGTAATAGATATCCAGCTTTGCGGCACTGAAATTCGCATTATTCTTTCCGTGATAAATATCCGTTTTACCATCCGCATTGAAATCGGCCAGGTTCACGTGATGGTTCTTATAATATTCATTGGTAATGTTCGGAATTTGCGACCAGGTGAAGGTTGAGGGTATGAAACCGGCCCCGGTGGACAGTGCTTTCGTCCAGGTTGCCGCATTATCGGTTAGCGAGCTTCGGGTCAATAAATCGGTCTTGCGGTCGCCATTGAAATCCCCGAAATAAACCAGGTGGTCTTTGGTCGGGAAATTGGAGGAGTAAATGCGGCGGGCGGCGTTTGCGTCCAGCGTAAATATCTCGCAAAGATTGTCTTTGATCAGCATCAGGTCGCTTTTGCCGTCGCCATTGAAATCCAGGACATAGATTTTATCGGCATTGGCCCAGTCAGCAATGGGAAATCCAGTCGCGCCAGCAACACCAATACTCCCACAGGCGCCACCCTGGATGTAATTGGTGCATAAAAACGGGAGGTAACTGTTTAAGTCATTGCCCAGGATCGTGATGTATTCGTTGATCCCGTCACCGTCGAAATCGCCAGGAAGAAAATAGTTTAATTTGGAGGGTATTTTATAAAAATTGGGCTGAACGCTCCGACGGTGTTTGATGAAAGATTGCGCAGCATTGGTGCTTTCATAGATGATTACGCTGTCGAGTTTACTATACGAGCCGGCGTTCGTTATTTTCAGGGTAACGATATCGTCAAGACCATCTCCGGTATAGTCGCCTGCCAGGATGTTATAATCGTTGGGAATTTTCTCACCCCGAACGAGCGAATAATTGGGACTTAACTTGAATTTTGCCCCGTTCGAAAGCAGGGGTGTGTTCGGTTGCGATAAATGAAGAGCAAGGGTGTCGTGATAATTCACATAGGGGATCCCGGAATTGACCGACACCGCGGTAATCACATCCGTTTTTCCGTCCCCGTTAAAATCCCCGAAAAAAGGATCATGGGCCGGAAAATTTCCATTCGATAAACTTGCATTTTGAAATGGGACCGGAACTTCACCATACTTAAAAATAGTCGAGTTCAGGCTGCTCCCATCAGCCCCCGATTCAACCACTTCCCTCAGATAGGAATTAATATTATCCCAGCCGTAATTAAACTGATAGCTTTTGGAAATACTGCCTTCTGCTGTGACTGAGATTTTGTCGAGCAAGAATTTGCTGGTTATGAGCGAACTGGCTAGATACTGGCCATTGATGTCTCCTCTTACTTTGTAGTCAAATTTAATTTTATTGTAAGGCGCAAGTCCGGTAATAGTGTTTCCTGTGTAATTGATTTCATCAATCCTTGAATCCCGGTCGGTGAAAGTATATTTGAAGTCGATGTAATTGCCATCGGGATATTTCAGGCGATTCATTCTCCAGAAAAGCACATTCACGCTGGCCTCGTCCATCACCCTGGAATCGGCCGTGTTGCCGTATTCCATTTCGATGCCATCTTTGGTCACCACTTTAAACCAGGTCGGGCCTGTGCCGCTGATGCCGTTTGAGGTTATAATTGCAAAATTCTCACTCTCTGTCCCATACGTCGCGGCATTTGCTCCGTAACTTCCCGACAAGCCCATGAGCATTTGCCCATCCAGCGTAAAACGGTCATTGGTGCTGAGGTCAACCGGGGTAACTTGTCCATGATGGTAAACAGTCTGACCCGACCGGCTGATGACTGACAGCCCGGATATATTCCAGCCATTTCCTACCGGTCCGCTTCCTGAAAGTGAATGATAATCGATTGAAAACGAGGGAGCAATGCCATTTGTACCTGGCGGGACCGCGATTGGAATAGAATAAGTAGCACCGCCAGAAGACGATACATTTCCACTCGAGGGGATACTGCCAACCGGCAATGCCGGGTTAACTGTTTTAGTGAAAGTCTGATTGGTATAAAGCGGCGTATTGTAATCCACATTTTGTGCAATCGCTTGACTTGTAAGAATGAGGGTAAGAACGAATAAGGAGAATTTTTTCATTTCAGTGTGTTTCGTTAATTCCTTTTTTGCCTAGTGGTAGCCTTTTCGGCGGAAGTAACGGAACGGCATGAAATTTCTCGTATCTATTTTTCTAACGGCTGCTTTTGAAACGGCATTCGGTATTACCAAACCAAATACCTCAGAAAAACCTGCCCATTCAAAGCCTTAACTGGGAATTGTGAAGATTTTGAAACATTTGATAAGGGTAAAATAACATTTAAACCTGCTTGAAAACGGCCTGGATTAAACATGATCCCCGCTTTGAATGTAACAAGGCGGGGATTGATGTTTGCCCCTAATGCTGATTTCCCGAGGATTGCTAATTGCCCTGGAAGAATATCACCTCTGTAATTTTCGCCCTCCCGTCGGACTAAGGCTCTGGAAAAGGTAAAGTATGACACCCCCGCATCCAACGCGAACAGACGGGAAATCTGGTACTGGTATTGCAGGTTGAACGTCGCACCGACGGCCTTGATGAACCTTTTGTTGTTATAAAACTTGGAGGAGTCGGTGCTGATGGTTGAATCGATTTCGTGGCTGATCTCCGTGTTGTTGCCAAAGTATGACTGGTAGGGCAGCATACTGACCGTCAGCGAGTGCTTTTGCCAGCTTTTCGACAGAAATAATCCGGGGATCAGGGTTTTGGGAAATCCCTGGGTGCTGTCCGCGCCTGTGAAGAGGTAGTCTGTTCCTTTGAAAGATGTGTTGAAATTCCATTCCAAGCCAACATGGAACGTCCTGGTACGGCCATTTTTTTGATGGGCTGTTTTGCCGGTTTGCTTGAGAAAATCGTGGCTGACGATCTTATTTTTCAAATCAGGATCGTGCACGGGAAGCTGAACCCTCATGGATTTTAGCATGAGAACTGAAAAACGGGCCGGGACTTTAGCCGGATTTTCAGCTACCGGCGGGTTGGAAATGAGATGATTGAATGCTTTATCCACTTGTTCGGCATAGGTAACGCCGACCAGCGAATGTTTGCCTTCCGAACCCGCTCGAACATCAGAGGCGTTTCTTTCTGCAATACGAGGTTTTGTTTTTGATGACCTGGCGTTTTGTGAAAGTCGGCTCATGTTATTTTCACGATTTTTTGATGCGCTAACCTGCTCTTTCCGGTCATAAACTTTGTCGATGAGAACCTCCGGAGTACTCTTTTCTTTCGGATCAGTTGCGGTGGCTGGGGTTGAAGGTTCAGAATTTGTGTGGCTAGTCAACGGGGTGAGGGAATCGGATAAAGCTTGACCGCCATGATACCCCCTGGAAACTTTCGGATTGGAAACGTCAGTCTGGGTAGGGTTGGAGATCGCGGAGTCTCTGGCTAGAGACTTGTTCGGGCTCTGAAAGGGGACGTCCGGATCCTGTGTGAAAAGGATCCATGCGGACAATGCAGCGGTACTCAGCACACCAGCGATCATCCATTTGAATTTCATCAGGTGAGAGATCACCTTTCCAGCTTTTCCGACGTGCACATTTTTTACCGGCATTGCATCCAGCATACCGCTCATTTCCGCCCATGCGTCGTCAGCCGGCACTTCAGGTTGGGGAAGCTGGTCGCGAAGATACTTATCGATATGTCTGTTTCTTTCTTTCACGTTTCAAAGTGATTTTTCAAAAATGATCCTCAGCTTGTTCCGGCTTTCGCTCAGATGCCATTTCACAGTTCCATCGCTGATCCCCAACGCCTCCCCGATTTCCTTAACCGAAAAGCCGTCTAGATAATACAGCCCGCATATCCTTCTGGTCGCCAGGGGCAACTGTTGAAGGTATACGTGAATATCACCGCCCGAAAGCTGGTCGAAAGGATTTTCGGCAGACTCATATCCCATTTTATCCTCTATCTCGTCATAGTCAAATGCCTGGGTTTTGCGGTCCCGAAGCAGGCTTAATGCTGCGTTTCTGACAATCGTATACATCCAGCTGAAAAACTCGCCTTTGCCTGGGTCATATTGTTCGATATTTTGAAAAACCCTCAGCATTCCGTTGTTGATCGCAGTCAGGATGTCGTGTTTCTCTTCGAAAAAAGTCTTGCAAAGCGCAAAGAGAACAGGATAAAATTGCCGGTACAATTTTTCCTGACTCTGGCGCTCCTTGCGCCGACATCCGGCCAATATTTGCTCTAAATTCTTCAAAATTAGGGTTAGGGTGGCTGGCAAAACGTTTGCCAGCCTGCTACTTTCTCTGTTGAGTTGTCTTAGATGGATTTGGTTGTAAACACTACACCGCTGCTGTAAGGCCAATCAAATTCATATTTGTTTCCTGTTTTCTTAAAGGAACCCTTATAGGTTTTATTGTTAAATAAAACCTCAATCTCTCCATTATATGTTGCTTGATTCGGATTGGTGAGATAAAGTACACTTTTGGGTTTGTTTTCACCAGGCTGGCACATCGTGCTTGTGGCTATACTGCGGAATTGAATTTGAAACAAGGCGCCGGTTTGATTCGTGGAAGTTACCAGTTGACTATTCTTGCAATCATAAGTTCCTTTTGTCACACTGCTGAGTACCAATACATTTGAAGAGTCCGCATAGAAGCTTGGCGTTACCTGCAATTCTTCGTTTTCTTTAAAAGCTTGTTCCCCGCTCGGCGGCGTGTAGATTTCGTCGCTTACCTGCACATCCAGGTAGGCAGTATCGTAACTCATGCTGTCGATCGCAAACACACGGTAGTTTCCGGCCTTTTGAAAGTAAATGGTGCTTTGACTACCATTGTTGATCACGATCTGAGCGGGGATTACACGCCACATGACGAAAGGGCTTTTGGGGTCTAACAATGTAAAACCGGCGGGTTCTTTTTGTTTGATCCCGGTTGTTTTTTCTGTAGTGATCCTGGGCGCGCCTGTGCCGTCATCTGCACTGGTTCGTGCGGTTACTGGCGCAGGTGCCTCATTTTCCATTTTGTTTCTTTCACAGGCAACAAGCTGGATAAAGAACAATACAATGCATAGCAGGATTAACTTTTCTGTTTTCACGACTGTCTGGTTAAGTTTTGAACAATACTGATCGGGTGATTCCCTGTCAATAAAATAAACTACAAGGGATGACCGCCAGGTTGGGTACCTGAGGGAATTAATTTTTATGGCATTATTTTATTATGTCTTACGGCTAAACTTCATCAACAAACAAAAGCCATGGCAGACAAGACACTGAAAGACGTAAGCGAGATTATGAAAGATCTTGACATTTGCATGCTTACCACCACTACATCAAACGGCATGCTCGCATCACGACCGATGAGCAACAACAGGCAAGTGGAATATGACGGGAACTCCCACTTTTTTACCTGGGAAGGTTCGCGGATGGTTGCCGATATCGAACTGGACAATGGTGTTAATCTGGGTTTTCAGCAGGGTTACGAACTTTTCATTTCCATAACAGGAAAGGCAGAAGTTATACGGAGCCGCGAAAAAATGGAAGAGCATTGGGTGGACGAATTGGAAGACTGGTTTGAGGAAGGCTTGGACACGCCCGGTCTGGCTATGATCACAGTTGTAGCTAAGCAGATCAAATATTGGCAGGGCGAGGAAGAAGGAGAAGTGAAGTTATAGTGAACAGTTGATCTGTATGCAAAGCGAGGTTGCTGCTAAATACGGCAGTGCCTCCGCTTTGGAACACCCTCCTGGGTTTTTCGCTCCATGGTCCCTTTGCCAGTTATTCCCATCGCATCATATTGGATATTTCCCCAGGCAGGTAGAGTGCCGAGTTGATAGGTAGGAATTTGGAAGGATGATACTTTATCATAAACAAGCTTTTGGATTAGCCCGGCAACATTTGCGCACCAACCCGCAGCGCGTATGTTAAAGTGTTATTATGAACCCTGCTGTTCAGATCCGTACCGGTGTGCTCACAGGAGAACCCGGTTCTTGAGAATTTGTGATTTGTAAGTGATCATGAAATACCTCCCGATGTCAAAAATTGTTATTCAAATAGTCCTGCTGGTTCTCGCATGCGCAGACGTGCGGGCTCAGAATTACGATGAATCCAAAGTGCCTTCCTATGTTTTACCCGATGTGCTGAAAACAATCTCGGGCAAAAAAGTAAAGAAAACCAAAACCTGGGAAAGGGTAAGGCGACCGGAAATCCTGAAGATGTTCGAGGACAATATTTATGGGCAAATGCCCACTTCTTATGATAGTGTAAGGCGTACGATTGTGAGTGAGGAAGGCGTGGCGATGGATGGGAAGGCTAAATTGAAACAAGTGCTGATCGAAGTTTTTAAGAATAGAAAATCTGTTAAAATCAACCTCGTCCTTTTTGTTCCGGCAAATACTTCCCAACCCGTACCCGCTTTTTTATTGATCAATAACAGGGGAAAGGAAAACACGGATCCGACCCGTAAAAAGAAAAGCGAGTTCTGGCCGGCTGAGATGCTGATAGACAGTGGTTTTGCCATTGCGGCATTTCAGGTCGATGATGTTGCTCCGGATCATAAGGACACCTATATGAATGGTGTGTTGCAGTTATACCCCGAACAGTTGAAAGCAGACAATGGGATGAAAGCAATTGGTGCGTGGGCCTGGGGAGCGAGCCGCGTTATGGACTATTTTGAAAAGGAACCCGACATCGACGCCAACAAAGTGATTGTGGTAGGGCATTCACGCGGAGGAAAGGCATCTCTTTGGGCAGCGGCTGAGGATCAGCGGTTTGCAGCTTGTGTTACCAATTGTTCCGGAAATTCGGGAGCAGCGTTGTCCCGGCGCCAGTTTGGTGAAAGGGTTGCGCGGATCAATACTTCATTTCCCTATTGGTTTAATAATAACTTTAAGAAATTCAATGATAAAGAAAATCTGTTGCCGGTAGATCAGCACATGCTCATCGCACTGGTTGCTCCGCGACCCGTTTACGCGACCAATGCTTCCAAAGATCTGTGGGCCGACCCCACCGGCACGTATCTATCCTTAAAGCATGCCGAAAGCGTATACAAGTTGTATAAAATGAAATCGGTGTTGCCGGCAACGCCTCCCGGTATTAACAAACCGCTGCCGAACCCACCGCTCGCTTACCACAACCGCGAGGGCGAGCACAATCTGACTGCATATGACTGGGGAAATTTCATCAGGTTTGCCAGAGCCTCTGGTTTTTGAAGGGTTAAAAGGTTAACGGTTAAAAAGACTAATTTTTTTTCTTAACTATTTAATCCTCAATTCTTTCCCTAGTTTTTAACCCGCTGCTCCTCGCTACCCGAGCCACCGATATTTCTTTTCTGCCGGTTTGATGCGCCTTTGCTGAAACTGTACATGAAACTCAGCGATAAAACCCGGGTGTCGGCATTGTTGCGATAAGAGGCTGAGGTATTGGGAATGTTGAGGATCGTTCCGTACGGTTCCAACGAACTGAAAACGTCCCGGATGGTAAGACGGACGCTGCCTTTATTGTCCAGTATTTTCTTTTGCACACCTATGTTCATCAGGAAGAGGGAGGATTTGTCAAATTGTGCGCTCTGACTTTTTGTAATGTAAAAACCGCCCAGTTCAGCACTCCACCCTTTTTTGAACAAAAACTGGTTGCTCGGATTGATTAAGCCATAGGTAGAGCCTGTCACACGGTTAGCATCGCCCGGCATTCCCTTGAAGCGGTTGCTGATCAGTTCTGCATAAAAGTTGCAGGTCCACCATTTTCCGGCCATGACCTTGCCCGACAGCGTGATGCCTCCCCAGATCAGCCGGCTCACATTTCCCGTACGGCTGATGAAAATATTTCCAACCTGTTCGATGACTTCGCTCTGCATATGATTGGTGAAATTATACAATAGGGATAGGTTGAAACGGCTCTTATAGCTCAGTGCCACCTGAAACTTGTTTCCGAATTCAGGTTTCAGATAGGGGTTACCGGCGAAGTAGGAGAATTTGTCCAATAAGAAAACAAACGGGTTCAGGTCCTGGTAATAAGGCCGGCCGATCCTGCGACCATATGAGAAATTGAGGCTGGTGTTGTTGCTGTCCAGTTTGTACGAAACGTAAATGGTAGGAAACAGGCTGGTGTATCTCAATGTAAACGAAGAATCCCTTTTCATGGCATTGCCAAGCTGATGACCATTGGCGTGTGTGTTTTCCAATCTAATGCCCGTTTGAATGGTAACTGAAGAAAGTGATTTGTTGAAATTGACATATGCCGAATGAATGTTCTCGGTGTAGCGAAAGCGGTTCGTTTTGTCGTAATCGATTGTTAATTCTCCATTCTTGTGCAAAAAGTAATTGGCTGCATTGTCTGTATCCACGTAGCTGCTCTTAAAGCCGGCGCCGAGTTTTCCTTTATTTTTCAACGGACGTTCATAGTCTGCCTTTCCCGAATAAATATGGATCCTGGCTGGAAGGTTAGTAGTGATTTCTTCCTGGTATCTGAGGCCCCGGTCCGGTCCGAGGAAGTTGTTCAGAAAACTTTGAGTGGTTGAAATACTGTAGTTGATATAATCAAGATCAAACGTAAGCATGCGGCCGGTACTGTCGTATTGGTGACTGAAATTGAGGTTGATACCCTGTTGTCGGAAACGTTTATTTTCACTGTTATGGGCTTCAATAAGCGAGTCGATGCTCCCGGCCGCGTTCATGACCGCACTGTTGACCGGCCTGGTTTCCTTCGTATGCGATTCAGAGCCTGAGAATACGATACCCCAGGTGGTTTTTGAGTCGGCATAAAAGTCAACCCCTCCTTTGAAATTGACAGTCTTGCTGGCCGGATAGAATAAAGTGGTCTGGACAAATGAGGAAAGCAGCGCATTGCTCTCGGAATAATAACGCCTTTCAATGTCAAGCTGCCGCCAGCTTTTCTGCCTGTTGAAACTGGTGTTGGCAAAAAAGTTGAACCGGTTGTTGCGGTAATTCAGGTTCAGGGCTTCGTTGTGTCGCCCGTAGTAGGAGCGTTCAGGAGTTAGGGTAATGCTCCCGTTGAGCCCTTTCGTCTTGGTTTTCTTTGTCTTGATATTGATAATTCCCGCGCTTCCGGCCGCATCGTACCTGGCCGGAGGATTGGTAATGAGCTCAATCTGATCGACAGTATTAGACGGCAGAGATTTGAGATACGCAGCCAGCGCCGCAGCCGAGAGGTAGGTGGGCCGGTTATCGATCATAACCAGGACGCCAGACTGGCCTTTGAGACTGATATTGCCATTTTGGTCGACCATTACACCCGGCGATTTTTCCAGGACTTCCAGTACACTGGCACCGGCATTGCTGATCAGCGCATCGACGTTCACAACCGTCCGGTCGATCTTGTATTCCACAAATTCCTTCTGGGCGGTTACCTGGACTTCTTTCAACTGAATGTCCGAAGCCCGCAGAATGATAGGATCCAATGCAATTGCTTGTCGATTTTCAGAAACGCCGATTTTTGCGCTTTGGTAAGATTTATAACCCATCATCGAAACAGAAAGCAGATATTCCCCGGTTTTGAGATTGGTAAAAATGAATGCGCCGTCTTTGTCGCTGATCTCAGTTTTAACCAAACTCGAGTCGTTCGAGAGCGACACGGAAACCGCCGCGCCTTCAATTGGTTTATGATCGGCGTTCAGGATTTTTCCATTCAATTGCGCGTAAACTGTCCCCAAACATGCTATTTGGGCAACAGCAATCCCCAGGGCAAATTTGCCCGTACTAAAAATTTTCATGGCTGATTTTCAGGAATTATTTGTGACTGCTTCCGTAGGTAAAATCGATGTGGTCGTCAGGCCCAATTACCGTGGAAATGACTTTGCGATGGATCTCATCGGAGACTTTTATGCCATTGACAATGAGCTCGTTATTGGTAATATGAAATTCGACATTGTCCCTTGAGATCTTGATCCCGTTCTTCTCTATTTCACTCAGGATACGTTCGTTGAAAGCAGCAAGGCGCTCGTTTTTCTGTAGCTTATAAGGCTTATATTGCTGATGGACAGGTTCAAAGGAAAGCCGTTTCCCGACATCGTATTTTTTCGCAAGGCTATCATAGGTTCGCGAAACGTTTTCATATTCAGCGTATGCTTTTGCATCGGACAAGTCATTATGCAATGTTAAATTAAGGGGATTAAGCTGCAATGGTTGCAAATGCTGTAATTTCAATGGTTTTAAAGTATCCGGTTGGATCGGGCCTATCAGAGGTTTTAATTCCTGAACCGGATATTCGTTTTGATTTGAGCTGTCTGCTGTGAGATCAGGAGAAGCTATCATACCATTATCTTTAACAGTATTTTGCCTTGCTTTTGGGGCTGCTTTGCCAAGAGCAGGCACGGGCACCTCCTGGCGTACTTTGCGAATCCTGGCTTTTAACAAATGCATCAGTCCAACCTGTGCTCCGTTGTGTGCGAACAGGACGGTAAATGTGAAGAGCATTAAAACAGACACCGCCAGTATGATCTTTTCAGAAAGTTTAAGAGTAGCATTAGTTCGGGAAGCGATCCGCCGTGCACGCTGCACCAGGCTGCTTTCACTGTTGAACGCAACACTATATACGGGATTCGCCAGCTGGTATTCCCGGAATGACAGCAATGCATTGATATAAACAATTTTGTTTCCCGAGTAACGTAATGCCATGTCGTCACAGCAATTTTCCCGCTCTTTCCGGATCAGCGAAGAAATCCATAATAACGCCGGATTGAAGAAAAATAAAAGCTCGGTTAGGTGTTGTAAAAAATTGACGAAGAAGTCCAGACGTTTGATATGGGCCAGTTCATGGAGCAAAACCATTTCTATCTGGTCTGAAGGAATAGCAGAAATCACGCCGAGGGGGACCAATATGACCGGCTTGAAATGACCCAGCACCATTGGAATCCTGACCAGACCTGACTGCAATACTTTTACCGGGTTTGAAATACCCATTTCACTTGCATACCGCGCTACTTTCTTTTCCCATTCGTTGCCTATCGGGTATACCTGATTTCTTTTGAGATATTCCAGTCTGTATAAACCAATTCCCAGTCGCAGGCTTTTAATTGCAATCACCAGCAGCCAGAAGATGGTGATTGTCCCTGCATTGCGTGTCAGAAAATCAGAAACAGCTGCTATGAAATTGTTTTGGAAATCGGCAGGGTTGGTGGCAAATACGTGCGTGATAACCGGATTAGGTACGGCCTGGTTATGGGTTATATGCGAGGTGCCAGGATTTGGGACAATTAAAAAAAATGTGAATCCAACAGCAATTACAAATAGGCAAAGTAGCCCCGTCAGCAAATTATACCGAATCTCGGGCTTTGCTTTTTTGGTAAGCAAAAGCACCAATCCGGCGCCGATTGCCAGCAACACACCAAGCCACAACGAGTGTAGGAGGGTTAACCCGATTTTCCGGATCAGCATTTCGATGTTTTCGTTTGTCAAAGAGAAATCCATGGCTGTTGTATTTTTATGTTATTGATTTTCTTGATCCAACTGATCCAGAATAGCCCGTATCGCATCCAATTCGGACTTTGTGGCTTTTTTATTGTCCAGCAATTGCATCACCAGATTTCCCGCCGAGCCTCCGTATAATTGATCTACAAACCGATCCAAAATGAGGCCTTTTGTTTTTTGCTCCTCTTCTACAGCTTCATAAATGTGTTTCATGCTGCTCTCGTCGCGTTTCAGGAATCCCTTTTCGGCCATGAGTTGCATTTGTTTCAAAGTAGTGGTATAATTCACTTCTTTAAATTTATTCAGCTCTTCATGGACAGCGCGCACTGTGGAGGGGCCTTGTTTCCATAGCACTGTGAGAATGTCCAGTTCGGCTTTTGTCGGTTCAGATTTTTCGGTATTCATAGCATTTAAATTCTTGACACATCAAAGGTACGATTTACATCGTACGATACAAATATTAGGCTTGGGATTTTTATTTTTTTAATGCCACGAAGACACGAATAGGCCACTAATGCCGATCCGGGTTAATTCGCGGACGCCGCGCGGTGCTTTCGTGGCACTAAAATTGAATACTAGTTTTAACAAAAAACATATCACCATGAAAAACGAAAAGCTTCCCGAAGACCAGGCCTTGGTATTATTTACCGACATCAACGGGATTTCAAGAGAGGGGATTTACAAAAAAGGCTCCAAGGCATTTGTGGAAGTCATCGGCGATGAGGGCCCGGAAGACACCGGCAATATTTATCCTCAGGAGGACATCGTATCCTGGGAGTATCTGGAAAAGAAGGACAAGCCTAACAGCGATATCATGGTGATCCTGTAACCGGCCCTGGTTTTTGTCAGGACCTTCTGAAATGTTCCCTGAGATTGAACAGGTTTTTTCTGTTTCCTTCATTTTTGCGCTCGACAAAACCGGCGTTCACGAGCCAGTTCAGGGAATCGTAAACGGTTGTGGGGCTAATCTTGACACCTTTGCTCCGCAGGGACCTCCATAGCGTATCTCCGTCCACAAATTCGTTGGAGTGGAGTAACTCGTCAGCTACGATAACCCTTTTTGCTGAGGGCCGTACCTGGTGACCCAAGCAATAGGATTCAATTTCTTGATACAATGACATGCAACCATTTGTTTAAGTCTGGCCGGAGCGTAAGTCGGATAACTGTCATCGTCAACCTGCGAAACCTGCTTTAGTCTGGTAAATATAGCTCCCTATTTGTATTAAGTCCAAATAAGTAATTCAAAATAAAGGAAACGGCGGTAGGCATTGACTCTGTATATAATGGCTTATTCTAGTGTGGATCATTTTGAAAACGCCGTCATCATTGCTGCCCATATGGGCGCCCCACTTAATTGGATTTTTAACGGCGGCTGAGAATGTTCCCAAATTAATCCTCCCGATTTACCATCGAGTTCAATCACAGCGGGCCGCAATGTTCACATTCGGCTTTACCTGCGCCTAGGATAATGTCAATAACCCTGTCCCCATTGATGTCCTTGGTTCGGGCGATGAAAAGTCCCGGCGACTGTTGGCCTAATATACTTGGACGACGGGCGCTACTTTTCTCTAAAATTGAGGTAGAGTCTTTCTCATCCATAATCTATCATTCTCTTCATCCAATCGATGAAGTCAGTTTTGCATACATTTTTAGATTGTATCGCTCGCAAGAGTATCAGTTGGTTGTGCACTTACCGGTTAATAAGTTACCTCCTTTCTTAATGTTAGATATTTCTACAAATACCTGGAAATTGAGTAGTATTGTAATGTAGCAAACCAGTTACATTTTGCGGTTCCCAAGTCAACTGTCAACCGCAGTTGATCACACACCATCAGGCAATCAAGTACAAATTATCCTCGTCAGCGAACCTGAAATTCGCTGTCCAGGAAATTCTATGTCTATTTTATTCGATTTTACTCAACACCTTTTCATTTTATGGCAGACTTAGCTTTCAATTTTCAAGACGAGTGGAATCCAGCGACCAACTTTCCGGACCTTGCTTCAATGACGCTTAACAGCACCACCGACAAATCTAAACTGTGGGTTGCGGTTGTAGCTGGAACCAATACAATAACCGGTACTTCCTTAGTCTACGCGATCGGAGATGGGGTTGTCTGGAACGGAACAGAGTGGGTCAAAATACCCCATAGCGACCTGGCACTGACAAAGGTATTAGCGCTTGAATCATCCGCTTATCGATTTTACGAAATAGGTAACAAGCCGGCTTCTGCAAGTGGCTCAATAAGCAGTGATACATCTTGCTACCTAGATTTCTCAGTATTTTCCAATGCTTGCAGGCTAAATCGCGTCGACATATTATGCGCAGCGGTTGGCACTTTTTATCTAATTCATTTCCGTAAATCGGCGGCAAATTCATGGTTGGAGTTGGATAGATATGAACTCTCCGCAAGTATAGCTTCCAATACAGCTTATAATGAAATTGATGTAACCTCATTCAACATACAGGTCCAGCCTGATGATTGCTTTGGGGTACGAAAAATCACTTCAACCTTTTATCGAACCGAAGGCGTAACAGGGAAGTCGACGCAAATTGCTGCGGCATCAGCAGAAGGGGATTATAGTTTTACCAACTCTGGTTTTCCTGACAACCCTCTGGGTAGCGGCGTAATTGGTCGTGAAATGGCAATGAAGTTTTTTGGAAGTGAGAACGTTATTGAATCTTCTGCGGATCAAATTGCTGCTTTAAAGTCCAAAATCTTCGTTGTGCCTGCTGATTACCATTGGAACTACGATTTATCTTTTTTGGCGAATACTGAGTGTATCATATCGCATGAACATGCTATGGTTGGGAACATCAATTTGCCAAGCGGAATACACCTTAAATTCAAGCCAGGGGCCAAGTTTATTAATACCTTCATTTCCAGGCTGGTGTTCACAAGTTTTGACCCAAACTGGACAACTAGTAATGCGACCATCGTTGATAGCAATACTTTTTCAACAACCTCTGAGGGGAGGGTTTTGAGACTCATTGGTTTAGTTAATGGCAGGTTCTATAAAGTCCGCATCAAGGGCAGTACAACGGCCAATTTTATAACCGTCATTGACTCAGCGACGAACACAACTTTTATACGTAATCAGGTAAAGGGAAATTTTGATGCAACGCATATTGTAAAGTATACCGGATCATCCGGGACAATAGCGATACGCTCAAACGGCAATGGATCTACCCATATTGATATTTTTGAAGTGTCTGAAACGTTTGGAATTAATTCTCCGATCGATTACGGCAGCACTGATGAAAAGGCCTTTCCAATCATAGATAATCCCAAAGGAAATCCAGCAGTGTTAGGTGCATTACTTTATGGAATGTTCAGAGTTTCCAGTGATGTGATTTACATGTCGGACTATTTCCCGGATAATTTTTATAATGACGTCTTTTTTGATTCGTTCACCAAGACAAAATTCGTCTTCGATAAGAGTTTGGCCCAATCGGGTTATAATGCGTCTAACATCTCTGCCAGACTTGATAATGTTATTTACAAGAATTACAAAGGCCTTTCCGAGGGATGTAGTATCGAAGGGGTAGAAGGGATAACTGTTACGAATCTTTTTGTATACGCGACAGGAGATTTCATGCTCAAAAATGTGAAGGTTATTAACGGAAGAATCAATATATGCAATATGTATTTGCGGCCGCTAGAATTTAATATCGATGCGTGCGATTTTGAGGCTATACGTATTGACAATATAACACCTCATCCGGCCGCTCAGAGCCTAATTTTACGGCCAAATGTAACCAATAGCAACTTCGTTACGCCAGATCCTGGCACGTTTACCTGTTACTTCATCTCGGTAAATAATGCTTTGTTTCGAAATAACCGGTTCTCTTATCCAAATTATGGTGAAGATGACGGGGGACAACCGCTTATCCTCCTGAGTTCAATAAATTCACTCTATGAGGACAACTGGATGTTTAGTGGGGATAGTGGTTTGATGTTCTTTTTTCAATTATCCTCAACTATTACTGGTTTTGCTGATTGGATTGAGGACCATGCGATGGATTTTAAAGGCCACGAGGGTAACACGGTTCGGGGAGGCAATATGGTAAATATGCTTGAGGAAGGCTTTACATGTGACTCTACCGACTCTGATTTTCCAACCGTAACGATGAACAGAAATAGGTTTGAGATAATCGGGCTTATTGACAATGAACATGCTCTTGTCAGATTGGCAACTGCCGATGAAAAGAACCACAAGACATTAGTCAATACAATGATGACTTCGATAACCAAAGGTAAGTTTGGCAGGTATACAAAAATATTGGATGTCTCGCATTCAAGCAGTAACACAGATTTTAAGGAATTTACAATAAAAGGATCTTCCAGATATTTCGAGGGAGCTGCAATCGGAGATAAGTATTCGGTAACGTACGCATTCTATAACAACATTATAGAGAATGTGACTTTCACAAATTGTAATGTTCCGATTTTACTCTATCTCTATTCTTTCCGGAATATTATAAGAGGAAACACAATCGAGGGTAATTTCTATGGAAACAAAGGCAATATCAGGCAGTTATCTTATTCTGCCGGTAGAAAAGGTTGCTATATAGCGCCTTGCATAGATAATGTCTATGAAGATAATTTGTCCGATGGAAACGGATTGCAGATCATTGACGCGAAACACCTTCGAGAATACATCAATCCCTGGCTTAATGCGGGACAGTTAGACGAGGATCCTACAATATCCGAAGACGGAGAGCTGGGAACGATCATTAGAAACAACACAATCAGAAATGCGAATGTCCGGCTGCAAGGGTTGAGAGGCACAATTTATCAGGGAAATACATTGATAAATGTTGACGAAGAGATTGTTGATACAACCTTTATTGTCAATTCAAATATTTACATAGATGAGCCGAACAACGACGCCTTGGATGATCTGCTGGCTTCAGCGGAAGCTAACGACAGCATGCTTATGCCGATTGTATCAAATGGTAGTGGTTCGGGTTATACGAGAATAACACTTAGAATAGGGAGTGGTAGCATCGCCGCCCGAATTTCAGGCAATGCCTCATTTTACGATAACACATCAGGAGATGGTCAGAGTAAAACCAAAACAATTTCGGCTATCGGTACAGACGTTTTCTTGTACTTCAAATGTTTTAACGGGCCAGCTAACATTGTGATTTCTAATGCATCAGTGATTACCCATTTAGGAGGTACGGCTGATGCAATCTTGAGATATGACGCAAGTAATTCTCCAGATCTGGTAATTCAGAAAGTTAGATTTCTTCCCAAGGGTATTACACAGGTAAAGCAAATTTCAGGATCATTGAGTTTAAGGGGTAATGTGAATAATCTTCCGGAAAATCTTCTGACGCTGCAAATAGATGACAGTAAATCCCTGATCGAGGGTAAAATTGCTGGGTTGCCTCGGTTTTTGACTTTCATCCATCTGAAATTTCCGATGCAATATAACACCACTCCCACCCTGAAAGGGGATTTGGCAGATCTACCGCCTGCATGTACATATTTTCATGATGAGACAAAAGCCGGGATGTATATATATTCGACCAAAGTCTGGCCTGCGAATATGCGTAAACTGTTTTTCAAGATCTCTTTGAGACAATGGTGGGAATCGGACATGGTGGATCAGCTTTTGCAAGACCTTTCTGTGCCCACTTGGACAGGAGAAAAGATTATAAATATCTCCAGTAATACATTAACGTTAACTGAAAATACTTTCCCACTGCCCAATCGTACCGCTGTTTCTGACCCTTATGTAGCAATATTGAAGGGTAAGGGAGTTGCTATCACGATTAATAATGTGCTACAATAGGGACATAAGTTTCGGCAAAGAGGCTAATACTAAATCAACCCCTCGATCAAAATCCAGGGGTTGATTTAGTATTGGCCAGATAGGAATCTGGAGAACCTGATTTTTAAATCCATAGCGAAATACAAAACTGCTGTAAGCTTAGGCTTTAATAGACCCAATCACTGTTATTCAACAAAAAGAGGTTAGCAAATGTTTGCTAACCTCTTTTTGTTGAAGTGGGCCCACCTGGGATCGAACCAGGCACCTACTGATTATGAGTCAGTTGCTCTAACCGAATGAGCTATAGGCCCTTCTTATGTCCACTAGTTTGTCAGTTGCTCTAAGCGACCGGGCAAACGGTTTGTGAGCTATAGGCCCTTCTCCAAACATAGTTGGGAGCGCAAAATTAGTAAAACAGTCGAAATCTCCAAACCCAGACGACAAGAATATCTTCTTTTGTCCGTTGCTAGATTTATTACTTTTACCAAAAAAATACGTTTTGAATAGAAGGAAAATAATCAATGATCCGGTTTACGGATTCATCTCTATATCTTCTGATTTACTCTACGATCTAGTTGACCACCCTTATTTCCAGCGTTTAAGGAGGATCAAGCAGCTTGGTTTAGCCGATGTTGTTTATCCCGGAGCGCTGCATACGCGTTTTCATCATGCTTTGGGTGCGATGCACCTGATGAGCCAGGCCCTGAAGGCGTTGCAGGAGAAAGGGCATCTGATCTGGGAACCTGAGCTGGAAGCTGCACAGGCAGCTATCTTGCTTCATGATCTCGGTCATGGGCCATTTTCGCATGTACTGGAACGTGTCATGCTGCCAGGGGTAGCCCACGAAGATATTACCCTGGTTTTGATGAAAGACCTTAACAGACAGATGAATGGGCGTCTGGATATTGCCATTCAAATGTTCCAGGGTTCTTATCCCCGTAAATTCTTCCACCAGATGATATCAAGCCAGCTGGATATGGACCGGATGGACTATCTGAACCGGGATAGTTTTTATACCGGGGTAATTGAAGGTTCTATCGGGGCGGACCGCCTGATCAAAATGCTGGATATTAGCGGGGATCAGCTTGTTGTGGAGGAGAAGGGCCTGCTGAGTATTGAAAATTTCCTGCATGCGCGCAGACTGATGTACTGGCAGGTGTACCTGCATAAGACCTTGCTAAGTGCGCAAGCCATGCTGACACAAATTCTTTACAGGGCGAGGCAGCTCGCGGAGGATGGTGTTGAATTGTTTGCTACACCCGATTTTGCCCGGTTTCTCCATGGGAAATTTTCTCTGCACGATTTTGATGAACAACCCGATTTGTTGCAATCCTTCAACGCTTTGGATGATCATGACGTATGGGCTTCTGTAAAAGGCTGGCGGTACCACGGGGACCCGGTGCTTTCTACATTATGCGATAAGCTGCTAAACCGGGAATTATTCAAAATCCAATTCTATAACACGCCTCCCGGACCGGAGATACTGAAGCCGTTACAGGATCAACTCATTCTGTCGGGAGTTGGCAAAGAACAAATACCGTATTTTTTGGTAACAGGCGAAACCACGAATTCAGCCTATGAAAAAGAACAGGATCCGATAAGGGTTAAAATGAAGAATGGAGATCTGGTAGATATAGCTGACGCATCTGATATTCCGACCATTGAAGCACTTACTAAGATTGTACGCAAGTACTATGTATGTTGGGGTAAAAATGTATCTTTGCGTGGTTAGTCAGCATATAAACAAGAAAGAAAGTTTAAGGAAATTATACAACATTCTCGAAATACATTAGCCGAAAAATATGAAATTTACTGTCAGCGAGATTGCTCAAATGCTTGATGGAACCATTGTTGGAGATGATAAAATAACAATTGATTCGGCTGCTAAAATTGAGGAAGGGCGACCGGGTTGTATATCTTTTTTGGCTAATAGTAAATACGAACCCCATATTTACGCTACACAATCTTCTGCGGTCATCGTCAACAAGGACTTTGTTCCAAAAAAGGAAATCGCCGCAACACTTATTTATGTAGCGGACGCTTATACCGCTTTTACAGTCCTCCTTGAAGAATATCAGAAACGACTATCCAGTATCAAAACAGGTATAGAGCAGCCTAGTTTTATTGGAGAGAACAGCCAGATAGGCGAAGACTGCTATCGGGGTGCATTCTCTTATATCGGAAGAAATTGTATCATAGGGGACGACGTTAAAATATACCCAAACGCCTATCTGGGCGACAATGTCATCGTGGGCGATTCGTCAATCATTCATCCAGGCGTCAAAATTTACGATAATACCGTTATCGGTAAAAACTGCACTATTTTCGCCAATACCGTTATAGGAGGTGATGGCTTTGGGTTTGCTCCCCAGGCCGATGGTACTTACAAGACAATCCCTCAACTAGGTAATGTCATTATCGAAGACAATGTAAGCATCGGGTCGAATACGACGATCGATTGTGCGACCATGGGCTCTACCATTATCAGAAAAGGTGTTAAAATAGACAACCTCGTTCAGATCGCGCATAATGTAGAGATTGGAAAAAATACCGTAATTGCAGCGCAATCGGGTATTTCGGGGTCGACCACGATAGGCGAACAATGTGTGATTGCGGGCCAGGTTGGTATCGTAGGACATATAACCGTTGCCAACAAAACTAAAATAGGAGCCCAGAGCGGTTTGGGCAAATCCATCAAGAAAGAAGGTTTGTCCCTTTCAGGTTCGCCGGCGAGAGACCTTAACGAACATTTACGCTCCATGGCATTGGTCAGGCGGCTTCCAGATATGGAAGACAGGCTGAAAGATTTGGAAAGTAAACAAGAGACGTCCGATTTTCAATAGAATAAGCCCGGCATCCCAACGCGCCTTTAAGTAGAAAGGATATTTTATAATGAACGAAAAACAACAAACCATTTCCAAGTCCGTATCCGTAACGGGCGTAGGTTTACATACAGGAGTCGTTGCTACAATGACATTTGTGCCTGCCGCGGCTAATCACGGATATAAATTTCAACGTATCGATTTGCCCGACCAACCCATTGTAGATGCAGATGTCGACAATGTAGTGGATCTCTCTCGGGGGACTACCATTGAGCAAAACGGCGCCCGTATCCATACTGTTGAGCATACGCTTGCAGCTTTGGTGGGACTGCAGATTGATAATGTGCTGATTCAGTTGGATGGTCCGGAGCCACCAATCATGGACGGCAGTTCCATTAAGTTTGTAGATGCATTGCTGGACGCCGGTATCGAGGAACAAAACGCATACCGCAACTATTTCGAAGTTCCGGAATACGTTCATTATATCAATAAAGAGAAAGATACCGAACTGGCTGCACTGCCACTTTCGGACTATCGGCTAACAGTCATGGTGGATTACAACTCTACCGTGATCAGCAGCCAGCACGCCTCTTTGAATGACATTACACTGTTTAAAGACGATATCGCAAGGTGCCGCACCTTCGTGTTCCTACACGAGCTTGAAGCACTTTATAAACAAAACCTGATCAAAGGCGGGGACCTTACCAATGCAATCGTCATCGTGGACCGCGAAGTTCAGGATGGTGAGTTGGATCATCTTTCCCAGCTTTTGAATAAGCCAAAAGTGAGTGTCAATAAGTCCAAAGGGGTATTGAATAATGTTGATTTGCATTATCCCAATGAAATGGCAAGGCACAAGCTGCTGGATCTTGTGGGGGATCTTGCGTTGATCGGACGCCCTATTAAGGCCCAGATCCTCGCTGCCCGCCCGGGTCACGCTGCGAATGTAGCTTTGGCTAAGAAAATCAAAAAGCTGATAAAATCCGGGAAAGGAGATATTCCGCAATACGACCCCAATAAGGCACCTGTTTTCGATATCAACCAGATCGGTCAGTTGCTCGCGCACCGTTACCCTTTCCAGATGATCGATAAAATCATCGCATTGGATGAAAACAGTGTAGTTGGCGTAAAAAATGTGACAATTAACGAGCAATTCTTTCTGGGGCATTTTCCAGGTAACCCGGTGATGCCGGGTGTTTTGCAGCTGGAAGCTATGGCGCAAACAGGAGGTATCCTGGTTTTGACCAGCGTTCCTGATCCTGATAATTACTGGCCGTATCTGATTGGTATCGATGCCTGCCGCTTCCGGCGTAATGTTTTTCCGGGAGATACCGTGATATTTAAATGCGAATTTACATCTCCGATGAAACGGGGCATAGTAAAAATGAGTGGCCGTGGTTATGTTGCCGGTCAACTGGTGTGTGAAGCGGATATGATAGCAAGCCTCGTAAAGAAAAAATGACTCAATCGTTAGCTTACGTGCATTCTAGCGCTAAGATCGCTCAGAATGTGGAAATTGAACCATTCGCAATGATCCATTCCGATGTTGAAATTGGCGAGGGAACATGGATAGGATCACATGCAGTCATTAATTCGGGAGCGAGGATAGGCAAAAACTGCCGTATTTTTCCCGGTGCCGTTATTTCTTCAACCCCACAGGATTTGAAATACAATAACGAATATACGCTGACGATCATCGGAGACAATACAACAATTCGTGAATACGCGACCATAAGCCGAGGGACAGAGGAGCATTGGAAAACCGTTGTTGGTTCCGACTGCCTGATCATGGCTTATGCGCACGTTGCCCACGATTGCCGGGTCGGGAGCAATTGTATTATTGGTAATAATGTGCAGATGGCAGGACACGTTCATGTGGGTGATTGGGCTATCATCAGCGCATTGAGCGCGGTTCACCAATTTGTAAAAATCGGGCCTCACGCATTCGTGTCGGGAGCGTCGCTCGTTCGAAAGGATGTGCCTCCTTTTACCAAAGCTGCCCGCGAACCGATTTCCTACGTGGGGATCAATTCGGTGGGCCTCAGACGCAGGGGTTATAGCAATGAGAAGATTGTAGAAATACAGAATATATACCGTTACATCTACATGCGCGGCTTGAATAATGCTGAGGCACTGCAGAAAATCGAACTTGAGTTACCGCCTTCTAATGAAAGGGACGAGGTAATCAATTTTATCCGTAACTCAGAAAGAGGGATCATGAAAAGCCCGTTCCAGACAAACGGGACGACTGAATCAGAAGCCCAGACTTGAAAGGAAAACGAGAAAAGGGGAGGGTTGAAGCTCAGTTAAGTGAATTTTGACCCTTTTTCTTTTTGTCTGAAAGCCGTTTACCCTTCACCTTTTAATGCTTAAACTTTACTCTTCCCGGTAACTTAAAACTTTAAGCAAATCACCTTCTTTAACCTGGCCAAAATCTTTCGCCACGACGTTTTGCCCGAAAAGGATTTTGTTGTTGACCCGTCGGTAGGTAGTCAGCGTTTTCAGCGGTTCGGGACCTTTTTCCGCAGTCTCCGGATTGATGGTCGTCAAAACGCATCTTGCGCAGGGTTTTAACACTTCGAAGTTCAGGCTGCCGATAGCAATTTTCTTCCATTGATCCTCTTCAAAAGGCATGGTGCCCGAGATGACGAAATTGGGACGGAAACGGGTCATCGTTATTGGCTCGGTCAGTCGGGCGTTCAGGTCGTCCAGAGAAGCCTGCGAAATCACCAGGTAGGGATACCCGTCGGCAAAACTTACATATTCATCATTTTTTGCATATTTAGGATCAACCCGACGTCTGGTGGACTCAGGCATCATGACCAGCCTCAGATCTTGCCCAAGCTCCCGGCTCAGCCACTCGTCCGCCTCGTTACTCACAGTGACAGCCTCCACTACATCGTCCCATATTGTCACGGTCACAGGATTTGCGCTGATAGGTTCAAATGGCACAAGAACTTCATTTCCAGGTTCGAGCCGGTTTGATATTTTAAGGTGATTTTCTCCCAGCGACACGTCGATTAGTGCCATTCTGGTGAAAAACCGCTGGGTAACGAACTTGTCATTTTCGTCGATAATCAACCATCTCCGATCGTATTGCAAACCTCTGTGCTCAGCGATGGCTTCCGTGAGCCGGATACCTCCGAGAGATTTTACAGGGTATATCCAAATTTCCGAGAGAAGCATGACTTCTTGTTTATGGTTATTCAATCTTAATTTTTCTGACGCGATTGTTGAAAGAATCCGTAACATACAGATTACCCTCGTTATCAAATGTAGTTCCCTGCGGATAATAGAATTTAGCCTCCGCGCCCGAACCTTCTGCATAGCCGGAGATGCCGGGCTGCCCGGCCAGGGTGGTGACCATACCGTCGGGGTAGATCAGCCGGATGCAATGATTGTACAAATCCGCAACATATAAATTTCCCAGCTTATCAATCTGAACATTGCTAGGCTGGTCAAACATCGCCTCTTTTGAACTTCCATCTTGAAAACCCTTTTGTTCCGGCTTTCCTGCAAAAGTCGTTACGTTTCCGTCGGGACTTATTTTTCGGATGCAATGATTGTGTTTGTCGGCCACGAAAATGTTTCCAGCTTCGTCAAAGGTCAGATTGGATGGAAAATAGAATTTCGCTTCTCTAAGTTTTCCATCGGCATATCCTGGCGTGCTTCCGGCGAAAGTAGTTACCTGGCCTTCCGGAGAAATCTTCCTGATCAATCCGTTTTCGGTATCGCAAACCCACAATGTTCCCGCCTGGTCCAGTTTTACGCCATAAGGTTTTTTAAATGTGGCGGTTTTCAAATCTCCGTCTGCTGAACCTTCCTTGTCCGGCGCACCGGCGAGAGTGGTTAATGTTCCGTCAGACGATAATTTCCTGATCGCATTGTTCTGATGGTCGGCAACATATATGGTCCCGTCCGGGCTCAGCTCAATTCCAATCGGGAATTTCATCAGCGCCTGGTCGCCTTTGCCGTCCTTGAAACCGGAGTGAGGTGTGCCGACGATCGTAGTAACGGAGCCATCAGGAGCGATTTTGCGAACCATACAATTGCCCTGATCGGTCAAATACAGAGTTTGTTTTGAGTCAAAAATGATCTTGTAGGGACCTTCGAATTTAACCGAGTCAGCCGGGCCATCTGCATACCCTTTCCCGCCGCCGGTAAAGTTGCTGCTGGTCGCCTTATAAATGTAACGAAACGGCTCTTTGGAAATAAAATTCTTTCCTTTGACTGATAAAGTCAATGCTCCGAGACCACACTTTTCCGGGACAATTGCAGTGATCTCAGTTTCTGTGACTGACTTGATACTGGCAGATAACCCATTTATTTTCAGGGATATATCTGCGGCCGAAGTTCCAAAATGTTTGCCCTGCAATGTGACCAGCGTGCCTTTTCCACCAGTTAGGGGAGAAAAACCAGTCAGTTCACTTGCGGGATCCGGAACCTTTACGGGATCGTCGGTTTGGTTGCATGAAAACCCGGCAAACGAAAGCGTTATCACCAATAAAATGACGAAAAACCTCATGGATTGACGAGAAATTTGGTGGTCATTTGTTCTGATTGCGCCTCAATTTTTAAAGTGTAAATACCACTCCGAAGTGACGAAACGTCCAGGTCGGTTTTGCCATCAACCGCTTTTCTGGTTTCCTTCAACAACAGCCTTCCTGAAATATCAGTCACATAAATATCAACCGATTGAAGCTTAGCAGGACACTCGATCAGCATTTTTCCCTGGCTGGGATTGGGATATGCTTTGAACTGTCCTTTTGCAGAAGGAGATATCGCGGTGATCACTTCTTTTGGGAAAGTGAGTTCCCATATCTGCCCCTGACCTTCCAGCACATATAACTTATTATCTACGATCCGTGCATCGGTCGGGTTTTTGAACTGGCTTGCAATGGCATACGCGTTCAAAGTGTAATCGTCGCCGGCTGCATTCTTTTTCAGGTCGAGCATCAATAAGTCTTGCCCCGGATCATTCATAGGGCCGTAGGAAGCCGAACCTTCCTGGTAATTCACGATAAAACCTTTACCGCCATATTCCCCACCAAAATCTGACTTGATATCAAAAACTAGGCCCAGTGGCGAGCGGTGGCCGGTGAATGTGCTGATCGTCTTTCCCTGGTCGCTGGCGTCGAACACATTTCCTGTGGTGGCGTCGCGGTACTTGTCGGCATCCGGACCCGCATTCTGGATGGGCTTGCGGAATGTCAAGTTCTTGGGTTTTTGCGGATAATTTTTGTCGTCGTGGAAAGCGCCAATCTGATAACCTGTGTAAGCGTGGTTGAGCAGCTTGTCCGCCTCGGCATCATAACCGGTAAATTGCATAGGCGTATCATTTCCGCCCATTTCCCAGGGAAACCCATAATGCGCGCCCGGCCTGAGCCAGTTCATTTCCTCAGGATCGTCGCGGTCGCCAGAGTTTTCGACACTGAACAAATCTCCATTTGCCGCAAACGCAAGACTGAACGCATTGCGAACCCCACGGACATATATGTAAGGGGCTAATGCAGCGGAATCATTAGGCAAAACCAGATTTTCGGTAGCCGCCGGAATTTTGAAAATGCAGCTTGTCAAAGCGATCTCGCGCAAATTCGGATAGCGGCCTTCATTATCTTTCACTTCTCCATGATCGGTCCGCGAACCGCTGGCGATGAAGATGTCTTTACCGTCGGGCGAAAAACAGATTGCGCTGAACGCATGGTCGAACAATGTTTTGGAAGACGCATGGTCGGCGGTTTTGAATAGCTCCGTCCAGGCCAGTTTTCCCGAAGTGATTTTCGCTTTCACCGCCTTCCCATAACCCGAAACACCCTGCTGGATCACGACATTGCCTACCAGGTAAATGTTGCCATCGTGCAGAGCGAGCCCTTGTAAATAGTTGATCTGGTGATCCTCTGCGCTAGCCAATCTGGTTATCGAATAATTTCCGGCGGCGTCGGAAGTCAGATGGAAAAGGTCACCGTTCCAGGCGATGGTGTAAAACGACTTGTCGGAGGCGTCGTAAACAATCCGGGTCTGCGTGTCGGTATTCTCAATTTTGAAAAACGGGCGGATGGTAATGTCATTTCGGAGCACATTCGGCGTCTGGCTAAATGTCTTTGACGCCAACAGCGAGGATACTACTATTGCCAAACAGAAGGAAATGTGTTTCATGCAGTGCTTGTTATGATCCTTTTGATCAGAATTCCATTCTCGCCAGCGGGCTTACCGTCTGGTCGGAAAAGTCATTTTCGAGAAACTTGTAATGGGCCGCGATTGCGATCATGGCCGCATTATCGGTACAATATTCGAATGCTGGAATGTATACTTTCCAATCCAGTTTTTCACCAAGTTCGATCAAGGCCTTACGTAACCCCGAATTGGCAGAAACGCCGCCCGCGATCGCGATTTCCCTGATACCCGTTTCCCGCGCCGCTTTTTTCAGCTTTTTAAGCAGGATATCGATCAATGTATATTGAATGCTGGCGCAGATATCATTCAGGTTTTGGGAAATGAATTCCGGATTTTCACGGACCTGCTTCTGTAGAAAATATAAAAAGGACGTCTTGATACCGCTGAATGAAAAGTCGAGGCCTGGCATTTCAGGCAACGGGAAGGGATACGCCAGTGGATTTCCCTGTGAAGCGTACTTGTCGATCAACGGGCCACCGGGATAAGGCAGGTCCAGCAATTTTGCGGTTTTGTCAAAAGCTTCTCCCACTGCGTCGTCACGCGTTTCTCCAATGATTTCCATTTCCAATGGCCCGGCTACTTTCACGATCTGCGTGTGACCTCCGCTGACAGTCAGGCAGAGAAAAGGGAAGGTTGGTTTGGGGTCATCAATGAAGTGCGCCAACACATGCGCCTGCATGTGGTTGATCTCAATCAGCGGCAAGCCCAGGCCCAGTGCCATCGATTTGGCAAACGAGGTACCTACCAGCAAAGCACCCAATAAACCAGGCCCCTTCGTGAAAGCAATGGCATCCAGGTCTTTTTTTGTTACTTTTGCATCATTCAGTGCTTTATCGACGACAGGCAAAATATGTTGCTGATGGGCACGCGATGCGAGTTCGGGAACTACCCCGCCGTATTGGGTATGAATGAGCTGGGTAGCAACAACATTGGAACCGATTTTCCCGTTTATGATTACGGCTGCGGAGGTTTCGTCACAAGAAGACTCGATGGCGAGGATGTTCATATCTGTTGAATTAATCGCAAAACTAAGCATTAACAATAAGATAAGCAGTATCCGTCTGCGAAGCTGTATATGTTAAAATTCCTAAAGGCGTTTGGCAATGGTTTGGTTGTTGTTATCATCTTTGCGCTCCTTGCACTGGGAATTGCCACCATCGCTCTTCAGCTCCCTGCCGTACAAACCTGGGCTGTTCAAAGGGCTATGTCCACCATTTCGGAAAAGCTCGGATACCCGGTCACCATCGAAAAGGTTAACATCAAATGGTTTGATGTAGTGTCGCTCGAAGGCATTTCGGTGAAAGACATCAGTCATAAAGACATGATCGATGTCGGACGCATCGATGTCAACCTGAATGTGAATAACATCATCGAAAACTCTTCGAAAGAGATTTTTCTGGACGAAGTGATGGTATTTCAGCCCGACGTACAGCTTTCGATCATTCCGGAATCCGGCTCTTTGAATATCGATGGGTTTATCGATCGCATCAATGAGCTTACCGCACCTAAAGTTCCGCGCCCGGCCAATGCGCCCGAAAACAACACGCCTTTCATTATTGGCAAATCCAAAGTCATAGACGGTAAATTCAGCTACGACGACCCTAGGCAAGGCAGGGACGGGGGTGAGCGGGTTTTTGATTATTCACATTTTAAGCTCGACCACCTTTACGGAGAATTGAAAGATTTTCTCGTTCAGGGGGATACTATTTCTTTTTTAGCCAAGAACCTGACAACGGTTGACAGACAAACCGGCCTTGAAATGCACGACCTGGACACACGTTTCTTGTTCTGCCAGAAAAAGATGGAATTGAAAGAACTAGATGCACATATCGGCCATTCCCGTCTGAAAGAGGAGGTTATTTTTTACTACAACCGCTCCGGCGAGCTGGGCGATTTTAACCATAAGATCAGGATGAAGGGGCACCTGGTCGGCAGCCACATCGATTCGAGGGATTTGGGTTTGTTTTCCGGGTATGTAGACAGGCTGAATGAAACCTGGAAGATTTCGGGAGATTTCAACGGAAAAGTCGACGATTTTATGCTTTCCAACACCGACCTGTCTTTTGGCGGAGGAAGCAGGCTGGTTGGTGATCTTGGATTTAAAGGGCTGCCGAAAATCGAAGGCGTGCAAATGGATATCCGGCTGTCACTTTCTAAGATTCAACCTGCGGATATTGTCCAGTATTATCCTGAATGGGAGATGCATTCGACGCTGCAGAAGTTTGGACAGACAGTGCTTGATGGAACTTTTAAAGGTACGCTGGAAGATTTTACCGTCGATGCGTCGACATCCTCTCAGATGGGCGACCTGGCGGGCGACCTGGTCTTCCATATTGCAGATCCTAAAACCACCACCTATTCAGGAACCGTAAAAACATCTCATTTTGAATTGGGTAAAATTCTTGATGACGAGAAAACATGGCAGCAGCTTGATTTTGACGGAAAAATTGTCGGAAAAGGACTGGAGCTGAAATTTGCCTCGACGGATCTCAATGCCATAGTCGGCAGGGTAGGCTTCCGGAAATATGACTATCGCAATATCAGGCTCAAAGGAAATCTTCAGAACCAGTATTTCAATGGTTTCGTCAGTGCCAAGGATACTAATTTTGTAGTGAGTGTTGAGGGAGAATTTGATCTTTCCAAGCCGCAGAATTCTTTTGACCTCAAGGGGATTATCGAAAAGGCCAATCTGAAGGAACTGGGATACTCCAATGACCCAATCACCCTTCGGACACAGCTGAATATCAATGTCTCGGGGAATACTTTCGACGAGCTGACCGGCGATGCCAGGCTGCTCAATACTTACTTGCTGATGACCAGTAAGGAGCGGAATCTGGTCATCGATACGCTTGTGTTTTCGTCCCGGAAGGAACCGGAAAGGCGAATTCTCCAATTGGAAAGTGAGTTTCTGACCGCCAAAGTGACTGGTAACTTTCTTCCTACACGAGCGTGGAAGGATGTCAGTCAGGTGATGGATGAGTATAAGCTCTATTTTTTCGAAAATGCGGCGAACCGTGCAGAATATTATGCACGGAAGCCTGTTCAGCCTGTTAGAAATCGCTATCAGATTGACTATGAATTGGAAACAAGGAACCTGTCGCGTTTTCTCGCATTTCTGAGCCCGGATATTTATATTTCAAAAGGGGCAAAGGCGGAGGGCACCTTCAAGATGGACAACACTGCTTTTTTGACACTGAATGCAGTCTCTGACACTGTCCGTTATGGCGCCAATCAGTTCTTTAAATCCGAAGTTGATGTTACTACCTCCAAATTCGTGAATAGCGCAGAGGTACTGGCTTCTGCATTGGTTACTTCCGAAAAACAGCAGATTAGCGTGCTGGTACCTACCGAAAAAATGGAGCTCGAAGGAACCTGGGATGTGGACCACATCGATTTCAATGGAGCGATCCATCAAGTTAAAAGTACCAACAAGGCTAACCTTGCGGGTGAAATCAGGTTTTTACCTGCCGGACTTGATATTGGTTTCAAAAATTCGAAAATGAATTTGCTGGATGAGGAATGGACTGTGCCATCGGAAAGCCTGATTTCTGTTGAGGGTACAAATGTCACCATGTCAAATCTGGGCCTGATCAGTGGGAAACAGCGGATCTTTCTCAGTGGGACAGCTTCCGAGAACCCAGAGAAAAGCCTTTTGCTCGACATCAGGAATTTTAAATTAGGAAGCCTTAATCCGGTGTTCAACACACAGTTAAGTGGGATCATGGACGGCACCGCGAGAGTAAAGGATATTTACAATAGCGTCATGCTCGATGCGAGTTTCAATGTGGAAAGTTTGGGATACGCCAAATATGAATTTGGAAACCTGTCGGGAAATGCGGATTGGGACCAGGTAAGGAGTGAACTTGAAATTGATGCGCAACTGAGCAAAAACACGCGGAGGGTTTTCAACCTGGCAGGCTCCTATAGACCAAAGCAGGCAACTAACACGCTGAACCTCAAAGCTATTTTTAACCAGATAGACTTCAAAGCGCTTGAGCCTTTCGCCGAAGGATTGATTTCCGACGTTGGAGGAAAGGCGCAGGGAACAGTGCTGATCAAAGGCGTTGTCAATGCACCCGTGCTGGAAGGCTCACTGATGGTGGAGAAGGGCAGGATGAAGTTTGACTATCTGCAATCGGTTTTTACATTCAATGACAAGATCAATTTTACAGAAAGTGAAATCACGGTCAATAATATCCTGCTCACCGATACCGATGGTAACACGGCCGCATTGCGTGGCGGGGTTTTTCATGATGGATTCAAGTATTTTTCGCTGGGTTTCAATGCCGACCTCCATAATTTCAAAATACTGAACACAACTACGAAGGACAACGATTTGTTCTACGGAACGGCCTACGTGACCGGACCGGTAGCTGTTTTCGGGCCTATCGACAACCTCAACATCGAAGCGAACGTAACCAGTAATAAAGGTACCAAAATCCATATCCCGCTGGACGGGGCAACGGAAGTGGCTACCCAGGACTACATTCAGTTTGTAAGTAAAATGCCAGCCGTTGACAGCTTGGGGACCAGTGCTGCCGATTCGGCCAGTCGGAGAGAGATAGCGGGCGGCATTAAAATGGACTTTAACTTTAACCTGACACCGGACGCTACCTGCGAAATTATTTTTGACAGGCAAACAGGCGATATCATCAGAGGCAATGGTACCGGCCGGTTGAACCTGAACATTGATACGCAAGGTGATTTCACAATGGCAGGCACCTACGAAATCGAACGCGGCGAATACAATTTCACCCTTCAGAATGTCATTAACAAGAAATTCAATATCAAGCCTGGCAGCAGGATCGTCTGGTCCGGCGATCCCTATGGGGCCCAATTGGATGTGAAAGCGGGTTATACCCAATTGGTTTCATTGGCTGGCGTGCTACCTACGACCAGTTCATCCAATACGGGCAACGACGCATTGTCGAGGAGATACCCCGTAGAGGTAACCATCGGCTTATCGGAAAAGTTAATGTCACCCACCATCAAATACGATCTCAAAATCCTGGATAACCCGTCATTGAGTGCTTATCGGGGGCAACTGGAAGCTTTTCAGAATAAATTGAAATCGGATGAACAGGAATTGAGCAGGCAGGTCAGCAGTTTATTGGTTGTCAATCAGTTGCTTCCTGAGACCAGTCTGGCTACGGTGGGAAGCCAGAATTTCCTGGGAAGCAGCATCAGCGAGCTCGTTTCCAATCAGATCAGCCGCTGGGCGTCGGGGATTAATGAGAACCTGGAGGTGGGCGTTTCGGGATTGTCATTGGATCAAAATGCGCTTAATAACCTGCAATTGCGGTTTTCTTATCGTTTTCTCAATGACCGTTTCCGTGTTACAAGGGACGGCCGAATTTCGCAGGGAACGCAAAGCCAAACAGGAGCTACTGCCTATAATGCGGCGAGCCTGTTAGGAGAATGGACCTTAGAGTACTGGCTGAACAGCCGGGGATCAGTGAAAGTGAAAGCGTATAACCGAAATGTTCAGAATAGCTTTTATCTCAACAATACAGTGACAACAGGCGGCGTAAGCATGCAATTCACCCATAGCTTCAACCGGTTTATGCCATTATCCAAACCTGCTGTAAAAATCCCTTATATCGTTCCCAATGATTCTACCCGGCAGGATACGACAGGTAAGAAGATGATCTCGGAAAAGAGCTCTACACGCTAGTGCCGGTCGATAAGCCGTATTTGATCTCGTGGATACGGTCGTTGAATTTCATGTTTGGAAAATCCAGGCCGGGCACGCAGGTAGCACCCAGATAATCCATGACTTCTTTGGGATGAGCTATCCTCTTTCCGTTGATAATGCTGATGTGTTTGGAAGTGGTCCAGAGCATCGTTTTCAGTTCAGTACGAAGATCATTTGTCATGAAATATTCTGTGACCATGGTATCTTCATTGTAAAAAATTACCCTGGAGGTGATGCGTACCCATTCGCTGATCAATGCAGGCCTTACATAGGCGATTTGATGCTGGTACACTACCCAGCTTGTTTTCAGCTCCCTGAACATAGCCTCAAAACTGAAACCGTAAAGTTTGGAAACCTGATCTTCCCGTGCATTGAAAAAATACTCAAAGTATTTGCTGTTGTTCAGGTGCATCAAAGGATCGCAATCCTGGAAACGGATAATAACCCTCGATTCTGCCTCGACAGGCATATCCGATAAGTCGGCAGTAAAAAGCATGATGGTTGTTTGTTAGAAGTGTTATTCCCCGCGGTACCTTACGGCAAGACCGCTCAGCATGTACCCTTCTTTTTTGACACTCGTATAATACTTGTATTTGACATTGATTAATGCATCTGCCCCGATCTTCTGGGCTTTGATCACCAGCCTGGCAGTCAGCAGTTCCTTGGTTTTGGCATCGTTTCCGCGGTACATCATTCGTTTGTCCTGCGTTTGTCTTTCCGTAAGCGAATCTTCACTGCTGATCTCGATCACGCCTATTTCAGAATAGGGGCGTTCGAGCAACTGGTTATCGTACAGCACTTCAATGGGATATTTCGTATTGGTTGAAATCGGGATTCCGCCGCCGGCACAATTTAAAAGCAGGACGGTAGTCAGGAACAAGGATACGCGGGTAAAAAAGCGGAATGGTGTCATTGCATTAAATATCAAATTATTGAAATCGGGATGCCGGTTATCATGTCGAACCAACAGCCGGAATAAAGATAGCTGGTTTGCACCATTACATACCAAGAACACCGTTCTGTTGCATTTACTTTATTTCACCATTTATCATGAAGTGATTGTTAAATGTAAGATTGTACATTATTTTCAAGGATTCTAACTCTATATAATCTCCTTAAGTATGGTCATGAAATCTAAAAGAAGCCGGCTGCTGAGATTGCTTTTCGCAGTCTTGCTGACCAGTCCCGCCCTTGCACAACTGCCGAAAGGCGTTACAAAAGTAACTTCGGTTGAAGGGATCACGCAGTACAATCTGGATAACGGGCTGAAGGTGCTCATGTTTCCCGATCCTTCCAAACCTACCATTACAGTGAACGTCACCTATCTGGTGGGTTCGCGCCACGAAGGTTACGGAGAAACAGGTATGGCGCATTTGCTGGAACACCTTGTTTTTAAAGGTTCGCCCAACCATCCCAACATTCCACAGGAGCTGACAGAGCATGGTGCACGACCCAACGGCAGCACCTGGTATGACCGGACTAACTATTTTGAGACGTTTTCTGCGACAGAGGAAAACCTGAAATGGGCACTCGACCTGGAATCCGACAGGATGGTCAATTCATTTATAGCTAAGAAAGACCTGGACAGCGAATTCAGTGTGGTCCGCAATGAGTTTGAATCGGGAGAGAACAGCCCTTTCAGGGTGCTGATGGAACGCGTCATTTCGGGTGCGTATTTGTGGCATAATTATGGAAAATCGACCATTGGGAACCGTTCGGATATCGAAAGGGTGCCTATCGATAATCTGCAGGCCTTTTATAAGAGGTTTTATCAGCCTGACAATGCGGTAGTTACTGTTGCCGGGAAAATAGATGAAGCGAAAACGCTTGCGCTGGTTAACGATTACTTTGGCAAAATCCCCAAACCGACCCGGGTACTTCCCAAATCGTACACCGTGGAACCCACTCAGGATGGAGAACGCCTTGTTGAACTTAAAAGAACAGGTGACGTGCAAATGGTGATGGCTTTGTACCACATTATGCCAGGCTCACACGCAGACTACCCTGCTATGGAAGTACTTACCGAAATATTAACGACTGAGCCGAATGGCCGCCTGTATAAAAACCTGGTCAACACCAAGAAAGCGTCTTCGATATTCGGATTTCCTTTTCAGCTTTACGATCCCGGTTTTGTATTGTTTGGTGCAGAAGTTTTAAAGGAAAAATCGCTTGACGAAGCAAAGCAGGCATTTGCCGCTACACTTGATTCCGCAGTTGTATTGAAACCGTCGGTAGAAGACGTGGAGAGGGCAAAGACAACCATCCTGAAAAACTGGGACCTGGAATTCCGCAGTTCGGAAAGGGTAGGCTTAAGTATCAGCGAATCCATTGCAACTGGTGACTGGCGCCTGGCATTTCTTTTCAGGGACAATATCCGTAAGGTCAAGCCCGAAGATGTTTTTCGGGTAGCCCAGTATTATTTCAAACCATCTAACCGGACATTGGGAACGTTCGTGCCCGAGGCCAATCCAGTTCGTGCGGAAATTCCCGAAGCGCCCAAAGTAGAAGATCTTGTAAAAGATTACAAAGGCGAAGCGGTTGTGGCAGAAGGGGAAGCATTTGACCCGTCGCCCCTGAATGTGGAAAGCCGTACGACAAGGACCGAAAAACCTAATACCATTGAGACGGCCCTTTTGCCGAAAACAACACGAGGCAACGTGGTTGCAGCGCGGATCACCCTGCGTTATGGGGATGAAAAAAGCCTGATGAACAAAGCGACCATTTCGGACCTGACCGGCTCGATGCTGGACAAAGGGACTAAGACTAAGACACGTCAGCAACTCAAAGATGAGTTTGATAAACTGAAAGCTAGGGTCAGCTTCTTCGGGGCTAATAACCAGGCTGGCGCGAGCATCGAAACCACAAAGGAAAATCTGCCTGCTGTGCTGAAACTGGTTGCCGAGGTTTTGAAAACACCATCACTCGATGAAAGTGAATTTGAAAAACTGAAGCAGGAAGAACTGGCGGGAATCGAGTCGCAGAGAAGTGAACCACAGGCGATTGCATTTAACCAGTACAGGCGGATCGTATCGCCTTATCCAAAATCTGACATCCGGTATGTGGGAACGTTTGACGAAGATGTGGAAAGTATCAAAGCTACGACCATTGACCAGATCAGACAGTTTCACAAAGATTTCTATGGTGCTAACAATGCATCTGCGACAGTGGTTGGAGATTTTGATAAAGCAGCAGTTGATAAAATACTGAAAGAAGAATTTGGCAATTGGAAAAGTGGCAAGCCATTTACAAGGATCGCCTCGCCTTACATCCCGGTGAAAGCTGAAAATAAGTCAGTGGAAACGCCGGACAAGGCAAATGCAATGTTTGTGGCAGGAATGGGCATGCCTTTGCAGGACACGGATCCGGATTATCCTGCGCTGGTTATGGGGAACTATATGCTGGGCGGCGGTTTCCTGAATTCGCGTCTGGCAACACGGATTCGCCAAAAAGAAGGATTGAGTTATGGAGTGGGGTCGCAATTCTCCGCCAGCTCGCTGGACAAGAATGGTACGTTTATGTCTTATGCCATTTATGCGCCTCAAAATGCAGAGAAACTGGAAGCGGCTTTCAAAGAAGAAATCGACAAAGCGTTGAAAGAGGGCTTTACGGCTGAGGAATTAAAGGCCGCCAAATCCGGGTATCTCCAATCGAGACAGGTTGCGAGATCTCAGGATGCTTCGTTGGCCAATACCTTGGTCAATAACCTCTACCTCAACAGGACCATGCAGTGGGATGCGGACTTTGAAAAGAAAATTGAATCGCTGACACCAGAGCAAATCAAAGCAGCTTTCAATAAATACATTGACTACAACAAGCTGGTGATTATCAAAGCGGGCGATTTTGCGAAAGCTAAAAAAGGCGCTCCTGCCGAAGGTGCCCCGGCGCAAATCGGCGGCAGTCAGAAAAAATAAAATACAGATAAAATTGGATCAGAAAACCGGTTGCAAATTGCGACCGGTTTTCTGCTTTACTACCGGGACATTTTTATCTTTGCCAAATATTCAAGCCGAAGTCCTATCACTTCAAGACCTTCTCAAATGAAACTGTTTCCCAGTCCGAGCCTGACATTTGCGCTCCTTTTTACCATTATCAGTCCCATTATCCACGCACAAAACAAATCAAAAGCCGCACCGGCAGCTTCTAAGCTCGCCCGCCCGAAACTGGTTGTCGGTATCGTAGTAGATCAGATGCGGTACGATTATCTGTACCGCTACTATGATAAATATAAGGAAGGAGGATTGAAACGGTTGATGAATGAAGGTTTCAATTGCCGGAATAACCATTACCATTATGCGCTGACCGTTACTGCCGCCGGGCACTCCGCGGTTTATACCGGCTCCATCCCAGGAATCAATGGTATCATTGGGAACGAATGGTACGATAAAAGCACAGGCCAGACGGTTTATTGCACAGACGACAACACCGTCACTACTGTTGGGAGCAATAATGTAACGGTCGGGAAAATGTCCCCGAAAAATTTGCTGGTGAGCACGGTTACCGATCAGTTGCGAATTGCAACCAACTTTCGTTCCAAAACCATTGGTGTCGCCATCAAAGACCGGGCTTCTATTCTGCCTGCAGGCCACGCCGCTTCCGGTGCCTACTGGTTCGACTCCAAAACCGGGAATTTTGTGACCAGTACCTATTATATGGAATCATTGCCAGCCTGGGTGAATGATTACAATAGTAAGAAAATGCCCGCCGAATATATGCGCCGCGGATGGAACACCGGGCTTCCCATTGAACAATATACCCAAAGCACAAAGGACGACGTGGTTTGGGAAGGCACTTTATCCGGTGCCGCCAAACCGGTTTTTCCACATGAACTGATCGGTACCGCTTCGGATGCCTTTGGGGTAATGACCACATCACCCTGGGGAAATACCATGACCAAAGAAATGGCGATAGCCGCAATCAAAGGTGAAAACCTGGGTAAGGGAACGGATACTGATTTTTTGGCGGTAAGTTTTTCTTCCCCGGACAGGATCGGACATATGTTCGGTCCTAATTCAGTGGAACAGGAAGATGACTACATCAAACTCGATTCGGAATTTGCGGATTTGCTGAACTTCCTGGACGGTTGGGCTGGTAAAGGAAATTATACCGTTTTCCTTACGGCTGATCACGGCGCCATGGATGTTCCGGCCTTCTGGCAAGAACATCAGCTACCTGCAGGCCTGATGAGCGCAACGGAGTTAACGCGTGCTGCGGTAAAGGCGCTTAATGATGCTTATGGGGAAGCTAAATATATCTCTGCTATTGAAAACTACCAGCTGTATTTTGACAAAGCATTGCTAAAAGAGAAAAAAGTCAGCGTTGCCGATGCTTTTCAGGTGGTGCGTGAAGCTTTGCTCACAATGGATGGAGTGGCCGATGTAATTAATTTAGGAGATATGGGGCGCTCTCCTCTGAACACTTACCAGTTAGAGCTGTATAAAAACAATGTGAATGCCAGGAGAAGCGGCGATTTACAGATAATTGTGCAGCCAGGCTGGTTTGCCGCGACCTATAAAACAGGCACGGATCACGGTACCCCTTATAACTACGATACGCACGTCCCTTTTCTGCTTTATGGCTGGGGCGTGAACAAAGGCGAAACCTTGCGCCGGACTACCATCGCAGATATTGCGCCAACCATTTCCGCGCTCCTGCATATTCTCCCGCCCAGTGGCAATGTTGGAAATCCAGTTGAAGAAGCCCTAAAAAAATAACTACTTGATTGTGAAGAAACTAAATTTGTTGGTGCTGGCCCTGCTGATCTCCGTTTCGGCCCATGCACAAAATGTCAAAAAGGCGCCTGTTGCACCGTCCTCAATAGCCAGACCTAAATTGGTAGTCGGGATCATCGTTGACCAGATGCGTTATGATTACTTGTTCCGCTACTATGATCTTTATACCGAAGGCGGTTTTAAGCGGATGATGAACGAAGGCTTCAATTGCAGGAATAACCATTATGCTTATGCCTTGACGGTCACCGGTCCTGGACACGCTTCGGTTTATACTGGCTCAGTACCCGCAATCAATGGAATTGTCGGCAACGAATGGTATGACCCAAATGCAAAGCAGGTGGTTTATTGTGCCGAAGACAGTACCGTGAAAACCGTGGGCAGCAATAACGTAACTGTGGGGAAAATGTCGCCCCGCAATTTGCTGACGAGCACCGTGACGGATCAGCTCAGGATCGCAACCAATTTTAGGTCCAAGACCATTGGCGTCGCGATTAAAGACAGGGGTTCCATACTGCCTGCAGGCCACGCAGCCAATGCAGCATATTGGTTCGACTCCAAAACGGGAAATTGGGTAACCAGCACTTATTATATGGACGAGCTGCCCCAATGGGCCAAAGATTACAATGCGAAGAAGATGCCTTCGGTTTACCTGACTAAGGGTTGGCAGCTGCTGCTGCCTCCGGATAAGTATGTTCAGAGTTCACCCGACGATGTTGCCTGGGAAGGGGTTTTGTCGGGCGCAAAAAAGCCGGTATTCCCTTACGAGCTTGCAGGGACAGCCGGCGATCCTTTCGGTGTGGTATTGGATACACCTTGGGGTAACACCCTCACTAAGGAAATGGCCATTGAAGCAATAAAGGGAGAGAACCTGGGAAAAGGGAAGGATACCGATTTCCTTGCCGTGAGTTTTTCTTCACCCGACCGGATAGGGCACCGGGTCGGCCCGAATGCCATAGAGCAGCAGGACGATTTCCTGAGACTTGACCGTGAATTCGCAGACCTCTTTAACTTCCTTGACGGCTGGGTTGGCAAAGGTGAATACACAGTTTTCCTGACTGCAGATCATGGCGTTGTGGATGTTCCGGGATTTGCAAAAGAACATAAGCTTCCGGCAGGTTTGATCAGCGGAAGGCAGCTCAATGCCGCCATTACAACTGCATTGGATGAATCATTTGGGAAGGATAAATACATGATCGCCTCGGAGAATAACCAGATATACCTCGATCATGCTTTATTGAAAAAGAAAAATATTTCTGTGGCCGCAATCACCGAGGTAGTCAAAGATGCGGCACTCACGATCCCAGGCGTAGCGGATGTGCTGAATCTTACCGATATGGGTAAAGCACCGCTTAATACTTATCAGCTGGAATTATATAAAAATAATGTTAACGCCAAGCGCAGCGGGGACATTCAAATCATTTCGCAGCCGGGCTGGTTTTACGGAACTGCAACCGGCACTTCGCACGGAACTCCTTATAACTATGATACGCAGGTGCCGTTTGTGATTTTTGGATGGGGGATCAAAAAAGGGGAAACTTTACGCAGGACCTATGTCTCTGATATTGCGCCAACAATTGCCGCACTTCTTCACATTCTGCCCGGAAGCGGAAATATTGGAAATGCAGTAGAAGAAGCGCTGAAGAAGTAAGGTTTTGCAAGAAATAGATTACGCGGCGGGATTGTCAGGACTCTTCAACAGTCAGGATAATCCCGTCTGTTTTTGTAATGATAACCTTGCTCCCGGCTGAAATAGAGTTGTGATTGACGGAAATGGCCTTCCACTCTGCACCCCGGTAATAGATTTTGCCCTCGCCGTTGGGGGGGATGTCTTTAATGACCAGCGCAGTTTCTCCAATAAACTCATTATATCCGACTCCATTGCTCCGGCTGAGCAGATTTCGGACGTTCCTTCTGAAAACCATTAACGAGATCAGCGAGATAGCAGAAAACGCCAGGATCTGGCTTTCTGTACTTGGCAGCAAGCCGACCGTCGTCAACAGGGAAGTGAGCAGCGCACCTGCTGCAAAAAATACAAATACAAGTAAAACGCTCGCTAGTTCCGCCAAAAGCATAATCAGCCCTACAATCAGCCATATTTGCGGTAAGGTCAGTTCCATGCTATTTCTTTGGTTCGGATTTGACAACAGTTAATGCTGTGGCGATTAGAGAGCCCATATCTGCCAGATTTGCCGGTAGGATCAGTGTATTGCCAGCTTTGGCGAGTTTTCCAAATTGCTCCACGTAATTTTCAGCGACTTTCAACTGAACTGCTTCGGATCCGCCATCGGTCTGGATCGCCTGTGCGATGAGCCGGATACTGTCTGCGGTTGCTTCTGCTACGGAGCGTAATGCCGCAGCCTCTCCTTCCGCTTCGTTGATCTGCCTTAAACGCAAACCTTCTGACTCGAGAACGACTTTTTGCTTCTGCCCTTCAGCTACATTGATGGCTGCTTGTTTCTCACCGTCTGACTGCAAAATAACAGCCCGGCGTTCCCGCTCGGCCTGCATTTGTTTTTCCATAGCGTTCAGCACACTCTGTGGAGGAGTAATGTTCTTGATTTCGTAGCGCAGCACCTTAACGCCCCATCCAATTGCAGCTTCATCAATAGATTCCACAACCGCCCGGTTGATGGTCATCCTTTCTTCAAATGTCTTGTCGAGGTCCAGCTTGCCGATTTCGCTTCTCATGGTAGTTTGTGCGAGCTGGATCACAGCGAAGGTATAGTCGGCAATGCCATAGGCTGCTTTTTTCGGATCGATTACCTGGATAAAAATAACACCGTCCATGCGTACCTGCACATTGTCACGGGTAATACAGATCTGCTCGGGGATATCAATGGCAGTTTCTTTGAGCGTGTATTTGTAGGCGATGCGATCAAAGAAAGGAATAATGAAATTAATACCGGGTTGCAACACACCGTAAAACTTGCCTAACCTCTCCAGTATATATGCAGTTTGTTGCGGAATGACTTTCACAGTCATTAGAATGGTAAAGACCACAAGCACCAGTAGTACCAAAAGTGGAGTCATAACAAGTCAGATTAAGGTATATTGCGAATGTAACCATATACTTTTTGGCTTGCAATTCTTCTTTTTCCAACGCGTCAGAAACTTGCTCGTCGGTTTTAACCTAGGATGGATGGTTGAAGAAATATTAATCTTTTAATATTTCTTTTGATATTACCATTTTCTGGATCTCACTTGTGCCCTCACCGATCGTGCATAACTTGCTGTCCCGATAGAATTTTTCGACCGGATAGTCCTTTACAAACCCATACCCGCCAAAAATCTGGACAGCCTCATTGGAAACCCTGACGGCTGTTTCCGAAGAATGGTATTTGGCGACTGAACTTGCCAGGGTCACTTTTTCTCCTTTGTCTTTTAAAGCCGCCGCGTGGAAAGTGAGTAGGGAGGAAGCCTGAATATCGGTGTACATATCTGCCAGCTTGAATGCAATGGCCTGGAAATCACAAATCGCTTTTCCAAATTGTTTACGTTCCTTGGAGTAAGCAAGTGCCGCTTCGTAAGCGCCCAGTGCAGTGCCCACGCCGAGTGCCGCAATGGATATCCGTCCTCCGTCCAGGACTTTCAGGGACTGTATAAAACCATCACCGATTTCTCCCAGCCGCTGGCTGTCGGGAATTCGGCAGCCTTGAAAAATCAGTTCAACGGTTTCGGAGGCGCGCATGCCCAGTTTGTCCTCTTTTCTTCCCGAAGTATAACCTTCAGTACCCTGTTCTACGATGAAGGCGGTGGCCCCGTGCTTGTTCCCCGGCTCCCCGGTGCGGGCGATCAATACTGTCACATCGCCGCTTTTCCCGTTGGTTATGAAATTTTTCGAACCGTCGATGACCCAGTCATTGCCTTCCTGTACAGCTACGGTCTGCATATTTCCCGCATCTGAGCCGGTATTAGGCTCCGTTAATCCCCAGGCACCCACGAATTCTCCGGTTGTAAGTTTCGGAAGGTATTTTTGTTTTTGATAATCATTGCCAAACATGCAAATATGATTGGTGCAAAGCGAATTATGAGCAGCCATGGAAAGCCCGACGGACGGGTCAGCTTTGGCAAGCTCGATAATTGCAGTAATATATTCCCTATAGCCCAGACCGGAACCGCCATATTGTTCCGGGACCAGCATACCCATCAGGCCTAATTCCCCGAGGCTCCGGAAAATCGATTTTGGAAACTGTTGTTTTTCATCCCAATCCCGGATATTGGGTCTGATATGTAAAGCTGTAAAATCTCTAACGGTGTGCCTGATCATTTCACAGGTTTCTTCTCTTTGACTTTCAGTTAAATCTGATTTTGCTATGTCCATAGTTGATGATGATTATATTTGTGATATTCATTACTTCGTATCGAATTAACTCAATAGGGGATATTGGACAAATCAAAATGTGAAGAGCAAAGATTCACCTAAAAAAATTACATTTGCAATCGCCACAATTTAGGTGATTTAGCTAAATATAGCCTTTGGTTTAGTTAGAAAAAAGTCATTAAGTTATATATCATTACTATCACATTTTATGAAAATCGCAGTTGTAGGAACAGGTTACGTAGGTTTGGTTACCGGGACATGTTTTGCCGAAACGGGCAACCAGGTAACATGTGTGGACATTGACGTCAGAAAAGTAGAACGTCTGCAAAAAGGGGATATTCCCATTTACGAGCCGGGCCTTGACGTGCTTTTTGACCGTAATGTTGCAGAGGGACGCCTGGTGTTCACTACTAACCTAGCCGAAGGGATTAAGGATGCGCAGGTTATTTTCCTGGCACTTCCTACTCCTCCAGGGGAAGACGGTTCTGCAGATTTGAAATATATACTGAAAGTTGCCGATGACCTTGGACATATTCTTGAAACCTATGCCGTGGTCATTGATAAAAGTACAGTTCCCGTTGGAACTGCCGAAAAAGTGCGCGCCGCCATCGCCAAGAATGCCAAGGTGGAGTTTGATGTGGTTTCCAATCCGGAATTTTTGAGAGAAGGTGTTGCGGTAGAAGATTTCATGAAACCCGACCGGGTTGTAGTGGGTACTTCTTCCGAGAAAGCAAAGAAGACCATGGAGAAACTTTACGCTCCGCTCGTAAGGCAGGGTAATCCCGTTATCTTTATGGATGAACGCTCAGCTGAGATGACCAAATATGCGGCAAACTCGTTCCTGGCCATGAAGATTACCTTCATGAATGAAATAGCCAATCTTTGTGAGAAAGTGGGTGCAAATGTGGACGATATCCGTCGTGGGATCGGGACAGACAGCCGCATTGGAAAACGCTTCCTTTTTGCCGGGATCGGATATGGCGGCAGCTGTTTTCCAAAGGACGTACAGGCTCTGGCCAAAACTTCCAAAGACTATGATTACGATTTCCGCATCCTGAAATCAGTGATGGATGTGAATTACGATCAGAAGAAAAAGCTTCTTCCTATGATCGAAAGTTACTTCGACGGCAGCCTTAAAGGTAAAACCATTGCGGTTTGGGGCCTTGCTTTCAAACCCTACACCGACGATATCCGAGAAGCACCTGCATTGGAAAATATCGAGGTTTTACTTGAAGCAGGAGCTAAAATCACGGTTTATGACCCTGAGGCAATGAACAATGTGAAAGGTATTCTAGGAGAAAAAGTTACTTTTTGTCATACACCTTATGCAGCTTTGGACGATGCTGATGCGCTAATGATCTTCACCGAATGGCCACAGTTCCGGACACCGGAATTTGAGAAAATGGGCAAGTTGCTTAAGAACAAGGTGATTTTTGACGGGAGGAATCTTTATGAACTGGATCAAATGCGTGAGATGGGCTATACTTATTACAGCATAGGCCGCGAGAAGGTAATCCCAGCCTGACAAAACCGAACATTTACATTTAACCTATCTCACTATTAATGAAACGAGTATTAATTACGGGGGCAGCTGGCTTTTTGGGCTCACACCTTTGCGAAAGGTTTTTAAAAGAAGGAATGTATGTGATCGGGATGGACAATCTCATTACCGGCGACATGCGGAACATCGAGCACCTGATGCCAGACCCAAACTTTGAATTTAATCACCACGATGTGACTAAATTTGTGCACGTGCCGGGTGAACTAGATTATATCATGCATTTTGCATCGCCTGCCAGTCCAATCGATTATCTTAAGATACCTATCCAGACATTGAAAGTAGGGGCGATGGGCACGCATAACCTGCTAGGCCTTGCACGCGTGAAAAAGGCCCGCTTTATCATCGCTTCCACATCTGAGGTATATGGTGATCCACTGGTTCACCCGCAAACCGAAGATTACTGGGGACATGTAAACCCGATTGGTCCGAGAGGGTGCTACGATGAAGCGAAGCGTTACCAGGAGGCCATCACAATGGCATACCATCGCTATCACGAGCTAGAAACTCGTATTGTCAGGATATTTAACACATACGGACCCAGAATGAGGCTCAACGATGGGCGTGTGTTACCGGCATTCATAGGCCAGGCTTTACGTGGAGAAGATATTACAGTTTTCGGCGATGGAAGCCAAACCCGATCATTCTGCTATGTAGACGATCTTGTTGAAGGGATTTATAGATTGCTGATGAGTGACTACGCATTGCCCGTAAACATTGGTAACCCCGGTGAAATCACCATCGGACAGTTTGCTGAGGAAATCATTAAGCTGACGGGAACTGATCAGCAAGTGGTGTATAAGCCACTTCCGCAGGATGACCCAAAGCAACGCCAGCCCGACATTACAAAAGCCCGGGAGATCCTGGGCTGGGAACCTAAGGTTTCGCGGGAGGAAGGCTTACGCATCACCTATGATTACTTCCGCAACCTGCCAACCGAGCGGTTGTACGAGGAGTCTAATCACAGGGGTTTTGAAGGATTCAGCAATATCAAATGATGTATAAAAGAAAACCCGCTTCGGCGGGTTTTCTTTTATACATCTATACATCACATAAGTATTAAACTTCCATGATTTCTTTCTCTTTGGCTGCAAATATCTGGTCAACCTTGGATACAAAGCCATCGGTCAGTTTCTGAACGCGGTCTTCGCTCACTTTTACCAAATCTTCGGCCACTCCTTCTTTTGTCAATTTCCTAAGCGAGTTGTTAGCATCCTGGCGGATATTCCGGATGTTGATCTTTGCGGTTTCAATTTCGTTTTTGGCACGCTTTACCAATTCCCTTCTTCGCTCTTCATTCAACGGCGGGACTGAGATCCGGATCATTTCCCCGTCATTGGAAGGAGAAAAACCGAGGTTGCCGTTACGGATTGCTTTTTCTATGTCGTTGATGATCTTTCTTTCAAAGGGTTTGATTGCGATAGTCCTTGCGTCCGGCGTGTTGATTGTCGCAACATTCTGCAGGGGCGTCATGGATCCGTAATATTCAATCTGAAGACCTTCCAGCATTTGCGGTGACGCTTTTCCAGCACGGATTTTTCCTAATTCGATAATGAGGTGTTTGATAGCGCCATCCATGGTGTCCTTGGCGTCTTCCAGATACAATTCTATTTCTTCCATTGATATTAAAGTAAAATATTCTCTGTTTCTGCTAGTTAGATATCAAAGTACCCACATCTTCGCCCATTACCAGGTCGTATAGATTACCCGGTTTATTCATATCGAAAACGATAATAGGAAGGTTATTTTCCTTGCATAACGTGAAGGCGGTCAGGTCCATAATCTTTAGATTTTTGGACAATGCTTCATCAAACGTCAATTGGGAATATTTAATGGCAAGTGGATCTTTTTCAGGGTCGGCCGTGTAAACCCCGTCAACACGGGTCCCTTTCAATACAACCTCGGATTCCGATTCAATAGCGCGAAGCCCGGCAGTCGTATCAGTTGTAAAATAAGGGTTTCCGGTCCCCGCACCAAAAATAACGACACGACCTTTTTCAAGGTGACGGACTGCGCGACGGCGGATCAATGGTTCGCATACCTGTTCCATTTTGATAGCCGACATGAGGCGGGTGTTCATGCCATGTTTTTCAAGAGAACTCTGGATCGCCATACCATTGATGACGGTCGCAAGCATTCCCATGTGGTCTCCCTGTACCCTGTCAATTCCTGATTTTTCAACTGACGCTCCACGAAAAATATTCCCGCCGCCAATTACAATGGCAATCTGAACGCCGACTTCCGCAATCCTTTTGATTTCTCTGGCATAATTATCGAGAATATTAAAATCAATAACCTGGCCCTTGTCGCCTCCGTTAAGCGCTTCTCCGCTCAGTTTAAGTAGTAAACGTTTATATTTTGGTTCGGGCATGATTATGATGGTGGTGTTTTCGTCCGTAAAAATAAGGCCGGGAGGTTCAGATTAACAAGTTATTTATTGAAACTCCAGTAATACCTGATTTTTTTCAACAATTTCTCCGGGAGCTACCTTCAGGGATTTAACAATTCCATTTCCAGATGATTTGATGATATTTTCCATCTTCATGGCGACCAATACAAGGAGGTTATCCCCTTTGCTGATTTGATCGCCTTCGGACACCGCAACGGACTGGATCAGGCCAGGCATAGGAGCTTTCACATTGTTTATTTTTTGCGCGGAATTGCTCTGCATCCCCATGCCTTCCAGCAAAAGGTCAAGGCGGTTTTTTAAAGAGGTGTAATAGTGTACGCCGTTGATCAGCAGGTGGACGCTTTTCTCTGCCGTATTCTGTTCAAGGATTTCAATATTGTAGGACTTTGCCTGCCAGATCACGTGAAAATGGTTATGATCCAATACAGTGATGTCACCATTGAAAATTTCATCACCGATCAGCCAGTCGTCCTTTTTTTTGTCGATATCAAAAACCTTAGAGTTCGTTGAACTTGCGTGACCTGCTGACGGCGCATCTGATACAGTGACTTTTAGCATATTACTTCACTGTAATCGTGAGAGATTTCTTTTAAAACATGATCCAGTTCATCAAAAGTCATCGCTTCTACCAGCCGCATGCGGTATGGTTTGAAATGCTCCAGGCCTTTAAAATAATTGGTGTAATGTCTGCGCATTTCAAAAACGCCTGCAACAGGCCCTTTCCATCGGATCGAAAATTCGAGGTGCCGGCGGCAAACATCCACCCGCTGTTCCATGGTCGGCGGCGCAAGTTTCATCCCGGTGCGCATGTAATGCTTGATCTCGTTAAATATCCAGGGATTGCCGATCGTGGCCCTGCCGATCATGATGCCATCCACACCAAACCGGTTTTTGTATTCCAATGCTTTTTCGGGTGTATCAACATCACCGTTTCCAAAGATAGGAATAGTAATACGCGGATTTTCCTTGATTTTAGCAATCAATGTCCAATCCGCGGAGCCTTTGTACATCTGTACGCGGGTCCTTCCGTGAACCGACAACGCCTGGATGCCGATATCCTGCAAACGTTCGGCAACTTCCTGTACGTTTTTGGTAGTTTCGTCCCACCCGAGCCTGGTTTTGACGGTAACAGGAAGGTGTGTGGATTTAATAACAGCTTCGGTCATCTTTACCATCTTCGGCACATCCTGCAGCAGTGCAGCGCCTGCGCCGCGACAAGCCACGTTTTTGACCGGACAGCCGTAATTGATATCGATCAGATCCGGATTGACCCTAGAAGCAATTTCTGCGCAGGAGCCCATTGTTTCGATATCGCTTCCAAAAAGCTGGATACCTACAGGTCGTTCGTATTCAAAAATATCCAATTTCTGGACACTCTTGGCGGCGTCCCGGATCAGCCCTTCGGACGACACAAATTCGGTGTACATCAGGTCAGCCCCGTTCTCCTTGCACACTGCCCGAAAGGGAGGGTCGCTTACATCTTCCATGGGAGCAAGCAGCAGTGGGAAGTCGCCAAGTTCGATATTTCCTATTTTGACCATTTCAGTTTAGTAAGAAGTGCCAGGAGCCAAGAAATGCGAGTTCCATCTGCAGGTTCAGGTAGTCACTTGTTAACTCCATATTTTAAAATTGATAATAAACTGTAAATTTACACCAATTATGCAAAATAGTAACCCTGAGCAACTTGTTTCCCGTGTGCCTGGCACCTGGGGCAGTTTATTGGTATTGATTGGCTTTGTACTTATCGGAATGGCAGTGGGCAATATTTTGGCAGTGATGGTCCTCGCTATATTTTTGTCGTCGGATGCACAAAGCGTCAGCGGGCTCCTCAACCAATTGATCACCAACCCAGCAAAAGTACCCAATGGCTGGTATGCATTAATGATCCTCCAGGGGACGGTACATTTTTTCTCTTATCTTCTGCCATCGCTTATTTACTGGGTATATATCGAACGTAAGAAATTTTCGCAGTTTAGTGTCGGTAAAGTTTCGTCCGCAAGGGTCTGGATCCTTGTTTTCCTGCTGGTACTGATCTTCATTCCGGTTAATAGTAAATTCATTGAATGGAACGCAGCCATGAAATTGCCTGACGCCTGGTCGGGAATTGAATTGTGGATGCGCGAAAAAGAGGACCAGCTATCTTTGATGACTGCATTTTTAACAAATTATAGCAGTTTTGAACAGTTGCTTATCGCTTTATTTGTAGTAACATTGCTTCCTGCGCTAGGTGAAGAGGTATTGTTCCGAGGTGTGATCCAAACGAAACTCACGCAGCAACTTGCCAACCCGCATGTGGCGATCTGGATATCAGCGGCGATTTTCAGTGCGATACATTTTCAGTTTTACGGCTTTTTACCACGAATGATGCTTGGCGCATTATTCGGTTATCTTTATTACTGGACGGGGAGTTTGTGGGTTGCGGTATTAGCCCACTCTGTTAACAATGGGTTTGTACTTGTGATGATGTACCTGCACAACATTCATTTGGTAAAAATCAATATTGAAGAAACCAAGTCGATGCCAACGGTCATCGTTGTCTCTTCTTTACTATTCACGATTGCAATACTCAGGTTTATCAGGAAGGAGCGTTTTTCAAAAAAAGCCATTTTACACGCAGAGCAATAATTAAATTAAAGAAACAATGGATGAGAATTGGGCCAAGGCGTATCAAAGCACGCAAATGATCCGTGCGGAGATCGCCAGGGAATTATTGGAACAGAATGGAATAGCCGCAGTGATCGTCAATAAAAAAGATAGCAGCTACCCTATTTTTGGGATGTGTGAAGTACACGTTCCGGCCAGCGACCTGCCCCAGGCTCAAATAATTCTGAATAATGAAGACGCAATTAAGGAATCTGAATAATCTTCAGCAGCGGACTATTACCGCTCTGGCAGGTGTTTTTGTTATCATCAGCAGTATCATTTACAGTGACCTGACGTTTTTATTGCTCTTTTGTGCCATAAGCTCACTAACTCAGCTTGAATTTTACAAGTTACTCGGCCTCGACGGGAATCAGCCTTTAACTTATTATGGTACGTTCTGTGGCACAATTATGATCTTACTTGCGTATCTGGTAGAACAGGATATAGTAGAGTTTGAGAATTACTTCCTGATCAGTCCGCTATTGTCGATGATTTTCTTTATCAAGCTATATAAAAAGAATGATCTGAAGCCTTTCACCAATATCGGTTTTACCTTTCTGGGGATTATTTACGTTGCGTTACCTTTTGCTCTGATCGTCGTAATGGCTTTGCGCGGTGGACATTATAATTATGAAATCGTGCTGGGCAGTCTTTTATTGCTCTGGGCGTCGGATATCGGTGGTTATTTTGCAGGGACCAAATTTGGAAAAAGAAAGCTTTTTGAGCGCATATCTCCCAAAAAATCCTGGGAAGGCGCCATGGGAAGCGCAGCTTTTGCAGCAGTTATTGCATTTGCTCTGGGGTATTATTTCCGTACCTTCGAACCTTGGAAATGGTATTGTATCGGAGCAATCATTGTAGTGGTGGGTACTTATGGGGATTTGGTAGAATCCCTGTTTAAAAGAAGCATCGCTATCAAGGACTCTGGAAGCAGCATACCGGGGCACGGCGGTTTTCTGGATCGTTTTGACGGACTTTTGCTTTCGGCACCGTTTATTGTTACTTTTTTAAAGTTATTTTCCTGAGTAAATTGTCTTTATAGATAATACAGGCAATGGCCTGGTCAGCGGGCCGTTTTTAATTCAGGAACAGTTTTTACGCGAATTGGATATTGTTGTGCTGTTGCGGCACGACATCTTGATCAATAAACTTTGAGGACTATGCATGGGTCCCGGAGGATAATCTGGAAAGAATGAGACGGAGTTTTTTTATACTTATCCTGGCGATTGCGGGAATATTGGATGTCCGGGATGTATATGCTCAGGGTGAACAAAAAGCGATTATTTTTTCTGGTGTCGTCGTGGGCGGTAAAACCACCGAAAGACTTGGAGGAGCTACCATATTCATTGTGAATGCTGGCCGGGGGACACTGGCAAAGGGTGACGGTTCATTTACAATCCCTGTTTTCCCGGGGGATAGCATTGTTTTCAGCTATGTAGGCTTTAAGAAGCAATACCATATAGTGCCCAGGAACTACAATTCTGATATCTATTCTGCGATTGTCGCTTTGCGAGAGGATGTGGTTACGCTTTCGGGGGTTACCATTTATCCTTATTCAACAGAGGAAGAATTCAAGAAAGCTTTTTTGGCTTTGAAATTGCCCGATCAGGCCGACCGTGATGCGCTTGCGAAAAGTACCGATCCGGACTATATCAACAGGATGGCTGCGCAGGTACCCAATAACGCGCAGACCAACTACAGGTATTCCATGGATCAATTGTTGTTTGGGCGTGAGTCTGCCGCTAACAAGAGCTTTGCGACGACTTTCCCTTTTCTTAACCCCTTTGCCTGGGCTAACTTTATCAAATCAGTGAAGAAAGGTGATTTGAAACAAAAGGATTGGAGAAAGGATCTCAATGCGGCTCCGAGAGAAAATATTACAAAACAGGATTTTATTCCGCCTTCACCAGAGAGTGAACCTCGCAAAAACGGCAGTAACTAACTATCTCGCTTCATATTCTGTAAGTGCCAATTTCTTGAATTCAAGATTTTTCCCGTCAAAAACGGCAAAATATTGTTGTGTGACCCATTCCCCCAAATTGATATAACGACTTTTGGCGTTGACCTGCAAATCAAGCACCAGATGTCTATGCCCGAAAATATAGAAATCGTGATGTTCCAGTAATTCGATATTGCGGCAATATTGAAATAACCATTCACTGTCTTCTCCCCGAAACTTTTCTTCTCCCTTGTTGACATTTGCAAGTCTGCTTCCGCGGGACCATTTCATGGCAATCCACATGCCCACATCCGGATGAACGATCCTGAATACCCATTGAAAGAAAGGGTTTCTAAAGATCCTTTTTAAAAACTTATAAGTGTGGTCCCCAGGGCCAAGACCATCTCCGTGGCCAATCAGTATCCTGCTTGTGGTTTTTTCCGAATGAAAGGTAAAGCTTACAGGATCGCGGCAAATCACCGCGCTGACTTCATCCTTAAGGTAATCGAACATCCACATATCGTGATTCCCAGTAAAGAAAACGATGTCTATCCCGTTGTCGGCAAGCTCGGCTAGCTTGCCCAGGAAACGAACAAAGCCTTTTGGGACCGCTTTTTTATATTCGAACCAGAAGTCGAAAATATCGCCTACCAGGAAAATGGTTTGGGCATCATGCTGAATTGATTCAAGCCATCGGATGATCAATTTTTCGCGTTCCCGACTGCCAGCCGGAGTTGGTACGCCCAGGTGATAATCTGATGAAAAGTAAATACGCTTGCCCGGCTGGATCGAAATGGTCCTTTTTTCAAATTGGGGATTCATGAAATTGATGCAAATGAATTGCAATTTACAATGTTCTGCCTAAATGACATTCTCCATATCGTAGAGGGACTAATTGATGTCTGGTTATCAGCTTGTGAAAATGTAAAACTTCTTTTGCTGGATTTTTAGTGCTGCTCTTTCTAGATTGCGGCTATTTAAGCTGATCAAATCATGAAGAAATACCCACTTTCAGTATTAATGATGCTGGCATTTTTGTCCGTTTCAGAAAAGGCATCTGCGCAGGTTACCGGGAAAATCGTTTCCGACAAGCAAAGGGCCATCCAATGGAAACCGCAGGCAGGGCAATACTATTTCAGCCACGCAATGGTTTTTGATTACCAGAACAAGGCCGACAAAACCAGTGGAAAATTGAAGATATATCTCGATCCGGTGACCGGTGCGATGTGTTTCAGGAAGGAAAGCAGCTTTGGAGAAGGTGGCAAGACTTTTGACTTCATCATTGGTTTTCCGGACGGCAAATATATCTTTTGTGGAAACGACCAGGACAAGAAGATAAGGGTCAACGAAATAGTCAAAGAATTGAAACCCGACGCGGAAACAAAAGCGCAGCAAAAGGCCGATTTCGATACTTATTGCATCCCAACAGGGAACAGGCGGGTCGATTTTGGTTTGGAAAGCCTGGAATATGATTTGAGTTACGCTACCTCCGACTTGAAGGATAAAATCTGGATTACCAAAACGCCATTCAGCGTTTATCCGCTTTATGGTATTGAATTTGTGGAAGGAGCCGTCAGTTTACCCGTTTCGTTTGATTATATGCATTTGCTGACACCGAGTCAGCTGATATCGGAGATCAGCTCAAAAGACCTTGTTTTTAAGCTGACCGATATTGTTCATGAACCGTTTACGGCGCGCACAAAAGGTTATCAGGAAGTAAAGGTTAATGATTGAAACAGATCCGGTCTCAGCTTGGGATTCGAAACCGGATCTAGTCACTATGCGGTGGTTTCAGCGGCAGCACGTTCTGCCATTACTTCTGAGAGCGGACGCATATTGGCCGGAATTTCGGGTTGTTCTTCTTCGGCGGTATACGGGAAAACGTCCAGGATCGGCGTCAGGTTAATGTCGGTAGTTTCGTAGGGGATCAGGAAATTACGCATGCTTTCGTTGATCCGGTCGAGGGCTTGTTGAATGCCTTCGGCGTTGACTAGCATATAGTTAACAATCTTCTTTTCCTTGCCGCTTTTCTCGTCCAACGAAAAATAGATCACTTTCGCTTTGAACCATTGCTCACCTTCCTCATAGGCGAATAAATCGGCCAGTCGCATTCTTGTAATACTGGTTACGCTGAAATCGCTTGCACCGGTAACAATCTGTTTGTACAATCTTGCTTCCGACTCCGTATAGGAAACGGCATCAACAAGATAGACTTCGTTGATCGTTTTAAGGCTTCCTGCTTCATCCTCTTTTTGATACCTGATTTTTCCTAAATACCAGCTAGCCATAAGTAATTGTGTTGTTTAATAAAGTCTGCAAATGTAGATGCTTGTGCCAATGCATGCAAAAAAATATCCCTGCAAAGTAATAATCCGAAAACTCAGTGTGCGTTCTGATAGCTACTGTTTAACTTGCGAAAAATAATCTGGAATGAAAAAGAACATTTGTGTTGCTGTGATATTGTTCGCTGCGGCGGTATTGGCAGGTTGTGGTGTCGGGCGTCAGGTGTCGGAAGCCAAAACATTCGGAGATTGTAAATACGATATTGGATCCGTCGACAGCGTCTATCTTGCTGGAATTGACGTCAGGGAATTTAAGAATATCAGAGGTTTCAACGATTTTGACCTGGCAAGATATCCGGGGTTGGCCATGGGGCTTCTCAAAAGGAATGTGCCGCTCGACCTGAGGGTCAATGTGGACATTACTAATCCTACTAAAAAGCGTGCTGCGATCAATCAGCTGGAATATAAAGTGCTGTTATCCGATAGTGAAATATTCAACGGTTATATGAACCAGTTGATCGAGGTTTTACCGGGGACGGGAAGTACCAGAGTGCCTGTAAGATTGACAGCCAATGCTTATCAGCTGATCACCAATGATAAAACCCGTGATCAGTTCATTAACATGATTATGTCCCTTGCCGGGAAATCCGGCGTGAAACCCACAAAATTCACTGTCAAAGTAAGACCCACACTGGATGTGGCCGGAAAACAGATCAATTATCCGGGTTATATCACATTTGAAAAAGAGATCACCAGCCAAATGATCATAGGTGGTCGCTAGTTTTGCCTGCATAAACGATAACAATCGAACCCTATTTTGAAGCTATTTTTAGATAATCCTCATTTATTTGAATACTTCGGACTGGTTATCGTCCTTCTGATTATCTTTTGCACTTCTTTTTTTACCAAACAGCTGGTACCCCTGCGGAAATGGTCTGGAATAGGCTTGATGCTCGTGCCAGTTGTTTATTTTTATGTGCTTTTGGAAGCACACGTCGTCAACATACCCTACACCGACGACTTCAATCTGCTCGAAACTATTTATAATTTCCGGCACGCATCTGATTTCGTGACCGGGGTGAAAATCCTTTTTTCGCAGGTAAACCAGCATCGTTTTGGGTTTGAAAGGGCTGTCATGCTGATCATGGTTTTGCTGACGGGTACCGTTAACATCAAGATGCAGATTATGCTAGGCAACTTGTTCTTGTTGGGGATATCCTATCTTTTATTCCGGACTTTCAGAAAGGAGCATATTGGCTGGTATTATTTCATTCCTGTTCCCTACGTCATCTTCAACCTCGTTTACTTCGAGAATGCCTACTGGGGTATAGCGGCATTGCAAAATACGCCATTGATCTTTTTTGCTTTTCTGACGGCATATGGAATCGGAAGATGCGATCAGAAAGGTTTCTATCTTGGAATTGTTGCTGCATTGCTTACTACTTTCACAAGCGGCAGCGGACTGCTGGCCTGGATTATCGGAACGATCCTGCTGCTCTTCCAGAAGAGATACAAATTGCTGGTTTGGTGGCTGTTTGGTGCAGTTCTGGTTATTTCATTTTACTTTTTGTTTGATTACTACGTCATTCCCTCAGGCGGGGACAAGGTCTGGAAGCATCCTTTATTCAATCTCATATTCGTATTCGGTTTTTGGGGAAACGCATTGTTCCTGGATGTGAGGCATCCGTTGGTCAGCAGCTTTCAAGTCGACCTGATCTTATGCGTTTTGCTTGGCGGGGCAATGGCAGCACTATTTATTTCCTGGGCTTTGCGCATAGTGATAAAGAGGAATCTGTTTTGGAGCGACTGGTTTCTCTGGGGAGCGATGATGTTTATACTGGGAACCGGTGCGATGTTTGTAATCAGCCGACCGCTGAACAATTATTTCATGTATGGCGGTAATGTATTTTCCAGGCGCTACATGATTTTCGGGATCGCACTGCTGGCGGTTTTTTATGTATGCATCATCATCTTTGTCAAGGATTTCAAATGGGTTAAAAGGACATGTGCAAGTTTGGGAATGACTGGTTTTGTGGCCCTGAATTTCATGAGTTATTATCTGTCCATTGTGCAGGTCAGGAAATTGCACGACGCCCTGGTGATCGACAGCTATTTCTGGAAGAACTATACGACATTCCTGACCGCCGGGGATAAGTTTGGGGACATACCTTTCTGGAACCATCCAACAAGAATGAAAAACCTGGTCATTGCGATTGAGAAGGAGGGTTTGAGCGATTTTTATCAGTTCCTTACCATTCCGGAACCTGAGAGCCTGATCACAAAAACTGCCGATAAAAAGTCGAAATTCAAAGGAAATTTTCAGGCAAGTTTTCAATACCGGAACACGGATAATAACATTCCGTCCAAATACTATCAATTCAAAGTAAACACATATGGCGATTGCGCAAAGCCGTCTTACTTTGTATTTGCCTCGCCTCATATCAACCTCGTTCTTCCCGCGGTCCCCGTGCCCAACACATTTTCGGAATTTCTGAAAAAAAGGACTTATTACAGTCATAGTTACTCCTACGCTCTTTTTAAATCAAAACTTCCACCGGGCTGGTTTGATGTGTGGGTGATGTATCAAAACAGCCCTGAAACGGGTTACTGGAAATCCCTTTCGACAGGAACGAAGGTTTTAATTGATTGAAGGAACTAGCAAATCTTGTCTTTATGCAGATACTTACCTATAACCTGAACGGCATCCGTGCTGCCTTGAAAAATGGCCTGATCGAATGGCTGAGTACCATACCAGTTGATATTTTGTGTTTTCAGGAGGTGAAAGCAACGCCCGATGTCGTTGATCTTTCCGGATTTGCAACATTGGGATATGAGCTGATCGGCTGGCACGCGGCTGAGAAAAAAGGATATAGCGGCGTCGCTATTTTTTCAAAAGCGAAACCTGACCTCGTTGCAGTGGGCTGCGATATTCCCGTTTATGACATGGAAGGCAGGATTCTGAGAGCCGACTTTGGAGATATTACACTGCTTAATTGCTATTTTCCATCGGGTACCAGCGGGGAAATCCGTCAGGCTGTGAAGATGAAGTTTCTGGCCGATTTTTACGACTGGGTTAACGAGCTACGGAAAACACGGCCCAACCTGATCATTTGTGGGGATTATAACATTGCCCACACCGAAATCGATATTCACGATCCGGTCAGGAACAAGAAGTCCTCAGGCTTTTTGCCTGAGGAGCGCGAATGGATGACCAAGTGGTTCGGGAATGGTTATACAGATGCGTTCCGCTTCAAGAATCCCGACCTGAGGGAATATTCCTGGTGGACCTACCGGGCCGGAGCCAGGGCTAATAACAAAGGATGGCGTATTGATTACATATCAGTCGCCGATACCCTGAAAGACAGGATCGTAGCTAGTAGACAATACAACGATGCCGTACATTCGGACCATTGCCCAGTGTTGTTGGAAATAGCGTAGACCTGCAAATGCCTTAGGCCAGGTGGAAATGCCCGACGTTTTTTTCTATGCCCCGGGATATTTTTGTATTTTTGGTTAAAGAGGAATCAAATAACTGAGTTATGAAGGTAGAAATGCCAGTGACTTTGAAAATGGGTGACCTGATGAGTGAGGAGGAATTCTTTCAGTTTTGCCAAATAAACGACACACTAGAGTTCGAAAGGGACTCGCATGGGAATATTATAGTCATGTCACCAACAGGATCATTTATAGGAGGGTTCAATTTCAAAGTATCAGGGCATTTTTTCTTATGGAATGAAGAAATGGGTTTGGGCGAAGCGTTCGACTCATCGACAGGCTTTACATTACCTAATGGAGCTGTCCGCTCTCCGGACGTCTCCTGGATTAGGGCAGATCGGTGGAACAAGCTGTCGGAAGAGCAACAGGAGAAATTCGCTCCTATCTGCCCTGATTTTGTGGTCGAAATTCGCTCCAAATCAGATGATTTAAAATATCTGCTGGATAAAATGGATGAGTACATTGCCAATGGCACAATGCTTGCCTGGCTGATTGATCTAATTGACACGAAAGTTTATGTCTACAAACCAGGCTCGCCTGCTGTCATTTATAATACTGTTAAAATCAAACTTTCAGGCGAATCTCTGTTACCCGGTTTTACATTGGACCTTGGGAAAATCATTAAATAACTAAGCCAATAACATAGTCAATCCTATCTCATTTGTTTCAATACTACCTCATTTACAAACCTTTCGGCATGCTTTCGCAGTTTACCCGCGAAGGCGAACATGCAACATTGGCCGATCTCGGTGTTGATTTTAAAAAAGATATTTATCCGGTTGGCCGTCTGGACACAGATAGCGAAGGTCTGCTCCTGCTGACCAATGATAATTATCTCAAAACAAAACTGCTCGAACCCCGTCACAAACATACCCGTACTTACTACGTCCAGGTCGAAGGCGTCATAACCAGTGAGGCCTGCCAGTTGCTAAGTGCAGGTGTCACCATTGCAATTGAGGGCAAAAAGTACCTTACACTACCTGCAACCGCAAACCCGATCGATGAGCCGGAACTTCCGGAAAGAAATCCGCCCATCAGATTCCGCAAAAACATCCCGACTTCGTGGTTGTCCCTGACCCTGCGCGAGGGTAAAAATCGCCAGGTTCGCAAAATGACTGCAAGCGTGGGGTTTCCTACGCTCCGCCTTGTTCGCTGGTCTATTGGAAAAATTTCATTGGCCGACAAAAAAGATAGTTTTCCTAAACCCGGGGACGTATGGGAAGTTACGGCCGAAGAAGCGAAGCAATTTTATGAATGATCGGAACGGGCGTCGATAAAAGGCCTGAACGTTCTTGCCAAACCGGAGAGAAGGCTTAATTTTGTAAATACCCAGTTTTAAAATAAGGCTAATAATTGGCAAAGGCATACAAAGAAACCCCGCTTAACAAACAGTATAACCAAATCAAAGCAAAGTACCCGGGCGCATTGCTGCTTTTCAGGGTTGGGGATTTCTACGAAACTTTTGGGGAGGATGCAATCCGTGCTTCTAAAATCCTTGGTATTGTCCTGACCCGCCGGAACAACGGCGGCGCCCACGAGGAACTTGCCGGTTTCCCCCATCATTCTCTGGATAATTATCTTCCGAAGCTGGTCCGCGCCGGTGAACGGGTTGCGATCTGTGATCAGCTCGAAGATCCAGCGCTCGCGAAAGGCATTGTAAAGAGAGGAGTAACCGAGCTTGTTACACCAGGTGTTTCTTACAATGACAATGTATTGGACATCCGAAAAAACAACTATCTCGCCGCCGTCCATGTGGGTGAGGGGGAGCTTTACGGCGTAGCCTTCCTGGATATTTCCACCGGAGAGTTTATGACATCGCAGGGAAATGCGGCCTATGTTGATAAAATGCTTCAAGGATTTGCGCCCGCAGAGGTTTTGTTCTGCAAAAAACACAAACAGGAATTTAATCAGCTTTTCGGGGGCAAATACCATACTTTTCAGCTGGAAGACTGGTGTTTCGGGTACGACTATGGCTACGAGCAACTGATCACCCATTTCCAGACCACCACTTTAAAGGGTTACGGAATCGAAACCCTGCCTATGGGCATTATCGCGGCCGGCGTAATACTTCACTATCTGAGGGAAACCGAGCATAAGGAAATTGCACATATCGGACGTATTACCCGTCTGGAAGAAGAGAAATACGTTTGGCTTGATCGGTTTACAGTGAGGAATCTGGAACTGGTATATCCGCAGCAAGAAGGCGGGATACCGTTAATTCAAATTCTGGACCAGACCGTCACGCCAATGGGTGCCAGGATGCTGAGGAAATGGATGGTGTTACCCTTGAAAGAGAAACTTCCGATCGAAGAGCGCCTCAATACCGTCGAGCATTTTTTGAACCATGAGGATTTGCACGAATCGGTTATCCAGTACTTAAAGCAGATTGGTGATCTGGAACGGCTTATTTCAAAGGTTGCTGTCCGAAGGATTAACCCGCGGGAACTGGTCCAGCTCAAAAAATCACTCAAGCAGATTGGCCCGATCAAAGATATTTTATCCAGACTTTTGCAAGAAGAGGAAAGCAAAGCTGGAAAGCCTGAAGGACCAAAAAAGACCTTGGCGCCAGCCCTGGCCATATTGAACAAGTATGCGGACCAGCTTAATCCATGTTCTTTTTTAATTGATAAGATCGAAACCGAGCTGCGCGAAGATGCGCCGGTACTCTCTAATCAGGGCAGGATGATCAAAAGCGGAGTGGATCCGGAGCTGGATGAGCTGCATGCAATTTCATACGAAGGCAAAGACTACCTCTTGAAACTGCAAAACAGGGAAATAGAACGTACGGGAATCGGTTCTCTCAAAATTGCCTACAATAAAGTTTTCGGATATTATCTGGAAGTTACCCACGTACACCAGAACAAAGTTCCAGCAGACTGGATCCGCAAGCAAACCCTCGTGAACGCCGAGCGCTACATTACGCCGGAGTTAAAGGAATATGAAGAAAAGATCATGAATGCCGAGGATAAGATAGCGGCAATCGAATTCAGGATTTTTAGTGAAATGATCCTTACAGCAGCGGAATATGTAAGCACAATCCAGCAAAATGCGGTGATTATTTCGACGCTGGACGCATTAAGTTCTTTTGCCGTTACGGCGCGCAAAAATATTTATGTAAAGCCTGTCATCACTGAAGGCAATGAATTGGATATCAAGGCCGGGCGCCACCCTGTGATTGAGCAGCAGTTGCCATTGGGTGAGAGTTACGTTCCCAATGATCTTTATTTGGATGATTCGACCCAGCAGATTATCATTATCACGGGTCCTAATATGGCAGGTAAGTCTGCCCTTTTACGCCAGACCGCCCTGATCGTCCTCATGGCGCAAATGGGAAGCTATGTTCCCGCCAAATCGGCTTCGATCGGCCTGGTTGACAAGATTTTTACCAGGGTAGGGGCGAGCGATAACCTCAGCCGTGGCGAAAGTACTTTCATGGTGGAAATGACCGAAACCGCCAGCATTCTGAATAACCTGAGCGATCGCAGTTTGGTTTTAATGGACGAAATTGGGCGAGGCACCAGTACCTATGATGGTGTTTCTATCGCCTGGGCAATCACCGAATATCTGCATAACCAACACGCCTGCAGGCCCAAAACGCTTTTTGCGACTCACTATCACGAATTGAACCAGCTTGCCGAAGACTTTCCGAGAATCAAGAATTTCAATGTGGCTGTGAAGGAAGTCGATAACAAAGTCATTTTTCTGCGCAAGCTCAAACCGGGCGGAAGCGCGCACAGTTTCGGGATACACGTTGCCCAAATGGCAGGTATGCCCCAGCCGATTGTGCTGCGCGCAAGCGAAATCATGCAGCATCTGGAAAAGGACCATGTTACCCAGGATCACAAGAAGCGGGTAAAAGAAGTGCCGAAGAATAATTTTCAGCTCAGTATTTTCGAGCCTGCCGATCCCAGGATGGAAGAATTGAAAGAGAAGTTGTCGCTGGTCGATGTGAATACGCTATCCCCCATCGAAGCACTTTTGAAATTGAACGAGTTTCAAAGATTGATCAAAAAATAACGCCAGACCATCATTTATTATCACCAATAATCTCCTGATACCTTTAATCTCCTGCTAGTTTCTATGAAAAATTCAACGCGTTTCCAATTGATGGCCATGATGTTCCTGCTCTATTTCATATGGGGGTCGTGGTATGGGCAAATGAGTAAATATATGTTTACCGCACTCCACGCAACTGGCAGCCAGGTGGGTAATGCTTATGCCGCTTTTTCAATTGCACAAATCATCGCCCCTTTTTTCGTCGGAATGATTGCCGACCGGTATTTCGCTGCTCAAAAGGTGCTGGGTGTCTTAAGTTTGGCGGGGGCAGTGCTTCTTTACTTTCTTTCCAATATTACCGACGCGGACCATTTCTTTGGGGTCATATTGCTTTACTGTGTGTCTTTCGCGCCGATGATGTCTCTCACGACTTCCATTGCGATGCAGCAGGTAACCAACTCTGAAAAAGATTTTCCAGCGATCCGTGTAATGGGTACTATCTCCTGGATTGTTGTTTCCAACATCATCGGATTTTATGGCTTTGGGGATAATGTGATGATTTTCAAGATTTCTATGGTTGCCTCCGCACTATTAGGCGTATATTCCTTTTTCCTTCCGGACACGCCGCCAAAGCCAAGCACGAAGACTTCGTTTGCGGATATTCTTGGTTTGGATGCTTTCAAATTGTTCAAGGACCGCTCTTTTGCCATCTTCTTTATTTCTTCGCTACTGATTTGTGTCCCGTTGTCTTTTTATTACGCAATGGCCAATCCGTCACTCACGGATTCGGGGATGACCAACGTAGAAAACAAAATGTCTCTTGGACAAGCATCAGAGGTAGTTTTTATGTTGTTGATTCCACTGGCTTTTAGTCGTCTGGGGGTAAAATGGATGTTAATTGTTGGATTGATCGCCTGGATTATACGTTTCATTGGTTTTGGCTATGGCGACGTAAACAACGAATGGCTGCTTTATCTGGCAATCGTTCTACACGGTGTTTGCTACGATTTCTTCTTTGTTACCGGACAAATCTATACGGATAGCAAGGCCGGAGAAAAATACCGTTCTTCTGCACAAGGCCTGATCTCCATTGCCACTTATGGTATTGGTATGGGAATTGGTTCCTGGCTGGCAGGTTTGGTAGCAGATATGTACACGGTGGGTGGTGTAAAAAACTGGACTAGTATCTGGATGGTACCGGCGGGTATTGCTGCAGTGGTTCTCGTATTATTCGTTCTATTTTTTAAAGACAATAAGATCAAGGCGGACGCATGAAATCTTTTATAACCATAGGCTTGCTTATTTTATCCAATGCATTTATGACGATGGCGTGGTATGGGCATTTGAAATTTAAGGAGCTTGGGTGGTTTAGCAAATTAGGGCTATTCTCCGTGATCCTGATCAGTTGGGGAATAGCTCTTTTTGAATATTGTTTTCAGGTACCTGCCAATCGGATTGGCTTTAAGGAAAACGGAGGCCCTTTTTCTTTAGTAGAGCTGAAAGTAATCCAGGAAGTGATTACACTGGTCATTTTCACCGTTTTTACGCTTATTTTCTTCAAAACGGAAACGTTCCGCTGGAACCATCTGGTAGGTTTTGTCTTCCTCGTGCTGGCCGTTTATTTTATTTTCCGTAAATAAAAAAACCTGTAATCTCTTACAGGTTTGAATCTTAATACCAGCTGTCGTCGTCGTCTCCCCGGCCCCAATCTCTTTTGGAGCCGCCGCCTCCTTTTTTATGGGGTTCGCTTTTACCGAAACGACCCTCGGACCTGGATTTATTGCCATATCCTCCACGGTCGCCACCACTATGACCACCCCGGTCGTTACCTCCGCTGAATTTTCTATCATTACCGCCTTTCGGTTTGTCATTGCCAAATCCTCCTCCGCCAAAGTTGCTCCTCTCACCGCTGCCTGCGGTACTGCCGGTATCGGGGCTGCTGGGCCTGGTTTCTCCGCCTTCGGCCGGTCTTGGTCTGCTGAAACCTTCTCTTTTGAAATCACCTCTTGGAGCGCCCGTCCCGCCATCAGTCCTCGGTTCTCTTTTCTGCGATTCGTTTACGACAAGAGCCCTTCCGTACATTTCTGCGCCATTCAACGAACTAATTGCCAATTTTGCTTCATTTTCATCGGGCATTTCAACAAACCCGAAACCTTTGCTTTGACGTGTGATCTTGTCAATTATAATTTTTGCGGAGCTCACTTTACCATATTTTTCGAAAGCTTCACGCAATTCGCTTTCCTTTAACTTAAAAGAAAGACTCCCAACAAAAATGTCCATGAAAACGCCTGTTTTTTGATTTTTAGGTTATAAATATATTTATTTTAGCTGATAAGCGACAACACTGTTCTTCATGAATGTCGGGATATAGACTATTTTTTTAACGGAATCATAACCAATATCGGCAGAATTGGTTTTATCGGCGCTCGTATCCAATAATTTTTCGGTTGTTCCGTCTGCTTTTACATAATAAACAACCCCTGCCCAGCAAGATACAATATATTCGCCAGGTACAACCTGTTCAATACCGTCCGTGCTTTTTTCCATCCCCTGCGCCAGGATTTTTATTTCTTTGGTTTTACTGACACTTTTCAATGTTCCGGCATCCGCTACCAGCAGATCGGAACCAACAGCTAGCAGACCATTCGGTCCGGTCAGGTTTTCAAGATAGGTCGATACTTTTCCATCCTTGATCAAATGTACCTTCTTCGTATTTGAATCGGATACATATATGTCTCCTTTTGAATCAATTGTAAGGTCATTCAGGAAGCTTGACCCTTCTACCGGATGTTTTTTGATGATTTTGCCGGTTTTTGTATCAATCTCAACTACCTCGGTTAAATCAGTTACGTAAAGCTTGTTACCCGCTACACCCATTCCTTTTGGCGCGTTAAGTCCTGTTATCCAGTCTTTTGTAATAATCTTTCCATCTAACCCAACCTTTGCGATTCCGCCCACACCATCTTTCTCGCCAGGTTTACCATCAATCAGGGCCACGTATAATACCTTATTTTTTGCACTGTACAAAACCGATTCAGGGATTGGGAGAGTAGCTTCTGTGGACCACAATGGAGTAAGCGTGTGCTGCGCGTGAGCAGCAAAAAAAGTAGAAGCGGATAAGAGTGATGCAAGCAGAATGTTTTTGGCTTTCATATGAGGTTCAGTTTGTACGATACAAGTTGATTAATTCCGGGTTGATATTTATTTCAAAGACGAAATAAAGTTTATTTACTTTTCCGAATCGTCGTTTTCGCGTCATCACAATAAAGCTAAATAAAAATGCCCCTACCTGTCTTGTGCCGTACTTTAATTTTTTTTAAAGTTTTAACCTGATGTCGTACACAAAATCACGGATGCCTGCAATACGGTAAATAGCGTCATTTCCGGTGAGCGGGTTGAGAAGATAAATATATTCCTCAGGCAGATCGCAGCGTGAATTTTGGAAATGGGCGGCAATGTTCTTTTTTAAAGTGTTGTCCCCAAATCCTTCACGGGTGCCGGGGCAGGCGCGGTGGTCCAATTGCCAGGGAGCTAACGGACCGGAATGTATGTAATATAAGTCCCGACGATTCAAACGTAGTAATGCCCAGTGCACGGGAATCTCGTCTATTTTGGTATTAGCGGTATGTTCTAATAAGGCAAGCGCCCGGCATTCCGAGGTTATAAATACAGAGAACGGGCTTGTGGTTACAGCGCCCGCCAAAAAGCCTGGCACCTTCGCCGGTAACGTCGCGTGCATATATATTTGTCCGACCGACCCGAAATCAGATCATAAGTGCTTCTGATGCTTATGAAAAGACGCAATCGTCGATCAGGCCTATCAGCTTCCTTACCTCACGTACTATATTCACTTTTTTCAAAACCAGTCGTCTGACTTTCTGATTTGTGAGAGGGGGAGTTGATGATGATGCTGGAAGACAATGCTGTAATAACCAATACACGGTTCGGGAAGAGACTTGCCACTAGAGCCGTCTTCTTCGAGGTTGAGTAGGGCTTCGGTTTGTATTTTTATGCACGAACGATTATTATATACTTTCGGTAATTCGAATTCATACTTTACCTAAGATAAAAAAATACCTCGCCGGCTGACGAGGTATTTTCCAAATTGGAACAGAAGTAATTATTTCTGTTTTTTTGATTTTTTCTTGGTGGTGACCACCGGCGCTTCTTTTACTTTGGTGAGATCGTTGATCCGGATATTCCTGAATTTCAGTTCCGATCCGTGGCCCAAAAATCCGAGGTGTCCGCTTGTGCGCTTTAATCCAGGGTGTTCCTTGTGATCGGCGGTCCCGTTTTTACTGGCCTCGGCAAGGTCGCCGTCCAGTATCACGGTCCCGTTCAGTGTGACTTTGATTTTGGAACCCTGAACCCGCACCTCTTCATAGTTCCACTCTCCCAGCGGCTTCAAAAATCCCCTTTTAGCAGGGATAATTCCGTACGCTGAGCCGTGATACTGATATTCATGCAAGTCTTTGTAGATATCCGCGTCGTTATCCAGGATCTGGATTTCGGTACCGACATACGCCGCATCACCCTCCATAGGCGTTCTGATGCCCAGCCCGTTGTTTGCACCTGGTGTCAATTGAAATTCAAAACGGAAATCGAAATCGCTGTATTCGTCTTTCGTGTAGAGGTTTCCTTTTCCGCCTTTCTTGGGATCAACGACCATCTCGCCATTTTCGATAAAATAATCGGTCTTGTTACCAGTCCATTCAAACATATTGGTGCCGTCGAAAAGTACTTTAAACCCTTCTTTTTTCTCGGCTTCTGACAAAGTAAAAGTTTCGGGGCGAGGGATCTCACGAACATATATATCACGATAATTGATCAGGTTTCCGTGTGCCTGTAATTCCAGTTGTTCGGTCGCGAAAATCGGCAGATTGCGGTCCCAATAGTTTTCGAGTACTACATTGTCGACCACATTTTCGCCATTTAAATCTACTGAAACGCGGTCGCCGATCATGGTTATGTGAAAAGTGTTCCAGCTTCCGATAGCATTGTCTGCAAGTTTTGTTGGTTTGCTTGGATTTTTCTGGTTGTTGTACAGTCCGCCGGATCCAACCTGCGCGCCTACGTCAACTCTGGCCGTATCCCAGATTTGGACTTGCGGTGTGCCGCGAAGATAAATCCCGGCATCGCCGTCCTTCTGGATTTTCCAGTCTACATACATTTCAAAATCGCCGTAGGGCTTAACGGTACAGAGGTTGTCGCCATGCCCCGAGAATACCAGCTCGCCATCTTTGGCATACCAGCCCGATTTAGCAACTTCATCGGCCTTTTTCTGTTTGGCCGCCAGTGTATCAGGGCTCATTTTACTCCGTGCAATCGGATTTTCAACCAGCCCTTTCCAGCCCGACAGGTCTTTTCCATTAAACAAAGAAACAAATCCTTCTCCGGCAGGTAATTCGGCCAGATGTTTGCGGATGGCTTCCTTCTGGTAATCGCTGTCCTTACCTGTCAGAACCGACGCAGCTTTCGTCAGCAATTCGCGAATCTCCGCGCTATAAAAGTTTTTGCTTGAAAGCCCGATACTCATTACTGCCTGGGCCGCTGCTTGTTGGGTTGCGGGGTTATCGAGGTATTTTCCGGCAAAAAGTAAAGCGTTAAAGGTTCTATATCGTGACAGTTCTTTCAGGACCGACTCCCTCTGAGCGTCTGTTTTGGCCAGGGCCATCGCATCACGCAACATGATCACTTTGATAGCCGGAGTTTTTGCCGACTTGGAAGCTGCTGCTATATATCCCGAAATAGCTGCATTAAAGTCATCTGGATCATTGGTTTTCGTGGCAATAGCCAGCAGATCATTTGCGGCACTTCCGTCATTCCAGGACGACAATGCGGCGATCGCACCTTTCTTGATTGAAGCATCGCCACTGTTATAAGCCGCAACCACTGTATTCAATGCTTTTCTGTCTCCAATGCTCGCGAATATGGCCAGATAGTTGGCCTGTTTATCAGCAGGAGATGCTTGCATTTGTTTCAGGATCAGGTCTGTTTGCGCGCTTGCGGTGCCCGACTCTTTCACCCCAGCCGTGACCGCTTTTTGAACGGCTGTAATTTCCTCAGCCGAACTCGCCGAATTCAGCAAGGTAAATAGTTGCGGAAGGTCTTTGCTGGTAGCAAGGGATTTTAATGCATTGAAAGCAGATTTCCTGACCTCCGGGTTGTTACTTTTCAATAAAGCCCAAACCGCCGGAAGTTTTGTATTGGCCTGTCTTGCAGCAATGACATCTATCACTGCCGACTGCGAGGTTGCCGGAAGGCTTGGTAAGACGGTGGTGATCTGGTCAACCACCCCAGCGCCTTTCGTGGTGAGCAGAGTACCTTTTACAACATTGACTTCTTCTGGATTGCCGGTTTTTAAAATCGGTATCAGACTCGCAACACTGCCTTCCTGTCCGATTTTGCCTGTTGCCCATATTGCGGCGGTTTTCACTTTGGGATCCTTGGAGCCCAGCATTTTCTGGATCTCAGGCAGTGCATCCTTCGATTCTGCGCGGCCAAGCATGGTGATTATTTCCGCCTGAACCTCCGGCTTACTTTTTTTCAGAGCAGTCACCCAGGGCCTGGCGCCATCGGCCATCAGATATTTTTGCCCAATCTTGAGTGCCGCAGCACGGTATTGCGGATCTGCACTTTGCATGGCACTCACCAGCATGGGTACCGATTCGCGTTTTTTGATATCCGCATACACTTTCAGTGCAGAAGAATGTGTCGAACTCTGTTTTGCATCAGGGGTATTCTTCAGCAAGGCCAAAGCCGATTTTTCAGCAATAGCCGCATGGTCGTTTTCCGCCAGCCGTCCCAGATATTTAAGATAAACAGCCGTAGCGTCGGCCTCATCGTAACCATAAGCCACTTTCTGGGCTGCCGAAGCCAGGACTGGCTCCGAAGAAGGTACTCCAATTTCGGAAAGCGCAAACAGACTTACCTTGCGCAAGTTAATCTCATTGCTTGCAGCCGTTTTTTCGATAACCCCCGCTGCCTCCTTGTAACGACTTCCTCCTAATGCTTCGGTAATGGCAATTTGAATGTTTCCCGATGCTCCGTTCAATGCTTCTAGTAAAGCTTTACCTGCGGCAGGCGACCCGATGCGCGACAGTGCTCTCGCAGCCGGACCTGATAATCTCTCATCTTTCAGGTAGGACTTCAGTACTTCTACCGACTCGTCTTTGCCAACTGTCTGAAGCTGGTAAATCAAAAAGTTTTTGCTGTCTGGGTCATTAACCTTGCCTAATGCTTCACCGTAGGCCTCGGCTGCATTTTTGCGCGCAGCTTCTTTACCGGCCTGGGAAGCGTAGTAAGTAAATCCGCCCAACGCGTACTGGATTTTTGTATTGTCGCCTTTGCCGGGCGGCGTCAGCATGGATGCGATTTGGACTAGTCCCGGCTTACCGAGCTGTTCAAGTGCCTCCATATTCTTTTTCAATCCAGCTTCATTCTCTGAAGGGACTTTTGAAAACAGTACTTCGATTTTGCTGGTTAGGGAATTATCTGTCTGGGCCTGAACCTGCAATGCAAGCAGCAGAGAAGCCGCAATGGTACAAAATGTCTTTTTCATTGGTATAAGCTGTTAGCTAATGGCTTTTAACCGTTTAGCTTTTTTAGATCTTGAATAAACGTATTTCATTTCCTTTAAATCGTCCAGGGGCCGCGCATGGGCTGGTTGATCAGGCGGTTTGCGCCTTCGTCGTCAATGAACTCCTGTTTCTCAGGATCGAATTTTAGAGAGCGTCCGAGTCTTAACGCGGCAAGGCCCATATTGACAATGGTACAGGAGCGATGCCCATTTTCTTCATTGAGGGCAAATTTTTTGCGGTTTTTAACGGCGTCCACAAAGTCGGTAACCTGAGGTTCTGGGTCGGGGAAGGCGGCTAATTTCTTTTCAAGGTCAGGAATGTCCGATTTAAAATTAGGGTAGAGTTTTCCTTTTGGCCCTTCGATATAGGCTACTTTTTCATCCTTGGCTTCGCCGTCCAAAACGATCTGGCAGCCATCGGCATAAGTATAAGTAATACGTCTCCAAGTTCCCACGGCCTCTGTGTGCTGTTGGGGCGCATCTACTTCCACACTGACCGGACTTGTATCGTCCTTTCCAAGGAAATATTGGATAGGATCAATGTAATGCTGGCCCATATCGCCTAGCCCGCCACCATCGTAGTCCCAATAGCCGCGGAAAGTCTGATGTACCCGGTGTTCACTATACGGTTTATATGGGGCAGGTCCGAGCCACATTTCGTAATCCAGTTCGGCCGGCACAGGTTGCGGCGCATTGTTTGTTTTGCCAACCCAATAGAATTTCCAGTCGAAACCGGTATGCTTGCTTACGGTCACTTTGAGCGGCCAGCCAAGCAATCCGCTTTGGACCAGCTTTTTGATTGGCTTCACAGTCGTTCTCATACCATAAAAATTATCTTCAAACCTGAACCAGGTGTTGAGACGGAAAATCCTTCCATGCTGTTGAACGGCTTCCACCAGACGCTTTCCTTCTCCAATCGTACGGGTCATTGGTTTTTCGCACCAAACATCTTTTCCGGCCCTGGCTGCGTCCGCTGCGATAATGCCGTGCCAGTGGGGGGGAGTAGCTACGTGAACAATGTCAACTTCCGGAAGCTGGATCACTTCGCGGTAATCGGAGAAGGTTTTAACACCCTTTTCAACCATTCCCACGGCTATTTCCAGATGCTTTTTATCCACATCGCACAATGCAACCACTTTTGTTCCGGCATAGGGAATGTGCCCGCGCCCCATGGAGCCGGTACCCACAATTGCTTTTGTAAGTTGGTCACTCGGGGCGAGGTAGCCCTTGCCTAGGACGTGGCGGGGCACAATTGAAAATGTGGCCAGCGTTGCCAGTGAACCTTTGATGAAGTTCCGCCTGGACGCGGACGTGCCTTTTTTTTCTTCCATTAGTTAAGGATGTTTAGGAAAATAAAAATTATTATTAAGTACTTGTGAAATTATGACAATATTTAGAATGTAGCAAAGCAAGCCTAGTTTGCTAACCTATAATGTCATAATTACTTCGGAATGGAACAACATTTCCCCTAACATTCCAAAAACAATCCGGGCTGATGATCAGAGCGGGATATTGCCGTGCTTTTTGCGGGGCAGTACATCTACTTTATTCTCAAGCATTTCAAACGCACGGATCAATTTCTCACGGGTTTGCTCCGGGTAAATGACTTCGTCGATATATCCCCGGTGTGCGGCACGGTAGGGGTTGGCGAATTTCTCGGTGTACTCTTTTATTTTTTCCTCCAATTTTTCCCGTGGGTTTTCCGCCTGGGCAATTTCGCGTTTGAAAATGATTTCGGCTGCTCCCCCTGCACCCATTACTGCTATTTCTGCGCTGGGCCAGGCGAAATTCATATCGGCGCCAATGTGCTTGGAATTCATTACATCATAAGCGCCGCCATAGGCTTTTCTGGTAATTACGGTAATCCGCGGGACGGTCGCCTCGCAAAAAGCGTAGAGTAATTTGGCACCGTTGGTGATAATTGCATTCCATTCCTGGTCGGTACCTGGCAAAAAGCCAGGCACGTCCTCTAATACGAGCAGCGGAATATTGAAACAATCGCAAAAGCGCACGAACCTGGCGGCTTTCTGGCTTGCGTGAATGTCGAGCACCCCTGCCAGCACAGCAGGCTGATTGGCGACAATGCCAATGCTGCGCCCGGCTATGCGGGCGAAACCAACTACTATATTTTCAGCAAAATGCTGGTGTGCCTCAAAAAAGCTATCTGTGTCGGAAAGTTCTGAAATCACCTCCCTGATATCATATGGCTGGTTAGTGCTTTCAGGGATGATATTATTCAATGCGGGCCGGGATTCGTCGGCGTGGGAATAAGGGTACCGCGGAGCTGTATCTTCGCAATTTTGAGGGATATAGCTAAGCAGTTTTTTGATGGACATAAGACATTCCACTTCATTGGGAGAAACAAAATGTGTAACCCCGGATTTGGAAGCATGGGTCATCGCGCCTCCCAGTTCTTCCGAACTCACCTCCTCATGGGTAACCGTTTTTACGACATTAGGACCGGTCACAAACATATAGCTGGTGTTTTCAACCATCAGAATAAAATCAGTGATCGCAGGAGAATATACAGCCCCGCCGGCACAAGGGCCCATTACCGCGGATATTTGAGGCACAACGCCGGATGCCAGCGTGTTTTTATAAAAAATATCGGCATAGCCAGCCAGTGACACCACCCCCTCCTGGATCCTCGCCCCGCCAGAATCGTTAAGTCCAATTAATGGTGCCCCGTTTTTCATAGCAAGATCCATGATCTTGCATATTTTTTCCGCGTGGGTTTCTGATAATGATCCACCAAAAACAGTAAAATCCTGCGCAAAAATATAGACGAGCCTGCCACTGATCTTGCCATATCCGGTCACTACCCCGTCGCCCAGGTAATGTTCTTTGTCCAATCCAAAATCGTTGCTGCGATGTAGCACGAACTTACCTATCTCTTCAAAAGTACCTTCGTCCAATAGAACAGAGATGCGCTCCCTGGCAGTTAATTTCCCTTTTTGATGCTGCGCCTGGATCCTTTTTTCTCCTCCGCCCAAATCGGCTTCACGATTTCTTTCATCTAAAAATGCTTTTTTTAAACTGGCAGCAGATACTGAATCCATGTAATACAGGCCGATATGGTTACTTTTGTTTTGAACGGTTTATAAATATAGTGTCAATTTACTGATTCGGGAAATTATTGGATTCTTATGCGGGAGATAGGCCGGTTGGTATTTATTTTAATGGGCCTTTTGGTGGCAGGTGAAAAACTTGTGTCGGCTCAATCAACGGGCGGCAGAAGTAAACTCGACTTTCTGCAATTGCCGGGACAGGCAAACAGTACCGCCTTAGGCACCAATCATATTACCGTCCCTGGCAACGATCCGGGGTTGTTTCTACAGAATCCGGCGCTTCTCGACAGTTCAAAAGCCGATCACGCTTCCCTTAATTTAATGCCGTACCTGGCCGATACAAAGTTTGTGAACCTGGCTTATGCGGATCACTTGGGGAGATCCGGGGGCGTTTGGGCGTTGGGACTTCAGTATATGAATTATGGAACGATGGTCGAGACGGACGATGCGGGAAATGTGATAGGGGAGTTTAGAGCAGCCGATCATGGACTTTCAGCAGGATATGCGCATACCATTGGAGCCTTCACACTGGGAGGGACTGCGAAGTTCGTTGGGGCGTCGGTGGAAGCTTACCACGTCTGGGGAGTTGCATTTGACTGGGGAGGCGTATTCAAGCATCCGGATGAAGAGCTGACCGTTGGGTTTGTGATCAAAAATATGGGTTTTCTGAAGCAGAACTATACAGGAGCAACTACACCTGCTTTGCCATTGGACGTACGTGCTGGTGTTACGTTTAAGCCGAAATACATGCCGATCCGGTTCTCTCTAACCGCCCATCACCTCAACAAATTCGATATGGTATACAATGACCCGGCGCTGTTCTATACCTATGACTTGTTGGGAAATAAAATGGCCAGGAAAGTCGGACTGGCTGAGAAATTAGGCAGACATCTTTCGATAGGAGCAGAAGCACTGGTGCATCGCAATTTTCATCTGCTACTGGGGTACGACCACCTGCGTCGTCAGGAATTGCGGCTGGCTAACAAAGGGGCTCTTGCCGGATTTTCAGTTGGTGCTGCTTTAAAGATCAAACGTTTCGATATCGTTTATGGAAGGGCTCAATATGTTCCCGGCTTTGGAAGCAGCTCGTTTTCCATTGTGATGAATTTCAAAAAAAGCGGTTAGCGATTTGAAAATCTGTTAACAACCATTCCTTTTTCCAGTTTTAAAAAATGGGTTACGCAGCCTGGAATTTCGTGGGGATAGTGCGAAACATAGATTAGAGTTCGCTCAGGGGTATCGCAAACCGCGTTGACCACTGATTTGAAATACTCGATAGATTCCGCATCCAATCCCTGGCAAGGTTCGTCCAGGATTAACAGTGGCGGATTTTTAACTAACGCTCTGGCTAGTAACACCATTCTTTGCTGGCCTTTGGACAGTTGTGAAAAATCCTTTTCCACCAGGTGTCCGACATGCAAAAGGGCAGCGACTTCTCTAACCCGCTCGATCTGCACTGCTGTGAGCTTTTTGAAAAAGACACCGGTAGCGTCAAAAAATCCCGATGCAACGGTTTTAAATACGGTAGTGTTTCGGGGGAAATAGAGGTGCAGTTCGGGAGAGACGTGTCCGATCTTTTGCTTGATATCCCATATGGATGCGCCAATTCCTCCCCGTTTACGATCAAATAAATCAAAATCATTTGCAAAGCGCTGTGGATTATCGGCCGTGATAATACTCAGCAGTGTGGATTTCCCCGAGCCGTTTGGTCCCGATAGTGCCCATTTTTCCCCTTTTGCGATTTGCCAGTTTACACGATCCAGGATGAGCTGATCATGGTATTTTACTACAATGTTCCGAAGGTCAAGTGCGAACCGGAAGTCTGTAAACTCAGGATGCCCAAAATGAGCCAGAGCCTGCGCGTCCGGCCTGGGCAAATCAAAGTGCTCTGATTTTGCCTTAAAATCATTTACAGCGGACGTTTCCCTGATTTTTCCGGTTTCGAGTTCCATTACGTGCGTTATACACGGCGGAATTTCGGCCGCTGTGGTCGCCATGACGATGGTTACACCTTCATTCGACAGGCTCGTCAGTGCATTTCTTAATACTTCTCTGGAATGTACGTCAAGACCGCTAAAAGCATTATCCAGCATCAGTATCCTGGGCTTTTTAAGCAGAGATTTTGCCAGTAACATTCTCCTTGTTTCCCCATTGGATAAGGTCACGAAAGCATGGTCTAGTAAATGCGTAATGGACAGCAGTTCACAAACCAGCCTGAGATCCTTTTCGCTTACTTTCGACGGTTGCAACTTCACAGACCTGTCATCAACCGTACCGACCGGTTTAAGCTGATCCGTAAGTATGGCCCTCACGGTTGGCGCGCGCTCGGCCTCATAGGCGTGAAAACGTTGCTGGTAGTACTCTGCTCCGGCACTGACGATGCGATTGAAAGAGTAATCATTGGAAACCAGCTCGACCCAGTCACGAATAGGGGCATTCAGCCCGTAGATGATTTTGCCTGAAAGTACGGGCCATTTGCCCGCAAGTATTTCAAGTAAAATTGTTTTTCCGGAACCATTCGGCCCGATAACCGCCCAGTTTTCACCAGGCTGAATCTCCCAGTATATATCAGAAAGAACTATAGAATCGTATTTGCGAACCGAAACGTTCTGGAGCGAAATGGGGGACATGCTTTTTGAAAACCGTTAATTGACTCAAAGTGACCGCAAACTAATCTTCGCCCAATAATTAAATGAAAAAAAATTAGCTTCATAGTCATTCAAAATTATACAAATAGTCATGGAAGCAGCTCCAAAAATTTCGACACAACAACATAATCTCAAAAATCTAACCTTATCAGGAGGGATATGCGGCCTTCTTTCGGTTGCGTCCTATCTCGTTATTGCATTTACTTCTTTATCCAACCAGATCACTTTTTTGCTCGCAATGCTGTTTCCCATTTTTGGCATTATACACTTGTTCGCTATCAAAGAATTGATCAATAAAGAAAATCCCTCTTATTTCAATGACCTGGGCTTTGTTTTTGGGAGTTTTGCATTCACCATTTGCGCGATTTTCTTATCGGCCCAACTGGCCGTTCAAAGCGAGATGGACTTTTCAGTAATCAAAGAGAATGTTGATAACCTGCGTGTCATCAAGGAGTCGGTCAGGCTGATCGATATGGGAATGGATGTAGCCTGGGATATGTTCATCGGTACTTTTCTGATCCTGTTCTGGTTAGGCACTCAAAAGGTTCCCGTTTTGAAGTTCTGGGGCCTTGCCTTAGGCTTAATGGGAATAGGGCTTATCGTGCTGAATGTGATGACGTTCCCGCTGCCACCAGCTGATAGCGGACTGTTTGATTTAGGGCCGTTTATCGCTATTACCCTTTTTGGCCTTGCCGGGCAGGTTTTGAGGTTAGGGATTTTGATGCAGAAAGGGCATTAAAAAGCGGAATACAGAATTCTGTATTCCGCTTTCCGGATATGTTTATTGATGAAGTTCCAGATTAAATTCTTTGATCATTGTGCCTGTAAATGCGGAAAGATCGTCGGTAGTACGGCTGGTAACCAAGCCATTGTTCGTAACTACTTCCTGATCGACCCAAATAGCCCCCGCGTTTTCGAGATCATGCCGGATAGAAGCGTAAGAAGTCAGCGTCCGACCCAGAATAACATCTGCATTTATCAGGATCTGCGGTCCATGACAAATCGCAGCGATGGGTTTTCCGGCAGAGAAGAAAGATTTTACAAAGTCCACCGCATGCTGGTTCATTCTTAAAGCATCTGTCCCCATTACGCCGCCCGGCAGCAAAAGTGCGTCGTAATATTCAGGTCTCGCCATATTGAGCGGCACATCTACGCCGAATTCTTCCCCCCAGTCCAAATGGTTCCATCCCTTGACCCAGTCCTTGTTGGGAGAGATCAAGTGAGTTGTCGCGCCGTTTTGATTTAGGACTTTTCTAGGGCAGGTCATTTCTACCTGCTCAAATCCATCTGCAACTAGAATTGCAACTTTGAATGAATTTAGTGACGGTTCCATGGATTGGAATTGTTATAAGGGTTAGATTATTTAGTCAAATAATTGTACAAAAATTATGCCAATTCTAAATTCAATCGTTTGCATAGTTCAGTTAAGTAAACTGTTGACGACAAGCCACAGGTGTGGATTCACTGCTTTTCCCCACGGGGCAGAAAAACAAAAGAGCGGCTATTGGCCGCTCTCGAAATTTATAACTATTGTCGGATCTTAAATTTCGACCCCACCCACATTTTCGAAAATCAAGTCGCCTTTGGAATTCAATTCCATCATGATAACCGAATCTTTAGCAACTTGTCCACTCAGGATACCTTTTGAAAGTTCGTTCAGGATCCTTCTCTGCAAAACACGTTTCAAAGGCCGTGCACCGAAAGCCGGATCAAAACCGTCTTCTCCCAATTTGGTCAGAGCCTCGTCTGTGGCGTCCAATGTGATTCCCTGATCCTGCAGGATTTTCTGGATTCCTTTGAACTGTATATCCACAATCTTGCGAATGTTCTTCATGCTAAGCGGTTCAAAAAGAACGATTTCATCAATTCTGTTAAGGAATTCCGGCCTTACCGAGGCTTTCAAAAGATCAAGTACGGCCTGTTTCGCTTCTTCAACCACCAGGGTATGGTTCCAGCCTTCGTCTTCGGCAAATTTTTCCTGAATAATATGGCTGCCAATATTCGATGTCATGATAATAATCGTATTCTTGAAATTGGCTACCCGTCCTTTGTTGTCCGTCAAACGACCTTCATCCAAAACCTGCAGCAAAATATTCCAAACATCCGGATGTGCTTTTTCAATTTCGTCGAGCAGGATTACACTATATGGTTTTCTTCTAACGGCCTCTGTAAGCTGTCCGCCTTCGTCATAGCCCACATATCCCGGAGGAGCTCCCACCAAACGGCTTACCGCATGTCGTTCCTGGTATTCGCTCATATCAATCCGTACCATGGCGTTTTCGTCATTGAAGAGATACTCGGCCAGCGTTTTTGCCAGTTCAGTTTTACCGACACCAGTGGGTCCAAGAAAAAGAAAGCTTCCGATCGGTCTTTTTGAATCTTGTAAACCTGCCCGACTACGGCGTACCGCGTCGGATACCACTTCGATGGCCTCATTTTGTCCTGCGACCCGCTGGTGCAAATGTTCTTCGAGCTGCAGCAATTTCTCACGATCGCTTTGCAGCATTTTGCTCACCGGAATGCCTGTCCATTTGGCTACCACTTCTGCAATGTCCTCGGGTGTAATTTCTTCCTGCATCAGGCTCTGTTCATTTTCGGAATCCTGAAGCTGTGTTAATTTCTGCTGCACTTCGGGGATGCGGCCGTAGCGGATTTCTGCAACTTTTCCAAAATCGCCGGCACGTTCAGCTTGTTCGGCTTCGAGGCGCAATTGCTCACTCTGCTCTTTGAGCGTCCTTACTTCGTTGACTTTGCCTTTTTCGTTCTCCCATTGTGCTTTTAATGTGTTTCTTTCCTCACTTAAATCAGCAATTTCCTTGTTCAGGACGGTTTCTTTATCCTTATTATTTTCCCGTCTGATCGCCTCTCTCTCAATTTCGAGCTGCATGATCCTACGGTTCAATTCGTCCAATTCCTCCGGTACGCTATCCATTTCGAGTCTTAGCTTCGAGGCAGCCTCATCCATTAAGTCAATGGCTTTGTCGGGCAGGAAGCGGTCACTGATGTACCGGTTGGAGAGCTCCACCGCCGCAATGACAGCGTCATCCTGGATGCGGACTCCATGGTGCAATTCATATTTCTCCTTGATACCCCTAAGAATACTAATCGCGTCAGGAATATTGGGTTCATCTACCATAACAGCCTGGAACCGGCGCTCGAGCGCCTTATCTTTTTCCATGTATTTCTGGTACTCTTTGAGCGTAGTTGCACCAATCGCGTGTAATTCACCGCGGGCAAGGGCAGGTTTCAGCAAGTTGGCTGCGTCCATCGCACTCTCACCCCCGCCGCCAGCACCTATCAAAGTATGGATCTCGTCGATAAATAAAACAATCTCCCCTTCTGAATCAGTTACCTCTTTGATAACCGCTTTCAAACGTTCTTCAAATTCGCCTTTGTACTTGGCACCTGCAATCAAAAGGCCCATGTCCAACGACACGATTATTTTTGACTTCAGATTTTCAGGAACGTCTCCCTGAACAATGCGTTGGGCAAGTCCTTCAACAATGGCTGTTTTGCCAACACCGGGTTCGCCGAGTAGAATAGGGTTGTTTTTAGTACGACGGCTTAGTATTTGCAAAACCCGCCTGATTTCTTCGTCCCTACCAATCACCGGGTCAATCTTACCGGCTTTGGCCAGTTCATTCAAATTTTTGCTATATCGTTCCAGTGAACGGTATTTAGCTTCTGCATTTTGATCTTTCACAGGGTTATTTTTTCCTCTAAGTTCTTTAATGGCGTTAATAAGTTCTTTTTCCTTGAAACCAACCTCTTTCATCAAGCTGGCAGTGGAATCTTTTCCGCTTAGAATCCCGAGCAGAAGAAGTTCTATACTGATGAATTCATCTCCGAATTCTTTCAGGTAGTTCTGTGCTTTGCCGCTTGCTGCCGCCATATCATTACCCAGATAAGGCTGTCCACCACTCACTCTGGGGTAACCATCCAGAATTTTTTGTAAACGGCTATTCAGAATATCTGGGCTGATGTTCAGTTTGTTAAGAAGAAAAAGAGAGGTATTCGGATCTTCCTCTAATATGGATTTCAGTACATGGCCGGTTTCAATCGCTTGCTGCTGATTGCCTTGGACCATTTGCGCGGCATGCTGTATTACTTCCTGCGCTTTGATGGTGTATTGGTTAAAGTTCACGGCGTTTCAATTCTTTGTTAATAATGTTTCAAATCACCAAAAACATGTGCCGCTTCGCCTGATCGGAAATTTTGGCATTAAAAAGCAAGCGGGCGAAAAATATCGGACAAAATGGCCGTTGTTGAAGCAATCTTTCACATGCTTTTCTTTTCGATCTTCTTGTGAATTGCCAGCGTTTCCGCCAATGCAGCGGAGCCATACCAGAGCAGTAATTCTGGTTCCAATAGCCTGGCTTGAACCGCAGGATCTGTGTCAACCAGTTTTCTGCCTTCTTCGATGGAGATGGCATTCAAAATAAAAAGGCCACGGTATTTGTCATTTTTGAAAAACGGCCCTGCCACTACCAGCTTCCCTTCTTCGGCGAGTCTGCCGATATTATGCATGTGCTCCATAAAAAGGCTGTCCGTTTTGGCTTTATCAAGATCGGTTACACTACCGGTTTTGAGAAAAACCATGACATATGTTTTCATTCCATAATCGTCAGCTTTCAGTTTTTTCGCCAGCGTTGAATCATAAGCCGAACTGGTTGACTGAGCAACGGAGACGTTGCAAACCGAGGCACATACAATAGCTAAGAGCGTGTAGTACAGTGTTTTCATCATTTTAAGATTTAGTTTGTTACCTGAATAAATATACCCAATAGTTTGCTGAAAATGAATTGCTGACTGCTGTAAAAAAAGAAAGCTGCATCCGATGAGCGAATGCAGCCAATTTGTTGTCTTTGTATACCTAAATGTCAATTTGCGTCTTTAATAAATCTTGCAGGGTCTCGCGTCGTCTAACCAATCGGGCTTCACCATTGTCGATCAATACTTCGGCGGGGCGCAGTCTTGCATTGTAATTTGAGCTCATGGTGAATCCGTAGGCACCGGCATTCAGAAAGGCCAGTACATCACCTCTGCGAACTTCCGGCAATTCACGGTCAGAAGCGAATGTGTCGGTTTCGCAAATATAGCCCACTACATTGTAAGGTTGCGGACTACCCTGCGGATTAGATAAATTGAGCATATGATGATAAGATCCATACATCATCGGACGGATTAAATGGTTTAATCCAGAATCCACATGGACAAAATTTCTGGCCGGATCTTCTTTGACCACCGTTGTTTTTACCAACAGGTACCCCGATTCGCTGACCAGAAATTTTCCGGGTTCAAACCAGAGCTGTAGCTCTTTGCCATATTCCTTGCAAAATGTCTGAAATCTTTCGGAGATTTTTTTGCCGAGCAAATCCATATCTGTAATTACGTCCCCGGGCATGTAAGACACCTTAAATCCGCCACCGAGGTCAATGATTTCGAGATCGGGAAAACGCTTGGCAGTTTCGAACAGGATATCGGCTACTTTCAAAAATGGCTCTGCATCTTTGATATCTGAGCCGGTGTGCTGATGCAGCCCGATGACCCTGATATTATATTTTTTTACGACTTCGAGTATCTGATCGAGCAGTAACACCGAAATTCCAAACTTTGAGTCTGCGTGTGCCGTCATGATTTTGGCATTTCCGCCAGCCGCAACATTGGGCTTAATGCGGATCAGACAAGGTTTGGTATTGCCATATGTTTGACCAAACCATTCGAGTAAAGGAATGCTGTCCACATTCACAATAGCTCCGGCTTCCACCGCCGCCCCAACTTCTTCGTAAGGGACGCCGCTCGGCGTAAAAGTGATCTGGCCAGCATCATACCCGGCGATTTTTCCCATTTCAAGCTCACCCGGCGAAACAACGTCGAGTTCGACACCGATCTCGCGCATCAATTTGAGGACTGCCAGGTTGGTATTTGCCTTGCACGCATACTTAATCTTCATATTGATGCCCGAAAAGGCATGTTGTAATTCAGACACTTTGCGCCGGATCGTACCTCCGTCATAAACGTAGAGCGGGCTTCCATATCGGACGGTCAATTGTATAGGGTCGATTCCCTGAATTGAATATTGGTTTAGCTCGTTAAGATGCATGAAGAGAATACTTAATTACAATATTTATCTAGATAAATTTCCATCTCACTCTGGAGCGCGGACGCCTCCTTTTTCGCTTTTTCTGCAAAATCCAAACCGTCTCCTGCGTAAATAATACTTCTCGACGCATTCACCAAAAGCCCGCAATTCGAATTCATTCCAAATTTCGAAACCTCTTCCAGATTGCCGCCTTGTGCACCGACACCAGGCACTAAAAGGAAGTGATCTGGTACAATGGTCCTTATTTTTTGGAATTCGGTTGCTTGCGTTGCGCCAACAACATACATCATCCGATCGGGGCCTGCCCAGGTTAATGATGTCCGCAGAACTTCTTCAAAGAGTGCCGACGCTTCGAAACGAAGTCTCTGAAAATCAGAACTGCCGGGATTGGAAGTCAATGCAAGCAGGATGACCCATTTATTTTCAAATTCCAAAAACGGCTTAACGGAATCGCTTCCCATATAGGGCGCTACGGTCACTGAATGGAAGTCAAGACCGGAAGATGTAGGGTCAAAAAAAGTTCTTGCGTACAAGCCAGAGGTGTTTCCTATGTCTCCCCGCTTGGCATCTGCGATAGAAAAATGCGTTTCAGGTATATATTCGATGGTTTTTTGGAGACTTTCCCAGCCTTTTGGGCCTAAGGCCTCGTAAAATGCAATATTTGGTTTATAGGATACGCAAAGATCGGCTGTAGCATCGATGATTTGCTTGTTGAATTCGAAGACCGGGTCGGCTGTTCTAAGTAAGTGCGATGGGATCTTTCGGACATCGGTGTCCAGGCCAACACACAAGTAAGATTTTTTCTGCAGAATTTGTTGAAAAAGCTCTTTGTAAGTCATGATTTGGGAAATAATGCGCCGAAATTACAACCTCTAACAATAGATTCATAAATTTGCCGGGAACATTAACCTCTGCACGTTCATTTCGCGGGGAAATTATATTTATGCAAATTCGAGAAACGTCTATTGCCGGCTTAGTTGAAATCTTTCCACGGGTTTTTGAAGATGATCGTGGAATGTTTTTTGAATCTTTCAATCAGCAAGTTTTTGAGAAAATGGGGCTTCCTTCCAACTTTGTACAGGATAACCAGTCGTTTTCGAAAAAAGGAGTGGTCAGAGGGCTGCATTTTCAGAAAGCTCCATTTGCACAAGGAAAACTGGTACGGGTAATTTCCGGCAGGGTTTTGGATGTCGGAGTCGATATTCGTCCCGATTCACCAACGTTTGGACAACATGAGATTTTCGAACTCAGAGGTGACCTGAACAATTTTGCTTACATACCAGAGGGTTTCGCCCACGGCTTCGTGGCTCTGGAGGATACTATTTTTAGCTACAAGTGCACCAATATCTACAACAAGGAATCAGAATCGGGTTTGCTATGGAATGATCCTGACCTGGGGATTGACTGGGGTATCTCTAATCCCCTTGTTTCAGATAAGGATGAGATTTTACCAACTTTCAGAACATTGTTTTCTGACTTCAAGGTTTAACGGCTATTTCTCGAAAAGCTCTTCCAATGCCTTGGAAGCAACCTTTCGTGCGGAATTGGGGTTTTGTCCGGTGATGAGCCTTTCATCCATTTCGATGAATTCCATAAATGGAATAATGGCTTTGGTGTAATGGGCGCCCCGTTCTTTTAACTGATCTTCCAGATAAAAAGGCACTTCACTGACAAAGCTTGTCAGTGCTTCTTCCACATTAGAGAATCCGGTCAGGTATTTGTCCTGGATCAACCACGAACCGTCCGAAAGTTTGACATTCAAAAGTCCTGCGACGCCGTGACACACTGCGGATACCATTCCGTTATGTTCATATATGTATTGCACAATATTCTGTATCTCGGAATTTTCGGGAAAGTCCCACATAGCGCCGTGGCCGCCTGCAAAATAAACCAATCGATAATCCCCGGCATGAATTTGCGACGGGTTGAGTGAATTTTGAAGTTTCTCTTTGAACACTTCATCTTCCCAGTAGCGGGCATTGCAATCGTCTTTCAGATCGATACTTCTGTCGTCGATAGGGATTTTTCCACCAAGCGGGCTCATGATGTCGATCAGAACTTTTTTTTTGACCATTGCATCATAAAAATGGGTGAGCTCGCTCAGCCACAAACCTGTTTTGGAAGATTTGGTAGGATATGTGTCGTGATTGGTACAGACGATCAGGACTTTCATAGTAGGTCGAAGGATGTTCTTCGTGAAAGATACTATAAAATCCAACTCATTGTAGCGTTGACCGGATGCCCGAGCTTAGGATAACAACTGATTTTTATAAGCAAAGGCCACGGCTGCCGCAGTGCTTTTTGTCCCAGTTTTTTCGAGTACCCGTAAACGGTGCCCTTCAACTGTCCTGATGCTAATAAATAGCTTATCGCTGATTTCGGCTGTGGAAAGGCCATCACAGATCAATTGCAATACTTCTTTTTCGCGGGATGACAGGGCTACATTGCACGCGTTAGGGAAAAATGGGTGTTTGTTCACCTGGCGGGTCACCATTTTACGGTGCATGGCCTTGGAAACAAAGTCGTTATAATAGAATCCCTCCTCATCCACCCGACGGATCGCCTTTTCTACTTCGTCAGGACTTGTATCTTTCAATAGGTAGCCTTGTACACCTTTTTCAAGCATGTGAATAACGAAACGGTCTTCATTATACATTGATACTACTATCACCTTGATATTCGGGAATTTTTCAAATGCTGCTTCCGTTGCCTGGATACCGTCCATGACTGGCATTTGCAGATCCATAAAAACGATGTCAGGTGTATTGGCTGCTAACCGGTCGAGCAATTCCTGGCCGTTTGCAGCTTCCAATACAAATTCGAAATCAGGAATTCCGCTCAGCATGGAGATAAATCCCTTTCTGAATAATTCGTGATCGTCTGCAATTCCTAGTCTAAGAGTTTTCATAATTTCTAGATGTTCACACGTTCTCTTCGGAACGGATGTAAAGGTTCGGGCTTGTTTTCGGGTATCGGCATAACCGGTATTTGCGCAAAAGCACTGGAACCTCCCTTTGCCGGTCTTTCATAATGCACCGTGCCATTCACGATAGCCAGGCGGCTTTCAATGCCCAGTAGCCCGAGTCCGGCCAGATTGTTTTCCTTGATTTTTTCGGGGTCAAACCCCATCCCGTTATCAGTAACTCTCAATCCAATAAACTGGTCGTTGGTTTCGAGCGCTATTTCGATCTTAGAGCAATTGGCATGTTTAATCGCATTGTTGACCAATTCCTGCATAATACGATAAAGTGTAAGTTCCAGTTTCTGCCCCTGGCGCGGGAATTCCTCCGTATTGGCCTGAAATGAAATCACCAGGTTATTGTCCTCTTCTAACTTGTTAATGAATTCCTCGATTGCTTCCAGTAGCCCAAAACGCTCCAGGGTGGTCGGGACAAGGTCGCGGGTTATTCTGCGGACGTGCAGTATCGTTTCCTCTACCAGGGACTGGGATTTTTTCATGATAAGGTCCTCCTTGTCGTCCCCGTTCTTACTAATTAATTTATTTAATTGGTTGAGGCTTAATTTTGTGAGCGACAGCATGGTGCCGATGTCATCGTGCAGGTCCTGGGCAATGCGGCGTCTTTCGGTTTCTTCAGAATTGAGGGCTGTATCTAAAAGCAGACGATTGTAATTCTTTTCGATGTCATTGATTTTCTTTTCTTCCTCGAACCGTCTTTTTTGATAATACATTACAAATGAGATCATGCAAAATGCCATAGCAAGCATCCCCAGCGAGGCGACAAGTAAAGCCCATTTCAGTTCCTCACTGTTTTGCATGTTTGTCGGCGGAAAAATGATAAATACCTATACTAAAAAAAATGGCACATATGATCTCAAAAATAGTTGGTATGATCTGTGTTATGCCTAAATCTACCGGACTGTTCCAAATGGCTACATAGTGCAGCACTGGAGCTATAAATATGAAACTTGAATAGTATAGCAGTAACCCTGAACATATCCAGAAAAAAGGGAAAGTAAGTAAATTAGGTATTTGTAAAGATTTAATTACTTCATAAAAATACAACAGAATTATAGCTATAATCAGGACACCCTCTACCGTTTTTGCAAAAAGAACTGCCCGATGGTTATGAAGGTCACCTATCTTAGGGTTGGAATCGACAATATCCCAAAATGTAAATATGGAGAAACCGAGCATTGAAACTATGAGCAGTACTTTAAAACTTTTCGAGTTGAGTTTATAATAGAACATTCCGCTTAGTAATACATAGAAAACGGGAATACTTAGATTGTAAACAACTAGATTATTTTCTTGCAGGCAGGCAGAGTGAAACATGATTAGATCAGTCGCCAGCTTGAAAATAAGATATAAAAAGAGCAATCTGAAAGATGGATCAGAATATGCTCTTTTTACGGCTAGAAAAATAATTGGGACAATGGTGATAAAAACTGCAATGCAAAGTATTGGATTTCGAAAACCATAGGCAACGTAAATTTCAAGCATGTGTAAGAAATTTAACTACTCCTCTAACACTGATTTGGGCAAAGTGGCCCACCTTTCATAACTTCACCTTGGGCAGGCATGTCCTTCATGCCGCCCAAGTGGGCTGTGGTTGTCAAATCCTTTCCATAAGCGTCAACGGGAACAAGAATTAGGCGCGGTGTCGGCCTTTTAGAGGCCTTTGTGCCTGATGCTTGTGTTGGATCGGTGTCCTCTTCGTCGCTCATGCCGTAATAAGCTCTAAATCCAACACAATTATCACCGTGGATACCAATCATCTCATTGAAAGTGTGAATTCCAAAGAACTCGGCTCTTACAAAGTTTTCGCCCCGTTGTCGGCATTCCTTTTCTTTTCTTTGGTGTGGGATGGTCAAAGCCAATGCTTTTTCTGCTGAAACGAGTTCTCCTTCTTTTCCAGTAAATTTTACAGGGTTCATAAGTATTGAAAATTGATATTATCGAATAGGTGTAAATGTAGCCAGTGTCCTTTTTATCGACAAGTGAAGTAGCTTGTTTTGATTAAACGGTAGTATCTAATGAATTGTTAATCAGGTATTTTGTAGTTCATCGGCGGTAAAAATACGTATTATTACGTGTCGAGCCGAGCAAGAATACTTTTAACGCCGTGTAAGCTTACCCAATCTTGAAAACGGGGAATTCAACGCTAAAAACTAAGCACAGGCGCATATACATTTGTAAAGCGTTAGAGAATCACATGGATTTCTCACAAGATTAGAGGGTTAGGTTAGCATATGTGAAAGCCGCGAGGGAGCTCCTTCGCGGCTTTTTGATTTTTTGGGTTTATTTTTAGCCCTTGGTTTGAAATATGATCGGATGAAACCCACAATAACTATAGAATACTGCCCGAAATGCGGCTGGCTTTTAAGGGCTGCATGGATAGCGCAGGAGTTGCTGACTACTTTCACGGAACATCTTCACGCAGTAAGCCTGGTACCATCAGAAGTAAGCGGACGGTATATGATCCGGCTTGGGGACGAATTAATCTGGGATAGAAAAAGAGAGGGACATTTCCCTGAGCCAAAGGAGATTAAACAGTTGGTTCGTGACATTATCGCTCCCGAACGCAGCCTTGGACATAGTGATCGCCGGCATGCTACGGAATAATGCAACAAGACATTCTGTCGTATTGGGGATTTGAAACCTGTAATTTTGGCCGAATGAGGTATGGTTGTCTGCTGAGGAGTTGATTGTTAAAATACTATTTTTGGCTACAAGGGGCTAATTATTAGTATTTTATCTTTTTGATGAAATCTATTAATGAGTCTTTTTTCTTGCTAATCCGATCTTTGGCACGTAGTTTTTCGTTCATCTTCTAAAACTTGTGAACCTAAAACGCGATAGCTATGGAAAGCAAACTAAAAATCCCTCAGGAAATGTTGATGAATATAGACTTTATCAACACGGTCAATGGTGGAATGAGTGAGCCTGCAATTAAGCTTGACAGAGGGTCGGATGGTTTTGAAGTAGTCGTGAAAATTCCTGGCATCGAGGTTGAGGATCTGCAATTGGAAGTGGTAAAAGGAAAAAGAAATACAAGTAATCTCAAACTTTTTCATTTGTTACCCATATTTTCAAAAGACAACCTTTCCGAAGAAGAGCAGTGGAAAACAGTTCGCTTCATTAATACTTTTGTCATCCCGGATGGAGTAGATATAGAAAATATTTCTGCGAAATACGACGACACCCTTCGTCATCTGGTCTTGTTTCTTCCCTATGGAAATGAACAGGGAGACTTTCACCGTAAGGTTGAAATCGAGCGCTGGTAAATTCCGGAAATTGTACCTTATTAATACGCCTGACAGCTCCCGTTGTCAGGTTTTTTGTGTTTAGCAATCTCACAATTTTAGCAGAAAAGAGTGAGTATAAGGCTTTCCAGCCCGCAAACCAACTTTTCTCAACGGTAATTTGAGAATTGTATCCTTCCAATAGATTATATTAAGATAAAGTAAAGATTGCCGAGACTATAAAAAAATGGAGGTACATGTCTGTATCTTAGTGACGATATTTATAAATTACCCTTCCAAACTCAACGTTATGAAAAAATCTAATATCTTCGCTTACATCGAACTGACGAAGCTGGTGGATGAATTGAAATCATCAGCAGAACCAGGGAAACTCAAACAAAAACTAAGGTCACAATCTGCTTACTTTAACATTCTGGAACCGAGGTACTTCTCCGATGGACTAGTCAACGAATGGGAAAATATTCTTAGCATTGTCAGGCAAAAAGGCGCAAAGACAGATGATGAGGGAAAAATAATTTCCAATGCGGTAAGTAACACCATTGAACAGCTCAGCGAAAAGGAATGCCAGGTGCTGGTGGATAAGATTCAGACCGTATATGCTCAGGTTGCAAAGGAATTTCAGTAGGAAGGGAATTTCTGATAAAAGGAAAGGCCTGCAAATCGATTTGAAGATTTGCAGGCCTTTTATATAAAGAATTTAGTTAACAAGCCCTCCGTTCCACACTTCTTTACCGGGTTGCACAAAAGCCAGGCTCCCATCCCGATCTTCCGCCATCAGGATCATTCCGTGACTTTCCATTCCCATCATTTTGCGAGGTGCCAGGTTTGCCAGGTACAGCACCTTATTTCCAACAATTTCTTCCGCCTTAAAATGTTCCGAAATACCACTCAAAACGGTCCGTTGCTCTGTCCCAATATCAATAAGCAGCTTTAAAAGCTTTTTGCTTTTGGGTACGTTTTCGGCAGCAATAATGGTGGCGACGCGGATATCCATTTTTGCGAAATCATCAAACTGTATTTCTGGCTTTACTGGTGTTACCGTTTTGCCGTCCAACTCATTTAGTCTTTTTGCCTGATGAAGCTTTTCTATCTGTTTCTCGATAACGTGATCTTCGATTTTCTCAAAAAGAAGTCTGGCCTCCGATACCGGTTGCCCCGCTCTCAGTAAATTAGGTTTCCCCGCGTTTTTCCAAAGGCAATCGTCCAACCCAAATTGCGCCCGGATCTTGGCTGCGGTAAAAGGGAGAACAGGCTCTGACACGATGGACAGCGATGCCGAAATCTGCAGCGCAATGTTTAGAATGGTGTTGACCCGCTCAGGATCTGTCTTGATCACGTGCCACGGCTGGGTGTCTGCCAGGTATTTATTACCCAGTCTGGCCAGGTCCATAATCAGGGCCAAAGATTCGCGGTACCTATAGTTCTCCATGGCCTCTCCGATCTTTCCAGGAAAAGCTTGTAATTCTTTGAGAACGAGTTCGTCGATTTCATGTAAATCGGCTACGGCTGGAACTTTGCCCTCACAAAATTTGTGCGTCAGAACAACCGCGCGGTTGATAAAATTTCCGAAAATACCCACCAGTTCGCTGTTGTTCCGCGTCTGGAAATCCTTCCAGGTAAATTCACTATCCTTGGTCTCAGGTCCATTGGCGGTAAGAACATAGCGGAGCACGTCCTGCTTGTCGGGAAGCTCCTCAAGATATTCATGCAGCCAAACAGCCCAGTTTCTGGAAGTTGAGATTTTGTCTCCTTCCAGATTCATGAATTCGTTGGCAGGCACATTATCTGGAAGTATGTAGTTGCCTTCAGCCATTAGCATCGCGGGGAAAATAATACAGTGAAACACAATATTGTCTTTCCCGATGAAATGGACGAGCTTGGTTTCTCCCTGTTCGGGATCCGCCGCCGGCTGCCACCATTTTTTCCAGCCCTCATCTGACCCATTTTGCTGAATAAGCCAGTCTTTCGTAGCCGAAATGTACCCTATCGGCGCTTCAAACCATACGTATAAAACTTTGCCCTCGGTATCTGCTACCGGAACCTTGATCCCCCAGTCCAGATCGCGCGTCATGGCTCTAGGCTTCAAACCATCTTTCAGCCAGGACTGACATTGCCCGAATACGTTGGTTTTCCATTCCGTATGGCTATTGACATATTGTTCAATTTGAGGCTGCATGGCGTCCAATGGAAGGTACCAGTTTTTAGTGGCTTTCAAAACAGGCTGAGCGCCGGATAAAGTGGACCGCGGATCTTTCAGTTCCAGTGGACTTAATGTCGATCCGCATCTTTCGCATTGGTCACCATAAGCATTCGGGTTCGCACAAACAGGGCAGGTGCCTACAATATATCGGTCAGCCAGGAATTGCTGGGCAGTTTCATCGTAGTATTGCTCCGTGGTTTCCTCGATAAAAACATGCTTGTCGTACAGATCTTTAAATATTTCCTGAGAGGTCTCGTGATGGATCTGGCGACTCGTGCGGGAATAAATATCAAACGAAATACCCAAATCGCGGAATGACTTATCGATTTGTTTATAGTACTTATCCACAACCTGCTGAGGTGTAAGCCCTTCTTTCTTAGCACGGATTGTGATCGGAACGCCGTGTTCATCGGTGCCGCTGATGAAAGCAACTTCCTTTTCGTTCGATCGGAGATAACGGACATAGATATCGGCTGGTATGTAGCAACCGGCCAGGTGACCAATATGAATGGGACCATTGGCATAAATGAGGGCTGCTGTAACGGTGTATCTTCTGGGATTCAAAATAGGCATCGTCGATAAAAAGAGATTTGAGATCTGTTGCCGGAGCAAATCATGATCTGTTGTTGTACGTAAAAGTAGTAAAAAGGCTTTCATCGTGAGATTCCGCCAACGCGATTTTCACTTTTGCGTGTAACTGAATTCGATATAGTTGTGAAAATAGACCTTTAAAGCACGCTTATAAAAAATAGCAGGTTTTGAAAAGGTGACCGGAAGACAGGTCGAAACTGGTATACATCTACATAAGATCAACAGCTGAAAATGAAGGACTTGACTCGAAAGCTGAAAGATCGTATAATTCAAAATGAAGGCTTGCTGAGACAAGAAGTTACTACAGGAAGATGGCTTCTCCGCATGCTTCCAAGAGCGTGGAAAGTATCATTGACAAATGTGAAGATCGTTACGCGATACTGAATATAAAAACGGACAGATTCCTTTCGCATGCGGAAGGAATCTTTTTTGTACATGCCATCCAATTGCGAACTTTGATCCTGACATTTTGTTATCAAAGTTATGAGAGTTCTTATCACCGGTGCTACCGGACTTGTGGGCAGTGCAGTAGCGAGAAAGTTTTTGTCCGAAAATCACGAAGTGATCGCACTAACCCGCTCCAGTTCGGATCGAAGCCTCTTAGCGGATATCTCGTCGCAGGTTCAATGGCTTGAAGGCGATATTCTGGATATAAGTTCTTTAGAGAATGCAATCGAGGGTGTCGATTTTGTGGTGCACACCGCAGCCGTGGTGTCTTTCATTCCGAAGGACCGCAAAATGATGTACAAGGTCAATGTTGAAGGAACGGCAAACCTGGTCAACATCTGCCTGAAATACCCGATCAAAAAATTATGTCACGTAAGCAGCATCGCTGCATTGGGGAGGCCTGATTCCCGGAAACTAGTGCCTGGACAAACAACTATTCTCGACGAAAGCCAGCGATGGGAGGATTCTCCTGAAAATTCCGAATATGCGAAGACAAAGCATCTGGCAGAGTTGGAAGTCTGGAGGGGGATTGCAGAAGGGCTGAACGCAGTAATTGTAAATCCTACGCTGATTTTGGGCGAGGGCGATTGGAGCAAAAGCAGCACCCAGCTCTTTCACTACGTTTACAGGGAAAAGCCGTTTTTTACAGACGGTGTCGCCAATTATGTTGATGTGAAGGATGTAGCAGAAATTGTTTTTCTCCTGTTAGAATCAGATGTGTCCGGTGAAAGGTTTTTGTTGAATGCGGGAAGTATTTCTTACCGGAATTTGTTCAATCTTATCGCCACTGCAATGAATAGGAAGGGACCTTGGTTGAGGGTGGGTCCCTGGCTGGCTGGAATGATCTGGCGCATTGAAGCTGTAAGGACTTTTTTGACCGGCAAGAAGCCATTGATTACGAAAGAAACTGCACAGTCTGCGGCTCGGAATATTAGTTACCGCAACGACAAAATTCGAAATTTACTGCATTTTAAGTTTCAGACAATTGAAAACACTGTCGCCCGTGTGAGCGAAAGTTTGCTCGGTAAGAGTTTGAAATAAGAGAAATAATTTTATAACTTTCTCTTATTATTATGTGGTGCGTTAGCCCTCAATTCTAACCTGGTAGTTCGTATGATGGAGAAAAATTTTGGGGAAAGAAAGGATTATATGAAAGAGACATTGCTCAGGTTTGAAAAAATGTTGAGAACCAGTGAGCCGGTCTTTTTTGATTTAGATACTTACGAAAAGGTTACCGTTCATTACATAGAAAAAGGAGATTGGGAAAAGGCCTTCAAGGCGTGCGAACTGGGATTGTCGGATTATCCATATTCGCTTGATCTGCTGCTTAGTATGGTCCAGCTCCATTCCAACCGGGGCGAACATGAAATGGCCCAGGAAATACTCGAACGGGCCTCTCTTTTTCATCCGGGCGATATCGAAATCTCCTTTATGCAGGTTGCGATTTCCAATATGATGGGAGAATACGAGGAAGCGATCGAGCTCCTTGAAGAACTTCTGCAACGCGTGGAAGACCAAGACGAGATTTATTTCCAAATTGGGCAGACCTATCAAAATTGGGGAAAATACGAGGACGCCATTAAATATTACAAGAAATCGCTTCGAAATAACCTTAATAACGAGAGTGCATTGTACGAGCTGGCCCATTGCCTCGACCTGGTTGGTCAGTTGGAAAGCCATCTGGAATACTACAATGAACTGGTTGATCGTGACCCGTTTTCGCACCACGCCTGGTACAATCTCGGAATCGCGTTCAGCAAGTTGGAACGCTACGAGGATGCGGTAAATGCCTACGAGTATGCTACCCTGGTCAAGGACGATTTTGCGTCGGCTTTTTTCCAGCTCGGCAATTCATATATGAACCTGGAACAGTATGAACAGGCCAAAGAGCAATATCTTCGTGCTATTGAGTTAGAAGGTGAGCAGCCGGAAACCTGCTGCTGCCTGGGGACCTGTTATGAAAAACTGGGTGAGTTTGAAACGGCCATTAAGTATTATCGTCAGACTGTCAAGCTCGATAACCAGTGGGACGACGGCTGGTATGGAATGGGGATTTGTTTCAGTGAATTAGGTCGTTGGTACGAGGCTGTCGGTTTTTTAAGAAAGGCGATTCAAATTACGGAGCTCAACCCGGACTATTGGCTGGCATTGGCTGAAACCGAATTTAAGGTAGGCAATGTTGTCTCTGCTTTTGAAGCTTTTGAAAAGGCAGCCGAAATTGAACCGTCGAACCCTGATATCTGGCTTAAATGGTCACATGTTCTGTTTGAGCAGGGAAACTATGCAAGAGCTTGTGACCTTCTTCAGGCAGCAATCGATGAAATGCCGGAAGAAGCGGACTTATATTATCGCATGTCGGTGTATCAGATCCATGCCGGGGATTATCGGGAGGCGTTGATCAATCTGGAAGTTGGGTTGACGCTTGATTATGACGCGCACGTTCAGCTTTTCGATTTCTTTCCTGACCTGGAAAAACAAAAAGCGCTTTTCAGGATCATTGAACAATACAGGGATAAGTGAGCCTTGTCAAATTAACTCCCCGTAAAGTCCGACAAGCTGTTTTGCGATGTGAGGCGCTGCAAATTGCTGAATGTGGACCTGACCGGCAGATACCAGAGATTTTCTTAATTGGGCATCCGTAATCAATCTTTCAAGTTGGTTGCGGATGTCTTCTGTTTTGTACGGATCGGCGTACAAGCCACCGGGACCGCCAGCCTCTTCCAGGCATGAACCTTTTGCGCCGAGTACCGGTGTCCCACTATGCAGGGCTTCTAAAATAGGAATTCCGAAACCTTCGTAAACCGAAATGTAAGCGAATATTTCTGCGGACTGATACAGCGCCGGCAAGTGCTGCGTCGGGATGTTTTCGAGAATAAGCACCTGCTTTTCGAGGCCATGTAGTTTGATGCTGTCTTTTATTCTTTGTGCGTAAGGCGTGGCCCTTCCAATCAGGACGAGCGTAAAGTCGCGGTTTTTCAAGTCCGCAAAAGCTTGTACGAGCCTATGCTGATTTTTGCGCTCTTCCAAGGTTCCTACACTTAGGATATATGGCTTTTGAATGCCATATTGTTGGAGAGTTCTGCTCTGATCCTCTGGCTTAATCGCTTGTCTGAAAATCGGATTGCAATCCTGGTAGATGACTTTAATTCTCTCCTTGTCGACCTTATAAAGTTCAGTTAAGTCACGTTTCGTTTGTTCGCTGACTGCGATAATTGCATTCGCCCGGTAACAAGCAGACTGGAATTTGTGTCTGTAAATAATTCGATCCACCGGTTTATAATGTTCGGGGAGCCTTTCAAAGATCAGGTCGTGTATTGTCACCACGGATTTAATACCGGTTGGTTGTAATCCTCTCGGGAGTTCATTGCTCAGTCCGTGGAATAACTCGATCCTTTCTTTTTTTAGCTGTTTCGAGATCGTCGAATAGCGCCAGTAAGCAGATAATTTCTTGTCTAAGAATGTTTCGGGAAGATGAATTGCATCTTCGGGGAAATAGGGGAAAAGATACTGGTTGTCTTTGGGCGTGTAGGCGATGTAATCATTATTTTTTTCGAAATTGATCAGTGCGCCCAGCACAAACCGGCTGTAATTTCCAAGTCCGGTCTTATTGGCAAAGGCTCTCTTGGCATCAAATCCAACACGCATAAGTCACTGTGCAAGGGTTTACAAGCAAAAGTCCGTATTTTTGTGGATACGACCGAAAATTATCGGTAGGTATTTTGTGTTCAAAAGGAATGAAGAGAAACAACATTCGCAAGCGGGGAAACCCAAAAACTACTTCCATTACACTTACAGAAGAATATCAGATACATACGCTCGCCAATGGGATCAGGATTGCACATAAGCAGGTGCCGTACACACAGATAGCGCATTGCGGCATTATGCTGGATATCGGCAGCCGTGACGAATTGCCTTTTCAGCAGGGGCTTGCACATTTTTGGGAGCATATGGCCTTCAAAGGAACCGAAAAACGCAGCTCATATCATATCATCAACCGCCTTGAAAATGTCGGCGGTGAACTAAATGCTTATACAACCAAAGAGAAAATCTGTTTTCACGCCTCAGTACTGGATGACCATTTTGAAAAGGCAATGGACCTCCTTGCAGATATTACGTTTCATTCCGTCTTTCCTGACAAACAGATCGAGCGCGAACGGAATGTAATCCTGGAAGAAATGTCGATGTATATTGACTCTCCCGAGGATGCGATTCAGGATGATTTTGACCAGCTGGTTTTTCCCGACCATGCATTAGGCAATAATATACTGGGAACTGCCGAGACCGTGAATTCCTTTGGTCGCGAACAGCTTTATCGTTTTATCAATGAGAATATTGACACCGAGCGGATCGTCGTTTCGTCGGTGAGCCGATTGCCATTTTCGAAGGTGGTTAAAGTCGCAGAAAAGTATTTGGGTGATGTGCCGCACCGCACCACAACCCGTAAAAGAACAGCCCCTCTCTCGTATGTGCCGGTAAGTCAGCAAAAAGACCGTTCGATACAACAGGCACAGTGTGCAATGGGGCAGCCAGCATATTCCTTACTGGACGACCGTCGGCTCCCGTTTTTTATGCTCGTGAACTTGTTGGGTGGTCCTGGAATGAATTCTAGGTTTAACCTTTCCCTCCGCGAGAAGTATGGGCTTGTTTACTCGATTGAAGGAAATTACACGCCCTACCTGGATACCGGCTTTATGGGTATTTTCTTTGGAACAGAGAAAAAGCAATTAAATAAGAGCATTGCTCTGATCCATAAAGAGTTAAAGAAAGTACGTGAGATACCACTTTCGGTGTTGCAATTGCACCAGACGAAAGTTCAGCTGATGGGCCAATTGGCGATGTCGGAGGAAAGTAACATGAGCTTTATGTTAATGATGGCAAAAAGCCTGCTGGACACCGGACGGGTTGATTCACTTCCCGAAATTTTTACAGAAATAGAGCAGATCACATCGCAGCAACTGCAGGAGATCGCGCAGGAAATGTTCAACGAGCAGCATTTCAGCTACCTTACTTTTTTACCTGAAGAATAATTGATTTAAAGAATGAAAAAGGGATTATTGGCCATGATCGTTGGTTTGGCTGCACTTTCTTGTACAAAGGACAAGCCAAAAGAAGAAACGAATGAATTTCCGAAAGAGCTGGTCAGCTTCAAACCCTATTCGGGAAATCCGGTATTTCAAGGAACCGGTGATTCTACGGTTTGGGACGAGAAAATCAGGGAGCGAGGTTATATTATCAAAGAAGATAGTACCTATTTTCTTTGGTATACAGGCTATACCAGAAAGACGGGCGATGCTATGAAGTACCTTGGCCTGGCTACTTCGAAGGATGGTCTGACCTGGAAGAGGTTCTCTGGTCATCCCATTCATACTTCACTTTGGATTGAAGATATGTCGGTGATCAAAGACGACAGTATTTACTATATGTTCGCGGAAAGCAGGGGCGATTCTGCCCATCTTCTGACCTCTTCCGATAAGATCAGCTGGAAGGACCAGGGCGCATTGGACATCCGGAAAAAGCATGGCGATGCTATTGATAAGGGCGCTTTTGGAACACCCGCAATTTGGAAAGAGAACGGGACATGGTATCTTTTTTATGAACGCAGTGACCTGGGTATCTGGCTTGCTACCTCACAAGACCTGAAAGTTTGGACAAACGTGCAGGATGAGCCGGTATTGAAAATGGGTCCTGAGAAATATGACCAGTTTGCCGTTGCTATGAACCAGATTATCAAGTACAATGGGCTTTATTATGGCTATTACCATGCATCGGCTTTCAAGGACTGGCGCGAATGGTCCACGAACGTAGCAGTTTCCAAAGACTTGATACACTGGAAAAAGTACGAGAAAAACCCAATCATTGGCGATGATAGATCCAGCGGGATCCTGGTTCAGGACGGTTCGCAATACCGGCTTTATACCATGCATCCGGAAGTGAATGTTTACTTTCCGGATGCTCGTTAGTGCCCGCGTCTAAACTAACGATTCCTGCTTGCTTTCAGCGCGGTAGTACAAGGTCGAACCGTTTTCGGGTCTGAGAATGTTTCTGGCCGAATCGTGAATATCCCGGACTGTCAGGCTCCTGATGATTTCCGCATCGTGGTTTGCCCAATCCACATTGCCTGCATTGGCCGCGAATGCAAGATTCATTGCCCTGTTGAGCAGTTCTACTTCTGAAAAAGCCAGCGAGGCTTCCGACTGGTTTTTGACCTTTATAACCTCTTCTTCGGAAGCGCCGAATTCCGATATTTCCTGCAAGATATCTTTAACGGCAGCGTCCGCATCTTCCAATTTGACACCCGGATTGAGATTCCCTTTGATCAACAATAAACCGGGATCCAATGAAGAGGTAATGCTCGCACTGATACTGTTGAAAAGAGCCCTTTCTTTCAGCAGTTTCTGATATAGTCTGGATGATTTTCCCCTGCCCAGCACATCGCTCAATAAGTCGGCAGCGTAAAAACCGTCGTCATACCTGCCCGGCATGTGAAATACCTTGGTCAACGAATCCAGTGGGACCGCTGCGGAGGTTTCCAGATGGCGCGCTTCACTTTGTTTGGGTTCTTTCGGAAGGTTTCGTACATAGGCCGGGCCGGAAGGGATATTGCCAAACCATTTCTCCGCCAAGTCTTGTATTTTCTCAAAAGTAACCGCACCGGCTACGACCATCAGCGCATTGTTCGGTCTGTAAAAACGGAAAAAGAAATCCTGCACATCCTGCATTGTGGCCCTTTCGATATGTTCGATATCTTTTCCGATTGTTGCCCAGCGGTAAGGGTGCAATTTGTAGGCGAGTGGCCGGAGTTTTAGCCACATGTCGCCATAAGGCTGGTTCAGATAACGTTGTTTGAATTCCTCAATAACTACTTTTCGCTGCACTTCCAGCACATTGGGGTCAAAGGAAAGGCTTAGCATGCGGTCGGACTCGAGCCAAAAAGCGGTTTCGACGTTTTCAGCGGGCAAAGTGATATAGTAATTTGTAATATCGGGTGAAGTGAAAGCATTGTTTTCACCGCCGACATTCTGCACGGGGATATCATAATTAGGGATATTCTGCGAGCCACCAAACATCAGGTGTTCAAACAAATGGGCAAATCCCGTACGTTCTTCATCCTCATCCCTCGATCCAACATTGTATAATATGTTAACTGCTGCCATTGGCGTTGAAAAATCCTCATGGACAAATACTTTCAGGCCGTTAGCCAACATAAACTGCTTATAGCGAATCATATATTAATCTGGTGTATTTTAATTCATGTTTTTGACCCAAATAAAGCCTGCAACCGAAACCCCGGATTAGAAATTACGGTTATAAACAAAGCTACTGTTCAGTTGGGATACCACCAAACCATTTTGAGTTAATAGTCAAAGCCATGCAAAATACGTTACGGTTACTGCTTTCCTCCATTTTTATTCTTTGCTTTTTCCCGCTTAAAGGCCAATTGCTCAATGATCCGTCGTCGATGAAGAGCATTCAGAATAGTCTTGATAAAATCTATAATTATGAATTTGACGAAGCGGAGGAAATCATTAAACAGGTCGAAAAAAGATATCCCAATCATCCGGTTTCATATATTCTTGACTCTTTCATTCTTTATTGGAAGTACCTTCCCATTAAGGACAATCCGGTAAAATCGAAGGAGTATATCAAGAAATTGGATCAATGCCTGGAAGCGATTAACAAGAAGTACGGAAAAAACAGCCTGGACCCCGAAGCGGTTTTCTATACAATGGTCGCCAGGGGCTACATGGCGATGATCTACAATTACCGCGGTGAAATGGTGAATGCTGCCGGAGAAGGGAAGAAGGCCTATAATGCATTTGTTGAAGGATTGAAGCTGATCAATAAAAACCCGGAGTTCTATTTTACATCGGGTATGTATAACTATTATGTCGAGGTATATCCCGAAGAGCACCCGATCGTAAAACCACTGCTGGTTTTTTTTAAAAGTGGGGATAAAGCATTGGGTTTACGACAAATAGATACTGCGACCAAAATGGGTATGATCACGCGTGCGGAATCCTGCTACTACATTTCTCACATCTATCTTAAATATGAAATGAAGCCGGAAAAGGCTGTTTTTTATATGGATAAGCTGACAGAACTTTACCCTAATAACCCCATTTACAGGATGAAGGGCATCGAGGCCATGTTGCTGTCGGGGAAATATGAACCTGCCAGAAAGGAATTGGCTAGTCTTAAAAAACTCAATACCGGTTTTTATCCGGCTGCCTGGCATACATTCCAGGGGATATTGGACGAGCGCGACGGAAAGAACGACGTCGCGGCCCAAAAGGAATATACCCTCGCATTGAAAACGCCTCACGACGATCAATATACCAAAGAGTACCATGCACTTGCGTACCTGGGGCTGGCCAGGATTTCTGCGCGCGCAGGCAACAAGGGAAAGACCAAAGAATATGCAAAAAAATGCCTGGATAAAGCCGAATACCGTTCTGTTATCAAAGAAGCTAAATCTTTCAAATAAGGATTATTTAGGAAAGAGGCTTTTATCCAGTCCGGGGATGATTTTCAACGCATTTTTATAATAAAGCTTTTTCAAAACGTCGTCCGATAGACCCATTCCATACATTCTCCAGAAAGCGTGATATTTTTTGTGGTATGGAAAATACTCGTCTTCTGTCTCCAGAACCCGGAAATAGGTCGCATATTCCGAAGGCACCCAACTGTCTTTCCCAAATAAAACCCGGTCCTGATACTTTTCAAAGAATTTTTTAGCTGTTCTGGGTTGCCTGCCGAGCTCTGCAATCACGGCGCCGATTTCTACATACATATTTGGAAAAACGGTCATCAGGCTGTCGAGTTTCTTTAAATTATTCGGATACCAGCCCATATGCGCGTTGATGAATGTTGTTTTTGGATTAGTGCGGAATACATGATGCTGTTCGGCAATGAGAGAATCGAAAGGCACCGGATCATTGGGGCCTCTTTTGCGGCCTGGATGTGTTTTAAGTTCCAGCCAGCGTTCATTATACCGATCCATCGGATCCCAGAAGGACGGAACGTCGGCCGTATGGATCAGGACAGGGATACCCAGCTCTCCGCATTTTTGCCACACAGGCTGCAAGCGCGGATCGCTCACAGGCACGCGATTGCCTTTGTCGTCTTTAATGCCGCTGAAACCAAGGTTTTTATAAATTTTAAGGCCTTTTGCGCCCATTCTTACATCGTCTTCCAACTGCTTCACCGCTTTCGCGCTCCAGTCTTTTTCCCCAAATCCTTTAAATTGCAGGTTGGTGAAAACGGCGATGCGTTTTGGCTCGTTTTTCGCCACGTTTTCGAGGGAGCCCTTTAAAGTTGCTGTTCCTTCGCTCCATTCCTGCGACCAACCGCGTCCGCTGAGGTTGACCATGATGCCCATATTAAGGCTATCCATTTGGGCGGTAAGCGCTTTCAGATCCTGTGTAGGCATTTGATATTGATGGTTGTGGACATCAATAAAAGGGAATTTCGCACGCTTCAACGGGTGTTCCGGGACTTTCAAAGTTGAGATAGGATCGTATTCTTCAAAACCCAGAGGCTGGGTAATCTGCGAAGATTCCTGGGCCTTACAGCCCATTGAAGCAATTGTCAGAAGCGTAGCGAAGAGTAACGGTTTTTTCATGAAAGGTTTTTTCAGATGTTTTCTATTGTGGTAACCGGAACTGGATCTAATGAACCAATTTTATAAATCAGCGCCACGCAATGGGCGGCAATTCCTTCCTCTCTTCCGACAAACCCCAAATGTTCGGATGTGGTGGCTTTAATCGATATATCCTCTTCCGAAAGTCCTGTTACGCCAGAGAGGCAGGTTTTCATTGCGGGGATATGGGGGTTCAGTTTTGGATTTTGCAAAACAATTGTCACGTCGACATTACCAACTTCAAATCCCTTTTCACGGATCATCTCCATCACTTTGGATAAGAGAATCTTACTGTCTACGCCTTTCCAATGCGGGTCTTTGTCTGAGAAGTGATAGCCAATGTTCCTGAGATTTGCTGCTCCAAGCAGCGCGTCACAAATAACATGACAAACCACATCTGCATCCGAATGCCCCTTTGCACCATGCGTGTGAGGAATTAATATACCGCCTAGCCAAAACGGGCGATCTTCTGTTAATTGATGAACGTCGTAGCCTTGACCTACGCGAAAAGGGAACATACTCAGCGTTTATGGTTGTGTATTTGGTTATGGTTTAGATGAAGTGCCCAACGTTTCTTCAAAATTTCGATTTCGTCCTGGATAGTATCGACCCTCGGATCCATGCGATCAAACCGGCTTTTGGTTCATGCTTGAAAATCTTTATCTGGTCTGCTCGATTTGTGTTTTCAGCTTGTCGAGTTCTTCTTGCTGGCTGGCAGATTTGAAATAATAATAGAGGCCGGCGATCAGGAAAATCTTTGAGAGAATAAATACGGCGATGAATGCCGGGCGCCAGAATTTATGGACTTTAATAAAGGTCTCATTGACTTCGATATCCAGATATTGGGTTCTAGCCGCCTTGTTATCGCTGAAATGGTGGTTTTCTTTTTTGTCCCTCATCGTTCTGAGTTCAACCACTTCTCTAATCGCTGAGGGTGGGGGCACGGATTCCTGAACAAAGTAATTTTTGATATCTGCTTCTAGTTCTCCGACATAGCTTTCCAGTTCGCTATCTGCCTGCATCATCTTTCTCACCTGCGTTCTTTCCTCTTCATTTGTGAAGCCTAGCAGATGGGATTCTAGCATACCGCTTTCGATGAAATCTTGTGTTTTCAAGGTGCAACAATTAAACGTGTCTGTAAGCTTTGAAAAATTCGTGGAAACTGCGTAGCACTTCCGACTTGGAGATATTGAGCTTTCTGGCCACTTCGTCTGGCGTAAAGCCCTGGCGGAAAGCCAGATCGAAAATAGCCTGAGGAGAAGAGGAATCTAATGGGGTTAGGGCATCTTCGTCAATAGGGACCAAAGCGGTCAATCTCCTTTTTGCTTCTACTGCTTTGGCTCTGGCCAGCTTGATTACGCACGCTGCGAACGTAAAGGGATAACTATTGCAGGATTGTAATTGGGCCGAGGAAAACACATTGATCAAAACTTCCTGAGCGATATGAGGCTGTGGCAAAATTTGTAGGATAATGCCATACGCCATGGCTCCAAACTGGTCATAAACTTCCAGTGAAGATAGTTTATTCTTTTTAGCAACGGGTTGTAGGTCGACTCCATTGTTAATCCGTTCTAATTCATTCATACACTGTAATAAATTAAACCAAATGGTGACTGGGTAAGGAGATTAGAGGAAGTGTGCCTGGTAAATCTAATATAATAACCTCATAAATTCCTATAAATAACAGAAAAGTCGCAGAGCCTGCGGGATTATTTTGGTCGTCTTATGACAAATCTAACTGGTTTGTTTCAAGGATGCTATTTCAATGTTTAGTTTTGCGGGATGAGAGAAAAAATATCAGTCATTTTTGACATGGATGGTGTAATTTGTCACACTAACCCTTATCATTCCCGTGCCTTCCGAGAGTTTTTTTCAAGAAGAAATCTCGCTCCTACTGATGAGGAATTTGCGCAGCACATGTTTGGTAAAAGCAACAGTTACATTCTCAGTCATTTCTTGAACAGGCGGGTTGAGGGCGACGAACTGCTGCAACTGGAAGATGAAAAGGAAAGCCTGTTTCGCCAGATTTATGAACCTTATGTGGAGCCAATAAGCGGAATTGTGCCGTTTATGAAGGATCTCAACAGCAATGGCGTTCAGTTGGGAGTTGCGACGTCCGCGCCGCTTGCCAATTTGGAAATGATACTTAGTAAAGTGCCGATCGGGCCCTACATGGGGTCCATTCTCGCCAGTGAGCACGTCAAAAAGCATAAGCCCGATCCGGAAGTTTACCTTACTTCGGCTAAAAATCTGGGTGTCCGCCCCGATCGTTGCTTGGTCTTTGAGGATTCATTCTCGGGCGTTTCGGCTGGCCTCAATGCTGGGATGCGGGTTGTAGGGGTATTAAGCTCACACTCCAAGGATGAATTGCCTCCCTGCCATTTTTACGTAGAAGATTACAGGGAGATGTGTTTCGAAAAGATCAGGGAGCTGTTTTAAGTTTCTTGTTTATAGCGCTGCAATATCCTGCACTTTCACGTCAAATACGCCTGTCAGTACTTTCTCATTGCGTTTGACCTGCAGGAAAATACGGTAGCGCCCGCTTTTTGGAAATGAATAGGGGAACGAGATCCGGTTACCGTGTTCCATGCCCGACATTCCTTTTCCTTCAGGATCATACATACCCATTTCCGTCATCAGGAATTGCTCTCTTTCCAGCATCGACATTGCTTTCAATCGGGCAAGATGATGATCGACGCTGTCCCTGAATGCGACCGGTGCCGGTTTTGGTGCTACTCTGGCAGTATCTGAAATCCGGTTTTTGAAAGTTCTCTCTGCCGCCATTGCAAATGAGCCCGTCGGATGCAAATGGATATATACAGAACCGTCGGATCTCAGCACTACTGCGTGGCCTGTCATACCAAGGTATGGCTCAGGGAAACAGGGGCTACCGTCGGGATTGAAAATTTCAAAATTCAACTGATATGGTTTGCCAGCTTCCAGCGGACGGTCTGGCTTGCCTTCCCAAATCGCGTAGGAACTATCTTTAAAGACTGTTTTAGTACCCGGTTTCCCGCATATCACAACATTCTCGTCAAGCGGGACCTTGCCGGGCGAATCCATGGGGTCTGTTACCACATACGTATCCTCCGCAGCCGTTACCTCCAAGGGGATCAGCTCTTTTTGGGCAGGTATTTCCAAAGTATCGACGATGGTTTCGGCAAAGCCGGAATATTGGACGATGTCCGAATAAACAAGATATTTTCCTGCCGGCAGCTTTGGCAAAAACGCTTCGAATGTTGTACTATCTTTTCGTTCGGGGTGAATATGGGCAAAAGCATCCAGGCCGGGAGTTCTTATCAGGAACGTATGCATCAGTTTGCCGTGGTCGGGAACAAGCGTGCTTAGCATACTTCCGCGAAGAACGGCTGCCCAGTCGGCTGTATCTATCCTTAGCTGAAAAATCCGCTGGTCTTTTTCAGTATGGACCGTTGCAAATCCTTTGAGCGGCTTGTAAAGCCATTGTTTATATTCGGCTGCCCAGCTATCCCACCAGCTGCTTCCGCCGTAAACAATCAGGGTGCATAAGATCGCTGCAACGCCCATATTGATCCACTTCTTGCGTTTTTGATTGGGATTGAGCGCTTCTCCCGGCTTCAGTAACCCGTCGCTCACGCTGGCCCCAATGGTCGTGATCATTAACAAAAACAGGAGTAAGCCCAAAATGCTCAATCCAAACCCCAATTCTTTCGGCATAGCGCGTTCTGCGGTGGAAACGGCAACGATCGGTACAATCAATTCTGCTTTTCCCTGATCTCCCTCGATCTCGATCTGCGCACTGGAAGAGCCTGTTTGCATGAGCCATACAATTCCCTTGAACTGGCCCGCCTGACCCGCTACTTGTGGAAGTTCGTCGGCTGTTGGTGCGCCTTTGTCTCCTGAATAAAAATAAATGGGGCGGGCAAAGACTTTCTTTGCGTGGCCTTCCTCTACAAATACCGTAATGCTGGCAGTTCCCGGGATAACATCAGGCGGCTGAACACTTATCAGAACTTTATATGGCCCTGCCTGGCCCTGCATCTGAACGCCGGAGCTGCCGACGTGCGCCATAGAAAGCAGGGTCGCCCATATTAGAAAGGCTGCGGATAGGAATGAAGTGAATAAAAGCTTTCTCATCGTTGAATTTTATGCATCCAGTTCCCCCATGCCAAACCAATCCTGGCAGATACTAATGTAGCGACTAATGCAATCCCTAATCCTTTGATTAGTTCCGGGGCGCTTTCGACCATCCATGGCCCGAATTTGTACCTGTATTCCCAGCCGGGATTGTTCCCGAAATACCAGTAATGACTTCCGAACACCCAATTACGTGCATAGGGTGACTCCATTAAAAAAGCGCCGAAGTACCATTGGACTATCAAAAAGACAAGCAAAAATCCGACAGCCAGGATAGGTGCCAGCTTCCAATCGTTCAGATAGGCGAAACGGTGCCGGAGTAAGTCAATGACAATAGCGGGTATAATCAGCAAAAGCGGAAATTGGAACCCTTGGTAATGGTCGATATGGTTCAGGATCGGACCTAGCTTGGGCTCTGCCGGGAACAAGGGAATAATCCACAATGTGCCCAGCATCAGGATCGTGTATACTGCTGCAACTGCTGTCGTTGCCCACTTATGGGATACTGCCTTGCCAACGGCCATTAGCAAGATGGGAAAAGCAGCTCCGCCGAAAATATAAAAGCTGGATCTGTGGACACGCATTCGTCCCAATTCCTCAGATATCAATGTGTACCAGATCGTAAGTAAAAAGCCCGCCGAGAGCGCAAACAGCCAGAACAGTAATTTATCCAGAGATTTTTTGCTGATGAAATTCATATTTTGCAGAAAGCGGATCTGGTTTTTTATTGCGATCACGCTGATCATCGCGCCAAACTGGATTCCGATAATTCCAAGAATCAGGACGGTGTGTGGCGGTGATAGGATCGTTACATCCAAACCATAGGTGCTATGCCACCAGTCGTCGAATGGAGCAGAAGTAAGCATGGATAATGCGCCCCAGACACAGAATAATGATCCGAGGGAGCTGTAAAAAAAGCCCCATATTTTTACGCTTTTAGCCTTTTCTTCACTGTTGCCAAAGAACGTTTTCCGTAGGATTTCATAACCTGAAAACAAGCCCGCGACCACCGCGCCAAGATAAATGACCAGGTGGGGCGGGGATAACAAGCCGTCACGGCCGATACTGAGATGCCAGCAGATATCCCAGATCAGCCCGGTGATCACGCAAAAAGACGAAAATACGGTTGCGAAAATATAAACGGGAATCCCCGGACTTCCTTCAATAGAAGTTGTCTGTCCGGTCAAAGTTGGCGGAGGGGTAAGGACAGTAGGCACTTTGCTGGGATGGATATTAGGTTATAAACGTGTTTTTAAGATCAGAAAGGTCTCATTGCCTTTACAAACCTACCTTTAAAGTACGTAGAAAATAGATTATCCTCACGAACTCCCTTCGAAGTTGATGCATGAATAAAAATAATCTCCTGTACACTCCGTACATCGGTAACAATGCCGGCGTGGGATACATACCCTTCCTTCCCGGCTTCGGGAACAAAAAAGAGCCAATCCCCGGCGCGGATGTCTTCCAGCCTGCTGATTTCCTGTCCGAATTCCGACTGTTGCCAGGAAATCCTGGGCACTTTCACGCCAACCTCTGAATAAACAGAACAAATCAGTCCAGAGCAATCGATACCATTTTTATCATTCCCTCCCGAGCGGTAAGGAGTACCTGTATAGGTGCGCGCAACCTGCACAACTTCCGGAATATTTGCGGAGGAAGTTGTGGAAGTACGATTATATGCAGAATTTGGAGTGGTTGAAGTTTTTCTTGATGAGGGAGGTACCGGTTTTTTAATCGGTGCCCGGGCTACAGGTTTGCGGTCTGTAAGCGTTCTTCGCTTGCCGGAATAGGAAGAGGTAGATTTATCCGGCGTCTTCCTGAGCGTTTCACAGGCAGAAAACAGGATCAAAAAGGATAGGATATAAATAAATGAAAGAATAGAAAAGGAAATCTGCTTCTTCATGGGCACGCTTCGCTTTGACAAAATGGTTACTTCAAAAATAACAGGAATATTTTCCTGAAAACGCAGAATTGAATTTGGGTAATCGGCATTCACTATCTATTCAACAGCTTTTAAATTGAAAAATTGTGGTAAATATTATGCGGCTGACGGCTTAGTAATTAGTTTTGCCGCTGACATTCATCCCGTTTAATCTTCTTTGCTTCTAATGAAAATAATTTGTGTAGGCCGGAATTATACTGAGCACATCGCTGAATTAAATAATGAAAAACCCGATGCACCGGTTATTTTTTTGAAACCCGAAACGGCACAGATCCGTCAGGGGGAGCCCTTTTTTTATCCCGACTTTTCCAAAGACGTGCACCACGAAGTAGAACTGGTTGTTAAAATAAACAGGGTCGGGAAGAATATCGAGGAAAGGTTCGCACACAAGTACTACGATGAGATCGGTGTCGGGATTGATTTCACAGCGCGCGACCTGCAATCTGAATTGAAAAGCAAGGGATTACCTTGGGAACTTGCCAAAGCATTCAATGGCTCAGCCCCTGTATCCGATTTTGTACCCGTGAGCGATTTCGAAGATATTCAAAACATCAATTTCAGTTTGGACGTGAACGGGGAGACACGTCAGAATGGCAATTCGTCCATGATGCTTTATCGTATTAACTACCTTATTTCATTTGTTTCCAGGTACTTCACTCTGAAAAAGGGAGACCTCATTTTTACTGGAACGCCCAAAGGTGTCTCAGCAGTGCAAATAGGAGATAAGCTTACAGCGTCAATCGAGGGCAAGAAGATGCTGGAATTATTCGTTAGATAAACCGTATTCTTCAATCTACGGTCGGTGCACCGGTCTATCATACACTTCTTTCATGCAATATGTTCTTCGGACGCTAGTCACGACTGTTTTATTCATTTTAGGCTTTCCGGGCATTTTTCAATGGGCTCTGGCCCAGAAGCAATCCTACCCCAAGGGTTATTATCAATTTCCGATACGTCCCGGATTACCCAATTCGCTGGCTGGCGGCCTTGGGGATTTACGTACCAACCATTTCCATGCCGGACTTGATATCCGAACTGAGCAACGCGAGGGCTTGCCCGTTTATGCTGCTGCCGAGGGTTATGTTTTTAAAGTCGCAGTTCAGCGTAGCGGTTACGGGAATGTGATCTACCTGCGCCATCCAAACGGACAAACCACTGTTTATGGACATTTATTAAAATTTAGCAGCGCTTTGGCTGCTTATGTAAGAGAGGAACAATACAAGCAGCAGACGTTTGAAATAGAATTGTTCCCCGAGGAAGGAAAGTATGTTTTCAAAAAGGGCGAGCTGATTGCGCTTTCAGGAAATACCGGCGGATCGGCGGGCCCGCACTTGCATTTTGAGATCAGAGATTCCCAAAATAATTATCTGAATCCATTGTATTTTGGTTTTAATGAAATAAGGGATGTTACTCCGCCCAAATTTGTGAACCTGGCCATTCGTCCCCTGGATATTAATGGTCGTGTCAATGGTCAGTTCGACAGAAAGGTGTATGCTCCTGTTAAACAATCGGACGGGTCGTACCGACTGCCTTATCCGGTTACCGCCACGGGAATTATTGGGATTGATCTCGTGGCTCATGACCAGATGACCGGCACAGGCTTCCGTTACGGGCTCCAATGTATTGAGATAAAAATGGATGGCCGGGAAGTGTTTTCTTACAACATGGAAATTTTCCCGAGTGCTTCGACCCGCGACTATAACAACCTGATCGACTATGAAACTGAGCAACAGACGGGCCAGCGTTTCTTGAAATGCTATGTTCCGGATGGGAATAATTTCAATTTATATAAAACTGATTCTTATAAAGGCAAGCTCAATATCACCGACACGCTCAGTCACGAGGTCAGGATTCATATTTCGGATTCTTACGAAAATTCGTCGGAGCTGGCTTTCAGTATCAAGGGTGAACCTCAAAACCCACCGTTGCCTGTTTATGATACGGAAGTGAATCCAGAGTGGGTTAGTACCGAAGTTCAGGAAAATACATTGATTGTTAAAGCCAAATTTTACAGGAGTTCGATTCCCTTCGCGACCTATTATGCACAAGGAAAAGAAGTCAAGAAAGAACCGGACCTTTATGCAGGGGAATCGGCGGTTTTTTTAACTGATTTACGGAAATACAAGCCCGATTCTGTCAAAATTAACAATACGACGGTCAGGACTTATCTGAGGGCCGAGATCTTCCCGGGGATAGCATCCTCTTACAAAGCAGACCAATGGTCTGTCGATTTTAAGAATACCAGTTTGTTTGATACTTTGTTTCTGACGGGGCAGAAGAACTTCAACGCGCTGACCATCAATAACCGTGGCACCGCGTTGAATGACAATATCGCAATTTCTTTTAAGCCGGAAAAAGTCCCCGAAAATAAAGCAAGAACACATGTTTACCGGTATCTGGATGGTTATTACAGGTTTTTAGGGGGAATCTGGAACGAAGACCAGATCCAGTTTGATACCCGGGAGCTAGGCACATTTGTAATCCAGCAAGATACGTTACCTCCCAGAGTCAATCTGATCGAACACAGCAAGAACAGGATAAGAGCATATGTCGGAGATGGTACTTCCGGGATCGACCACTTTAAGGCTTTGATCAATGGCGAATGGGTGTTGATGAATTATGATTATAAAAAAGGCTATATCTGGTCGGAGAAACTGGACGATACCAAGCCATTTGAAGGAGAGCTTATGCTGGAAGTTACGGACAGGGCGGGAAATAGTACTATCTTGCGAACAGAATTGGCGGACCCGGTGGTGGTCCGCAAAAAAGTGAGAAAACGGAAAAGATAGAATATGATACTTCAAGCCGGTGATCAAGCACCTGCATTCGCTGCAAAAGACCAGAATGGAAAGATCGTCAAGCTGGCGGACTTTAAGGGAAAGAAAGTGATCCTTTATTTTTATCCCAAAGACGATACGCCTACCTGCACCACGCAGGCCTGCAACCTGAGGGATAATTACAAATTGCTCTTGAAAAAAGGGTATAAAGTCTTAGGCGTCAGTGTTGACGACGAAAAAACTCATCAAAAGTTTATTAAAAAATACAAACTACCCTTTCCTTTGCTGGCGGATACCGAACACGCAATGGTCGAGGCCTATGGTGTCTGGGGCGAAAAGACGACTTTCGGGCACACTTATATGGGTATCCTCCGCACTACCTTTGTAATTGACGAAAATGGGGTAATCGAAGAAATTATCCGGAAGGTTGAATCGAAGCACCACACTGATCAAATTCTTGGAACTATTCAACAATAAAGAGTCATTCAGGCACTGGCATTAACGGGACATTTATAAATTAAGTCAGGAGTTTATAACAATCAGAGTAAGAACAACTCAATAGAAAACAGAAATGGAAATTGAACAATTAGAAAAAGTTGCCTCGCAGGTTCGTCGGGATATTGTACGGATGGTACACGGTTGCCAGTCAGGACATCCGGGCGGGTCACTGGGTTGTACAGAATTATTGGTAGCGCTGTATTTCGAGCGCCTGAAACTGAAAGAGCAGGATGGTAAGCCTGTGTTCGACATGAATGGAATAGACGAGGATCTTTTCTTCTTGTCCAATGGTCATATTTCTCCGGTCTGGTATAGTGTGCTAGCCCGTCGCGGGTATTTTCCGGTTCCTGAACTAGCCACTTTCCGTAAGCTGGATTCGAGGCTGCAGGGCCACCCGACCACGCACGAGCACCTTGAGGGTATCCGGATCGCTTCCGGGTCACTTGGGCAAGGTTTATCCGTAGCACTTGGAGCAGCGCTTGCAAAAAAACTGAATAATGACAAAGGCCTGGTATATGTGTTGATGGGAGATGGAGAGCAACAGGAAGGACAGGTTTGGGAAGCCGTTACGTTTGCGCCCCACCATCAGGTAGATAACCTGATCGCATTCATCGATCTAAACGGCCAGCAGATCGATGGCCCGACTGTGAAAGTGATGAATAACCTGGACCTGGGCAAAAAATATGAAGCGTTTGGCTGGGAAGTGATATCCATCGAGGAAGGTAACGATATGGCTTCTGTATTGAAAGGTCTGTACGAAGCTAAAAGCCGCCTGGGACATGGTCGTCCTATCCTGGTGTTGCTTCACACCGGAATGGGCTTCGGCGTGGACTTCATGATGGGCAGCCACAAATGGCATGGAGTAGCGCCTAATGATGAACAACTGGCTGCGGCACTGGCGCAATTGGACGAAACTTTGGGAGATTATTAATTGAACGGATCAGGGGCTATCAAATCAATCCTGATTTCATAAACTGACTTTATACTCAAATGAAAAAATACACTTTCACTGAAAAGAAAGATACCCGTTCTGGTTTTGGTGCCGGAATGCATATTCTCGGTCAACAAAATCCCAATGTTGTTGCACTCTGTGCCGACCTCGTTGGCTCTCTGAAACTCGAACCGTTCATCAAAGAAAACCCTGAGCGTTTTGTTCAATGCGGTATTTCTGAAGCTAATATGATCGGCTTATCGGCAGGACTCACGATCGGTGGTAAAATTCCTTTTGCCACGACTTTTGCCAACTTCGCCACCGGGCGTGTGTATGACCAGATCCGTCAGAGTGTGGCATATTCCAACAAAAATGTAAAGATATGCGCATCACACGCAGGTCTTACATTGGGAGAAGATGGTGCAACCCACCAGATTCTGGAAGATCTTGGCATGATGAAGATGTTGCCAGGCATGACAGTGATTAACCCTTGTGACTTTAACCAAACCAAGGCTGCAACGATTGCAATTGCGGATTACGAGGGCCCGGTTTACCTGCGTTTCGGTCGCCCGGTAATTCCTGTCTTTACAGATCCTGATCAAAAATTCGAGATCGGTAAAGCATGGATGGTCAACGAAGGAACCGATGTAAGTATCTTCGCTACAGGTCATATGGTCTGGGAAGCAATCCAGGCTGGTGAGTTACTGGAAGCAGAAGGTATCAACGCCGAAATTATCAACATCCACACCATCAAACCGCTGGATGAAGAGGCTATTCTGAAATCAGTTGAAAAAACCGGCTGTGTAGTTACTGCTGAGGAGCACAACCGTATTGGCGGTTTGGGAGACAGTGTTGCTCAGGTTTTGGTTAAGCACAGGCTGGCTCCGCAAGAATACGTTGCGGTGAACGATAGCTTTGGCGAAAGCGGAACGCCGGCACAGCTTTTGGAAAAATATGGTTTAACCGCCAAACATATTGTAGAGGCTGCCAAACGTGCAATCGCAAGGAAATAGGGTTTCTGAGACTTAGGTATTTCAAGAAGAGGGAGCCAGTTTGTGGAGTCCTGCGGAAAGTAAGACAAAGGTTTTACTTCTGCAGGACTCAAATTTTATTTGTCGCGATGTGAAAAATAAATTATTATTGAATTGCATTAATTCCGGATTCGTGGCAGTGACGTGTGGCTGTTTAGCTGGAGTTGGTGATCAGTATAGTACGGATTAAATGTCTGACGAAGAATTATTATCTCTTTTTGAGAATCCCGAAACGCGTCGGAACGCTTTCAACCAATTGGTGCGCAAGTATCAGCAAAAAGTATATTGGCTCGTTCGCAAAATGGTTGTGGATCATGACGATGCCAATGATATAACTCAGGATGTATTTATCAAAGCGTGGACTGCCCTTGAAAACTTTCGGGGTGATTCAAAGCTTTATACCTGGCTTTATCGTGTTGCCAGCAATGAAGCGATCAATTTTCTCAATAAAAAAAGGCGCAAGTTCTTTATCCCGATCTATGATGTGGAAAATGAACTGAGCGAAAAACTGGAAGCAGACCCGGAGGTGAGTGGTGATGCCATCCAGCTCAAATTACAGAAGGCTTTATTAAAATTACCGGAAAAACAACGGCTAGTTTTTAACCTCAAATACTTTGAAGATTTGCCTTACGAAGAGATTTCGGAGATCACCGGAACGTCTGTTGGAGCCTTAAAAGCCTCATATCATTGGGCTACCAAAAAAATTGAGGATTTTTTAAATGAAACGGATTAAACCATTTGTGATTAGTTTGGTCAAATTCAGGCAAGTTTAGAAATATAAATAATCATGGATAAAGAGCGGATACGGCTGGAAGATCTCAAAAGGGAAGTCCCCTTTTCTGTACCCGAGGATTATTTTGATAAGTTACCTCAGCTTATACAGTCGAGAATTCCTTCAGGGCCTGTTCGTAAGCCTATGATCAACTTGACATGGCAGCGTGCGGCCGGGTTGGTTTCTGCAATGGCGCTTATACTCGTGCTGGTATGGGTTACTGTTCCCGAGCGCCAAGGTTCGCTGGGCCAAGAGCCTTTGAGCAACGTCAGCAATGCCTCTATTGTCAGTTATCTGGAGGAGGAAAACATCAGCTATTATGATCTGAGCGAACATAAGGTTGTGCAAAAGGCGTTTGTTACAGATTCAACCGTACTTTACTATCTGGATGGGCTGGATGATGAAGTGCTTCGCCAGCAAATACAGGAAAGTGTTTCCACATCGGAGACCATTTGACCTCAACAATATCAATCAAATGAACTTAAAACTTAAATTCAGAAGATATCGTAACATTTCTGCTATCCTGATCATTGTGTTCGGTGCTATTACTACTACGCAGGCACAGCACCGTTCCGAAGAAGAAATCAAGCGGATACAAGACGCAAAAGTGGCCATCATCACCAACAGGCTGAACCTCACACCCGAGCAGTCGGCAGGTTTTTGGCCGATTTATAACGAGTATTCCCAGAAACGGAGGGATATTCACCGCTCACAACGGAAAATCATTAACGATAAGAAGGCGGAAGGCCAGACGGATGAACAGGTCCTGAATAACCTCAAGGAAGTGCAGGATCTGAGACAAAAGGACCTGGATCTTGAAAAAGAATACCAGAACAGATTTTTGAAAGTAATTTCAGCAAGTCAGGTCATCGAATTATACAAAGCTGAACGCACATTTAACGACATGTTGATTCAGCGCCTCAAACAACGATGATTAGGAGAAATAAATAGCCTGCTTATCTGACTTATTACAAGTAGTTATCCCACAATCCTGCATAGGGACTGTGGGATTTTTTTAATGGCCCCCCACGACTTCTACGCTAGGGATGCCTTTGGTTTCAACGGTGATACTTCGCAACGGCGCCGAATGATTTTTGAAGTCCTGAATGATTTCCAATACATCGTAATCAATGTCCAATGATTTGCTACCATCGATTACAACTGTTGATCCTGCCGGGAGATTTTCTAGCGTGGCGCTTATACTTCCTTTATTCAAAAAAGTTACTTCTTCAGACAGTATCAACGTAATAATATCCCCGTCGCGATGTTTTTCCTTGATGTAATGATAGGAGTGCTTGTAGTTTTTGCGAAGAATAAAATAAATCGCTACCACCATCCCTATAGCAATGCCTTTCAACAGGTCTGTGCTTAAGATCGCAATGATAGTTACAATGAAGGGAATGAATTGCTCTTTACCAAGCTTGTACATTCTTTGGTAAAGAGACAACTTTGACAACTTGTAACCTACCATCAAGAGTACTGCCGCCAGGGATGCCAGGGGGATGAAATTCAAGAATTTCGGAATAAATACTGCCGATAAAAGTAATATGGAACCATGAACAATGGTGCCTACTTTGGTCCTGCCACCAGAATCGATATTAGCCGAACTGCGGACAATCACTTGTGTTACGGGTAATCCGCCAATCAATCCTGACGCCATATTGCCGATTCCCTGTGCGATCAATTCCCGGTTGGTGGGTGTATCCCTTTTAAACGGGTCAAGCTTGTCGGTTGCTTCGACAGAGAGTAATGTTTCCAAACTAGCCACAATGGCAAGCGTAACAGCGACCGTATATACTTCGACTTTGGTAACAGCCGAAAAATCAGGCGTTTTGAAAAAGCCGAAGAACTCCCGTGCATTAGAGGCTACAGGTAACTGAACTAAATGATCACCGGATAAAGTCCAGGCAGGCACCAAGCCTGCGAACGCAAAGTTAAGTGCTACACCGATCAGGACTACAAATAATGCACCTGGGAAGAACCGGAAGAGCTGTATCTTTTTCATGAACGGCTTATCAAAAAGGATCAGCAAACCCAAGGAAGCCGCCGAAATAACCATTGCGCCTGTTCTGCTGTATTTAACCGAATTGTACAACTCTGTAAAAGTGTTTTGCCCATCGGTCTGGTCAAACGCCTCGTCACCCATAAAATCGGCGTCATAGCCAAATGCATGGGGAATTTCTTTGAGAACGAGCGTGATACCAATAGCCGCAAGCATTCCTTTGATCACGGACGAAGGGAAGTAGTAGCCTATAATTCCTGCATTTAAAAATCCGGCAATTACCTGCAGCAACCCGGCGATGACTACTGCAAGTAAAAATGCTTCGAAACTGCCCAATGTATCGAGCGCATTGAGCACAATCACAACCAGACCTGCCGCTGGTCCCGCAACGCCCAGGGCAGAGCCACTAAGGGAGCCCACTACAATACCTCCGATAACACCAGCGATGATACCGGAAAAAAGCAGATCGGAACGCCCAGTGGAAGCCAATGCAACTCCCAGGCAAAGCGGCAGTGCAACGAGATACACTACCAGCCCGGCCGGAAAATCGTATTTGATATTGGACAACCAATTATTTTTATTCAATGCCATACGATTGATTCAGTTGGAAGATTTAGGAGGTATTTGCCAGATAGCAATTTTAAGCCAACTGAGGGGTATCGAGACGGTAAACTTCCTCGACGTCCGTGCGGTCATCAACGGTGACTTTCAAATCCCTTAGAATTCCGTTTTTGATGTCATATACCAGTCCGTGAACGAGTAGGGGCTTTTGATTTGCCCATGCGTTTTGGACGATAGACGTTTTGGCAAGATCTCGAACTTGTTCCTGTACATTCAGTTCGACCAGGCGGTCGCTTCTTTTGTGCGGATCGTTTATGGAATTGAGTTCTTCCTGATGCAAGCGATAAACATCTTTAATGTGGCGCAGCCAGTTGTCTATTAGTCCGACTTGCTTATTCCCCATGGCAGTCAGTACGCCGCCGCAGCCATAGTGTCCACAAACGATAATGTGCTGTACGCCAAGTACATTGACAGAGTAATCGAGGACACTTAACATACTCATGTCTGTGTGGATCACCATATTGGCAATATTGCGGTGCACGAAAATGTCGCCTGGCTGGGTTCCGGTTATTTCATTAGCAGGCACACGGCTGTCGGAACACCCTATCCATAAAAATTTAGGGCTTTGCCCATTAGCCAGGTTATTGAAGAAGTCCGGATTCTGAGTCGTCATTTCTTTGACCCACTTTTTATTATTTTCAAAAAGTTCTTTGAATGAATTGATCATGATTTCTGGATAGATTGGAATAACACATGTAGGTAAACGAGCTGTCGCTGGTGAATAGAAAATTCATCAAACAAGGCAATACCTCTGGATATAAATTTCAGCAGGAAATCAGACCAGTTCGGGGGGGGGAGAAAGGAGATTGTAGTAGATCTCGCTTTGGAACTGAATGGTGTAAGAAAAGGAGTTTTTAAGAGGAATGGATAAACAGAACTTACCGAAATCCACAATTTCCGAGGTCATGAGCTGATCGTCATTGACTTTCTCAACCTCCTTTTCGCTGTCTTTCTCATTGTCACATGTGCCGGTTTCACATACTTGCGAAGACTTTTCTTTAATCAGCAACAGGGTGGCAATACCTGTAGCTTTACAGATGAGAAAGGTCGTGAGCAATATAAGGCAAAGCTTTTTGAACAAAGCGTACGGAGATTTGTGAAACGATTCTGGAACACCCTGCATAAACAAAATGTTCCAGTTATCAAATTATTTATTCACTTTCCAGTTCTTCTCGTTGTTTTCCAACCAGCGCCCAACCAAAAACGCCGAACCTAAGAGGACAACGTAAAAAGCGATCATTATAATGGTCATTGTCATAGAAATATTCAATTAGTATCTGACTTGATGAGGGCAAAAATAACTAAAAAATGCCGATGCGTGACTTTTCAATTTAAAAAATTAAAGAACTCCTTTTGTAGAGGGCATAAAATCAAGTGCCTTCAAATCTCTCTTAACCGCCATTTTGATTGCTTTGGCAAACGCTTTGAAAATTGATTCAATTTTATGATGCTCGTTTTGGCCCTCAACTTTGATGTTCAGATTGGATAACGAGGTATCTGAGAACGACTTAAAAAAATGAAAAAACATTTCAGTAGGCATTTCGCCGATTTTTTCCCTTTTGAATTCGGCATCCCAGACGATCCATGGACGTCCCGAAAAATCAATGGCGACCTGTGCCAAAGCTTCGTCCATGGGAAGTAAAAAGCCATATCTGCTGATTCCCCTTTTGTCGCCTATTGCTTGACGGTAGGCTTCTCCAAGTGCAAGTGCTGTATCTTCAATCGTATGGTGTTCATCAATGTGCAGATCTCCTGCAACATGAATGGAAAGGTCAGCTCCCGAATGTCTCGCAAGCTGGTCCAGCATATGATCGAAAAAGCCAAGGCCTGTGTGAATAGCAGACCTTCCACTTCCATCCAGATTTAGGTCTATTTTGATCTGGGTTTCTTTGGTATTCCTTTCAACCGACGCGGTTCTGGAAGGCAGTTTCAAGTGTTCATAAATGGCATCCCAATCGCTGGAAATCAACGCTGTCGTAGCATTCATCTGCTCAGAAACTCCAGTTTCGGGAAATGCATTGGCAATCAAAATGGCTTTCGCTCCCAGATTTATAGCCAATTGAACATCTGTTAAACGATCTCCGATTACATAGCTATTTGCCAAATCGTAGTCAGTGGAGAAATAGGAGGTCAGCATGCCAATCCCTGGCTTGCGGGTTGGCAGATTGTCCTCGGGGAAGCTTCGATCGACGTATATTTCCGCAAAATGAATGTTTTCCCCTGCCAGGGTCGCAAGCATCTTATTTTGAGCGGGCCAAAAAGTTGTTTCAGGAAAAGAATCTGTTCCTAATCCGTCCTGATTGGTTACCATAACGAGTTCATAGTCTGTTTCTTCGGCAATCCTGCGAAGATTGGAAATGGCTTTTGGCAGAAATTCCAGCTTTTCCAGAGAGTCAACCTGAAAGTCGGTCTTGGGTTCAACAATGATCGTTCCGTCACGATCGATAAACAGGACTTTTTTCATTAATTATGATTAGAGATTTAGCGCAATCTGAGTGCGGCGATGTCTTCGCCTATCCGTACAAAGTTCGCAAACTATATCAAATTGGAAAGCAATAGTGTGCCAAACATACCCGAAAGACCCGCTTTATTGCATTCAAGAGTAGTGAACATATCGTAACTTTGTTTTTCAAAATTGTAATTAAGCATGTTTACAGGAATAGTTGAATCAATTGGAGAGATTGTCACTATGGAAGTTGAGGGAACCAATAAAACTTTTACCCTTCGCTCGTCTCTCGCCAGGGAGCTTAAAATTGATCAAAGCGTTAATCACAACGGCGTTTGTCTGACAGTTGTAGCCGTTGAAGAGGATACATACAAAGTGACGGCTATCGAGGAAACCTTATCGAAGACAAACCTTGGCTTATTGGGGCCACAAAATAAAGTGAACCTTGAACGCTGCATGCTGGCCAATGGCAGGTTTGATGGTCATATTGTTCAGGGACATGTGGATCAGACGGGTATTTGCACCGGGATAACAGAACGTGAGGGCAGTTGGTTATTTGACTTCGAATATGATCCGTCAACGGGCAATATCACAGTTGAAAAAGGTTCCATATGTATTAATGGGGTAAGCCTTACCGTTTTTAACTCCGAAAGCAATGCATTCAGAGTAGCGATTATACCTTATACTTACTCATTTACCAATTTTCATTCCTTGAGAGCGGGAGATTCAGTTAATCTGGAATTCGATATCTTAGGTAAATACATCAAAAGAATTCTTGGCTCATATCGCGTATAGTATATTGGCTTCTTGGAATATTACGTTTATTTTTACCCGTTTATAAATTTCGCGTATCAGTACATTCATGGCCAAAATAAGTACACAGTCCCGGAAGGATCTCTTCATACATATCGGAATAATCGTCTCACTGCTTTTAGTACTTTTTCTGGGGTTCTTTTTTGTTTATCTCCCTTTTACCACTAATCATGGGGAGGCGATTACCGTGCCCGATCTTAAAAAGAAAAATGTAGAGGACCTGGAAGATTTTCTGGGGGAGCGAGACTTGCGATATGAAGTTGACTGTACTTTTGTAACGAACGCGCCGCCATTAACGATCATTTCACAGTACCCCTTGCCGGGCTCCAAAGTAAAGGAGGGCAGAAAAATATACGTTACGGTGGTATCCCGCACAGCCCCTTTGATTAAAATGCCAAAGCTGACGGATATGACACACCGTAGCGCCCAAATGCTGCTCAAAAGTGTCGGATTGGAGGAGGGAAATATATCTTATGTTCCCGATATGGCCCAGAATGCCGTGCTAAGACAGTTGTACAATGGGAAAGAGATTCTGCCCGGGCAAGCAATAGCGAAGGGATCGAAAATAGACCTCGAACTTGGTGAAGGTCTGGGAACGGCTCAGTTTGAAGCCCCTTCGGTAGTTGGAATGCCTTTGGATGAAGCCAAAATTGCTATTATTGGGGCGGGCCTGAAAGTAGGCCAGCAAATGGAGGTACCGGCGGAAGAGGGTCAGGCACCTGGCTCAGTTGTGAGGCAAAACCCTGATGCGGGCAATAATGTCAGGATCGGGGATGTAATTGATCTTTGGGTAACGCCGCAAGCAGTTGAACCAAGTGGGAATGAAAGTATTCAACCAGAACAGTAATTTTTTCTTCATCGGCAATAGATTTCTACTGATCACCTGTATACTGACTTTGATTCAGTGTGTGCCTCTTCTTGCGCAGCTCAGGATAGTACCGCTGGAGATGGAAATAAAGTCCATTGGTGCACAGGATGACCAAGGTTTATTAAGAACTGGCGCGTCGGTAAATTTGCCTTTTTTTGATGATTTTGCCACCACAAAAACCTCTTCACCCAGTAGTACTTATTGGGTGCCGGGCAGCGGAGTTTACATCAACAATACCCTTACCACTTCGCATCCTTCTGTTAATGTCGCAACTTTCGACGGGCTCAACGCAAGTGGGATACCGTATAGTCTAGTAAACCCGCTCACACAGAATTTTACCGACACGCTCACTTCACAGCCTGTCAACCTAGCCGGGAGAACAGCAGCCGACTCCGTTTATTTAAGTTTTTACTGGATGGCTAAGGGCTTGGGCGAACTGCCCGATTCAAGCGATTTCCTGCGGCTTGAATTTTTTAGCAAAACCGCCGGTTGGGTAACGATTTGGAACCAGTTAGGATATGAGGTGGATACCTTATTTCACCAGCAGTTCATTGCAATTACCGATCCCGGTTTTTTTCATGATGCGTTTCAATTCAGGTTCAGGTCATACGGCAGAAACACAGGAGCGTATGATACCTGGCATCTGGATTATGTTTACCTCAATGCGAAAAGATCTGTCAAGCAACCTTATCTTTTTGATGTGTCCATCAGGAAGCCTATCTCGCCATTCCTTAGGAAATATACTGCGATGCCGCTCAGGCACTACATGGTTAACCCCATTGCAGCAACGGCGGATTCGGCCAGAACTGATGTGGTTAACCATTTTAATAATTTTAACATTCTTACCAGCACTCTGACAATTACGGATGAACAGCGAGGAGCTGAGTTTTTGCGAGCCGTTCAACGGTCTATTTATGTGGAATCGCTCAAATCGAAATCTTTGTCGGCAAAGCTTGCACCTCTGTCGCTGGGCGCTGCATCAGATAGCGTTCATTTGCTCGCTAAATTTTTCGTTGTGACGACAGACACGATTCCCGGTGTTAATTTGAAAAATAATGACACAATCTATTCCAGGGTTGCGTTGAGTGATTACTTCGCATATGACGATGGCAGCGCAGAGTATGGGGTTCAAGTGAATCAAAAGCTTGGCAGAGTTGGCATCCAATACGTGCTTTCCAAGCCTGATACCATTAGTGGAGTACGTATTGCAATGGTGCCGTTCAATAAGGATATCTCCGGGCAAAGCTTTACAATTCAGATCTTCAACAATAAAAATGGAAAGCCTAGCCAAATGATAGCTCAACGATCTGTGGCAGTACGTTATCCTGCCAGCCGCAATGAGTTTATCGACTATCCCTTCAGTAATCCGGTAGCAGTTCCAGATACATTTTACGTGGGTTGGCTGCAGATCAATGAACAGCCTGTAACGGTGGGTTTTGATCGGAACTCGGTGCTGGGGAAAAATGCGATTTTTTATAATCTTGGCACTGAATGGGCGAAAGAGACTTCACTGAATGGCAGCATTATGTTAAGGCCATATCTCGGTAAAAAGGCCCAAAGTATTGTAACTGGTAATGATCCAGGACCTGAGATTGAAGAATATTTTTATCCTAATCCTAACAGGGGTACAATCTATTGGAGAAACCAGTCAATGAAGAGGATAGATATCTTTACAAATCAGGGGAACATTGTCCAGACTGTTATTCCGAAAGTTGCAGAGCGCTCGGCAGCGGTTAACCACTTGGCTGACGGGATATATATATTGAGGGGTTCGGACGGGAAACGAACTTTTACCCAAAAGATGTTATTTTTCAAACAGGATTAATTTTTATCAAAATTTACAAACCATGGATATTACCGTCGAAGAATTAAGAGAACGCCTGGATAAAGGAGAGGAATTGCATTTTTATGACGTTCGTGAGGAGCACGAATATGAGGAAGATAATCTGGGTGCTATCTTAATACCTCTCGGTGACCTTCCTGATCATCTGGAAGAGCTTGAACCGCTGAAAGATGAGGAAATAATCATTCATTGCCGTTCAGGCGCGAGAAGCGGCAAGGCAGCAAAATTCTTGGAATCGCAGGGCTTTACAAATGTGAGAAATGTTTTGGGCGGAATCCTTGCCTACAGAGAATTAGAGGATTAAGTTACCTGGTAGCTTGCATACATCATTTAGATCCTGTCCTGAACATAGGACAGGATTTTACTGTATTCTGTGGGGTTGAACCATTCGAAATTTCCCTGATGCCGGAACCAGGTTAATTGCCTTTTCGCATAGCGCCTGGTATTTTGCTTTAAAAGGCGCACCATTTCCTCTTCACTATACAGTCCATCTAGAAAACCATACACTTCTTTGTACCCTACGGTCTGAAGAGCATGATGTGACCTGTACGCAATTAGATTTTTGGCTTCTTCCACCAATCCATCGGCCAGCATTCGTTCCATTCTGGCGTCAACACGGTCATATAGTTCCTTTCTGTCGCGTTCTATAGCGATGCAGATGGTATTAAAAGGTCTCTCCTGTGTTTCTCTGCGCTGATATTGACTAATGGGAATTCCGGTAGTTAGATAGACTTCGAGTGCACGCAAAACACGTTGGGGATTGAGTATTTCCTTGGTCGTAGCAAAAGAAGAGTCGACAATGCTAACCTCTTTTTGCAATGCGGAAAGCCCCTCATCAAAAAGCCGCTGCGTCAGGAACTCGCGGAGACCGGGTAATGGGGCAGGAAGATCGTCCAAACCGTTAAGTACAGCCTTGATGTAAAGCCCTGAACCGCCCGCCATTACAATCTGATCATACTTTTGAAACAGGGAGTCAAGCAAGCGTAACACGTCTCGTTCAAAATCTCCCGCACTGTAATTCTCGTTGATTGAATGAGAATTGATAAAGTGGTGGAAAACCTGCATTAATTCGAACTCGCTGGGCTTCGCGGTTCCTATCTGCAATTCTCTAAAAAATTGGCGGGAATCGGCGGAAATAATCTCGGTGTTTAGGTTTTTGGCAAGTTGTATGGCTAGTTCTGTCTTACCCACTGCAGTAGGTCCGGCAACTACAATAAGGTGCTTATTATTGCCTTTTGATATTCCCATCTTTTGTGTTATTTCTGGATTGCAAAAATAGTTATGACAACTGTCAAGAGACTGCCTAATCTTTGGATGGCAGGAGGATTAATAATTTTTTTTGCATAATTTATGCGTTAAACGTCGATTTGCTCGTCATTTTGAATTTTGCATGCGTATTAGCTCTTACAAGTTCTTTCTAATTCACAATTTAAACGTTAACAGTTATGTTCAAGAAATTATTACTTTTTGCCTGGGTGGGATTGATGATTGCATTGGTAAGCAACTGTAAGGGACCTCAGGGAGATGTCGGACCGAAGGGTGATACAGGGGCTACGGGGGCTACCGGGCCTGCAGGAGCGGACGGCGAGGATGGTACAAGTGGAGGTGGAGCATATATTATATCTTCCGGGGCTGACAAAACGGATTCGACGGGAGGTTATATTACCGGTATAGCCAATCTTTCAGCAGAAGAAGACAGTATTTTGCAATCATCCGCAGTTTTGGTTTATATAAAGGCGCAAGGTGTTTATTGGCCTTTGCCAGGATTGGTCGTTTTCTCGGCAGATGCTGCCAGCGAATTCACTTTTGTGCACGGAATACAAGACGCTACTTTTTTTGTGGAATTGTTTCAAAGAGGCTGGTCTGAGACTGGGGATAATCCACCTGCAAGAAACTTTGAAGACGTTCGTGTCGTAATTATACCCGGCACAGTATTAGGAGGGCGCTTGGACGCCGAGATTCTTAAAAGCTACGAGAAAACGATTGCTGCACTTGGATTGACTGAAAGTGATGTCAGGATAGGGGGTAAGCTCAAATTGAAATTGTCGAAACATTGAGTAAATCCAGGCACATAAAAAAGAGGTTGTATTTGATGATACAACCTCTTTTTTATGTGCCTGGATTGAAAGAAACTAGTATTCCCAGAGACCGTGTTCAAGTTCCATTAACTCCTGCTCATAATTCAGAGATTTGATCAGTGCTTCTTTCTCGCCACTATAAATATCCAAAAATGCTTTGTCGCTTGCATTGGAAAACTTGGTAATCCTTCCGTAAAATAAGCGAAGGTCGAACGCGTCAGCCAGGTTTTTATTTTGGGCAGTATTGTGGGTATTATACCATATGTATTTTTTCGGGTCGCTTCTGAATAACCTTTCCACATCCTTATATCTGAATGACGCTACCGGTAGTTCTAGCCCCGTAGCGGTCTGCTCAGAAGGAAGAATTATTGAAAGAGTTTGAATATCATTATACAAGCGGGATCTTTTCTTATCAAAAGTCCAGTCTTCTTTAATTTCTAGAATGCTAAGTTGCTCAGGGAAATATTCTTCGTCTGATGCGGCAACTTGGGTATCAAAAGAAGATTCTACTTTCGGAGGCTCAACTACTGGTGCTTCCTCTTTTACGACCTCGTTTTTTGTGCCTTTTTTAGCGGTCTTCTTTTTAGGAGGCCCCCATCCATCATCTTCAACAATCTCCTCTTTTTTGGAACCCTTTTTGGTTACCGCGTCACTTGTTGCAGATGTTTGTTTTGACGCGTCAGTTTTAGATTTTGCACCCCATCCGTCGTCAGTTTTTGCAGTTTCTCCGAAACCAGCAGCAATTTCCTCAGCCGAAAGGCCCGCTGTCTGATTCGGAATAAGAATTCGCTTATGAAGCTCATCCGATGTAATCTTGGTAGCGCATGAGTCATTGGTATAAGCGTCGATCAAACCAGCTTTTGCTGCTTCGAGTAAGTAGCGCGTGATTTCATTGTTTTTGGAGAACATCGAAATGTTTTGTTTCTCCTTTAAGTCGACCCGTCTCCAAAGCGTTCTTTTCATCATCACGTCACCGTCGGGGATTGGACGGGACGAGAATTGGTTTGCCGTAGAATCTTCTTTTTCCTGAGCAAAGGCAGCACCTGTTCCAAGTGACAAGGTTAACAAAGACCATGCGATCGTTTTTCCGTTCATTCTTCTCATATCATACATAAAGTTGTATTGTCCAATCAACGACTAAAATTGATTTATTAGTATAGCGTCACTTGTCTGAATTGGTTACCCATCTCAACTTCGTTCACAGCGCCCTTGAAATTCTGCCGCTCTACTTTTAAAATCGTAATGACGTAGCGATCACCAGGTTGTGCCTGTTGCGCCAATGAAGAGATCGATCCTCCTCCGCCATTCAGGGTAACACCGTTAATACGTCTGTTTCCTCTTGCCAAAGAAATTTCAACTTCTGCAACGCGGAACTTGGCATCCTCTGGAGAAAAATTCTTGAAGCTTTCATCCGGGACAGCAATCACCTGAATACTACGCGTTCCACTAGCGGGAGCACCTCTTCTTTCGTCGAAAACAGCTCCGTTAACACGGACTTCAAGCGAAGGTTTCGGAACTTTATTAACCCGGAAGGGTTCTGAACCCAAAACGTTACCCGCGTTGCTTACTGTAATATTCAACTGAGCTCGGTTAGGAACGATAGTGAATTTCCCTTTCTGTCCACTCGGAATAATTTCACCCCCGTCTGTGGAAAAGCTAGGAGCCCAAAGCGGTCCTAACGCAGGGCTCTGTATGCTCAGCTTATTCGCACAACCCAGATACAAAGGAGGAAGCGTTCCCGTCTCGATCTGATAGGACGGCTTCACAACAAAATATTCCTGAGTCAATTTATATGTTGTGTCTTTTCCCGATGGAGTTGGGATAGTTATATAGCCTTGTAGTTCTTTCTTAGCGACCCCCTCTGCGTTATAGCCCCCGCCTTGCGCGGTAAATTCAATGATACCTACGCCGTTTTCCACTTTAATAGGAGCGCCGTTCAGACTCATTTTAGGAGTAATACCTGACGCTGACGCTGCAATAAACATCTGGCCTTTGAATTTTGTACCGGCTACAACGGTTTTTGCGTCGGCGCTTACCATTGCCAGCACGCGGTCAAACTTAATATCCGCAGCTCCAACTTTACTAGCAAGATAATTTAATACCTCACCTTCCATTCGGCGAATATCTGTTTGCTTCTGGCTAAGTACAGCAAGAGCGGCCGCAACAGGCGTCGATTCGAAATTTAACTCGGCAAAATCCTTATTACGTTGTTCTTTATTACCTTTTACAACAGGGTCCTCTCTACCGTCAAGTGCCAAAAGCTGGAATTTGTTTGGGGAAAGTTCGTTTAATTGAGATGTATAGGCATTCAATTTTTGTTTTAGCTTGTAGGCTTCACCATTTTTTCCAACGCCAATCATCATCTCGGCAACTTTTGCTTCCTCCTGGGGATTCTTGATGCCGCCTTCTTCATTTAAACCTCCGCCAGCTTTGTTGATGACTTCTTGCTTTAGTGCATTGATTTCATTGGTAATATCTGCAGAAAATTTCCTAACCTCGTCTGCCTGCTTAATTACGGCAACATCCGCGGCGCGGTTACCAGATTTTTCAACTGCGGCCTTAATTTTAAGGACGGTTTCCTGGTTAATTTTATCTGCTGCTCCGGAGGATAGTTCCAAAGAATTGTTCAGAAGAATGAATTTTTCTATAATGGCTGAACTTACCTGCAATGCCAACATCGCGGTAAGTACCAGATACATCATTCCAATCATCTTTTGACGGGGTGTTTCTTTTCCACCTGCCATATTGTTTCCGTAGTCGGTTTTCTGTGATTAAATAATTTAAGGGGGTGTCTCTATGCGTTTCCTCCACGCATGGCAGTAAGCATGTTACCATAGATACCATTCAAAGACGAAATGTTAGTTGTCAACTTGGACATCTCACTTTTGAATATCTGCGACTCTTTTGTAGCATCTGCCATGTTTTCCATAGCAGCGGTAAGGTTGCCATAGAAAGCGTTCATAGCCTTAAGATGTTTGGTCGTATCCTGAAGTTCCAATTCATAGACAGCGTTTAAAGCGCCCATGTTTTTAGTAATCTGCTGGAACTGATCGCGGTATGATTGTGCATCTTTTGTAGCATCGGCCATAGAACTCATTGCGCTGATAGCAACACCGTATGATTTGTTCATGTCGTTTATTGCAGTCGAAGCATTCTTAACATTTTTCGCATAATCATTTGTAGCGACAGTAGCGTCTGTTAAGTCTGATATCTTACCCACTGTTTCAGACAGATTCCTAAAGCCTTTACCAAGACTATCAAAAATCTCAGGTGAGATTTTTGCGTTATCCAACATGTTGTCAAGCTTTGCAGTGATATTGCTGCTTTGCGTTGAACCACGGGTAATGGAGGGACCGTTGTAATCATCTGCAAGTTCCGGGTAAACACGCGTCCAATCTGGTTCTTTGTCAGAGCTTTGAGTTAATGTTTGAAGAGCATATAATAAGAAAATCAACACTTCAGTGCCTAGACCAGCCGTCAGCAGAGGTCCTCCAAAATCCCAGTGTTGAATTTTTGCCAAGGCTCCTAAAATTACAACGGCAGCACCCGCGCTATATATTGTTGGTACTAGTTTATCCCAAAAATAATTAGGTCCGCTATTCTTAGCCATACGAATTGAAATCGGTTACAGTGAAAAATTAAAGATTAATAGATGTTATTTGATTTGAGGAGATCGTAAAAAAGAAGCAGAGTAAAAACGCTGCTTCTTTTTTACATTGAGAAAATGTCTAGCGGCGACGAGCGCGGGCTCCACCACGGTCATTTACGTTATCCATTACGCAACGGAAGCCAATAAATGCGCGGCGTTCGGTTTCGTACTCAAAAGTACGGGTGCCTGTCTGAAGATAATAGGCAATGTCCTTCCAGGATCCACCCTTAACCACTTTGCGGGGTTCATCTGGATTATTATATTGGGGGTTCATATCCCAAACGATCGCTGTCGCATTGTCCGTGTAAGCATCAGATGTCCATTCGGCAACGTTTCCAGCCATGTTGTATAGTCCGAAATCATTCGGGTTGTAAGCATTCGCTGGGCCGGTATATGGATATCCGTCGGCATCATAATTTCCTCTCTGCGGTTTAAAGTTGGCCAAAAAGCAACCTTTCGCATTCATTGTATATGGATTTCCCCAAGGATATTTAGCGACTGCACGACCACCTCTGGCCGCCCATTCCCATTCAGCTTCTGTAGGAAGACGGAAACCTGTTGAATTAAACTGGCCTTCCTTATTTTGATAGTCGTGTAGTAAATTAGTGCGCCATTTTGAAAAGTATTCAGCTCCTAACCAACTGACTCCTACAACGGGATATGTATCAAACCCAGGATGTTGGTAATAGTATTCTACGAAAGGATCTCCATTGGAATAGGCAAAATCTTTTTTCCAGACAGTTGTATCTGGATAGTACTTTGACATAATTTCTTCTTCGCCTAAAACGGAAACGGAATCAACCAAAAGGGCATTTACGAACTGACGGTATTCATTGTTTGTAATCTCAGTATCATCCATAAAGAAAGAACTGATCGTAACACGCCGGTTCATGTTGTTCATAGAAGAGGCAATGTCTTCGTCCGCCTGGCCCATGACAAAAGAACCAGAAGGTATAACCACCATACCCGCAGGAGTTGTTTGTTTAAATCCCTTCCGGGCGGTTGCTGTAATTTCTCCGTTTGAAATACCGCTTTCTTCTTTTCCTCCCTTGCCAAACTTACTCTTAATAAATCCGCAACTCTGCATGAGCATAAGAGCGGCTATCAAAAGCAGACTTTTGACTCCATCCCGATAGAACACTTTCACATTCATAGTGGTTTTGTAAAATTTGAGTAATAAAATGTTAGCCTAAAAACGACGACCAATGATATATATTATGCTTTAAAAAAAACTAAAAATCAATCTGAAACAGGGGTGATTCGCAACGATCCGCACTAAATTTTCTATCGGATCAGTTACTAAATCAAATATTTATCGACTTAACGTAAGAAAAAGTGAAATGGTATGAGCGCCGATTGTTTTACAAATATAAATTAAAGTTTCGCAAACTGGTTCAGGTCAGTTACCTTCTGGTTTACAAAAAAGACTTCTTATCAACCCAGGTTAGCTCATTTTGAATAATTTCAATATTTAATATCAATATGGTTTGGTGGCCCTTTCGTATTCTAGAATCTGAAACGCGGGGTTCGGATGATTGTCTTTTTACCAAATTTGGGAGAGGGAAGAGCATACGAAAGCATTACTTCAAAAGATGATGGTGCTTTGGAACGGTTACCTCCTAATACTAAGTCATACGCTCCGGAAAGGCGAAGAGATTGATCACTCAGGAGATACACTCCCCCCATTATAATAAAGTAAGTGTCCTGTTGTCTGTAAGTGCCCCCTATCCAGTAGCGTTTACCATATGTTATGGTAGCACCTCCTTCCACGGAAATCGTGCTTATGTCAGATTTGACGAGTACAATGGGCTGTATATCAAGTAAATACCCTAACTCAATATTAACCCCAGCATTAAAATAAAGTGTTCTTGGTAATGGATTTGTGCCGGTTTCTGATCCGAGCTGATATTTAGGTTTTAGAAAATGATTTAAGGAAATCCCTGCGTAAAATGTCTCATTCTCGTAACGAGCGCCGACGGAGAAGTCAGGATTGATCTCTGATATGACCCCGGTCTGAATCAATGGATCGTCCGGATCCCTTGCGCGGAGTTTACCGTAGTCTATGGCCTGACGAAACAGGCCTGCACTGGCTCCAAGCTGAAAGTTTCCACCCCCGAAAGGTATGTGATAGGCAGCGGAGATCTTAAAATCCTGATCCGTTCTTGGGCCGCTTTTGTCATTTAACGCATAAAAACCAATCCCGAAGTTCTTGATTGGCATGCTGAATGAAAATAATTGGGTTGAAAGGGCTCCTCCTGTATCATCCAGGTTAGTGCCTTGGTAGCCTGCATATTGGGTCCTGTGAGTCAGTTGAAATTTGGTTAACCCATCGGCGCCCGCGGAAGCTGGATTGAGGTAAAGCTGATTTAGGGAAAATAAACTGAATTGAGCGTCTTTCTGAGCAACTGCACTAAACGAGGTTAACAGCAAAATGGCGGACAGCCGGATATATTTAACACTTCTAATAGTAAACGTCGAAGTCATGCCACTGGGTTAGTTAAAGGAACTTGCCGATAGTTTGCGGATTTTATTCATAACGCATATTGCTTAAAAAAATTGACAAAAGCATGAAAAAGCCCTGGAAAATTTCCGGGGCTTTTTCATGCTTTCTTTAGTTAAATATTGTTCGCTTTACGAATGTAGAGATCCAGCGCGCCGGTCATGGAAGGTGCATTAGGTAGCGGTGCCTGGATATCAAGGATGAGCCCTGCATCTTCTACAGCTTTCGCCGTGGTGGGGCCGAAAGCGGCAAGCCTTGTAGAGTTCTGCTTGAAGTCGGGAAAGTTGTCAAAAAGTGACTTAATCCCGGAAGGACTGAAAAACGCAATAATATCGTAATAAACGTCCTCAAGATCAGAGAGATTTGCTGACACGGTCTGATACATAGTGGCTTCGGTGAAATGAAATTCCTCTGTGTCCGCAAATTCAGGTATGTCGTTTTTTCTGACATCCGAACAAGGGTATAGAAATTTTTCCTTTTTGTGCTTACGCATCAGCTCGATCAGTTCGGCAGCAGTTTTTGTGCCTGTGAAGATTTTCCTCTTGCGAATCACAATGTATTTCTGTAAATAATTCGCAGTTTGTTCTGAAATACAGAAATATTTCATCGTCGGAGGAACCTCAATCCTGCCCTCGTTACAGATCCGGAAAAAATGATCGATGGCATTGCGGCTGGTAAATATGACCGCAGTGTGGTCTAAGATGTTGATTTTTTGCTTTCTGAAATCTTTGTAAGAGATGCCGTCGACTTGTATGAAAGGGCGAAAATCAACTTTAATATTGTACTTCCTTGCCAATTCATAGTAGGGTGAATTCTCGTCGGCTGGTCTGGATTGACTTACTAGAAGACTGGTTACCTTTTTAAGTCTGTCCTGATCAAAATTGATGGTATCACTCATGTATAATCCTCAATTAGTTTATTCCCGATATCTTTATTCTGAATTACAATGCAAATTTCATACTAACAATAAGCGGGATTATTTCAATGACGCAAAGGTAAGAAAATAAATAGAGATTAATCAAAGAGCCGGAAGGCCTGGTCACGACATATAGCCCTATGAAACGGGCAAGGTAGAAGAAAAGGAAGGGGAATAGGATGTATGGTCTTACAGCACCGATCCAGTTGACTTGGTTGAAGCTGAGCGTGAAAATAAGAAGGAAGATAGCCGCATAAAATAGATAGGATGATTGTACTATTTTGATAAAGATGGTGTCGACCTGTTTTTCTAGATTTAGCATGTTTCCGGCAAGGACCATACAAATGTACTTAACGTACACAAGTATAAAAAAGATAGCGGTTAGGATTAAAAAATCACCTAAAACCAACAATGTAGACGATTGTTCCGATAAAATAGTGCTGAGAGAAAATAGGTTAAGCTTATTTGTAGAAAGAAAAACAGCTGTAAAGCTCATCAGCATGGAACAGATGATTACAAAGAAAATAATCGTATTGCTGTAAGGCTTATTGATTTTCGAGAGTTGATCTCTGGGGTCGCTGTTAAAAAACTCAATTGGATTTATCAAACGTATAAAAGAAAGCGGATTGAGGTTGAAAACCCACGCGTTGAGTATAAGTATGATGATCAATGTCAATGCGGCAAAGTTACCGAAGGGTGAAAATAGAATTGGTTTGATATTGATAAAATTGGGTCGGGTAGAACTGAGCAGGGTTGACTGATTTTGCCCCTTTTTATTACAAAGCAAAACCGTTTTATCCCCAATTCCGGGGTTTCCATAGATAGTGAGTAACAATTCATCAGTCTTATAAATTTTGTAGAGGCTATCAACGCTCAGTTCTTGCCATTGATTCGGATTTATCTTGTTTTGTAAAGCACCCTCTAAAAACAGATAACTTTCAGTTTCGACGCGAATTAATAAGGCGTATTTTCTATTCTTGATCGGATCAAGATACAGACTTACAAACCTGGAGCTTTCGTTAATTCCCTGAGAGAAAGGTACATAGTTTCTGTACTGGGTGCTATACACTAGCCAATCGTTCTGATAATTGTAAATTGGAAAAAACCTCCCTGGAGGTGTAGGCGTGGTTGCACTCTGCGCAGTTTCCCCTGAAAGCATTAATGCAATGAAAAAAGCCCAAAAGGAAGCTGCTGATATGGACTTCATTTGTATGAAAAAGGGCGGAGTTTCCTCAGCCCTCAAATTTATTTTATTCAAATAGGGTTATTTTCTTCCAAGGGCTAGAAGCATTGTCTCGCCAATTAACGCAGGAGACTCTGCAACAAATATTCCTGACTCCTTCATAATCCTGATTTTTGCTTCCGCGGTATCGTCAGCACCACCAATAATCGCGCCCGCATGACCCATACGACGTCCCTTTGGAGCAGTCTGGCCAGCGATAAAACCTACCACCGGCTTTTTATTTCCAGTCGATTTCACATAATGAGCTGCCTCTGCTTCCATACTTCCGCCAATTTCACCAATCATTACGATTGCTTCGGTTTCGGGATCGTTCATCAATAGTTCTACCGCTTCTTTGGTTGTGGTACCAATAATTGGATCTCCTCCGATACCAATCGCAGTGGTCTGGCCCAACCCGGCGCGGGTCAACTGATCTACTGCTTCGTAAGTGAGCGTGCCTGATTTAGAAACCAGACCCACTGTTCCTTTTTTGAAAATAAAGCCTGGCATGATACCGACCTTACACTCCTCGGCCGTGATCACTCCCGGACAGTTTGGGCCGATCAAACGGCAATTTTTACCCTTCAAATATTCTTTCGCCTGCATCATGTCCTTGGTAGGGATTCCTTCGGTGATACATACGATAACGCGGATACCAGCATCGGCAGATTCCATGATTGCGTCAGCGGCAAATGCGGGCGGAACAAAAATGATCGACACATCGGCTCCGGTAGCGCGCACTGCAAGGTCAACTGTATTAAAAACAGGTCTTTCCAAATGAGAAAGTCCACCTTTACCAGGAGTTACACCACCAACAACGTTTGTGCCATATTCAATCATCTGCTGGGCATGAAAGGACCCTTCCGAACCGGTAAATCCCTGAACTATAATCTTAGAATTTTTATTGACTAAAACGCTCATGTTGGTAAATCAGTTTTTTTGGTAAAAGTAGAACGAAAAGCACGAAGTAGCAAAATGTAGCCAGATTTTGTAAATTGCTTTTTTGATAATTTGACGTGTGTTTATGGATATTCTTCGCAATCCACATATATTTTCAAACCTCGTTTTAAGTTTCACCAGTTTATTCATTTTTGCTAGATATTTTAAGCAGCAAGCCACTGTTAACAGATGGCTTTGGGGGATTTTTCTGTTTAGTATCGCGCTGGTTTCGCTAACCGACTTGCTTCTCTACGCGGGTATTGAACGATTGGAAGAAGCGCATGAAATGATGGTCGCCGGTGAAATGACCCTAGGGGCGATGTGCCTGGTATCGGCTTCATGGTGCCTAATCATGCGGTATAACGGCGGCACTTTCTTGCTATCCTCTACAGTGGCATTGGGCTTGCTTTTGTTTTATTGCATCACCTGGTTCCGCGTCGAATATGTAGGGCTAATCATCAAGTCTCTGTGTATTCTGGTCACGCTCCTGATTTCGTGCGTGGGTCTGGCGAGTAAGCAAAAAAGCGCGCTCTGGGTTGTTTTTTCCATGATGCTGCTCGCTTTGTCTACCAAATCGGGTAAGTTGCCTATCCCCATGGACCCAGTTGACATCAATCATTATATGATGGCCCTTGCGATTGTTTGCGTAGGCAGGGCGGTACGCGATCAGTACAAAATCTTGTTCTGAGATTTAGTTTTCAAACAATTGTTAATGAATTGCTTTTTTAAAATGTCGTGTCGTAAATTGCACCGGTTAATTTTAAATAAACAAGTTTACTAATACTCAGAATATGAAAAGGACCAAGTATGGCGTAATGCTTCTTGCCTCAATTTTGGCTTTCGGAGCTGTTACTATGAACCCTGTCGAAGCTAAAATATCTCCTGCAAACAAAATTGCAAGTGATGTGAAACAAGCGAAGACCATCGTGATCAAAGGCAGCGATGCAATGCAGTTCGACCTGAAAGAAATAAAAGTAAAGGCAGGGCAGAAAGTGAAGCTTACTTTGACGCACTCAGGCAAGCTGGCGAAAACCGCAATGGGACACAACTGGGTTCTTTTGAAACCAGGTGTTGACATTGCTGCTTTCGGATCTAAGGCAGCCGCGGCCAGAGAAACGGAATATATTCCTAAATCAGAAGAAGCTAATATCATCGCACATACCAAACTTGTTGGTGGTGGGGAAAGCGATACAATTGAATTTACTGCCCCCGCAAAAGGTACGTATACATTTATCTGCAGTTTCCCAGGTCACTATGCCCTGATGAAAGGTAGCTTCATAGTAGAATAAGATTCAGGTATAAACAAAAATAGGCGTCGTATACCCCCGACGCCTATTTTTGTTTATACAAATCAGATATCAGCCAACTGTTTGTCAATCAGGTCCATTACCTCGGGGCGGTCCCATTTGGATGCACCGATTTCCTGGGTAAGTATTCTCCCTTTATAAATGATGTAAGTCCTTGGAATTGCGTTTCCATCCAGCGCGGGAGGATAGGGCCCGGCGTACTGATAGAATGGCAGCGTGTAGCCCTTCCTTTCAACAAACGGGGTCACAGTTTCAGCATTTTCATCCGAAATAATATAAAAGGCTATTTTTTTCTCGTTTTTATATTTGTCGTACAGCGCTTGAATACCAGGCATTTCCATGTTGCAAGGCCCGCACCAGGTCGCCCACACATTGACAAAAATCAATTTTTCCTGATCCATTGCCACCGATTTTCCTTCCAGGTCTTGTAGTGAGGACAGATATAACGAGGAGACGCCCTCAGTCGGCTCCACTTCAGCAATTTTGACTTCTGCACCAGTTTTAAAGAAGGAAAGGTAGATAGCCGCCAGTCCAACCAGGACCAGGACGATCAATAGTATTTTCTTCGAAGTAGAATTCATAAAGCAACTGCGATAGGTGAGAAATATATTGGAAATGATCGGGTAATACCGCAAGGTAACCATATTCCGAGTAAAGATTTCTAAATAGCAGGCTCGGAAAATAGCGCTTTTCTTTTTTTGATGCTACGTCGGAATTTGAATACTTTTATACATTAATTGTAAAAAATATTTGATTTGAGGAAAAGGTTTACATTCATGAAAATTCTATTTTTTGGCATTTCTTCCCTTATTGCGTTCATTCTCCCAAACCACACTTTTGCCCAACGCTCCGCAGCAGAATTTTTTGAAGAAGGAAACACCAAAGCAGGCACTGGTGACTTCAATGGAGCAATGCAGGCCTATACCACGGTTATCTCAATGAACCCGGACCATGCGCCAAGTTACTTTAACCGCGGGCTTGCGAAAGCCAACTTAAAAGACCATCGAGGTGCGATACTGGATTATGACAAAGCGATTGAGCTGAATTCCAGGGAAGCTATGTATTACCAAAGCAGGGGGGTCAGCAAGAGTATGCAGGAAGATTACCGTTCTGCAATTGAAGATTACTCTAAAGCAATTGAATTGAAGCCGGATGAACCGAAAGGCTACTATAACCGGGGCGTCAGCTACGCGAAGTTAAAGAACCATCGTAGCGCATTGGTAGACCTGGACCATGCACTTTCCATCAATCCAGACGAGCTTGCCGCTCTTTATGCAAGAGGAAATTGCAAACAGGATTTGCAGGAATATGCGGGTAGTCTGGCCGATTTTACCAGAGTAATTGAGTTAAGTCCTAAGAGGACGGGTGCTTATGCAGGCAGAGGATTGGCTAAACTGGAATTGGGCGATTACCAGGGTGCTGCGGCAGACTTTACCAGGGCCATCGAGTTAAGTCCCAATGACAGCGAGTACTATAGCAACAGAGGTTTTGCCAAAAATAAAGTAGAGGACTATGCAGGAGCAATTATTGACTTCGATAAAACAATTCAGTTAAATCCTGAGGACTACCGCGCCTATTATGGCCGGGGCTTCTCGAAAGGCAAGCTCAATGATCCGAGAGGGGCAATTGCAGATCTTTCGAAAGCTATTGAATTGAAAAATACCTATGTGGGGGATCCCAAAAAAATCGCTTACAATGGGAAAATAAACCGTGAAAAACTGGATGAGTTAAGAGATCAGGTGCACGATCATATTAAAATTGAAAATCTTACTAACGAGCGGGCAGAAGCATATTTTATCCGGGGGATTAGCAAATCTAAGGTAGGGGAGATAAAAGGAGCTATACAAGATCTGACAACGGCTGTCGAATTGAACCCCACTTATTCTGACGCCTATTTTTCGCGCGCAATGATCAGATCGGCTAGTGGTGACCAAATGGGTGCCGTACTGGATTTCAGCAGCTCTATAAAGCTACGGTCGGACTACCCGGAAGCATACTATTTGCGTGGGATTCTAAAAAACAGTCTGGGAGAAGTGAATGATGGCTGTCTGGATCTTAGCAAAGCCGGAGAACTGGGTTATCAGCAGGCTTATAAAGTAATCAGCATTTACTGTAACTAGGGTTCACTAGCATAAGAAACGGGATAGGAAGACTCTTCCTATCCCGTTTCTTATGCTGCTGTGATACTACGCCTTTTTTAAGTTTTCAGCGACTTTGTCCCAATTGACGACGTCCCAAAAGGCTTTGATATAATCCGGACGTTTGTTTTGGTAATGCAGATAATATGCATGTTCCCAAACGTCCAAAGCCAATACAGGGGTGCCTTTAAAATCAGAAATATCCATTAATGGATTATCCTGATTTGGGGTAGAGCCTACTGCCAGCTTTCCTCCCTTAGCAACCAACCAGGCCCAACCCGATCCGAAACGGGTAGTGGCAGCTTTTGTAAATTCCTCTTTAAATTTATCAAATGACCCAAATTGCCCATTGATCGCGTCAGCAACGGCACCGGTAGGGGCCATGCTCTTTTTTGGGCCCATCACTTCCCAGAAAAACGTGTGGTTCCAATGTCCTCCTCCGTTGTTACGGATCGCTACCGGTGCTTTGCCGACAGACTTAATGATATCATCAAGAGATTTTTTCTCGAACTCCGTGCCCTTAACTGCGTCGTTGAGATTTTTTACATAGGTAGCATGATGTTTGCCATAGTGAATTTCCATGGTCATTTTGTCGATGCTTGGCTCCAATGCCCCAAAGTCATAAAGAAGGGGTGCCTGTTTAAAAGGGGCCATTTCTGCGTTTAATCCGCCGCTTGGCGATGCTGCGAAAGTTTGTTCAGCCAATGCTCCGACGGCAAATGTGCTACCGGCTAACGTTTTCAAAAAATCTGTTCTATTCATAACCGTGATTATAAGTATTGTTAATCAGTCATAAGCCACCCGGCTTACGATGCTCCGCCCCAGCGTGATTTCGTCGGCATATTCAAGATCGCCCCCGATAGGGACGCCGCGGGCGATTGTACTCATTTTTACTCCTGTGGATTTTAACTTTTTCTGAAGATAAAATGCAGTCGTATCCCCTTCCATAGTTGGACTTAGTGCAAGAATGACCTCACAGACAGGCTCTACTGTTCTTTGATCTTCGACTCTTGCAACCAGGGAGTCGATCTGCAAATCGGCAGGCCCAATGCCTTCTAAGGGAGAAATGATCCCCCCAAGAACATGATAAAGGCCTTTGTATTGATTGGTAGACTCAATGGCGAGTACGTCGCGTGTATCAACTACTACGCAAATGATCGACTGATCGCGTTTTGGATTTGTGCAAATATTACAAAGCTTGTCGTCAGCGATGTTATGGCATTTCACGCAATAGGTCGTTTTGGTACGCATATTCACCAATGCTTCCGAAAGAGAGCGGGTTTGCTCTTCCTCTCTCTTCAGCAAATGTAATGCCAAACGTAAAGCTGTTTTTTTACCAATTCCCGGGAGGCGGGAAATTTCACCAACGGCATCCTCAATAAGGCGTGAGGGATAATTCATGGGATGGCCAGGTGGTTTAGTGAATCTCTGCAGAGATGCCCCTTCTGCAGATTTCGTTGCGCATGCCCGCCAGTTCATCAAAAGCCCCTTCTTTCACAGCGCACTTTCCTTTGTAATGAATAATGATGGTACACTGCTCCGCCTGTTCATTGGAGTGACCGCAAACTTCAATCAAAGTGTCGATAACCCAGTCAAAAGTATTAATGTCGTCATTATAGATGATGAGCTTTTTGATATCGGTATCAACCGTCTTGTCCAGAATTTCTACTTCCGTATCTGTAAGCGCTTGCATAACAACCAAATTTCTGTTTGATTAGCAAATCTAATTAAAAACGCAGATGATTAGAAGTTTTAAGTGCCTTTTAATCCGCTTCTCCATCCATTCTAATACCCACTTTTGATGAATCCATACATTTCGCTGCTTATCCTGATCGTCTATTTTGGAATGCTGATTACGGTTTCCATTTACACTTCCAGGGGAGCAGATACCAATACTTTTTTTACCGCAAATCGGCAATCACCATGGTATCTCGTTGCGTTTGGAATGATTGGGACCTCACTGTCTGGAGTGACATTTGTATCAGTGCCCGGAGCGGTAGTTAATATTCAGTTTTCTTACTTCCAGGTTGTTATAGGGTATATACTGGGATATTTAGTGATTGGTACTGTGCTCATGCCACTCTATTACAGACTTAACCTGATATCAATATATTCTTATCTCGAACAACGATTTGGGTTTTGGTCGTATAAAACCGGATCAGGTTTCTTCCTGCTTTCGCGGACTATCGGCTCCGCGGTCAGACTATATGTGGCGGCCCAGGTTCTGCAGCTCGCATTGTTCAAGCCGCTCGGTATACCGTTCGAAGTTGCCGTGGCCATCACGATATTCCTGATATGGATCTATACTTTCAAAGGTGGGGTCAAAACCATTATTGTTACAGATACTTTACAGACGTTTTTTCTGATCACAGCAGTTATCCTCACAATTGTTCTTGTATCTAATGAACTGCATTTGAACGGTATCGGAGATATCTGGGACAGGGTTCAAACCAGTGGATACTCCAAGATTTTCTATTGGGATACCAACGACCCTAAAAACTTCTTCAAACAGTTTTTTGCCGGGGTTTTCATTGCTATTGTGATGACGGGGCTCGATCAGGATCTCATGCAGAAGAACCTGACCTGTAAGAACATCGGAGAGGCGCAGAAGAATATGTTCTGGTTTACGGTGGTGCTGGTCATGGTTAACTTTTTGTTCCTTTCACTTGGCGCCTTGCTTTACGTATATGCAGAAGCGCAGGGTATCCCGGTGACGGCCAAAACGGATGATTTTTACCCCATGCTGGCGCTCAATCACCTGGGATTAGTGGTTGGGATTACCTTCCTCCTGGGGATTACTGCGGCTACTTATGCCAGCTCCGATTCGGCATTGACCGCATTGACAACTGCGTTCTGTATCGATTTTATGAATATTGAGAACAGGCCGGAAGAAAGCAGGTCCTCCATCAAGTTTTGGGTACATATTGGATTTTCAGTTGTTTTTTACCTGGTTATATTGATTTTCAATCGATTAAATAGCAAAGAAGTCATAACTGCAGTGTTTGATCTTGCAGGCTACACTTACGGGCCACTGCTTGGATTGTTCTCCTACGGTGCTTTTTTGAAAAGACCTGTCAAAGACCGTTGGGTGCCGCTTGTTTGCATACTTGCTCCCATATGCACCTATGTCATCAACGACCATTCTGCCGAGTGGTTCAATGGTTACAAATTTGGCTTTGAGAGATTGATTATCAACGGATTGATTACATTTATCGGACTTTGGCTCCTATACGATCGCAAATCAAAACCTTACTTGCCTTCCAAATAATCTTTCTCCTTTTGAGGTAAACAATTTTCTGGCTTTTGGTTACAAATTTTGTGATTTTGTTCTTTTTTTAGTTCAAAAAAATATTAACTTTATAATAAATAATACCTTCCGGTATCGATGGATGTTGTCTTAAAAGATTGGGTTCAGTTAATTATTTAACAGACTAAACTTTTATAATATGAAAACAATGTCAGTCATTTTACTAGCGCTTATCCTGTGTTCTTCCTGCACGGATAAGGCCAAAGAGGAGGAGGAAGAAACCCGCGCAGCAGATCTTGAATACGAAAAGAAAGCCATTAACACTGTGATCGAGAACGAAACCAAATCATTTTTCGCAAGGGATTATAATGCCTGGAAATCGAACTACGCCCAAACTGATTACGCATTCCAGGCATGGAGTAATAACGATGGTACCTTCGACTCAAATGTTGGCTGGGATGACATCAACAAACAAATCGGGAAATATATCGTGGACAACCCCGAGCCTGTTTCCAGTCACCCCATAGTGGAACGGAAAAACATGAAATACAAGTTCTTTGATGACAATGTGGCCTATCTTACCTGGGATCAATTTAACAGCGACAAAAAGGAGAAAAATTTCCATCATAGCAAAGAAGTAAGGTTGATGGAAAAGATAAACGGGGAATGGAAAATTGTTTGCGTATCCGCTTTTTGGGACTATAAACACCTGATCCCAGCCAGCAGGCTGCCCATGATCCAGAAGATTGCCAACGAAAGCAGGGGCAAGAACAAGATCTGACGGGACTTCAGATTTAAACCGTTCGGTTTTAAGTACAAATGTTCGCTTCTGAACATTACCGAACACAGAGCTTATTTCATTTAAAATTGTTCGAAAATAATGTAATATCCTCTTTGTCAGTAATTTGTATCATGCATGTGTCAGCCGTGAGTTGTTTGAAACCGGATCTGGCACATGCTTTTTTATGTAGAGATCAACCATGCAAGACGCATGGGAGATAACTATAAACATAATAGCCATGAAAATTTCAAACGTTTCAAACCTGTTCTGCGCATTGGCGCTCACTTTGTCCCTTGCTTCATTTACAACGGACAAAAAGAAAAATGAAGAAAAAGCTGCTCCTGAAGCGGTGGTTTTTGATGCTGCCCTGTACAAAGTCGCACAAACCAACAAGGTGAAGCTTTCGGTAGACAAAAATGCCAGTGATAAATTGAGAGTTATTCTTCGGGATAAAGGAGGGAAAATCTATTATTCAGAGGTCTTCAATCAAAAAGACGCAAAGTACCGCAGAGTTTTTGACCTGGAAGAGATGACCGACGGAACATACTATTTTGAGTTGTTCAACAAGAAGAACAAGCTGGTAAAGGAAGTTCAGATTCACAGCACCAGCGAAAAGCTGATTTCATTGCAATAGGGGTCCACCATGAATGCAAAATCCCGGCCGCTGGTCGGGATTTTTTTGCTATAACAACTCTTTTTCCGGATCCCAAAAGCGCTCCTTCCAGTCTTGTATCCTGTCATTTTTTACAACTATACCTTCGCTTTCAAGGCGGTCCTGCATGGTGGTTGGCGTTTCAAATAGGTGCCTGGCTGTTAGTATTCCCTGGCTGTTAACAACTCTATGCGCAGGCAGCTCTTTCTGGTTATATCCGTTGCCCATCGCCCAGCCAACGAGCCTGGCTCCACGTTTCTTACCGAGATAAGCTGCAATTGCCCCGTAGGAAGTCGCCCTCCCTTTAGGCACCTGGCGCACTACATCATAGACATCGTTGAAAAATTCATTCCCCTTTTTCATTCCCTGCAGATCTGGCGGCCTGGCGCTCATTGATTTCTTCGGTCAGTTGGTCGTACCAATGCGGGCCGTAAGCACGAATAAGAGGTTCTTTGAGAAATTTATAAACCGGAACACCCAGCTCCTTGCCGAAGCCGCAAGCCGGACTGCAAATATCCCACCGATCGTAATTGAGGGCGTGATATTGCTCGTACTTAGTTACCCTTATCGGGTACAAATGGCATGAAATCGGTTTTTTGTAACTGATTTTTCCGTCTAAATAAGCAGCTTCAATGCCGCATTTCAGAATTCCTTTCTGATCATAGATAGCATAGGCGCATTCGCGGCCTTTGATGATCGGCGTTACGTAGTCGCCGTCCCAGTCTTTGGTAAATGTTCCCTCCGAAGCGATCACTGCTTTTCCTTCGGCTGAAAGGTATGGCTCAACGAATGGGTAAATTTCATCAAGGATCGGAAGTTCTTCTGCATCTAGCGGAGCACCAGAGTCTCCCTCTACGCAGCAGGCGCCTTTGCATTTGTCCAGGTTGCAAACGAAGAATTGGTCTTCTATATCGTCGCTAATGCATGTGTTGTCGATGAGAATCATAAATTGCTTACCTATTGTTGAGGTATTTTTAATTTTTGTCCTACCATCACACTGTTCCCGGAGATATTGTTTAATTTCTTAATGTCCTCGATGTTGGTGTGATAAGTTTGGGCAATCCGGAAAAGTGTTTCACCTGCTATCACCGTGTGGGTATGGTTACCTGCACTGATGTTTTGATTGACGGCGTCGTTGGAACTCTGGGCTTCAGGCTTTCTTACACGTAGCCGCTGGCCGGATTTCAGACGGTCCGAATCATCAAGGCCGTTCAGTTCCAGTAACTCTTTAATGGTCAAGCCATAAGCTTTTGAAACACTATAATAGGTCTGACCGGCCTGGACAACGTGAAATTCGCTTCCGAAGCTGGCGGCCTGCCGGGTTTCTTCCTTGATTTCTTCCGGAGTTTTGAATGTTTGTACAGGCTCAGTCCGGGTTACTTCAATTCGCTCAGGTATCGCTTTTTTCACTGGCTCCTCCGGAGTTTCAGCAATTTCCTTGAAGCCATTTTTAGTGACAATCAGTTTCTCTCCGGCGATCAAGCGGTTTCTGCTGGTTCTCTTGTTCAATTCCAGCAATTCACTTAAGGAGAGCTTATATTTTTCTGCAATGCCAAAATAGGTATCTCCAGGCTGAACAGTATGATAGGCATTCCTTTCCGCCACGTTGCCTTTTGCAGCTGCTTCTTTGGCCGCTCTTTCTTCTGCCGCCGCCTTTTGGCGTGCGTATACCGAGGTGGCTGGAGCGGTCGTACGGGTATCGTTCGGCGTAATCACCTTTGAAGGAACATCGGTTTTGGCAGTTGGTTTTTCTTCTTCTCCAGATCTAAAAGTTGCGTCCGTATTGTCCTGGGTGATAATTACCACGCGGTCATCGGCGTCGGCAGGCTGGGATTTGGAAGTGGTTGTTTTAGGAGCCGCAGCAACAGGAACGCTGCCGACAGCCGGAGTAGCTACAGTGCCCGACTCAGGGTTCTTTGTTGCAGCAGAGTTATCCGTTTTTTCGACCAATACCGGCGTGTATTTTTTTCTTCCAGAAGGCTTGTCGGGAATATTGCTGGCAGCTGCTGCGGCCGTCACAGGAGCTTTTTCCGGGGTAACCGCAATAACAGAGTCCTTTACCACCGATTTCGGCTGGGGCGGGGCGATGATTTCGACGGGTTGTTTTCTCGGACGCTTTTTCGTCAGAAAAACAACCTGGCCAGTTTGAATTGGATAATTACGACTGGTAATCCGGTTGAATTTCAAAAGGTTAACCAGGCGGATCCCGTACTGTTGCGATACACTATGCCAGGTATCTCCCGGTCTGGCAGTATGGAATGGGGTTGCTGCTTTTTTGTTTTTTCTGGCCAAATAATAAACATTGCCTGGTATAAGCTGCATTTCCGCCAGCATATCGTTGTAACGCATAAACTTGGGCATTCGCAAACCAGCAGCTTGGGCTAAGCTTTTGGGCTTATAGCCAGGAGGCGCTTCTATACCTGGCAGGCCGTTAATTTCATACAATTGAGGCGCATTCGGATCTTTTGGCTGAGACGCGGATTTTTTGAGAACAGGAAAACCAGTATCCTCATAAACCGACGCAACCGTGGTTTGCCGTGGCGGCAGCGATAATTTTTCTCTGACGGTGGCTACTTGGTCTAATGGCACAGGAAGCGTGATCAGATATTCACGGTCATTGGGGACTTTGTCGTCGAGTAGCCACTTGTTATAATTCCGCAGATCCGCGGCAGCAATGCCGAGAGAGTTCCCAATTTCATCAAACGTTTTTCCTTTGCCGAAATCCGATTCCATCAGAATGTAGGAGACCGGCGTTTTGTACCTGTCGATACCAGCTTCCAATGCGATTTTGTGCGCAAAGAAACGTAACATGTAGCGATCAGTCTTGGACGTAAGTGTTACCTCACGTGCATAGGCCCAGCTCGCCGGAACAACCTTTTTTACGCCGCCTGCACCCAGATAATAGGAATATAGTGTCGTTACCCAATTGTTGAACTGCTGGTTGTTTTTTTTGAGGTACCAAGCGGCGGCATGCGTGGAAGAACTGATGTTTTTTCTTTCATCGACCTCGCCATCAACCCGGAGGTTCAGTCCCCGTGCTGTTTCCGGTTTGAATTGCCAGTAGCCTACTGCATTGGAAGTGGATACAACATCCGGTTTAAAAGAACTTTCCTGAACGGCCAGGTATTTAAAGTCAATGGGAACTTCTTCATCCATCAAAATGCCTTCTACTATCGGGAAGTGAAGGATAGCTCTGTCCATTTTCTCTTCCCAGAACTTTTTATTGGACATCAGACTTTTTACATCCTCTTCGATCAGATTTTGCGCGCTCCGGTCAAATTTGACAGTGATGCCACCGAAGGAAACGCTGGCAGGGATTTCAGGGACGCTTTGCGCATTCAGGTTTCCCCCGCCTAAAGCGAATAAGATAAAAGCTAGTGTGACGTATTGGATTTGTATGAAAGTTCTTGCCATAAATAAATGGTGCTTGGCTTACTTAAGTAAATACCTATAATTTTTGAAGTATCATTAATCCGTCCCGAATGGGCAGGAGAACATTGGAGACGCGGGTGTCCTCATGAACCATCTGGTTGAAATCCAATAACGCCTGAGTGTCCTTGTCTATTTTTGCATTGGGTGGCTGTATCACTTTCCCGCTCCACAGGACGTTATCGGCGATCAGGAAACCTCCTGTTCTGACTTTCTCAAGACAAAGGTTAAAATAAGAAGAATAATTGATTTTATCTGCGTCAATAAAAACGAGATCGAATGTCTCTGACAACGATGGTACAATATCCAGGGCGTTACCGATCAGGTAGTCGATTGAATTTTCGAAAGGGCTCAGGCTGAAAAATTTCCGTGTAAAAGTTTCCAGCTCTTCATTGATATCGATAGTAACCAGTTTTCCGCCCGGCTGCAGTCCCTCACAAAGACATAATGCGGAGTAACCAGTGTACGTGCCGATTTCCAATATGCGATCCGGGCGGATCATCCGGGAAATAAAGGACAGGAAACGGCCTTGCAAGTGGCCCGATAACATGCGGGGACTAAGAATGTGGGCATGTGTGTCTCTATTCAAAGACTTCAGCAATTCGCTCTCATTCTCCGTATGCAATAAAGAATACTCCTCGATTTCCTCTGCCAAAAACTTCATTTCAAACCAATCTGAATCGACGCAATGTTAGTTATTCCATCATAAATTGGCTACTATGCGTTCAAGGTAAGTTCCGTAACCGCTTTTAACCAATGGTTTAGCAATTTCACGCAGCTGCTCTGCTGTAATAAAGTCCATCCGATATGCGATCTCCTCAATGCAGCCTACTTTTAGGCCCTGACGCTCCTCAATAACCTGAACAAACTGGCCTGCCTGCATAAGTGATTGGAAAGTTCCGGTATCGAGCCAGGCAGTTCCCCTGTTCAAAACGCCGACTTTCAGTTTTCCTTTTTCCAGATAAACACGGTTCACGTCCGTGATTTCAAGCTCCCCGCGTGGTGAAGGAGGGATGGTCTTGGCTATCTCGACCACATCGTTGTCGTAAAAATAAAGGCCGGGGACTGCGTAATTGGATTTGGGCTTTTCTGGTTTTTCTTCAATGGAAAGTACATTGTTGGATTTATCAAATTCCACAACTCCGTATCGCTCAGGATCATGTACCTGATAAGCAAAGATAACTCCTCCATCCGGATCATTATTGGATTGCAGAAGTTGGGATAATCCCGATCCATAGAAAATATTGTCTCCCAGGATCAACGCCACTTTATCATTCCCAATAAATTCTTCCCCTATTATAAATGCCTGTGCGAGACCATCGGGGCTCGGCTGAACCGCGTAGCTGAATGCACAGCCGAGGCGGCTGCCATCTCCAAGCAGTTTTTCAAAATGCGGCAGATCATGTGGCGTAGATATAATCAAAATTTCTCTTATCCCTGCCAGCATTAAGATGGATAAGGGATAATATATCATTGGTTTGTCATAAACCGGCATGAGTTGCTTGCTTACTGCCAATGTCAATGGATGCAACCTTGTTCCGGAGCCTCCAGCCAAAATAATTCCTTTCATAATATCAAGTTCAAATGAATGTAAGCCGACCTGGCTACCTGCCCGAATACATTTCGGTATAATACTTCTGATAATTGCCGGATGTGACGTTGTTCAGCCAGTCCTGATTGTTGAGGTACCAATCAACAGTCCGTTCCAATCCTTCCGCAAATTGAAGGGAAGGCTTCCAGCCAAGCTCAACTGAAAGTTTGGTCGCATCAATCGCGTAGCGAAGATCATGTCCTGCCCGGTCGGTCACATAAGTAATCAGTTTGGCAGTCTCTCCTTCTTGACGGCCGAGTTTGCGGTCCATGATGCTGCAAAGAAGCATGACCAGGTCAATGTTTTTCCATTCGTTATGGCCCCCGATATTGTAAGTCTCGCCGTTCACTCCATGATGGAAAATGACATCGATAGCGATCGCATGATCTTCTACGAATAGCCAATCCCTGATGTTCTCACCCTTTCCGTAAACAGGCAGTGGCTTTTTCTGAATGATATTGTGAATCATCAGAGGTATCAGTTTTTCGGGGAAATGATTGGGGCCATAGTTATTGGAGCAGTTGGAAATTACGACGGGCAATTTATAGGTATTATGGTACGCCCTTACAAAATGGTCGGACGAAGCTTTCGAAGCGGAATAAGGAGATCGAGGGTCATATTTCGTCGTTTCCACGAAAAACGTTCCTGGGTCATGCAACTCACCATATACCTCATCTGTAGAAACGTGGTAAAAACGGCGACCGGAAAAATCGTCTTTCCAAGCCTTTTTTGCTGCATTCAGAAGGTTCACAGTCCCGACCACATTCGTCATGACAAATGACATGGGATCCGTGATCGACCTGTCTACATGACTTTCTGCTGCGAGATGTACAATTCCGTGAAAATCGTTTTCACCGATCAGCTTGTCAATGAATTCGGCATCCACGATGTCGCCTTTTACAAAAGTGTAATTGGGCGCATTCTCTATATCTCTGAGATTTTCAAGATTACCTGCATAAGTGAGGGCATCCAGGTTATATATATGATAGTCAGGGTGGAAGTTGACGAAGCGTCGTACGACGTGCGATCCTATAAAACCTGCGCCGCCTGTGATTAAGATTTTCTTCATTGTTAAGAAGTTATTTTTAATTGCCAGTTCCACGCATCCCGGAGCGCATCCGCCATGGTTTTCTCAGCGTACCATTTCATTACATTGTTTACTTTATCGGATTGCGCATAAATCTTCTCCACATCGCCTTCCCTGCGTGGCCCGATTGTATAGTTCAGTTTTACTCCATTCACCTTTTCAAACGTGTTAATCAATTGTAAAACCGTGTAACCTTCGCCAGTTCCGACATTAAAAACGTCATAATAATTCGAATCACTTTGCGCTTCCAGCAATTCCAATGCTTTCACATGCGCTTTGGCCAGGTCCACCACATGTATGAAGTCGCGGATACAGGTACCGTCAGGCGTATTGTAATCGCTTCCGAACACGGTTAACGATTTGCGGAGACCAGCGGCAGTTTGCGTGATGTAAGGTACAAGGTTACTTGGCACGCCATTGGGCAGCTCGCCAATCAACGACGACTCATGAGCTCCGATCGGATTGAAATATCTTAAAGAAAGAGCCTTAATGCCGGGTGCGGAATGCACATGGTCCCTGATAATGTCTTCGGCAATCGCTTTGGTATTGCCGTAAGGTGAAGCAGCGGGCTGGCGAGGGGTGTTTTCTGTAACCGGTAGCTGCTCGGGTTGGCCATAAACTGTACATGAAGAAGAGAATACGAACTTATCAACGTTGAATTCCTTCATTGTTCTCAAAAGTACCAGCAGCGAAATAAGGTTGTTTTCGTAGTAGTTCAGCGGTTTTTCGACTGACTCTCCAACAGCCTTGTAGGCCGCGAAGTGGATAACCCCATCGAATTTTTCCTTTTCGAAAAGGCCTCTTACTTTTTCAGTGTCGTTGCAGTCTATCTTGTAAAATGGGAAATCCTTACCTGTTATTTCTTTAATACCTTCCAAAACACCGAGATTGGAGTTATACAGGTTATCAATAATGACTGGTTCGAACCCCGCTTTATCCAATTCAACAACGGTGTGGGAACCGATAAACCCAGCTCCTCCGGTAACGAGAATTTTCATGTGTTATGATCTAAATTTTTCTGAAATATCCTTGTTTGGGTCTTGGACGAAGACGGGTTCAGGTATGTAATTAAAAGGAATTTTGAGCACAGGAATATTAAAAACTGAAGGTTCCGTACCTTATTTTTTCCGGGCAAAAGTAGAAAATTTGACATCCATATAAAAAAAATGTTTTTATTTATCCGTTGGTTGTTAAATGCAGATTTGAGGAAAATGAACCAGAGAGAAATCAAAGCGCTGATATCGCTGCTTGATGACGAAGATCATGAAGTAAGCCAGCATGTTGAAGGAAAGATCTTGTCATTGGGAGGAAATGTGATTCCTTTTTTGGAGACAGAATGGGAGGAGAGTTTTAACCCAATTGTTCAGCGGAAAATTGAGGAATTGATCCATGAACTTCAGTTGAGCATCATGATAGAGCGCTTGCAGGCCTGGAAAAACGGGGGAGGTCTGGATCTTCTGGAAGGTTTATGGATCATCGCAACCTACCACTATCCCGACCTCTCAATGGAAAAGCTGAAAACGACGATCGAGCAGCTCTATTACGATATCTGGATACAGTTTCAGGAAGAAATGAATGCGGTGGACCAGGTGAAACGCATCAACGGCATCTTTTTCGGCATGATGAACTTCGCGGCGAATACCAAGAATTTTCATTCCCCATCCAATTCAATGATTAATGTGGTGCTGGAAAGCAGGAGGGGTAATCCTATTACACTTTGCGTGATTTATCTGTTGATCGCCCGCAAGCTCGGAATGCCCGTTTATGGTGTTAACCTGCCCAATTTGTTTGTACTGACCTATAAAAATGACAAGACGCAGTTTTATATCAATGTTTTCAACAGGGGTATTATCTTCTCCAAAACGGACATTGACCACTACATTGCGCAATTGAACATCAAATCCAAGGATATTTTTTATCAGCCTTGTACCAATCTAGAAATCGTCCAAAGGGTGCTGAGAAACCTGATTTTATCTTACGAAAAAACGAGTGAGCAGGATAAAATCAGGGAAATAGAAAAAATCCTGAAATCTACATTGGACGATCAGGATGATCACTGACTTACAGGGCTATGGCCAGACAATGGTTTTCGAACCATCTGACATGGATGTTGGATTTGACGAGTAGGGGCTCATCGGTCAGCTTACCTTGCAATATTTCGCTTGATTTTGAAAACGGGCTAATCCGGATAGCCTCTTTGAAGCTGATTTTTTTCTTGCCGTGTAATTTGTATAAAGCCTCTTTTGCCGACCAGTACATGCACAGCAAGGATACCTCATTTGCCGCATTTTCAAATTCCGGGATAGACAGGTATTTAGAAGACGTCCTTTGCAGTTTTTCGTCGCATTTTTCCATATCAATCCCAACAGCCGCTAAGGGATTCAATGCCACTGCAACAAATTCGAAAGTATGGGTAATGGAGATGTGGGAGTCATTATTGATCAGAAATGCCTTTCCATGCTCGTCCTTGTGAAGCCCTACATATGCGATGCCAAACTGTTCTGCGAGGGTTTTGATAAGGAGCCTGCTGGCCAGCCATTCACGAACTTTCTGAGGGTGGCTTATCACTTTCAGCTCTTCTGTAATGTAGCTGTCACCCAGCTTTTCCCTTAACTCACTTTCTGTTTCGGTCAGTTTCCAGAGCAGCAGCGTACAAGTTTCTCCAATCATTTCGGAATGAACGAGCGGCATAAGAATTCTGTTTACAATTTCTATTTTTGGTTACTTACTTTCCGTCACTAAACTAATCGGATGAATATTCGCAAAGTAGACACTTTTTCAGGTCATCGGGACAGTGTCTACACAATTATTTCTGATCGCTCCCTGCATGGTTTTTATTCCGCAGGCGGCGATGGCTTTGTCATTCAATGGGACTTGAACAAGCCCGATCTCGGGAAACTGGTCGCCAAGGCAGGAACATCTGTTTACGCGTTGGCTTTGGAAAAAAACAGGGACGCGCTTTGGATCGGTCAGAATTACGAGGGAGTACAAGTGCTCGATACGGCAAATAACCGGATTGAGAAAACGTCCAAACTGACCACCGCCGCCATATTTGATATCCAGATCTCGGACGAAAAAGCATTTCTGGCATTGGGCGATGGTGTTGTAATCGTCATGGACGTGGCTTCTTTTTCAGTCCAAAAGCATATCAAAGTATCGGATAAAAGCATCCGGACCATTGCATTCAATCCGGGCACCAATGAATTTGCCACCGGCGACAGCAATAGTAAGATCCATATTTTTGATATGGATGGTTTCAAATTAAAAAAGACGATCCAATCACATTCAAATTCGGTCTTTTCCGTTAAGTACTCACCGGACGGTAAATACCTTTTCACAACAGGGCGTGATGCGCACCTGAAAATATGGGATGTAAATGATGCATACGGCATTGTATCTGATATCCCAGCGCATTTGTATGCGATCAACGACATTGTATTTAGTCCCGACAGTACATTATTTGCCACCTGCAGCATGGATAAATCCATTAAGGTCTGGGATGCAGGTACCTTCCAACTTAGGAAAATAATCGACAGGGCGAGGTATGCTGGGCATGGCACATCGGTTAATAAACTCCTCTGGACCAGCTTTGAAAATCAGCTGATTTCGTGCAGCGACGACCGGATGATCTCGGTTTGGGAGGTCCTGAAATAGCATACTTATAATATGGTATTATTGGCAAATACTTTGAAAAATGACTCATATATCTTTAACTTACACGACTGTTTTTAAATAAGTAACAAAGCATTTAGCATCATGAAAATATCCGCTATAGAGATACGCAAGCATACTTTTGAAAAGATTTTCAGAGGTTACGACCCGGATGAAGTAGATGCTTTCCTGAATTCATTGTCACAGGAGTGGGAGCGGTTTTCGAGTGAAAACAACCTGCTGAAAATGCAGCTTGAATACGCTGAAAAGGAACTCAGTAAACTTAAAGACATAGAATCCACACTGTTCAGAACATTAAAAGCAGCAGAGGATACCAGCAAGCTGATCGAGAAAGAAGCGAATGAATTAGCAGAAAAAAGAATTGAAGAATCAAAGGTTACCGCAAGCGATTTGGTGATGGAGGCTGAAGCCAGAACGAGCCAGATCATCAGTCAGACGGAAGAACGCCTGAGACAATATAAAGAGGAATTTGCCGCCGAAATTAAAAAACAGGAAAGGGACTTCAAGGCCATTGAAAACTTCCGGGATAATCTGATCGTGCAGCTGACGTCCCTCGCGAATAATACCATTGATACCGTTGAGCGCTTCGAGCAGAAATATGATAAGGAGTCTGTTTTGAATAAAATGGAGGAGATTAAACAACATGTTTCTGAAATTGAAATCCCTAAAAAACCACTTTACTATATTTCGTCGGCAACAACCGAGGAAACGGAAGTGGACGAACCCGTTGCGGAAGTGAGCGTGTTGATGCATGATGATAAGCCAGATGTAGTTTTTGAGGTGATCGATACCGAGGGCAAGGTCGAAAGTGACGAGGAGGTATTGGCAGAAGCGGAATTAAAAGAACAAGAAATCCTGCAAAAAGCGGAGCCCGAACCCGAACCGGTTGAAGAAAAAATACAATACCGCACCAAAGAAACTGTCAAAACCGCGGCAGATGAGATGAGCGAAGTGCTGGCCGAAATGCATAAAACTGCCGAAAAAGCAAGGGAGACGTCTAATGGCGTTAACAGGCCACGCGAAAGTGCGCAACCCAAGAAATCAGGTGGCGGCGGCTCATTCTTTGATCAAATCTAGTCACATTGGGAACGATCAGCCTCGAAGGACTCGAATTTTTTGCTTACCACGGGTACTATCCAGAAGAACAGAGAATTGGTAACAAATACGCTTTGGACATCACCATTACTGCTGATTTCCGGGAAGCGGCGCAGAACGATAAACTGAGTGAAACGGTCAATTACGAGACCATATACCAGATTGCCTCCAAAGTGATGCAGGAACCCGCGAAATTACTAGAACATATTGGCTTCACGGTCATCGAGCGGATCAGGCAGCATTACCCGCTGGTCGCGAACATTACAGTCAGAGTATCCAAATTCAATCCGCCGGTAGGTGGGGTTTGTACCCGGGCGGTGATCACGATGGAAGGGTAGCAACAAAAAGGGGGCGGTTTTTAAACCACCCCTTTTTGTTAATATTCGTGTGGAAGATTAACATTAATCCGCTCATTCCACGGTAATCCGTGCTGGTTAAGCAATTCCATAAAAGGGTCCGGATTTAGTTCTTCTACATTGTAAACGCCGGGCTTCATCCATTCTTCATTCGTCAGCATCAGCATCGCGCCGATCATGGCAGGTACGCCGGTGGTGTAGCTTACTGCCTGCGCCCTCACTTCATGATAGCATTCGGCGTGATCACAGTTGTTCCACACATAATATGTCTTTTCTTCACCGTCTTCAATTCCTTTGATCTGGCATCCGATCGAAGTCTGGCCTGAGTAATTTTCTCCTAACGAATCCGGTGCAGGAAGCACTGCCTTCAGAAATTCCAGGGGAACGATATCCATTCCGTTAAATTTGATCGGCTTGATGCTCGTCATACCCACATTTTCAAGGACATTCAAATGCGTGATATAGGCTTGTCCGAAAGTCATCCAGAATCGCGCGCGTTTCAACGTTGGGAAATTTTTGACCAGCGATTCAAGCTCTTCATGATAAAGGACATAACTTTCCTTTGGCCCAATTCCGGGATATTCAATTGGCTTATGGATGGACATAGCGGGAATTTCAACCCACTCCCCATTTTCCCAGTAACGGCCCGGCTGCGTGATTTCACGAATGTTGATTTCGGGATTAAAATTGGTGGCAAATGCTTTCCCGTGATCTCCTGCATTACAGTCGATAATGTCCAGGTAATGCAGCTCGTCGAAGTGATGCTTGGCAGCGTATGCAGTAAAAACCTGTGTAACGCCAGGATCAAAACCGCAGCCAAGGACGGCCATCAGTCCGGCGTCCTTAAATCTTTGCTGATAAGCCCATTGCCAGCTGTACTCGAATTTAGCTACGTCTTTTGGTTCATAATTGGCGGTATCCAGATAATGAACACCGGTAGCCAGGCAGGCCTCCATGATTGTTAAATCCTGGTACGGCAGCGCGACATTGATTAAGACTTTTGGCTGAAATCGTTTGATGAGTAATACCGTTTCCGCAACGATATCGGCGTCCACCTGAGCGGTTTGGATCGTTACGCCATGCATTTCCAGAATTTCAGCGGCTATTTTGTCGCATTTTGCCTTCGTGCGGCTGGCCAGTAATATTTCGGTAAATACGTTGCTGTTCAATGCGCATTTATGTGTGACCACACTACCAACACCACCAGCACCAATGATAAGAACCTTGGACATTTTATTTGTTTTAAATTTCCGGCAAAGATAGAATGGCAGGTTAATTTTTCAATTTAAATTTCCGTTAACCAGTTTTATCATTTTGCCTTCGAAAGCCTGAACACTTGATGCCAGGCCAGGTCATCCACTTTCATCACCGGTCTATACCTTGTTTTTGAAATCCAAAGAAACACTGCTGGTTTGGACTGCGTTGTTATTTTCAAGAAACTTTCATCGCTCCGTCTTGCTCGTCAACGAAAAGCAGGCGGGGGTGCCAGGGCCTGTTTGATTTCAACAGGCAGAATAAAAGTCAGCGATGGAAAAGCTTTGTAGCGCTGGCTGTTTTCTTGGGATCTTCAGGTATGGGGCGGGTTTCATTTTGGTAAATGGCATGTCATAGCTTACAACGCGAGTGCAAGGGGGAACAGCGGCTGCAGTGAGGCTGTCTTCATGACGTTGAAGTTTCCTTTTGCAATGTTTTCAAAGCCCGTCTGCTTTGAAGGGCCCTTAAATAAGATGCTTCCAGATTATATCGTATACATCAACGGCATCCATTTCAGCTTTTCCCAGCGGAGAATCCGTAATGCAGACAGGATAATATTGCGGGGGGACGTTCGGGCTCCCGTGGGAACCTTTCACCAGGGTTGCATCCAAAGGGATCACATCCATCAGATACCGGAAACCCAATAATTTGCGCGCAAGCTTGTAACCGGCCCGGAGTTTAATGAATGGGTTCTTTGGGTCCATAAACATCTCAACAGGATCGTAGCCAGGTTTACGGTGGATATCGACCAGATGCGCATAGTCGGGTGCTTTCGCGTCATCAAGCCAGTAATAATAAGTAAACCAACTGTCAGGTTTGGCAACTACCACAATATCACCCGAGCGTTCGTGGTCAATGTGGTAGGCTTTTTGGGCCTCTTTATCCAAGATCAGATCGATACCGGAAGTTTTTTTCAAAACATTGACAACTTGTTCTTTGACTGTCGGATCATTGAGATAGACATGGGCAATCTGATGATCTGCTGCGGCAAATGCCTTCGACGCGCCTGGATCCAATAACTCGTACCAGCGCTCGGTCCTGACCGAAATAAGACCTTCGTTCCTCAATATCCGATTGATATGGATGGGGTTACTGACCGGATTAATGCCGTATTCGGAGAGCAGGATGATCTTCGCATTTTTGGCCTGGTAAAACTGAACTAATTCCTTGACGATATCATCAATCTCCTTAAGTTCCTTATCGATTTTGGAAAAGTCAGGGCCGAACTTTTGAAGACAATAATCCAGGTGCGGCAGATAAATCAGCGTAAGCGTAGGATCGTGCCTGTTATCAACCCACATGGATGCGTCAGCTATCCATTTGGTAGACTTGATATTGGCATTGGGCCCCCAAAAATTGAACAGCGGAAATTGGCCCAGGTCTTTTTGCAATTCATCCCGGAGTTCGGGAGGGTAGGAATAACAATCAGGTGCCTTAACGCCATCGGCATGGTATTGGGGGCGCGGGGTCACCGAAAAATCAGCGGAGGAATACATGTTGTACCACCAGAACATTTTGGAACAGGTAAAGCCAGGATCGAGTTTCTTGGCCGCGTCCCATATCTTTTCCCCTTTAACCAGCTTATTGGATTGTTTCCAGAATTTCACTTCCGAATCTTCGCGGTCGTACCAGCCATTTCCGACAATGCCGTTTTCCGCGGGCCATTTCCCGGTTACGTAAGTACTTTGTGAAGTAGTCGTGACTGCCGGAAGCACCGGCTTAATGGGAGTTAAATGTCTCTTTTTTAAATAATCTGCCAGAAACGGAGTATGCTCCCCGATCAGGTTGGCGCTGAGTGCCACAATATCAATAACAACGGTCTTATTCATGGTTCAGGGTTTTCTTGACCCATTCGATTTCTCTTACAATGGATTCACCGATGGGTTTTTGCATATCTTCGGGAAGTACGCCCCAGGTATAAGTCTCGACTTCCAGGTATGACGAAAATGGGTTTTCACAATGCAAAGCCAGAGTTTTAACGATATCACTTTGCGTCGATTCCAATACGCCATAGGAGTGAATAAACAATGGAACGTGAAAGTGTACGCGCCATTCCTCCTGGTTTTCGTCCCAATCGCCTAATGCCTCCGTGAGGTCGGGATAGTGGGTAAAAGTCTGATCTGCATTTCTGGCAACGACCTGATGCAGGTATACTGGTTCGTTGAAGGTCTCGATCGCCTTTATTTTGATCTCTTTTTCACTTGAAAAATTGACTTTAAGTGCGGAGCTTACCTGTATCCGGCCCACTTTAATTCCATTGGTATTGAGTGTTTCAACCAGTTCCAATGGATCCTCATATCCCACGGCTGCGTGACAGATATCATAGCAAAGCTGAATATGTCTGAGGATCAGTTCACGTGCTTTACCGGGTTCAAACCCATGTTTTTCAGATAGGTAAATAATGCCCTCAGAGAGCAATATTTCATTGTACCAGGTAACGAAATCCGAAATATTATCCAGCAAGCCGTCCGGTTCAGGCTCAATGTCCAGGTGGAGTAATTTACCTGTTTCTGCCTCGATACTGATCAGTTTGTCCAGTAATTGTAATATATGGTGGGTTGCTGTACGTGTGGCCTGGTACTTGTCTGCATCCGATTTCCACCATAACCGGTAGGAGAGTGGGGGAGTAGAGACACCGCCGTGCATTCCATCGGGGAGTAATTCAGCGAGGATACTGAACAGGCGGATGGTATATTCCAAACGGTCTGTGGTTGTCCAGTCGGGCGTATGCACATCGTCCTTTACAACGGTATTATGGAAACCGCCATAAGGAAAACCATTGATCACAAAAACATAAATGTCATTTTCAGCCAGCCATTCCTTGAATTCAAGAAGTACTTCGGGCCTGGTAAGTTCAATAGAAGCTTCGTTGGCGACGCGTAACCCCAATCCGAATGATTGCCCGGGAGCCAGTTGCTCGCGGATATAGGGGATATTTTCACGCAAAGACTTAAAATGGTCTGCCCATTTTTCGCCAGGGTGAATGTTACTGCAATACGTAAGGTGACCGTACGGGGTGATCATAGGGAATGGATAATTTTTGAACTTTCAAGATAATCAACCGATCGGGCGATCATATCTGCGTCCAGTTCATGCACTTCCACGCCACGGCCTATTTCTTCAAGAAGCATGATGGTCAGTCTCCCGCCCAAATGTTCTCGGAATTCCTGTAATCCGTTGCGAAGATTGATTTTGTCATTTTCGGCTAGTTTTGGATGATATAAATCAAAACCCAGCTTGTTTAAAACATCCAGTATTCTGTGGAGATCGGCCTCGGGAAGTTTTCCGGTTTTCTCAGCATATACACAATCCAATGCGATGCCAATCGCTACTGCTTCTCCGTGGCGAACCTGGAAATTAGTAAGATACTCAAGTTTATGAGCGGCCCAATGTCCAAAATCCAAAGGTCTTGATGAACCGAATTCAAATGGATCACCACCGGCGATATGGTCGGTATGCATTTCTGCACAACGGTGAACGAGGTAGGCCATCGCCGCTTCGTCACGGTTGGCAAGTGCCGTTGCGTGTTCCTCTATCCACTCAAAAAATGCCTTATCTTTGATCAGAGCGACTTTAATTGCCTCTGCAATCCCGCCCCGCCAGTCGCGGTCGTCCAATGTTCTCAGAAAAGTAAGGTCATTGAATACAGCTACCGGAGGCGCGAATGTGCCCAGGAAGTTCTTCTTGCCATTAAAATTGATGCTGTTTTTGACACCCACCCCCGAATCGTTTTGAGACAGGACCGTTGTTGGAATCCGTATCAGCTTAATCCCGCGGTGAGAAACCGCAGCAGCATAGCCCACAAGGTCGAGCACGGCTCCACCCCCGATACCAATCACAAATGAATGCCTGTCTATCCCGTAGATGTCTATAGCCTGTACCAGGAGTTCAAAAAGTTGCGGGTCATTCTTGGCAGCTTCACCGCCAGGTACTGTAATGATATTTGGCGCTAACTGAACAGTAGGGATTGAACTGGCGAAATAGTTATGAATTTGTCCGGTCAGATTTTCCTGGCATGCCGCAAATCCTTCATCCACAATCACCACGGCTTTGCGTTGAAAGCCTTCTTCGGTAAATGTTTTGAAAAAATCAGCCAGCATAGGATTTGACTGATGAAATAGATTTTCGGTGAAGAATACCGAATAGTTGTACGCTACTTTGAAACGTTGTTGTATGGTTTGCATTGAACTCGACATGCTATACTCCAGAATGCATTGATAGAAAGACTAAAATCCAGGGATATTCCCCTCATCCCAATTCCTTTTTTACCCTAAGTTACTGCGAAAACCTTTGCCAGAAGCATTGATAGCGGTAATAAAGCCAAAACTGCCAAGGCGAGGGGCCAGAATCCGAAGGCCACACACCACGACGCATTCATGACGATTAAAGAAATGACGCCTGCTTTGACCGCTTTCCCGATCATTGGGCCGATCGGGTTTTGAATGGCGTTCCAAAGCGGCCTGCCAATCAGCCAGGCATGTAAAAGAACAAACGGCCATGTAATAAGTATGTTTCCTTCGTGCTGCGAAATGCTCAGTTGTGCCGTCAGCACGATCAGGTATAGCAATGCTGCGATATATAATGTCCTCTTTTTACCGCCGTGGACTTCGTCCTGGCTGATCAATGTAATGGCGCCAATGTAGGCAATAGGCAATAAGGCAATAAGTCCCCATTTCTGAAACGATTCAGGCAAAACGCTCATGCCGAGAATCAGGTTAGCTCCCCGGCACATACCCATGGTCACCGGCCCGAAAAATACGTGATGTTTGGCAAAGCGGTTGTATAGGACCGTCAGCATGGCAATAATGATTGCAATCATACCGCTTTGCAAACTGAAAAGTGCTGCTGCAATAATCCCCAGGAACAATAAAGAGATGCCAAGCATTGCCGCCGATCTTAAAGGAACCCTGCCACTTGGAATAGGGCGTTCGGGACGTTCTACGGCATCCAGTCTCGCATCAAAAACATCGTTCAACACAACGCCGCCTCCATACAATCCAAGTGTGGAAACAACCAGAAATCCCGGGGTGAAGCTGGAAAACGTGAATTGCGCGATAGCCATCCCTGCCAGGATATCAGCCGCAGCAGTAACAAGATTGGCAGGACGGGTTAACTGAAGATAAGGCTTTAAGCTGCTCACGTTATCGGATGACCAGGGAGTCTTTTACATGAGCCGGCTGTTGCCCGCCTCGCAGGATACTATTACCGTGAAATTTCTCGCTTTGGTCAATGGTATAGCCGGATTCGAAGTCAGTGACATCAATCTGGCCGCTTTTCCCGAATGCATCGATCGCGTTTTGATAGGTAACAAGGCGAATGGTCTCATCCGAAATGCCACGCATTTTCATTAACGCTGCCGTTTTTGGAATTGCCAGAGGATCCGAAATGCCCCAATCTGCGGCTGAGTTGACCATAATCCGCTCAGGGCCATATTGCTCGACTACCTTAACCATGCGCTCATTTCCCATTTTAGTGAAAGGGTAAATGGTGAAAGCAGCCCAAAATCCCTGATCAAGAACACTTTTGACGGTTTCTTCATTATTATGATCGACGATCACCCACGAAGGATCAATACCATGTTCCAACGCAATGGACATGCTGCGCTCAGTTCCTTTTTTCTTATCTCGATGCGGTGTATGGATCTGGACAGGTAGTTTTGCTTCTTTTGCAAGCTCCAGTTGAAGGCGATAGTATTTTTCTTCTGCGGGTGTCTGGTCGTCGAAACCGATTTCGCCGACACCCACTACTCCTTCCTTATAAATATAGAGTGGAAGAATTTCCATTACCTGCTCGGCAAGGGGTTCATTATTAGCTTCCCGGGAATTGAGGCCCATGGTGCAATAATGCTTGATCCCGAACTGAGAAGAGCGAAATCTTTCCCAGCCAACAAGGCTGCTGTAATAATCTTTAAAGCTGGAAAGGCCGGTACGTGGCTGTCCGACCCAGAACGCAGGTTCAATCAACGCTACGATTCCAGCCTGGTGCATGGCCTGGTAATCATCGGTTGTCCGGGAGACCATATGGATATGCGGATCAAAAAAACGCATTCCCTTAATGAGGTCCCTGTAATCGTTCCAGGCAATATCGCGGTGTGCGGGTGCAGTTGCAACTTCTTCACTGTCTTCAAAGTGAGAAGGATTCGGGGCTGTTTCGTGATGGTTTAGGCACATAATTTTTAAATGTCAAAGTTCAAGATCGGCCCAGGTTACTTCGCCCGATTTGACTGATTTTTCCAGGTCTGTGTATTTGGCAAGTAAGTAATTTGCAGCGGGAAGACCGGAATCCGCGCATGCCAATGCAGCCGCTTTCTGGTCTCCCGGATTTTCGGAATCGAATAAATGTTGCATATCACCGAGTAGGCCCGGGTTCATATACTTTCCAACAAGCCGCCATACCTGTGGTGACACGGTGCGCCCGGCCGCCCAGCGTTCATGGGCAAAATCGGAAAGTGTCAAAGCCAGTTTTTCGTTGGCCCGGTTTTCCAGTCCTTCAATAAAGTGGATAGGCTTGTCATTGAAGATGGTCTTCAGCACCAGCTGGTTCCATGCGGGTTCATTGAAATACTTTTCGGGATAGGGATTGTGCAGTGCAATCGCATCAAAAACAAAACCCATATTGGAGCGGACCGCATCCGTGGCCCTGAAAAGCCATTGCTCTGGGTAGGAAAGAAGCGGTAATGCAGAGTAAAGCGCCACGAGCTCGTTCATTTCTGCAGTGTCGAAGAGCGTTTCGATGTTTTTGACATACTCACTCTTATCGGATGGATCAAGTTGGGTGAGAAGCCACACCCGGCTAAGCCTGACCAGCGACCAGCCGTCAACGGAAAATCCGTGCACTTCCGAACTAATTGCAAGCAGGGTTTCCTCTTTGGTATGAATGATTTTTTTTGGTAAAAACCGGGGAACAGCTACGAAGGCGGTCATCAATTCCAAAGAATCGGATGCCCCCTTTTGTTGCAGCCAGGCGGCTTCCGTGGCGGTGATGTTCCCGGCTACAATCTTCCAAAGCTTTTCTTTAATAATGTCTGACATAACGTTTGGCAATAAATCTGACTCACACGGAAATTTCCAGGCAAATCATTCTATGGGTTTGGGTATTCTGTAATAATGCGTCTTCAATTCAATAAAGTTTCCAACTAAGGCATTATAACGTTAACCCAACATGATAAGGATCATTTTAGGGCATTAATCTTGATTTTTTAATGAAAAACTAATCTTATCGTTGCTCAAAAATCAAATTCCTTGATCTCTATGTCATTCAGAAGATGTTGCGTCAGACTTTCGTGGTCTTTTTCGGACCCTTGTAAAGTCCAGCTTCCGGTGATGTGGTTTCCTGTGCGGCTCTGTTCTCCATAGAGGATTTTCAAGTTGTATACCTTGAACAGATTTTCGTACGTTTTGAGGGTTTTTTGCTGGTAAACGCACATCAGGCGATAATTGCGGATCTGGCTTTTTCTCCGGATAAACTGCTGCATGGGTGCCAGGATTACCAATGAAAGTCCTGCGATGATAAAAGTAGCAATGGATATTTCGTAAAATCCAGCGCCAATGCCCATTCCTAATGCTGCGGTAATCCAGACAACAGCAGCGGTCGTAATTCCAACAACCCGGTTATTTTCCCGAAAAATAATACCGGCACCAATAAAGCCGATACCAGTTACAATATTCGCGGCAATCCTGTCGGCGTCAGAACTGATTTTAATAGACAAAATAGTGAACAGCGTGGATCCGACTGCAATCAGGATCATGGTCCTCAGCCCGGCCGATTTGCTGCGATACTCACGCTCGGTGCCAATGATTGCGCCCAGAAAAAATGATAAGAGTAGTTTGTAGATGTCTTCGGGTAAGAGCTCCATTTTGTTTACGCCGCAGCTGTTTTTGTTTCAACCCAGCTAATGAGTTTTTCGGCTTCCTCCATTCCAATTTTGGCTAATTCGGCGCTCTTTGCTCCATCGTAAGCCATGTCCAAATGGAGAACCTGATATGCTGTCAGAAATGAATTAAGTATTTGTTTATCCATAAAAGCCAAATGTTGCTTATACCAGTCGACATCTTTACAACCTTTCGTCTTTTTGCCGAGGAGATTATCCAGAACCAATAATATGCCGGCGTAAGCAGTGTGGCCTGCCATTTTTACATATTTTGGGTCCTGATAATAGCCGTCTTCTTTACTGGCCTTTTCACTTAAAATTTCTTTCGCGTTACTTAAATACCGCCTTGCTTCTTGTACTGTGCTCATTTTTTAGAGTGTATGTTAGATAAGTGCCAAATCTACAAAACATAACTATTGCAGTAGTAATCTGAAACCCCTCAATTTCGATTGACCTCAGCTACGAAGCGTACGACGTAGGTCGACAATTTTTGTCACCAGTAATTTAATTTGTAAAATTACGTTTATATTGTTCTAAAATTCTGGACAAACCCGGTTTAACACAACGGTTCATCGGCTTTGTTCAGATTTGTTTATAGATACCAATAAGAAGTGCCTAACTACCATATTTTCATGAAAAGACTGTTTCTGCTTGCTTTTGCATTGATCCCTTTTGTCGTCTCGGCTTCGCCCAAATACTGGATTTACCTGAAAAGTAAAGATTTAAACACAAGGCCGGCAGTTTCTGCACAAACAATCGAAACCCGCCAAAAATTAGGGCTGTTACTCTCCGACGAAACCGATTTCCCAATCAAAAAAGACTACGAACAGGCACTTCGAGAACAGTCTGTCAACATTATCAATCGTTCCAAATGGCTTAACGCTGTTTCAGCTGTTTTGACGAGCGAGCAGGCGATGAAAGTGAGGGAGCTCGATTTTGTAAAGGAAGTGGTACCCATTGATCCGGGGTTTTATATTGCCAGTACCAAGGGTGTGGAAAAGGCCCAAATGGCTCCTGTCATGTCACAGGTACAGGCTAGTGCATTTTTAAAAGAGGGCATCACGGCAAAAGACGTAACTATAGGCGTTATTGACGCGGGTTTTTACGGCGCAGATTCGTCCTACTCCCTAACTCAGATTTTCTCCAATAACAGGATTCTGGGCATCCGTGATTACGTAAAACCAGGCCGCCCGGGCCACTTGCTTTTCAGCACTGCCGAATCGTTTTCTGATATGCATGGGACAGAGGTACTGGCTGCAATTGCAGGAATTGACTTTCAGGACCAGATACAGTACGGCATGGCAACCAATGCTAAGTTTTACCTGGCCAGAACGGATTACTCGATGAGAGAATACAGAGGTGAAGAGGATAACTGGATTGCGGCCATGGAATGGATGGACAGTCTGGGCGTGCGTTTAATCAATACTTCTTTAGGGTATGCAAAAGGATTTTCAGACCCGAAAGAAAATTATACGCCGGCTCAAATGGACGGAAAAACCAGCGCAATTAGCCGCGCAGCCCAGATCGCCTCTGATCGAAAGGGGATCATGTTGATCGTTTCAGCTGGAAATGAAGGCGATGACAAGAGCTGGGAAATCGTTTCTGCCCCTGCAGATGCAAAAGGCGTCCTGTCGGTGGGTGCAACCAACGGTAAGCTTTGGAACCGGATCGGATACAGCAGCACTGGCCCTGAATTTTTGAATTATGTCAAACCCAATGTTTCTTGTTTTTCACTGTACGGCACATCTCTTTCAGCTCCGGTGATCACCGGCTTTGCAGCATGCCTGTTGCAGGCAAATCCAAAGCTGACGAATAAAGAATTGATTTCACTGATCGAGAAATCGTCACATTTGTATCCCTACGGGAATAATTTTGTAGGTTATGGCGTGCCGCAAGCGTCGCGGGCGCTCGCCCTGGCAAAAGCACCGTATCTGCCCAACAATGCCAAGCTGATCAATGCGAAAGGACGCTCTTGCGAAGTAGAAGTGACCAGCTCGGACGCTATGGTTGCCATTTATCGTAAGAAAAACGATAAAGACGTTCTGGCGCAGCAGGTTGCAAAAGTGCAGAACGGAAAAATTTCCCTTAAGCGTCAGAATAACGAGAAGTTTACCACGATCGACCTCAGGGACTATGTGATCGAAGTGGCTTGGGATTAATTTCAGGGCGACTTTCTTAGCCGTGCTTCTTCCAGGTCCAGCTCACGCTCTTTGATCCTGATCAGTTCATCGGAGCAGACTTTCTCACGACGTAGTTTCTGAATTTCCGCCCGTTTCACATCAATGATCTCAACCAACATGGTCCGGTATTTTCTCACCATGCTTTTGGATGGCGTATCTTCGATGTGCAGCATTTTGGCGTCGGCCATTTGGATGATCTTTTCATAACGGTCTTTCAAAAGTCGGAAAGGCTCAAATTCCTGTATTTCACCATCGTAGTTGGACCGCATATAGTCCAGGCTGACGGTAGCTAACCTGGAATTCATCATTGCATTTTGTTCTTCCAGGTTCTCGCCGTCGTCTTCTATTTGCAACCAGCGAAGCATCACGGGTAAGCTCAGTCCCTGTAATACGAGTGTAAACAGGATCACTACAAAAGTGATAAACAGGATCAGGTCCCGGTGGGGAAACGCAGCGCCATTCAGGACAAGTGGTACCGACAGCGCGGAGGCAAGTGAAACAACACCCCGCATTCCGCTCCATGCCACAACAAACACAGTTTTCCAGCTCGGTCTCTTCTCTCTCGTCCGGATCGATTTAACTAAAATACGAGGCAGGTAGGTGGCCGGATATACCCAGATAATCCGTATCACGATCGCGGCCAGGCTGATGGTCACCGAGTAGCCGATCACTTCCTGAACGGTATAACCTCCCAGCCCGTTCACCACTTCCGGCAACTGCAGGCCGATCATAATAAAGACAATTCCGTTTAACAGGAAAATAATGGTTTCCCAGACGTACGTACTTTGCATTCTGGACTGGTAGGAGAAAATCTCGTGGGCACGGAAGCTTAAAAATAATCCGCCACTGACTACTGCGAGAACGCCGGAATACTGAAAGTGCTCCGCAGCAATGTACATGAGATAGGGTGAAATAAAGGTAAGGGCAGTGTCGATGCTGGGCGTGGTCGGGAAAAACCGGTGAACCACATACAGCACATGGGCGATCGCCAGGCCTATGATAATACCCATTACGGAAACTGTAAAAAAATCCACCCCGGTTTTCCACAGGACGAATTTGCCAGTTGCAACGGCGGCCAGCGCTACCCGGAGCACAATGAGAGAGGAAGCATCATTTACAAGACTTTCCCCTTCCAGAATAGTCACGATGCGTTTTGGGACCTTCAAGCCTTGTAAGACCGACGTGGCCGCAACAGCGTCGGGAGGGGAAATAATCCCGCCCAATACGAAACCCATTGCCAAAGTAAAGCCGGGGATCATGGCATGGGAAAGATAGGCGACCGCGGTGGCGGTGAAAACAACGAGCCCGATAGACAGCATAAGTATAGGCCGCTTCCAGAACCAAAAATCTTTCCAGGAAGTGTTCCAGGCGGCCATGTACAAAAGTGGCGGCAAAAAAATGAGGAATATAAGATCGGGTTCCAATTGCACGTGCGGCATGCCGGGAATAAAACTGATCAGCAAACCCGCAATGACTAAAAAAATAGGGTAGGAAACGCCAATTTTCTCACTTACCATGGTTAACATGGAAACAACGAAAAGCAGCGAAATAATTAGCAATAAATTGTCATGGATCATGTTATGAGATAAAGGTTCTTGAGTATAAAAGCATAGCAACCAAGGATTTTACATCCATTAACTTTTGCGTGGGCACGAGCACGCAAAATGAATTTTTGGTTTTACATTAGCAGAAAAATATCAGATTTGTTTATCTTTATTGCCTCTAATGATGTTGAATCTGTGGCAGTATACTTAAAATTTAAAAACTTTAGTAATTCTATCACCTAATCCCTGTTAACAATGAGTACTTCTCGACGAGATGTTCTGAAAATGGCGAGCATGGCACTTGCCGGTAGCACATTACCAGCTATTACCATTATTAATCCCAACCGTGTTTTTGCCGGTACTAACGCCGAAACCCTTAAAATCGGTTTGATAGGCTGTGGTGGCCGTGGTTCGGGTGCCGCTAACCAGGCATTGAAAGCGGATCCCAACGTTGTTCTCCATGCAATGGGGGATATCTTCAAAGATAAAATGGACGCTTCTCTGGAAAACCTGACGAAAGTACACGGTCCGAAAGTAAAGGTCGATGAAGGTCATAAGTTCATAGGGTTCGATGCTTACAAAAAAGTGTTGGAGTCGGGAGTGGACGTAGTGTTGCTTGCTACTCCTCCTCATTTCCGTCCCGAGCACCTCACCGCGGCTATCAATGCGGGCAAACACGTTTTTTGCGAAAAGCCTGTCGCGGTTGACGCTCCTGGCGTTCGCAAAGTGCTGGACGCAGCCAAACTTGCCAAACAAAAGAACGTTTCACTGATGTCTGGCTTTTGCTGGAGATACCACGAGCCAAAACGTGCCAGCTTTTCCCGAATCCTTGACGGGGCGGTAGGTGATATTACTGCAATCTATAACACTTATGACACCGGTACATTGTGGTCGTTCCCACGCGTCGCGGGTTGGTCCGATGCTGAATATGTGCTCCGCAACTGGACTTACTATACCTGGCTGGCAGGTGATCACATTGTAGAACAGGCTGTCCACAGTTTGGATATGATGCAATGGGCAATGGGTGGAAAAAATCCGGTTTCTGCGGTAGGAACAGGCGGACGTCAGGTTCGTACCGACTCGCTGTTCGGTAACATTTTCGACCACTTCGCAGTCACTTACGACTATGATAACGGTGTAAAAGGGTTCCACCATTCCAGACAACAGGCTAACTGCGAAAACAGCTACCTTGTGCAAACCCTGGGTACAAAAGGAAGCGCAATGGTAAACTGCGCCCGAAACGTACACGAAATCACCGGGGCAAATCCATGGAAATACGAAGGTTTTCAGAATGATATGTATCAAACCGAACATAACGAGTTATTCGCCGGTATTAGGAGCGGTAAATTCGTGAATGATGGCGAATTTATGGCGACCAGCACCCTGACAGCGATCATGGGAAGGATGGCTGCTTATACGGGGAAACGTATTACCTGGGATGAAGCCATGAACTCGACCGAAAAGTTAGGTCCGGATTCTTACAGTTTCGACATGAAGCCGCCCGTGGTTGAGGTAGCAAAACCCGGAATCACCGCATTCTCCTGATCTCCATGCGCAGACGAATATTCTTGAAAAACACAGCTGTAGCGGCCTCCGCTATGGCTGTGGCAACTACTGCTGTGGGTTCATCTCTTATATCCAATTCCCAAGCAGCTTTTGCAAAGCCAGTGGCCCGACCTATGGTAAAAAAGAGCCTGATGTGGGGAATGGTGAAGGAAGACCTGTCGGTAATGGATAAGTTTAAATTGCTGAAAGATCTTGGTTACGATGGAGTGGAACTTGACTCTCCGGATAAACTGGAAATGAAGGAGGTTCTGGCAGCCCGGGACAAGACAGGCTTGCTGATTCCGGGCACGGTAAATTCAATGCACTGGAAACTGCCATTGTCTGATCCAGATCCCAAAAAAAGGGAAGAATGCGCCAGGTCGATTGAGAAGGCGCTGTGGGATACAAAAGAATACGGCGGCAGTACGGTGCTGGTTGTGCCGGGGGTTGTAAATGCCAGTGTAACATATACTGAGGCATACGAACGCTCTCAGGCTGAGATCCGTAAGCTGCTTCCGGTGGCTGAAAAGACGGGCGTGAAAATCGCGATCGAAAATGTTTGGAACCAGTTCCTGTTAAGTCCCCTGGAGGCGGCAAAGTTTGTCGATGACTTTAAGCACCCGATGGTAGGCTGGTACTTGGATATAGGGAACGTGCTTCGTTACAGCTGGCCGACATCCTGGATCGAAGCGTTGAACAAACGTATCTTAAAGCTCCATTTAAAGGAATTCAGCATTAAAAAACAGAATGACCTCGGACTTTGGAAAGGATTTGATGTAGAGTTTATGGAAGGCGATAACAATTGGCCCGAAGTAAACAAAGCCTTGGAAAAGGTCGGGTACTCCGGCTGGGCTTCTGCGGAGGTACCGGGCGGTGACCGCAAACGTTTACTGACTATCCGTGAGAAGATGGACGAGGTTTTTAAAGCGTGATTTACAGTATTTACAAATAGCAAACGAGCCTGGTGAAAGCCAGGCTTTTTGTTTGGGTAAAGGTTTGAAAAAGCGCTGGATCCTGCATGGAAAAGATGGCTAAAATAACCATCTTGCGATTACCCAACTCTAACTCACACTATGTATTCTGAACTGATTTCTTCCCTCACGGGTATTCTTCCTGTCAATGAAGCAGTTTGCACACAATTGCTGCGGAAATTCAAAATCACAAATGCCAGAAAAGGAAAGCTGTTGCTGTCGGAAGGCGACATTTGCGACAGGCTGTGGTTCGTGAAATCCGGAATGGTAAGAGGATACCAGCTTATTGACCACGGCGACGGTATTTTCGACGATGTCACTGAGTGGTTTGCTAAGGAAGGCGATTTCTTTCATGCAGCAGAAAGCTTTGTCAACCAGGTTCCGGCCACTGAGTATATTGAAGTTCTGGAGTCTTCTACCCTCATTTATATTTCCCACCGGGATCTGTATCAGCTCTACGCTGATCACCCCGAAATCTGTTGTCTTGGCAGGATCATTGCCGAGCGAGCGCTTTTGACGCACAAAGAGTTGCTTCGTGACATGCGCATGTTGTCAGCTCCTCAGAAGTTCGAAGTTTTCCGCTCCCGCTCGAAAGAACTAATTGCCCGCGTCCCTCAAAAATACATCGCCTCCTATCTCGGGATTTCTGAGAACTAAGTCAGCAAACTCAAAGCGAAATACCTCTGAATTTTCTGGGTTTTTGCAGGTCCGATTCTGGGGTTTCCCAGGATTGGTATCATTTGTACCCTTTTTATTTGTATAAAAACAATAATAAATATGGAAAGGGCAAGGGAAATACCTGGATGGGCAATTTGCCTGAGGCTTGTGGTATACTCACTGGCACTCTGCTGTTCGAGTCACAACGTTCAAAGCCAACAGATTGAAAAACCACCAGAAAAAAATGACTTCGCAGAGGCAAATCCAGGATCATATAAAACGGATGTAAGTCTGGACGTGTATCATTTATTTAGCGGTTACGCCAATGTGATGCTGAGATATTCTCCGGATAAAATAGGGGCCTACAGATTGTCGATTAGCAATATCAATTTTGGTAAAAACAAATTTAGCGTGTATCAAGATTCCATAGGCAATCCTAGCAGTGACCCCTATATCGTCAAAATGACTGGGATATCAATGAGTATTAGCGCGGGTTATGAATTCCATAAAAATGCTGGTAAACATCAACTCTTTTATGGCCTGGACACGCAAGCTTATTATTCATACAATTATGTGAAGCCCTCTGTCATTTTGCCTTCGCGAATGTACGATCTGTCCGTGTTGCCATTTGCCGGTATAAAATATAGAGTTCTGAACCGTCTATCAATTTCGGCTGAGGTCGCTGCTTCGCTTGCTTTTCGCCTATTGCAAAATTTAGATTTTGACAAGAGCATTACAGCAAAGCAAAGAGGCATCTATCTCAATCTGGTTCCGCTAAGGACAATAAACCTTTCTTATCACTTTTAAGTCGAATTCAAATGAATAAGTTATTCAAAATATCGTGTGTTATCTTATTGACCCTCCATTTTTTCGGGTCAGCTATATGGGCTCAATCAATTAATATTACTTGTGGTCCCAATGGATGTGCCAGTGCCCTTCCTGGACCAAATTTGCATGCCTACCTTGCCGATATGACCAATTTCAACAGCTGTAATAATGGCAGCTCGTGTCGATACAAATGGGAGGTTACCAATGGTATTATCTTGGCTAATAATTCAACAACTTACGAAGGTGACGGTAATAACTCTGTTACTGTAAATGGAATAACGTCAACGCAAATGGTACGTTTAAGGTGACTACTGCCAAGCGAGTGAGCGCTTTACAGGGGTGCGAAAACTGCCCAGTCGGCTTAACCCAGACCAAGACGATTCCAATCCTATACCTCGGTAACCCAGGCAATATTAAAATCAACGGTGTCGAATATACAGGCAGTTACCTGCTGAATTGCGGTACAACTCCGATTACAGTTTCGGTGACGCCAGCTGCCAATGCGACAGCTTATAGTTGGTCTTACCCGGCTGGTTGGAGCCTAAGTGGCAGTGGTAATACCGTGACATTAACCCCGCATGTCAATTCCGTCGGGACCATCAAAGTTACCACCTCGAGGAATGATGTGCCTAGTCTAAGTACATCGTCTCAACTCACTATAATCCGACCAACTCCCACAAAGCCCGTCATCAACTCCGCCGACATTCTCCTTTGCAGCCCGCAAACCATCACTGCCACAGCAAGCAATGCGACAAGCTATAACTGGACAACCACCGGAGGAATTACAGCAAATTCACCAGGTAATACCAATTCTGCCCAAATCACAGGCGTTTCGGATGGAACGGTGCAGGTATCGGCTACGTCGTCAGTTTGCGCGATGACTACGGCGGCCAGCACGCCCATCAATGTAAAGAAGAGCCCACCAAAACCAACATCGTTACTCGTAACCGCAAATGGCGGAGGACCAGCCGACTTCATGTGTAACGGATCCGGCGTCTCGCTCAATGCTTATACAGCCGAACCGGGTACACAATTTGGTAATTGGACGACCAGCGACCCCGCTAATACCATCTTGAACTATAATGGAGGCACTGCCTACTTTAATTCTTATATAAACAACTGCTATGGAATTGATATTACCGTGAGTAACTGCTTTGGGTCTGTGAAAAAGGGAATCACGATATGCGTGGATAATTGCGCGAAGGAAATACCAGTTTATAAGGTTTATCCCAATCCTGCCAGCGATTACCTCCATATTACATTTGACGAGGTCGAAGATATTTCAGGTTTGCCTGATTTGGTCCGGATTTTCAGTGAGGTCGGTGGGAAAGAAGTCAGGAGGGTCGATCCGACGGGAGACTACTTAACAGATGCATTTAAAGCCGATAAAACCTTAAACATCCAAGTAAGCGATTTGCCGAGTGGTACTTATTATTTGCAACTGCTTATGCAAACCGGTGAATCCGAAAAAATCAGGGTTGTCTTACAGCGATAACATGAACAGAACTTTTTGCAAAAAGACCGGACAATCCGGTCTTTTTTGCGTTAGCTCTATTGTTTTTTCACCTTATACCTCGTTCTTGCATAATGCCTTAATGTCGAGATCTTCAATTGCTGATTTTTGACCTGGACCATTTTATATTCTTTGAATTCGCCCTTTTTATCCAGAAACCCAAGGATGCACGATTGATCTGTGGGCCCTTTTTGTATTTCAACTTTGGGCAGTATTCCGAAATTGGGAACCTTTAAAGTATCCTCGGCATCCAGTTCCTTATATTTTATCTTGACCAGATAGTCAAAAGTGGCTTTGGTTTCGTAAAGTTCAACCGAAAAGCGCCAATCGTTCAGTGGATCTTTTACTTTTTCGCTGAACGCAGCAACCGGTTCGGTTTTGATTTTTGCCCTGACCAGCGGGATCGTGTCGTTGACTACAATTTCGGACTGATCCGTTGACTGGTCCGAATTCGATTGGTTGCAGGCAAACGTGGCTAACAATATCAGGAAACTCCAATACTTCATCAGGAATAACAATTTGGTTTAAAGCGTGATGTCTACTTTGCAATATACTTTTGTTATTTCCATTAAATGAAATATTTTAACTCAGGAATTGTAAACAAATTATTAAGTAAACCTGCCTTTTCACCGCCCACCCCAGCATGGCTTTAAATTATATTTTTGTCGGTTTTTTTGTAATTGCCTTTGCAGTAGCTCTTTTGAAGTTTATTCTCACCGGCGATGTCCAGACTTTTAAAGAGGTGACGGAAGGGATGTTAAAAATGGCGGAAGTCGCTGTAATGGATATTGCGTTGCCGCTGACAGGCGTAATGACTTTTTTTTTAGGAATTTTGAATGTCGGCGAGAAAGCAGGTATTATCAACAGGTTGGCGAGGATTATCGGGCCGTTTTTTAACAAACTTTTTCCAGAAGTTCCGAAAGACCATCCGGCGCACGGTCAGATGATCATGAACTTTTCCGCCAATTTTCTGGGGCTGGATAATGCGGCAACCCCATTTGGACTAAAGGCTATGCAAAGTCTGCAGGACCTGAACCCAAGTAAGGACACCGCTTCCAATGCGCAGATTATGTTCCTGGTGTTACATACTTCAGGCTTGCAGATCATTCCTTTATCCATCATTGCACAGCGCGCCATTCTCGGTGCGGAAAGTCCCTCGGATGTGTTTATACCCTGTGTGGTAGGAACATACATCACCACCGTGGTAGCAATGATCATCACAGCGAGCTGGCAAAAGATCAATTTATTTAATAAAACGATCCTGTTGTGGCTGGGAAGCATCACCGCGATGTTGGGCTTTTTGTTATGGTCTTTGTCTGGACTCCCAAAAGAACAAATCGAGGCGGTTTCCATATTTGTCGGAAACGCGGTCCTGCTGGTGGTGATTGCAGGTTTTTTGGGAACTGCGATGTACAAAAAAGTCAATGTTTTCGAATCATTTATAGAGGGTGCGAAAGCTGGTTTTTCAACAACAGTCATGATTATTCCGTACCTCGTTGGTTTACTGGTGGCCATCAGTGCGTTCAGAAGCTGCGGGGCAATGGATTACCTGATTGACGGGTTAAAGTGGCTTTTCTCCCTGACCGGAATGAATACCGATTTTACGAATGCCCTGCCTGTAGCACTCATGAAGCCTTTGAGCGGCAGCGGCGCACGCGCACTGATGATAGATGCAATGAAGGAATTTGGCCCGGACTCCTTTGTCGGGAGGCTGGTATGTATTTTCCAGGGGTCTGCTGATACTACACTCTATATTGTCGCCTTGTACTTCGGATCGGTGGGCATCAAAAATACCAGATATGCAATCGTAGTAGGATTGATCGCCGATTTTGTTGGCGTTGTGGCTGGAATCTGGCTCGGGTACTTGTTTTTTCACTGATTTTGAGATTCTAAAAATTGCCCTTTTACCCTGATATGCAACCGTCCGTACAAAATGGATGGTTGCTTTTTAGGTTAAACAGTAATATTGATCATCTAACTCTGGACATCATATGTTTAATCCTTTACGCAATTCCACAGTTGTGTTGGTCACACTTTTTGCAATGCTTACAGGTAATGCCTTTGCCCAAAAAGATGTTAACCAGCCTGCGAACACTTATTCTCTTGAAGATTGCATCCGAATTGCTCTGGAGACCAACCCGCAAATCAAACAGTCCGAGATTTTGGTACGAACCAATGGCAACACCTACGCGCAATCCAAATGGCAGCGCTGGCCAAGTATCAGTTTCAGTGCGGGGCAAGGATTTCGTTCTGGTAGAAGCATTGACCCATTTACCAACCAGTTTGTTCAGCAAAATGTCAGTTCCAATAGCTATCAGCTGGCGGGGCAGGTTACGCTCTTTAATGGTTTTCAGATCAAGAATAACATTAAGTTCAACGAGGCGAATTACAAAGCCAGCGAAAAGGACCTCGAAGCCACCCGTAACGATATCATGCTGAATGTAGCATTATCCTACCTCCAGGTAATTACGAATGAGGAACTTATAGAAGTGGCAAGAAGGCAGGTTGAGGCCTCACAGCTGCAGGTTGAAAGAACAGGAAAGCTGGTTGAGGCGGGCTCATTGGCAGAAAGCAACCTGCTGGACCTTAAATCGCAGCTTGCCAATGATGAGCTGACACTCGTAAACGCGGAAAACAACCTGGAAACAGCCAAGCTTAATTTGAAACAATACATGAATATGCCCGGAAGCGAGCGGGTCAATGTAGTGAAGATCGAGGTTAAAGACCCTACATTAACTGCCTACGACGCCACCATCCAGGAAATTTTTGAAACGGCACTTAGTAACCTTCCGCAGATGAAAGCAGCCAATATGCGTATAGAGGCAGCACGTACCAATGTAGATCTTGCAAAAGGTGCCGCTTTACCTTCGCTGACGCTTAACGGCGGTATTTATACTACATTTTCAAGCGCTGCACCCAAGGAGCGGTTTGTTTCCAATGGTACGGGATCTACTACAACAGAAGTTATTTCCACGACGGACTATATAGTTTACAATAATCAGCAGTTCCCAGTTATTCAAAAGGTTTCGACGCCGAACGGAGATTTGAGGACTTTTACCTATCTGGATCAGCTGAACTTCAATAGGAACTCGGCGATTAACCTCAACCTGACCATACCAATCTTTTCAAATTTCAGGGTGAAATATAATGTTGCCAATGCCAAGCTGCAGCAAAAGACCTATGAATACCAGGCCCAACAGGTTCAGCTGACGATACGCAAAAACGTAGAGCAGGCTTACATTGATATGACCAATGCGGCAAAGAGATATTCAGCTACGGCCAATCAGGTCAGGGCATTAACGGAAACATTCCGGGTTTCACAGGTCAGGTTTGATGTCGGGGCGATTAATTCTGTTGAGTATAACATAGCGAAAGCGAACCTCGACAAGGCGAACGGTAACCTGGTCCAAACCAAATATGACTACGTATTCCGGACGAAAATCCTCGATTTTTATATGAATCGTCCGCTTTCAGATTTTTAGACCATCATAGCATAATACCGCCATTCCTGGCTTTTGAATATTTTAACCGCTTCTATCCAACAGATCATTCATTGTAATTATAAAAGTTATGGCACGTAAATCTTCAAAACGAATCTGGTGGATTACAGCAGGTCTGGTACTACTTCTGGTTGCGGGCTTATTTGCGGCCAAGCAGGCAGGTTATATCGGCAAGCCCAAAACTACGGAAGTCGAGTACGCTACCGTTAAAACGGCCGATATTGTTGAGCGAGTGACCGCTTCGGGAAAAGTCCAGCCGGAAGTAGAAGTGAAGCTAAGTCCTGATGTCTCCGGAGAAATCATCAGCCTGAATGTTGCCGAAGGGGACTCGGTTGTAAAAGGACAATTGCTTTTGAAAATCCGTCCAGACAACTACGAGTCCCTCATGGCCCGCGCTCAGGCTGCCGTGAATTCCAGCAAAGCTAATTATGAGCAGACTAAGGCCATGGTCGCACAGGCCGAGGCCCGGCTCATTCAGGCAAAAGCCAATTATGAGAGAAATAAGAAGCTTTTTGCGGATAAAGTGATCTCAGCAGCTGATTTTGAGCAGTTTTCGTCCACATACGGCGTAGCCCAGCAGGACATCGAGTCTACGAAAGCAAATGTTTCGGCAGCATTGTTCAACATCAAAAGCGCAGAGGCTAGTTTGAGGGACGCGACTGAAAATCTTCGGAAAACCAGCATTTTTGCCCCGGTGAGCGGAATCATATCCCTTCTGAATGTAGAAGCGGGTGAGCGTGTGGTAGGGACTTCCCAAATGGCCGGTACCGAAATGATGCGGATTGCCAACCTGGCTAATATGGAAGTGCGCGTGAATGTCAATGAGAACGATATTGTACGGGTTAGTTTAGGAGACACCGCCGAAATCGATGTTGACGCGTATAGTGCGTCGGGCCGTAAATTCAAGGGTGTGGTGAAAGAAATTGCAAATACAGCGGCAGGACTTGCTTCCTCCACTTCCAGTACATCAGCAGCGAGCACTTCCGCTGATGCGGTTACGGAATTTGAAGTGAAGGTGAAAATACTGAATGAGTCGTTCAGTGACCTTATGGCTTCGCGATCCAAGAAATCCTATCCTTTCAAGCCGGGCATGACAGCTTCAGTTGAAATTATCACAGACAGAAAGAATGGTGTTGTAACTGTTCCGATCGCTGCGGTAACTACGCGGAGCAACAAACCTGTCGCCGCTGTATCAACACAAGGCCCACCGTCGGATGACGCGAATACCTCGGAAAGCGAAAAGCAAAAGCAGAAGAAAGATGAGGTGATCAAGGAGGTGGTTTTCACCGATCTGAACGGAAAAGCACAAATGAAAGAAGTAAAAACCGGTATCAGCGATTTTGAAAACATTGAAATTCTTTCGGGATTGAAACCTGGGGACCGGATCATTTCAGGGCCATATATTGCGGTCTCTAAAAACCTGAATGATGGCGACTTGGTAGAAAAAAAGAAAGAAGAAGTGAAAAAAGACGAAAAAAAATGAAATGATAACGCGAATTGATACGTTGTAAAATCGTAATAAGTTCGATTTAGTTTAGGTTAAAAAAGAAAATCCTTGCGGCTTTGCTGCAAGGATTTTTTATTTTGATCCCCAATCAAATCAGTTTATTGTAATTTTCGGGATGAGTTTTTTAAATAATACCATCAAAATAGCCGTCATAGGGGGTGGAAGCTGGGCAACTGCTTTAATTAAAATCCTGTGCGAGCAAAACAATGTTCAGATCCGCTGGTGGCTGCGTAATCAGAATGATATTGAGCATATCAGGAAATTCCATCACAATCCGAGCTATCTCAGCGATGTTGTGTTATCTCCAAAAAAAGTAAGGGTTTTTGAAAAGACTACGGAGGCGGTAAAAGGAGCTGATTATGTAATCCTGGCAGTTCCCGCGGCGTTTGTCAGGGAAGCTTTGCAGCATTTATCTCCGCCACATCTACAAGGGAAACGGGTCGTTTCAGCCATTAAAGGAATGGTTCCCGATTTGAATATCCTGGTTACCGACTGGATATCCACTGCCTTTGGCATATCTCCGGAACAAACCTGCGTAATCGCCGGTCCCTGCCACGCGGAAGAAGTCGCTTTGGAAAAGCAGTCCTATCTTTCGATCGCCTCTACCGAATGCCCCGCCGCCGAAGATTTCGCGGCGTTAATGACCTGCCGGTATGTCGCGGCTCATGCGCTGGACGATTTGTATGGTGTTGAATATGCCGCGATCATGAAAAATATTGTAGCGCTCGCATGTGGCATTACACATGGGCTAGGATATGGGGATAATTTTCAGGCTGTGCTGGTTTCCAATGCAATGCAGGAAATCGGAAACCTGGTGAATGCGCTGGATCCTCGTGAGCGCAATCTGAGTTCTTCCGCCTATTTGGGCGATTTGCTGGTTACTTCTTATTCCCAGTTCAGTCGCAACCGGCTTTTTGGTAATATGATTGGCCGGGGATACAGTGTGAAGGCTGCTCAGCTCGAAATGAAAATGATTGCCGAGGGTTATTATGCTACAAAAAGTATCCACGAAATTAACAAGGTGCATCAGGTAAATTTACCTATCAGCCAGGCCGTTCACAGGATTTTGTATGAGGAGCATACCCCCGCCGCGGTCATGGAAGATCTGAAGAAATTGCTGAAATAAATAGCCTCTTTATATTTAAATCGGGTAACTCTCTCAACCAATGTTTAAAAGAATTATGAAGTTTTTCAGAAGACCAAGGTTTCGCAAAGTCATTGCTTTTTTACTGAGCTCAATTGTTTTTGGATCCTGTGGGTCGAAAAAAACAGATGCGGAATCAGATCAGGCTACGGACTCACTGACTAACAAAAAGGAATTTGTTTTCGGAGATAAACGCGCATTTGCGCAATGTCACGCCTCCACAGTAGTTAGGCTGGATGATGGTAAATTCCTTGTAGCTTGGTTTGGAGGGACAGAAGAAAAGAATCCTGACGTTGGAATCTGGCTGTCCAAAGGAGTGCCGGGCAACTGGAGTGAGCCCAAAGAAGTGGCAAAGATCAGAGAGGATGCTCATTGGAATCCGGTGCTTCAGAAAACAGATGATGGGAAAGTCTATTTGTATTTTAAAGTTGGGAAGGAAATCCCGAGATGGGAGACATGGGTGAAATCATCTGCTGATGACGGAGAAACCTGGTCGGAGGCTTATGAACTGGTGAAAGGAGACAAAGGCGGCAGGGGGCCGGTGAAAAATAAGCTGATCGAATTGTCCAATGGCGACTGGCTGGCAGGTTCGTCTAATGAAGTGAAGCGCTGGGAAGTATTTGTAGACAGGAGTACTGATAAAGGTAAAACCTGGGTTGCAAGCCCTTATTTCAAAATAGATACCTTAGAAATCAAGGGAAAGGGAGCAATTCAGCCTACGCTGTGGGAGTCGGAACCGGGAAATATTCATATGCTGGTTAGGACCACAGGCGGTGTAATTGGACGCAGCGATTCCAAAGACTTTGGAAAAACCTGGTCAACAATCAAAAAAACAAGCTTGCCCAACCCGAATAGCGGGATAGACCTTGCCAGATTGTCGGACGGTACATTAGTGCTCGCTTATAATCCGGACGACGAGGACTGGGGTTCGCGCTCTCCGCTTTCATTGATCCTGTCCTATGACGACGGGCAAAACTGGACGGACAAAACTGACATTGCGACTGGTAAAAGGACAGACGAATATTCTTACCCCGCAATAATCAGCTGGGGCGATTCGGTAGCAGTAACTTATACTTACAACCGCCAGAAAATCGCTTTCTGGACTGGAAGTAAGAAAGACATTGTGGAACTTTCGGCAAAAGAGAAAAAGAAAAACTAGTAGCCCATTAGCTCCAGGTCATACGATTCTTTCATCTCAACCTGTTTGCCCATTTTTTTCTGGATAATCTTGAAATGATGTACATCTTCCGGGCATATCAATGAAATCGCCTCACCCGAAGCTTCGGCTCGGCCAGTCCGGCCGATTCTGTGGACGTAGTCTTTGGGTGAGCGCGGCAGTTCAAAATTGACCACATAAGGCAGGAACTGAATATCTATACCCCGTGAAACCAGGTCGGTCGCGACCAGTACTGTGAGCTTTCCCGATTTGAATTTGTTAAGCGCCTCTGTTCGGGCGCCCTGGCTTTTTTTACTGTGCATGGCCATAGCCTGAATGCCATTTTTGTTTAATTTTTCTACGAGGTTATCCGCAGTCCGGGTTGCTGAAACGAATACCAGGACTTGCTTCATTTCCTGTGTTTTGATCAGATAACGTAGTAGGGGGCCCCGCCGGTCAGGATCTACGAAATAGCCGGTTTGTCTGATCAGGTCCAGATTTTGCTCTTCCTCCTCAATTTCAATGCGGACGGGATTCCTGAGCTGCGTTTTATTGATCTGATCAATTTCCTCTCCCAGTGTGGCCGAAAAGAGGATGCTTTGGCGCCTTTTAGGCAAAAGGAAAAAGATATCTTTCATTTCCTCAGCAAACCCCAGATTCAGCATCTTGTCGGCTTCATCCAATACCAGGATCTGCGTTTCCGAAATATTTAGCGCTTTATAAGATAAAAGATCCAATAACCTTCCCGGGGTTGCGACCAGGATTTCAACACCTTGTAATCCAATCATCTGGGGATTAACCGAGACGCCCCCGTAAACCGCCATCGTTTTTACCTTCCTGGGAAGCCTCTCCCCAAATGTTTGAAAAACGACCGCTATCTGCACTGCCAATTCTCTTGTAGGAACGAGTACCAAGGCGGAAATGTGCCTGTTCGGAGCGGAAGGTTTGTCCTGAAATAATTCGAGAATAGGCAAAACGAAGCTGGCCGTCTTTCCTGAGCCGGTTTTTGCGATACCCAGAACATCGCTTCCTTTCAGGATTGCAGGAATTGCCTCCTGCTGAATTGGATAGGGTTGAGTATAATTCTGCTCGGCAATGGTTTTTAATAATGGTTCGGACAAGCCAAGCGATTTGAAAGAAGTCGTGTTTTCCAACAGATATCGAGATTTTTAAGAAACAAATATACCATTACCCATCACATTTACTTCCATAAGACATGTCGTATAACCGCAGGGAATTTCTTCAGCAATTGGGATTCGGCGCATTGCAGCTGGGTGTGATCAGCGCTATTCCAGCCTCAGTATGGGCGTCGTCCTTACAATATGGGCAGTTACCGCGCAGCTCCCCTGAATCGCAGGGGATGTCGGCCAAAGGAATTCTGGATTTTGTAACGGCGGTGGAAGCGGAGAAGCTTAACCTGCACAGCCTGATGGTCCTTCGCCAGGGAAAAGTCGTTGCGGAAGGCTGGTGGGCACCTTATGCCGCTGATCTGAAACACACGCTTTATTCCTTAAGCAAAAGTTTTACTTCGACGGCAATCGGTCTGGCGGTAGCGGAAGGAAAACTGAAAGTGGACGACAAAGTCATTTCGTTTTTCCCAAATGAAAAGCCTTCAACGGTTAGTGCTAACCTGGCCGCCATGAGGATCAAAGATTTGCTGACCATGTCGACAGGGCACGATAAGGACAGTACCGGCTCGTTGCGGGAGAGCAAAGATCACAATTGGGTAAAAGCATTCTTATCGCTGCCAGTCGAGCATGAGCCCGGCACTTTTTTTGTCTACAACAGCGGCGCTACCTACATGCTTTCGGCAATCATCCAGAAGGTAACTGGCAAGACGTTACTTGAATATTTACAACCCAGGCTTTTTCAGCCACTGGCTATTGAGGATGTGGATTGGGAGACAGATCCGAACGGCATCAATACCGGCGGCTGGGGACTTAGGGTAAAAACGGAGGATATTGCCAAATTTGGTCAATTGTATCTCCAGAAAGGGGAGTGGAACGGAAAACGGATCCTTCCCGCAGCCTGGGTAGAGGAAGCTACACGGTCACACATACAGTCCAAAGGCGGCTCGCGAAAACAGGAGGAAAATGACTGGCAGCAGGGCTATTGTTACCAGTTCTGGCGTTGCCGGAATGATGGTTACAGAGGTGATGGTGCTTACGGACAGTATTGTATTGTTTTGCCCAAGGAAGATCTCGTAGTGGCGATTACCAGTGAAACCGGCAACATGCAGGCCATTCTGGACCATGTTTGGAACCATATCCTCCAATCTGTAAAAGCTACGGGAATTCCCGCTGACAAAGAAGTCCAGGCGCAGCTCCAGAAGAAACTATCAACGCTCGCCCTTCCTTTAACTGCCGGCAAGCCTGCATCGGAACTCGCGGCAAAGGTGAATGGCAGAAGTTTTGGTATTGCCGATAATGATATGAAGATCAGCAAAGTATCATTTGAGTTTGACAAAGGCTGGTGCTTATTTCGGTTGCGGGATGATAAAGGGGAGCACCTGATCGTGAATGGTTTGGGCAATTGGAAGATCGGATTAACGGATTTGTCCACCCTGCCTTTAAAATTGGTCCTGACTCCCGTGCCTGGTGAAGTGAGGACCAAGATAGCCGGAAACGGTGCCTGGGCCGACGATACGACCTTCGAGATGACCTGGCGTTTTATTGAAACCGCTCATTATGAAACTGTCCAGTGTAAGTTCAATGGCGATGATGTGCAGATAGAGTTCAAAAGAAGTCTCGCTATTCTTGGAAATACAAAAGACCCTCGCCCAGTTTTGACAGGCAAAATGCTTGCTAAGGCATGATGAATAGCTTTTTGCGCATATATTTGAGAAACAACCAATTATTTCAGATGAAAAAGAACCTTTGCATTTCCTTACTACTCATTATTGCAGCATTAACGACCCAGGCTCAGAAATTCAGGCCATTGGATAAAAGCCCGCGTGATATTGCTTATTTCCCTGATCATTTTGCCCACGATCGCAAAGACGGCGATAAAGCTTTGATAAAAGTTTCTTATAGCCGTCCTTATCTCAACGGCAGGGAGGCTTTTGGTAAATTAGAACCCTATGGGAAAGTGTGGCGGTTGGGAGCCGACGAGTCGACTGAGATCAAGTTCTATCAGGACGCAACCTTTGGTGGTAAAAAAGTAAAAGCAGGAACATACTCGTTATTCGCGATCCCGGGTGAAAAGGAATGGACTATAATCCTTAGCTCTGACCTGGACTACTGGGGCGCTTATAAATACAGGGAATCTGCCGATGTATTGCGTACAACAGCTCTGGTAAAAAAGGCAGAAGCACCAATCGAGAATTTTTCCATCGTTTTTGAAAAATCATCGGATAAAGCAGCCAAGATGTTTATGGGATGGGATAACACGGTAGTAGAAGTCCCGGTTACCTTTTAATACGTTCCGGGGCCAGCAAACTGGCATTATTATTGCAAAAGCAGGTCATCGGGTAAAACCGGCGACCTGCTTTTTGTTTGATCAACAACTAAAATATGAAAACGAATCACTTTGCAATTGTATCCTTGTTCGCAGCAATAACCCTTTATGGCTGTGGGACCAAGGAGAAAGAGAGGGAGAAGGAAGCCGCCCAAAGCGGCCCCGACTCAGTGGTAACCGTCACAGACAGCCTCGCATTGGCAGCACCTTTCGCTACCAAGTCTGTTGAAAACCGACCTAAGGAGGTAGGCTGGCCCGAAGGTAAAATGCCAGTCGCACCTGCCGGATTTATTGTTTCCAAATTTGCGGATAAGTTTGAAAGCCCGCGTTGGACTTACGTAGGGCCCAATGGAGATGTATTCGTAGCTGAATCCGGTACCAAAAAGAGTGCTGACAGGATCACTTTGCTTCGGGATGTCAATAAGGACGGGAGACCCGAATTAAGGGAAATCTTTATGGAGAAACTCAACAAACCGCTGGGCATGCTCATCCTGAAAAACTATTTCTATGTTGCGAATACAGATGGGCTCTATCGATATGCCTATCAATCAGGCGATACAAAGATCACGAGCAAAGGCGAGAAAATTGTTGAACTGCCCGCCGGTGGTTACAACAACCACTGGACCCGGAATTTGCTGTCCAATGCAGACGGATCCAAAATCTATATCTCAGTAGGTTCTGCGAGTAATGTGGCCGACCATGGTATTGATGAGGAAAAACGGCGGGCGAATATTTTACAGATCAATCCGGATGGAACGGGAGAGAAGGTTTTCGCAAGCGGCCTGAGAAATCCTGTTGGGATGGATTGGGCGCCTGGCACGGATGAGCTTTGGACCGCGGTCAATGAACGGGATCTATTGGGCGACGATCTGGTGCCGGACTATATCACCAGTGTGAAGGAGGGTGGTTTTTATGGCTGGCCGTATGCTTATTTCGGTAAAAATGAGGATCCGCGCCGCAAAGGAGAGCGCCCCGATCTTGTTGCAAAAGCCATTGTGCCGGATGTTCCCGTAGGTTCGCACACAGCATCGTTAGGCCTGGCATTTTATGACAAAACGCAATTTCCTGTCAAATATCAAAACGGTGCCTTTATTGGTCAGCACGGATCATGGAACCGCTCAAAACTAGCGGGGTATAAAGTCGTGTTTGTTCCTTTTAGAAATGGAAAGCCCTCCGGGAAACCTGAGGACTTCCTTACGGGGTTTGTTGAAAGTGAAACCAAGGTTTACGGCAGACCGGTGGGCATAACGGTGCTGGACGATGGTTCTATGCTGGTCAACGATGACTCCGGCAACACCATCTGGCGGGTAACGGCCAAGTAGATTATTACTAATTGGGAAGAGGGGAGCGGCCTGGTTGATCATCAGGCCGCTTTTCTTATTGGCACGAAAAATAATCCGAAAATAAATGAGTTAATATTTTGAAAAATATACCGATCGGTATATTTTTGTGATGTTATTGTAAGACGATGAGCAAAGCAGAAAAAACGCGGCAATTCATTATTGAGAAGACGGCCCCTGTCTTTAATGTGAAGGGTTATGCCGGAACATCGATCAACGACCTGATTCATGCAACAGGGCTGACGAAGGGAAGCATTTACGGCAACTTTGCCAATAAAGACGAAGTGGCGCTTGCAGCTTTTGACCATAACCTGAAAACGATGAACACGGCGGTCAGGCAAAGGATGGACCACGAGGAATCGATCAAGGATAAGTTGCTGGTGTATGCGAGGGTTTATGAAAACTTTCTATATGCCCCTTTTCCTGATGGCGGATGCCCGATACTCAACACGTCGACCGAGGCGGACGATACGCACCCTACATTAAAACAAAAAGCGGCAGATGCCATTGAGTCCTGGAAAAACCTCTTGTCGGGACTTGTTAAGAAGGGTATTGCAAATAATGAGTTCAGGAGCAGTATTGATCCCGACCAGATCGCGATCACAATGATTGCCCTGATAGAGGGCGGGATCATGATCGGAAAGGTGACAGGTAAGCTTCACTACCGGAAAGCGATCATGCAATCGATTGAAAAAATGATAGAAGAATTGGTGTAAAAAATTTTAACCATAAATATACCGATCGGTATATATTTAATTTAAATAGAACGAAAAATGAAAACCTCAGGAAATACCATCTTAATAACCGGCGGAAGTGCCGGTATTGGCTTTGAAATTGCGAAAGCATTTTCAGAAAAAGACAATCACGTGATCATTACCGGCAGAAACGAAGAACGATTGCTGGATGCCGCTTCCAGGTTGGATCATGTTACTCCAATCGTTTTTGACGTCACCAACCAAAACGAAGTCGACAAGTTAGTTGCAAGGTTGAAGACCGAGTTTCCTGAACTTAATGTCTTGATTAACAATGCAGGTAAGGCATTTTACTATCAGTTGGACAGCGAGGAAGATAATTTTAGCAATGCCGAAGAAGAAATGCTGACCAATTATCTTTCGATCGTCCGCCTCAATCAGAAACTGGTCCCGTTGCTGAAACAACAGCCGAATGCAGCAATCGTAACGGTTTCGAGTATTGCCGCACTGGTACCTAATCACGTCATACCCACTTACGCTGCAAGTAAGGCAGCTTTGCATTCCTATACGCAATCACTGAGGTTGACATTGGGGAAGGAGACTTCCATTCAAGTTTTTGAACTGATGCCTCCTTTGGTCAACACTGATTTTTCGACAGAAATCGGCGGGGAAAATGGTATTCCACCAAAGCAGGTTGCCGACGATCTGGTTGAAGCTTTTGAAAACGAAATTTATGAAATCCATGTGGGCAGGACTGCACAGCTTTTTCAGCTTTTCCTGAGTTCTCCTTTGGATGCATTACATGCAATGAACCCTGGTATCGATAAATAAGTTATCATAAAAGTCGCTGAAATGAAACAGAGAATCGCATTTGCCATGGTAATGGGAGTCATCACGACGGGTATAATTTCCTTTACTTTGATTTCTATAAATATTGGATTTGTTGCCAATTTTTTGGTGATTTGGCTGAAATCTTGGAGCATGGCCTATCTGATCGTCATTCCGGTGATTTTACTGGTCGGTCCAAGGGTTCAGAAACTGGTCGAAGCCATGTTCAGGGAGACAGTTAACCAGGAAGCCTGATATGGCTTCCGGTGTCTTTGAAATAATTCTAAAACTTTTATGAAAAGAGTAGTTGTTACAGGGTTGGGAGTGATTTCTCCCCTCGGAAATTCGGTTGACGAGTTCTGGGAAAATATTGTCAATGGTAAAAGCGGTGCTGCTACCATTACGAAGATGGACGTTTCTAAATTTAAGACACAATTCGGCTGCGAAGTAAAGGGTTTCAATCCGGAGGACTATATTGAGAAAAAAGAAATAAAAAAATACGACCTGCACACCCAATACGCGATCGCCGCTTCCGATATGGCGATCAAGGACTCCGGGCTGGATTTTGAAAACATAGACGTGACAGAACGTTACGATATGGGGGTGATCTGGGCGACAGGAAATGGCGGAATGGGTACGTTCGAAGATCAGTTGCTGGAATTCCATGCTTCCGGAGGTGTGCCACGTTTCAGTCCATTCTTTATCCCTAAAATGATCGTGGACATTGCTGCTGGCGTGATTTCGATCCGCCATAAATTGCATGGACCCAATTATTGTACTGTTTCCGCTTGCGCATCTTCTAATACAGCCCTTATTTCTGCTTTTGATACCATCAGAATGGATAAGGCCAAGGTCATGGTCGCAGGTGGGTCCGAAGCAGCAATAATTTACTCTTCTCTTGGCGGTTTCGGGGCTGCGCAAGCCCTTTCTAAAAGAAATGACCAACCCGAAAAAGCTTCGCGGCCATTCGATAAAGACCGTGACGGATTTGTAATGGGCGAGGGAGCTGCCGCATTGATCCTGGAAGATCTGGATTACGCATTGGCAAGAGGTGCAAAAATTTACGCTGAGATTGTGGGCGGCGGTATGGCTGCCGACGCTTATCACCTGACCGGTACCCCGCCTGACGGAATGGGTGCCGCGCTCGGAATGAGAAAAGCCTTAAAGGAAGCGGGTATTACGCCGGATAAAATAGATTACGTCAATGCCCACGCTACGTCAACCGGTTTGGGAGATATGAGCGAACTGAACGGTATGAAGTCTGTTTTTGGCGATCACCCGGTTGCGATCAGCGCAACCAAGTCAATGACAGGCCATTTGCTGGGAGCTGCAGGTGCGATAGAAAGTATCATCTGCACATTGGCGGTACAAAACGATATCATACCCGGTACGATTAACACGGAGAATCTGGACGAGCATGTTCCGGAAGGTATGAACATTATATTGGGCGATTCCGTAAAGCAAACCGTGCATTACGCGCTCAATAACACATTCGGATTCGGAGGCCACACGGCTACCTCAATCTTCAAGAAATATACAGAATAGGAGAAACCCTATTCTGTCAGTCCCGAGAGAATTTCCACAACCCCGTTTTCATCGTTGCTTTTGGCGATGAAACGGGCTATTTTTTTCACGTCGGGGTGTGCATTGGCCATAGCGTAGGAATAATGCGCTTTTTGAAGCATTTCCAGGTCGTTCAGGTAATCGCCGAAAACCATGGTCTGACCGGGAGTGATATTAAATTTTTCCTGTATCACTTCCATAGCCCTTCCTTTGTTGGCTTTTTTATCTGAGATATCCAGCCAGATCGGGCCTGAAACTTTTACCTGAAGCTGATCCCCAAATTGCTTGTAATGCGGATAACTGTTGATTTCCGAACCGGCCAGATCACACAATGTGAATTTCAGGAACTGATCATTTTCAATTTCCATCAGATCTTCTACAATTTCGTAGCGTTCAAAATATAGCTTAAGATGGTCGATGAATTCGGGCCGGTCGTCTTCTACATATGCTTTTTTCTTTCCGCAAATGATTGGATAAGTATCAGGAATATCCTCTGAAATTCTGATCAGCTCTCTGACAATGCTATGGTCGGTTGCCTGGACATGTATTTCCTGGTCCTGAAAAACGACATAACTTCCATTCTCCGCGGCGAAAATAATTTCATCTTTAATCGGCTCGAGCGTCTTGGTCAGGTTATAATATTGACGCCCGCTGGCGGCCACGAAAACAATTCCGTGTTCTTTTAACTTTCTGAAAACCGGGTAGAACGACTCGTGAACTTCGTGTTTTGAATTTAAAAGCGTACCGTCCATGTCGGTCGCAACCAGCCTGATATCCGAAAGAGTCATATTCCATTTTAATGTTACCTCATTAACCAAGGCAAATGAGCTGGCTATGGTTCCATTGAAATGGCTTTTTAGTTAAGCTGATAACTCATCCCAAGCCTGAAGGCCCTGATATAAGCCTCCGGTTTCCCGCCGACCCAATCGCCCATCCAATTGGTAAGACCGTGAGAGTAGCTGATATTAAAACCTGTTTTGCGGTAGGAAACCTGAAATTGAAGTCTTGGCCTGAAATCTAATCCGGGAATGTAATCAGTATTGGAATATTGGTTTCTAAAATATTCAGGGATACTGAGTTTGTCGAAGCTGTTCAGGCCGACACCGAAATCAGCGCCTCCGGCCAGCGACAATTTTACCTCCTCGCCTGCCGCAAGACTATATCCGATGTGAGGGAAGAAATTCAGAAATTGGTTATTGCTTACGTTCTTACCGTTAACGTTCATCACCATATCGTCCAGTACGAAGGTATGGATCGAAAGCTTTGTCCTGAGTTGTTCGTAACCGGCATTGAGCCCAACCAGCATGCCATTCCGAAATTCCCTTTGAATGGTAAGCCCTGCACCATAGGAAAATGAAGCCTTATTGCCAAATGGACTGGCTCCCGATCCCTCGCAGCGACAAAATACGCCACCCGTGCGAAGTTCAGTGGTGCCTCTGGTTGATGCGCCGGAAAAGGACGACGCGCCGCCGTTTAGGTTTACTGAAAAGATGGTTTTCTGGGAGAAGGCATGGTGGAAACAAAAAACAAACAGGAGCGGATAAAGGATTTTCATGACGTTTCGTATAAAGTGGTTACATCCACTGGATTTTGTTAGCTGCCAAAAGGTTGTAAAGCGAAAAGAACTAATTTTGAGGCTCAGTAACGAATCTCCAATGAAATTTTCAAAGTACTACCTGGCCGGTTTTAGCTCTTTCGTCATCTGGGGGTTTTTTAGCCTGGCTCTGAAGCCTTTAAAGGCTTACCCGTCGCTGGACATCCTTTTCTACAGGGTCTTTTTATGTGCGGTGATCATGGCGGTAATCAGTCTTTTTGTGAGAAGGAAAGTTTTAAAGGATAACATCAGGAAGTACCGTGAAATGCCGCCGAAGCAAAAACAGCAGGTGACCTTACTGACTTTGGCCGGCGGGCTGCTGCTTACCGGCAATTGGTTTTTCTTCATTTATGTGATGAACCATATCAGCGTCAAGGCAGGCTCCTTCGCGTACCTCGTTTGTCCTATCATGACAACGGTTATCGCTTACTTCGTTCTGGACGAGAAGCTGAGCAAGTGGCAATGGACCGCAGTTTTATTAAGCGTGTTAAGTTGCGCATTATTATCTTTCAACAACATAGCGGACATTGCCTACAGTCTGATCGTGGCACTTTCTTATGCGTTTTACCTGGTAAGCCAGCGCAAAAATGCCGGGTTGGATAAGTTTCTTGTCCTGACCGTGCAAATCCTGTTTTCAGCGTTGATCCTCCTCCCGTTTTATCCCAAATACAGTGCCGGGCTGCCGACAGAATTCTCATTTTATGCATTGATTTTCCTGATCGCTGTGCTGTTCACCATTGTGCCGTTGTTCATGAACCTGTATGCTTTACAGGGAGTTACATCTTCTACAATGGGTATTTTGCTGTATATTAATCCGTTGATGAACTTCGCGCTTGCATTGGTTTACTTTCAAGAGCCGATCAATGTGATACAGATCATTGCGTACTCACTCATATTGCTTTCCATTATCGTCTTCAATGAGCGGTTCCTTTTTCGAAGGAGACAGGCGGCTGTTGTATAGCTTTTGGGTAAATAGGGTAGTCGGCACAGTCAAAAGTTAGGCTGGACAAAAAGGCTTCCCAAAATTCCGCAAATTGCTTTTACAAGCAATAGACCGTCAATCACAATCAGGTAGTAGAGGATTTTCCTGGGTTTCTGCAATGAGAATGCAACAAATAACAGGCAAATGAAAGGAATGAGGTTAATGAGGATTGTGGCCAACGGCAATCCTCTGTGTATGGCAAAAGCCAAAAACGAGGCAAGTCCAATCAGCAGCATCGGTATCAGAATAAAAAAGATCGTCTTTTTCAGTCCAAACCTGACTACAAATGTTTTCAGTTCGATGTTTGCATCGTCCCGATAGTCTTTGATATCAAACATGATTGCATTGACAGTGCAAAACATCCAGTTTTTTGTAAATAGCCAAAGCATGAACGTGGGTTCACGAATGAAAATGCCATGCTCTATTTCAGTCATCATCACTGGGAAAAGGTTAACAGACCCAGCCCACACGAACCCGATTACAAAAGCTTTGGACCACCCGGTACGCCTCAGATCGGGTGCAAGGAACGATTCGGGCAGAAGGCCATAGTAAAGTAATGCGGCAACCGGCACCAGGGAAGCCAGAAGCCAATAATAAACAGGAATGGCCTGGATTTTGGAAAAATTATCACTCATCAGCCAGAGGATTGCGGCCACGCAAATGACCAGCAGAATAACCTGGCTATGCCGAATGAAGCGGCTATGCTGCCTGTACCATTCCGTCCGCGGGTTGTCCGAAATCGGTTGTGCCGCGGGTGTAGAGTAGGCGATGGTGTAATAAAATACGGTGGCGCTAGACAGCAAAACGTAATAGACCGGGGAACTGACGGGAAGGTTTAGTTGAAAAACAGTCTCAATGGATAATGCGACGATCAGTAACCCGACAAAATAGTTGGCAAAAAAAACGAAAGAGACAATGCGTTTCAGCATACCATGGGTTCGGGCAGAGGATAAACACTTTTTTGAAATAAAATAATCAGAATACCCATTTGGAATTTTCCCTGACAATATGGGCGACTTGCGCCGGATTTCATACATTGGGTTAAAGAAACTTGCTTAATCATCAATTTCATGAAAAAAATCTCCTTACTGCTATTCCTTTTTGCAGCGTTTCATATTCATCCGCTTTCCGCCCAGACTAAGGATGTGGTGGTGGAAAATATCGTAAAGGAAGCTACAGAGAACTCGCAATTAGAGAAACTTGCCCACGAGCTTATGGACGTGATCGGCCCGAGGCTTGTAGGGTCGCCACAAATGATGCAGGCTCACGAATGGGCTGTTGCGAAATACAAAGGCTGGAACATTACCGCCAAAAATGAAAAATGGGGCGAGTGGCGTGGGTGGGAGCGGGGCGTATCCCATATTGATATGGTAGCCCCGAGAGTAAAATCGCTCGAAGGCATGCAGCTCGCATGGAGCCCGGGCACTGGTGGAAAGACCGTTACTGCCGATGTCATTATACTTCCAGACGTAGCGGATTCAATCGCTTTTCAAAAATGGCTGCCCTCGGTTAAAGGCAAGTTTGTGATGATCAGCATGAACCAGCCAACCGGACGCCCGGATTACAACTGGCAGGAATTCGCAACAAAAGAATCATTCGACAAAATGAAAAAGCTGCGTGATGAACAGACCGAGGCCTGGACAAACCGAATGAAAAAAACAGGTTACTCGACACGTACTTTACCGCCCGCATTGGAAAAAGCCGGTGCAGCAGGCGTGGTGATGTCTTATTGGTCAAAAGGTTTTGGGGCGAACAAGATTTTCGGTGCATATACTAAAGTAGTACCGACTGTGGATATCTCACTAGAAGATTACGGCTTACTTTACCGTTTGGCAGAATCGGGGCACACGCCTAAAATCAGCGTACGTGCCGATGCGAAAGAAACCGGTATCAGCCAGACTTTCAACACCATCGGTGAGATCAAAGGAACGGAGAAACCGAATGAATACGTGATCCTTTCTGCGCATTTCGATTCCTGGGATGGCGGTTCGGGTGCTACAGACAATGGCACCGGAACAATCGTGATGATGGAAGCAATGCGGATTCTCAAAAAGGTATACCCAAATCCCAAAAGAACAATCCTTGTGGGCCACTGGGGAAGCGAGGAACAAGGCTTGAATGGTTCAAGGGCTTTTGTGGAAGACCATCCCGAAATTGTCCAGAATATCCAGGCGGTTTTCAACCAGGATAACGGTACCGGAAGGGTCGTGAGCCTGGCCGGACAGGGATTCCTTCATTCGTACGACTACCTGGGTCGCTGGCTGTCGAAGGTGCCGGAAGCGATTAAGTCCCCGATCGAAACCAGATTCCCTGGCTCGCCCGGAGGCGGAGGTTCCGATTTTGCCTCTTTCGTTGCTGCCGGTGCGCCGGCGTTCTCGCTGAGCTCGCTCAATTGGTCGTATGGCACATATACCTGGCATACTAATCGCGACACCTACGATAAAGTCGTGTTTGACGATGTACGCAGCAATGCCATCCTTACTGCCATCATGGCTTACCAGGCCAGTGAGGACCCTGTAAAGACTTCCCGCGAAAGGATTGTTTTGCCGTTGAATGCAGACGGGAAGCCAGGTACGTGGCCGGAGATCAGAAAACCCACGCGCAAAGGAGGATTGGATTAACCATTCCTTATGTTTTTATTGAAAGCAAAGACATATATTGTCTTTGCTTTTTTTATTTACCGAATTTCAGAAACAATGCAAATCATACAAACGAACGAGGCTGACGAAGATATCTTAGTGATCAGATCTTTTGAACAGGGCTCCGAACCCGGTAACCAATCCATGTTCAAGGCGGAAAAAGGGGAATTGTGGTGGTTTTCATCTAAAGAGCTGTGGCTGGGATTGGGTAAAGACCCAAAGCTTCCCGCGGTAATCAAAATTTTCAGAACGCTTTTTTTTAAACGAAAAGACCGCTGGCCTGATCAGATCATATTGGATACCAGGGGATTCGGAGCAGATTGGGTTGAAAATGCGATCAATGGTATTCTACTCGGAGGGTACAACCTTCAGCTTTATAAAACAGAACCTAAGCCGTTCAGCACTTTTTTCAAAGAAGGTACATTGTGGATCTTAACAGACCCGGGATTGTCGGTAGAAATAGCTGTTTCGAATGCAACAAAAACGGGCAAGGTGCAAATGCGCGTCATGGACCTGATGAACGCACCGGGCAATTACAAAACCCCGTCGGTGCTTGCAGACTGGGCAAGAGAATCCGGAGAGAAGAATGGCTACCAGGTTACCATTTTTGATAAGGCAAAGCTGGAAGAATTGGGCATGCATGCGCTGCTGGCCGTGAGCAAAGGCAGCGATGCCCCCCCTGTGATGATCATGACAGAGTATTGTCCTGAAAGCTACCGGAAGACAATCGCACTGGTTGGCAAAGGTGTAACATTTGATACCGGTGGCATCTCTGTAAAACCTTCGGCCAATATGCACTTGATGAAAAGCGATATGGGTGGCGCGGCGGCAGTATTAGGCATGGTTGAGCTGGCTGCTCAGCTCGAACTTCCCATACGCCTGATTGGCGTCATACCTTCTACCGAAAATTGTATCGATGGCTCATCTACCAAACCCGGCGATGTGATTGGGTCTTACTCCGGAAAAACCATCGAAGTGATCGATACCGACGCTGAAGGCAGGCTGATCCTGGCGGATGGCCTCAGTTATGCCATCAGGCATTACCAGCCAGACGTCATCATCGATCTTGCAACGCTGACGGGCAGTGTGATACAGACGTTGGGGTACGAAGCGGCAGGGCTCTTTACGCCCAATGATATGCTGGCTGGTGAGCTGACCAAAGCGGGTGACATTTCCGGCGAGCGGCTATGGCGTTTACCTGTCTGGGACGAGTACAAGGAAGAGATATCGTCGGACATTGCGGATGTAAAAAATTACCATGGAAAGCCGCTGGCAGGGGCCATAGTAGCTGCCAAATTCCTCGAAGCATTTACAGAAGGCCATCACGCATGGGCGCACCTGGATATTGCAGGCGTGGCTTTCGGTGATACAGAATTCGCCCCTGCGCGCTCAGGAACGGCCTATGGCGTCCGTTTGTTACGCCAATATTTATCTGCACTTGCTTTTCAGGAATAAGGAAATAAGATTATAATTATGTAAATTCTGGCATTGAAATCGATTGCTACTTTCCACCAAATCTGTTTTTATGACTCGAACGCTTACTTTTCTCTGCATATCAACATACTTTAAGGGTAATGATTTTCTGAAAGCCTGTAAGGAAGCCGGTAATAAGGTTTTCTTGATCACCGCCAAGAAATTGGAACAGAAACCGTGGGTAAGAGAAGCTGTTGACGAGTTTTTTTATGTCGAGGAAGGAAAGGACGGCATCTATGACATGACCGAGATCATTAATGGTCTCGCGTACGTCATGAGGACCCGGCCGATTGACCGGGTGGTGGCGTTGGACGATTTCGATGTGGAAAAGGCGGCACATATACGTGAATACTTCCGTATCCCGGGCATGGGGCAAACAACCGGCAGATATTTCCGCGATAAGCTGGCCATGCGCACCAAAGCAGCCGAATCCGGGATTCTCGTTCCGGGTTTTTCATCTTTATTCAATGACGACGATATCAACCGGTTTATTGAAAGATATCCCGGCCCATGGATGATCAAACCAAGATCGGAAGCTTCTGCGACCGGTATCAAGAAAATGCATGATGCCGCTGAATTATGGCAGACTATCCACGAGCTGGGCGATAAGAGGCACGCGTATCTGGTGGAGCAATACAAGCCAGGTAACGTGTACCATGTGGATTCCATTTCATATAATGGCCGGGTTATCTTTTCCTGGAACAGCAAATACCTGGCCCCGCCATTCGATGTCGCGCACGGCGGCGGAATTTTCAGGTCGGTGACGGTCCCATTTGATTCTTCCGAAGAACATGCGTTGGAAACGCTGGCTGTGGATTTGCTAAAGGCATTTGGACTGAAGCATAGTGCCTCCCATACGGAGGTGATCCGCTGCCACGATGATGGCAAGTACTATTTTCTGGAAACTTCCTCGAGGGTTGGAGGTGCCAATCTTTCTGAAATGGTAGAAGCATCGTCGGGGATCAATCTTTGGAAGGAATGGGCGAAAATGGAAACTGCCGAGGCCAAAGGCGAAAATTACAAGCTGCCCCCGGTCCGTAAAGAGTATTCTGGGATCATTATTTCGCTTACCCGCCAGGAATGGCCCGATATGTCTGTGTTTAATGATCCGGAGATTGTCTGGCGAATGAATGAGCCTTATCACGTTGGTTTGGTGGTCCGTTCGAAGTCGCGGGAACGAGTGGTCGAACTGCTGGATAAATATGCCGACATCATTCAAATACACTATCACGCTTCCGCTCCGGCCCCAGAGCGGCCATCGCATTGATTTACAATTGATAATAAATTGCAATGTTTTGTTAACTTGGGATTTGTAACCTGAGCACTGGTTTTCAGCTGTATCATTTAGATTCTTTTGCTGAAACCCTGGATTTCTAAACATACCTAATCACATACCATTGCTTTTCGAGCACCCAGGCTGTAATAATTTGAAGCATACAGCCTGGGTGCTTTTTCTCAAGACTCACTTTCCTTTTTAACCTAACTATTATAAGCATGAGAACTTTTACGAAATACCTGATTGCCGCTTTGTTGATGAGTTCCCTGCTGATGGGTTGTAAGGATGATGAAATCGAGCCTGAAAGCAACATGACTTATGATGGTACAGACTACGAGCTGGCAAATGGATTATTGATAGATTATGGCAAATATGCTCCTCATGAAGGTAGTGATCAGGAGTTATTTCTCTCGTCCTCCGGGCTCACTGTTCGGGAGAAGGGTGGTAAAATTGACTCTATCTACGGATTGGGACACGCCATTTTTTTTCGACTTTTCACCGCTGGGGTTGGAGAACTAGCTGAGGGCGATTATAAATTCGACTATTCCCAAGGGCCTTTCAAGGCGGGAAGCTTTGTATATTCCTTCGCCTTTTTCAATCAGGATTTTGTAAAGGTCAAGAATATCTATGAGATGATACAGGGAACGGTTACGGTTAAAAGAAAAGGGGCAGACTATGTTATTTCTTTCGATTGCATAGAATCCGGCGGCAAGCATATCACCGGCTATTTTAAAGGGCCATTGAAAGTATATGACGAAAAGTAAGCAAGCTGTCTGTTTTCACGGTCTACACTTTGAATGCCTGCCTGCCCAATAACAGCCAGTTCCCTTTCACTTTCTGCCACACCAGCAAAACGCGGATATTGATAGGGGCAGGCTCTTTTCCTTTATTATGTGTTTCTCCGGTAAGTTTGTGCCTTACCAGTGCCACATCTCCCGAAAATGTGATAGTCTGCTCGCTCAACTCAATTTTTGTAAAATTGGCGTCCCCGCTGACCAAAGCACGGATAAACTCCTTTTTGTCTTCCAGCAACCCGTTGGAATGTCCGTAGGAAAGGGCAGGCGAGGTGAGTTTGTTCAGTTCGGCTTCATTCGCGTCGACCAAGGCAACCCTTAGCTTCTCAACTGCTTCAGTAACAGCTTTTTCGTCGGATTGTGCTTTAAGGCCAGTGCTGACAAGCACGAAAAGGGTTAAGAGTAATGTTGTCTTTCTCATGTCGGTTTGGCAGGTGACTTTGGGTTTCGGCGGAAACATCCGGTGATTAACAAGGATGGGCAAAATGCTAACTGCCCTGATATGGATAAAGTACCGAAGGAAAGGACCTTACTGCTTGGAGTCTTCAAAATGGAGAAGAAAAGTTGGCCTGTGCTTTAGGGTTAGACATATTCCACTTTTTTCAAAAATGCCTTCAAAGTGTCCAGCGCACCGTTTTGGACAATTGATTCCAGGTGGGCGGTGACAGTATTGAGAAACTCCTCATTTTTGGAAAGATCCTTGCCCCAGAAAGACTGCTCTTTCAGAATGGCGCGTACCATTTCAAGAACCGGGGTCATCTGCCACTTTTGATAAAAGTAGGCTGCTTTCTGGTCCTGTATCAAGTAATTGCCGCTGTTAAAAGAGCCATAGTAGTGTTCTCCTTCTTTTCTGGTTGCGCGCATATAACAGATGTAGGCGGCGATCCCAAACGTCATGTAATCCGGAATCGCTGCTTGCTTGCTTTCATAACTAAGGAAAGCTGGCATTACCCTGGACAGCATCTTTGCGGAATAGTTTTGATTGATGCTGAGCCATTGATGCATGATAAACGGATTGCGGAATCTTTCGAGTACTTGCCTGCTAAAATGCACTGCCACGTTTTCTTTCAGAGGATACGGAATGGCCGGTGCGATCTCGGCCTCCATCAAGTGAGTGAGATAAGCTGAGAAAAAAGGGTCTTCCATGGCTTCAGAAACGGTTTTAAAACCACATAAGTGAGCTAGGCCCCCTCCCAGTGTATGCGCACCGTTCAAAAGCCTAAGCTTTAATTCGCGATACATTTCGATGTCGGGTTCAATGATCAGTCCTTCGTCAACGCCAAAAAAAGTCAGCTTTTGCTTGATTCTTTCGTCGCCTTCGATCGCCCACAAGTGATAGCTTTCGGCCGTGATCAGCAGTTCGTCCTGGTAACCGAGCTCTGCTTCGAATTTCTTCCGAAACTCGGTCTCGGGCCTTCCAGGAACAATGCGGTCAACAAGAGAATTGCAGAAGAAATTATTCCTTTCGATCCAATCAATGAATGCGGGTTCCAATCCGTTCCGATGCGCAAGTTCCAGTACGATCGATTCCAGCTTTCTTGCGTTATCTGCAATCAGTTCAGTCGGGATAATCACGACGCCACACTCCGGATTTCCACCGAATGCTACATAGCGGGCATACAAAAAGGCGAGCAGTTTCCCCGGAAAAGATACCGGTGGCCACTGGTAAATGTCATCCTGTATCAGCTGGATACCCATTTCGGTGGTATTGGATATGACAATTGAGACTGCGGGATTTTTGGCAAGATCAAGGACCAGCGACCATTGCGTCTTGGCAGACAATACCCTGCTTATCGCCGAGGAGATGATATTCTCCTCAACGGCCTGGCCGTCCAGCGTACCCCTGGTACAAATAGTATAAAGATTATCCTGCCGGTCAAATGCCTTTAAATTGCCCTCATCAGTAGACTTGACGACAACTATGCGTCCATTGAAAACGCCGTTCCTGTTGGCCTTGTCGATAAAATAATCCGCCAGGCCGCGGAGGAATGCCCCTGCTCCGAATTGCAGCACTTTCTCCGGCAAATGAAAAACGGAATCGTCCGGAACGACCAGCGAAGGCTGGTTGCGAAGCTGACGGAGGTTCTCCCGGAATAGACGTCCCATGGCTGTTGATTTATTTAGTTGGAAATTCAGTTGACAAAGTCTTCGCGCATCGGGTTAAACACATCTATCAGGATACCTGCTTCGAGGCATAACGCACCATGAACAACGTGCGGAGGAATATGGTAAACGTCACCCTTAACGAGACGTTCTTTGCTCCCGCCAATTGTGATCTCAAACGCGCCGCTTTCGACATAGCTCATTTGTGTATGGAAGTGGCTGTGCAGTGTACCGATACCGCCTTGTTCAAATGCCACCTTGACAATCATCAGGTTGTTATCGTAGGCCATTACCTTCCGTTTCAGCCCAGCGCCGAGATCCTCCCAAGGCATTTCAGAATCAGAAATAAATGATTTTGTTTCTTTCATTTCTATCTTATTTAAGGTCAGGCATTGCTACCGGATCCATATCGGTGTAGTCTCTATTTTCTCCGGCCATACCCCAAATGAAGGAATAGCTCGCCGTGCCGCATCCCGAATGGATTGACCAGGGCGGCGAAATAATGGCCTGCTGATTGGCCACCCATACGTGCCGGGTCTCTGAGGGTTCACCCATGAGATGCAGAACCCTTTGATGATCAGGAACATCGAAGTAACAGTATACTTCCATGCGCCGGTCGTGGAAATGCGCAGGCATTGTGTTCCATACGCTTCCCGTTTGCAGGACGGTAAGGCCCATCACAAGTTGGCAACTCTGGATACCGTTTGTATGAATGTATTTGTAGATCGTCCTGTGGTTGGAGGTTTCAGCGCTTCCTACTGTCACCGGTGTAGCATCATCTTTTGTGAATAACCTGTTGGGGTGGCGTTGGTGGGCCGGCGCGGATAATAAATAAAAAACAGCCGGATCGGCGGGGTCGTTGCTGGAAATGGACAGGTTTTCGGTTTCTTTTCCCGCATAAAAACATTCCAGTTTGCTGATGTCGAATGATTCGCCGTCCGCAATGATCCGTCCGATGCCACCTATGTTGATAATGCCTATCTCGCGCCGTTCCAGGAAGTACGCTGATTTCAATGCATCGTAGGTTTCAAGCTTTAAAGTTTGCGTGGCCGGTATTGCGCCGCCGATTATCACCCGATCGTAATGACTGTAAACCAAATTAATCTGGTCTGTCTGGAAAAGGTCTTGTACCAGGAAATGGCCCCGCAAGGCTTCGGTATTCATCTGGGAAACTTCCCGTGGGCTGCTTTGAAAGCGGATTTGCATTGGTTTTTGGGTATTTGAAGTCGATTTGTGTTTTGTTATTCCACTCGATGCCCCGATCCCTAAGGGGAGACCCCGAAATTTCGTCCTTCGCGGTCGGGACACGGGGAGGCAGCTGCTACCTCCCCATCCAGCCGCCATCGACCGTCAGAATGGTGCCATTGACATAGCAGGACGCCTCAGAAGCCAGAAATATAACGGGCCCTTTAAAATCGTCAGGCGATCCCCATCTTCCTGCCGGAATGCGGTCGAGAATGGACCTGGCTCTGAGTGGATCGTTTCTTAAAGCTTCGGTATTGTCCGTTTCGATATAGCCGGGGGCAATCGCGTTCACATTTACACCCTTTCCTGCCCACTCATTGGATAATGCTTTGACCAGCCCCCCAATCGCACTTTTTGAAGCGGTGTAACTGGGAACATGGATACCGCCCTGGAAAGTGAGTAGGGAAGCTGTAAAAATGATTTTCCCCGTTCCTCTTGCAACCATCTCATAACCCAGTTCCCGCGATAGAATATACGGGGCATCCAGATTAATGCGCATCACCTGATCCCAATATGCATCCGAATGCTCCGCCGCAGGCTGCCGCAAAATTATCCCTGCGTTATTGACCAGGATATCGATACTTTGATGTTCTTCTTTAACCCGGTTTATAAAACTGTAAAGACTTTCACGATTTGCCAGGTCAACCTGGTAGGGATAAAAATGTTTTCCAGCAGCAGTGACGGATTTTTGAACCGTACTTCCCGAAGTTGAGAGCGATGAAGAAACACCAATGATATCAGCACCTGCTTCGGCAAGCGCCTCGGTCATTGCCATGCCAATTCCACGGCTACATCCGGTAACCAGTGCTGTCTTCCCTGATAAGTCAAACAATTTGTTGAGGGCCATTAAAGAAATCGGATTTGTCTTTTTCGGGGTAACGTCTAAATTTAGCGTCGTTGTAGAAAGCCTGCCGGTCAAACGAGTTTAGATCGAATAATTATAAATATCAAATAGTGAATTGTCTTTTTTTGTGCAATCGTTATCGGGAACGTTGTCAGTTGTCCGGAAGTACCAGATTTTGCCTTCGGATATTGGAATTGACAATTGGTCAGTAATTGAAAAAAAGAGAAGCGAATATTTTAAATCAATATTAAGTTGGAATAAACCAATTTTGTCTTGGAAGCAATTACGATCAAGGATATCGCCAAAGCATTAAACCTCTCCACTTCGACGGTTTCCCGTGCCTTGCGAAACAGCTATGAAATCAATGCCGAGACCAAGCGGTTGGTGATGGAATATGCCGAAAGAATGAATTACCGCCCCAATCCCATTGCTTTGAGCCTGAAAGACAGCAAGAGTAAGTCGATAGGGGTTATCATTCCTGAAATTGCAAACCATTTCTTTTCACAGCTCATCAACGGTATCGAATCCATTGCCTACAATCTGGGCTATCATGTCGTTATTTTTCAGAGTCATGATTCCTATGAGCGTGAGGTCGCCAACACCAATTATCTGGTTTCCAGAAAAGTGGACGGCCTCGTCATCTCACTGGCCAGCCTCACGACTAATCTTTTGCATTTCCAGGATTTAATGGAAAAAGGGCTTCCCATCGTTTTTCTCGACAGGGTACCCAAAGAAATTGAAACACATAAAGTGGTTGCCGATAATTTTGCGGGAAGCTATCAAGCAACCAGTCATCTGATCCAGAACGGAAGGAAGCGTATCGCACACCTTACGAGCCCGATTTACCTATCCATTACGACCGAACGATTGGCGGGATATAAAAAAGCTTTGGAAGATTACGGAATCCCATTTGATGAATCGCTGGTCAAATATTGTATCTACGGCGGGAAACTGGTCGCCGAAAATGAGGCAGCGATGGACGAATTATTCAGCTTGCCCGAACCTCCGGATGCATTTTTTACGGCAAGCGACCGGCTCACAACCGGTTGTATGTCAGTTCTTCAGCAACGTAATTTCAAAATCCCCGACGAGGTAGCGATTGTGGGGTTTACGAATATCAGTGTCGCGGAACTGCTTAATCCTCCGTTGACAGCAGTTGTGCAGCCTGCCATGGAAATGGGGCAGCAGGCTGTCGAATTACTAATCCGGCTGATTGAACATCCGCAGAAAAAAGGCGATTACGAAATCAGGTCACTGCAAACTTCTTTAATTTTACGCGAGTCTTCAGTTGGGAAGGCGGCATTCAAAATTTAAGTGAAAATGATATGATCAGTCTTCCAGTCGACGACGCGTTATTTAATTACCGGGTTGCCGGTGTCGCCGTTTTGAACGGGAAAGTGCTTTTGCACAAAACACCGGCCGATAACTTCTGGAGTTTGCCAGGTGGAAGAGCCGAGCTGTTCGAATTTTCCAGGAATACGCTTGTCCGGGAAATGGAAGAAGAAACCGGCATGGCTGTGCATGTTGGCGAAATGATCTGGATCTCGGAAAATTTCTTTCATTACAATGGTACACGGCATCATGAGATCGGCTTTTACTTTCTGATGAAAATCGTTGATCTAAAAGACCAGGCCGATTTTCTAGGTTCCGAAGGTCAGGAAGAATTGCTTTTCAAATGGTTTGACGTCAGTGACCTCCAGTCTATCCGGATATACCCCGAGTTTCTTGCACAAGAACTGATTAAAAACCCACTTCAAAACAAACATTTTGTATCAGACTTTGTTGACCTGGACAAATGATCGGTTTTTCGAACGGGGCCAAAGGATTTTTTGGGCTTCTAGTATAAATGAGTACCTCAAAATGCGGTTGCCAAATATACATGTCAGCAAAGCTTCTTATTATAAATGCCAGCATCCACTGTTTATGAAGTAGGTAGCCGAAGGATAGTAAACTTCTACCTAAAGTTCAGCTTAAATAAACGGTTCAAAAAATAGTCTATTAAATTTGTAGAGTAAATAGATTAATAATAACTTTGTGAGATCAAAGCGTTCGAGCACATTCCTGACAAAATCATGTATTACGAAATTGAAGATGAACTGGGCAACATTGCAACCTTGAATTTGGCACAGAGAGAGGTAGTTGAGCCAGTGGAAATTTTAAAAAAAGGCGATTTTGCGCCGCTCTTTTATCTTGGCAATGAAGAAGGTTTTCCGGTTACTTCTATTACTGGAGCCTCAAATGCGGCAGATTTACGATCTCTGATCGACCTGCTGCAAGCCAAACCGCTTGTTTTGAGCTTCTATTGTAATTGTTGGGGAAGGTATGCTCCGAAACATCTTGCTATGCTTCGGCAAATTGCGCCACAGGTGGAAGCGCTAGGCGGCCAGCTCCTGATCTTGACCAATGAACCCCGAAAGGAGATTGACCGGATCACCAAGAAACTGGAAATTGAGTTGCCGGTTTACCACGATAAAAATTACAATGTGGCGCGTTCTTATGGCGTGTACTCCGAAACTTCGCCAATTTGGGACCGAATCGCAGGCATCTCAGAGGATGTGTTTACACCTTCGCTGTTTGTGATTGGAAAAGACAGGCGGATCGGTTATGCATTCATCGACGAGAATTTCGACAATACCCCTGAAGTGAAAGCGGTCCTTAAAGAAGTTTACGACTGGAAGGGTCGAAAATAATATATCTACTTTATAATCCCGCATCAGGGCGGCTGTCATCCATTATCTTTGACAACCAGCCAGATGCGGGATTTTTATTTTTATCGGACTAAATAATTCGGACCACATGTTTTTGAAAGCGGGCTTACGATCCAAACTTCCCAGGGTAGGGACTACAATTTTTACGAAAATGTCGAGGTTGGCAGAAGAGCACCGGGCCATTAACCTCGCCCAGGGCTTTCCTGAATTCGATTGCGCGCCAGACCTGCAGAAGCTGGTTGACAAGTATGTCAGGGCTGGGAAAAACCAGTACGCACCCATGGCTGGCGTGATGACTTTGCGGGAAGCGATTTCGGAAAAAACCTTTTTGTCAACCGGCCATGAGTACCATCCCGAAACGGAAATAACCGTCACCAGCGGGGCAACAGAGGCTTTATTTGTAGCGATAAGCACCATCCTGCATCCCGGCGATGAAGTGATTGTGTTTGAACCGGCTTATGACAGTTATGTGCCAGCCATTGAGTTAAATGGCGGAACCCCGGTATTTGTGACGCTGGATCCCCAGTACGATTCGATTGATTGGGAAATGGTACGATCAAAAATGAGCCCTCATACCAGGGCAATCATCATCAACACGCCGCATAACCCGACAGGGAATGTATGGAAACACTCGGATTTGCGTCAGCTGGCTGTTTTGGCAGAAGAGAACGACTTGTTTGTAATCAGCGACGAAGTTTATGAGCATATCGTTTTCGACGGTCTCTCCCATATTTCGGCCGCTTCTATTCCTGTTCTGGCTGAACGGACATTCCTTTGCGGATCTTTTGGCAAAACATTTCATACGACCGGCTGGAAACTGGGCTATTGTCTCGCCCCTGCTGAACTGACTGCCGAATTTCGGAAGATCCACCAATATGTAGTTTTCAGCGTGATCACGCCTTTCCAGCATGCCGTTGCGGAATATCTTGTTGAACCCGAGCATTACTTAACTCTTTCGGATTTTTATCAGCGGAAAAGGGACCTGTTTTTTAATGCAATAAAAGATATCGGCTTTGTCACCAGACCTTCGGAAGGAAGCTTTTTTCAGAATGTATCCTATGAAAATTTGTCTGATGAAAATGACCGTACTTTATCAGAAAGGTTGACTGTTGAATCTGGCGTTGCTTCTATTCCGGTCTCTGCTTTTTATAACGAGATCACTGATTTCAGAACCCTGAGGTTTTGTTTTGCCAAGAATGACGATACTCTTTTAAAGGCTGCTGACGCTTTACAAAAAGCAGCCTGGTAATTGGAAAGTAAAAAACCGACAGGGTTTTGAGGATGCGAAAAAAGTCGTACATTGGAGGGACAAAATACGGAAATATGAGAAACATACAATATAAAATGCCAGAGGAAAGCGCGCCGCTGAGGATTGCGGCTGAGCCGGAAGTTTTGTATGTAGCACGAAAAAATGTGGAGATATTTTCAGTGGCCTTATTTAATGAATTAACTCAAAAACTGCTGTTTACGCAAGCAGAGTGGGCTGATATCCTCCATATCAGTGACAGGACTTTGCAGCGGTACCTCAAAGAAGGTAAGCCATTTGAGGGTTTGCATGCCGAGCATCTCTACCAGCTCGAAAATATGGCGGCGCTCGGCCTTCAGGTTTTTTCAACTCCTAAGATTTTTGACGAATGGCTTCGCAAACCAAGAATGGTTTTAGGGCAGGAGCAGGGATTTTCTGCATTGAAATCGTTTTGGGGCGTTAAGCTTATCTGCAATGAATTGGGCCGGATCGAGCACGGAATTTATATATGATTGTTTACAGGCTCGCAGCAAAGGAATATATCAACGACACCAGCGGAACAGGGGCGAAGCTGTTTGGGGGCAGATGGAACCCCATTGGGAAATCATGCATTTACGCCAGCTCCCACATCTCCCTGGCCCTTTTAGAGAAATTTGTTCACGCCAGCCATAAGGAAAATATGGAGCGCATCGCGTTGTTACGTATTGAAATTCCGGACGACCGGACAGCGATTTTCCAAACGGATGAGAAGCTTCTGAAAAAGAACTGGCCGGACGATGTATCTTATTCTCAATGGATTGGAGAGCAAATATTGAATGATCCGACTGTGATAGCCTTCACTGTACCTTCGGCCATTGTTCCTACCGAAAAAAATGTGATCCTCAATCCGGAGGCTACAGAATTTGCCAGGGTTAAGTTTCTGTCTGTTAGTGATTTTGCAACGGATTTCAGGTTACTCAGCAAGCTGGTTTCTGGCTAGCATTACGCCGCTATTTTTTGAAAAGCAGCGCCTTGATGGGCTGGATTCTGCTAATGATCAGGGTCGGGATCAGAAGTACGAGGGCTGAAATAACGACCGTGACCAAATTAACCATCAGAAAAATCGGCCAGTCGAAGACTATGGGCACAGTATCCATATAATAATTGACCGGATCCAGAGGGATCACCTCGAATTTGTATTGCAACCAGCAGACGAGCAGGCCAACGAGGTTACCGATAACCAGGCCTTTCCTGACCATATGCAGCCCAACCCTGAAAAACACCATTCTGATCTGTCTGTTCGGGCTTCCCAATGTTTTCAAGAGACCAATTAACGGGGTTCTCTCCATGATCATGACCAGCAGGATGGAGATCATGTTGAAACAGGCGACGAATAATATAAGTGTAAGAAAAACGGCCGTATTACGGTCCAGCAGAACCAGCCAGTCGAAAATCTGGGGGAAAGTACTTGTTACTTTTGAGAGGTAGATACCCGGCGGCACCACTCTGCGTAGGTGATTGGTAACGTTGTCCAGGTTTCTGAAGTCCTTGAGATAAACTTCGTAAGTCCCCACGGAATCTTTACCCCAGTTGTTCAGCCGCTGCACCAATGCAAGGTCTCCGATGATGAGGTTGTTGTCAAATTCTTCCATTTCGGTATCATAAATACCGCTAATGGTCAGTTTGCGTGGCCGGGGAGGATTCTGCAGAGAATACATAATCACATCGTCACCTACTTGCAAGCGAAGCTGCGAAGCAATTTTCCGGCTGATCAGAATTTCAGAAGAATAACCATATTTTATGGAAGAGGAATCGTTATGGCCGATGAGGCGCCCATGCCTGAGGTTTTTTTTAAAAGTATCCCAATCATAGTCTTTGCCAACGCCCTTCAATACAACACCTTTGATCTCGTCTGGTGTTTTCAGGATCCCGGATTTGTGCGCAACTGTCTGCCAGCGTTTTATTTCAGGAATAGTGGGTAAAACATCTGAAACGGGATTTTTGATGGCGAGAGGTCCTTCCTCGTAAACATTTCCCTGTGAAAATGCACTGATGTTAATGTGTGCGCCAAAAAGGAAAATTTTTTGCTGAATGGTTTGTTTGAAACCGAGCAACACGGCAAATGCGATGATCCCGACGGCAATCCCTATGGCGATACTGGCAACTCCGATCCGGGAAACAGTAGCAGAAAAGGAGCCTGCTTCATTATGACGGATCCGTTTGGCGATGAATGAGGGGAATTGCAAGAGGAATCAGTTAATTAATTTTGATGTTAACAAAAATAGGCAAAAACTTTGCCCGTATGAAAAGGCAATTTTTTATTAAGTTGCCAGCATCAACACAATCCACTATCCATGCCACTGATCAAAGTTGCTTCCGGAGTAGTAAACCAAACGCCCATGGCTTGGGATACTAATACCAGAAATATCATTCATGCTATCGAAGAAGCCAGGAGGCAGCAGGTTAGTTTGCTCTGTTTACCTGAGCTGTGTATTTCGGGATATGGGTGCGACGACTACTTTTTCGCGCCTGATATGGTGGAACAAGCCCAAAAATGTCTTCTGGAAATTGTTCAGGAAACGGCCGGGATGATTGTTGCTGTAGGGCTTCCCGTCCGCCATAACGGCAGTTTGTACAATACAGCTTGCCTGATCTCCAATAAACAAATCCTTGGTTTTTTTTGTAAGCAAAATCTCGCCAATAACGGCATTCATTATGAGGCTCGGTGGTTTCGTCCATGGCAGCCTGGTATGGTAGAAAGTATTGAAGTAAACCAGATGTTTTACCCTATCGGGGATATCACTTTTGACGTTGCGAGCGGCCCAATACAGGGAGGTTCGAATGGGGTCAAGATTGGATTTGAAATTTGCGAGGATGGTTGGGTGTCCAATCGGCCAGCCAGAAGGCATTACGAACGTGGTGTGGACATTATCCTGAATCCCAGCGCCAGCCATTTCGCTTTTAACAAGTTTATGACGCGGGAAAAACTTGTTGTTGACGCTTCCAGGGCTTTTTCGTGCAGTTATATTTATACCAATTTACTGGGCAATGAGGCCGGTAGGGCTATTTACGACGGTGATGCCATGATCGCGTCGAACGGGGATTTACTTACTTCAAGCCCTCGGTTCAGCTATGAAGATTATCTGATCACAACGGCGGTTATTGATACTGATAATACCCGTTTGAGCCAGGTGCAGAGTAAAATTGCCACGCCGTCCAAGGATCGGACGTGGCGTGTCAACGGTCGTTTTGATTTTCCAGAAATTGATCCAGTTTCATCTCAGGTGCCTGACATAGAGGCTTTTGAAAAAGGTGGGGCATTGAAAGAAGAGGAATTCGCCAGGGCAGAATGTCTCGCGCTGTTCGACTATCTGAGAAAAAGCCGGTCCAATGGATTTACGATTTCACTTTCCGGCGGAGCCGATTCCTGCGCCTGCACTGCATTGTGCGGTTTAATGATCCGGCTTGCCGACGAAAGCATTGGAATGGCCCGGTTGAAACAAAAGCTTTCCTACATCAGGGAGATCCAGGATGCGGAAACAGAAGAAGATATTGCCAGGGCGCTGATCCACAACATTTATCAGGGAACCGAAAACAGCTCATCAGATACGCTGGAATCTGCGCAGTCTTTGGCGGAGTCTATCGGATCTACTTTTTACAATGTGAATATCAATGGGCTTGTCGAAACATATAAGGGGTTAATTGAGGAGCAAATAGGCAGAAGACTTTCGTGGGAGCAGGATGATATCGCGTTGCAGAATATACAGGCGAGGGTTCGTGCCCCCGGGGTTTGGCTATTGACCAACTTGTCCAATCACTTATTGCTGGCGACTTCCAATCGCTCCGAGGCGGCGGTTGGGTATGCGACCATGGATGGAGACACTTCGGGAAGTATCAGTCCGCTGGCCGGTATTGACAAACATTATTTACGCCAATGGCTACGCTGGCTTGAAACGGTTGGTTGTGAGGTGAAAGGCAAGCATATCCGGATTGAGGGCCTCAAAAAAGTAAACAGTTTGCAACCCACTGCTGAACTGAGGCCATTGTCCCAAACCCAAACTGACGAAGCAGATTTGATGCCTTATGAGTTTTTAAATGATTTGGAAAGACTTGCGATCCGTGACAAGAAGTCCCCTCTGGTATCCTACCGGAACCTATATGTGCGTTACAAGGGATTATACAGCACCGATCAGCTACTCACCTGGACCGAGCGGTTTTTTAAGCTTTGGAGCCGTAATCAATGGAAACGGGAACGTTATGCGCCATCGTTCCACCTGGATGATCTGAACCTCGACCCGAGGTCCTGGTGCCGTTTTCCTATCCTTTCCGGCGGATTTGAGACTGAATTGAGCGAACTGAGAGAGTACGTCAGTAAAGGTTCTTTGCAACATGGGAAAAAGCGGATCGGGTTTTAAGTTTGATACCAGATATTCTTATCTTCTTTTTGAAAGCATCTCTGGTTCAGACTGATGACAAAACCGAACAGTCAGACATTCAGAACAGCAAGTCATAGTCCAAGAAATAGTTGAGTACGCGGATTAGATTTTAATTGCAGAGCCGGACACCTGCCTGGAACCCGAGCCAATTGTAATTCTCTTGTGCCTGGTTTGGCGTTTGTCCAAGCCAGAGTGGTTTGAGGCCTTTTTCGTTACTGATGACAACATTGGAACCACTACCCAAAAAGTTAAGCGACGGGCCTGCAAAAAGGGCAAGCTTCCTGGCAAGCTTTTTCTCAATGCCGAGCGAAAACTTCAGCATTCCCGTATCTATTTCATCAATTCTTTGATTTTTGAAGATGATTGCATTCAAGGTGAGGTCCGCATTGACGGTCCAGCCCTTGCCAAGTCCCTGCGCCGTCCCAAATCCATAGCCAAGACCCAGCAATGGTTTATCGGGCAGGGTTCCGTTGAAACCAAGACTAAAAATGTTGTAAAATCTGCTGACACCGGTTTTGAATGCCGTATTGAAATAGTTGAATTCGTCCGAAGAGAACTCGTAACGCCTGAAACCGTTGCTGTAAACAAAACTAAAAAGCCCGAAAGGAACAGTTGCCGTGGAGTCGGCATAATTTACCGCACCGATCTGGTGCCCGCTTCGGACCGTATGGGCGTAATTGTAGCCTGTCGAAAACTGATAACCTTCCAAAATTCCCACTACCACATTGCCAACCCCTGCCACCTGAAAACCAGAGAAGTTTTGCCCTGTATAGTTAATGAAATTGCTTCCTTGAAAACCCGTGAAATTGCCGAGCGTCAGGTTCAAAAAATTGGCGTATTGAAATCCGGTCACATGGTGTCCGACTATATTGCCGATTCCTGCCAATTGAAATCCTCGCACATCTCCGCGTACGACATTTAGAATACCTCCTACTTCCAGTTTATTGACGCCCAACGAGTAGCCGGCTATCAGGTTCACTGAATAATCGTTTACGATATTTCCGCTGAGCTCATGATTGGTCCCTAGAAATGGCAATACCGACGCCTGGAAAGAACGGTATAAAGTGTCCTGAATATTTCGGGTATGGATAGCTTGTTTTGCGGAAGCAAATGCGCTCACAAATCTGTTTTGAACTTTCTGATAGGTAGTTCTCAGTTTTGTGTAGTCAATTTTCTCCGTTTGGCGGCCAATGGCGCTGCTATCCGGAATAGTGTCTGGCAAAACTTCAACAGTGGAGGCGAACCTCACATTAGATACCACAATTTTGTGATGAAGTGAATCGGCTTTTGATGGAATCAGCGGGGCTGTTTTACCTGCCAGCTGCCTTAGTGTATCAGGATTGAGGTTGATCTGCAGGTAAGTGTCCTGCCGGATTGACAACGGTATACTTTTGCCGATATAGTCTTCCTTTCGCACTTCAAGCCTTACTGAGGAAGAACTTGTCGGCAAACGGATCTTGTAGTACCCAAATTGGTTGCTGACCGTTGAAGCCAGTGTGACCGATTCATAGATACTGGCGTTTGCAAGTTTCTGGCCTGTCTTATTATCGATGATATAACCGTTCAGGTTAAAGTTCTCGGGTTTTTCGGGTTCGGCAGGAGCATTGCTCTTTTGAAGGATCACGTATTTTCTTCGTTCCTTAAATGTGACGGTTCCTTTAAAAAGCTCGTTCAAAACATCGCGGATACTTTGATTGGTAACCTGAACAGAAACTTTAGCTTTCACGTCAATCATATCAGGACTGTATGAAAAGCTGAAACCGCCGAGATCACCGATTTTCTGAAGGATTTCATCCACAGGTTTATTGGTGACTCTTAAAGTGATCCTCCTTTCAAGCAAATCCTGCGCTATCGCACCATGGATGCTTGTTGAGAAGAAAAAAATCAGTAGAATAGTGATTTTCAAATCGCTCCTGATCAGGTGATTAATGCGGAATGAAATCTTATTGACAGCCATTTCCGTCCAGCCAATACACTTTTCCCTCTTTTCTCAGATTCAGGTCTAAGGTCTCTGCGATAACAGAAAGGGTCGCATCCAAAGGCTCTTTTTCAAACCGGATCGTCAGTCTGCATTGCGCAATCTGCTGATTGGAGAGCCGCACATCTACATGGTATCCATCTCTTATAGAGGTTATTACATCGTCCAGATTGGCTGCGTTGAAGTCGTAAACTTGCGTCTTATAACCCATCATATTGATGTTGGCCCTCAAACTTATAATAGAATCGTTGTGAACTTCGGCTCCTTCGCCTTTTACCAATTGTACCTTTTTGCTATCCTTACTCACCTGCACTTTACCAGTAGCGACGTCCACCCTGACTGGTGATTCCTGATATGCTTTTACATTGAAGGAAGTTCCCAGCACGCGGATTTCAGTGCCCTTTGCGGAGATGACAAAGGGATGTTCCGCGTCGGGCTTAACTTCGAAGAACGCTTCACCTTTTAGAGATACCGTTCTGAAATCACCCTCAAATTTTTCGGGATATGTTAAGGAAGAATGGTAGTTCAGGAAAACTTTGGTGCCGTCGGGAAGGATTTTCTCGCTGGTATGATTGGTAGTCGCAATCTCCACAGGTTCGGAAAAATGACCGGACTGGAAGAGAAACCAGCTGAAAGCGGCCAATATCAATGTTACCGTGGCGGCGATCCAAAGTACCCAAGGCATTTTTCGCTTGACTGAAGTGACAAGCGAAATTTCCTTCGTTTGTAATTTGGCTTCTATTGGAGCAGACGAGGAACTTGCGGTCATTTTTACTTTCATCTTGCTCCAGGCAGCATCCGTGTTTACTTCGAATTTTTTACCAAGAGTACCCGAATGGTCCCAGATCAAGCGATAGGCGGCAAATTCCTTTTGATGAAGTGGCGATTGGGCAAGCCAGTTGTCCACTTTCTGCTTTTCTTCTTTTGAGGCAGTTTCTGCCAGATAGCGTGCTAACAGCTCCTCGGATATGTTTTCATGAAGTTGGCTCATGGTTACGATCTGATTAACTGTTCAATAAAAAAATAAACCAACCACAGCATCGACGGGAGATAATCCGCGAGTTCGACACGTAAAAGTTTCAGCGCCTTTCCAATCTGATTTTCAACTGTCTTGATAGAAATTCCCAATTGATCTGCTATTTCCTGGTATTTCAATTCCTCAAAACGGCTTAGCCGGAATGCTTTCTGGCATTGCTCGGGTAGGGTGCGCACGGCTTTCTCAATACGCTCTTCCAATTCATTGGCATGGATCACCTCGGTGACTGAATCATAGGATTGCGATGCGAAATGGAGGGTATGCTCCTTGTGTACTTCCCGGACCGACGCGTGCTTAAAGCGGTTGAGGCAGTGATTGTGCACGGCACGGTACAAGTAGGATTTAAGGGAAAGTGTAATTTCGAGATCCTCCCGTTTTTCCCAGATTGTAAAAAAAACAGTTTGAACGACTTCTTCCGATTCCTCCTCATCTTTTAACAATGAGCATGCATAATGGCAGAGACGCGGATAATAAGTGCGGAAAGTAAGCTCGAAAGCTTTTTCCTCACCCCGACGTATCGCGTTAACTATTTCCGGGTCGGAAGAATACACCGATATCTTTTTTTGATTTTCGGTCAAAAATAAAAAATCTCTTTCGATAAGTGGTTCCGGAAATAAAAAAGCAGTTGCTGCCACGTCTGAAATCCTTTTTAACTATGACAACCCGGCCCGGCCTAACCCCTACGGATAAAAATATTTTTTTCATATAGGGGGCTTACAGAAATGGTTTGTCATAGGGCAAAATCAGAACCAAACATTTTATTAGCCATGAAACAGTTATTATTTTCATCCATTTTCATTCTCGCCAGTCTGCAATCCTGCGATTACGTCAATTCAGATGACAACATTCCGCCTCGGGGACAAAGCACCAGAACTTTTGATTTTAAGGATTTTGACAAATTGGCCATGGGGGATGCCTATCGAATCCACGTGAGGGCTGGCGCGAGCTTCGCCGTATCTGCAACAGGAGAGCTTAATGATCTTGACGATCTGGACATTTTCGTCCAGGATCGCGAGTTGGTGGTCCGGTACGAAAATTCCCGGAAAAACAGGAAGCGAATGGACATTGACCTTACAATGCCAGATCTGGAAAAGGTCGAATTTTTCGGAGCAGTCAACGCTGATATCATAGGTTTCGAAAGTCTGCCAAGTATAGAATTTGATTTGTCAGGGGCAGCTAAATGTGATTTCGAGGGTTCTGGGAGGGATTTTAAATTCGACTTAACGGGAGCTTCCAAGCTAACTTTGGTGGGAAAAGCCAAATACCTGGATGGGCAGTTGTCCGGAGCGTCTGAGCTGAGTGCATTTGAATTACCGGTAGAAGAATCTAAATTGGACGCAACGGGGGCAAGTACTGCGAAAGTATCGGCTTCCAGCATTTTACAAGTCGACGCCAGCGGCGCGAGTACCGTCAGGTACAAAGGCACCCCTAATGTAAACAAGAAAGTGTCGGGAGGAAGTACCGTCAGACAGGAATAGTTCTATTTGATCATGCCATACCTGGCTTTTGCCTGGCTTTTGGACATACCGTCGAAATGCCACCACTCGGTGGTATTCGCCCGAAAGCCGGCCTGGGTCATCACTTTTCTCAGCAATTGACGGTTCTCGATTTGCCTGACGGTTAATTTTCCTTTTTTTAGCATTTCCTGCTCGGATCTAGGGTAGGCCAGGGGGCCGAAGTAGTCGAATTTGGTCCCCATATCCAATGGATTTCCATTTTGATCTGCAATGGTCAGGTCAATAGCGCAACCGAAATTATGGTTAGAGCCAATCTTCGGGTCTGCAACATACATGGTTTTGCTTCCGGCTGGAATTTTCAGGTCATCCAAGGCATCCCACAGATTGTACTGGACGGAGTTGGGCCTTGCCGCGTCGTAAACAAGCAGGCTGTAACCGGGGTTGGTCCGGCTTAGTAAATAATTGGCTTTCGCGAGCCTTTTAGCCATTTCAGGTTGTAGATAAGCGCTTTCCAGTGTGCCATAAACATCCTTGTGGGTGAAATTGTCAGTAGTCGAATATTTGAGCTCGACCTTTAGCTTAGGATCAACGTTCTGAATATTGACCAACCCCTGCGCAATCATTTTTTGCTCAATTTCAGGTAGGTTTTTCGAATTTTCGACGGCCTGGGCAAATGATTTCAAACAAGAAACGAAAATCAGCACCATGGGAAAAACGGCCTTTATGAACATAAAAAAATGAATATCTTTGCGAAAAGCTGCAAAGATATTCATTTTTGATTTCTTGCCTCCCGAAGTGGTTGGGGTAAGCGACCGTCGTCGGACCTAGTATCGCTTGATATTAATGCTGGTAAGACCGCCTTCGAAATGGATGATAATCTTTTTGGCCGAGCCTTCGTATCCCGATGATCGGTACAGGCCTGTACCCACTTTTTCCAGGTCATCGATGTTTTTGGCATTCAACGCTCCGTCAATGTGCATTTCGCAACCAACAGATCGTGGTATTTCCACCGTGACGGATGCCACGCCTGCTTCAATATCAACATTAGCTGCCGGCATTTTATCGCCCATTTTGATGTCCATATCGGCAACTCCGGTGCTGACCTTCAGTTTTTCAACTTTATAGTTGCTGAAATCGAAATTACCCTTTCCAGCGCCTATCCCGAGATCAATATTCCAGACAGGTTTTTCATTCAGTTGAATTTTAGCCTGGTTAGAAATCTCGCCATTCTTGATATGTACGTTCCCTTCCTCCATCTTGAGGTTAATGGTAGCTGATTTATCCAACTTATTGATAGATGTATTTGACAAAAAGCCTACGATCGTACTTTTGGTATTGGCTTCAAAAAGCCTTGGCGTGTTGCCATTCAACGAAAATGAACCAGCACCGCCTTCGAAATGGAAATTTGCTTTTTGGATGAAATCTTCCATATCATATTTATAAAAGCCGTTGATAGGAGTGCTGCCTTTTCCTTTCCAGTGATCTTTCTGATAATCTTCATCCCGGTCGTCCTGGTCGTTATCATCGTCGTCGTCATCATCGTCATCATCGTTATTATCGTCGCCATCGTCGTCATTATGGAACCCAAAATTGTGGTCATTGTCATTCCAATCGAAGTTCCAGTTGCCGATTTTATCGTCGAAGGCCCGGTTGGTCCGGTTGAGAATTCCTCCCAATACGGCAAGTGTAATGAGTAGCCCGATGGCCCCGCCTGATGCTCCCCCGCGCTCTCTGCCCGGGATCAAAAGCAGTAATCCTGCCAGAATTAATAATACTGGCCAGTAGGGAAGTACTTCATCCCAATGTATATGCACCAGGTTCATGTTTCGAAGAAGCCATACCACCCCAAAAACTAAAAGTAATCCGCCCCAAACTATGCCGCGTGAATTTCTCATGGTTCTAAATGTTTGATCGGTTGGTTGTATCGGTGTTGACAAAATTGCGTAACAACAGAAGGCCTCCTGTGCTGATCAGAATAATGGGCCAGAAAAAGCGGCCGAAATCGAATGCGGTGAGTTCTTCAATCAGCAAAAGGGATCCTGCAACGATGAGGATAACTCCCCAGAAAATGTTTCGAAAGTTCATGGCTAGTTTTGTTTAAAAATGTGAATTGAGAAGGTATTTTCAGCTTTTCAGTTGACTTTTATGATCTGGTCGTCATCTTCATCAGGCCTTTTTGTCTGAGGATCCTCGGGGAAATGAGTAGTTGTTTCGCCAGAAAATGGTGTATAGGGCTGCGGGTCAGGCTCAGGAGTTATGGGGTCAACCGGTGGCGGCGGAGTAGTCGGATACACAGTTGTATTGCTTTCATGCTCTTTGTCTCTTTGTCGGAGGATCAAAAATGCACCGATGGCAATGAACACGATTGGCCAGAAATATTTTTTAAACTCATACCATATAGGGAAATCATCCACCAGCATCACTGCTCCAAACACGATCAGCACGCCACCCAGGATCATCACCGTCTGGTCCGACTTTTTCTTGTCGAAAAATGGTTCCGAAGGTTTTGCAGGATCGGAGTTCGTATAAACAGCGCCTGCCGGTCCTGTCGGCAGCACTGCCCAGAGAATGATGTATAAAAATCCTGTCCATCCAAAGCTTGGAGGAATCGGAAGAAGCAGCATTACTACAAAGAGAACACGTACAATCACAACGTCTATTTGTAGATACTGGGCTATTCCTGAGGCAACTCCTCCAAAAACTGCGTGTTCAGGGATGCGGTGCAATTTCTTTTCCATGATTAGTTTAGCGTTTATTTGTATTCAAAGGTAGTAGGTAATGCAAGATACTGTAAACCGGAAAATTATTATCGGCAAAACGACGTGTTGAGCGGATATTTTTTAGTGAAAATGAAATTTTAGCGAAAAAAGACGGGCCTAATTCTCTTCCAGCGCCTCGAGAATGTCCATCATGCTACCGAAATCCTTGTATCCGGGGCGAATTTCCTCACTCCCCCGTAATGCGATGCCAATCGTAGGAAGCAGTTCAGTTAAAGCAGTTACAGTAGATTCATTATCTAAGCCGAAGCCGAGCAAAACAGGATATTCGGCGGCAAGTTTATCCAGGGCTTTTACCCATGCATCGGATAGCTCTGCATTTTTATCACTTTCCAGAAGAAAATGCGATGCCTCATCACCGTAGCGGTCGAGTATAGAATTGATCTCATCCGATTCATATAAATCGACACTTATCCGTAGTATCAACGGCAGATTGAGTTCGCTACGGAGATAGTTTAATAAGCCGGGCTCTTCAACCTGGACGGCATGTACCGGATAATCACTTAAAGCCTTCAAAATTTGCTCAGGATCGGTTTGAGCAGTTTCTGCAACCAATGTTACGCCTGCAAGCCAGGAGCATATATCTTCGAATTTCTTGGGGGATATGTAATTGGGGGAATTTTCGTCAATAGAAAAACCAAGCATTTCAACTCCCATACCGGCGCAATAGCGGGCATCCGAGAGATTGGTGACATTGCTGATTTTTACGGTTTTAGTAAGCATTGTATTATGAAATGTAAAATCTGAAATTAAACTACGGCTAGTTTAACGGTTTCTTCCAAAAGCAGGCCTCGTAAGCTGATATCTGCGTCTACGTCAGGCCAATGTATTCCTGATCCGGAAATTTGATATTGCGACAAATCGGAATCGGTTGCCTTTTCAAGCAAAGGATAAGCGGAAAGAGGCCGTTGAATTATTTTCCGGTTATTCAATATAAAGACCGCCAAATCCAGATCCCTGAAACTGATGAAATATTTTATTGTCAGATTGTTATTGCTAATGATCGTGTCGAATTCATCGGAATTAATTACAATGTCGCTATCGTCTTTATCCGACAACAAATTGGTCAGATCTTTACTCATCGAAGGTGTTGTACCAGGCTTGAATGATTTTTTCATAGTTTTTAACGACAATTTCAATGATTGCGCGGAGTTCATTTTTCTTGAATCCACGGCTGTAAGAGATATCTAATTCCGGAACTAACACAATTCGTGCCTCACTATCGCCCTTTGAAACATGAATGTGAATGGGTTCATGCTCATTTAAGTAGAAGAAAAAACGAAATCCATTTATATATAAAACGGTAGGCATTGACAAAATTAACCAAAAACCGTTAAAAACTGAGGGCGAGCAACGGAAGACCTTACGGGTCCGCTGCTCGCCCTAAAAAGAAATTTCTTGATTCTACTTCGCCGAAAACCGATACTTAGTAGTAGTCTGATACGTCTCACCCGGTTTCAGCACTGTCGTCGGAAATTGCGGATGATTTGGCGAATCTGGGTAGTGTTCCGTTTCGAGGCAAAGACCGAATCTTTTGACATAAGTAGCATTTTTGCCTTTGAGTTTCCCGTCCAGAAAGTTGCCGGTGTAAAACTGCACGGCAGGTTCGGTGGTGAATGCCTCCATGATTCTGCCGCTTTCGGGATCTTTTACGGTAGCAAATAGCATCAGGCCAGGCGCAGACCTTTTAAGAACCCAGCAGTGGTCGTAGCCGCCGCCATTTTTGATTTGCTCGTCCTCGATTTTGTCAATACCTGCGCTCACTTTGGTAGGTTTTCTGAAATCAAAAGGGGTTCCTTCCACAGCCCGAAGCTCGCCGGTCGGTATCAGGGTACTGTCAACCGGAACAATGCTGTCCGAAACAATTGAGACTTCATGGTCCAGGATATCCCTTTTCAGTCCTGTGAGATTGAAATAAGAGTGGTTGGTCAGATTGACAACGGTTTCTTTGTCTGTGGTAGCCGTGTAGCTGATCGTCAATGCATTGTCGTTGTCCAATGTATAAGTGATCTTCACCGATAATGTTCCGGGATACCCCTCTTCCATATCCTTGCTGACATATTCCAATTCCAGTCCGACAATAGAGTCCTTATTGATCTCCGTTGCCTTCCAGATCTGCTTGTCGAAACCTTTGGTCCCTCCATGCAGCGCATTAGGTCCGTTATTGATCGCAAGTGTATATTCCTTATCATTCAGTTTGAATTTTCCTTTTGCAATCCTGTTTCCGTATCGACCAACCAATGCACCAAAAAACGGGTGTCCGGCCAGGTAAGGCGGCAGTGAATCAAATCCAAGTACAACGTCGCCCCATTCGCCATTTTTGTCAGGAGCTGTCAGTTTCGTAATGATACCACCGTAATTGGTAATATTTACAGTCATACCATTTGCGTTGGTGAGCGTGTAAAGGTCTGCTTTTTGTCCGTCGGGCAGTTCGCCAAAGGCCTCTTTGGAAATCGTACTGATCATTTTTTCTTCGGTCTTGGTTTTGGAGCATCCGAAAAGGCCAAGGCCTATCAGTGCAGTGAGTAAAAAAGGAAGTCTTTTCATAAAACAGGTTTAGTGTTGGTGGCTTAAATGGTTTTCAGGTTTACATAAGGATTACTTCTTCGGTACCATCGGTGATTTTCACTTTGTAGCATGGCAGGTCTATCTGATATTTTTCCAAATAAGCATGCTTCATTTTTTCTTCAAAAGCACTGACGGCCTCTTTTTTAACGAGGTTAATAGTGCATCCGCCAAAACCGCCACCCATCATCCTGGCACCGATTACTGCCAGGTCATCGATTGTTTTCGCGACAAGAAAATCAAGCTCTTCACAGCTTACCTCATATTCGTGCTGTAGCCCCTGATGGGTTTCGTACATTTTCTTTCCAAAATCGATCAGATTGCCCTGGACGAGAAAATCGCAGGCGTCCTGCACACGGCGGATCTCTTCTGTTATAAACTTACAGCGTCTGTAAACAACATCTCCCAGTTCCTCTCGATGCTGTTCTACAAATTCGGGAGATGTATCACGGAGACTCAGAATTTCAGCATCATACCTTTGGAGGATTTTGATCCCAGCTTCACATTCCAGTCGGCGCGTATTATACTCCGAACTGGCAAGAGCGTGTTTAACGCTCGTGTCGCAAAGCACAATCAGGTACTCATCCATTGGAAACGGGAAATACTCGTACTCCAGTGAACGGCAGTCCAGCCGGATCACCGCCTCTTCCTTGCCAAAAGCAGAAGCGAACTGATCCATGATACCGCATTGCACGCCAACATACTCATTTTCCGCTTTCTGTGCCATTCTGACGATTTTAAAACGGTCGAGATGGAGGCTGTACATTTCATTCAAAGCAAAAAGAAGACAGCATTCCAATGCAGCGGACGAGGAGAGTCCCGCACCAACAGGTACATTGCCTCCGAATGCCGCCTGAAAACCACCAGTCCGCAAGCCATTCTTTTGAATCTGGTCTATGATGGAGATCTGATAATGGGGCCACGACGAAGCTGGTTTTGACAGGTCATCAAGCGAAAAAGAGTACATTTCGTCGAGGTCGGCGGCATAGAGGATAACCTGGTCGTCTTCCCTTGGAGCGACGACAAAGTAGACAGCCTTATCCACAGCGGCAGGCAAAACAAAACCATTGTTATAATCGGTATGCTCGCCGATGAGGTTTATCCTGCCTGGCGAGCGGAAAATCCTGACCTTTTCCGCAGGGATATTGTGGCCGAATTTTGAAAAGTATTTTTCTCTGACAGTCTCAGCTAAGTTTTCTTCTGGTATCGACATGGATGATTTGTTTCTTTATTAATATCCTTTCTTCAAATCGACCTGGTTGACTACATTTCCTCCGTTTTCAATTGCAAAAATATTATTGAGGAACAGGTCTACCTTTCCGATGTGTTCGTATCTGTGGCCCCCGCCGGTATGTTGGGTCAGGATCACGTTATCCATTTTCCAAAGCGGGTTTTCCGGATCTAACGGTTCCGATTCGGTCACATCCAGTACGGCACCATCCAGTTGCTTCGATTGCAATGCTTCTATGAGGGCTTTTTCGTCGGTTGTATTGCCCCGGCCAATACTGGCATAGAGACTTCCCGATTTCATTTTTGAAAAAAACTGCGCATCTGCAAAATTACTGGCGGTACCTGGCAAGGTGTTGATCACAACATCTGCGTGGGGAAGCTCAGTGAATAAATCTTCGCGGTTGTGTAAATCGGCCTCGGGTGAAGTTCGTCCCAACATGTGAATGGTACATCCCAGGCCGGTAAGGGTTGAATGGATTGCCTGAGCAATTGTTCCGGCGCCAAGGATTACGACATTCTGTTTGTAGATGATTTTCAATTGCGGACGTAATCCATGACCAACCCATTCTGTTTTCTGCTTAAGGAGTGTCAGCTTGTCCAGTCCACGGTACAGTGCCAGAATACCTCCAATGATGGTTTCGGCGCAAGGCCTTGCAAACCAATCGCCCATATTGGCAATTCTTATATCCTGGGGTAATGGGAGCGGTGAATACTGGTCCATACCTACAGAATCCAGCTGCCAGAATTTTAAATCAGGGGGCATCTTTTCGAACCACTTGACCGGCGGATTACCCAAAAGGTACTCAGCCTGCTGGAATTGGGATATTGTTTCTTCCTGAGAAGGACTGTCGGCCCTGAAATAGATCGTATGTGGCGGAGATAGTGTTTCGCTGAGCTTGTTTCGCAGTGGCTCGTCCAGTATGGAATAACAGTATATAATCATTTAATCTTTTTGATTTAAAGAAATGCCTTAAAGCTATTTACTTTTCCTGGCTGGCACACACATTCTTTGCCCTGGAATGCCTCGCAATGTTATATAAAATCTCTTTGTAAACCAGAAAAAGGTTAGGCCTTAAATCAATCTGTAGCTGATCCCGATTCTTTCCGCGATCAATTTCATCGGCGGCGAATAGTCATCTGGTTTAATATTTTCCTGCCCCTGGAAACAAAGGCAGGCTTTTCATAAGAAAGTCCTTCTTCTATCAGATAGCGTAATTCGGTTTTTATTTCGGGATAAATCTGGGAAAGCTTGAAAAGAATGGTCAGGGAATAGGCACGGATTGCAATGGCTGTCTGCCTGTTCCGAATAAAGGCAAAACAAGCCTCCATGACCTCTCCATGAAATTTTTCGGGAATCGTAATGGCTTCAAGAATGCGGGTGATGTTTCTGGGCAATGCGTCATGTACATCGGTCCTTTTCAATTGGCTGATCAAAACGCCAAGGTAGGGTTCAATCAGGTCGTGCCGTTCCAATGCGGCGATCCCCAGACTATATGCGGCGCGTTGCCCCAGGCGATGATCTTCGGAAAGAAAGCATTGCATCAGTTCTTTAAACGCATCTTCGGAAGTACAGGCATATGCTGCTACCCGATCCGCTACTGTTTTCGATTGCGTCTGGTCAGCCAGTAACGTTGCTTTGATATTCATGTTACCGATCGTCAAAAAAAGTGCCTCAGTCCGGAGGATGAAGCACTTTTTTAATGATTTACAGATCAGAATTTATTTAATCACGCCAACCATATCCTCGGGTTTCACCCAGGCGTCGAATTCCTCGGGAGTTACATATCCCAATGAAACGGCCGTCTCTTTTAGCGTTGTGCCGTTTTTATGTGCCGTTTGTGCAATTTCCGCTGCCTTGTAGTAGCCTATTTTGGTATTCAACGCAGTTACCAGCATCAACGAATTATTGACGTGCTTCCGGATGTTCTCATGCAGTGGCTCAATGCCCACAGCACAGTTGTCGTTGAACGAAACGCATACGTCGCCAATCAACCGGGCCGAATGCAAAAAGTTATAGGCCATCAACGGTTTGAAAACATTAAGTTCGAAATGGCCATTTGAACCCCCGATCCCGATCGCCACATCGTTACCCATTACCTGCGCTGCCACCATCGTCATTGCTTCGCATTGTGTTGGGTTTACTTTTCCGGGCATGATAGAACTACCTGGTTCATTATCCGGAATATGAATTTCGCCGATTCCGGAACGAGGACCTGACGATAACATCCGGATGTCATTTCCAATTTTCATCAGGCTCACGGCTACTGTTTTCAATGCGCCGTGGGCTTCCACGATGGCATCGTGCGCCGCGAGGGCTTCAAACTTGTTTTCAGCGGTAACAAAAGGCAGGCCTGTTAATTTTGCGATATGCATGGCCACATTTTCAGAATAGCCCTCTGGAGTGTTTATTCCGGTACCTACTGCTGTTCCTCCCAATGCAAGTTCAGAAAGATGGGCCAAAGTATTGTAAATCGTACGCAAGCCGTGATCCAACTGGGAAGCATAACCCGAAAATTCCTGGCCCAATGTAAGCGGCGTCGCATCCATAAAGTGCGTACGGCCTATTTTCACCACATTTTTAAATGCCTCGGATTTGGCCTTCAATGTATCCCGTAATTTGATGATGCCAGGAATTGTCACATCCACCAGGATCTTATATGCGGCGATATGCATCGCTGTCGGGTAAGTGTCGTTGGACGATTGCGATTTGTTCACATCGTCATTGGGGTGAAGGAATTTAGATTTGTCGGCCAGGTTGCCGCCTTGCAAGACATGACCCCTGTAAGCAATCACTTCATTACAATTCATATTGGATTGTGTTCCTGAGCCGGTTTGCCATACCACCAGCGGGAATTGGTCGTCAAGTTGCTCAGTAAGGATTTCGTCGCATACCTCGCCGATCAGGTCGCTTTTTTCTTTTGGAAGTACCCCAGCCTCATAATTCGTGATCGCGGCAGCTTTTTTCAGATATGCAAAAGCCTTGATAATTTCCTTCGGCATTTTATTGATATCCTGGGCGATGGGGAAGTTCTGGATCGAGCGCTGGGTTTGGGCGCCCCAGTATACATGAGCAGGTACCTGCACTTCACCCATGGTGTCTTTTTCTATTCGGTATTCCATTTTAGTGTATAATAATAATGAAAATGATGAATGCGGATAATGCGGTAAAGTTAGGATCGGACTTGCAGTTTTTGGGTATTTTTTAGGGATAAATGTTTAGGTGATTGAAAGAAATGTTTAGATTGTCGCAATGCACTTTCATGACCATTTGAAATATGATCCCTAAAATCAGTATTTACCCGGATTATCAATCGCTGAGCCTGGCCGCAGCGGAGAGAGTGACCACACTTCTGTCTAAAAAGCCCAATGCGGTAATTTGCCTGCCATCGGGAAGCACGCCGCTTGGTATGTTTCAGTTGCTGGCGGCGGCAAACCAGAAAGGAATGACCGATTTTTCGCAATGTGTTTTCATTGGACTGGACGAATGGATCGGGCTGAACGGGGAGGACGATGGAAGCTGCCGCGATTTACTCGACCGGGATTTCCTAAAACCAATTGGATTGCGGGACAAGCAGATCGTCTATTTTGACGGAAAATCGCCTGACCCGCAGTCGGAATGTGACCGTGTGAATAAGATAGTTGCTGGTTTGGGCGGGCTGGATTTGATCGTACTGGGTGTAGGTATGAACGGGCATCTTGCATTGAACGAGCCGGGCACGCCCTGGGATACTTATGCGCATATCTCGGAGCTTGACCCGGTTACGATTGAAGTGGGGCAGAAATACTTTAAGGAGCAAACAATCCTTACCAAGGGCATTACCTTGGGGATCAGGCACATATTGGAGGCTAAAACGGCCATCTTGCTGGCTTCAGGAAAGTCAAAAGCAGAAGTGGTCCGCCGTGCACTGGCATTCCCTGTGACTACCGACTTTCCTGCGACGGCCCTGCAAAATCATTTTAATGCAGAGTTTATTCTGGATAGCGAAGCTGGGGAGGGAGTTGTGCCGAATGAATAACGGGAGTGCTAATGGCTTCAAAAAATCACTTTTGAGGCCATTATTTTTTAGTCAAAAAAGATAATTTATCCTGGCCCAAAACCGAATTTCAGCACGATTCACTTAAATCCGGACCTATATTTCCGACAGAATATTTTCAACTTAAATTTAACCCGTTCTTTGTGAACGCCCGTCAATCGGGGTAGTGGTTTTTGCTTTTGGAACCCTCATCCAAATGATAGTAAAACAAAAAGGAACCGTGTGGAAATCACGGGCAGTCGTGCTACTGTAAGTATCCGTTCCGCATTTTGGAACAGGTTTTTACCCTCGCGTCCCATTGTTGTTGAAGGCAAACGGCTGAAAACGACGAGAAGGGCGGTGGAAACTGATACAAGCCAGGAGACTTGCCACTACGCTCAATGGCTGTTCTCTCACGAATGGAGAATAGTCAAGTATTGATTTACCAAAATATAACTTTCGCGTTAACCGCATAGAAACAGTTGTCAGGATCTGTTTTGTGCGGCGACCATTGATTGTATTTCGTACTGATCAGTAATTTCTAGCCAAATCAAAAATCAGGATGGGTGGGTGTTTTCACAGGGTTTTTATTAACTCTTTAAACACAAAAGTATGTTGTCACACAATCTGGGTTATCCTCGTATAGGAAGCCACCGCGAACTCAAAAAAGCCAGCGAACAATTCTGGGCCGGTAAAATCAACAGGGACGAACTTCAGAAGGTCGCACGCAAGATCCGTCATCAAAACTGGGATCTTCAGAAAGACGCAGGACTTGACCTGATCCCATCAAACGATTTTTCGCTTTATGACCAGGTGCTAGATACCTCTCTAATGCTAGGTGCAATTCCGGAGCGTTACCATCAGCTTATCGACGGCAAATCCAATCGTGAGCTGGATCTTTATTTCGCTATGGCCAGAGGCTATCAGTTTGGCGGTATGGATATTAAGGCTATGGAAATGACCAAGTGGTTCGATACCAATTACCATTATCTGGTACCTGAATTTGTAAAGAACCAAAAATTCAGACGTTACTCTGACAAGGTACTTCTTGAATTTGAAGATGCATTGCAGAAAGGGATAACGACAAAACCTGTGCTTGTAGGGCCTGTCACTTACCTGCTTTTAGGAAAAGAAAAGGAAGAGGGTTTTGATAGGATCGATCTTTTGGACGATTTGTTGCAGGTTTACATCCCGGTATTAAAGGAATTGTCAAAACGTGGTGCCGAGTGGGTGCAGCTCGACGAGCCTGGCCTGGTGCTTGATTTGACTGATAAGCAAAGACTGGCATTTCGAAGCGCTTATGAGCAGATCAGGGAGGCAGTCCCTTCATTGAAAATCCTGGTAGCGACGTACTTCGGCGCATTGGAGGATAACCTGCAAACCGCTGCGAGCCTGACCATTGATGCCTTACACATCGACCTGACAAGAGGAGCGGGGAGCTTCGCGGCACTTCTGAATGATGCGGACTTCATTAATTCTACTTTGAAATTATCGCTGGGGGTTGTTGACGGACGGAATATCTGGAGAAACGATTATAAAAAGTCATTAGAGTTGATCAATCAGGCGATTGAGGCGCTTGACGAAAATCGTGTGATGATTGCACCATCTTGTTCGCTGCTCCATAGCCCGCTTGACCTGGACCTGGAAACAAACGAAGAAGTGCTGACTCCGGAAATCAAAAACTGGATGGCATTTGCAAAGCAGAAGCTGGACGAAGTTTCGCAGTTGACATATCTTATCAAATCTGACTGGGAGTCGAAAAAGCTCTTCATTGATAATCAGCAGGCCGTCGAGCGTAGAAAAAGCTCATCGCTGATTCACAAGTCAGCTGTAAAAACCCGTGCAGCTTCCGTAAAAGACAGTGATTTTGAGAGACTAAGCGAGTTTTCTGCGAGACAGGCCATACAATTGGAAAAGCTCAAATTGCCGCTTTTCCCGTCTACCACGATCGGATCTTTCCCGCAGACGGACGAAGTGCGGAAGTTGAGATCTGACCTTAAGAGGAATATACTAACGCAGGATCAATACGAGGAACGAATTCGGGAGGAAATTGTGCGTTCCTTGCGCTGGCAGGAAGATCTGGGGATTGATGTGCTGGTACATGGAGAGTTTGAAAGAAATGACATGGTGGAGTATTTCGGTGAGAGCCTGTCGGGGTTTGTTTTTACAGAAAATGGGTGGGTGCAGAGTTATGGCAGCCGTTGTGTGAAGCCGCCCATCATTTTCGGAGATGTGGAACGCCCCGAACCCATGACGGTCAGGTGGTCGGCATTTGCGCAAGCGAATTCTGAGAAATTGGTAAAAGGAATGCTGACGGGCCCTGTTACGATTTTGCAATGGTCTTTCGTCCGCGATGATCAGCCGAGGAAGGACACCGCTTTTCAGATCGGCCTGGCCATCAGGGATGAAGTAGTGGATCTGGAAAAAGCCGGAATAAAAGTGATTCAGATAGACGAACCAGCCATTCGTGAAGGGTTGCCTTTGAGAAAGTCGGCCTGGGCAGAGTATCTGAAATGGGCGGTGGACGCGTTCCGTCTGAGCGCGTCCGGTGTTGCAGACCAGACCCAGATTCACACGCATATGTGTTATTCGGAGTTCAATGATATCATCAGTTCCATTGCCGACATGGATGCAGATGTGATCACCATTGAAACATCCCGCTCACAGATGGAGTTGCTGGACGCATTTTCAACATTTAATTATCCCAATGAGATCGGACCAGGTGTTTACGATATACATTCGCCGAGAGTACCCACGGTCGATGAAATGTTGTCGTTGCTCGAAAAGGCATTGAAGTTCATTCCGGCAAGGAACCTATGGGTAAACCCTGACTGCGGATTAAAAACGCGCAAATGGCCAGAGACGGAAGCCGCTTTGCGCAATATGATTACAGCTGCTAACTTGCTTCGTGAAACGTGTGCGGTGACACAGCCAGAATAGCGCTATTTTTAAGGTATTGTCATTTTTGGTCAGGACTGGTCTTGACTAAAAATGACAGTCATCGGTCTAATACCAACAAATCCATTATTATTTTGACACTCGAAGAAAAGATCCTTGCATCCGAAGCGCGCGTATTTAAGACCGTCTTCCCAAATAACACCAATCATTACGATACGCTTTTTGGCGGTACTGCGCTTTCCATGATGGATGAGGTCGCGTTCATTGCCGCCACCCGTTTTTCGAGGTTACGTTGCGTGACAGTATCTTCCGACCGCATTGATTTTACCCATCCAATCCCTGCCGGAACGATCATCGAATTGGTAGGAAAAGTTGAGACAGTGGGCAACACCAGTATGAAAGTAAGGGTAGACATTTTTGTCGAAAAAATGTATGAAGAAGGGCGTGAGAAGGCTGTTACTGGGATTTTTACTTTTGTTGCTCTGGATGAAGACCATAAACCGACCAAAATAATTATTTAGCGGTAGTGATCGGGAAAGTTAGCCGTTGCGTAATTTAAATGCATAAAGATTAAGCCGATTCTTATCTTTGCACCTACCTAATCAGCTTATTAAGATCGTAATGAAATTACGCTTAGTCCTTTTTTCTTTTATCTTCTTTCTGATTCTCTTTATCCTCACGGAGATTTTACTACGGTTAAGCCTGCTATTTTTAGGCTACCCTTTTTTCAAACCCTCCGATAATATTTTTAAAAGTTACTACACTGTTTTGGACCCGATCCGTAAAAAGACAATCAAAAGTGATGACGAGATTTTTGATGTCCTGATTCTCGGAGGATCCGTGGTAAGTACGCCATGGTCTAATCTGGAAGCGAGGCTGGATACAATCCTGAAAAAAGAATATAAAAGCAAAAAGTTTGCGTTTTACAATGTGGCGGGAGCTGGCCATACTTCTCTTGATAACTACTTGAAATACAAATTGTTAGATAAACAAAGGTTTGACCTGGTCGTTTATTATGAAGCGATCAATGAAAATCGCGCTAATAACATCCCGGCGAAGGATTTCAGGAAGGATTATTCCCATATTAAATGGTACAGTGACATATACCTTCTACAAGCCCACCCGGAGATCAATTTTACGGTCATTCCTTATCTGATCGATCGCGCCATCCAATACATTAGTGACAGGGTGAAGCACAAAGTTTACATTAGCCAGGAAAAAGTAGATCCTGGGTACGCAGTCTACGGATCCGATATCAAGACAGCGGGGCCCTATCACAAAAACCTAGAGAACCTGATCAAAACCGCAGGGGCCAGGGGCGACAAACTGATATTGATGAGTTATGCCACGTATTTTCCGCCCAATGTTAAACTAACAGGTGAACAAGCCGATATGAGCCATTTTGCTGGCTGCATGTATGCGTCACCTGTAACCATCTGGGGTAAACCAGAGAATGTTAAAAAAGGAGTTGATACACATAACCTCATGCTCCGGAAACTGGTGAAGGAAAATCAGGTTACTTTTTTGGATATGGAAGCCACTATGCCAAAAGATTCGACCTTGTTCTGTGATGTTTGTCATCTGAGCGAACCCGGTGCAAGGCGTTTCGCGGGGGAGGTGGCTGGATTCATTATCCAACAGAGGATCGTGCAATAACAAAACGTCGGTTTAATAAACGCCAACGACCTTTTGATAACGGTTCAACTGCGAGAATTGCAGGGTTGAGCAAAATGCTTAACTTGCACGCCCTTTGAACCGTATTGGTGTAACTGTACACATAATTTAAATATTTAATGAAAATTTTAGGTATCTCGGCTTTCTATCATGATTCTGCGGCAGCTCTTATTGATAACGGTGAAATTGTAGCAGCGGCCCAGGAAGAACGTTTTACCCGCAAAAAGCACGACCCAGGTTTCCCTTCCAATGCTGTGGCGTTTTGCCTGGAATACGGCGGCCTTTCCATTAACGAGCTCGATGCCATTGTTTTTTACGATAAGCCGCTTTTGAAGTTCGAAAGATTGCTTGAAACCTATTACGCTTTCGCACCCAAAGGAGTCAGGTCCTTTCTTACGGCCATGCCGGTATGGATCAAAGAGAAAATGTTTTTGAAGCGCCTGATTAACGAGGAGCTTGAAAAACTGGGTTACGACAAAAAGAAAAAGGTAAAAATGCTCTTTCCTGAGCACCACCTTTCCCACGCAGCCAGTGCGTATTATCCTTCACCTTTTGAAAAATCAGCCATTCTCACGATTGATGGGGTAGGTGAATGGGCAACAGCTTCAATTTGTTTGGGAGAGGGGAAGGATATCAGCATTTTGAAAGAATTGAGGTTTCCTCACTCACTAGGTCTTCTTTATTCCGCTTTTACTTATTTTCTGGGTTTCCGGGTTAATTCAGGAGAATATAAATTAATGGGACTTGCGCCCTACGGAGATCCCAACTCACCAGATATCAAGAGATACGAAGAGATTATTCTGAAGGAACTCGTTGACCTGAAAGAAGACGGTTCGGTTTGGCTGGATCAGGAATATTTCGACTATGCCACTGGCCTTAAAATGGTTAATGAACATAAATGGGAGGCGCTTTTTGGCTTTAAGACCAGGAAGCCGGAGGACCCGCTGGAAGCAGTTCATTGCAACCTTGGGCTAGCCATTCAAAATATTACGGAGGAAGCGGTAATCCGTATGGCTAAGGAAGCCAAAAGGCTGACAGGAGCTGATTATTTGTGTATGGCAGGAGGTGTGGCACTGAACTGCGTATCTAATGGGAAGCTTCAGAAAGCTAATATTTTTAAAGATATCTTCATTCAGCCGGCTGCGGGCGATGCAGGAGGAGCTTTGGGCGCGGCCCAGGCTGCATACCATATTTATTTTGGGCAGGAAAGAAAAATTACTTGGACTGCCGACGCAATGAGGGGTTCCTATCTAGGGCCGACATTCTCGGATTTGGATGTGGCCTTGACTGCCAAAAAATACAAAGCTGTTTACACATTTTACGATCATTTTGACGAACTTACAGAAGAGGCGGCAAGGTTACTCGCAGAAGGAAATGTAGTAGGCTGGGTGCAGGGCAGAATGGAATTCGGGCCGCGCGCACTTGGAGGAAGAAGCATCCTGGGCGATCCGAGAAACGCTGAAATGCAGAAAAAGCTTAACCTCAAAATCAAGTACAGGGAATCTTTCCGTCCTTTCGCCCCTTCGGTACTGGCAGAAGATTGTTCGGATTATTTTGATTATGACGGTATTTCGCCCTATATGCTTCTGGTACATCCGGTAGCCCAAAACAGACGGAAGCCTGTACCTTCAAACTATGGCTCCCTAGACCTTCGTGAAAAGCTCTACTTTGAACGCTCCGATCTACCTTCGATTACACATATCGATTATTCCGCAAGGATTCAGACAGTCCATAAAGACACCAACCCGCGTTACTACGACCTGATCAATTCTTTTAAAGCGCTTACAGGTTATGCGGTTATCGTAAACACCAGTTTCAATGTACGCGGCGAGCCCATCGTATGTACGCCCAATGACGCTTACCGTTGTTTTATGCGTACAGAAATGGACTACCTGGTTGTAGGCAATTTTATTTTCAATAAAAAATTACAACCGGAGTGGCTCGAAAAAGACAACTGGAAGGAAGAGTTTGTATTGGATTAATTTTCCTTTCATGATCAGTAGCAACAATGGCATCTAAAATTGTAACCAGCCTGATAAGGATTGTCTTTCTCGGGCTGATTTTTTCATTTCTTTTTTATCCGGATAAGTTTCAAATCAAGTTTGACTATCCAGGCTTTCCTCAGAGTGACAACTGGTATATCCGGCTTGCAAAATTCGCTTTTTGGTTTTTGCTGATCATCGAAATCCTCAGGATTTTCTACTACGGGATCGTGAAGAGCAAAGTGAAAGGGCTGGTAGCCAACGTGGTAACTATCCTCATTCCTTTGTTTGTTACGCTGATTTTTCTTGAGGTCATTTTTATGTATATACCTCAAAGTCATGAGGGAGTATTATCCAAAGCATCGCAGATTTGGTGGGAAAAATATTGGAAACCAGTAAATTCACTGGGTTATCATGATAAAGAAATCACCAAAGAACCTGGCAAAAAACAAGTATTGGTTATTGGGGATTCATTTGCGGCCGGGCATGGATTAAAGGATGTGAATGAGCGCTTTTCCAATATTCTGGAAGCAAAATTGGGAACCAATAAGTACTCTGTCCACAACCTCGGTATGTCGGGTGCAGATACGCGTGACGAAGCAAAGCGTCTGACAGAATTTCCCGTGAAGCCGGATATTATTATTCTCGAATATTTTCCAAACGATATTGAAAAAGTGGGCCGTGAGAAAGGACTTACTTTGTCAGGCGCTGAACCTTATGCTGATTTGCATGGGCCAATGGCAACGATCGTTAAACGATTTTACCTGCCCAATTTTATTTACTGGCAGTTGCCGCATACCGGCTTCAGCACTTTCGAGAAGTTCGTCCAAACCGCCTATACGGATACAACAGTGCTCAATTCGCACCTCAGGGATTTGTCGAAAATGATTGACTACCGGGATAGCACGAAAGCCGACATGTATGCAGTGTTTATCCCATTCCTGTTTCAGATTGATAAAAGTGCGGGCTATACAAAACCCGTCGAAGCATTTTTGCGGTCAAAAGGCGTGAAAGTGGTCGGCATAAATGACGGAATCGTCAAAATTCCTGAAAAGGAGCGTGTTGTCGGTAAAAACGATGGACACGGAAGTGCAGAATTGAACAGCCTGATCGCCGACCGTCTTTATAAGGCAATGCACTGATTGTTTGAGTTTTGACTTAAAATGAATAAAGTATTTTAATTTTATCTTTGAATTAAAACATTAAAAGGAGATGGATTTTTTGACAGACTTATTTGCATTTATGAAGGAGCGCAAGAAATGGTGGCTGGCTCCGGTAATTATCGTTCTGCTTCTGATCGGTGTACTGATCGTCATTGGTGGCGGTTCGGCTGTGGCTCCATTTATTTACACGTTGTTTTAAAGCCGGCGTAGTCTGCTGTACAGAACTCAATTAGGAATTTATTTTGCGCTGGTACCTTTATCGGTACCAGTGTGTTCAACTTTTACATAGCAAATGAGTGAATCAGAAAAGACCAAGGCCCAATTGGTCATTGTCACCGGCCTGGTGGTATTATACTTCGTGTTTAAATCCAGATACCCCTATTTTTTGATTGCAGCCGCAGCGGTTGGTGTTCTCAGTCTGGCCATTCCGGCTGCTGGGAATTTGATTGTCAAAGGATGGTATAAAATAGCCGAGATACTCGGTGCCATAAATGGCAAGATACTTTTATCCGTTGTATTCTTTATTGTTTTGTTTCCTGTGGCGATGATAGCGAAGATGAGCAAAAAGAACCCATTAGGCCTAAAGCGTGATGGAAATAAGTCTGTTTTCACCGAAAGAAACCATAAGTACACTTCCAAAGACCTAGAACAGGTTTGGTAGTTGAGAGAGAGAAAAACCTGAACTGATTGGAAAGGCCTGTTTCAGGCCTTTTTTTTGCGGCATGCACGATCGTAGAGCAATTGCAGCATACCATCTTTGAGTCCTACATCCGGAACGTGTATGATATCCGCGCCTGCCCATTTCATGGCAGAAAGGTATATATCACCTGCGGGTACAATTACATCAGCACGGTCGGGGTTCAACTGAAGCTTGTTGACCCTTTCTTCAAAAGAAAACTGGGAGATGTAGTCCCGCATTCTTTCAATCTCTTGCCTGCTGGTGGAGCTTTCCGTGAGTTTCGACGACAGATCAAATAGTTTATTGATATTGCCTCCTGTTCCAACTGCCTGGATTGGAAAGTTGTAATCAACATTCTGGTTGATCCATTCTTTAATTTTTAGCCAGGAATTCTTGGATTCCTTCCCTTCTAACAGGCGAACAGAGCCTAGCTTGAAGGATTTGGCGTTGATTTTAACCCGATCCTTGTATAAATTGAGTTCTGTACTGCCGCCACCTACGTCAATGTGAAGGTATTGTCCATCAGCCAAAGACTTTACTACAACATTGTTCACCAGTTCGGCCTCACGCTGGCCATCGATAATCTGAATATGGATGCCAGTACGCTTTTCTATGTGATCTCGGACTTCAAAACCGTTTTCAGCTTCGCGCATGGCCGAAGTAGAGCAGGCCATGAAATCATCAACTTCATGCAGTTCCATTAAAAGCTGATACGCCAGCATGAGCTTCATCATCCTGTCCTCACTCTGAACAGTTATCCTTCCCTGGGTGAACACGTCGTGGCCAAGACGAAGCGGGAAACGTACGTACTCTATTTTCTTGAAGCGTGAAATGCCTTCGTCATGCAAAACGGTAGATATTTGCATTCTGGCACCATTGGATCCAATGTCAATTGCGGCGAATTTCAAGGAGTTCAATAATAGGGGAGTAAATAAAAGCCAAAAATAGGACTTTCACGGACAAGTTTCTACAATGTCCGTGAAAGAAGGCGGTTGTTATTTACATTTTGCCACCTATTTGATAAAGTAGTTTTAGCTTTACTCCAGGTCCTGCGCTATGGCTGAATGGCGTAAGAGGCTTGAAGTAGGTATATAGATATCCTTCGGCCTGAATCACGATTGGGTGCCATGTTTTTTCTAGACCCATCGAGAAGTTGACGGAGCTGATGGCAGGGATATCTGTTTTTTTATCGAAGGCTTGATTGAAGTACTCGTTGTTCGGTGCGCGGCAGTCAAACGATATCTTTTCCTTTGAAGAAACGGTTATATTCGTCCCAACTCCCGCATAGTACGCCCAATTGTCCTTTATATTGTTGCGGAAAGCAACTGTAAGCGGTATTTGAACCAATGTCGGGTTAACCTTGATATTGTAAACATCAAAAGCAAGCGGAACTTCGCCAGGGTGGGCTCGCTTGAAATCCTGGCGATTCTTTTCACGGAATATCTTCTCGGTGAAAAACTCCATTGGCTTCACTTTGAGCCAGCTGATACCAGCAGTAATCGAGAATTTCTTGGCAACTAAAACTTCTCCTACGACAGTCTTAGCCTGACCATTACCTTCAATATTGACACCTCCCCCAAAACGATACGGCACTTTAAGATTGAGTTTTGGGATAACATTTTCGGTCTGTGTCGTTTTCTCGACTTTCTTGTTGGGCGCAGTGGCACTTGCTATCTGCGTTTTCGTACTTGTGTTATTAACGGATTGCTGTGTGCCCGGTGTGGTAAGGGCCCGCTGAACCTGCTTCGTCGACAACCGGTTAGCAAGTTCGTAATTCATTTTTCTTTCACTAAAACCGCTATTGAGCGGTATCCCATTTTTTATATTCATTTCCGCAAAGTCGGAGCCCAGGGCAGGTGAAGCATAACTGCCTGATTCAATGTTCTGCTTGCCTGAAACAAACGATTTGCTTTCCGAATTTTCACTTTCGGGTGAAGCCACTGTTTCTACATATTTTTCGCTCGAAGAGGAAGCCGGCAACAATGTGCCCTTTTCAGAAGACGATGTGTTTTTATTGGTAATAGACTGGGCTGTGGTACCGGATAGGTTACTTGTAACCGGACTTACCCTTTCAGCGAGGGGCGTTTCAGGCCTGAATGCGACCCTTTTTTCGGAATCCCTGGTAACATTGGTCGACAAATTATCCGTGGGCGAGCTAGTTTCTGAAAGCTCTTTCGGCTCATTTGACCGATTGTGAATATCCACCTCCGATGGTTTTACTGCCTCCCCGAGAGTAATATATTGATTTTCTGCGGCTGACTCTTTTTGGACTATATAGATAGTATCGGTCTTCGAAGCAGGAACTGATTGATTCCGGATAACCTCGATCTGAGTTTTGAGACTTTTTACGTCAGCCACCAGGTGGTCATTTTGTGAAAGTTGATTTACATACAAAAATGCCATGACAGTCGTAACAGAAGCCGCAGCCGCATAACCGATCCATGAGCCGTATTGCTGCCAGAAAGTGGGCGGAGTGTGGACCTGCATATATTGCTGCATTTTGGCCCAATCCTGCTCTTGAAAGTCTGGTTGAATACTCTCTAATTTCCTGCGTATAGTGTTCTCAAATTTATTAGTTTTCATTGCCTCTGAATGACTTTACGGCCCAATCACTTGGGAAGAGATGTGGGTAATACTGTTTTATTAAATGCTGCAACCTTGCACGTGCACGAACGTAATGTGATCGCACCGTCGCTTCGTTGATTTGCAGCAAATCTGCTATTTCCCGGTGATTGTAGCCATCTACCACGTACATTAAGAATACATTTTTGTAAACCGGCTTAATCTGCTGAATTAGTTCCAGGATTTCATCGGCCGTGATCTGACTGATCACATCTTCGTCAAACTTGGGATAGGGGGCATCTTCCAGCGAAATAACATCCTCACTATGCTTTTTATGCTTGCGATAATAACTGATCGCCGTGTTGACCATAATGGTCCTTAACCATGCTTTGAAGGGGTGATTGGAATCATATTTTTCCAAATTGTTAAAAACTTTCAGGAAACCTTCGTTCAAAACCTCCTCAGCCTCTTCAGTGGTAGCGGTATAACGCAGACAGATGCTTTTTGAATAGCCGAAAAATTGTTTGTAAAGATGCCTCTGCGCCTGATTGTTACCAGCAATGCATGCCGCTACGACCGAATCAAAGTCGTGTTCATCAAATGATATTTTTCTTCCAAATAGCAAAGTCAGGGCGTCAAGTTGTCAGGGATTGAATTCTCTAAATAGGCTTACGTCGTAATGCTCCCTTATGTTGCAAAAATTTACAAAAAAAATCGCGGTTCTCAAATGCACATCGTGCACGAGCACTTTTTTAAAAAATACAACAAAAATTTACCGCCGTTGCAACAGGAGATTTGGCAAAGGCGTAATCCGTTATACAGTTCAAAAAATTATAACATGTATTAATTATCATGAAGAGATTCTCGCTTTCGCTGGTTGTGTTGCTAAGTGTCTTTTTAGGCGCTTGTCAGAAGGATAACGCAGGGCTGGATCCTGCGACGGTTGAGTCGGCTGATTTTGAAAGTGTAACGGATGCGGCGGCGCGGTACGCTGTGTCTTCTGATTCGGTGACTCTGGGTAACTGCAAAGGTAAGTTGGCAGAAGTAGCGGCAGCTGACCTGGCAACGTCGATAACAGATTACATTAACACTACGTATCCGGGTTCGGAGATAAAGTATGCGGCGAAGGATCAGTCTGGCAAGGTGATTGTTGCTATTACATTGGCTGACGGAACTTTGAAAGGGCTGATGTTTAACGCTGATGGTACATTTAAAGAAGAACTAAAAGGACATGCGCATAAAGCCAAACTTACAAAGGTTGACATCAGCGCTTTACCGAGTGCCGTGACGGACTATATTACATTGAACTATGCCGGCGCAGAAATAAAAGGTGCTGGGACCAATGAGGCAGGAGAGTATTTTGTAGCGATTCTGGTGGATACCAAAGTGAAGGTGTTACTCTTTAATGCGGATGGTTCTTTCAATAAAGTATTGGAACAGCCGGAAAAGGGCCACAAAAGACATTAAAAATTTTTGTTAGGGGTGAGTTGGAATACGGTGCTGGATTTTCCGGTACCGTATTTATTTTTTTGCGGCAAGCATTTCCAGCGCATAAGAGTTCTTGATTTCACCCATCACAAAGAGGCTATGCGTACTCCCAATGTTTTCCAATGAGCCTAACTTTTGCATCAAAAACTGTTGGTATTGCGACATGTCGTCCACAATTACCTTTAATAAAAAGTCATAATCGCCCGAAATATTAAAACATTCCGTTACCTCGGGCATCGCGATGACAGCCTTTACAAACTTTTCTCCCATCACTTTTGAATGTTCTTTGAGCGCGATATTGCAGAAAGCCATCAGCTTTTTACCAACTTTTTCTCTATCTACAAGCGCTACGTATTTTTTGATGATCCCTTCTTTTTCCAACCGTCTTACACGTTCATAAACAGGTGTATAAGACAGGTTTAACTTTTCCGATAGCTCGCGTGTTTTTAGGGTTGCATCCTGCTGAAGGAAATGCAGGATTTTGGCGTCGGTTTCATCCAGATTATACATAGATAGAATATCTTAATTCACTTTTTGATCGCAGCGAATATAGATAAATAATTTAGCTAGGCTGTTTATGGTAGACTATTAGTCTGATTTTTTTTGATTTATTGAATAAAACATCTATTGCTTTAATTTTGTAGCCTCGAAAGGTATCGGCTTCACCAGCCAGGAATTTATTCAGTTATCCAATACAAAAATGATAGCAACTCAAAAAGTAGATATTCGTGAAATTCTGAAACACCGCATTCTGGTACTGGACGGAGCTATGGGAACCATGATCCAGCGATATAAGCTTGCGGATCACGATTATCGAGGTGAAAGGTTCAAAGATTGGGCGCATGATGTGAAGGGGAACAACGACCTGCTTTCTCTGACCCGTCCGGATATTATCAAGGAAATCCACGCTGCTTATTTTGAGGCAGGTGCAGATATAGCCGAGACCAACACGTTTTCAGGAACTACCATTGCCATGGCAGATTATGGTATGGAGGAATTGGTCTATGAATTAAACTACGAATCTGCCCGGCTTGCGCGGCAGGTCGCCGACGATTTCACGGAAAGAGAACCGGAAAAACCGAGATTTGTGGCGGGTTCTATGGGGCCCACTAACCGTACAGCTTCCTTATCGCCAGATGTTAACAATCCCGGTTTCCGCGCGATCAGTTTTGATCAGTTGGTTACCGCCTACTACGAACAGATTAAAGGGTTGACCGACGGGGGGTGTGACGTATTGCTCGTTGAGACCATCTTTGATACTTTGAATGCAAAGGCAGCGCTTTTTGCAATTGATAAATTTTTTACCGATGCCAAAAACGGCAAAGTCGAAAGACTGGAATCGTGGAAATCCGCGCCGGGAGAATCGCTTCCGATCATGATCTCAGGAACGATCACGGATGCATCCGGACGGACTTTATCAGGTCAGACAACTGAGGCATTCCTTACTTCTGTCTCGCACCTGCCATTGCTATCTGTTGGTTTAAACTGCGCCCTGGGAGCGGATTTAATGAGACCATATGTGCAAATTCTTGCCAAAGAAGCGCCGTTCTTTACGTCGGCTCACCCCAATGCGGGGCTGCCAAACGAGATGGGAGAATATGATGAATCCCCCGAGCAAATGGGAGAAGTTATCGACGGATTCCTGAGAGACAATCTTGTCAATATCATAGGAGGCTGCTGTGGTACCACGCCTGATCACATCCGGGTGATTGCAGATCTCGCTAAAAAATACAACCCGAGGCCTTTACCACAGGCTGAAACGGTAATGAAGTTGTCGGGTTTGGAACCTGTTAAGATTAATGAGCTAACCAATTTTGTCAACATTGGCGAGCGCTGTAACGTGACCGGCTCCAAGAAATTTGCCAGGCTGATCCGCGAAAGCAGATACGATGAAGCGCTGACCATCGCCCGTGAACAAGTAGAAAGCGGTGCGCAGGTCATTGACGTGAACCTGGACGAGGGTATGATCGACGGGGTGGAGGCAATGAAAACTTTCGTCAACCTGATCGTATCAGAGCCTGATATTTCAAAAGTTCCGCTGATGATTGACTCCTCCAAATGGGAGGTGATTGAGTCGGGTTTGAAGTGTGTGCAAGGTAAGTCGATTGTAAATTCAATTTCTCTGAAAGAGGGTGAAGAGAAGTTCAAAGAATCTGCAAGGACTGTGCTGCGCTATGGCGCGGCTGCCGTAGTGATGGCTTTTGACGAGCAAGGACAGGCGGACAACCTGGAGCGCCGTATCGAGATATGTTCGAGGGCATACCGGATTCTGGTCGATGAGGTTGGTTTTCCTCCTGAGGATATCATTTTTGACCCGAATATTCTCACTGTTGCCACGGGTATGGAAGAGCACAATAACTATGCTGTGGACTTCATCAATGCCGTTCGCTGGATCAAGGAGAATCTACCGCATGCCAAAGTGTCGGGCGGGGTGTCCAATGTTTCATTCAGTTTTAGGGGAAATGAGCCAGTTCGGGAAGCTATCCACACTGCATTTCTATACCACGCGATCCGTGCCGGAATGGATATGGGGATTGTGAATGCTTCGCAAATAGGAATTTATGATGAAATTCCCAAAGATGTATTGGAACTGGTTGAAGACGTTTTGCTCAATCGACGCCCCGATTCGACAGAGCGTCTGGTATCTTATGCAGAAACTGTAAAAGACAAAGGAAAATCGCAAAGCGGGCCAGATTTGTCGTGGAGGCAATTGCCGATTAAAGAGCGCATTTCCCATGCGTTGGTAAAGGGAATATCTGATTTTATTGACGAGGATGTAGAGGAATGCAGACATTTGTTTACGCGGCCATTAGAGGTGATCGAGGGGCCTTTGATGGACGGGATGAGCATTGTCGGTGATTTGTTTGGCGAGGGTAAAATGTTTCTTCCTCAGGTCGTCAAGTCGGCCAGGGTGATGAAAAAAGCTGTGGCCTACTTACAGCCTTTTATTGAAGCAGAGAAAAGCGAAGGAGGGTCTTCGGCAGGCAAAATCCTTTTGGCAACGGTTAAAGGCGATGTCCACGATATTGGCAAAAACATTGTCGGGGTGGTACTTGGATGTAACAACTACGAAATCATCGATTTGGGCGTGATGGTACCCACCGACAAAATCCTGGCGGCTGCCGAAGAACACAACGTGGATATCATTGGTTTGTCGGGGCTGATCACACCATCCTTAGATGAAATGGTCGGGGTCGCCAAGGAGATGGAACGCAGAAACTTCAAAATACCGCTGTTGATCGGAGGGGCGACTACCTCGCGGATACATACGGCGGTCAAGATTGATCCGAACTATTCGGGCGCTGTAATCCATGTATTGGATGCTTCGCGGTCGGTTCCCGTGGCCGGTAAGCTGATACAGAGTGAGCAAAGCCAGGCCAATGTTTTGTCGGATATCAAGGCAGAATATGCGAAGCTGCGCGACGACCATTCCAAAAGAGGCGGAGAAAAAGCGCACATAGGTATTGATCGCGCCCGTGCGAACAAGGCTAAAATTGATTGGACAGATTTTAAGGCAACCAAACCGCAGTTTTTGGGAACCCGTGTTTATGACGACTATGAACTGGCCGATATAGCCAAATACATCGACTGGACACCGTTTTTTCAAACCTGGCAGCTTCACGGGAAGTATCCCAAAATCTTTGAGGACAAAGTGGTCGGTTCGGAAGCGATGAAGTTGTTTGAGGATGCGGCGGTGCTTCTGGGGGAAATTATTCGAGACAAAACGCTGAAAGCAAAGGCGGTAATTGGCTTTTGGCCTGCAAATTCTATTGAGGATGATATTGTTTTACATCATTTTGAAGAAGAGACCCGCAGTGTCCCCTGCGAGCGGCATGGATCGCATCAGCATATTGAATACAAGATCAGCCGGAAGGGATTTGATGCGCATGCTGCAGGAGAACTTGTCGCTGATACGGCTACGGTGTTACACCACCTGCGTCAGCAAAGTCAAAAAGCTTCTAATCTGGCTAATTATTGTCTTTCGGATTTTGTAGCGCCATTGGAAACAGGTCACACCGATTACATTGGCGGATTTGCAGTAACTGCCGGAATTGGCATTGAGGCGCTTCTCGACAAATACGAGAAAGACCACGACGACTATAACAGCATCATGGTGAAAGCATTGGCCGACCGGCTGGTAGAGGCGCTGGCGGAATTGATGCACGAAAGAGTGCGAAAAGAATTGTGGGGATACGATCGGGATGAAAGCCTTACCAATGAAGAATTAATCAAAGAAACGTATAAGGGGATCCGCCCGGCCCCTGGCTATCCCGCTTGTCCGGACCATACTGAAAAAAGGACACTATTTGATTTGCTGGATGCTGAAAAGCTGGGAATTACGTTGACAGAAAGTTTTGCGATGTATCCTGCCAGCAGCGTAAGCGGCTGGTATTTTTCGCATCCGGATAGCCGGTACTTCCCTGTCGGTAAGATATTTAAGGATCAGGTAGAGGACTATGCGAAGCGGAAGAATATGACTTTGGAGGATACTGAAAAATGGCTTTCGCCTATTTTGGGATATTAGAGACGATTGGTTGCGCGAAATACTCAGGGAGAATGGATTATTTCATTCTCCTTTTTATGGGCATAGACATAATTTTTTCATGGCAAAACACGTATTTAAGTGAAATAGCGTAGTGCAAACGGGTATTTATACTCTATTTTCTCAATATTTTACACAAGATATTTGTAAGCGATTTTAGCCTTGAATAGATAGAAAGTTTATTAGCCATGAAAAGAAATATTTCCGTTTTTATTTTACTAATCCTGTTAGCCTCATCATTTAAATATCGGTCCAAAGCCCGTGAGACAGACCAGCAACTTATCACAGCTGGCTATTCCTCCAATAACGCACTAAAAAAACCAACTAACCATCTCTCATTTGCGAATGCCGTCATTCAGCTCCAAAAGGCTAATCAGGAGTTTGCAAAAGGAAATCCTGAATTATTGAAGGCTATTTGGTCTCATAACGAGGAGGTTACGATTTTTGATGGAATAGCCAACCAAGAATTCAGGGGTTGGAAATCCATTGAATCAAAGCTGGACAAATCGATTCGGCCAGACGGAAATGGAAGCTACGGCTACAAAAAAATAGCGAGTCAGGAGGGCAGTGACCAGGCCTACCTTTTGCAGGAAGAATATTATAAAGGGCCTAAAGGAAAAACGATCGACTTGCATGTTACAGTACTGTTTCGGAAGGAAAATGGTATGTGGAAAGTAGTACATCGCCAAGAAGATATGCTTTCCAAACACTCAGAATCAGACAAATCTTCTAAATAATTGCCGGGTTTCCGGATATTTCAAGCCTTGTATTACATACTGGCTTTTTGTTGCTATTTTGCACCTTTGGGCTAAAAGTGACAACAGAATATCTATGGAAAGATTTACGGGACTGCTTGGTATTGCATTGATCCTGGGCATTGCCTTTGCGATGTCAAACAACCGTAAGGCAATCAATTATCGTACTGTGGGTGTTGGCCTGGGTCTGCAATTCGGTTTGGCGGTTTTTATCCTTCGTACAGATATTGGCCAGGCTATTTTCCAGTGGCTTGGTGAAAAAGTCCAGAAATTACTTTCATTTTCGGACAAAGGTGCTGATTTTGTTTTCAGTACACTCGTACGGCCGGACCTGATGCAACGTGCATTCGGCCCCGGCAATGATTTCGTCTTCTTTTTCAAAATTATCCCGACGATCATTTTCGTGGCTGTTTTGGTCAATATGCTTTATCATCTCGGCATCATGCAAAGGGTGGTTTCTTTCATTGCAAGAGGCGTATACTGGCTGATGGGTGTGAGCGGAGTAGAGGCGCTGTCCAATGTGGCGAGTACATTTGTAGGACAGGTAGAGGCGCAGATCATGATCAAGCCTTATCTGAAAAATATGACTAATTCTGAGCTAATGGCTTCCATGACAGGTAGCTTTGCCTGTATCGCCGGGGGAGTTATGGCGGTTTACATTTCCTTGGGAGTGCCGGCACCTTATCTTATTGCAGCCAGCCTGATGGCGGCACCTGGAGCTTTAGTCATCTCAAAAATCGTTTTTCCTGAAACGCTTCAGTCTGATGCGAAAGGCGCTGTTAAATTGGAGATTCAGAAAACCCATGCAAACCTGCTCGACGCTATTGCGGCTGGAGCAAGCGAAGGACTTAAAGTGGGGTTCAATGTAATTGCTATGCTAATTGGTTTTATCGCATTGGTTGCTCTTCTGGATTATTTATTAGGATACATCGGAGGGCTTTTTTCTTTTCCCCAATTAAGCTTCAACTTCATTCTAGGGAAGGTGTTTTCCATTTTTGCCTGGGCAATGGGCGTGCCTGCCAAAGATGTAGAAGTAGCAGGCTCTTTAATGGGCACCAAAATGGTCATTAATGAGTTCGTCGCCTATCTGGATATGGTGAAGATCAAAGACACCTTGGATCATAAAACGGTCGTGATCACAAGCTTCGCACTTTGCGGTTTCGCTAATTTCAGTTCCATTGCCATCCAGGTCGGCGGAATTGGCGAGCTTGCCCCTACGCGTCGTGCTGATTTGGCAAGACTAGGATTTAAGTCGCTGATATGCGGAACATTGGCCTCGTATATGTCCGCTACCCTGGCTGGGTTGCTATTATAGATACTTCGAGAGACCGGGTTTCCTTGATGTTGGCATGGATATTTTTGTTTGGCTCAATGAATCCAACTCATTGACAGACAGATTTTATATTTATGAAAAACATTAAGCTGTACTTCTCTATCTTTAAAGAGAGCGTAAATGAATTCCTGAACGATAACGGACTGAAACTGAGTGCCGCGTTGTCATACTATACCATTTTCTCGTTGGCGCCTATGTTGCTGGTTATCATCTCGATATTCAGCATTTTTTTTGGGAGGGATGCCATCCAGGGGGAACTGTTTGGGCAAATCAGTGGATTGGTTGGGGCAAGCGCTGCCGCCCAGTTGCAGGAAATCCTTAGAAACGCAGAGTTATCAAATAAATCTGGCCTGGCAGCCGCGATCGGGATAGGGACTTTGCTGATTGGCGCCACCGGGGTTTTCGCCGAAATGCAGGATTCGATCAATTACATTTGGGCGATTAAATCCAAGCCTAAGAAAGGCTGGCTGCAATATCTCAAGAACAGGCTGATTTCTTTCTCGCTGATCCTCACATTGGGATTTTTGCTGGTGGTTTCACTTGGGGCAAGCGCGCTGGTAGATTTACTCAGTAACAGGTTGGAAAGAATTTTCTCAGAAGCTTCGGTGATTGTGTTCTATATAGTGAATCTTGCATTGGTACTAACCATTATCACAGCACTTTTTACTGTAATCTTCAAAGTGCTTCCAGATGGTGAGCTACGCTGGAAAGAATGCATAGTGGGCGCTGCATTTACGGCTGCTCTATTTCTTATCGGAAAATTTGCGATCAGTTTTTATCTGGGACAATCCGACTTAGGTGCTGCCTATGGAACGTCCGCATCTATTGTGATTCTGCTTACCTGGATTTACTACTCATCCATTATTCTTTATTTCGGGGCTGAGTTTACCAAGGTTTATGCCAAACAGGACGGTGTTGGGATATACCCCAATAAACATGCGGTATTGATTGTCAGGCAGGAGCTGGATGAAAAGACGGGCAAAGAGTTGGCATAAAAAATCCCTCCTAGCCATCGCTAAGAGGGATTCGGTGAATCTTTTTTACTAACGGATTACTAGCTCGAAAGGCATCCTGGTTTGCATACCACCCATATTCATCAGCTTTTTATACATTTTGACGTAGGGAGCTAATTCTCCCAGTGTCTTTGTCGTTGCTTTTTCTTCTTCGTCGCCCATTACTTTTGACAAGATTTCATCCAGAGGTCTTTTCTTTTCAGGATAATAGCGAACCCGGTAATCTCCTTCTTTAAGTTTGGCTTCTTTCGCAGCGATTTTGATCGCCTCATCCACTCCCCCCAAAACATCTACCAATCCATTTTCTTTTGCCTCAACTCCTGACCAAACGCGGCCCTGCGCCAGACTTCTCAGTTTTTCTAGCGGCATTTTCCGACCTTCCGCGGCTTTCCTTGTGAATGTATCGTAGCCCTCATTAACGCTTTTTTGAATCATCGCCTTTTCAAAATCCGTCATTTCGCGGGTAGCTGTTGGCCAATCGGCATGAGGGCTGGTACCAACTCCATCGAAAGTGATGCCAAGCTTGTTGTTCATGAAATCAGTTACGTTAAAGATCAATCCGAAAATGCCAATGGAACCTGTTATCGTATTGGGTTGTGCGACGATCTTGTCACATCCCATTGCCATGTAGTAACCTCCCGAAGCAGCTACATCGGACATGGAAGCAATAACTGGCTTTTTCTTGGCTGTAATTTGGATCTCGCGCCACATCACGTCGGAAGCCAGGGCACTCCCGCCAGGCGAATTGATCCGGATTACCACAGCTTTGATTTTATCATTTTCCCGGATCTCTTTTAATTCCTTTACAAATTTGTCGGAACCGATGTTTTCATCACTGCCATCACCAGTCGTGATTTCTCCTTCTGCGACCAAAACGCCAATCCGGGTATTGAAATCACCTTCTTTAACAGTATGTTCACCCTTCAGATACTTGTCGACGCCCACAAAAGGGATGTTTTTCTTCTCATCTATTTTGAGTTCTTTCCTGAGATACGTTTCCAACTCATCCTGATAACCCAGGTTGGTTACAAATTTGTATTTCAAAGCAGATTTTGGGTTTTCAACTGCAAGTGAATCCGCCAGTCCTTTCAATTCTTCAACAGAGACCTTACGCGACGCAGAGATATTTTTAAGGAAATTGTGATTGATCGCAGCGATCAGCTCAGTGGATTGCTTCTTGCTCGCCTCGCTCATATCCTGGCGGGAAAACATTTCAATGGCACTCTTGAATTCACCAACCCTGAATACCAACGGCTTGATTTCAAGTTTGTCAAATGTTCCTTTAAAAAAGCTGTATTCGGCAGAAAGGCCGTTCCATTCAAGGCCACCCGCGGGGTTCAGATAGATCTTGTCTGCGAGGGAAGCGATATAATATCCTTTTTCAGAATAAGATTCGCCATAAGTAACGATGAATTTACCCGATTTTTTGAATTCAAGCAGTTGATTACGAATTTCTTCCAGCGTTGCCCAACCTGCTTCCGGCCCTTCTGTTTTTAAATAGATACCTTTAATTTTGTCGTCGATCTGCGCATTCTTGAGTGCGTCGGTAATGTCTTTAAGGCCAACCACGTCCTCCCCGCTATTGAAGATCCCGTTGAAATCCGAGAACGGGTTCTCAACGCCCACTTCCTGAATTGGTTTGTTAAGGTCAAGTTTAAGAACCGATTTATCTTCCAGCACGACCTTGTCTTCTTTTGAAAACATCGAACCAATACCTGCGAGAATAAAAAAGGAGAGAAAAATGAACAGAATGATGCCTACAAACGTCGCCAGGACATATTTTAAGAATTGGAGCATTTTATGTTATCGCTTATGATTTTTTTCACTAGTTACGTAAGAAACGAAATTACGGATTATTTGTCGTCGTTTGACCTATAAATAATGTCAAAAGGTTGCTCAATGGCATTAAGCGGTTGTTAAGTCAAATTTTTTTCAAAGGTTCCCGGTTCAGATCCCGGGGCATATTCAGTACTTTTGAGAAAAATTAAGGCAATGAAAAAAACGCTTATTCTAGCAAGGCACGCTACAGCAGAAGATCAGAATTTCAGGATTAAGGATTTTGACCGTAACCTCAACAATAAGGGATTGGCCGAGTCCGCAGCAATGGGCAAATGGCTTGCAGAAAACGAGATCAAGCCGGATATTTTCATTTCGAGTCCCGCGTCCAGGGCTTTTAAAACAGCTGAGATCATTGCAGGAGAACTTGGGGTTAGCGCTGCCTCCATCAATTCACAGGCGAATATTTACGATGGCGGCCCAAGGGCCTATCTCGGTGCTTTAAATAGCCTTCCAGAGAAATTTTCGAGCATTATCCTTTTCGGGCATAATCCGGACATTACTTATTTTGCTGAGTATCTGTCAGGTGCTAACCTGGGCTCCATGAAGAAGGGAAGCGTCGCCATTATTGAATTTGACGATCAGAAATGGGAGGAAATATCTGCAAAAACAGGCAACCTCACTCTTTATAAAACACCCAAGCAGGTTAGAGAAGATGACTGAGGCTCAAAAACCAAATAAGAACCGCCGTATTTTTATCGTTGTTTTTATCCTGTTTGTGGCTCTTTTTGCGTACATATCGTATGATATGTCAAGCCGCACCACCGCTCCGTGGAATAGACCGAAGCAACTAAAGCGCGCCTTACCTGGTGCTACGCCCGACGCCGACTCGCTTTTGCTGGATTCCCTTTTAAAGGACACTATCCCCTCGGATGAAACTCCGTGATAACCTGTCTTAGGTAATCTCGATCAAGGTGGGTATAAATTTCTGTTGTCGTGATTGACTCGTGTCCAAGCATCTCCTGAACGGCCCGGAGGCTGGCACCACCTTCGATCAGGTGAGTGGCGAATGAATGCCGGAAAGTATGCGGACTCACATTCTTATGGATCCCCGCTTTTTCGGCGAGATTTTTGATGATTAGAAAAATCATGACCCTCGTCAACTGGCCTCCCCGCCGATTAAGGAAGACAATATCCTCACTATCTTTTTTGGGGGTGATTTCGCCTCTGATATGTTCAAGATAAAGTTGTGTGTATTTAATTGCCTCCCTTCCGATGGGAACCAAACGCACTTTATCCCCCTTTCCAAGGATACGCAAAAAGCCTATATCAAAATAGCAATGTGTGATCAGGAGGCCTGTAAGCTCGGAAACCCGCAAGCCAGAGCTGTAAAGTACTTCAATGATCGCCCTGTTTCGAGTACCCTCCGGCGTAGAATGATCAATAGCCGCCAGCATTGATTCAATTTCTTCGTAGGAAAGCACATCCGGTAATTTTCGCGGCAATCGGGGTGATTCCAGTAATTCAGTGGGGTCTTCGGAAACTTCATTTTCCAGAACCATATACTTAAAAAACGCCTTGATTCCCGACAGTATCCGCGCCTGAGAGTGAGCAGCGAGCCCCAGTTCGGACAGGTATTTCAGAAATGCGGTTAAGTGCTGTTCTTCGATCCGTGCAGGTGGCAGGTCGACCCCGGTGAGTTCGAGGAACTCCTGGAGTTTTTCCACATCACGCACATAAGCTTCTACCGAGTTACCGGAAAGCGAACGCTCAAGCCGCAGATAGTTTTTGAAATGTTTGATGTAGCTTTGCCACATATTCAACAGAAAAATAAATTCATAAAAGATTGACCGGAATGAAAAAGATATTGATCCTGAATGGGCCTAATTTAAATCTTTTGGGCAAACGCGAACCCAGCGTTTACGGCAGCCAGTCATTTGAGGATTATTTCGAAATATTGAAAAGCACTTTTCCTGAAATGGAACTGCACTATTATCAGTCCAATCATGAGGGGGCGTTAATTGATAAGATTCACGAAGTAGGCTTCACTTTTGACGGCATCATCATCAACGCTGGCGGTTTCAGCCACTCGTCAATTGCACTCGCGGACGCCTTGTCATCTGTGACTACGGCCGCCGTTGAAGTTCACATTTCCAACATTCATGCCCGGGAAACTTTTCGTCACCACAGTTATATCACGTCCCGTTCCAAAGGCATGATCTGTGGCTTGGGGCTGAAAGGTTATGAATTGGCGATCAGGTACTTTCAATGAGTAACCAGATCCCTTTCTCTCTCTGAAAAGCTGGAACTCAATTCAGCCAACCAAAATCAACCATTTATCTGAATACCGCGTTGCTGAATAGGATCTTTCCGTTATAGAGCATTGCCCGGAAAACAGGATCTTCCATCATGTAAATCACTTGTCCCCGGCCCATCTCCTGTACACCCAGTATCAGCGTGTTTTTGAGTTTAGCCGACATTTTGCTTCCTACAAACCCAGCTTTGTAACCTGTCTCAGTGAGATAACCGACGTTCCAGCCGTCTTTCAAATATTCTCTTTCGTAGGCATCCCTAACCAGCGTAATATACTCGTCGCCGCAACCGAAAGAAAGCGGGTGTGTCTTGTCCATGGTTAGCTGGAACATACTCCCCGGAGAGGTGTCGCTTGCATCTTCCCTCTCCTGGTCACCATATTTTTTAAAGAAGTCGGCATCTTTTTTCTTGTCCGACATTTTTTTAGAGAGGTTAAATCCGGGTTTGTTTAAAAATGCATCTGTCGCACTCTCCATTGCAATGATCTTCCCGCCCGTCTTCACCCAGCTTTGCAGTGCTTCTAATTGTTTTTCACCCAACAGATCGCCGTACTTACCGTCTGGCAATATCAAGACGTCAATTTCATTCCATGGAAGAGATAACAGCTTTGCGGCATTGACAATCGTAGCGGGATATTTGATCTGCTGCTCGAAGTAATGCCAAACCGCACCGAACGCGGTAGGAGAGATCCCGTCTCCGCTTAGCACGACTACTTTCGGCGTTTTCAGCGCTGCAATATGATCATCACCAAAGTCGGGACCGGAAGTAACCATCCCGGTTTTTACGGGAAGGAGTCTGACAAAATGCTTTGTTGCAATGGAAGTGACCAGTTTGTCAAAATCTGCACGCTCGTTTCCCTTTTTTGTGATGATCAAGGTTCCCGCGTCAAACTTTGCATTGGCAATTTCAAAAGGGACATTGGAAGTTTTTACCAAAATGCCATTTTTAAGTAATTCGGCCAGGAAAACCGCATCTTCAACTTCCGACCATCGTGCGATATAAGCATAGGGAGAAAACCCAGGTACCGGATTTTCTATTTTTTCGGATTGGTACGTTGCGGGAGTCAGTTTGTCCTTCAAACCATATGCTTTCAGCCCAAAAATGTAGGAAAGTCCCCAGCTAGTCACATCATAGGTCACCGAGTCCTCTAAAACGGGTTTAGGTTCAAAAAGCACTCTCAGTAAATTCGACTTGGGCTGGTAAGCGCTGATGAGTAAGTCGTTATTTTCAATTTTAAAGCTCTCCTCTGTCGAATTGATCAGCTCTGTACCTTTCAGCGAAGCAGTTTTGCCGGAAATCCCATAGGTGATGCCTTGTTTGGTAAGCCACTCACCAAATGACCTGAGCCGCTCTTCGTGGCCTTTTGCTTTAACAACATAGGTTTTGAAAGTTCCCGAAGGTGCCTTGGCTGCATTGTCGTGGTATTTAATAAATTCGGCAACAATTTTCTCTTTTTGCGAGAGGACAGCTTCCAAAGTTGCGAGAGTAGTTGCATAGTGGTGGGAAATACGACTTCCTAGAGTTAAAGTATCATGTTCATCCTTCCTTTTGATTCCCACTCCCGCACGGCCGCCACCTCCTTGTTCGTAAGTGACCCCTATAGCACCGTTAACAGTCGGCCAGGTATCACCATAGCTAGGGTAAAACAGGTCATAATTGTATTTGGTAAAATAGGCCCAATTGTTTTTATCAAAATACTTGCTGGTGTATTGGCCAATCAAATCGTTGAATTCCCGTTGCCATGGCGTTACATCTTTATGAAAGGGTTTGGCAGCAGGTGGAAAATAGTAACTTCTTGATGGGCCCATTTCATGGAAATCGGCATGGAAATGCGGCATCCACTGGTTATACAAGGCAATGCGTTCCTGCGTCTCTTTTTGCGTCTGCCAGGCCCAATCACGATTGAGGTCAAACAGGTAATGGTTAAAACGCCCTCCCGGCCATGGCTCATCATGTTCCAATGCGAATGTTGTTACGTCCGGGACAGCATTTTGAACCCGGTTATACCATTGCGAATACCTTTCATAACCGTCCGGGTTAATGCATGGATCGATCATGATCACCATGTTTTTCAGAAAGTCCTGCGTTAGCGTGTTTTGCTTGTTAAGTAATTCGTAAATCACTTTCATGCTGGTATTGGCCGAAACAGATTCATTTCCATGGACATTATAGCTAAGCCAAACAATCGGAGGAACAGAGGCGTCGGGTTTACCGGGCAGTAATCCAACGCTTTTTAAGTGGTTCTCACGGATGCTGTTCAGTTTGGCCATATTTTCCGGAGCGGAAACAAATGCGATCATCAGCGGCCTTCCCTCATTGGTGGAGCCGTATTGCATTAGTTTCATCCTATCCTGGTTTTGCGACTGGATGATGTTGAAATATTGGATTATCTGGCTGTGAAAGGCAAATTTGGAGCCCAGTGGAAACCCAAGATGTTCGTCGGGAGTGGTATTTTGTGCAAAAACTGAATTGAACGATACAAGTAAAAGGAGAAAGCGGATAGATTTTAGCATGAGCAACAAATTAGTAGGACTCCTAAACCCAAATTTAGAAAGTTACCTGAATTTAATGTCATACGGATTTGGATAAAAAAACTTTTCAAAATGAACTCACTGAAAATGAATGGCTAATAAAATAAATCAATTTTATTTCAGACCCAGTGTTGGAATTTAAAGATCAACCGTGCATCTTTGCACCACGTTTTCGGAAAGCGGAAGCGAAATGTGAAAGAAAGTGCTAAAAAAACGCGCGAAGTAGGAGACCAGTCGGCCCATTCGTCTAGCGGTTAGGACACGACCCTTTCACGGTTGAAACAGGGGTTCGATTCCCCTATGGGTCACAAAACCGTGCGAAGAAAGCACTTTCAATCATTACAAAACCACTCTGTCTTCGGAGTGGTTTTTTGTTTTTTTACTTCCCTCATTTTCAGCCTTATTGGCGAATTAACTTTCGAAATTAATGGCAAAACAATATTATTCTATTGTTAGACGAAAAATTTATATCTACTTGTAGTACATTTGATATATAGTATAGAATAAGTTACAATAATACTACATCATAACCCATAATTTATTGCCCACTAATTTGTACACTCTATGAATTTTTTACTGAAAATGTTATTCGTGGGAGGAATAGCCGGCCCCCTGGCTGCTGCTCCCAACGAAGCTGGTCGCAGCGCTCCAATGGTTACCGACAGCGTGCTTATCCAAAACAACGGAGGCGCAGATTTAAATCACTCTTACACCATTAAAAATCCTTACACAGATTCACCTGACAAACCGTTTACAATTGCTCCTAAAGCACTAATGGCAAGCCCTGCACCATTGGCCAGCAAAGTAACATGCGGGGGCAGGACCTGGGAACAAGATCAATATCTTGGGAGTACCGGCGACGGAAAACAAGTTCGCGTGCGTTTACAGGATAACCGGATTTACCTCAACTGGAATGGCGAGGTGGCTTCCAACATCTGGATTCTTTATTACCTGGACACAGGGGCTTTTAAAGACAATCCTGTCGACGGGGCTACAATTGCAAACTGTGTGAATCCTGTCGACCCGAGTACAGTGCCAAATCCTTTATTGGGAAAAACGAGTGATGGCCAAATAACCTGTAAAGGCATTATAATGCCGGATCGGGACTTTCTAGGAACTTTTGTCGGCAGTGAAGGTAACACTTATCAGTCTATAAGGTATGTGAACGGCATGCTTCGTGTCGCTATCAAACAAGGGGAAAATGACACCCGTGACGACTTTTACGACATGAGTCTTTTGAAATTTACAATCCGGCATGCAAACACCTACAGCAAGTTAGCCAATAAATGGGAAGGCGTTTTAACCGAAGAGATGGTTGATGGCTGTTTCTGGCCTATCGTACCCAAACCTGCCACGCCAGTTGCTGAAACACCCTGTACATCCGGCCCTACTCTGAAAACGATTACGAACGTAAACCAAACCAGTCTGCGGTTTACTTATGAAGGTAGCGGAGTGACTTCTATCAAGTGGAAAATCCTTTCCGGGGCCAACACTGTCGCCAGCAATACAACTGGAACCCTGAGTGGCACGACGGTCAATCTGAGTTTTAGCTCGGTTTCACCAGGAAATTACAAACTGGTGATCGAGGGTAACAATTGTATCTCCGGGGCGAGTGAAATGAACTTCACAGTACCGGTTCCCCCGATCGGGAACTGTATTTCAGGGCCGACTCTGGGAGCCGTTACAAACATTACGGCAACTGGTCTACAGTTCAGTTTTGATGGACTTGGCGTGAATAACATTAAATGGAAAATTCTTTCAGGAACCACTACTGTTGCCAACGGGACAACACCACAATTGACCAGCGCCCAGGTTACCCTGACTTTTGGCTCGCTTTCGCCCGGGACTTATAAACTCGCTATCGAAGGAGGTGACTGTACTTCTGCGGTAAGCGAAAAGACGTTTACCGTTCCAGGTACTACCCCAAACTGCTCATCTGGCCCTACAGTAGGCACCATTTCCAATATCTCGCAAACCAGTTTGAGATTTACTTTCTCCGGAAGCGGTGTGAGTACGATCAAATGGAAAATACTTTCCGGAACAAATACCGTTGCAAGCGGCACAACGGGAAATCTGAGCACCACCACGGTGGACTTAACCTTCAATTCCCTTTCACCGGGCACTTACAAGCTTACAATTGAAGGTGGAAATTGTGTGTCCGCTCTCAGCGAAAAGAACTTTACAGTGCCAGTACCTCCTGTTGCAAACTGTATTTCAGGGCCGACTCTGGGAGCCGTCACAAACATTACGGCAACTGGTCTGCAGTTCAGTTTTGATGGACTTGGCGTGAGTACGATCAAATGGAAAATTCTTTCAGGAACCACTACTGTTGCCAGTGGGACAACACCGCAACTGACCAGCGCACAGGTTAACCTGACTTTTGGCTCGCTTTCGCCAGGGACTTATAAGCTCGCTATCGAAGGAGGTGATTGTACTTCTGCGGTAAGCGAAAAGACGTTTACCGTTTCAAGCCCAATACCGAATTGCTCATCTGGTCCTACATTGGGCGTCATTTCCAATATCTCGCAAACGGGTTTGAGATTTACTTTCACCGGAAGCGGAGTGAGTACCATCAAATGGAGAATTAAATCCGGCGTGGCCGATGTTAAGAATGGCACAACGGGCGATTTGGGTAGCGCTAAAACCGTAGACATCAGCTTCACCACACTGGCTGGCGGCACATATTCCCTGGAAATAGAAGGTGGAAATTGTACATCTGTTGTAAGCAAAGCCAACTTTACGGTAACCCCTCCGGTTGCAGGGACTCCTGATTGTCAAAACGGTCCCTCGATATCGTCTATCAACAGTCCTACCCCGAGCAGCCTTACTGTTAATTTTGCCGGAACCAACCTGCATGTCTTCTCATGGAGGATTTTGGACGGTACTTATGCCGTGGCAAGTGGAAAAACAGGAGTTCTTAGTTCCAATTCAACGCCTTTAACTTACAATTACCTGAACAATAAGACCTACACTTTTGAATTGACACCTGTGGATTGTAAAGCGGCGAAAGTCACCAAAAATTTCACCGTTTCGGGTACCGACACCCGTTCTGCCTGTGTGAAAGGCCCTACTTTGGGTTCGATTCCTACTTCCGGCGAAACAGGCCTGACGTTCCAGTTTGATGGACTTGCTGTTACCGCTATTGACTGGAAAATCATGCAAGGCACCACGCCGATGCGTCAGAACCGCATTTCGCCACAGTCCAGTACCCCGGCTATTGAGTTTGAAACTTTGCCGAAAGGCGATTACACGCTTGAGATCCAGGGAGGGAATTGCAAGTCCGCTGTGACATCGGCCCGGTTTGCAGTAGGGCAGCCTTTGCCGATTTATATCGCAAACTTTGCAGGAACTATCGTCGAAAAAGGCGTGGAGCTGTCCTGGGAAGTAGTTTCTGAACAAGATGGAAAAGAATTCGAAGTGCTTCGTTATGACGACCAGCTGAAAAATGCCGAGACACTGGGGAAAGTATCGTTGACGGACCAAAGGACTGGCACTTATCACTTTTTGGATGAAAAGCCGTTGCTGGGCATCAATTATTACCAATTGAAGCAAATCGATATCGACGGCACTTTTACAAAAAGCAAGATCATTTCGATTAATCCCGGGGTAATTACCGGAAAAGTTTTGGCGCCAAATCCGGCTCAGGACTATGTGGACATTCAGTTTTCTTCCCGCACATCCGGCGTTTCCCGGGTTACGATTTTCGATGTATCGGGTAAAGAGGTAGGAACTTCCGAAATCCAGATCACCGAGGGGAAGAATGTCCATCGCATCAATGTGAAGAAACTGAGCAACGGACATTACTTCATCAAAGTCGCGCATGGCGGTGAGGTTTCCAAGTTGCGCTTTGCAAAAATAAATTGATATTATAGGTTGTATGTAATCTTCAAAACCGCTCTTGCTAAGGGCGGTTTTTTTGTTTTCAAAATGCCTCCCCAAAATGTCGGCGCCTCATTTGCCGGAACGAATAGGAGAAATTTTGTCTTTGTTGGATAGCGTGGAGTATTTGCAACAAATGAACGATAGAAAAGCCGGATGTCAGGGATGCTGCAGCGCCTTCTCCTTCCACCACTCAGGGAATTGTTGAGGAGAATTTAAATCCACTTTCTGCCCGATCAGCGGGGTTACCAGGGGCATATTTTGCTTTTTGGCTTCAATTGCAGCTCTTTGGATGGGCTCGTTCCAGTCGTGGAGGGCGAGGGAGAATTTGGCCCAATGGACTGGCATTAATTTGCTGGCTTTGAGTTCCTTGGCGGCAGTTACGGTTTCTTCGGGCATCATGTGAATGTACTTCCAGGCTTCATTATACTGCCCGCATTCCAGCAATGCAAGATCAAACGGGCCGTATTTTTCACCGATTTTTTTGAAATGGGCATCATAGCCTGAATCTCCGCCGACGAAGATTTTCTTTGTTGGCGTTTGCAATACCATTGAGACCCACAGCGCCTTATTACGGCTGAACTGGCGGCCTGAAAAATGCCTCGCAGGTGTTGCTGTAATTTTGAAACCCTCTCCAAGTTCCACTGTCTGGTTCCAATCGTTTTCGACGATCACGGACGGATCATAACCCCAGTATTCGAAATGTTCGCCGGTGCCAAGGCCCGTGATTACCTTCTTCACTTTTGATTTGAGCTTTACAATGGTTTCATAATCCAAATGATCGTAGTGATCATGAGAAATCAGGAAATAGTCGATATCAGGAAAGTCCTCCACTGCATAAACGTCGGCTCCTTTGAAGCTGGGTGTCGTGAAACTTATGGGCGAGGCGCTGCCACTGAAAACGGGATCTACCAGAAACTTTTTGCCGTCGATCTGCATGAAATAGGAGGAATGCCCGAACCATACCAGCACATTTTCATTGGGATTTAAATGCAGCAGGTCGGTTTTCTGAGACGGAATGGTGGCGCTGGGAATGTTGTATTTACTTTTGCCAAAGAAGAACTTGGTTATCACTTTCAGGTAACTCGATCCCTCAGCCAGATCGGGCGTGAAACTTTCATTTTGAAATTTATCGTCGCGGTAATTCGGTGATTGCCTGATCCTTTCCAAACGGGCACCTGAGGGTTGTCTTCCAAATTGGGGTTGTCGCATAAATAACACCACGCCGATTACCAGCAAAGCCAGTATAACAAAGAATATCATGAGGATTTTTTTAAGTCGTTTCATCAATTGCCGTAAAAGCCAATTTGCTTGGAAGGTAAAAAGTTTTGCCTTTACCAAGCACTTTCTTCTGTATTTTTGGTAAGCATATTTTATCCATCAATCGTCTGCTATGAAAATAAGTTTCCTGAGCTGCTTGCTTGTGTTAACCGTGATCGTTTCCAATGCGCAAAACACCGCGCTTCCCGATACAGGCTTTGTGCGCAGTAATTACAAGAAAACAGAGGTATATATTACGATGCGGGATGGTATCAAACTTTTTACCGCGATCTACACGCCCAAGGATTCCGCGCAGACTTATCCGATCCTGATGCAGCGAACACCTTATTCAGTTCGGCCATATGGTGAAAATAATTATCGCAGAAGTCTCGGCCCGAATGCGTTATTGATGCGCGAGAAATACATTTTTGTGTATCAGGATGCCCGCGGACGTTACAAAAGCGAGGGCAATTTCAGGGAGATGACGCCAGCGATCGACAATAAGAAGAATAATAAGGATGTGGACGAATCCAGCGATACGTACGACACCGTTGAGTGGCTTTTGAAAAACACAAAAAACAATGGTAAGGTGGGCCAATCGGGCATTTCCTTTCCCGGATACTATTCCTCGGCCGGATTGCCCGACGCGCATCCCGCTTTGGTCGCGGTTTCTCCACAGGCTCCGATGTCCGACGAGTTCATTGGGGACGATTGTTACCACAACGGTGCCTTTTTTCTGATGGATAATTTCGGCTTTTACAGCGGCTTCGACGGCCCGAAAAGCGCGGATGGACAAAACTACAAAGATCATTTTCAAGCTAATTTCAGCGACGCTTACCAATATTTTCTTGACTTTGGCCCGTTGAAAAAATCCAATGCGGCACCCTATTTTTCCGATGCGAACAGTATCTGGAGACAAACTACCGCACATCCGGTTTACGATGATTTCTGGCAATCGCGAAACATCAAAAACCATTTGAAGAACATTAAGCCGGCTGTTTTAGTAGTAGGCGGCTGGTTCGATGCAGAGGATTTATACGGTGCGTTAAAAACTTATGCGGCAATTGAAAAGCAAAGTCCGGGGAATAACAACAGGCTCGTCATGGGTCCGTGGACGCACGGTGGCTGGGCGGGGCCAAGCTGGAAATCCTTTGCGCAATACCATTTTGGGGAGGATGTGAACAAATATTACCGGGAAGAGATCGAGACGAAATTCTTTAATTTTTACCTCAAAGGAAAGGGTAGTTTCGATCTGCCGGAAGTGACGGTTTTTGAAACGGGTTCTAATAAATGGAAGAACTATGACGTCTGGCCCCCGAGAAATAGCCAGCCGACTTCGTACTATCTGCATTCAAAAGGAAAGCTGTCCACTGCGAAACCAACTTCTTCCACAAGCGTTTCGGAATATGAAAGTGATCCCTCCAAACCTGTTCCGTATACCAGCACCATCAGCGGACACCGAAACAATGAATATATGGCCGAGGACCAGCGGTTTGCGTCGAGAAGACCGGATGTATTGAGTTTTCAAACGGATTCGCTGACGGAAGATCTGACTTTGACAGGAGAAATTGTTGCCAACCTGTTGGTATCGATGACTGGCTCGGATGCTGATTTTATTGTGAAAGTAATCGATGTCTGGCCTGCAAATACCAATGTGCCAGGAGCGAAAGAAGGGGATAGGCCTGTCCAGATGAGCGGTTACCAGCAAATGGTGAGGGCGGAAGTTTTACGGGGAAAATTCAGAAATAGTTTTTCCAAACCTGAACCGTTTGTAAAGGGCAAAGTCGAAAAAGTGACGGTTAAGCTCAATGAAATTGCCCATACTTTCAAGAAAGGGCACAAAGTCATGGTGCAGATCCAAAGCAGCTGGTTTCCATTGGTGGACCGTAACCCTCAGAAATTCGTCAATATTTTCGAGGCCAGTGAAAGCGATTTCCAAACGTCAAAAATCACAATTTACCACGATTCCAAAAACAGCAGCAACATACTTTTGCCAGTGCTAAAATAGCGCGTTACCTTATTCCCTAAACTCCTGAAAATCATGAAAAACTTGTTTCGGACACTGTCGGCTTATTTGCTTACTGCGTTACTTTTTCTCAGCTGTTTCCAACTAGCAGCGCAATCCAAAGCGCCGGCATTCAGGGTGTTGGCCATGGCCGAGCCTGGCGGTCACCATATTGCCTACTCCAAAGTTGCGAGGGTTTGGCTGGATTCGCTGGCGGGCAAAAACAATTTCACCATTGATTATATCGAAAATACAGATCCGATCAATGATGAGTATTTGTCTAAATATCAGCTGATTATCCAGTTGGATTATGTCCCATATGCCTGGAAGCCCGAGGCTGTCTCCGCGTTCGAAAAATATATCACTGAGGGAAAAGGCGGCTGGATTGGCTTTCACCACGCCACTTTATTGGGAGAATTTGATGGTTACAAGATATGGCCATGGTTTTCGGATTTTATGGGAGGTATCCGTTATAAAAACTACATTGCCGATTTTGCAGCTGCGACCGTCAAGGTGGAAAACCGTAAACACCCTGTCATGAAAGGGTTACCAGCTTCTTTCCTGGTCAAAAAAGAGGAGTGGTATATCTACGACAAAAGTCCCAGACCCCATGTGGAGGTCATCGCAAGTGTAGACGAATCCACTTATTCGCCCGATTCCAAAATCAAAATGGGAGATCACCCTGTGATCTGGTCCAATCCGAAAATGAAGGCGAAGAACATTTATATTTTCATGGGACATTCGCCGGTTTTATTTGAGAGCACTGAGTATAAGACTTTGTTCAAAAACGCGATTTTTTGGGCCGCAAAGAAATAATCGAATGAATTTTTCAAAGCAAATCGGCTTGGCTTTCCTGGTTCTTTGGATGCCTTATGGCGTCTTTTCTCAAAAGAAAAGGGGCACCGACATGCCTGAGGAGAGCAGATCTTTTTACCAACAAAGATTGGACGACTCCGACGCCACTTATTTTACTCCCGAACATTTTAAAATTACAAATGATGGTAAAACAGATGTCTCTGACGAATTGCAAAGGGCTGTTAATGAAGTAAAAACAAACTTTAATTTTGGCATTGTCTTCATCCCGGAAGGTACCTACAAGGTCAGCAAGACGATTTATATTCCTACTGCGGTGCGGGTGATCGGTTATGGGAAAAAAAGGCCAGTATTTGTGCTGGCAGATAACGCCCCCGGTTTTCAGCAGGAATATCCCGACGATAAGGGTAAGGCCAAATATATGTTCTGGTTTACCTCTTCTATTCCCAGATCCGGGCAACCAATTCCCGACGCGGGTGCCAGTACTTTTTATAGTGCCATGTCCAATGTGGATATCCGCATTGGGGAAGGAAACCCGTTTGCGGTCGCATTGCGGACACATTTTGCACAGCACAGCTTTACCTCACATATTGATATTCACATTGGCAACGGGAAAGCCGGTATGTTCGACGTGGGGAATGAAATGGAGGATGTCCGTTTTTTTGGAGGGGATTACGGCATCTATACATTCAAACCATCCCCAGGCTGGCAGTTTATGATGGTGGATACCTATTTTGAAGGGCAGCGCAAGGCTGCAATCAGATCTCAGGAATCGGGTTTAACGATCGTCAGAATGGCTGTTAAGAACGCTCCGGCGGTTTTGGAAATCAATCCGGATTACTACGAAAAGCTGTTTATGGAAGATTGCAGGTTCGAAAATATATCCGGCCCGGCTTTGATGATCAGCAATGAAGAAAATGCGTATACCCAGATCAGTTTAAGGAATATTGCTTGCAGTAACGTGCCGGTTTTGGCGCATTACAGAACCAGCGGGAAGCAAGTCGCGGGAGCTGGCGCGATTTATAAAGTCAAAACATTTAATCACGGATTGCAGATCGACGGATTTGATGCAAAACCAATACACCAAACTACTCAGGAAATACAGGCACTCCAATCGTTTCCACCGCCAGCCAAAACGGATATTCCCGAGTTCCCCGATATCAGAACCTGGGCTAATCTGAAAACATTGGGGGCAAAGGGTGACGGCATTACCGACGATACAAAGGCGATCCAGCATGCCATTGATCAAAACGATGTCGTGTATGTGCCGCAGGGTTGGTACCGGGTTTCTGAAACGATCAAAATGAAGCCGAAGACGGTTTTGATTGGACTGAACCCCATTGCTACCCAATTTCAGATCGCGGATAATACCGAATCTTTTGGAAGTTTTGGAGCGCCGAAGGCGGTTTTGGAATCTTCGGAAGGTGGTACCAACGTATTGACAGGGATTGGAATTTCCACTGCTGCCAGTAATAATCGGGCCGTAGGGGTGAAATGGATGGCCGGGGCTGATTCCTATCTGAATGATGTGAAATTCCTGGGCGGTCACGGAAATATCAGTCGCAAGAAACCGGCCCCAAACGCCATTACAAATGCTTCACACACGGACAACGAATTGCTCTGGGACAGCCAATACTGGAGTTTGTGGGTTACCAATGGCGGCGGCGGAACGTTTAAGAATATCTGGTCGGCCAATACTTTTGCGACATCGGGGGCCTATTTTTCAAATACTTCGACGCCCGGCAGGATTTATGCCATGTCCATCGAGCATCATGTCCGCAATGAGATCAGATTTAAGAATGTATCAAACTGGAAAGTCTATGCTTTGCAATTGGAGGAAGAAAGCAAGGAGAGTTCCGAGTGCAAGCCCGTTGAGCTCGAACGCTGTAAGGATATGGTTTTCGCCAACTTGTATATGTTCCGGGTGATCAGGGTGAAAACGCCTTATCCCTATTCTATCCGCTCCTGGGGCAATTCGGGTATTGAGTTTCTGAATGTCCATCATTACAGTCAGACCAAATATACATCGACGGTCCCATTGTATGACATTCAAGCTGATCAGGAAATTCGCCCCTGGGAGTTTCAGCGATTTTACCTGAAAGGAGCAGGCTGGCGGATCCTGCCGCCAATGAGTGCCGTGACGAAGCTGTTTGACGGGTTTGAGTTTGCAGACGGTATTTGCCGGGACAGTAAAGGGAATATCTATTTCAGCGAGGCCCGGAACCGACGGATCTATAAGGTTTCAGGCGTTTCGATCAGTCTGATTGCGGATTTTCCGTGGGAGCCGCTTTCATTGGCCTGCGATACGAAAGATAATTTGCTGGTTGTTTTCAAATATGTGCCCAGGGCGGGATATTTGAAAAATGGGCAACCCGAAACGTTTCCTAACCCTCCCGACGCAGCAGGAACTTCCTTTAGTGGCTGGGGAAACAGTGGTTTTGGAACGTTAGTCTATGCGATGGACCCGAACAGACCTGAGGAAACCATTCATTTGCTGGAAAAAACGAGCCTGGATCAAGTCGCGAAAATTGAAAAAACGCTTAACCCGTCCAACCGCAGGAGAGATTCTGGAGATTTTAGCAAAGTCAGCACCAATACTTTTACCGAATGCTGGGTTGCGCCGGATGGGGTGACGATCGTTCCGGTGGTTTACGACCTTGCCCGTTCCAATGCACTGGTTGAAGGCTTTCCAGGGAAAATCCTTTATGGAACGGATGAATATTTGAAAAGGACTTATCAATTCAATGTCGGCCCCAAAGGGCATTTGACGGATCCGAAAATTTTCGCTGAGAAAGGAGAATTCAGCTCTGCCGTCGACAAAGAGGGTAACGTTTACATTGCCGACGGACAGATTTATGTGTATGATCACTCGAGTAAAGAGTTGCGAATGATAGAAGTACCGGAGCGACCGACTACGATTCTTTTTGGCGGGAAGGATGGAGATATGTTGTTTATTACGACACGAACAGGGCTTTATTACCAGCAGATGAAGTGAGCTATTTAATCCCTTTCCGTTTTTTATAATCCTGATACCGGTCGTTATATTCTTTCAGTTCGGCTTCCTTGAAGCTTTTTTCATAGCGTTCCGGTAAATTCAGTCGCTCCTTCATTTCCAGCTTATTGGAAAGTTCTACCAGCGTATTGCTGCCATTCTTATCTTTTTTTAAATCAAAAGCATCATACAGGTCTCCATTGACGGTGAATGCTTTAAATGAAAGCTTGTTGTGCTCAATGGTAATCGCCTGATACAATTGGGTATTGGAAGCAGCCCGGTCCATCCAGTTTTGCAAACCAATGTCGTACATTTTCGGCCCGCTGACAGAAACCACATAAATGGGCCCGTCGGGCTTTTTCCTGCTTTGGCCTACCGGCATATTGATACCTCTTCCGTAGGTGTGATCATGGCCCTGAAGAACAATATCTACTTTGTGCTTTCTGTAAAGCGGCTCCATTTTGTCCCGCCACTCATCGTTATCCCTGCCTTGTTTGGTGGAATATATGGGATGGTGGTGCACTACAACCGTCCATCTGCCTGGGTTTTGGGAAGCGACTTTTTCAAACCATTCTGCCTGTAGGTTCAGATCTTTTGGACTGATGCTGGCCTCTTCCGAATTCAGGAAAATGAATCTGCTGCCCTGGTAATCCACGTAGTAAACGGTTTCAAGCAAATGTTCCGGCCCGTTTTCGGGAAGCGCAAACTGCGGTCTCCAATGCCTGGAGACTTTTTCAACGGTGCCTTCCTTGTAGTATTCATGGTTCCCCGGAACAGGCAGGTTTGGTATCATTCCGTTGACCCAGCCACCGGCCTCAAACCATTCGCCCCATTGAAAGTCTGTATTGGAGTTATTAATAAGATCACCCGCATGTATCAGGAAATTAGCCTTTGGCAGGGTGGAATACGCACCTCGGATCGCCCGCGACCAGAGCGAACGAATGTCGTTCTGTGCATCGCCGAAATAGAGAAATGACAGGGGCTCAGGTTTGTCGGAAGCCGTTTTGAAATGAAACCATTCACTCCATTGTGTCCCGTTTCCAACCCGGTAAACATATTGCGTTGCAGGTTTAAGTCCGGTAAAATTGACTTCATGGTATATCACCGATTTACCATCCAGGATAATTGGCTGGCTGAGTGCTTTCACAACGGATGCTTTGGCTGGGAAGTCAGGCGACGGGTCGGCCTCATGAATTGCGCCAACTGACTCTCTTACGGTCGAGTCTGTGCGCCAGTTGACGGCCTGCGAAGTTGCAGGATCGCCCTTGTATCCCAGAATAACCCGGTCGGGAAATGTTGAGGGTGGATAAGCTTTGTTTTGCTGTGAATAAAGAGGCAGGCAGGAGTTGACTAGTAGAAAAACAATGAATGCAGGTTTAGCATATATCTTTAGAATGCAGGACATGGTATTTTTGGAAAGTTCAAACAAGTATAATACCCCTTTCAACAACAATCCGACTATTCATTGTTTAGTTTGTGTTAATAAATCAAGTTATGCCACACACTTTACCAAAACTAAGAAAGGCCTTCAACTTCGCTTTGTCGGGGATCTTATTCCTGGCATTCATTTGGGCATGTAAAAAGGACAAAGATCCCGTTCAGCCCTCAGAAGATCCTGCCCTGCGGTTTGTCAAAATCCTTAACGACTCTTTAAAAGACCGGGGATTCGGGTATAGCTTTATTGTTTATAAAAAGAATGAGGTACTGGGGTCAGGTTATGGAGGCCTGCAGGCTAGAGTTCTTGAGGTGGGCGGAGATAAGCCTGTTTCGCTGGATTCGAAAATGCAGATCGCAAGCATGACGAAAACACTTACGGCTGTCTCATTCCTGAAACTTGCGAGAGAAAAGGGAGTCAGGACTACTGATAAGATCATTAAATATCTGCCGCAATCCTGGCCTAAGGGTGAAAATATTGATCAGATCACTTTTCGTGACCTGCTTACGCACCAGAGCGGAATCATTGGTTTAGGCGATGATTGCCGGAATGGTTCTTACTCCGAGAATTATTGGTACGGACTCAAAGCACTCATCGAAAAAGGAGTGAAAGCGGAAAACAGGCATATGTTCTGCTACCAGAATGCAAACTTTGGGCTGTTTCGCGTACTTCTCCCAGCCATAAGCGGATATCAGTTTACGGGTGACGATACAAAGGATAATGAACAGACCAGCAAGCAGTATGAGAAATATGTTCGTGAAAACATACTGGAAAAAGCGGGCGTCATTTCTGCTGAGCCGCTCAGCAACTCGAGTCCAATCCCCACTTTTGGCTATAATCATCCTTATACCGGGGAATACGGATTCGACCCGGGTAGCTTTAACGATGTGACGGGCGGATATGGTTTTTATCTCTCCGCCAATGATGCGGGTAAGGTGTACGCGAAACTTTTTGGCAGTGAAACCGATATCATTGAGGCCGCATTGAAGGATTCGGTCCTGACCGCTGGTTTGGCCAGTTACAGCGCTATTACACCGGAAGGGAAATTCAGTTATCATGATGGCTGGTGGTATGACAACATCGGCGCCGGTAACCCGAAAGGTTTCAGAAGTGTTTGGATGAAGTGTCCTGACGATATGGTGGTGGTTCTTTTCACAAATGCCTTAAGACAAGGAGACGGGCTTTTTCCAATCCGATCGGATGCCTATCAGGATATCACTTCTTACGTGCTCTGGGCATTTTCTGCTTATAAAACCAAGCAGAGAAATGGGAAGATCATTTCGGGGGACTACCACCAATATCTGAAAAATCCCGAACCGCATTGACTTGAAGTCGAAGTGATTACCTCCGGTTAGGCTGTTAGGCTTGCAGTTATCATATGGTATATTACAAATGGAGGGTGCGCAATATCACGGTCACAGTGGTACCTTTACATCCGAATAAATCACTCAGCCTTGCAGAAGAAGACGCTTTTAATCACCCCGCCATTTACCCAGCTGAATACGCCCTATCCCGCGACGGCCTACCTGAAGGGGTTTCTGAACACCCTGGGAAGGGAGTCTTATCAGGCCGATTTGGGGATTGAAGTAATTCTGGAATTGTTTTCTTCCAAAGGTTTGAAGAGACTCTTTTCAGATCTTGAAAATTCGGATATCGAGCTGACAGACAATAGTTTCAGGATTTATTCTTTGAAAGACGAGTACATTGCCACGATCGATCCGGTGATCCGTTTTCTCAAAAATCTTAATCCAACGCTTGCACACAGCATTTGTGACCGGAGCTATTTGCCCGAAGCAAGCCGGTTTGCGCAATTGGAAGATATGGATTGGGCCTTTGGTACCATGGGAATTCACGATAAGGCTCGGCATTTCTCCACCCTTTACCTGGAAGATCTCGGAGACCTGATCCAGGAGGCGGTTGATCCGCACTTTGGTTTTAGCAGATATGCGGAACGTTTGGGCAGGTCGGCAACAAGTTTTGACGAAATGGAGCAGGCGCTGGAAATGCCGGACACGCTCCTGACAATGACATTAACCGAAATTCTTGAGAGGAAAATCCAAGATTACCAGCCCGACCTTGTGTGTATTTCGGTGCCATTCCCCGGCAACCTGTATGCTGGATTTAAATGCGGTCAATATGTAAAAAGGCATTATCCCGATATCAAAGTCGTTCTTGGCGGCGGTTTCGCAAACACGGAGCTGCGTTCTTTGAAAGAACCAAGGGTTTTTAATTATATCGACTTTATTTGTCTGGATGACGGCGAGGCACCGCTGTTTTCGCTTCTTGAATATCTGGATGGAAGCCGGGAACTTACCCGAATGAAACGGGTATATTCGCGCGTCGAAGGTGAAGTAGTTTATCATAATGGAGCACCAGAAAGAGATGTACCGCAGCGGGACACCGGAACTCCCGATTATAGCGATCTGCCTTTGCACGAGTATCTGTCGGTCATTGAAATAGTAAATCCCATGCACCGGCTCTGGAGTGACGGCAGATGGAACAAGCTCACGCTGGCTCACGGATGCTATTGGGGGAAATGTTCCTTTTGTGATATTTCTTTGGATTACATTCGTCGCTACGAACCCATGACGGCCGCTTTGCTGTGCGACAGGATCGAAGAAATAATCGCACAAACCCAGCAGAACGGATTTCATTTCGTAGATGAAGCTGCGCCTCCCGCCTTGCTGCGCGACCTGGCCTTGGAGATTATTCGCCGCAAGCTTACGGTTGTCTGGTGGACAAATATTCGATTTGAAAAGAACTTCACTCATGACCTCTGCCTGTTGTTGAAAGCTTCAGGATGCATAGCTATTTCCGGAGGCCTGGAAGTGGCGTCGGACCGGCTGCTTGAAAAAATGAAAAAGGGGGTTACCGTGGCTCAGGTAGCGAGGGTGGCGGATGGATTTACGCAGGCAGGCATTATGGTGCACGCCTATCTGATGTACGGTTTTCCAACGCAGACTGCCCAGGAAACCATCGATTCATTGGAGATGGTGCGACAATTGTTTCAGGCGGGAATCGTGCAATCGGGATTCTGGCATCGGTTTGCAATGACTGCTCATAGCCCGGTAGGCTTGCATCCCGAGGAATTTGATGTTATGCGGCTTGGACCTGATCCTGGACACTTTGCAAATAATGACCTGGAACATCGGGACCCGCTCGGTGCCGACCACGATAAATTTGCAGAGGGACTACGCAAATCGCTGTTCAATTATATGCATGGTGTTTGCCTGGATTTCCCTCATTCCAGATGGTTTGATTTCAAAGTGCCGTTGCCTTCTATATCTCCGCATTATATTGAAAAAAGCATTTCGGTACTGCCTGATTTGACCAGTCGCTCAAATGCGATCGTGGTATGGTTGGGGAACCCTCCGGAAATGGCTGTTTTTGAAGAAAGTCGTGGCAAAAAAGCAGTACAGGTGGCTGAACTTGTTTTTTATAACAAGAAAAAGGAATGGGCACTGGAAACCGGCGTGCCAGTAGGAGAGTGGCTTCTCAGAGTATTTCCAAGATTATTGATCACAAGCCAGGAACCGTATCTCCTGGAACAATTGAAGACTGATTTTGAAGAAGCCGGACTGGGCAGCTTTGCCGAATTTGAAAGTTCGGCGACATGGAATGATCTCAAAAGCCAAGGCTTGCTTGTGATATGACCTCGAATTCTTCCAGATTATCATCGAAAGCGGTGAAGACTGCTGGATAACCTATCTCAATGCGCCCGATTTGCTTGTCGAGACCGATCGCGCTGGCAGGCCGTATGGTTGCCATTTCAATGGCTTCCTGAAGAGGAATTCCAACAATTTGAACAGCATTGCGTACAGCGTCGGGCAGTGAAATGGTTGCTCCAGCCAAGTTTCCGTCAGAGTTGGTGTATCTTCCATCTTTCAGATAGGCATCGAATTCTCCCCATTTGAATTCCGTCACTTTTTGTCCGAGAAAAAGGGCATCAGAAATCAGGAAAAGTTTATCTTTCTTGATCTTGTAGGCGACACTCGCCGCACCAAAATCACAGTGGACACCATCTATGATAATCGGCGCGTAAACCGATTCGGAGTCGAATGTTGCGCCTACGAGTCCGGGAGCACGATGCCCGAATGCAGACATCGCATTATATAAGTGGGTTACCAGTTGAATACCTTTTGAAAATGCACTGGTGGCTTCCGCATAGGTTGCATTGGAATGGCCTGCCGACACGGTTATGCCCGATTCGAGCAGCATAAGAAGCTGATCGTCGGTAAACATCTCAGGTGCGATGGTGATTAGCTTGATCACGCCTTTCCCATATTTTATAATTTCTTCCAGCTCCGAATTGGTGGGCTTTCTAACAAATTCGGTCAGGTGGGCGCCTCTTTTGATCGGGTTCAGGAAAGGTCCCTCAAGGTGCATTCCCGGAACGCCTGCCTTAGGATTTTTTGATATGTAATTTCTGGTCGCCTCAATGCCTTTCAGAATGTTTTCGAATGGGGAAGTGATCAGTGTGGGAAGAACGTATGCTGTTCCGGTGGCTACGCTAGCCTGATAGATGTCCTCAATCGTTTCTTCGTCAGCTCTTTCGGTGAAGTAATATTTTTCACCGCCATTGATATGGCTGTCAAAAAAACCTGGCGCAAGGTTTGCGACTTTGGTCGTCTGGGTGTCAGGCTCAGCATATTCCATAGCGGCAATCTGTCCGTCCAGAATTTGAATAAGCTGGTTTTTAAGAATTTCCTTTCCTGTATAAACTTTCTCGGCAAAAAGTTGGAATGACATAGGCAACCTGAAAAATTTAGTCAGGCCAAGAAACGAAAAATGATCAGCGCTTCAAAATCCTATTTGACAATTATATCAAATTTCGTCAGCAAACCTGCGAGATCTGAGGAAAGGAATTTGGTCTTCCTGATATTGTTGCTGGTAGGATCGATGGTGAAGTTTTTACTGCTCGAAAAGTCAACACCGGACAGGTTGGTGTTTTCAAAAACGGCATCCCAGAAATCGCAGTTATGGAACCTGGACTTGGTCAAATCTGCACCCGTGAAGTCAGCACCGTGAATTTTGCAGTTGGTAAATGCCGATTTGTTCAATTTTTTCCTTTCAAAAATAGCATAGTCGAGGATGGAATTTTCGAATCTGGCCGCAAAGGCAAAATCCTTGCTTTCGGCGAAGTTCACACCCGTCAGCTTGCAGCCCACAAATGCGACATCGGATATTTTGCAATTTTTGAAAGCCGTGTTGCTCAAATTACAGTCTTGAAAAATGCAATCGATAAAATCAATTCCGGAGACGTCCGAAAAGGTGCATTGCAAAAAGGTAACCTGTTCAAAATGGTCACCATTCAATGCCCCGATACTAAAATCCTGACTTTTGATAATTTCCGGGTTGTCAGTTTTCTGCATATTTCAATTTTTGATTTCGCGGGAGTCTGTTTAGATATACTGCTTGATGATCGATTTCAATTGGTCGGCCTGAACAACACCGGATTGGCGCCACATGGCTTTGCCTTCTTTAAATACAATGAGGGTCGGGACGCCCTGGATCCGGTAAGCGCTGGCGGCAGACTGGTTGCTGTCCACATCAACTTTGATGATCGTAGCGGCATCACCCAAATCGGCCTTGACTTGTTCCAGAATGGGTTTCATCATTTTGCACGGGCCGCACCACTCCGCCGAAAAGTCCACCAACACCGGTTTGCTGCTATTGATAAGTTCTTTGAATGTTGCCATTTTTAGAGAAAGTTATTTAGGTGAATAACCAATTCTGATTAAAGATCGTGCCACTTGTCTTGACATCAATAAATGGTTCAGCCCCATTTGGAGCGGAGAAATTTACCGAACCTTTTCTCTACAAATTCGTAGGTAAAGTGGGAATAACAAATGGTTAGGATGATCGACGTAGTGAGTGAAATAGCTATCATCAGCTCTGTTTCAGGAGATTTGAACAGCCGGAAGAGAATTACATTTACCAGTATCAGTACGATCGCGTGATTCAGGTAAATGGAATAGGAAATTTTACCCAGATACTGAAACGGGCCACTGGACAGCAATTGCGTTACTATCCCAGTAGAGCTGGTAAAAATCACGATGCCAATCGCGAAAATGAACGGGAAGGCCAGTTTCCACAAATTCAGTTCCCAATGATGTACGCAATACATGGCCAGGACCAGCATGATCAGAAAAGGTATTTCAAAAGAAGATAACAGAAACGTTTTCTTGGTAAGCAAAAGATGGGTAAATATCCCGAGGCAAAAACATAGCAAGCCTCTCACGAAGCCATAATCGTAGGCAAGCAGATATTCACCTCTCGACACAATGAATAATCCGGACAGGACCAGGATTAAAGTAAAGGACAAATATTTGAGTTTGGGAAGCAGCAGGATGACCAGTCCGAAAACAATATAAGATATCATTTCCGCAGATATGGACCAGGAGGGATAGTTATTGCTGATCCAGGCCCCGAAAACAGGTGTTGACCCCATAAAGGTGAGGGTATCCAGTGTGGTGAAGAAATAATATTCGTAGCCCAGGCTGCCGACATTCTTCATAGGACTCAGTTCTCCCAAAAGGTTTGCTATCACAAATACGATCTCTGTAAAAAATAAAAGGGGATATAGCCGGATAAATCTTTTTTTAATAAAAACGAAAAAATCGCGTGCGTTGTGGATCTTGCTCACATAGTTCAGCGCAATCACAAAGCCACTGAGTACAAAGAAGAAATCAACAAATAGGCTGGAATTGATAACAAAAAAATTATTGTAAAGCGGTGAATCCTTAAAAGCATTGTGATGATGGGCAATCACCAGCACAGAAAAAATACCCCTAAGTCCATCCAGTTGTTCTACTCTGTCTTTCATGCGTTTGGTTTTGCCCCGATCGCGGCGGGATGGGGGCCTGATTATCTCTGGATTCGGAGGATTTATGTTGTAACCGTGGCAAGCGTATTTACAGCAGGTTTTTTATTAAAACTGTCGAGATAACGTATGCCTAGAAAACGGATCATGACGGAGTAGGGAAACCAGAATGCAATATCATAGGGCCTTCCGCCGGTAACTAGCAGGACCATCATGGATAAGAAAAAGTAAGCCAGAAATGTGGAAAGCGGATTGGTATATCTGCGAATTTCACGGATTGCAAAAAGGAACAGGAAGAAATTAAAACTTGCAAAGAAAATAAAACCGAAAACGCCCTGATCAACCCAGGCTTCCAGAAGGGGAACATCAAGATAGTCGCTTTTATATCCTCTTCCCAGAAAAACATCCCATGAAAATAGTGTCTCCAGAAATTCACCAAAGCCACTTACACGCCCCATAGCCGAATAATCAACATCTGCAGTATCCGAAAGCTTCACACCCGTTGATGTAAATACGACATCCATAATCCTGCTTTCGAAAACGTCCCAATAGTTCAGCAACAAGCCTATGATATCGCCGTATCTTGATAAAAAGTAGTTGATGCCGACAAGTATCAGAACAATAAAGATGACATTCCGTAATTTAAACGCATCGCCAATTGCAGAAACTAGATTCGAGAATTTAAAGCGGAAAATGAAATATGCCAATCCGGCGATCCCAAGTCCCAGGTAACTGGATTTGGCCAGGGAAATCACCAATACGCCGAGACCGAAAAGCACAGAAAAGAACAAAAATATTCTGGTGAATATTCCTTTCGTCCCATTGAGCATCATTAGCGCGGAAAGTAAGCAGATCACACCGTTACGCGCTGTAATATGGGGATTTCCTCCCGGTTGCGCTCCCTCATTTGCGAAGCTTACAGCTGCGCGCATGCCCGGCGACCAGTTGGGGTCAGTAATCAGGGAGTAAACTAGCGTGATATTGGTAAAAAAGGAGAAAAGGAAAAATACTGCGATGAGCGTATCCTTCACATCATTAGGTACGTGGATGAGCAGGAGGATAAAACCAAAAGTGAAAACGAAGTTCCCTATGTCGGCTACCGATTTTCCGGTCGAATTTATAAAAAAAAAGTAGTATAAACTCAGAAACAAGAACGCCAGCCCAAGATTGATGAGTATGACATTTGGTTTATAAAATCTTTTGAAAAGATGCATTGGCAGCATGAATACCAGTGCCAATGAGAAGAAAATAGCGGTAAAAACACTGCTCGCGGGGCCTATTCTTAGTGTATCCCGGATAAAAAAAATCATCGGAAACCCATTAAACATCATCGCGATGCCTAGGGAATACCGAAGATTGTTAAAGTTTGTAACTACATTAAGTAAGCTCCAATTCATCTGGATAGTCTGAAACTGATGTATTTAATATCCAATCGCAGAATGAAATATGCAATTTTCCGAATCCGGCACCAAAGATACTTCATTTTGTTCAGAGCGGGGGAACTGTTCGTAGAAATGTACAATTTCTGTACTTTAAGATGTTCCTCGCGGCCCACCGAAGCAATGGTAGATGATTTTGCATCCTCGTGTACCCGTAAAGCACCTGCAAGACCTTCAACTTTTCTGATGCTAATACCCTTCTGAGCAGTGAACCTGGTTATGAATTCGTAATCAAATGCAAACCGGTAACTCTCATCGAACAGGCCGTAGTTTTGGACCAGTGAACGCTTGAAAAACAAAGACTGGTTATGGATTTGCATCCCCTCCAAAACCTGGCAATTAAAGCTATAAGAAGTCGTTTTTAAAATTTCAGTGACTTCGTCATCGGTTGAAATCATATATAGGTCACCGTACAGGATATCTGAGGGTTTTTTGAATGCAGCTTCTCCAAAACGTTTGAAAGTACCTGGAAAATATACATCATCTGAATTTTGGAAACTGATATAGTCGCCTGTAGCACGTTCAAGTGCTTTATTGATGGCGTGAACTTGTCCCCGGTCTTTTTCGGATACCCACCATGACAGATAATTTTCATATTTCTTTATGATATCGACGCTGGAATCAGTAGACCCGCCATCTACAATGATATATTCCAGATTGGGGTAACCCTGATTTAAAACACTGATAATGGTTCTTTCCAGAAATGCAGCCTGATTATAGGAAGGCGTGATCACAGTAAGCTTTGGGTATCGCTTTCGGGCTTCCGCCTGCAGGTCGGAAGAAATATGTAAGGCCGACAGAAATTCCCGTAGGTCCCGTGTGTTTTGTTCAAGAAAGTGCATAGACTCGTAATTCCGCTAAATATGTGTTAAAACTGATCTATGTATTTGGTAAGTGATTTCAGCTTTTTTGCCATGTTATTTCGTAAAATCCGAAGCCTCTTTATGGGAACAGGTTTTCCGTACCCTGGCATATTTCCAACGGGCCGCGAAGCTCCGTGTTTTCTTACACTAATTTTATATTTGCTAAATAAACTACCGAACACTTGGTTCATGGACAGCAAGGCAGCGTGATCCGCCCAAACCGGGTCAAAATAAGCCAGTCCCGCGAAATCGATTGAAATTAACGGGTTCTCGTCGACCTGGTAGGCTACATTGTTGAAAGTCAGCTTTTTATTTAATACGGAATGCAAACCGTAGTGCCAGCCGGGATTTCTGATTATTTCTGTTTTGTCAATCCAGATCGGTACATAGTTCAGCCAGAGTTGATCCATATTCATCCCTTTGCAAAGATCGAATTTCGCCCTGTCAGCAGTTCTCTCCGCCCACCATTGCAACACTTTCAATGTTTCCCGACTGGGTTTAAGAATCCAGCTTCCCGAGTGAAACATACCGATATTGAGAATTCGTTTGTCATCAAGCATGGAAGACTTTTCGAGTGGCTTGATGATGTTCGGAGTTAGGAAAACGCTTGATTGGCTGTTCAGTATCCCGTTAAAGGTCTTTAATAACACCACGGTGGGGGCGAAGAAAGCGATTTGGCTGCAATCCGGATGTTTCCTCAAAAGTTCCAGGGCGAACCATGGTCGGCAGGCAGGCAACACTTCGAAGTCGGTGTACTGGCTTTCCATAGTTTCCCATTGCGGAATGTGTATGTTGGCAACAGAGAGTATTTGAACATAAGATGGCAACCGGTCCAGTGGGAGAGGATCAACCCAGCACAAGTAAAACAAATGATCGGGTTGATATTCAACTGCGGATTCTGCCAGAGTCAGTGCGTGAGCCAGGTTTGTTCTGTTACAAACGGTGTAAATAATATTCATGTATCGTTAATCCGCTTCGGGCAATGTTTTGAAATAGGGCAAATACTGGATATTGGCCCTTGAAATGCCTGTTAAAGCGAAAGGCAAATTTTTCTCCCCATTGAAATTTAAAGCATTCTGAGCAAAATGCTGACGTACAACCTGCGTCGGTTTCCTCAGATAAGGCCAGAAACGGTTGGCTTCCAGATCCCAAAAAAGGGAATCGGCATGTGGTAGCTCGCTGTGGCGGTACACGTAGGCCTCTTTTCTCTTGCGTTTCAACGTCCTGGTCATGTGTTCAATTCGGCAAAGGTAAAGACCATTGTTTGTATAGCCTTGCCCGAATAATCGTTTTTCCTCCTCTTTCAAGCCCAAGATCCTTGAAAGAAAACCGTCATTTATTTTTTCACTAGCCGCAGATGCTTTCAGATAATCATAACCTTGCTTGCACCAGTAATAAAGTTCATCTTTGATCACCCAGCTGTTAAGTTCATGTACCAAGAGAAATTCACACCAGTTGAAACGTTCATAAAAGTCTTCCATCAAAAATAGCCCTGCCAGATGATCGCGGGACTGGAAGTACTTTTTCGAAAAATAGATCACATCAATTTCTTCATGATGCTCCTTGATGATGGAAAGATCTGCCCCTTCATAGGTAATAAAGATCAGGGGATACCTTTGGAGGGTTTCGAGACAATGGTGCAAGAGTTTCTCTTCCGTCGGGTTGATCTGCGGATCCAATATAGGTACGAGCACGGTGACTAATTCTTTCATCAGGTCGTTTCGAGCAGGCGGGCCATATATTCGACTGGCTTTTTTAAGAGTTTTCTGACACGCTGGTAACGGCGGACGGTTGGAGGCTTAATGTAATGGCATTGGAATTTTCTGTAATAAGCATTACCATTTCCGATCAGGTTACTTCTGTAAAGGTCAAATAAAGAAGTCAGGTCCCTCCGATCTGTCAATTTGAAGCGATCCTGGTATTTGGACAGGATATCCACTTTGGTGGGATCGTAGCCGCTGTAGTGAAAGAAAATTAATGGATTGGTTTCATTCACAAAATAAGTACCATCCCGAAAGGAAAAAGTTCTTTCGTGCAGGTTCCAGTAGGCGGCATTATAGCCGGGGTTTCTTTCTAAAAGCGTATTCGAAATGAACAGAGGCAAGAAATTCATCCAATTCTGGTCAACGAAAAGTCCGTTACAAATATCGATAAAGCACTCATACCGCAGTTTTTCTTCCCACCATTCAATAAAGCGAAGTATCTCTTCACTTCGCGCAAGTGCCACGAAACCCAGATTGTAAACGCCTGTATTCAAATGATGCAATTCGTTTGGCGTCAGGCGGTCGTCGATAGGCGTGCAGATGTGGGGTGTGACAACGGCTTTATGTTTTTTCAGGGAATTTAACAGGCCGGTAAGCGGCTGAAAAACAATGATATCCGGATCAAAGTAGATCACATTGCCGGCTTCGGGGTAATGTTTGAAGAAATAAGTAAAATAAAAGGGCTTGACTGCTGTATTCAGTTCGGTAATATCATACCTGTCGGCCATGTCCTGAAAATCCCTTATTTCGATTTTATCAATCTCGATCATAGGAAATTCCGGTGAAAATGAATCTTCAAACTCAATATCTTTCAGGGAATCTACAAGGCCTATAAAAAACAGTACATTGGGATTAGTGGATTTGAGTGAATCCCCCAGTGTCCTGGCCTGAGCTAAATAATTGATTGAGCAAATTGTAAAGGCAATAGTCATTGATTATGTTGTTCCGAAACCTGTAAGGGTAGATACTTTTGAATAATGGCTTCGATGTTTCCAAGGCTTTTTTCCGTATTGTGTCTTTCCAATACCTTTGTGCGCCCTTTTTGACCCAGAGATTCCCTTAAAGAAGGATCCAGTATGAGTTGAATAATTGCTTCGGAGGCGGCAGAAATATCCATATAAGGGACTACAAACCCTGCATCCGACTCGATGAGCTCAGGAGCGCCACCAGCATCCTCGAAGCAGACTACCGGAATTTCCAGCAACGCGGCTTCCAGGACTACCAAAGGGTAGGGATCTTCCCGCGAGCTTAACAAAAGTACGTCGAAGCGGTTGATATAATCCAGTGCATGTGGAGTGGGCGGGACTAGGATGATCCGGGTACTCAGGCCCATCAGGCGAATGTCGCTTTCAATGAGCTCGTATATCTGGTGCTGCGGGCCGGCGCCTACCCAAACAAAATACACGGGCAGGGGGTGGGTTTTGTGAATAACCCTTTTGGCGATCCAATTGAAAATGTCGTTTCCCTTACGCCACTCGGCATTGCCACAACCGCCGATAACGATCGCGTCTTCCGGAATTTTGTAAGTCTTCTCCAGGATATCGTGCTGAATGGATTTCAGTTTCTGGTCGATATGTTCGTGGTCGATCAGCGTGAATGTACTGACATGCTTTTCAGGGAAATCGTATTTCTTAACATAGTAATTGGCTACCGCATGAGAAACTGCAATCAGATGATCCGTTTTCTTTAACAGGAAATTCAGATGCTTGTCATGAGAATAAACCTTGACCGACATAGCCAGTTCATGCACAAACAACACCAGCGGCAAGTGATGCAGGAATTTTAGGAAATCGTGGTAGACCCCTGAATTGGCAATTGAATTGATAAAAACGAGACCGATGTTCTGCTGTTCGAGTTCCGCCACAATCCGTTCGTTAATTTTTTGAACAGAACGCTCCTCGTAAAGCTTGTACAGGTTCACTTTCTTAAGCAGCTTCCCGGTAAACTGGGGAGGGGCTATTTTGAAATTTTGATATAGCCGGGTGATGCTAACGACTGCTTCGAATTCACTTTCAAGCTCTCCCCCGCTGCACAGCAGCAAATGCATTGGAACACCGCGCTCTTTTAAAAGCCTTAAAAGCTGCAACAACAGCAACTGGCTTCCTGCCCGATTAGCATCATGACTTACAAACAGTATTTTCTTCGGCTCCATTGACCTATCTTAACCTTGCGATATTCTTATCATTACTTCTGCACGACCATCATTTCGTCAGTAAGCTTCATGGCTCAGCTTTCCGGGTACCTTCTTTGCCGGGTTTCCAATGTAAATCCCCCATTCTTCGGTATCTTTTGTTATTGCCGACGCCATACCTACCAGTGTCCCCTGGGCGATCGTTGTATAATCCCGTATGGTGCTGTTAACCCCGAAAAAGGAGTAGGACTCAACAAGGCAGTGTCCAGAAAGAACTACATGAGACGTGAAAAAGACATGGTCTTTAATCTGCCCGTGGTGGCCAATGTGGTTACCGCTCCACATCACTACATTGTTTCCTATCGTAGTAAAAGGCTGAATGGTATTGTCTTCAAGAATAAAGCAGTTATCGCCGATTGCGTTGCCAAATAAGGTTACTTTGGAACTTATATAAGAAATAAATTCATAACCTTTTGCTTTGGCCTTATGATAGATAGCCTCCCTGTTCCGATTCATATTCCGACCGGTCATCGGGGCAAAAAAAGCATATTCGGCAGGGGGAAACACGCTTTCAACATCTTCAAAAGCAACAACAGGCAGGCCTTTGAAGGATTCGTTTTCGATATATTCGCGATTGATAGTGAAAGCAACTACTTCATGATCGGAGTCATGAGTGAGGTAATAATGGGCTAATTCTGCGGTATCAAGTACTCCAAAAACGATGATTTTCGCCATTCCTAAATAAGTTCGTAAGCCTCTAACTGTTTTCTGGTATCTTCTGGACTATTAAACATCAAGATATCGACAACAGACAACCAAGGTACGAAAGCATTTTTGAATTGGGGGTAGGGGGTGGAAACACTTTTGATGAAGTCGAGTCTGATCCCTTCCTTTTCGAATACGCTTTTATCATACAATTCCATTCCTCCAATCGGATTAATGTAATGGCTGGCTTTTTCCTGTTTACAAATATCCAGAATTCTTGCTGGTCCTTTCAGGGCCTTATTATTATATATCGTTGAAGAGGGGACTATTTCGGTCTCAATTTCCATGAATGCAGAGGTCCTGACCAATGCCTGGTGAGCCAGTTCATAAATAGTTTGAACTTCTAAATTTACAATTTCTTCTATGAGAACAAAAGCCTTTTGATAATATGGTGCTTTCTGGTATGATTGCTGAATGGTTTTTAAGAATTTTTTCTGCCAGGAATCGTCTTTTGCCAATTCGACCTCGTTGATCAGCTTATTCTGGCTTGCGTCTTTCAGCGGTACGGTGAACAGGTGCGCATTACCGGAAACCAGTATGTTGTTCCTATTGATCCAGCCCTTATTGATGAAGTTGACGTCGTCGTAAAGTATAAACTTATCAACTGCATTGATGAGCTGGAAATAGCCTATATACGGGAAGATATAGGGCTGCATAATGGCTATGGTCATCGGCTGTTATTTAAGTTTCCGCAAATAATAATCTTCTCCTTTGACGTCGAGATTTGTCATTGTGGTGTCGGAGCCCAATCGAATGTCTGTTGGTAATGCCCTGATCTTACTGGTATCATTGATAACACTTCTTGCATAAAAAAGATAATCCGCTTCTTTCGGAATCGGTTGGAGACCTTTTTCAAAGGGATTAATGGTGATCAACTTGCGGCTGAGCTTGGCACCGTAAAGGGGATATTCAAAATCATCATTGATGGTTGCGAGCGCGACAGTCGCGTTTTGCGGCACAATTGAATCGTACGTTTGATAAGCCCTCGTGATATCGGGCCGGGCGAATGTCTGAAAGGCAATACGTTCTTCCGTCAGAGCTGATTTATAGCCATAAGCCGGAAACGGCAGGCAGCGGATGTTCAGATAAACTGACATCACTGCCGAAATGCATGCCAGCCCGACAATCGCCATAATATATCCTTTCCAGATATTACGTCGCGGCTTGATAATGGACAGTCTGTGATGAGAGAATAGAAGCAGTAAAAAAAGAACCCCAAATACCCCAGTCTCAATGAAATACCGGCCTTTAAATGGATCGTAAGGCGCAGAGTAAGAGAGAGCGGCAAAATGCAGGCAAAATGCGAGGGCGAGAAACCAATGAACCCTGGATCGAAAAATACGGATCAGTACCAGAAGGATCAACGGTATGATTAGCGCAAACCCAAACACGCCCCAATAAGGATTTGCATTGTAATTATTGAAACGCCTTTGCATGGAAAAAGGAAGGATCGAGAAATCTGTTTCCTCATCCAGGCGCATATGAAGTTTGTTTTCCAACATTGCAATGGGTTTCCGGATGGTCGTGTTCAGATCGTAACCCCACTGCGCGTTGCGGATTCCATCCATGTTGAAAAAATCATAAGCGTACCTGACAACATTGCGGCTACCTTGCTCAAACAAATTGGATAGTGGCCCAGCCCGTTCTATTGATTGATGTTTTAGTGAAGTGGGTGGCCCGATTGGATGGCCAAACATCATGATGTTTTTAATGTAGCCTGTCGGAAGTGTATAAATGAGCAATGCAAAAAAAATGGAAGTCCCCAGTTTGACAAACCGACCCAAAAATACATTCAGATTAGGGGCCAGGAAGACAGTGTAGAGCATGATCACGAAGACCGAAGGAAGCAACAAGGCGAATGTTACTTTGTGGCCGAGAACAATTCCGAATGTCATTCCAGCCAGATACAAATATTTGTTGGCGCGGGTTGAGTAATAGGTAAAGAGAAAATATAAAAGACAGCTTAAATAAGCTGTCATAACGATATCTGTTTCTGTGGTAACCGCCTGCATCAGGAAATCCAGGAACATTGAATAAGCTAATGCACAAAAAAGGCTTGCAGAAAGATTCCTGCCGATTCTCTGGGCAATTCCGAAAACAGCGACAAGTGTGACGTAGTAAGATAAATGATGGATAAGCTTGAATGCGTTTTCAATCTTTCCACTTATTAGGTAACTGTAAATCTGAATCGTTGTGAGGCTTTTGGGGTAGGTATCCATATTCCAGTTCGTGCCTCCGAAGTGCTCCATCGTTCCGCGCTGAATGTACCGGATAGCACGGTTCAGGTGGCCTGTCATGCTATCCCATTCATTGGGTACAGTAAAAAGTACCAGGATCAGATTGGTGACTGCAATCAAGCCAATCGTGCCAAACATAAAAAAGAAGATCGTTTTCAAGTAAGGTGACAGTTCTTTTGTCCATAACCTGAAAGTGGCGATCCTATTGGAGAAAATGCGTCTTACCGAGTAATTCTGGGGTGGACCTGCCAGGTACGACCAAATCAAACAGTGTATGGACAGGGTGACAAAATTACCTGTTATCCAGGCGAACACGTTTGCGGTAAGATCAAGTGCCGATAAAGCAAAACCGGTAGGAATAATACTTCCCGTAAACAAGACGAAACAGGTGATAATCCACTCGGTCAGGGATGGTTGAGCAACCTTTTTTGCAACGAAGCCGATGCTGTATATGAACAGCAAAAAGGTAAACCAATAAAGAAAGACCATGCGATTATGGTGATAGATGACCGTTAATAATGCCAGAGATACGTTTGATATCTGCGTGAGGCAGGCCGACATACAGGGGCAAACTTAGCACTCTTAACGCGATATCTTCTGAAACCGGGCAGGCAATTTGTTTTGGCATGAAAGACAGCGTGTTCAGCGACGGATAGAAATACCTGCGTGGGATAATATCCTCGGCACGTAAAGCATCCATTACTTTAAACATGACTGCTTCCGAAGGAAATACGACTGGGTAGTAGGCATAGTTATATTCAATGTCCGGACTAATCTCTGGTTTGAATAATAGGTCCCAATTGAGAAGGCTATCGTACACCGCAAAAACTTCTTTTCTTGCTTCGATAATTTCAGGGACATGGGGTAGGTTCACAAGCCCCATTGCCGCATGAAACTCTGAGTTTTTGCCATTGATACCTGCAAAAAGATAGTGCTCATCTCCCTGATGGCCAAATGCCCGTAGCATGTCAAGCTTTTTGTCAAGTTCAGGGTGATTGGAAATCAGTGCGCCGCCTTCAATGGTATGAAAAACTTTGGTTGCATGAAAACTACAGGTACTAATGTCGCCGTAGGATAGCAGTGACCTGCCCTTGTAAGTTACCCCGAAAGCATGAGCCGCATCGTAAATTACTTTGAGATGATGCTTTTGCGCAATTTTTTCGATGGTTTCTACTTCGCAGGGATTACCATATACGTGCGTAGCCAGGATAGCAGTGGTTGCCGGGGTAATTGATTGCTCGATCAGTTCCGGATTGATATTAAAAGTCTTACGATCAATGTCTACGAAAATCGGTGTACAGTGTTCCCATAGAATTGCGTTCGACGTTGCGCAGTATGAAAAGGGCGTTGTTATAACCTCTCCAGTTATTTCAAGGGCCTTGATTGCAATCTGTAAAACAATGGTACCGTTGCCACAAAAATAAAGATAGTCTACCTTAAGATAGTCTTTGAGCTGTTTTTCGAGCTTTTGCAGGACCGGCCCGTTATTGGTAAGATAGCCGCGATCCCAAATTTCCCGGACGTATTGCAGATATTCTTCCTGGTCTGGTAAAAAGGTTTTAGTGACGTTAATCATTCACTACGTGTTCAGTTTGGCGAATGGAAAAATTGAGTTGAGGGCGAATATATCCGGGCCATTTGCCATACCAGGTAACATTTTCACGATAATCCTCCACATCGAACACGAGTGCTTCCTCCATATTGTAAAGGACTGTACTGGTATCTTTGACAATCATCATAGAAACCACATAAGATCCGTCATTCAGAAAATTGCCTGGAATTTCGCATGTGCCGCTCACCAATCCCTTGGCAAAGGGTTCGGATTGCGTGCCGACATTGAAGATACATTCACCGGTAAAGGTGTATAAGTGCATGCTGAGATTGATATTGGCACCTTCGACCAGATTCCAGAATTCAAACTGAAAATTGATTGGCGTACGAACATCAATATGGTTCAGGTCGTCCTGATATTCAGGAAAAAGCTTGAATCTTTTTACGCGTACCTGATCGTTTCCCGGGGCAGTATTAATATTGTCCCAATGCTTATCTAGCATCTTGTGAGAGACCTTACTCAGATAGTTGGTTACGATATGGGTGGTTTCACCTTGATCAATCAGGCGCCCTTTTTCGAAGTAAAAGGATTTATTACAAAGCGCCTGAATGGCAGTGAGATTGTGGCTTACAAATATGAGCGTCCTGCCACTTTCCGAAACGTCCCGCATTTTGCCAAGACATTTCTTTTGAAACTCGGTATCTCCAACGGCAAGCACTTCATCCACAATGAGTATCTCGGGATTGAGGTGGGCAGCAATTGCAAACCCAAGCCTCACGTACATTCCGGACGAATATCTTTTAACAGGCGTGTCCAGGAATTTTTCAACGCCCGCAAAATCTACAATAGCATCAAAAGATTGTTTGATCTCGTTTTTAGACATTCCCAGGATGGCACCATTCAGAAAAATATTCTCCCGTCCTGTCAGTTCAGGGTGAAATCCTGTGCCCACTTCGAGTAAGCTTGCAATACGTCCTTCTATTTTAATCTGCCCGGTAGTGGGCTCGGTAATGCGGCTCAGGATTTTCAATAGGGTGGATTTTCCGGCGCCATTGTGCCCTACAATGCCTATACGGTCACCTTGCTCAATACTGAAATTAACATCGCGTAGTGCCCAGAATTCTTCTTTCTCGGCAAAACCGGAATTGTCCTGCCTGCTGGAAAACCACTTGTCCACCGTATCCGTAAAGATATCCCTCAGGCTCGATGAGCCACTCTTTCGCTGATGGTCTATGATATATCTTTTGCTGATGTTTTCAGCTACAATTACAGGCATGCCTAAGAGTTGTTATTTCAGATATGATCTACGAAAGTATTTTCTTTCTTGCGAAAATAAATCAAAGATAATATCATTATCAAAAAGGAAATAATAGCCGTCGAGTATAAACTTTCAGGATTAAAATAGGCCTTGTCTCCTAGCAGGCACCATCGAAAACCATCTATGATTCCAACGAGGGGGTTAAGGTTATAATATTTTTCGAACCAGGTTCCCTTTGCCAGTGTACTGCTGTAGGCAACGGGACAAGCGTACATCCCAACTTGTACTAAAAATGGTATGAGCTGTCCGATGTCACGAAAGCGCACATTAAGGACAGCAAAAAACAGGCCAAAGCCCATCGATGTGATAAATGTAAGTAAAATGAAGCAAGGAAGAAACACGATCTGCCAGCTCACGGGGTGGCGGAAGAAAAATGTCAGCAGTAAAAATATCCCGAATGTGATGAGAAAGTCCACAAACCCGACCGCAATCGAGCTTAGCGGCATTAAAAGTCTTGGGAAATATACTTTTGAAACGAGGTTAGAGTTAATCAGGATACTGTTACTGATCTGCGTAAACGTGTTGGCAAAGAAAGTCCAGATAGTCAGTCCGCTCAATACCATCAGTGGGTAGGGTACACCCGGGTCACTCTTTATTTTTGCTAGAAAACTGAATACAAATACCATGACAACCATCGTCATCAATGGTCTCAGGACGCTCCACGCGACCCCAAGCAACGTCTGTTTGTATCGAACCGAAATATCCCGTTTGGACAGAATCCAAAGGAGCTGGCGGTTTAACCACAAATCTTTCCAATAGTCTTTTTCCGAACCTCCTGCTTTTATCGTAGTTGTGTGTTGAACCGTTGCCATTTATGCTTTTTCTACTTTGACTTCACTGCTAAAAATGGTTCTGAAATACGTAAAAATCAAGGCAAGCATCAATCCCACCAAGGCACCTATTTTCGCATTCCTTTTGTCTTCATGCTTCACGTCCAGAGGGACCTTGATTCCTTCAATCTCAGTAAAGAGAGGGGCCTCACGAACGAGCGATACGCGCATTTTTTCAGCATTGGCCATCGCCTCATAATATAGTTGCTGGAGGAATGTGGATTTTCTCTCCATACTGTGTGTGGAAACCTTTGCTTCTGGCAACATAATTTGTGCACTATAATCCATTTGCTTCGCCAATCTATGTTCTGCGATACCAAGGACGGAAGCTAAGGAATCGGCGCGGTGCTGGAGTAGCCGGAGTGTTTTTCGCGTTTTTTGAGTCTGGTTTTCGGTATACATTTCTTCCACCGTTTTTAGCAAAGTGGTTACCCACAAACCGGCCAGCGTCTCATTTTCCATTTTGGTCGAAAGCGAAATGAAAGAAGACTTCCGGTCGAGTGAAGCGATTTCGGTTGCTTCTCCTGCTCTTTGGACGATCGCGTTGAGGATAATTCTGGAATTCATATCCATTTTGGAGATATTATTCTCCTTAAACCTGAATTTCTGTAAATCAGTACGTTCCTCCCAGTCCGATGTCAGAATGCCACTTGAATCGATATAGAAGTTGGCAAGAAGCATCTTTCTTCCGTGAACATCCACTTCTTTCATTAGGTTTCTCTCCAGGACAGGGCGAGACTTTACGAAATAAAAGAAATTCTCGCCAGTGAAAATATTAGCATCGGGCGTAGAGCCCAAGCCAAGTAACCCAGCCATTTCGCCTAAACCCGACCCCTGACTTCCGCCGCCCAGGTTGAATACGACATTTGCTTCATAGGTACTCGGCTTTTTCAGGTAAGCATCCATTGCATACCCAATGCCAAATCCAATAATGGGCAGCAGTAATATCATTTTCCAGTTGCGGAGTATTGCAGTCTTAACTACAAGGACTTTCTCTACGACCTCCTTTGGAGATAATTCGTCGTCTGGTATTTGTTGCGGTTGCGTGAGTGTTGCTGACATTATTTGAGAGAGCGGAAAGCCAATACTGTTACAATTAATCCCATAACCGAGCTTAGCAAGCCAGTAGCAGTTGAAATGGTTTGCTGGGTATTCAGTGCCGGTGCAGCCCTGACAGGTACAAAAATTTCTGAGCCCGGCTCAACTTTCGGGTAGACATTGAAGAAAAGAAAACGCCTGGTCCTATCGATATTTCCGTTTGGATATTTGATATAGGAGCTTTTTCGGAGCGACTGAACTGTGAATCCGCCAGATTGCGAGATGTAATCAGTAAACGACATCCCTTTTCCGTATTTGACAGAGGTCGGATAAAGAACAGATCCTGCTACCTGAACTGTTTCAAGACGTTTAGGGATGCGGATGATATCACCTTCCTGAACAATGAGATCCTCAAACGAACCTGGGTTTTTGAGAATATTTTTAAGCACGATCCCGATTTTTTCTTCTTTAACATTGGGGAGGTCACCGAGAATCGTTCCCTGTTTGATGCTCCTTTCAGTAATTTCAGTTTGTTCAAAGTCAGTCGGTTCGTCCAGATTTTTAACCAGTGTCCTGCGAAGTAAAGTGGCTCCCTCTGGGTAAGCCAGATCGGTCAAGCCACCTGCTCTCTTAATGATATCACTAATTTTGTCGTTCTTATTGATAATTGTATAGGGCCCATTAACGAGAACTTCACCTTCTACAAATACCGTTTGCTGTTCAACATAGTTAGGAGATTTACGGACAATTACCTGATCGAAAGGAAGCAAAGGGAAGCCCGAGGCTTTACTGTTCAGAGAAAGGTCCCTGCTTACATCGAATTTGAAAACCTCCGAAATCTGCGCATTGGCGGCTCCGGCAATACTGTTTCTCTTCCTTCTCACCACTTCAACCTCGGTAGTGTATGCAGACTCTTTCAGACCTCCCGCCTGAACGAGCACATCTTCTAGCGTCATATCTATTGTGTAAGGAAATTTACCTTCGTTCTCACCAATTTTGGTGTTGTTGACTTCTCCTTCCACACTTACATAAGCCACTTCTGCCATCTCAAATCTGGATGGAACGATGATCTGATCAAGTCTGGTGAGGATCAAGTCAGGGGCTACATTATTAATGATGTCCGTGAAATTGATTGGAATGCTTTGAATGACAAGGTCATCACGGGTCCTTAATACGGTCACCCGCCCAACAAACGCGTCTTCTCTTAATCCTTGGGCATTGTCAATGAGTTTTTTCAGAGATGGGCTGTTATCCAGGGAATAATTACCGGGTCTCATTACTGCGCCCTCGATAGTTACAATGTTTTCAAAGCGGTCAAGCACCGTTCCTACGTCAATGGAGTCGCCGGTGGCGAGCTCAAACGAATTGTAGTTTTCTTCCGAAACATCAAGCAACTTTCTTTCTTTGGAAGTGATTCTCTGAATTTTGAGCCTTGCTCTGTATGCCTTGTCCTTGAAACCACCTGAATAACGCAATGCGTCACCCAGCTTTTCCTCAGATTTTAACTCATAAATACCAGGACGTTTAACCATACCGGTTATTTCAGCTCTCTTTAGATAATATCCGACCACGATGTTGTCGTTGTCCTGAACCCGGATATCCCCATCAATTTTACCATTTACCAGGTAATCATAAATATCCATATGTGTAACCACCTGACCATTTCGAACCACCCGGACATCCCGGAAAGATCCAATTTCATTAGGGCCGCCTGCTTGGTAAAGGGCATTGAAAGCAGAGGACAAGGAAGAAACGATGTACGTTCCGGGGTTGATAACCTCACCAGTTACAAAAACTTTAACCGAGCGGACTGCTCCAAGAGTAACCATCAGCTTTGTCCTGGCAGTTTCGCCTCCGCCTCCAAGTAAACCGGGGACAAATTTTGAGAACTTGTCAATCAATATTTTACGTACTTCTTCGATCGTCCGGCCGGCAACATGGACAGGTCCAAGTCTGGGGATCATAATATTACCATCCTTATTTACGATTCCTTCGTAGGTGCTCTCCGCATAATTGTAAATGTAGATGTTCAGTTCATCGCCTGGGCCAACGATATAATTGGTTGGCGTAGAGATCTGTAAGTCAGGGATGGGATCCAGGTTTTTGTTTGCAAAGATGGAATAGCCATATATTCTCTGGCGAAGCGCCTCTTTTTCTTGATCTTCGGGCGTCAGACTTGCCGTAGTATTCTGATTAGCTTTTGCCTGGTCATTGCCAGCGTCCGCATTTTGACTATTCTGATTGGATCCGGCTTTCCCCTTTTCATTGGTTTGGTTGCCTTGTTGTGCATTTTGTTGGTTGCCCTGTTGTGTATTTCCAGTTGGCTGGCCATTTGCATTAGCAGGTTGATTCCCTTGTGTGTTTCCGGCTGCGTTGCCTCTTGTGGCCCCAGATTGCGTATTTCCCTGGTTGCTTGTCGCGGCAGGTGCTTGTGTGGAAGGAGCTGTGGGTGTTACCTGTGCGAATGCCGGGAGAGAAATAAGTAAACTAAGTAGATAAGGAAGTAGAGATTTATAACTTTTAGCCAATTCGAATCTGTTCATATGAAGAATTATTGTACTATTGAAATGCTTTAAATTCATTAAAACTATGTGCAAGGCTAGTATTTTTGAATTTGTGACAGGAGCATGCTTCGTATCTGAATGTGTATATTGGGGCAAAGTAAATTAGATTTTTCCTATTTTTAAACAAATTCTATTAATCGGTGCCCTGGCGGTCTGGTACAAAGTTATAACAGCCTAACGATAAAAAATTAAAATTATTAAAATACAATATTCAAAATCAGGAATATCTCCTAAAAGAGTAGTTACAAATATGGAAAGTACAAACGTGCAATATGACGAGGACAGTATCAAATCACTGGATTGGAAGGAACACATACGTTTAAGGCCTGGGATGTACATCGGAAAACTGGGAGACGGTTCTTCTGTTGATGACGGGATTTATGTTCTGGTTAAGGAGATCGTGGACAACTCGATTGATGAGCACATGATGGGAAACGGCAAAACCATTGAAATAAAGATTACAGAGCATAAAGTAGAAGTCAGGGACTATGGACGGGGCATACCACTGGGAAAAGTGGTGGATTGTGTTTCTAAGATTAATACAGGCGGTAAATATGATTCGGGCGCGTTTCAGAAATCAGTGGGTTTGAATGGCGTAGGTACCAAAGCTGTGAATGCGCTTTCGCAGTATTTCAAGGTCCAATCATTTCGGGAAGGTAGAACAAAGAACGCAGAGTTTCACCAGGGAGCGATTGTAAATGAATCGAAAGAGGAGCCAACCAGTCAGCGTAACGGTACACACATCGCCTTCGAACCTGATGCGACAATCTTCAAAAACTTCAAATACATACCGCAGTATCTGAATAACATGATCTGGAATTATTGTTATCTGAACGCCGGTCTGACCATCAATTTCAATGGAGAAAAGTTCATCTCGCAAAACGGGTTATTAGACTTGCTAAAAAGTAAATCCGATGATGAATCATTGCGTTATCCCATCATCCATTTGAAGGGAGAGGACATCGAATTCGCCATGACGCATGGCGGCCAATACGGGGAGGAGTACTATTCTTTTGTAAACGGACAGTACACAACGCAGGGCGGGACGCATCTGGCTGCCTTTCGTGAGGCAGTGGTAAAAGCGGTAAGAGAGCATTTTAACAAGGATTATGCTCCCGAAGACATCCGTTCGTCGATTATTGCAGCCATAGCCATACGGGTTCAGGAGCCGGTGTTCGAATCTCAAACCAAGACTAAACTTGGATCCAACACCATCACTCCCGATCCTAATAGCACGACTATAAGAACTTTCGTCAATGATTTTATAAAGGAAAGGTTAGACAATTACTTGCATATGCACCCTGAGTCGAGGGACGCGTTGAAGAAGCGTATCGAGCAATCTGAAAGAGAAAGAAAGGAACTCGCGGGGATTAAAAAGCTGGCCAATGATCGTGCCAAAAAAGCCAATTTACATAATAAGAAATTGAGGGATTGCCGGTTGCATCTCACCGACCTCAAAAATGAGTTTCGCTATGAAAGTACTTTGTTTATAACAGAGGGTGATTCGGCCAGCGGATCCATTACCAAATCCCGGAATATTCAGACACAGGCGGTTTTTAGTTTGAGGGGTAAACCTTTGAATTGTTTCGGACTTACCAAAAAGATTGTATATGAAAATGAAGAATTCAATTTGCTGCAGCATGCCTTAGATATAGAAAATGGTGTTGAGAATCTACGATTCAACAGGATCGTTATAGCAACCGATGCGGATGTGGACGGTATGCACATTCGTTTGCTGCTGATGACCTTCTTTTTGCAATTCTTCCCAGACCTGGTACGGAACGGGCATTTGTTTGTGCTCGAAACCCCGCTATTTCGCGTCCGCAATAAAAAAGAAACGATCTACTGCTACACCGACGAAGAAAAGCAAGCGGCAGTTGAAAAGCTGGGAAGCAAGCCTGAAATCACGCGGTTCAAGGGACTAGGCGAGATATCACCCGAGGAATTTGGCAGGTTCATCGGCGAAGATATGCATGTAGAACCCGTGATCCTCCAAAAGGAAACCTCAATCCAGAAATTGCTGAGCTATTTTATGGGTAAAAATACGCCCGAAAGACAGCGTTTTATCATTGACAATCTCAAGATTGAGAAGAATATAGAAGAATTAGCACTTGCAGGTTGATGGGCGGTAATCATGGCCTTGTGCAATAAAGTAATATCAGCCTGGCTATAGCTTTACGATGTAAGAATTTTAAAAGATCTTTGGCTGATATTATCAAATCAAATATTTAAGACATTTCTCGGTGGAATTACAGACTTTAAGAAACCGTATAGATACACTCGACGATCAGCTATTAAACATTTTAAATGAGCGCATGGAGCTTGTGAAGAAAGTGGGAGATTTGAAGAGATCGTCGCAATCTATTATTTACAGGCCCGAAAGGGAAAAACAAATCCTTGACCGTCTGGAAAAACGAAATACGGGTCTGCTGACACGTCAGGCAATTGATGCTATCTTTTTTGAAATCTTCGCCGTGTCCCGTAATCTCGAGCTGCCGGAACGGATTTCATATCTAGGCCCCGAGGGAAGTTTTTCGCATCAGGCTGCTGAAAGCCGTTTTGGCGGGATGAGTGAATACCTGGTGTTGCCAACCATCCATTCGGTTTTTGAAAGTGTGGAAACCGGAAGAGCGAAATTTGGTGTAGTCCCAATCGAAAACAATCAGGAGGGTATTGTCATTGAAACAGTAGATTTTTTAAGAGAAAAGAACCTCTCCATTGTGGCCGAAGTTCTGCTGCAGGTGCATTTCACCTTTGCATCCCAGTCAGATACTTTGAAGAATATCCGCCGCATTTATTCAAAGGATATAGCTTTTCGTCAATGCGGGAAATTTATCAATGAATATCTCGAAGGTATGGGCATTGAACTGATACCCGTTGAATCCACATCCAAAGCGGCCAAAATGGCTGCCGAAGAACCTGATGCCGCTGCGATATGCTCGTCTATTTCGGCCAGGCTGTTCGGTGTGCCAATTCTTTTCGACAATATTGAAGACAGTGACCAGAACCGGACCCGGTTCCTGATCCTTGCAAAGGATTTTGTCAATATAAAAAGTGATGATGACAAAACGACCATCATTGCAAACCTGCCTAATACCAACCGGCCCGGCGTACTCTATGAATTTCTGAAGGACTTCAACGATCGGGGTATCAACCTTACCAAGATTGAAAGTCGGCCATTAAGAGGGGAAGCAGCATTCAGAACCTGGTTTCTGGTTGAATTTTTGGGCCACAAAGATGATGTGCCTGTCCAGGAAATACTACAGAAATACGGCACGCATCTCAAATGGCTTGGAAGCTATGTGCGAATCTCATAAAAGAAAGATCACAGCTCCAAACTGTGATCTTTCTTTATAAATCTTCTGCCTCATTTTTTTAAAGTTCCCCGATAAAGCGAAGGCCAGTTGCCATAGAGTTCAATACTTGTTTCGGTTCCGTCAGGTAGCCTTACTTTGATAACCCTACTTGCAACGGGGGGCTGGAATGAATCAACACCCAGCACAACAATTTTATCGCCTTTGATAACAGATGTAATAAACGGTTGTTTTTGATCTATAGCCAGCAGTGCCTGTTCTTTTTTGGGTTCAATCCATTTGTCGTTGAGCTGGAACGCCAGGTCTTGATTTGTGCCACCTACGATCACGTCTTCCACTTGCTTGGCCATCCAGTTGCCGAGGACATAATATGTGGTTGGGAAGTCCCAGTACCAGGGAGCGTCAGCTTTCTTTGCGTGCCTACCTACCTCGCTCTCCGGAGTTTTTCCATCGGCAGGATACCATTCGTAGCCCCATCCAGGGGCATCTTTTGAAAGTTTATAAGCATTCGGGTCCCTGCCACTTGGTCCACCATCGTTCCATAGGTAATATCCGTCAAACAGAACCAGAGAAAACAGCGAGAAGCCGAGTGCCTGGCTCGCTGGCATCATTTCCAACTGGTTCATCATCAATTCGCCCTTTGGGTCGGTGAGCTGATAACTCCAGGGGACGATCGGATCCTTATACAGTGGCATGTAACGGTTCCAGCCATAGAATATGAACTTGTTATTTTTCTGGTAGGGGATCAGCTTGTTAATACGAAGTGAATGCAAGGCCGAAAGCAGTACAAAATTATTGGGAGAATTACCCTGATCATCCATCGCAAACATGGGCTTTGGATAAACATCAATGGGTGTGGTATTGAAAATGTCATGGAAGCTGTCCCCGTTCGGCAGCACGTCGAAGTTAGGATTGTTGGACTTCGGGTCCTTATAATCTTTTAAGAAATCCTTTGGGTTAGCGCCTCCTACAGTATTAATATGAGGGTTGGTGTATGCGCCGCCTCCCCAATAATCCATCAAATGCATCTGAGGATGGTTTTTATGGATTACTTCGGAAAACCAAATCAGCCTTTGCTTTACTTCCGGAGAGTAATGCTGGTTCCAGAATTCGAAATCATACGCATAAACGCCAAAACCCGGAATTTGAGCCATTGCCTCTACTTCCTGCTTTGAGAGTTGTGCAAACCATTTATCATCCCTGTCGGCAAAGAAGTTGGGCGTTACCGTATAATGCGTTTTAGAAGGAGGTAACTCATTTTCTGCATAATAGAGATAACCGATTCCGCGATTGTAATAATTGGATGGGGGGACATCCGAATTCAGCCGGTATTGCATTACCAGCTTACCTTCAATGGGTTCGAATTCGGGAAACTTAGTGTCAAAATCGACATTCAAGCCTGTGGATGGCGCGAACCACGCTGGTATCTCAATCTTAGTAAGGGCAGAATGGGGTTCTTCTTTTGCCCGCCCTGAAATCCAGATATTTTGCTGACGTACCGAGCGGTTCTTAATGGCATTCCACCAATCGTTATATGGGGCATCAATCCAGCGGGCGGTGACTGAATACAGGAATCCTGGTTTGACTTCAATGCCATTTTCAAGTCCCTTGACCCCTATACCATCAATCATGACCACTTTGGTCCGGCCATCCTGGTAATTGGAAAAATCTTTCAGGTAAAACTTCCCATTTTTTACTACCGGCCTCACATCGAGGAAGTTATCCTTGCTTCCGTATCGGATCCAGTTTTTAGGGTCGGGAATCTCATTCTTGACAGAACCATCGAACGCGAATGAAGCAGTCGTTTCGCAACCTGAACGGCCCAGGCTGGTTACTTTTATTGTAGCATTTCCCGCTGCAAGATCCAATTTCGATAGGGTAAGCCAGGTGCCAAGCCTGTGCGGGAGGTCTTTGAACCGAAGAATTTTGCCGTTTTGAGAGATCTCGACATTGTAAGGGGCGAGGCCGCCCGCATTGGAGGCGAGTTCAAATTGCATTTCCTTTCCGATTTGGCGGTAGCGCCGGATCACCAGGTCACAAGTGGACGAAGACGAATCAAGGGTTTGTGCTACTGGGAGGCCCCTGGTTACTTCAACATAAGCCTTGTTGGTTGAAGGGCCGAACCTGTTCCATGCCCAAAGGCCAGAACCGGCGAGGAAAATCAGGATACCACTGATCCAGATAAGAGATGTTTTAGACAAAATTTTGTTTTTACGTACCACAATCTGATGATTACCACCAGCGATAAAAGACGCCGATCGAGCCATTTACGGAAGAAACACCTTTCTCGATATATTCATGCTTGTAAGAAGTTCCGTCGTATTTTACCCTGACATCTAATCCGAACGCGCCGTCCTTCTTGAACAGGAATTTGGAACCCAATCCAATTCCGTATTTGGGCGCTACTTTCTGGTGTTGAGTTGAAAGACTTCCGTAATATAAGGTATAATCGACGATACTTGCCCCCCCGCTTACCTGCACGTAAGGCTGAATGGCAGAATTTTTGCCCAGAAAATGATAGTTTCCGAACACTTCAATAGGATATTGAGATAAAGTCCTGGTTTGTACTGCTGAAATAGTTTCATCACCATTTTCGTACAACGCCCTAGGTATCCGCTGCTTAAAGTAAGTTGAGCCAATTTCCCCGCCCACCGAAATAGGGGAATTCCTGAGCACCCATTCAATAGAAATAGAAGCGTTCTGAAAAGACGATTTGTCGATATAAGAATCAGCGAAAGAACCTAATGGTACCGAACCCATAAAGCGGGCTGTCGCTAAATAATGGGTATACCTGTCGAACGGCGAAGGGAGCGTGTAAAGTTTGGGAGCGTCCTGCCCAAATCCTTTTAACACACCAGTAAGAAGAAGGACTATAGTTACAGTTAATTTTTTCATTTTAGTTGATTTTTAGATAACCAGACTGGCCAAATATCGAGTCCACCATTTTGTCAATGTATTGGGAATCACCAATCCCGGCTCCCCTGATCTGCGCGTCCCAGACGACATCGAATGTTTTGTCGGCTGTATTGGGATTTTTGAAATCAACCATCGATATCAGCCAGTAGCTTTCACTGGTTTCATAATAGGTGTAATAGCTGGGGTACCCATAGCCATATCCGCCACCTCCCCAGTATCCCCCATAGTACGATGAATAAGGATTCGTAGCCACGTTAAGGTAGGTATTGGTAATCCAGGCGGCATTGATACCTACATCAGGGTTGCTTTTGGGACTGACATACTTGTAGCCCAGGCTTTGCATATTGGTAATTATTCTTTGCAGAAGGCTCCTGTCGATATCGGTTAGCGCAGTTCCAGAACGGTCGTTTTCTACAATCAGCACGGAGTCGACAATACTGAAGGTCTTGTATTGGTTATAATTGGCTGATTTATCATGGTTGGTGATATATACCAGCGACTCTTCGGTCGATAGATCACCGATCGGATCTTTGGAGCAGGATGTTAACCCCAGGCCGGCGACTAAGAGAATAAATGTTGAGGCTTTTTTTAACATTTTGGATCTTATATTTTAAAATTTGTTAATTAAACGAAAATTGAAATTGCAGATTTTAATTTTGGCTATTTCTCAGTTCAATTTTTTAGTTTTAAATAAATGCTGCATTTTAAGTGACCAGAATGCACAAAAATTGGTTGGATCGCCATAAAAATTGGTGCTGATAAGGAGAACATATTTACGATTTTCTTTGATTTTAACGAATAGTACAAGCGCATTGACACAATTAAATGTATGGAAACTAAAGAAGAAGTTTTAAGAATTATAGATGTTTTAAACGATACCTACGAAAGCGAAGAAGCCTGGTATGGTCCTTCGGTTGTTGAGGCTTTAAGGGATGTGACGCCGAAAATGGCAGAAGTCCGGCTTAGCAGCAACACGCATTCCATTGCCGAGATCGTGTATCACATGACGACCTGGCGGATCTTTGCAGTCAGGAAGATACAGGGCGATGCAGAATTCGATATTAAAACGCAGGATAAGGATTGGAAGAAATTCCAGGTTGTCGACGAATTTGAATGGGAGGCGATACAAATGGAGCTGAGTCTCTCGCAGGAAGAGCTGATTTCCGAATTGGAAAAGATTGAAAGCGACAACTTTCTGGAGGATTTTGTACCCGGAAGAGACTATTCCTATTATACACTGATACATGGGGTTATACAACACGATGTGTACCATGCAGGACAAATCGGGTTGATAAAAAAGGCATTGAAAGGGATGCGTCTGGAAGAGGATGATTTTGGTGCTTACGACGACAGATCGGATTTTGACAACGGAGCTGATTATTATTGATACTTATATGAAATTTCGCCTAGATGATAGATTGCCTATTGTTTATTGTTTAAATTTTCTATTTTGCATAATAATAGAGCATGGTATGGTCAGAAATGCCAATGTTCTAATGGTGTGGATATAGACAAAAAGGCTGTCCGATATTTCGGGCAGCCTTTTTTTACGCGAAATTCCATGCAACATTTGACTCAAACGAACAGCATATCACCTTATGAAAATATTAATAGTGGAAGACGAGCCCAAACTCGCCGGGTTTCTCAAAAGAGGCCTGGAGGAGCAATCATGGGAAGTTGAACTGGCTTATGATGGGCAGGTAGGTAAAAAGATGGCCTCTAATTATCGTTTTGATGTTATCATCCTGGATGTGAACCTGCCTTTGCTCAACGGATATGACCTCGCAAAGCAATTGAGGAGTGATGGCCTTTCGACACCTATTTTGTTTTTAACGGCACTCGGTACGATCGACGACAAGTTGGACGGTTTCGAAGCGGGAGGCGACGACTATCTTGTCAAACCTTTCGAATTCAGGGAGTTGATAGCGAGAATTAAAGTACTTTCTAACAGAAATAGTTCGAGAGAGCAGTCTAATCAAGTGCTGACGCTAGCCGACCTCGAGTTAAATCTGGATGAAAAAGTGGCCCGGCGCTCCGGAAACCGTATAGACCTCACCGCTAAGGAATTTGCACTGCTGGAATATTTGATGCGGAACCGTGGACGTGTGGTGTCTCGGGTAGACATAGCCGAACAGGTTTGGGACATCAGGTTTGATACCGGCACCAATGTCATCGATGTTTATATTAATTTTTTAAGAAAGAAAGTGGATAAGGATTACCCAAACAAACTGATCCACACGGTAGTGGGTATGGGCTACATTTTTAAAGAGGAATGAATATCAAGTCCCGGCTTACGCTGTTGTTTACCATGTTGGTAGGTTCCATCATGGCATTGTTTTGCTTGTCCATCTATTTCTTCTACGACCAGTACCGCGAGAGGCAATTCTATTCCTTTCTCAATGAACGCGGACAAACCGTGGCGCAGTTGGTTGAGGCCAGCAACGGGATCAGTAAGGCGGATATCGAAAAGATTGAAAAGGAAAATAAGACCATACTGCTGGATGAGGAAATAACGATATACGACGGGTCGGATTCCGTTATTTTTATTAGCGGGAAAGAAAATTTCAAACTTTCTAAAGTTCTTTTAACAGAAGCCAGAGGCGGGAAGGAAGTACATACCAAGTATCGGAAGCGTGAAATGATCATTATCCGGCACATTCTCCAGGATCATCGCAAACCTTGGGTGGTGGTGGTTATTGCTGATGATTACCTTGGAATGAATGCGCTTGGGCGGCTGAGGGAGATCCTGGTGATTGGATGGTTATTGTCATTGGTGCTGGTTGGCGTTGCCGGTTGGCAGTTTTCCAATGATGCCATTAAACCAGTATCCGACATCATCGACCAAGTGAACAATATCTCGGCCGGGAACTTGCATGAAAAGGTAACGGTTGGCCGGGAAAAAGACGAATTGGCGCTTCTTGCGGAGACTTTCAACCAAATGCTTACCCGCCTTGAAATTGCTTTTGTCGCACAGAAAAATTTTGTGTCCCACGCTTCGCACGAACTCCGCACCCCTCTTGCACTCATCATGAGCGAGGCCGAGCTCAGTCTGATGAAAGAGAGGACCACGACTGAATACGAGGCTGCTTTAAAGGGAATCTGGACTGAGGCCAGGGAGATGAACGAACTGGTCAGCAGGCTGCTGGAACTTGCGAGGACTGACGAAAATGCCTTTAAGCTCAGCTTTTCCAAAATAAGGATTGACGAAGTTTTATGGCAGGCTAAAGCATCTATTCAACAGAAAAACCCGGGATACCTGGTTCACATCCACTACGACAAGATCCCGGATAACGAGGAGCAGCTGAAGCGTTATGCCGATGAAAGTCTGCTACGTACGGCGTTCGTTAACCTAATGGATAACGCCTGTAAATATTCGGGGAACAGAACTGTTAACGTTTACCTCGAAATCAAGAATAATTTCATCAGGATTTACTTCAAGGATACCGGCATTGGAATCTCCGCCGAAGAGCTCCCCTATATTTTCGACACCTTTTACAGGAGTGCCAAAACCATTAGCAAACCCGGCTATGGGATAGGTCTTGCCCTCACCAAACGGATCATTAACATGCAGGGCGCCAGCATCGAAGTTGAGTCCACTGTAGGTGCCGGTACCACCTTCATTCTGAAATTCCAGCCTTTTTAATTTTCTTTTAATTCGGTGTTAATGCCCCTTTAACACCCCTAAATGTTTTTTGTAGAGTAAATCAGATGAAGTGATTTGTAAGGATTTGGTGTATGAAAAGAGTTGCTCATCAGGTTATTCTACGGGATAAAAATCTCCTCCATATTTAATCAAGGAATCGAGGTGAAGAGCGAAAGTGGGATTTTCTACTTCAATATCCAGAGGCCGCTGATTTATCCAATAATTGGATTTTAACATTTAAACCTGAAGCAATTCTTAAAAGTAGAGCCACGTTCTGGATTTCGCAGACGCATCCTTGCGTGGGCCATATGAGACTAAAAATATAACAAGATTTAAAAACAAATACGAGCTGTTGGGTGTGGGCATAAGTTGATCACGCTTTTCTGTAAAAAAATCAAAGAAAACCGTATTGAGTTAAATTGAGTTAGGTGAGTAGTAAGAAAAGACTGGCCTTCGGATTTTCCGGAGGCCAATTTTTTGTCACAGGTTTTCAATTCGCGTTGTAGGAAGTGCTTCGGGATATTCACGTGATATAAATTCGATCATTTTTTCTCTGACTATGCACCGGAGGTCAAACGTTTCTGAAGAGTTTCGGGCCGACATCAGTGCCCGTACTACCATGAACTGATTTTGCGTATCGGTTACCTGCAATGCCCAGGATTTACCGTCCCAGAGCGGCGTTTCGTCCAAAATTTCTTTCAGTTTTATGCGTAGCTTATCAACAGGGGTGTGATAGTTCAAATGAAAAAAGGCGCTGCCAATCAATGCGCTTTCGTTTCTTGTCCAGTTTTGAAAAGGCTTTTCAATAAAATAAGTGATGGGTAAAACGATCCGTCGCAGGTCCCAGATATTTACGACGACGTACGTGAGATTGATCTCTTCAATCCGTCCCCATTCTCCTTCAACGATCACAACATCGTCTATTTTTATAGGCTGGGTAAAGGCGATCTGAATACCGGCCATTAGATTGGAAAGCGACTTTTGGGCTGCGAAACCGATGATCACACTGGCAATTCCCGCAGAGGTAAGGATTCCCACCCCATATTGCCTGACACTATCAAAGCTCAGCAGCAGAATGGAAACACCCACGGTAATGATCAGGATAATCACGATCCGCTTCACAAACTTGATCTTGGTGAACATCCTTCTCGCCTGATTATTATCCGGAGTGTCAAAATCCAGCTTCTCAATCAGAATACGCTCAATTACCACCACAATACGCACCATCAGCCAGGTTGTGAGCGCAATCATAAGCGTTTTGCTGACGGCAAAAAGCCATTCGTAATCCTGGTGAATTAAGGAATAACTTTTTGCTACTGCCGTGATCAGGATCATCGGAATGAAGAAATGCAGCACGTTTGTGAGGTTCTCCCGGATGGCGCGCACCGCCCTCCACTGTTTTTTTGCAGCGGTGATTTTGATCAGGTTAATGAGGAATGCACTGATGACAAGCCCAGCAATGCCTGTCAGGAGAATAATTAACCAGGGGGAATTTTTGTAATCAAGAATTTTGAGAAGATCCATTCATTGCATCAGATATCATTGAGCCGGGCTACGATCATCCCGGTATGTTTTGGGACGGACGCCACATATTCGGCGAGCGGGACGTTGGACATGATCACTTTTTTGCCAGCCAGTGAGGCGTGGATCAGATATGCGCGGCTACCGACTTTACTGATCACACCCATATGATTGACATCCAGTCCTTCCACGGAGGAAGTGAAAGCGACTATATCGCCGTCATGGAGCATTGGTTCTGCCTTCTGAATACCTTCTTTTGGAATGTAGCTGTGCTCTCTTGAGTTGATGATATTCTCCTGCTCCTTGATTTTTTCCCAGACCTGGCTTTCTGCCATAGCGGGATACAGGTTAGCGTGGTTGGTCATAAAGTTGATCTCCTTTTTGTAGGGAATACCGCCCACTTTTGCCGTGATATCTTCCAGTCTTCCCCGTTTTTCGTTTTCATACATCCAGTCGAGCACATAGTGCAACCTCGAAGGATACCCGTCGATGATACCGTCGCGATAGCGCAGTTTGGTCAATTCGCTCTTAAAACCCTCATAAGTGGGGTTCTCACTTTTCGCGACAGCCAGGGAGATGGCACTTTCTACCAAGGTGGTGCAATCGAGACCGTCAAATTTACATACCAGCCGCTCGGTAGGGTTGCCCTCCAGAGTTCCCCCTACGTAGGGGGTCCCTAAAAAAGATTCGCTCATCCGCAGGACCTGAGTACCTATATCCCGGCTATCCGGTAACTCCATTTTTTGCCCGAAAACCTTTTGCAAGGCCAACTGCGCATTGATAGTATTGGAGACGAGTATCAGAACAGAAACGATGGCAATTCTTAGCATACCGGGGTTTTTAAAATCAAGGTAAATATTGGGGTATCATGTAAAAATAACGATCAGAAAGCCCATTTGCAATCTTAAATTAACGATTAGGAACTGTTTCGGGCAGTTGATCATGGATTTCGGCGGCATTTTTGATGGGGAAGAAGAACGCCAGACCATGATGAAAGAATTGCCAGGACAAATTTCCGAGCAGGCTCCTGACTTCATTCATCGGGGCATTGCGTGATTTAAGGGCAAACGCGATTGAAAGTCCGAAACTCACCAGGACGTTCATCAAACCTATTCCTGCGATGCCTATGATCGAGTTAAGCCACAGATCTGTAGACACATGGTTTTCCAGACCGGCAACCGCGAGGCCGAAATTCCCGGAAGCAAACGTAATATGCCGGATATCCAGTGGAAGACCCAACGTAAAACCGACCGCGCTTGTTGAACCCAGAAAAAACCCCAGAAAGAAATTCCCCGCCAGCCCGCCAAAATTTCTTTCGAAATAGCGGGCTATCTGGCTTAATTTATTGTGCCCGAAAAAGCGGATCAGCCCAGGGTGCTTCTGAATGCGCAAGGTGTACTTGTTGTAGATCCATTTGTTTTCATAATAACCTGATATCAAGCCCGAAACCATGAGATAAACACCTGCCAGTGCAGCATGCGGTAACGCCAGGCTCTCCCAAATGTTCAATTCAGTGATCAGCCGGATGGCTTTTGCGGGATCGGCAATGTGGTATTCGAAAACGCGGAAGTAGAGCAGGTCAATGCCATATGCTACCGGAAATGCGATCATTGCGTTGCCAACAAGCGAAATAAACTGGCTGCGGATCAGTCTGATTAGCAATTGGGTAGTCGTATTCAGCCAGTTAGGGTTTTCTCCATTGTTGCTAAGGTTGGCTGCAATCGTCGACGCTGTCATGGCAGGCTGCTTGGTGGCAAGTGTAAAACCAAGGATGTGGATCAGCATAAAGCCGAACGAGTAGTTGAGGCTGTAAAAAAGCGCTTCCCAGAAAATCGGCAGATGCTGAAAATACAGCCTGGTTTTGTTAGCGCAGAGAAAAGCGACAATAATTCCGCCACCCAGCGCCCTGCCAAAAAGCTTCCAATAAGCCGACTGGTTCGACGCAATGTAGTGTTCCCCTGTTTTAGAAGTGTTTTCGATGACTTTGAAGGTCAGTAATTCCAGGTTCACCGAAAAGTGTTTTCGAAGACTATACCTCGTATTTTCAGCATAAACAAATTCCTTGAGAAGCTGTGCGATAACCAGCCAGCGGCGGTTGCTATCATTCGTTTGTAACACCTCGAGCAATTGGCCCAGGCGTTTGAGATATTGCTCAATCTGCCGCACCAAATAAGTCAGTTGCAAACTGATGCCGAAAACGTCTTTCCGTCTGTAAATGTAACTTACCTGGCTTTTGCACTGGCTGATCATAACCAGAATGTGCTTGTAATCGTTGTCCAGCCCGGCATTCAAATACTCCTGGCTGTTGAGGACTTTCTCCACATACAACATCACCTCCCGGTTTAACCCCAAAAAAGGAGAATCCAGGTCGTCCATTCTAGGGATTTTCGAAACCACTTCCGGATCTATGCCGAGTGTCGCAGCCCTTTGGGCGAGGATCAGTACGGAGTTGAGAACTTCCTTTTCAATGTGTTTACCAAGTGCGGGACTTATGGGCGGGAAAATACTTTGCAGGAAATCTCTCCATTTTTCATCGGAAATGGCCTTAACCCATTGATAATCATTTTTATCACAAAAAATACGGTCGAAATGCGTCCGTAGTTCGTCGGGTTCTTCAACCGGAGGGAGAAATTTGAAGCTGAGCCTTGCAGACGCGTCCGAAAAAAAGCCCTTGTTCGACCCGATTTCTGATTCTGTAAGTAACGAAACAAATTTGCTTGAAAACAGAATATCCTGGATTTGTTCAGCAAGCTGGTCTTTTTGGAAGGGATTCAGTGATATGCTGCCAAACTTCTCATCAAAAGATTGTTTCCTCGCCTGTTTTGCTTTCCATTTGCTGCGGATAATTTCTACCAATTCCGCAACATCGTCAACCCTCTCCAATTGTATAGTATTATCCATAATTCGCGGCTTAAACAGCCCTGTTATCCCTGTTTCCCATCATTCCAAACCGCCCTGCTTTGCCGTTATTTTTTCATGATTTCGAAGACAAAAACAGAAACGGGTGGTAATTCAATGGCTACACCCGTCGAAGTAATTTCAGCGGCCTGCATGCGGGGCAGGGTAATGTCCAAAGGAAAAATAGGTTTCAAGACAAACAGACTGGTTTGTTCGAGCTTTAAAAAATCAGTCCAGGCATCCTGCGGAATTCGAACAGAAGTTTCTATTGTCCTTGTTCTGTCGAAATTGTAAACAAACAGCAGCTTCTGTTCAGTGGTGTAGCGCAGATAGCTGTAAATGAGTGTTTTGTCGTAATTGTAAGATTGCCCGTCCACGTTGGCATACTGAAGATCATAGAAACTTCCTGCATAAACCGCCTCATTTTGTTGTACAAAGTGATTCAGGCCCTGATAAAAAGAGCGAAGTTTTTGCTGGTCTTCGGTAAGAAGATCCGCGTTGAATTTCCCGCCATTGACCCACTGCTGAAATTCTGTAACACCCCAATAATCAAAGATTGTCGTCCTTCCGTCTTCACCCTGGAAGCCTTCGGATTCAATCGGGGTAACGCCCAGTTCCTGACCAAAATAAACCATTAAGGGCCCGCTGTGCAGTGTCGCGCTCAACGTCATTGCGGGAATGGCCAGCCACGGATTACCTGCAAAATACCGGGAAGCGATGCGTTGTTCGTCGTGGTTTTCGAGGAAACGGAGCATCTTTTCGCTGATGTCCCCCGACTCCTGTTGCCATATCCTGGTGATGTCTTCCACCGTCCCGTGTCCCTCGATTAGTCGGCGAAGCGAATTGTAAAGCCCGACTTTATCGTACAAGTAATCAAATTTCCCGATGTTGATGTAATTGTGGTATTCATAAGGATTGTAGATTTCCGCGATGAAAATGATCCGGCTGTCCAGCTTCTTGACTTCGGGAATCACCCACGCCCAAAATTCTGCAGGTACCATTTCGGCCATATCGCAACGGAAACCATCGACGCCCTTCTGAACCCAGAAGCGCAGGATATCATACATCTTAATCCAGGTCGAAGGGATGGGATCGAAGTGATTAGTGCGGTTGCCATGCTGGTAATCGACCCCGTAATTAAGTTTGATTGTCTCGTACCAGTCGTACTGGCTCGGCTGCGCCTGGAAAACATCGTTACCGGTAGCTTTTGCGGGACGCTCGTGATACGGAGTCGTAACCGGAACCGGCGGCGTGTGGCCTTCAGGCACGATGAAATCCTGATTTGGAATGTAATAAAAGTTGTTGGAAGGACTGAAAAAGACGGTATTGTCGTCGTCTTCACCAAAATCTTTCACGCCCAAAGCACGGGCATCCGAGTGATATTGCCGGGCAACGTGATTTGGTATAAAATCAATGATCGCCTTCATGCCGTGGTCGTGGGTACGGCCGATCAACGCCTCGAATTCGTCCATACGTTTTGTTACATCCACAGCCAGGTCCGGATCCACGTCGTAATAGTCCTTCACTGCGTAAGGCGATCCTGCGATTCCTTTCACAATCAATGGATGATCGGGTTGGATGCCATATTGTGAGTAGTCCGTGAGCGTGGCATGTTCCAGCACGCCTGTATACCAAACATGTGTGACACCGAAATCTTTCAGCGCGGTAAGGGCTGTATCCGTGATGTCGTTGAATTTCCCGCAACCGTTTTCTTCAATGGTCCCATAGCACTTGTTTGTGGTGGTCTGGTTTCCAAATAGCCGGGTGAAAATCTGGTAAATGACGAACTTATCTTTATTAATCAGAGACATAGCGAGTTAATTGTTCAGCCTGGATTCGGTTCCGGCGAAAAGGAATTTGATAAAGGGTTATAAGTCCGCGGATGGCCCGAAACCACCACGGCGCAGGAGATTGGGAATTTTCACTATTTTGCAAGATATTAAATTTGAAATAATATGCCCTTAATAAAAGCCTGCCTTTTTGATCTAGACGGTGTGATCGTAGACACCGCCAAATACCATTATATCGCGTGGAGGCGGCTTGCCAACGACCTCGGTTTTGATATTTCTCTTGAGCAAAATGAGCAACTCAAAGGGATAAGCCGGATGGAATCACTTGAAATCATACTCTCGATCGGTGGAGTGAAACTGAGTGAAGAGGAAAAATTGGAAAGGGCTGCTGAAAAAAACCGCCGGTATCTCGAACTATGTCAGCAGATGACTCCCGACGACACGCTCCCCGGTGTCCGGCGCTTCATGGACGAGCTGAAACAGCAATCGATCCTGATCGGCTTGGGATCGGCCAGCAAGAATGCAACTGTCATACTCGAAAGCATTGACATGCTCCATTACTTCGACACGATCGTGGACGGTAACCGGGTTACAAAGAGCAAGCCCGATCCACAAGTGTTTCTGCTGGGAGCGGAAGACCTGCATATAGCTCCCGAAAATTGTGTTGTTTTTGAAGACGCCGTGGCCGGCATCCAATCCGCAAAGGCTGCCGGAATGCGGGCCGTTGGTGTGGGGGAGCAGTCGGTACTAACTGAGGCCGACAAAGTAATACCGGGTTTCGAAAATTTCACCTTTGCGGATTTGCCTTAGCTGCCAGCTTATTTGAGAAGGCTGGTCTTTTCAAACTGATAGCCTATGTAAGTCGACCCGGTGCTATTGTCCAGCAGATAGATCAGCCTGGGTTTTTTTTTCGCCTTTTTCAACAAGTATTTGTTTTCATCCGAGAATGGTGGCGAGTCAACCTTCATGATCCATTTGGGGTGGAGTGGGTTCCAGGCAAAGGGAATACTGTCATAAGTCATTTCATTTCCGTTTAAATTGAAGATCACTTTCTGGCGCGGTTTTCGCAGGGAATCCGAGACAATAAAACTCCCTTGTTTTACAGGCAGCAGGATTGTTTCCTTTTCCGAAACCACCCTGATTGAAGATTTGTCATCCGGCGCAATGATTTCATTTTCCATCCAAAGTACCAGGTCGATTTTTGTGGTTTGAGAAAAAGCATTTCCGCATCCCAGGATCATCAGGCATACTACCTGTAATTGTTTTAGCTGTTTCATTTGTAGAGGCGTTAAGTGATTTGTTGAGTAGTTCCGGCTTAAACTGGGGGTATGTCAGGATGGACACACAAAGAGTAACCGTTCGTTGCCTAGGTACTCAAGTTTTATCGTAGACCGACGCAATAAGGGTCGTCACTCCACCAGTTCCCCGCCGTTCACAGGCAGTAAAAACCGAGCCATTTGAGATTGGGGCGCTTGTTCACCAAGTACTTAATGAACTTTGGGGCTCGTGTAATGCAGATTGATCAGATAATGCAGGCTGACTCGGGCCGGTGTGAAGAAACGGGATTCTGAGGCAATTGAGTTGAAATTTGCGAAATGTGCTACTTCAAGATTGATGCGTCTTTTATAACTTATCCCCGCCTGAAATCCCAGAAAATCGTTTCGATAATGACGGTAAACACCACTGTACTGAACGCCAAAATAGGGGCGAATCCTTCCCGCGCCTATGTAGGTTCCAACGGCAACTTCAAATGTCTTTAGGGAGATTTTCTCATATGAATTTTTGTAATAGCCTGTCAGCACATCCGGGGTCAGAAAGTAATTTAGTTTAATATAGCGATTCTGAAATTTCCTCGGAAAATTTAACCTCAGACCGAAACCGAAGGTCCATTTATCGTGCATTACAACGTGATCTGCATTCCAATTTTCAAGACCAGTATTGATGTCCAGATCGTACGTCAACCGATCATTTTTCGATCTGGATATCCTGGGCTCTCCGGTAAATGAGTCATTATATTTTTCAATGTATTGTTTCAGATATCTCTTTTGATAAGGAGGTGTAGGTGCTTTAAATTCGCTGGCGTCTCCACACAATTTGGCGAGCTGTTTTTTATACTCATCGTAAACCAGGAGATAAGTTTTATCATTTATAGATTTTTGAAATGTATAGCTTAATAGTTCTTTTAATATATTATTCTTTGAAACAAAATAATGCGCCTGCTCTGATGCATTAAGAAACTCGTATAATTCAATCCGGCCCGTCACAATTTCCCGCAAAAATACCTGTGCTGAATCCTTTGTTTCCAAAGACGGCGCGGTGATGTATACCTGATTGGATGTGATATCCAACAAACCTATTTTCTTGGCTTTATATATTTCACTGGTCAGCAGAATACTAAACCCTTTAATGTCATTTGTTGAAAATGTTTGCAATGCCTTGTCCGCAGCCTTAAACTGAACCGTTTCAGGACTATGCGTCCAACCTTCATCTTTAATTAATCCGCGTATTGTATCATTTAGATTTGTGATGATGTATCCTTCCACCAGTTTACCTTGTGCGAAAAGTGGGTTTATCGTGGTTAAATGAGTTAAAAACAATAAAATAGCTACTTTGAACAGGTTACGAATGTGTGTGTTACCCGTGTGTGTAGATTGATTTTTCATAATGTGTTTTGTGTTTATGGTGTAGGGATAATTGATTAAGACAATATTTTGTGATAAACTTCTTTTGTTTCATAGGCAATAAATGGTTTCTTCGATGTATTGGTTTTTTATTTGTTTGGATAGACTAGTAATTAGATTAGTAGAACAATCACTTCCGGCGGGTGGATTAAATTTTGTAGGCTGGTCAAGTGGAGTTCATTTGACCAGCATGTAATCCCCGGGATAAACAACATCACATAGGAAATCTTGCAATATTTTTGAGTATGGTTGAAAATACTTTTTTACTCAAAATTCACTTTTCTATTGAACTGGCGATATGTTAATTTGGATTGGCAACCGTCAATGATAATATTTCTTCCTTTTGATAATACCAAGTTTAGCTGCGCCTTTTTTCCATTTCGCGTTAAGAGCAGTTTTAGTTCCTTTACTTTTGGGAATGGAATTTTTTTTCTCCTTTATTGACATATACAATCAACTCCATTGATTTTGAATGATGATAAACACTGGCTTGGGTTAATCCAGTTGAGAAATCTGAATCAAGGATCGCATTCTCAAATGCAATGACTTCATTTAATGACAGACTAACCGTATCTTGATGAAAGCAAGAAGCAAGAGTGATCTCAAAAGAAACCTCGTTGTCGATTTTCATTGCGCTGTTAATACAGCTGGTCGAACAAACAATGACAAGAAATATTATGGTATTTATTTTCATATTATAATTTTTGTTCACCTCTATTCATTGCTGGTATGCTATACATTTGATGCATTTTTATTATCTGCCAGGATTCTATTCTAGTTCCCGCAACTGGTTGCCCAGAAGAATTTATGTCTTGCCCTTGGTGCATTAGATTTCCGGGGAAATTGTCTGTAGTATACGTAGCTCCAGTTGCTGGATTTATTTCCTCCTTGGGATGGCCTAATACCGCGCTGTGACCAAATTCGTGTGCGCCAGTTCTCGCATAGTTGGTCCCCTTTCCCATATAAATTACATTTTGACCAACTGGTCCAAAACCTTCTATATTTTTGGTAGGGCTATCTTTTTGTCCCACTACTGTGGCGACATCATCAACTATTCTAAAAGCATGATCAGCTGATTGTAATTGATTTTCAGAATTTGCCACTGTTATCTCTGTGGTTGCTTCGAACTCAATATTTTTGTCGCCTCCTGAGTAGGACCTTTCAATTTGTCTACTTATTTGTGCGGCAATTTTGTTCAATTGTTTCTCAGTTAAACCCTTTGACGTTTCATCCACAACTTTGCCCGAAACATGAATTTGGTAAAGGTCTCTCCCATTTCTTCCACCGCCTCGGGCAAGGTTAACAGAGATGGAATCACCATTCATATCAATTAAATTGATGGGGTTATCACCTCCATATTGGAAAGGAGTAATCCCATAATACTTCTCTGCGTATTTATCGATCGCTCCAAATCGCCCAACCTCCGGCATATACATCCTCGCCCCATAATCCAACAACCCGCTCCCAACCTGCAACTTCTTCCCATTATACAAATACCGATTCACCCAATTCTGCACCTTCGGTGCCGCCCCGTCCCGGTTAATGCTCAGCCCAAAAGGATAATAATCCGTTCTTTGCAAAACCTGCCCAAACTCATCAAAAACCACGCGCACATTTCGCAAATGATCTTTGAGGTCATACTCAAATTTCAGAGCTCCCTTCCGGAAAACAGCCTGGCCCTCCGATAATGCAACGCGATAAAGGCTATTCGCCGCCCCAACCTGCCGATATTCAAAGTTCCCGGCATATTTCAGCGTCAATGTATCGGCAGCATACTTGTGCTTTGTCCCCGCCGCATCATAGTCATAAGTAAGCGTCTTCCCGCCAATCGTAACTGTCTTGGGTAAATTCAGGTAATTATAAGAGAAAGTCGCATTTCTATTTCCATCGCTGGTCATATTTCCATTTGCATCGTAGCTATAATTGCTAAGCCCGCTTTTCACGCCCAAATTATTGCCGGAAGCGTCTGTGACAGCCGAAAGCCGGTTGCAGAGGTAACCGTAAGTAAGGTTGTCAATTACTACTCAGACCTGGAACTCGACAAGCCAACCCTTGACCGGGTGCAGGAGGTTTCTAAAATGCCCGACGCCGACCGTAAACAGATTTTTATGGTCATTGATGTGCTGATACGCGATTTAATGCCAAAAGGCACTATGCTGTATAAGAAAACAGGCACCGGTTCCAGAGCCTGTTTTGTTTATGATTTAATCCTTCATTAAGAATTAGGATAGATTTGTTGTTTTTTAATTACACTATCTAAAAAATCAACTGTCGAAGGAATTGTATTTAGAATCTCTTCCTTACCGTACAACTCTAAGGGATCAAGAATAACCAATATTTTAGCTTGATGACCGTCATCTTCCATCCAATATAGTTCTATGTTATCTCCTTGCGTATCATAGGTGTTATTTTCTAAAAAAACGCCTAATTCATTTGATAAAATTGCATTTATTAGATTGTCATAATTTTTAGCGGTATAAACTACACCTCCTAAAAAAAAGGCTCTTTCAATTCTATGGGCAAAGTTCTGTTTAGAATTTAATTTCTTCAATTTAGTAAAGAAAGGGTTTTCCCGTTTGCTACTGAATATATTAAGTAAGCCCATGATATCTAATCTTGTTTTGTCGTTTTTTCATATACTTTATCAGCTACTATTCCTCCGGAAATCCCACCAGCAATACTTCCGACAATACCTCCAATTATTGCACCAGGAACAGCTCCCGCACCTGCAAACCATACTCCTATCGCTGCGCCCGCCGCAGCCCCTCCTTCACCCCCGGCAATAGCACCACCCAATGTACCTACTTCATGCGTTGCTGCCTTGGGAATGTTATCAGATGTAGCTACATTATATACTGAAATACCAACAGCAAGACCTCCAGCCACTTTCCCAACTTTACCAAGACCTTCAACCATGCTATTTACTCCTGCATTTGTTTTGCTTGCTGTTCCTGCAACCCGGCTCGCTTCTTTGCTTGCTGGACGCATCTCTTCTGCGACAGCTTTCATTACAGCAGGAGTTTTTTCTCGGGCATCCATCTTTATTTGAGTCCTTCCTTTGGAATCTGTTGGATCCAGCTTGGATACTTTGTCTTTATAATCATTTCTTACTTGCTCAGACTTTACGAGAGTAAACGAGGCCGAAGCTGCCACCGATTGTACCGTATTCCATACTCTCTTGTACCAAGGTTCATCCGCAGCACCTGTTGGATCAACCCTAATAAGAGGGTTGTTTTGAGCATAATTGTATGGTGATAGCCATTCCCGCTCCTCGTCCAGCGGATCGACCGTCATGAACCGCCCAACGGTCGGATCATAAAACCGCCTTTTCAGGTCCATATACCCAGTTCCCGGTTGGCTCTCACGGCCTAAGAACGTGTACCGATTCACCCAATTCTGCACCTTCGGTGCCGCCCCATCCCGGTTAATGCTCAACCCAAACGGATAATAATCCGTTCTTTGCAAAACCTGCCCAAACTCATCAAAAACCACGCGCACATTTCCCAAATGATCTTTGAGGTCATACTCAAATTTCAGAGCTCCCTTCCTAAAAACGGCCTGTCCCTCACTCAAACCTACGCGGTCTAAAACATTCGCCGCCCCAACCTGCCGATATTCAAAGTTCCCGGCATATTTCAGCGTCAATGTATCGGCAGCATACTTGTGCTTTGTCCCCGCCGCATCATAATCATAAGTAAGCGTCTTCCCGCCAATCGTGACCGTCTTGGGTAAATTCAGGTAATTATAAGTGAAAGTCGCATTTCTATTTCCATCGCTGGTCATATTTCCATTTGCATCGTAGCTATAATTGCTAAGCCCGCTTTTCACGCCCAAATTATTGCCGGAAGCGTCTGTGACAGCCGAAAGCCGGTTACCCAGGTAAGCATACACCAGGTTATCAACCACGGCCCCGCTCCGTGCCAATGTTTTAATGTTCCCGTTCTTATCATAACTAATGCCGTTTTCTGTTTCCAGATAGCCCAACAGCCCGGTCGACCCAGTCAGTCTGTCGGCGCCGTCATAATTGAAACTTAACCCTTTTGTAAAAGAGGCGTCATCCTTGTTTTGCCATTGCATCTGGCTGATGTTGCCATTGGTGTAATGGGCGCCATTGGAGTAGGCCAGGTTAAACCCAAAGTGGGGCAGGTCCGCACCGTTGACATTTTTTTTGTAAACTGTTTTTGCATCTGTCAGCCAGCCGCGGATGTTGTTGGTATAATCGGTCCTTAATCGGAACTGGGCGCCGTTGTCAGAATGGTACCATTTGGATTGCAGTTGTCCCAATGCATTGTACCGTTGGGCAAGCGTAATTGCTTCCTTCATATTGGCCCCGCTGGTTACCTTCTCTTTCACACCCAGCAGCCGGTCTGCATGGTCATAGGAGTAAGTTTCCAAATGTGTGTTGGTGATATTGCCAGCCAATAACTGCTCCGTTTTTTGTTCTGAGACAACGGGCGCCAGGTCATATTTGTACTGGCTTGAAACTCTTTCTACCGAGCCAACGCCCAAGTCATAAAGCTCTCGGATTGTTTGAATAGGCCGGTATTCAGCATCATAATAAATTGCGCTCGTCAGCCAGCCTCCAGCGGCACCGCTTCCTGGCAGCATTCTGGTCCTGCCTCCTGTGATTTGTCCTTTAACATTGGGGTTGTTGGAGGGATAGTAAGCGGCATTGTAGGACAGGTTTGCGGCTTTTGAAAAACCATAATCATCGTAGAACTTGATGGTCAATAAATTGGCTTCGCTGGCATTGGTTGGCGCTGTTTTGTCCAAAGTGTAACCTGCAACAGTGCCGTTGCTCCGCTCTTCATGGTGTTCGGCAATTGCAGCAACATTGGCTGCCCAGGCTGCGCGGGTTGCGGCGGAAATGATTTCGCCTGTGACGACCGGCCTGTCCAATGCATCATATTTGGTAAAAGCCCAGACACCACGGGCGAGCTGGTTGCCGTCGCGGGACAGGACCAGTCGATTGAACTGGTCATAGACCATTTCAGTGGTAGCGCCTCCGGGTATTCTTTTGACAATCAATCTTGCAAGCTCGTCGTAATCATAAGTAAATGCAAAGTCCGTCAATGAAGCAGCATCCTGATAAGCCGGTTGGAGCACGGCGCGGATCATACCCAAATCATCAAAAACATAATGGGTTGTCAATGTGCCCGATGCGGTAATAACCTGACGGCAGATCATGCGGCCCAACAGATCGGTAAACTCGTTGGTGACATTGCCTTGCTCATCGGTGATGTTGAGGTATTGAAGGGTACCGGCAGCATACTGGCCCGCCTGCACAATGGCATTGGCCGCAGGGTCATAATCATACCGGTTGACCTGACCGGCAATGCTGATTTTGTGCCTGATGACCGAACCGGCGCTTTTGTTACCCGGGGCGCGCTCGCCGACCGGGCGGCTGGTTGGCGACTTTTCAAAAGCCGTCTCATGAAAAGGCCTGCCCAGATCGGATAGATTGAGACCGGCGGGATTGGCGGTGTACCAATTGGCGGCATTATTGGCGGCATTGTTTTGAAAAGCCCCATTTCCATTGGCGGCATAAGGCAAATATTTCCTGGGTGCCCTTCCGGCGGCATCATACTCAAAGGGTTGGATAAAATCCTCGCCCGACGGGCTTTGCCCTACCGTCACATTTTGCAAAGGACGGCCCAGGCCATCGATATACTGGACCTGGGTAACCACTTTGCTGACATCATTGGGGTCTGCGCCGGATTGTTTGTAAGTGCGGGAAATGATGTAGTTGCGGCTGTTGGTCTGCTGGGCATCGCTAAGCTGGGATAACAATAGTAATAACAAGAGAATGGGATATCGCTTTATATGTTTCATAACATAGATTTTTATTGGAATACCTGAAGGAGATTTTAAGAATGGTTTGCCGAAAGCTATTAGCCTACTGTTTTACAATTCGATGGTTCACCTGGCTTCCGTCCGAAAAAGTGACCTGCACCATGTACAATCCGGAGGTCAGAGTGCTCACATCCATTTCCGGTAGCCACGAGGATTGTCTGACCAACTTTCCGCTGGTATCGAACATCCTGACCTGGCTAATTTTGGAAGGATCATTGGTTTGGATACGCAGCTTATCTCCAATGGTAAGGGGGTTAGGGTACAGGATTAGCTCACCGCTTTGATTAAACACGACGCTCTGGATGCGGCTAAAAGCAGAAGTGCTGTCTGAATCGACCATTTTGAGCCGGTACAGATTTTCACCAGTCAATGGTTTCTGGTCAATGAATGAATACGATTGCTCCCGGCTGCTCTCGCCGTGAGATTTGATCGAGCCCATTTGCTGCCATTGCCGGCCATCTTTACTTCGCTCGATTTCGAAGTGATCGCTATTTCTTTCGCTAGATGTTGACCAGGACAGAAGCGCGCTTTTTTCTTGCCGGATTGCCGAAAACCTGATCAGCGTCACAGGAAGTGCCGGTTCTGCCAGAAGCGTCAATGTCGTTGCAGCAATACTGCCTGTTGGCGCAATGGCAGCACATTCGACCACCTGTCCTGCATAGTTATAGCAGAATGTAGCTCTTGCCGCACCGCCAGCATTACCAGTGAGGATACTTTTTAACCTGTTGAACTGATCGTAATCGTAGAACGTCGTTTTACCATTTGGATCCTGGATGGTTTCGACGCCGATCAGCGGCTTGTGATTGTAGGAGCTGGATTGCGAGACGGAAGTCCCGTCGGCAAGCGCCCGCTTCTTCATCAGGTCGGTCTTGCCGATATCAGCCGCACCATAATATTCCAGCTTAACGTTCGGTCCGCCTTGCTCTTTGTAAGTCAGAAGGTTACCACGCGCATCATAACTCAGGAATGCCGCATCTGTATAGAATGAAGCTGCATTTCCAATCCTGCTCTGGACATGCTGCGGCAAATGCAATCCGTTAAAGACGTCGTACCCAATGGTAGTCAGCTTCACGGGCGAAGGAAACGCGTCGGGTCCCGTATAATAAAAGATTTCGCGTGCCGGTCCCACGATATTTTTCGCCGCCATGGCCGTACTGACCGGGTCGCCCAAGTTAAAACTGTACCGATAACCTGTTTTCAGATAGCCGCCTTTGCTGTCATTTTGCGATGTGATGTTCAATTGTCCATTGGGCCAATAGGTATTGCTGACGACCGAAGCAACGCCTGCCGCCCCGTTGTCCTCGTCATAGCTGTAAGTAGCCACCTCGATAGGCAAATATTTCCTGACATCGATCACGGAAGCAGTCCCTTCATAAACCTTCTGATTGGTCATGCATAAGAAGGTAATCAGCGTCTTAACAGAGCGGGCCGAATAATCGCCCAGGGGGCCGACAGGTCCAAACACCTGCGTGGTTTTTGAGGCCAGGGTTCCATTCTGGTAAAAATGTTCGACGGAGAGTTCCTTCCCTCTCGTGTAACCCAGGTTGTTATACGGCTGGTAAGGGGTTGCGCTGGGCTGCAAAAATCCCGATGGGGCCTCATCCCGATAACCATTGTCGAAATTGGAGAATTTGTGCACGCTCCAGCCTTCCACCGAGGAGCGCTCCACCACCTGGGAATAGCCGATATGCGAGCCCATGGAGTTTTCGGAAGCCGGCAATACCGACTGGGTCGAGAAAATGTCTTCTTCCACGACAATAGCCGGGTCTTCGGGTAGCGGCTTGTAGTTTGGCCAATAGTATTGGGCTTTCCCGCCAAGTACCCCGCTGGAGAGTGCGGTAACCGATGTATCAGGACTGGCAGCATTGAATGTTGCCAGATAATAGTATTTTTTGATCACCACAGGATCTGCGGAAGCTGGATCAAAACTGTGGATTTCTTTGATCCGCAGACCGCCACAAGCCTGATTGGCGGCATAGGCGTCTTCCCCATCCCAGCGTTTCAGCTTCACTTCTTTGGAAAATTTGTGTGGCTCGAACCAGAATTTGGTTATGCCACCCGTTGGGTATTTGATCTGCGCTAATGATCCGAGCCTGTAATATTTTTCCAGAGCAGCCGGGACCCTGAAGTTTGCGCCATAGGTGTCGAAAGCGGCAAAATCGCTGTTTGCATTGATGAGCTTGCCATTGTTATAACCCCAATGATCGGTGTGGGATTTGCAATAGCCGGGGAGTGGCAGGGCATCGGCAAAATAGGTGAATTCATAAGGAGGAAGCTTATTGGCATTATAGCCCGATTTTTCCTGGATTTTCAACAGCGTCAACCTTTCTGTCGCCACATTGTTGTAGGTAAATTCAAATTCTTTAATGGTGGCCCCGGAGCCATTCTGCACTTGGATCTTGTCAAGTTTTCGCCATTTGAGTTTGGTCAGCAACTGCGCCAGCGTGGGATTATTACAATTCGCGGGACCGGAATTGACGGGATAGAAACAGTCAAAAAGATAAGTCAGGTAATCCCGCTTCATGAAACCGGGAACCGTCGCGGACAGACCATTGATATAGGGATCAAAAATGTCCTGGCTGTAAGGCAGCTCCGTACTGATGGTTGAGGCAAAAACGATTTTAAAATTGTCAGAAGTGATTTGATTGAGATAAATGGGTGAAATCAGCTTTCCGTTGTAAGGCCCCATTTACCCGATCAGAGAGGACCAGTTGGCGCACGGAAACAGGCCGCCGCCATTGATCCTGGCCATTTTGTTATGAATTGAGAAATACATCTGCGCTACAAAATCGCCCCGCTCGTAACTGAAACTGGTCGTCTGGCCGGTTTGCCTGACGATGCTTTTCAAATACCAGGCATTGCATGTCCAGTTGGATTTTCCCTGATTAAAGAAATCCATACTGTATTCCATAAAACCGTTGTCGCTTCCGCCAAAAGTGTATTTGGTACCAAATTCATCGGTGATGATAAAACCTTCGAAATGCTCTGCATATTGGTGGTTATTGAAATCGTCCCATTGGTTTCCCGTGAATGAAGGGGGCGTGAAAGGCGGGTGTAATGCCACACCGGTATTGATCAGTTGCACTTTCACGGGCCGGTCGCACTGGATTTTCCATTTGGCGTCGTTGCCCAGGTAAAACCTTCCCGAAAGACCCGGCGCATTGAAACTGAACTCGTCGGGCTCGGTGTCAATGAAGATCTGGTTCAGGGTTGCATTGGCTATCCCCTTCATGCCGGCAGTTTGAGACCAATCGACATTATTCAGCAAGGCCGTGTTGAAGGCATAACCATGCTCGCCGAGCGTACTCGCAACCGGCTTGTTATCATCGGGAGCGTCACGAACAGTCCGGGTAACAGAATAATTGGTCGACAGATTGAAATTTAAGCCAACCCATCCCGGATGCTGGTCGGGACGGATGCCGGCTGCATCGTAACTCAGTGAAACCGGTATCGTCACCCCGCCATCGGAAACCTGGTGGAGGTTGATGCTGATCTCGGGCTTTCCGGTGTAGAGCGAAACCGGGATTTCTCCAAAGGAACCCAGGCTGGCTGCATTGGGGCTTTGGATGGCCTGCGGCCCTTTGGGGATGTGTTCCTGCGCCTGGAGAAAGGACATGGCGTCGGCGATTTTGGCAGAGTCGCCGGGATTGGGAATGGGCTTATTTTGGGCGGTGGTTTCGAAGGTGGATAATGTGACGAAAAGCACGGATAGCAGTAATGTGTGTTTCATAAAACAGATTTTGAAGGGAAAATTTGTGAAAGCTCCGAACGCGATTTTCGGCGCAACCCGGACTTGGAGGCTTAGACGAAGGGAAGGATCCGAGGTAACGGATTTGTCGGGAGACTTTTTTAACGGGGCATCTTCCAGGACAAGCGGAAGCAGCCTTTTTTGAATTCTTTGGAAGTTTAGACTATATTTTCACATATTTGACCCTGCTTCTTTTAAAGCGTCATGACTGTTAACACCCAACACGCCCAATCCTAAATGAAAAATTACATCACCCATGATGAATGGTGTATCGTAGAAAACGGCTTTCACCCTGAGCACAATGAGATTACAGAAAGTTTGATGAGCCTGGGGAATGGCAGGATGGGGCAAAGGGGGAATTTCGAGGAAAAATATTCAGGAAAAACGCTTCTTGGAAATTACGTTGCAGGCGTTTATTTCCCCGATAAGACCCGGGTAGGCTGGTGGAAGAACGGCTACCCCAACTATTTCGCCAAGGTGTTGAATGCTTGTAACTGGACAGGTATCGATGTGCAGATCGGCGGGCAAATGCTCGATTTAAATACCTGCCAGATAGACGATTTCAGCAGGGTGCTCAACATGAAAGAAGGCATCCTGGAGCGCATTGCCACCGTAACCTTGCCGGGCGGAAAGCAGTTGAAAATTCATTCGAAGCGTTTTTGCAGCATGGCCGACGACGAGTCGGGTGCCATCAGTTACACTCTGGTCCCCCTGAATTTCGAGGATGATCTGATCATAACGCCCTACCTGGATGGAAACATCAGGAACCGCGATTCAAACTACGATGAATCGTTTTGGAATGAAATAAAAAAAGAAGCTGCTGATTATGAGGGGTATCTGATATTAGAGACTAAAGCTAATCCCTATGGGGTTGAGCAATTTCAGGTCGCTACCGGGATGAAGTTCGAGGTGAAATTAAACGGCTTGGCTGTCCGCCCGGATTCACAGCCTTTTGTAACCGAAAAATATGTTTCCGATAGCGTTAAGCTAAACCTCAGAAAAGGGGAGGAGGTTACGATTTTCAAGTATGCGGTAAACCTGTCTTCCGCCAATTACGAAGCCGGACACTTGCTTGCTCAGGCGAAAAATTACGTTGCACGCATTGCAGCAAAAGGCTTCCACCAGATGTGCGCGGAGCATGTCCAGACCTGGGCCGAAAAATGGGCTAAAAATGATATTGCGATCGAAGGAAATGTTGCCGCGCAACAAGGTATACGCTTCAATATCTTCCACCTTGGACAGACCTACACCGGTGAAGATGAACGATTGAATATCGGGCCCAAAGGGTTTACCGGAGAGAAGTATGGTGGTAGTACCTATTGGGATACGGAGGCTTATTGTATTCCGTTTTACCTCTCGACTGCCGAGCAAAAAGTAGCACGTAATCTGCTCGTATATAGACATAAGCACTTACAGAAAGCGATTGAAAATGCCGAAAAGCTTGGCTTCGGTGACGGGGCGGCTCTCTATCCGATGGTGACCATGAATGGCGAGGAATGTCACAACGAATGGGAAATTACCTTTGAGGAAATTCACCGGAACGGTGCCATCGCTTACGCGATTTATGACTACACCCGATATACGGGCGATGAGACTTACTTGTCTGAATACGGGCTGGAAGTGCTGATCGGCATATCGAGGTTCTGGAAGCAGCGCATCACGTGGTCGGGTGATAAAAGCCAGTACGTCATGCTGGGTGTCACGGGTCCAAACGAATATGAAAACAATGTCAACAATAACTGGTATACCAACTACATTGCATGCTGGACGTTGCGCTACACGCTGGAAGTGATCAGTAAACTCTGGGAGAACGATTCGCAGAGGTTGAATGAAGTGATACGCGCAACCAATTTGAAATTAAATTCGGAACTGCCTGATTGGAAGCATATTGTGGAAAACATGCATTTCCCTTACGATGAAAACAGGAAGGTATACCTGCAGCAGCAGGGCTTTTTGGATAAAGAAATCCTGACAGTCAACGACATTGCGGACCAGCGACCGATCAACCAGAAGTGGTCGTGGGACCGTATTCTCAGATCTTGTTTTATCAAACAAGCGGACGTGCTGCAAGGGCTCTATTTCTTCGAAGATGAATTTTCGCCTGAAGTCATCCGTAGAAATTTTGAGTTTTACGAACCTATGACGGTCCACGAATCGTCGCTTTCGCCTTGTGTTCATGCTATTCTGGCAGCGGGGATAGGGCTAAAAGAAAAAGCGTACGAAATGTATGTCCGCACCGCCAGGCTGGATCTTGACGATTACAATAATGATACGGAGGACGGCCTGCACATTACATCGATGGCGGGTACCTGGATGAGTATTATAAAGGGATTTGCCGGTCAACGTGTCAAAAATGGCCTGTTGGTTCTCAATCCTTATGTGCCTGAGGAATGGAATGCCTATTCTTTCCGGATCGGTTTTCAGGGTAGCTGGCTGAAGATCTCTGTCAAAAAAGAGGAAATTATCATCGAAAATACATCAGAGACCCCTTTGAAGTTATTAGTCAAAGGAACAGAATTGAAAATTGATGCGTTCGAGAAGGCCGGAATTTCTATATAACCACAGAGACTAAAAGGTTAAAATGGCTCACACTTTTAACCTTCTTTTGAAAAAAGATATTGTCAGTAGTGCTACTAAAAGGATCAGTGTCCCTAAATAAAAAAATCTATTTGTTTCCTCTGGAATATTGTGTCCGCTCCCTATGAAGCAAAACCAAATAAAGAGAAACAGCATTGTGACAATAAGCACAAGCCAGAATAAAATTTTAAGAAATAGTCTCATTCAATGAATCTAAAAGATTTCCACGTCTAGGCAAAGCTTACAACAATATACGCGTTTCGTCGTATCAATCGGCCTCCTTTTTGAGATCATGCAGTTTCCTTTCAAGGAAGGCAATTTTAGCCTGTCGGTATTTCTGCTGGTACGCACTCAGTTCTAGCGGGCTAAATTCAACCTGTTGCGAAACCATCTTGTAATAAACCGTGGCGATCTTATTTGCTGTTGCAACCATCGCATATTTGTTGCCACCTTTTGCCTTCATCCTCCGGAAATAATCGCCAAGCCAATTATCGCTTCTTTGCACAGCGTTCGCCGCATTTCGGAATGCCTGACTTGCGGGATTTGGCTTTTTGCGCATCAGCATGCTGCTAATCAGCTTACCACCTGAGATTTTGTGGTTCGGGCAAAGGTTTAGCCATGAAACGAAATGCTTGGATGACTCCCATTTTGTCATATCCGTCCCGGTTTCCGATAATATCTCCAGTGCAGATATGTCGCTAATTCCAAAGATCGCTGTAACATCGACGCCGAGGATTGAACGGAAGTACTCGCCCGTGTTGAATTTTGGCTTGTTTTTGGTTGGCCTCTTGGTGGGTTTATGTGGGGTGGACATTGCTTTTGACGATATCAAATCACTGTTAAAATGTTTCAGTTGGCTTTCGATCGCTACGTCGCATGCATCTATCCTTTGTTTGTAGTGAACGTAATTGCAATGGCAGTCCTGTAATAAGTAAAGTTGCTCATCCCGCCAGTTACCTTCAAGGGACTTGACAATAGTGTCATGATCTGCCCTTATATGTTTGTCCACGTATTTGATAAAGTTCTCCGGGGTCCTTTCTCCATCAATTATCGCCTCGATGATTGCCATCCCAGTCTTACCCGTGATATCCCTTATTGCCGTATGAAGTTTGATATTCATCATTTCGAGCGCCTTTTGCATACGGAGGATAAACCGGTTGCAATCCATCGTTAACGTTTTGCGGTACCTGACAAGGGTTCTTAACGCCTCTTGTTCATCTTCTGGTAAATAGCTGCTTTTCAGGAGGCCGCAACTATGAAGTTTCTGAATCCACCTCGCATCATCCTCATCGTTTTTTCGGCCACTCACATTCCTTGCATGTTTTGCGTTAACCAGGGATACCTCAAACCCCGCTTTGATAAGCACATTAAAAAGCGGTTTCCAGTAGATGCCTGTGCTTTCCATGGCTACCGTATCAATCTCGCAATCACTTAGCCAAGCAGCGATCTGCTTTAGATCACTAGTCATCGTTCCGAAGGATTTTACGCAGACCTCGTCACGGCCTTCGGGAACAGCTACCGAATGAATATTGTCGCCAATATCGATGCCCGCGGCGTTGGGATGGATTAAAGGAAGGTTCACAGTGCCCTTCACTTTTTTGCTGGGTAGCTTTTTCATAGACGTAATGTTTAAAGTGACAAATGCTTTGCTCGTTGTCCATCACAGTCTAGTTTTCTATACGGGCTCTAAACTCCCAGTCGGTAACTTAAAGGGACAACAAAACCATATTCCGGCATGAATTGTAATTCACTATTTCTCTTGGCCTTTGCTGCAAAGCTTAGATGTAATAGTCTCCTGTGCGACTGATCTACTATCCACAAACTTCCACCGAATAACTGTACTGGTTATTACCGCGGAAACATGGCCGCCATATGCGTATTCCGGTATAAGGGTTTTTAATATAGAAATAACCGCCGTTAGTTAAATCTGCAAAGCTAAAATTGCAAATCTGAAACATTCCTTGTAGGTTAGTAGCTTTTGAGCCATTTAATTTGACTATGGTACAGAAAATCTACTTGGTTATTTTTTCGGGTATTCTGTTGATGCTTACGGCTTTATATCCCAAACGAGCGTCTGCGCAGGATTTTAATGAATGCCAGAAGTTAGTGAAGGAGCTGTTACCTGTTTTTAACCGCTCTTTTGAAGAAAATAACCCGGCCCTGCTCAGGGAGGAGTCGTACCAGCGGGGCATTCGTAACCTCCAGGCCGCTTACGCTCTCTATCACAAACAAGCTTTCCAACCCACGGACTCTGCCCAGCGCATGAACAATGAGGCGGTGATCCTGGCGCTTTCCGGCAATTACCAAAAAGCATTGCACATTATGGAACAGCTCAATCTGAGCGACCAGGATGGTCAAATGCATTATAACAGGGGATTGTTTGGCTTATTGTCTGGAAAATTTGAACAGGCGAGAAACGATTTTTCGGAAGCTCCCGGCGGTGCGCAGGGAACACTGAATACCATCGTGGCCTTTGGCAAGCAGAAAAAATACAATGAAGCCATTGATTTCGCCAATAATAATTCAGCCAAGAATACTGGCGGTAAATGGAATTACAATGTGGGAATGTTGTATAAACATGTAGGGAAAATGGAGGAGGCTGTGAGCGAAATGACAACGGCAATCAGGCAGAAGGACGAAATGGCCTACAGGTTACAGCGGGGAGATATGCTGATGCGTACCGGAAATGAAAAGCGGGCAGTCAAGGATTTCGAAAAGGTCGCCAGGACACATCCGAAAGCACAGATCCGTTATGCAAATGCCCTTTTATCACTCAATCAGTTCGGAGCCGCGAAAGCTGTTTTTCAGACTTACCTGGAGACCGACGACCGAACTTTTCGTGGTGACGCGTACATGGGCATGGCCCATTCTTGTTACGGGCTTCAGCAGATTAGTGAAGCACAACGTTTCTATAAGCTCGCGTCTACTTTGAAGCGGGAAACTCCTGCATTACAATCTGGGATAGCCAATACGCACCTTTCTAAACACGAATATCAGACGGCTTTTACGCTTTTTGACAGGGTTATCAAGAAGGACTCGACTTACCTGCCCGCTTACCTGGGAAGGGCTGTCTCCTATTATGGACAGAAGAAATACGATCTCGCTCTGCAGGATTTCAAAAAGGGGGAGAAGGCGTTAAACGAGGACAACAAGTTTTTTGCCGACCTGTTTGTAACCAAGGCCTTCTCGGAATATTACCTGAAAAAAAGCAGCGAAGCGCAGGAGGATTTTCAGAAGGCGATCAGGCTTGACCCCGCGCGTTATGAAGCCCTGGCAGGAATGAGCAGCATTATGATCGACCAAAAAAGATATTCAGAGGCAGGGCAGTTTCTGGCAAAAGGTTTACAATATGAACAGGGGTACGACCTGATGTGGAGCAATTACGGAAACTTGCTGATGCATTTTGATATGTATAAGAAGGGGTATCAGGTTTTCAGAAAAGCAGTTGCCTTAAATCCTTCCAATGTGAACGCGCAAAACGGATGGGGTATCGTGCTGCTCGAAAATGATCAGCTGGATAAGTCCGTGGCGCTCTTTGACAGTCTGGTACGAGAAAAGCCAGAACTGCCTTTTTTACACAACAACCGGGGTATCGTTCAGGCGTATATAGGGAACAGGCACGATCAGAAGCACCAGATCAATGAAGCAAATGCCAGGTATGATGGTGCTTTTGAGGATTTTAAAAAGGCAATGGACGTAGCGCCGTCCAGGAAATTCTATCATGTTAACCAAGGGAACGTTTACAGATATCTGGAAAAATACGACGAAGCCAGGTTGAGTTATCAGACCTATCAGGACAAAAGCGCGCTAAACAATACGGCCGTTATGTTTGCGGGGCAGGAACGGATCAAAGATGCAAAGTATTATCTGGGTGTCGCTATTCAAATCGATTCCCTGCACAGGGTGTTCCAGTATAATATGACCATTCTGGTAAAAGGAAAGCAACAGGAAATGATGCGGCTGGTAGCTTCATCGGATGAAAACAGTCCGTTCTCAGACATTGGGATCAAATACAGCAGAGACGGCTTTGTGACAATCTACCTTTATGACTATGAGTACGATGTGCTCACATTTCCAGGGCGGCATTATATGCCCCTGCCAGTTGCCGAATACAAGGAGGATTACTTCATACCCGAGTATGATCTCAAACTTGTAGCATATGAAAAGAAAAAGGGGGATCAAGGTCGAAAAAAGAAGGTACACTACCACTCGCAAAAGGTGAAATTGCCCGGATCGCGGGGAAGGTCAGGTACAAAATGCCCTATTCTTTTCTAATCCCGTTTTAATAAATTGGTCCTAAACGGAGGAGAAGCGATTGTCTGAGAAATATTTTCTACGGCTTTCCTCGCTTTCTTCCACAAAACATGAATTTTTTTCTACTGTCACATTTGGACTGATTAGGACAGCATCAGGTTGCTACAGCACTTAGTGTTTCGTGAATATATTTCTAACCTCCACGAAACTAATGGGTTTATCTAGAAAATAGTCGGCACCGTTTCTCAATGCTTCGTCTTTGAGGTTGGTCATAGCGCTCATCATCACCACTTTCATCTTTTTATCCTGATGCACACTTTTAATCTTACTTATTTCATTGATACCCTTCCCATCCGGCAAGTTATTGTCAATGAATATCCAATCCGGACTGATGGCACTGATGCAAAGCATCCCCTCATGAATTGAGGAGGCAACTTTTATAGAAGAATCCGGCGATTTGATATTTAACTGTCTGACTAGAAAATTGCGCAACAACACCCCCAAATCATGCTCATCTTCAATTATAACAATTTTCATAGCAATGTTTTAGAAATAAAATTTTAGGCATTAGCAGCGGAGGTTGTTTAGCTTTAAAACGGGTTTATTAAACACAAATTTGAAGGTTGTAGAGCAATAACCCTGCCATCCGGCGCAGTTGAACCAAGATACTTGTCAAAAAGACGCATTGCTATTTTGTCGGTCATTTTGTAGAATCAATGTCGCGTTTTAAGAATTTTATTTTACAGTAATGCGCACTCTGAATGGCGCGGTTAGATTAATTTTCATTAATATGTTCATTATTAAATAATTATACTTTTGGTTCTGTGGCTATGGCGGGTGGTATAGGTTTTTTTACTTATTGAAAAAGTATTGTTCACATTAATCCGCATAAACATGTCAGGTAACAAAGTATTTTTAGGAATAGTAGCGGCGGCGGTTGCAGGCGCGGTTATCGGTTTGCTTTTTGCGCCGGAAGATGGTCAGAAAACGATCAAAAAGATCAAGAAAAAAACGAATAGCCTGGCCAGCGATCTGATCGACGCACTGGAAAAAAGTAAAGCAAGAGCAGAAAATGCAGCAGCTGAACTAAAAAAAGAAGGACAAGAATACAAAGATGAGGCGGTTAACAAAGCATCTGAATACGCTGATGCCGCCAAATCGCAATACGATAACATTTAGTGAAAAAACAATCCGGCATTGGATCCTGCATCCGGGCCGGATTTTACTTTTAAAAAAGCGATGGACACTGACATAAGCGCACTGGCGAAAATGAAGACAGGATCGAACGTTTCAAATGCTGTGAAGGAAATCAAGGATTTGTTGGCGACAAATTCACAGAGTATGCCCGGCATAGGTATGGAGATGGGCATAAGTGCTGTGCTTGCAAGAACTGCTTTAAGGCGGCTGCCCGCACCATTGAATGTGGTTGTGCCGCTGGCAGTGGAGAAGGTGATAGTCAGATACGCCATCCCCGAAGGCAGGGAAATACTGCTGAAGGGATTACGATGGCTAAAAAGGGCTACGGACGAAAAGCCACTTTACCTGGCCTGACAATACTTGCTACTGAAACCGAACCCTTCCGAAAGAAGGGTTTTTTTGTTTGCAATGAGGTCGGGTTGCAGGCAGGAATTTTGTTTATTACTCTCTGACCTTTGGATGCCGCCCAGGGGACGGGAGGTAAATTTGGCTGTCGAGAATTCATTAATTTCCGCGCCCCCAATATTGTTTTTGACGTCACTGATTTTAAATCTTATTAAAATCTTTTGATTATCAGTCAGATGAAGGTCTACTAAAGGCAAACGGGATTTAGGAAGTTCAGCCATCAGCTTGTGACGTATGCATGGCATAGGAGGGGTCCAAGGTCCCGATCACACTAACACTTCATGTGGATTAGCTCTACATACTGAATTATGTTACTCAGTCTGTGGAAATAACTACGCAATCTTCTTGTTCCCGGTGGTTCGTTAAAGATAGATTGGATAAAGAATCGTAAATTTAATGCATTAAGAGAATTACCATTTTACCCTTAGTTGCTATATGCAAAGACAGACGCAGACGCAAAGACAGACCTTGAAATATTCTCCATTGCAAATTCAGATGCTGAATTTATTGCATTTGACAACAATGGAACTGGAGCAGAGAATAAAAGAAGAATTAGAAGAGAACCCGATATTAGAAGAAGGGAAAGATGAAAACACATCCGAGGACGGCACGGATGAGTTTCAGGACCCAGACGACGCCAAGGCCGCTGGTGACGATCCCTCCGTTCAGGATTATTACGATTGGGACGAGTTTAGAGATGACGATATTCCCGATTATAAAACCTACGCCAATAACCAGTCAGCCGATAACGAACTATATACCCGACCGATGGTGGAAACCATCTCCTTCCGGGACGAGCTCAAACAACAAGTACATTTTTTGCGTCTCGACGAAAGGCAGCAGCTGGTCGCGGATTTTATCCTGGATTCGCTGGATGAGGATGGTTTTTTAAGACGTGAAAGTGAGGTAATAGCGGATGATATCTCCTTTGCAAACAGCATGTTCATCGAAGCGGACGAGGTGAATGCAATGCTTAAGATCATTCAGCAGCTCGACCCGCCTGGCATTGCCGCCAGCGATCTGAAACAATGCCTTCTGATCCAGCTTAACAGGATGGAAACCCAGAATGAGACCTGGAAATGGGCGTATCGTATCGTTTGCGACGCATTTGATGAGCTGGGGTCGAGAAATTACGATAAGATCATGCGGATTACGGGCCTCGACGAAGAGTCTCTTAAGAAAGCGATAGCACTCATTACCACACTCAATCCCAAGCCCGCATCGGGACTTAGAAACGATTCTATCGTCAACGAAAGCATCAAGCCGGATTTCATGCTTTGGTATACCGAAGACGGAGAAATTGAAGTTCAGCTTACCTGGGGAAACAGCCCTGCGTTGAAGTTGAACAGGCTGTTCACACAAATGGCTGAACAGAAAAATGATAAAGCGACCAATCAGTTCCTGAAAAACAAAATGAACTCGGCCAAGTGGTTCATCGATGCGATCAAGCAGAGAGAAAATACAATGCTGAGCACCCTAAGGGCGATTGTTAAGCTGCAGTACGATTATTTCCAGACGGGAGATATCAAGAAACTGAGGCCAATGATCCTAAAAGATGTGGCGGAGATCATCGATATGGACATTTCAACGGTCTCCCGCGTGACGACCAACAAATATGTCCAGACGCCATTTGGGATTGTGCTGTTGAAAGACCTCTTTACTGAGGGAGTTACCAATGAAGATGGCACCGAGGTTTCGAACAGGGAAATTCAGGAGGCCATCAGGGAAATTGTTGGTGATGAAGACAAAAGACACCCCTATAATGATCAGCAGATTACAGACATGCTTTCGGAGAAAGGCTATTCTGTGGCGCGCCGGACGGTTGCCAAATACCGGGAGCAACTGAACATCCCGACCGCAAGATTAAGAGTTACTATTTAATACTAAGCCGTAAAAACCTGGCATGAAAAAAATTGTTGTTGTTGATGATGAGGCAGATATATGTTTCCTGCTTAAGAGATTTTTATCAAAGAATGATTTCATAGTTGAAACAGCCCAAAATGGCAAAGACGGGCTGGCGCTGATCGAGTCGATATCACCTGATTTGGTGATGACCGATTTTCGTCTCGGAGATATCACAGGGACCGATCTGCTTACCGCCATTAAGTCAAAAAGACCAAATGTCCCTGTTCTGATCATTACCGGGTATTCAGACATCAAGGTGGCTGTCAGCGTAATGAAACTGGGCGCCTATGATTACATTACCAAGCCACTTTTTCCCGACGAAATATTGGTTACGGTAAAAAAGGCGATCGCCGATGCCGAATCCTCCAAAAACGAAGAGCAGGAGTACATTGTGGAGACAACCACGAGCCTGCCGGGCGACACCCCAAAACCAGCCAGGAAAACCAGGTCGGGAATGAAGGCAGGTTACGTCATGGGGCAAAGCGAAGTCTCGGATAATTTGTTCAGGCAAGTGGACCTGGTAGCCCCCACCAATTTCAGCGTTATCATTTACGGAGAAAGTGGTTCAGGGAAAGAGGCTATCGCGCAGGAGATACATAATCGTTCCCGGCGGAAAGACATGCCGTTTGTCGCGATGGATTGCGGGGCCATCTCTAAAGAACTGGCAGGGAGTGAGCTGTTCGGACATGAAAAGGGATCTTTCACAGGCGCACTGCAAACCAAAATCGGTCATTTTGAAATGGCGAACGGAGGGACTTTATTTTTGGATGAAGTTTCCAATCTGTCCTATGAAATCCAGGTTGCATTGTTGCGCGTGGTGCAGGAGCGAAAGATGAGGAGGATAGGTGGATCTAAGGAAATTGATCTGGATGTGAGGATCATCGTTGCCAGTAATGAAAAACTGTTAGAATCTGCAAGGAGCGGAAAGTTCAGAGAAGACCTTTATTACCGATTCAACGAGTTTACTATTGAAGTTCCTGCCCTGAGAAACAGAAAAGACGATCTGATGCTTTTTGCCGGTGCGTTTCTGGAGACAACGAATGTAGAGCTTAACAAAAATGTCAGCGGTTTTTCAGACGAAGTAAAAAGCGATTTTCTTAACTATTCGTGGCCTGGTAACCTGCGTGAGCTGAAAAACGTGATCAAGAGGGCCACGTTGCTGTCCGATGGCGATCTGATCGAAGAGAAATCCCTGCCATTTGAAATTGTCAACTACAAAAGGCTGAAAGACCTGGATGAAGAGCCCGCATCGTCGCCCGCCCCTTCAGTAGCCTCCGGCACCGCAGATCCTGTCCCGGATGGTGAAGATTCCAAACCAAGTCTTAAAACTGTTGCTAACGAGGCCGAATATGATATGATTATGCAGGTTTTACGCGACGTGAATTTCAATAAAAGTAAAGCTGCTCGTTTATTGAATATTGACAGGAAAACACTTTACAACAAAATGAAACAATTCGATATATAGCGGGGAGGTAAGAACGGTCCGGGATGAACAATAAACTAATTAAGGTGCTCCTTGTTGATGATGATGAGGACGATTATTTTCTTACCAGAGAGTATTTCCAGGATTTGGTCAACTGGAAATTTGACATTACCTGGTGCGCTACATTCAGGGAAGCCCAGGAGCACATCGGGTATAAAAAATACGATCTTTATTTGTTCGATTACTTGCTGGGCGGCAATACAGGGATTGACCTGATCGAGCTGGCGACCCGGTTTGAATGTGAGGAACCTATTATTTTACTTACCGGAAAGGGCGATACCAAGATCGCCGTGGAAGCTTTACGGGTCGGGGCTGCGGATTATCTGATTAAAAGTGAGCTGGATGCGGAAAAACTGGAAAGGAGCATCCGTTACGCACTGGAACGTACATCGGTTTTGAAGGCGCTGAAACACAGCGAACGAAGATACCGCCGCATTTTTGAAGAGTCCAACGATTTTCTGTTTATCAGTGATCTGGAAGGAAATATAATCGATCTCAATGCATCCGCCGGTGCCTTGACAGGTTTTTCAGAAGATGATCTCAGGCTGAAAAACATCGTTGAGATCATTGAGGAGCCACAGTTCCAGCTCTTATGGAAAAATATCAGAGAACATACGATCCACGATAAGGAAGTGCGTTTGTTGACGAAAGACGGGGATAAGAAATACTGTCTTTTTTCTGCTTCCGTGGAATTCGACGATGACCATCCTTATGTGCAGGGCCGTTTACATGATATGACAGCGAGGAAGCAATCTGAGAGAGAAAGACTTTTTTCGGAAAAAATGGCGGTTACCGGCCGGCTTGTACGTATGCTTGCCCACGAAGTACGAAACCCACTCACCAACGTAAACCTTTCCGCAGAGCAGCTGGAAATGGAGCTTACAGACGAGGATCAAAAGTTCTACACCCAAATCATCAAACGAAACTGCACGCGCATCAACGACCTGATTTCGCAATTACTTCAACCCTCCAGTTCGGCGGATATTGAATTGGTCGAAAGTTCGATTCACGCTGTGCTCAGAGATGCGATAGGCGCTGCATTGGACAGGGTGCAATTGAAACGGATACAGATTGTCAGCCAGTTTGCTGAGGAAGACCTGGCTTTGCCGCTGGATTCGGTGTCATTACAGATGGCCTTTCTCAACCTGATCACCAATGCTATTGAAGCCATGGAGGAAGATCGTGGCATCTTGCGGATTACAACTAAAACACATGGAGATACGATTCAGGTTGTTTTTATGGATAATGGCTCAGGTATCAGCGACGAGCATATGGAAAAAATCTTCGAGCCGTATTTTACAGGGAAAAATAACGGAATGGGTATTGGCCTTTCTACAACCATGAGTATTATACACGCTCACCACGGACGCATAGATGTACAATCCGAACTGGGTGTAGGGACCACTTTTACAATCAGTTTCCAGGACAACCGGGCCCAGTGATTAAATTCATGTTATAATAAATGATCCCTGCAACGATCTGACTTTTACCGGCGTAATCCTAAAAAAACAGGATCGCCGGTACAGCCGCGTCGTTTGATATGAAGACACTTTTTACCTCCTTTTTTATGATATCTGTCATCATGCAATCCTACGCACAGGATTCGGATGCCTATTATCAAAAAATATACACCCGTCCGTTAGGTACGAAGCCTTATAATGCGGAATCCCTTTTGAAAAAATTCGGTGATGTGCGTGTCAGGAATCGATTTTACATCGGCGCTGATGGTTTTGTGCGTAAAGATAAAAACTCCATTAACAATGACTTTGATGGATTGATCGGCACCGAATCCCCGACCGTGCCCGCATGGAGCGTTGTTACGGGCTGGGTACATCGCGAAATCTGGTCTGTTGAAGCGGAATACGCACGTTCGGCAATACACAACATATTACTGATCAATGGAGATAACCCGATGCGTTACGCCATGACCAATGATAAAAACAGCCTCATTGTGAGGGGGAAAATGCGGTTGCTTTTTGGCAAACCCGAAATCAGGCGCTCCGCGTTCTGGATAGGCGGGGGAATAGGGCTGATTCCAAATTCGGGCAGGCAAAAGGATTATATGGAATTTTATGGCTACCGCGAAAAAGGTCGCAGGCTGGGCATCGATACCTTGTTTATCACCAGCGATACCCGCGTTAATTCTTCGGTGACAGGCTTGGCGGAAGCTTCTGCGGAGTACGTGATCAAGGTCGCCAAATCCATCGACCTCAGCCTTTTTGTGAGAAAGCAATGGGGATTGGGGACTTCTCTTACAACAGACCTGGTTTATAAGGTTAATAATGTCGAAACCCAGACAGCAAGGATCGAGGGAGATGGTACTGGTTGGAATTTCGGTATATCGCTTCGTTATGTATTTCAGCTTGGCTATGATTTCTCTTCCCTAAAACTGCCGGCCTCGCGGGACCAATGAAGAAGCCAAAGTAGCGACTGCCGGCAGTTTTAGATGAAGTTATCTCACTGTTGTTGTCCGGCTTCTACGGTTGAAAAATCCGTAGATAATCGGGAAGATGAGGAGCGTAAGTGTAGTCGCGGTGATCAATCCGCCTATTACGACAATTGCCAGCGGCTTTTGTGTTTCTGAGCCGATTCCCGTAGAAGTAGCTGCGGGTAAGAGCCCGATTGCAGCCATTAAAGCGGTCATGATCACCGGTCTGATCCGCGATTTTACGCCTTCCCTGATCGCCTCATCCAGAGACATCCGTGCTGCCAGATTCTTGTTAAAAACCGAGATCAATATTACCCCGTTCTGCACACAGAGCCCGAAAAGGGCAATGAAACCGACACCTGCCGAGATCCCGAAATTCATGTGGGTTGCATGTAGTGCGAGGATACCCCCGATCAATGCAAAAGGGACGTTAATCAGCACCAGGCCGGCATCCTTCGCATTGCTGAACATGATAAACAGCAATATAAAAATACCTATGAGGCTAATGGGCACTACCTGACCCAGACGCGCCGTGGCGCGTACCTGATTTTCGAATTCCCCCGACCAGTTCACCGAGTAACCTTTTGGAAGTGATTTAAGAAGCGGCTTTACACGGTTTTGTGCGTCCGCTATGGTACTGCCCAAATCTCTTTCGCGGACCGAAAACTTGACCCCGATAAAACGTTTGTTGTTATCGCGGTATACGAATGCCGGTCCGGTAACAGTTTTGATGGTCGAGATTTCTTTAAGTGGGATTTTTCCACCTGTCAATGTGGGTACCATCAGCTGTTGTATATCGTCGACCGTGCGGCGATATTGCTGCTCATAACGCAGCCTGATGTCGAATTTGCGCTCGCCTTCATACAAGATAGAAGCTGTTTTTCCTCCGATCGCCATTTCAATCACGGCCTGTGCATCTGCAATACTGACGCCGTATTGCGCCATCTGATGATCGTGCAGGATCACGCTGACTTCCGGCTGGCCGATATTCCGCAGGATACCCACGTCCTTAATACCAGGAACATCTTTAATCGCTTCCAGAACCTCATTGGCTTTGTTGTTTAACGTTTCGAGGTCGTCGCCATAGATTTTCACCGCATTGCTGGCGTTCATTCCCGCCACGGCTTCCGCGACGTTATCAATGATTGGTTGCGAATAGTTATAGTTGATTCCCTGAAACTGTTTCAGTTTTTTGTCCATTTCTTCGATCAGGTCGTCCTGGCTGATCTTCCTTGTCCACTCCTCTTTTGGCTTTAAATTCACCTGCATTTGTACATAATAAAAGCCCGACGGGTCGGTACCGTCATTGGAGCGACCGGTTTGGGATAATACCCCGTTTACTTCCGGAAATTCATTGAGCTTATTCCGCAGTACCGTAACCATCTTAATGGTTTCGTTCAGGGAACTGCTCATTGGCATTTTGGCTTCAACCCAAAGCGCTCCTTCATTCAGAGTAGGCAGGAATTCGGTACCCAGGAACTTGGCTGAAAACAGGCTGACGGCAAGGAATGCGATTGCAAGAATAACGCTCAGCTTTTTGCGTGCATAACACCATTCAAACCCTCCGCTTACCATGCGATCGAAAAAGCGGACAATTGGATTGCTCTTTTCCCTGACATTTTTATTCAATAAAATGGAGCATAGAACCGGTACCAGCGTCAGCGTATAGAACAGTGCCCCCAGCAAGGCGAAACCCAATGTGTAGGCCAATGGCGTAAACATTTTGCCCTCCACTTTCTGGAAGCTGAAAATCGGGATCAGCGCGGTGATGATGATCAGTTTGGAAAAGAAAATGGCTTTACCCAGTTCGCCGCCGGTGCGTTTCACCAATCCAAGCTTGGACAGCTTATTATACTTGTCCATCCCATTGCGGTGCGCCAGGTGGTCCAGTGCCACAAAGATCCCCTCTACCATTACAACAGCCCCGTCAATAATAATCCCAAAGTCAATCGCCCCCATCGAGAGTAGGTTGGCCGACATGCCTTTGAGCCGTAAACACATAAATGCAAAGAGGAGGGCTAACGGGATAATGATGGAAACGATGACGGTCGTACGCCAGTCGGCCATGAAGACAAATACAATTACGGTTACCAGCACAATACCTTCTACGAGGTTATGCTTGACGGTATGCGCGCAAAATTCGATGAGGTTATCACGGTCGTAGAAGGTAACCATTTTGACGTCGGGCGGCAAAATCTTGGTGTTCAACTCCTGAACCTTCTCCTTTATACGTGCCAGGACTTCACTCGGGTTTTCGCCTTTCCTTTGCACGACAATACCTTCAACCACATCGTCATTTTTGTCCAGTCCGACTTGTCCCACACGCGGCATATCCGACTCCCGCACGTCTGCTACGTCTTTGACCAGTACCGGATTATCTTTTACAAACTCAACAATGATGTTTTGAATGTCCGGAATGGAATTCAGCAAACCGATACCCCTGACTACATAAGCCTGTCCGTTTTTCTCGATCACATCACCGCCGACGTTTACATTGCTTTTGGTAACAGCCTGATACACTTCCAGCGGTGTGATATTGTATTTCACGAGCTTGGTAGGGTTTACCTGCACTTCATAAATCTTCTGTCTGCCGCCGAAAGCCACCACGTCAGCCACGCCCGGAATGCTCCTGAGCTGCCTGTCTATCACCCAGCTTTGAAGTGTAAGCAGTTCGCGGCTATCCCGATCGTTACTTTTGAGTGTGTAACGGAAAATCTCGCCGGTTGGGCCGTATGGCGGCTGAACGTCGGGTTCAACGCCGTCGGGCAGTGAAATATTCCTCAATTGATTATTAACCTGTTGCCGGGCAAAGAAATCTTCAACACCATCATCAAAAATGATCTTGATGATGCTTAACCCGAACATCGTTGTACTGCGTACATTGGATTTTTGCTGCACGGAGTTCATCGCAACCTCAATGGGGACAGTCACAAAACGTTCAATCTCCTCGGCACTTCGACCGTTCCATTGAGTTACGATGATAATTTGCGTATTGGTAACGTCTGGAAAAGCTTCCAGTGGCGTGTCCCGATAGCTGACAACCCCTGCGACAATCAGCAGGCCGGTTATGAAGAATATGAAGAACCGGTTTTTCAAAGAAAACCCTACGATTCCCCGAATGAATTTATTCATTGTTAAATAATTGAATGAGGTGATGGGTTAGAATGGCTGACTGGCTTAGTCATTCAGGGCGTCGTATACCAGCAGTTGATTTTTGGATATGATCGTCTCGCCGGGTTTCAGGCCGCTCGCTATATAAGCCTTGTCGGCAAGCGACCGGTATACTTCGATCGGCCGTGTTTCGATTTTCGTGCGGCTGTGGTAAACCATCACCCAGTTTTTGCTTCTGTCAAAAATGATCGCCTGAGAGGGGATAGCCTGCATTTTACTGCCCTCTTCGAAATTCAGGGTCACGGTTGCATGCATTTCTGGTTTGAGTTTCAAACCTACATTTTGCAGTTGGATACGGATTTTCATGGCCTTGGTATCCGGGTCAAGCACATTGTAGATCTTATCCACCTTACCTTTGAAAACTTCATCGGAAAAACTGATCGTCCGGACGTTGGCAGTCATGCCCAGCTTGACCCTGGGAATATCGCTTTCGTTCACATTGGCCATTACCCATACGTCGGCGATTTGCCCGACCGTGAACAGGCTTTCGGAATTATCGGAGCGCAACTGCATACCCCGGTTCACATTTTTATCAATGATAAAGCCGTCGATGGGCGAGGTTACCGTGTAGTTTGTAGATTTACCCAAGCCATAGATCGAGAATATTTCTTTCATGCGGTCCAGTTCTGCCCGTGCCTTACCGACCATTTGACGCGCCGTGATCACATCGCGTTCCGGCACGAGCTTACTCTCGAAAAGGTCTTCGGTAGAGGATAAATTCTTCCGTGCGATCAGTAAATCGGACTCTGCCTGGATCCTCTGACGTTCGAAGTCCGCCACTTCTCCTGAGCGGATCACGGCCAGCTTCTGTCCCTGGCGTACATTGTCCCCCAATTCCACGTCCACTTCTTCCACATTGCCCCCAACGAGCGGGAATACTTTGATCACCCTGTTTTCATCAGGCACTACTTTCCCTACGAGCGTCAATTCGTTCCGTACAGCTTCAGTGCGGACGGTATCTATTTTAATGCGGCTCATCATCGTATCCGAAAGCATAAATGCTTTGGATTCGCCGGTTTCATCTTCTTTCTTTTTATCACATGATGTCAGCCAGATACCAATGGAGGCCAACATAACAACATACAGGGTATTTTTCATTTTAAATTTTGTTTGGCGATGCCGTGGTGTAAGAAGTTGTTCAGTTTAAATACTTAGTTGAAAAGCTCTTCGCCAACTACGAAATTGAGTTCTTCGTAGACTTTGATGCGATCGGCCTGCAACCGGTTATACTCTTTGATACTTTCGTTGTAGGTTTCTATAAAATCGATGAATTCGAGGAGGGTTATGTTCCTTTTTTTGAAGTTCTCATACATGCCGCTGCTCAGCAGCTGAAACTGATCTGTAAACTGGCTTTCGACACTTTGATAAGCCTTTTCAGCAATGCCTACTTTTTGTACGGCCGCGTCTACCTCATTGCTGACACTATTCTGTTTAGCCGATTCCGCTGTTTTATAATAGCTGATATTGCTTTTCGCAGCGCGGATATTTCCCTGGTTCCGGTTGAAGAACGGAAGCGCTATCGACGCATTTAAGCCGAAATAATGATTCACATAGTTACTCGCCTGATCGTATACCGCCCCCACCTGAATGTCGGGTACTGCCAGTGCTTTTTGTAAAGTCAGGTTGAGTTCCGCCTGTTTAGTGGCAGATTGTGCCACTTTGAGGTCGGCCCTGCTTTGCAAGGCTCTTTCCTTCAACGCCTCCGGCGTGTATTTGCTGAGCTGGTACCGCTGGATCTCGGTACTGTCCACCACTGATTTGACGGGTCGTTCGGTATTGAGCAATGTCCGCAGGTCGCGCTGGTTTTCCTGTAATTCGAAAAGGATATTCGCGCGGTCATTGGTAAGCTGAAAGAGGAGGGCTTTCAGACGGACAACTTCTTTGAGGGAGATGTTCTTGCGGTTGTATTCTTTTTCAAAAGCGTCGACCGTTGTATTCAGCGTGCCGATCTGGTTGTCGTACAATGCAATGGTCTGTTCGAGGTAATAGGATTCGAAGAAAATCTGTCTGAGGTCGAATTTTAATGTCCGGATCAAATCGAAAAATTGGTATTCACTTTTGCGGGTGGACTCTACGTCGAGCGCAACCTGCTTGTTACGTTTGCCGGCGCGGGTGATCAGCTGCTGGATATTAAAAGCCTTTTGTCCGTTTTTACCCACGTCCAGGGCCCCGCGGGAAGGGTTATAAGCGCTGATCTCTACGCCGAAAGTAGGGTTGTTCCAGAGTTTATCCTGAATTTCAACGGATTTGGCGATATCTATCTGGTACTTCTCAGCAAGGATTTCAAGATTGTTTTGAAGAAAAAGACTGTCGGCCTGCCTGATGGAGAGCCGGAGCGTGTCTTGTGCGTGTAGTCCGGTTGATAAGCAAATCAAAAGCCCGATAATGTAAGTTCGCATGGTTTATTGGTTATAATGTTGCGAACTTCGGTTACTGGTATTACAGCGACCTTAAAATAGTCTTAGAAAAAAATTAGAATGTTAAAAATCCCACTCATTCTGCCGAAAAAAGGGGCTTTTATTGGGGTACGTTCTCTGGTTCCCCAAACACCGAGCGGCAAATTAAATGTCTCTACTTTGGGCCGAAGGAGTAATTGCCCTGTGCTGGTTTGCCCCGAAATCCCCAGAAGGTGACTTTTTTTATGCCACTTTCTAGAAAAAGCTTACGGTCAGTAAAACTTCCTCTCTTCCCGGTCGGGGGCAACAGGCGGATCAAACGTGGTTGAGCTGTACGTGAAACTCGCTGCCCTTGCCTATTTCACTGGTAACTGAAATGACGCCGTGGTGTAGTTCTACAATTCGCTGGCAAATGGAGAGACCTATACCAAAGCCCGGGAGCTCGGCAGCATTGGAAGACCTGAAAAACGGGTTGAAAATATGGGGTATGTCTTCCTGACTAATGCCAATTCCCTGATCTTTGACTTTCACAGTACAGGATTTATCATTGCAGGAGATGATGATCTGCGCCTGATGGTCGGCGGAGTATTTGCAGGCATTATCCAGCAAATTGGAGAAAACCGTTTTCAGCAGTTCCTCATTACCCTTGATCACTGTTTCATCTGCATTTTCGGGAATGTTTTCATAGTCTATTGAAACGCTATAGCCCGGATGCGACGACAAAAGCTCCTCTTTGGCCATAAACGCCAGATCTTCTATGTGAATGGGCGACATTTTCATCGTACCCATATTTTCATACGAACGTGCGAGAAAGAGCAGGTTATTGGTAATACTGATCAGGCGCTCCGTATCCGAAAAAAGATTGGAAAATACCTCTTTCAGATCCGGGTTGTTTTTCGTAAACCTTTGTCCCAGTTGTATTTCGGATTTTAATGCTGCCAATGGGGTTCGGAGTTCGTGGGAAGCATGTGACACAAAACTTTTTTGTTGTTCAAATGCCTTGTTGAGACGGTACAATACTGTATTAAAATTAATGGCGAGTTGCGCAATCTCGTCTTTGCGGTTTCCTTCATCCAGTTTCTGGGATAAGTTCTGGGCAGTGATCAGGGAAACCTGTTCATTGATTCGGCTGATAGGCCTCAGGGCATTTCCCGCAAAATAGATGCCAAGAACGACTGTTACCCCAATACCGGCCACCAGTCCCCATAATAGCGTACTTCTGAGATTATCCAGTTTGCTGTGCCCGAATGTATCGTAAGCAGAAGCTAATACGATCAGCGGCTCATCGCCTTCCTGGTACAGCAGCCCGATCACCTCATTTTCGCCCTGATGAAATTCCATGTATTCCTGCTGCCTTACCTCTTGGAGCAGCGCCTTCTGATAGGTAAGCAGTTTGTCGTCAACGCTGGAATAAATCAGGTCATTTTCTGAGTTAAAGATCAATACTTTTTCATCCAGCATTTCGGAAAGCGTATTTTGATCAATGGCTTTGAGAAGGTCCTTGTCGATACCTTTTACCTTAACAAGGAGCCGGCATGTGGTGCGCGCGCGGCTTCTCAGCCGGTCAAAAAATTCCTCCTGCCTGTAATGCTCGGATACGCTGTAGATTGCAATGGAAAAGAACAGCAGTACCGCCGCAACTAACAGCGTGAATTGTAGGGCGATACGGTTCCTGATCTTCATTGGCTCGTTTTATTCTTCTTTCATGATGTAACCCATCCCGGGGCGGGTATGGATCAGCTTGACAGGGAAATCCTTGTCTACTTTTTTGCGCAAATAATTGATATACACCTCCACAACATTCGTTCCGGGATCGAAATTCAGGTGCCATACATGTTCGGCCAGGTCCATTTTGGAAACCACCCGGCCGCGGTGCATCAGAAAGTATTCCAGCAGGGCAAATTCCTTTGCAGTAAGGTCGATCACATTTCCGCCACGCCTTACCTGCTTGGTACCCAGGTTCATTTCCAGGTCCGCGATGCGCAGTATTTTGTCGGTCGCTTCCGGGCTGTTCAGGTCAGACAATCGCAATGCAGCGTTGATCCGGGCGAGCAGCTCACGGAAATCGAAGGGTTTGACAATATAATCATCCGCTCCCCGGCCAAGCCCTTCAATTTTGTCTTCAATTTCACCGTAGGCAGTCAGCATGATAATGGGCAAGGTCGGTTTATAAATCCTGATCTGCTGGCAAACATCATACCCTTTCATGCCTGGCAGGTTCACGTCCAATAATACCAGGTCGAATTTCTTATCCAGAGCCATCTGTTTTCCTGTGATGCCGTCGTAGGCAATCTCTGCTTCAAAATTTTCAGTGCCTAATCCACGGAAAATGTTCTGTGCTATCCTGCGGTCGTCTTCCACAATCAGGATCTTTTTCATGGTCAATTCTACGAAAAGGAATGTATTTATAAAACAGTAAGTGCCTGCTGCAGATCGCTGATCAAAAAATCAGGATCTTCCAGACCGATGTAAACGCGTGCCATCCGGTGTTTTTCAATGGCAGGATCAAACAGCTCCGGCCCAATACCTGCTGCCTGAGGCAGGATGAGCGACTCGTGCCCACCCCAGGAAACTGCTACCAGAAAATGCTTCAGGGAATAGGCGAATGTTTCAATGCTGTTATAGCTGTCTGTTTTTAAAACAATTGTCAGCAAACCACATGCGCCAGACATTTGCTTTTTTGCCAGCTCAATCTGTGGGAAGTCGGAATCAAATGGAAAGATAACCCGCTCGATTTTGGAATGATTTTTCAGGAAAGCTACCACTTTTTCTGTGGTTTTGGCAATATGCGCAAGTCTGACCGGCAAGGTACGTAATCCTCTCAGGATCAGCCATGCATTGAAGGGGGAAATTCCCGATCCATTGTTGAGGAGTTGCTCGTTAAAGATTTTGTTCAGCATTTCCTTCTTGCCCGTCAAAACCCCCGCAACGGTGTCGCTATGGCCTCCCAGGTACTTAGAGGCAGATTGGAGCGCCATGTCAATCCCGAAAGACAAGGGCTGCTGCTGCAATGGCGAGGAATAGCTGTTATCGACGATGGTCACGATACCCCGTTCCTTTGCAAGCCGGGCAACGGCTTCCAGGTCCTGTAGTTCGAATGTATTGGAATTGGGCGATTCCAGATAAATAACCCTTGTTTCGGGGCGGACAGCCTTTTCGAAATGCTCGATTTTAGTGCCATCAATATAAGTTGTGGTGACATTGAACCGGGGCAGCATATTGTCGAACATGCGCCAGGCCCAGCTATAAGGCTTATCTACCGAAAGAATGTGGTCACCGCTTTTGACATTGGCAAGAACGGCTGCGAAAATGGCCGAGGAACCGCTGTTAAACACCAGCGCATCTTCCGCGCCATCCAGTGCAGCCAGTTTTTTTCTGAGTATCTCAATGGTGGGATTTTTGCCGCGGGAATATAAATATGCCGAATCCTCATCCTCGAAAGCTTTCCGGAGGTCTTCGAAAGTGTCAAAAACAAAATTGCTGGCCTGGACAATCGGCGGCGCAACCGCGTTGAAATAAAGACTGCGGTCTTCACCGAGCTCGTTGATGATATGCGAAATATCCATTGATAAAAATTAAAATCGTAAAGGTTAATGCCCCCTTAGCGTGAAGACAAGTTATCATTAAATCAGGTAAGATTTTCAGCAGTCATTTCGGCAGGCGGCTCAGTTGGGGTCTGAAATACGATGCCATGTTCAAGGGAATGGATTATGGCCTTGTTGCTGTGGGCAAAATAGCAGGTATCAATGCCGAGATCCTGGATATTTTTCAAAAGCACAGTTGCCAGTTCCTTTGCTGTTTTTCTGGTTTGCCGGATGTAAACGGCCCGGATATTCGACGGAAAGGTTCTGCATATCTCCTCATAAATATCCGGGTCTTTCTGAGAATCGTCGCCGAGAAGGATGAACTGTAATTCGGGGTAAAAATTGATGATATTATGGATCTTGCGAAGCTTGTGTAAATGCGATCCGGTGCCGGTCATTACGAAATCGTCCAGTCCGGACTTGATTTTTTTCAGCTTTAAAACGGCTTTGGGCATACCATTCAATTCCGCGAATCTGACAATCATATCGTAAAGATTCCATTCGCTGCTCGAAACATAAAAAAAGATATTGCTTTCCTTTTGCGGATGTGACCTGCTGGCAAATGAAAGGAGCTGGTAATGCTTCACCACGTCGTCAAAAGGTTTGCGGGCCTGCACGTTTTTAGATAAAAGCACAAAAAGCTTTTTAAAAGAACGCCTGCTGTGCGAGATCAGGAAAGTATCGTCAATGTCGGAAATCAGTCCATAAGAGGTTTTATAGGGAAGGAAAAACTCCTCTGTCCTGCTGGCTTTGTATTTTCTGCCATTCATCTCATCGTCGATACTGACCTCGTACGTATGCCAGCCGCTGGGCAGGTTTTCGTCAAAAGGGACTTGAAAACGAAAGTAGCCGTCGTCCTCGGCCCGTGTCTCGGCAATCAGGTTTCCCACACGGAGGGTAACTTTCAGGAAGGGAATTGTTTTGACCGAGAATAATTCAATGATGGTCCGGGCGTAACGAAAACCGCTCCTGGTATACTTGCGATCACCGGAAGGATACTTTTTGACAATATGCCCAAAAACAATAAGTTCCTTTTTATTGGCATAGCCGCGGTACAGTTTTAAGTCACAACGTTTCATAACTATCTTTATCCCCATTGACTTTAAGTCCCTAAATTAGACAATATGTTTTCAGAACGAAAAGTTTTGCTGGTTGTAAATCCCATATCCGGGGATGTTGACAAGGATATCATTTTTGAAAAGATCATCGAAAAAACAAATGCCGAAGGCTATGATTTGCGCATTTATTCGACCACGGGCAAAAATGACCTGGAAGAGGTCCGGGAAATGGTTCAATATATAAAGCCCGAGCGCGTGCTGGTTGCGGGCGGGGACGGTACCATATCCATCGTAGCGCAGGCTGTTCACGGTGTTGATGTGATCTTGGGCATCATCCCGGCTGGTTCGGCCAATGGCCTCTCAGTAGACTTCGGCCTTTCTGGTGCCCTGGACCAGGCTTTGGAGGTGGCCTTTGGGGATCATCATATCTTGATTGACGCGGTTTCAATAAATGGTGATATCAGCCTGCATCTCAGCGATATAGGCCTCAATGCATTGCTGGTAAAGAATTACGAAAACAGCGATACGCGAGGAAAGCTGGGTTATGCCCGGGAAATGCTGAAAACTTTAAGTGAACATGAAAATTTCCTTGTGAGGATCACGACGGCGGAAGAGGTCATAGAAACCGATGTTTTGATTGTGATCATCGCTAACGCTCAGAAATACGGAACGGGCGTTACCATCAATCCAGCAGGAGATATGTCAGATGGCAGGTTCGAACTTGTCATTGCCAAGAAGCTCGATTTTATTGAAACTGCCAAGATCCTGGCTGGCAATACCGACTTTAATCCTGAAATCATGAAAGTTGTTTCAGTTGAAAGCGCGAAAATAGAATGTTTGAACAAAGAGGCACATTTTCAGATCGACGGGGAATACAAAGGGTTGGTAAAGGATATTGAGGCGCATATTTTGAAGGAATATATTAAGGTAGCGGTCCCTTAAGACTCTCTCAATGGACAGTATCCCAAAGTGTTCAGTATCTTTTATTCCTAAATCACCTTCTACCTCAAATGAAAACGATTATCCTCATTCTGTTCACATGCATTGTTGTTTCTAAAGGCTTTACACAGAGCGCAGAGCTGTGTCAGGGTGCTTATTTTACCGAAGAGCAAGGCAAGGAATTTCTGGAAAAGCACAAGGTAACTTCCAAGGTACAGTGGGAAGCGCGCGCCGTTGCCATTCGCAAACAGATACGCGAGGGAATGGGCCTGGAAACGATGCCTCTCAAACCAACTTCTAAACCGATTATTCACAGCCGGAAGGAAATGGATGGCTATTCGATTGAAAATGTGGCTTTTGAAAGTATGCCGGGGATATATGTCACCGGAAATTTGTATAAGCCGCTTAAAAGGCAGAAGTCCTATGCAGGTATCCTGTGCCCGCATGGACACGGAGAAAATCCGCACGGAAGATTCCGGGAGCAGACTCAGAAACGTTGCGCATCGCTGGCGCGCATGGGCGCGGTAGTATTTGTGTGGGATATGATAGGACAGGGTGATTCGCGTCAATGCGAGCACAAAATGGCCAAGGGCCTTAAACTACAGACAATCAATAGCATCCGTTCCCTGGATTTTCTTTTGTCTATCCCCGGTGTGGATCCGGAGCGGATTGCAGTCACTGGTGAGTCGGGTGGGGGAACGCAGACTTTCTTGCTTGCCGCATTGGATAACCGAGTTAAGGTTTCTGTGCCTGTGGTGATGGTATCTGCTTATTTCTTCGGCGGTTGCGTATGTGAAAGTGGGCTTCCCATCCATAAGAAAGGAAACTATCAGACCAACAATGTCGAAATCGCCGCTCTGGCAGCTCCAAGGCCCATGATCCTGATTTCAGATGGAGGCGACTGGACCAAGAATACCCCGGAAGTGGAATTTCCTTTCATGGAGAACATTTATAATCTATATGGAAAAAAGGAAGTGCTGGAGGGCGTTCATCTGGCCGACGAAAAACACGACTTTGGCCCGTCCAAGCGAAAAGCGATGTACAAGTTTATGGCTAAACATGTTGGATTGGACTTAAAAGCAATAACTGATTCACACGGGGAAATTGACGAAGATCCGGCAAAAGTGTTAGATCAAAAGGATTTGGAGGTTTTCAATGCCGATCATCCGCGTCCGGCCAATGCGGTAATGGGAGATGAGGCAGTTATGGCGCTTTTGTAAAAAAGAGGAATTGTAAAGGCTCGAATGTTCGTTGTTTCCTTTCCATTGCAAAAGATTGGAAAGTAGCCTCTCAAAACTGCCCCGGCGAATAGCTCACTTCGATTTATGATTTTTAATATTTTTCCCTTATCCGAGATAATGTTATCAAGCGGCTCATCTGGCAAATTTTTTTCTAAATCTCAATACAAGAACCTAAAGTTAGAATATTCCGACTTTCAGTATTTGCATAGAAACAAAGCAGTATGGACTCCACTATAAACCGATGTGCAATACTATTTAATAAAAAGGGCGGCTATTTAGCCGCCCTCAATCATATTTAAAAAATTCTATACTCCCAACTCAGCCAGAACTTCGGATACCTTAGTAGCCGCTTCTTTAAATTCAATAGCCGAATACACTTTCAAGCCAGATTCATTGATGATACGGGCTCCTTCTTCAGCATTAGTACCTTGCAAACGAACGATGATCGGAACAGGAATCTCGCCAATGGCTTTGTAAGCCTCAACGACACCCGCAGCAACACGGTCGCAACGTACGATACCTCCGAAAATATTGATCAGGATCGCTTTAACGTTTGGATCTTTTAAAATAATACGGAAACCGGCTTCAACGGTTCTCGCATTGGCGCCACCCCCAACATCGAGGAAGTTGGCAGGTTCTCCACCCGACAATTTAATAATATCCATGGTAGCCATTGCAAGGCCAGCCCCGTTCACCATACAACCTACGTTTCCATCCAGTTTCACATAGTTCAGGTTATTTGCACCTGCTTCTACTTCCAAAGGATCTTCTTCATTGGTATCACGCATTTCAGCGAGCTCCGGGTGACGGTACAAAGCGTTATCATCCAAGTCCACCTTTGCATCAACAGCAAGGATTTTGTTGTCGGATGTTTTTAAAACCGGATTGATTTCGAACATCGCTGAGTCGCTTTCAACGTATGCTTTATACAACGCAGTGATGAATTTTACCATTTCTTTAAAAGCATCACCTTCAAGCCCCAGAGCGAAAGCTACTTTACGGGCCTGGAACGGCTGCAATCCAACTTTTGGATCGATCCATTCCTTCATGATTTTTTCGGGAGTATGTTCAGCAACTTCTTCGATGTCCATACCGCCTTCGGTGCTGGCCATAATCACGTTGCAGTTTTTGCCACGGTCCAGAAGGATTGAAAGGTAATATTCCTTCGGCTCGCTCGGGCCTGGATAGTATACGTCTTCGGCAATCAGTACTTTATTTACTCTTTTTCCCTCAGGTCCTGTTTGGTGAGTTACCAGCACTTTACCCAAAATATTGTTGGAAATAGTCCTTACATCTTCAACGGATTTTGCAAGGGCAACACCACGCTGCTCGGTACCTACAATACGGCCCTTTCCGCGGCCACCGGCATGGATCTGAGATTTAACAACATACCATTTGGTGCCTGTTTGCTGGCTCAGCTCACGTGCAACTTCCACAGCCTTGTCGGGCGTGTCGGCTACGAGCCCTTCCTGAATACGCACACCGTATTTTTTAAGAACGCTTTTGCCTTGATATTCGTGAATATTCATGAGTATAAAAGTAAATGGGTATTTTTACGGCAAATTAAGGAATTAATCAAAACGGGCGTAGGAATTCAGCCAATTATCTTTTCGGGTCATGCATTTACTTCAGGCGCGCGGAATCAGGCGTACATATGGTTCATTACAGGTTTTGAAGGGGATTGATCTGGAAGTAAAACAAGGCGAAGTGGTTGCGATTGTGGGGCCATCGGGAGCCGGTAAAAGTACATTTCTTCACATTCTGGGTACCTTGGACAGGCCTGAGGAAGGGCAGGTTTTTATAGACGGGGTTAATGTTTTTACACAGAAAGATAGAGATCTGGCTAAATTCAGAAATGAAAAAATCGGCTTTATTTTCCAGTTTCATAACCTGCTGGCGGAGTTTACCGCACTGGAAAATGTGTGCATGCCAGGTTACATTAATGGTCAGAACAGTGAGAAAGAATTGGTAAAAAGAGGGGAGGAGTTGCTGGAATTGCTGGGGCTTTCGGGGAGAAAAGACCATCTGCCTTCGCAGCTTTCGGGCGGCGAGCAGCAGCGGGTTGCTGTGGCGAGGGCTTTACTTAACAAGCCGGCTATCGTCCTCGCTGATGAACCCAGCGGCAACCTCGACTCTCACAATGCGCTGGACCTGCATCAGCTGTTTTTCAAACTCCGGGATGAGACCGGGCAAACATTTGTGATCGTCACCCACAATGAGGACCTTGCCGAAATGGCAGACCGCAGGCTGGTCATGCAGGATGGAAAAATGCTTTTATGAATTGATTATCAGGCTAAAAAAGAAAAACCGTCAGATATGCTCTGACGGTTTTTGTGTTATTTGTTTGGCTTGATTACATCATGCCGCCCATTCCACCGCCGTGGCTGTGGCCACCGGCTGCAGGAGCTTCTTCTGGCTCGTCAGCGATCACACATTCTGTTGTCAGCAATAGGCCTGCGATAGATGCTGCGTTTTCAAGAGCCAGACGGGATACTTTCTTAGGATCAATGATACCAGCTTCCAGAAGGTCTGTGTAAACATTGTCTTTTGCATTGTAACCATAAGCGCCGGTTCCTTCTTTCACTTTCTGAACAACAACGGATGGTTCCTGACCTGAGTTAGAAACGATTGTTCTCAAAGGAGCTTCCAGAGCAACGCGGATGATGTTGATACCGGTTTTTTCGTCTTCGTTTGAACCAGTAACGCCTTCCAGTGCAGCAGTAGCGCGGATGTAAGCTACACCACCACCAGCAACGATACCCTCTTCAACAGCAGCACGGGTCGCGTGCAATGCATCGTCGACGCGGTCTTTTTTCTCTTTCATTTCAACTTCAGTTGCAGCTCCGATATAAAGGATAGCTACACCGCCAGACAATTTGGCCAGACGTTCCTGCAGTTTTTCGCGATCGTAATCAGAAGTTGTGTTTTCGATCTGCGCTTTGATTTGGTTAACACGTCCCTGGATATCTTCAGAATTACCTGAACCGTTCACCAAAGTGGTGTTGTCTTTGTCAATAATCGCTTTTTCGCAAGTACCCAGATATTCCAAGGTAGCGTTTTCCAATTTGAAACCGCGTTCCTCTGAAATAACGGTACCACCTGTGATGATAGCGATATCTTCCAGCATTGCTTTACGACGGTCGCCGAAACCAGGAGCCTTAACAGCAGCTACTTTCAATGCACCGCGGATTTTGTTTACTACCAATGTAGCAAGCGCCTCTCCATCAACATCTTCTGCGAGAATCAACAAAGGACGGCCAGTTTGAGCCACTGCTTCCAGAACTGGAAGAAGCTCTTTCATGGAAGAAACTTTCTTTTCCGAGATCAGGATGAACGGACGTTCCAGTTCAGCTTCCATTTTCTCTGTATTGGTTACGAAATATGGAGACAGGTAACCACGGTCAAACTGCATACCTTCTACAGTTTTAACTTCTGTTTCAGTACCGCGCGCTTCTTCTACAGTGATTACACCTTCTTTACCTACTTTCTCCATCGCCTCAGCGATCATCTGACCGATCTCCTCGTCATGGTTAGCTGAGATGGTCGCAACCTGAGCGATTTCTTTGGAAGTAGAGATATTTTTTTTCTGAGCTTCAAGATCTTTGGTGATGATCGCGACAGCTTTGTCGATACCACGTTTCAGATCCATTGGGTTAGCACCCGCAGCTACGTTTTTAACACCGATTGAATAAATCGCTTGCGCCAAAACGGTCGCAGTAGTAGTACCGTCACCAGCAGAGTCAGCAGTTTTAGAAGCAACTTCTTTTACCAGCTGAGCTCCCATGTTTTCGATAGGATCTTTCAGGTCAATTTCTTTGGCGACAGTAACACCATCCTTGGTGATGCTTGGAGAACCGAATTTCTTGTCGATTACCACGTTACGGCCACGAGGCCCTAATGTAACTTTCACGGCGTCAGCCAATGTATCCACGCCTTTTTTGATCTTGTCGCGTGCTTCTGTGTCAAAAAATATTTTCTTAGACATAACAATTAATAATTTGGAAAAACTTTAAGAGAAACTTATGGATTTTAAAATGTCAGACAATTAACCAATAATGGCGTAAATGTCTGATTCGCGCATAATCAGGATATCTTTCCCTTCATATGCCAATTCAGTACCTGAGTATTTACCATACAATACGGTATCACCTACTTTCACTGTAAGAGGCTCATCTTTTTTACCAGGACCAACTGCAACTACGGTTCCGCGTTGTGGTTTTTCTTTGGCAGTATCAGGGATAATGATACCAAATGCAGTTTTTTCTTCGGCTGGGGCTGGTTCTACAAGAACACGATCAGCCAGAGGTTGTACGTTCACTTGTATTTCTGCTAAAGTTGACATAAATATTAAACGGTTATTTTTTGATTGTCAGTAATTGATTTGACTGATAACCGCTAAGCACAATCTATGCCAACTGTACCTGCTCTGACATTTTTTCCGGGAAGTGTGACAAATTTGTATCCAGGTTGGCCTTTATATCATTATTTGGTTATAAAAATGGCAGGAAAATGAAAAAATTGTTTCCGATTTTTAAAATGCGTAAATTTTATTGGCACCAAATAGTGATCGTTTTATGAATAGCCTCCAAAACAATTGGTTAACAGAAGGGATTTTCGATTTTGAACACAAAAAGTACGTTTTGCTTGCCTACTTGCAGCACATCAATGGCCAGTTTGTCCACAACCGCCTGCATCCCTATCTACCCGAATTGCAATTGCATTTCGAATCATGTATTGATATCAGGTCCAGTAAACGAAATATTAAAACCTCACTGCCCAGAAACCTGACTGGGATCAATTTGAATACCTGGAAGTTTGAATACGAGGAAACGCACCAGGATGATCCTTACATGGAAGAGTTGAATTATATTCTTGATTTCGCGATTCCGAAATTCTCGGAGTCTATTACTGAGGGGAACGAACGATTTTGTAAAGTACAGGAAAACGTGACAATTTCGCCGGTAGGTATTGTTCCGCTAAGGCTGCAGGAAGGGTATCTTTTGTTCCTTCATACTTTTCAGCCTTTGGTGAGCATATTTCAATATCAGCTCGCGCTTTATGATCAAATGAAAGAACGGTACCTAAAAACGTGGTTTCTGGAAACTACCCGCATCGGGATCGGGAATACGGTATCGCAAATTAAAGTGGATCTTACGAGAAAAAACAAAGCGCTTCCTAATCCTGCAACTTACATTGTCGAGTCGAAGCGGGAGTATCCCTTGCACGAAACCTTGTTGCCGGTTGCAAAAAAATTGATGCTGAAAGAAATCAACGTGACTTAGGTAGAAGCAGCTTGCAATAAAAAATGCCTGCAATCGAATCGCAGGCATTTTTTATTGCAACGGAATGGTCTGAAAACTATTTTGACGTGTCAGCCGGGGCTGCGGGCTTGGCAGCCGCAGGAGTCGACTCCGGTTTTCCAGCTGCGGGAGCAATCTTGCCGCCAGGTACCACTGCATTTTGCGCCCTGTCAACATTGATACTTTTAATTCCGCCTCCTTCATTACTTCCACCTACGATAATGTATGATGCAAGAGAGATGAGGATCACCGCACTTGCCAATCCCCACGTGATCTGCTCAAGAAGGTCTGTGGTCTTCTTTACACCGAACATCTGGGTTGTGCCAGCGCCGCTAAATTCACTTGAAAGCCCACCACCCTTGGAATTTTGGACCAATACTACCAGAATTAACAATACTGCGACAATCGCCACCAGAATAATCAAACCCAAATACATGCTTTACAATATTAATTAATGATTGAATAACTCAATTTCAAATGACTGGATGCATTTTTTACCAACCAGTTTTTCAACTCGCGCGATATAGCTCGCTTAATTTTTTCGCAAAGTAATCCCTTTTTTCCGGTTTTTTCAAGATCAATTTCTGATACACATCAATTGCTTTCTCAATTTTACCCTGCCGTATCAGAATTTTTGCAAATGCTTCGGTTTCAACGTTTCCGAGGCCTGATGCTGCAACCCTTCCGCCCAGATCAATCTCGATAGGTTCCAGATTGTTTTCCTGGCGGCTCATGCGGGGATTTTTTTTCATAAAACCCTCGATAATCTGCTGCTGGCGCCGCTGTTCTTCAGACTTTTGCGACTGCGCAGGTGTTACCTGTTGCTCTACAATGCTGATCAGGATATCTTCACCATTTTGCGGTACGGACTTTTCCTGAGCATCAATAATTTCTTCTATATTGACAGAGGCATCATAACGCTCGGTGTCGTTTTCTACCAATTGCTGTAAGGCAATCCTGCTTAATGCGTAAGCCGCTGCCCGTGGCCGCGCCTCGTCCAGTTTTTCTGTACCTGCATGTGCTTTTGCCAACAGCGAGTAGGAAATCTGGCAGTAAGGAAACGCTTTGATCGTCGCTTCAAGCTTTGCGATAATATCCGCATTCACTTCATGAGGATGTTTAACCAGTTGGCTAAACGCCTCCTTTTCAATAATTGCCATGATCCGGATTTAAATTTTGGACAAGGTGATGAAATTAAGAAAAAGCAGTTGCCCTTACCAGTCTGCTGCCGATTTATTGAAGATTTGCTGCACCAGATTTTCGCGTATTGTAGGTAAGAGACGCGCTTCGTTTTGATTAAGTGTTTGGTCCTGAGGAAAGTCCGCGTAGTAAGTGAATGACTGGTCGAAATTTTTAGTTTCGTCCTTGGCATTGGTATAACGGACCTGAACGGTGACATTCAAGCGGTTAAGCCCTGCTTGGTCATTTGCCGTAGGTGCGGCGGCCAGTACATCATATCCGGTAATCGAACCTTCCAATACTAAGTCCCCGCCTCCGGGCTGACTGGTCAGGCTCGTGTTTCTCTGGAAATATTCTTTTAAATCCTCTGTCAGCCTTTGAGGCAGGTCCGACGGCCCGCCTGCCGTGCCCATCGTGAAATTCAGGACGCTGAATGTTTTGATATCCGGAGACAAGTTGGTGCCCGTAAAGGAGTAGACACCGCAACTTGAAATGAACAGCGAGCTATGCAGAAAGAAAAGGATGAAGGCCCATTTCTTGAAATTCATTCCGGATCGAGGGAATCTGTTATTCTTCAATGTCATACTGCTTGATTTTTCTGTATAACGTCCGTTCGGATATGCCCAATGCATGTGCTGCGTACTTTCGTTTGTTATTATTTTTGCGTAAAGCCTTAATAATCATTTCTTTTTCCTTGTCTTCCAGAGATAACGATTCTTCTTCCGCTGTTACATGCATCACGTCTTCGATTTCGCCCCGTTCGTCGGAATAACGGTCCAGGTCAACAGTTCTGGGCGCCGGTGAAGGAAGCAAACGCGGTGGATCGATAGTCGGGTTGTTGATGATCGGCTCGGGGGTGTTGATAGAACTGAAAAGGTCCTGGTGATCTTTAAGGATATCCCCGCCGTATTTTTCGTTCTCAAGCACATTCCTGACCAGCTTTTTCAGTTCAGTCATATCTCTCCTCATGTCGAACAGAACTTTATATAGCAGTTCCCGTTCTGAAAATGAGCTTGCTGAATCTTCTCCGGACCGGAGCGGCACCAATGCTTTTCGACCAGCCGGTTGTACCGGATTGAGGTAGCCGTTCAGGGTTTCAGCGCTGATCGGCAGATCTTTATCTGTTTCCAGAATGGTGATTTGCTCTGCAATATTTTTGAGCTGGCGAATATTCCCTGGAAAGCTATACTGTAACAAAAGATCCCGTGCCTCATTATCGAGCCTTACCGGCTTGGTACGGTATCTTTCCGAAAAATCATTTGTGAATTTCCTGAACAACAGCAGGATATCCTCTCCGCGGTCGCGCAGGGGAGGGACGTAAATAGGTACTGTATTAAGCCGGTAATAAAGATCTTCTCTGAACTTCCCATTGTTGACCGCGTCCAGCAAATTTACATTGGTAGCAGCCACAACGCGGACGTTGGTTTTGAGAACTTTGGAAGATCCGACGCGGATGTATTCACCGTTTTCCAATACACGCAGCAACCTGGCCTGTGTTCCCAGAGGCATTTCCCCTACTTCGTCCAGAAAGATGGTGCCTGTATTAGTTGTCTCAAAATAGCCCTTTCTTGCATCAAGGGCGCCGGTAAATGCGCCTTTTTCATGCCCGAAAAGCTCCGAATCAATCGTTCCTTCTGGTATTGCACCGCAGTTGATAGCAATAAAAGGCCCATGCTTTCTCGAACTGAGGCTGTGTATGATTTTCGAAAACGACTCTTTACCACTACCACTTTCACCGGTAATCAAAACGGTCAGATCCGTTGCTGCCACCTGAACACCCACATTGATCGCATGATTAAGTCCCGGCGAGGTGCCGATTATTCCGAACCGATTTTTTATTGATTGTATTTCCGATAGATCCATTCAAATGGCGATTGGCTATTAGCTGCTGGCTACTAGCTTGTTAAGAATTACACAACTTCAACTTCCGCCAGTGCTTTTCCTTTCAATGTAGCGGCAGTGCATTCGGTGATCAGTACGTTGACGTAATCGCCTTTTTTGAAGTTTTCCCTGGGGAAGATCACTTTTTTGTTCTGATCTATTCTTCCTGATAAGTCATCCTCAGAACGTTTGGATGTACCTTCAACGAGTACTTTTTGAACAGTACCGATGAGCCTTTGATTGCGTTCGAGCGAAATTCTTTGTTGGACTTCGATGATTTCCGCCAGTCTCCGCTGCTTTATCTCCGCCGGAATATCGTCTTTGAACTTCTTGGCGGCAAGGGTGCCAGGACGTTCCGAGTAGGAGAACATATAACCGAAATCAAACTTCACATATTCAAGCAGAGAAATGGAATCCTGGTGTTCTTCTTCCGTTTCGGTACAGAAGCCGGAGATCAAATCATGGGAAATACCACAATCCTCTCCCAGTATTCTTCTGATACTGTCTATTCGGCCGAGATACCATTCACGGTTATAGGTCCGGTTCATTAGTTCCAAAATCCTGCTGTTCCCGCTTTGGGCAGGCAAGTGGATATAATTACAGATGTTATCGTATTTCTTGATGGTGTATAAAACATCGTCGGTAATATCTTTCGGATGCGAAGTGCTGAACCGGACACGCAGCTCAGGGTTTACTTTCGCAACCATTTCGAGAAGATGGGCGAAGTTGACCTGGTTTTGCCATTTGTAGCTGTCAACGTTCTGTCCGAGCAGGGTAACTTCCCGGTAACCTTCATTGAATAAGGCCTCCGCCTCCTTCACAATTGAATGAGGGTCGCGGCTTCGTTCGCGGCCACGTGTAAATGGTACCACGCAAAAACTGCACATATTATCGCAGCCGCGCATGATAGAAATGAATGCCGTGACACCGTTGGAGTTAAGGCGGATAGGTGAGATGTCGGCGTAGGTTTCTTCTCTGGAAAGAAAAACATTAACACCTTTCTGCCCCGTTTCAGCTTCGGTTACCAAACGTGGCAGATCGCGGTAAGCATCCGGGCCTGTCACAATGTCGACCATCTTTTCTTCTTCGAGCAGCTGAGCCTTCAGCCTCTCGGCCATACACCCCAAAACGCCTATCAGTGTGCCTGGTCGTTTCTTTTTTATAAAATTCAAATGTACCAGCCGATTTCTCACCTTTTGCTCGGCATTGTCACGGATCGCACAGGTATTTAAAAATATGAGGTCTGCATCATTTACGTCGGATGTCGTCGAATATCCTGCCTCACGCATCACAGAAGCTACGATCTCGCTATCGGAAAAATTCATCTGGCAACCATAACTTTCAATGAACAGCCTCTTTTTATGGGTAACTGGTTCATTTTCTGAAATGCGCACGGTTTCACAAGCCTCTTTATCTGCCTCAGTCAATATTTTCAATGAATTTGCAACTCTGTTTTCCATTGGAAGGGAATCTTTAACTGCTAAATAACTTTTTTGGGGACACCTGGTTACCCAATTAACGTGCCGAACCTAAAAAGATAAGACTGCAAAGGTAGAAAGAAATCAGGGAAAACTGACAAACTGTCATAGAGTAAAAAGCTTGAGGGGCTGGTGTCAAAATGGATAGCCAACGCCCAGATTAATGTTCAGGAAGTTGGACTGGGTTCTTTTAAAGAGCTTGTTGAATTGCAACTCGTCCAACACAAAGCGCTGAAGGGCAGGGTCGTAAACCTTAATGCCAAAGTCGAATCGCAGGATGAAAAAGGAAAGATCATAACGGATCCCAAAGCCTGTTCCCACAGCAATTTCGCGAACAAAGCTATTGGCTTTGAATTTTTGGGACTCCGTCGCAGTACTGTTTAAATTCCAGACATTACCGGCATCAATAAAAAGCGCATAGTTAATATCCCCAAAGAATTTGGCAAGATGTCCGCGCCATTCAAGGTTGCCTTCGAGCAGGAATTCACCCGGGGATTCGATAGACAAGTTGTTCGATGTCAGTCGGGGAGGAGAAGACCCGGGGCCTAAACGCCTTGGAAGCCAGGCTCGCAAACTGTTCGATCCGCCGGCAAAAAAGTATTTTTCATAAGGAGGTACCTTACTGTCGCCGTAACTGTAAACTGCGCCCGTGTTAACCCTCGCCACAAAAGCTGACTTTTTTCCTGCCGGCCAATAGCGGCGGTAATCCGCGTTCCATCGCAAGTACTTATAGAACTGCAGATCTCCAAAAACATTTTTGATCAGATCTTCCTGTTTGGGCAGGACATTGAGCGAAGTACCCCCGGATTCCAGCGCGATCCGGAAATACCGGGCGTTTTTGGGAGGGCCGATCAACGAGTTGGTATTGTAAACAAAACTGAAATTAATATCGGATACAAAGGATTTCTGGAAACTGTTGATCAGGTTATTACCCTGTAGCTGCAAAGTGTCGAGCAGGCTCTTGAAGTCGGCGCGGATATTTTGGGTGTTCAGAATGTTCAGGTCGACCAGGGAAAGATTGAAAAGCGTCGTGTTGGTTGGCTGCCAGGAATAGGTCATGGCGATTTTTACATTGGTACGGGTATATTCGGGCCGGTTGACGTAGTTATAACCTAAACCAACCTGTGTCCTCGGATTGTAGCCGGCTGTTTGTTTTTGTAAAAGACCCGAGGGCGTTAACAATCTTGGAAAGATCAGGGAGGTGTTCACGGCTATTTCTTCGCTTCGGTAAATTTGCTGGTTCCCCAGGAAACCAGGTACCAGTTCAATGCCTCCCCGGACATTTGCCTCGAAGTTTTCAAGCCCATTGAAGACATTGCGGATTTTATAGGACAGGTTGGCGAAGGGGCCGGGTGCGCCCTGCAGCTGGATCACGTTCAGACCGACATCGGTAGATATTTGGTACTTTTTAAGAGGGATGACTTTGAAATAACTATTAATTCCTTTTCCGGTGGAATCCAATGTATAATTGTAATTCACAAAATCGAACTGGTCGGTGAGGGAAAGTTGCTGTTGTGTGTCCCTTTCCTTCTTCTGGCTGTAAAATGCCCCTGGCCGTACCTGTATCTTGCTGTCCAGGATTTTGGTAGAAAATTTTTTGTCTGAAAAAACATAGCGGATACCCTGATGGATGATTGTGTCCCTTTTGATAAATGAATCGGGCGTTCCCGACGGGGGCAAAACCTCAAAACTGACCGCGTTCACCTTATATCTGGCAAGCTTGTTTGCCTGCCCCATATCCACCCGGACCTGGACATCAACGGACTTGAAATTGCTGTCGGTCCCTGCATTTGTAATGGTATCGTTGACGAGGTAAGAAATATTTTGCCTGGAAAACCCCATATATCCCTGATTTCTGAGCAAAGTTTCTATCCTGACTCTCTCCTCTTCAAACGAATCGCCGTCGTACCTTTTTTTGCTTGTCAGAACTGCGTCTTTGCTGTTTGCATTGATGATGCTGTCGGCAAAATAATTCTTGACCTGGTATTTGACGTCTCGTATCATTGTCGGCCGATTTTCGGTTACGAGATAGTTGACCCGTATTCGATTGAAAATTGTATCTGGCTTGAATGTAACCTTGGCTTCGAAAAAGCCATTGTTGTAGAGGTATTTTTGCATTTTCTCGGCATTCTGCTCCACTTCGGTAAGGTGGTAGTAAACAGGCGCTTCGCCGAGGATACGCATCCAGAAATTCCCCTGATCAGCCCTTACCTGCGCTTTTTCCAGTTTTTTTGCGTACCTGCGCTGTATTTTTTCGAGCTTTTTGGGATTATTTTCGTTAAGACGGGATTCGTTCTGATAATTTTGTGTGACTTCAATTACTTTACGCTGCTTTTCTTCGTGGTTGTAAAACAATTCACCAAAGCGATAAAGGCCAACGTAAGGAAAAAAAGGCAAGCCAAGAAGACGCCTGTTGGGTTTTTGGGGGATCAACGCGTCGAGTTCAGAATCGTTGATGGCTTTGTTGCCCTTGATCGACGAAGTTCCTAAGAAATAGCTTTTCCCAGGTGAAGAAGACTTGGGTGCGCAGGATAGCAGCCCCAGGAGAAAAAGGAAGGAAAATGAGCTGTATGTAATCTTACAATTAATATTCAATGCTGTCAAAAAATCGGATAAAGTATATTAACTCGCTTAAAATCAAGAAATTCAGGCAGTTGCATCAATCCTTTATCATTGAAGGTGCCAAGAGTGTCCTGGAATTGCTGGATTCTGATTTTGAAATTGAGTTTGTACTGGCAACAGAGGAATTCCTGCAAAAATACTCAACTATTTTATCCCGACATAGCGCCCCGACAGAAACGGTCGCTATGACGGAGCTGGAAAGCATCGGGTCCTTTCAGACCAACGACTCCTGCCTGGCTGTTGCTAAAACGAAGCAAAATGCATTTTTGTCTTTGCAGGAAACCGAATATGTGTTGATTTTGGACGATGTACGGGACCCCGGCAACCTTGGGACGATCATCAGGGTAGCCGATTGGTACGGCATCCATAAGATGATCTGCTCAAACGATACTACCGATTTTTATAATCCCAAAGTAATCGCTGCCAGTAAAGGGTCATTTACACGGATAAAAGTTTTTTACACCGATTTGGGCAAATACCTTGAGGATCACTCGCAAAACAGGGATGTAATTGGTGCTTTTCTGGGCGGCAAATCCCTTCATGAATTTCAGTTTTCTTCTCAGGGAGGTTTTATTGTGATGGGTAACGAATCCAATGGCATCGGGCCAAAAGTTGAGCGTTATGTTACTGAAAAAGTAACCATCCCCAGGTTCGGGGAAGCAGAATCCCTCAATGTAGGAATTGCCTCAGCAGTGATGCTGGACAATATGAGAAGGCAGTTGCCTGATAAGTTTTGACAATGGATTTATTCGTGCGCAGCCTTATGTGATAATTCTTCGGCGTATTCTTTTCCTAAATATCCGTCGATAAAATAATGTGCAATGTAGAGGATTGGAGTGAGCAGGATCGCGACAACACCTTTATAAAGGTAGTTGATGGTGCCAACTGAAAAAACCTGGTTCAGGTCCCAGTTGCCAAAGACGTAGAAGGCAATTCCAATGACGACAAAACTGTCAATCAACTGGGAAAACATGGTCGATCCTGTTGCGCGTAGCCAGATAAACCTGCTTCCCGTTTTTCTCCTAAGCCAGGAAAACACAAACACGTCGAGCAGCTGACCCAACAGGAATGCGACAATGGAGCCTATCATGATACCCAGCCCTTGGTTGAATATTTTAGTAAAAGCATCATTGATATTGAACACGTTTCCCTGATTATCGGTCTTGTTGAGTTCCAGCCAGAATTGCGCCGGAGGTAGTAACGTAGCCGCCAGGATTGTAATAAAAGTATATCCAATAAAACAGGCCGTGAGAACCGAAATGCGCTTCACTCCTTTGCGTCCAAAATATTCGTTGATAATGTCGGATGTAACAAATACGATCGGCCAGTTGATCACACCTGCCGTCATATTGAAATCCAGGCGCTGTCCCCCAATGAGCAATTGCGCCGGCGGAACTCCTAGTAGTGATTCCACGGAGAAAATTTTACCTCCAATGATCTCTGCAATGATCGCATTGGTTAGAAATATTCCACAAAGCAATAGAAAAAGCCGTTGTCTTTTGGCTTCCTGAAAGTTGGGTTCCTGTATAGACATCAGATTGGGCAATGATCAAGGGAAGGTTATGCAAAGCATCGGATCGGAGTGTTTCAGGCAATGACCTCTTCTACGGTGCGTGTCGACAATACCCGGCGGGTTTCAAGGAAATATTCCAGCTTATCCATAGCCTGGTTCAGTTCGTCCAGTGTCGGTAAAAACACGATCCGGAAATGATCGTCGGATATGTAATTAAAACCTGTTCCTGCCACAACGAGTACTTTTTGATCGCTTAACAGATCGTAAACAAACTGCTCGTCGGTTTTCAACCCAAATTTTTTCAGGTCAATTTTTGGAAAAACATAAAGCGAGCCCTTGGGCTTGACGCAAGTGATTCCGGGAATGGAGACGAGGCGACTATAAACCAGGTTCATTTGCTTATGCAGCCTTCCGGTAGGGACGACCAGCTCTTTGATGCTCTGGTATCCTCCCAGTGCTGTCTGTATCGCATATTGTGTCGGAACGTTCGCACAAAGACGCATGCTTGCAAGCAGCAAAAGCCCTTCTGAATACGATTTTGCTTTTTGTTTCGCGCCACTTAATATCATCCAACCGCCACGGAAGCCGGCCGAACGGTAGTTTTTGGAAAGCCCGCCATATGTAACGCACAACGTTTCGGTCACCAGCGATCCCATCGGATAATGAATTGCCCCGTCGTACAGGATCTTGTCATAGATTTCATCCGAGAAAATGATCAGACCATGCTCTTCCGCAATTTTTGCGATGCGAATTAAAACATCTTTTTCGTACACCGCCCCGGTCGGATTATTCGGATTAATCAGGACAATGCCTTTGGTACGGGATGTAATTTTCTTTTCCAGATCGTCCAGATCAGGGTTCCAGTCGGACTCTTCATCACATACGTAATGCACCGGGGTGCCGCCACTTAGTGCGATGGAAGCGGTCCAGAGTGGATAATCGGGAGAAGGGACCAATATTTCGTCACCGGGATTGAGCAGCGCCTGCATAGAAAGCAGGATCAGCTCGCTTACACCATTGCCAATGAAGATATCATTGATTTCAACATCCTGGATACCAATCGTTTGAGTGTAATGCATTACAGCTTTACGGGCAGCAAACAAACCCCGCGAATCCGAATAGCCTTGCGCATTGCGCATGTTCATGATGATATCGTGAACAATTTCGTCGGGAGAATCGAAACCGAAAGGGGCGGGATTACCGATATTCAGGTTATGAATCTTGTAGCCCTGGCTTTCGAGTTCCAGTGCTTTCTGATAGGTAGCGCCGCGGATTTCGTATTTAAGGTTGTTGAGGCGCTGACTTTTGAGGAATTCCATGTTTGCTATTGGCTCGTAATAAGGCAAATTTAACCAAAAAGGATTATGATTTGATACATAGGCTGTTTTTGGTCAACAAGAAAAGCCGGCCAATCGACCGGCTTTTGAAAATCACGATGAGAAATTGAAATGATCTTGTATCTGCTTTTATTTTCTGACCAGGATCTCCTCGGTAACACGCCATCCGTTGGAACCCATATAGCCATATCTCAGATAGAAGGTTTTGGTTGCCGGATCATAGGTGTTATTCGCTTTGGCGGCATTGGGCCAGGCGGCGGTATACGGCGAGGGCAATGCGGTGTCAAATTGCGTGTAAGCCCCACCAGCTGCTCCAGCGGAAGGCGTGATGGTTACTTTATGGGTTGTCGGGTTAATTGTCAAATCAGCAAAATAGCCTGATCCTCCCAAGTCACCCAATTCTACTTTCACGGTTGTTGGCGAGACCGTTACCAGGGCTTTATCTTTGGCGACAGCTCGTGGGGCCGTTGGGTGATAAACGTATCCGGTTGCCGTGTAGGTGGCATCATAAATATTTTTAGCCTTCACTGCCAACAGGATAGTCCCAAAGTTGCCGCTCACCAGCCCCGTAGAAACGGATTTGATTTGAATGGGCAGAACATAGTTCTTCGAGAAGTCAAACTGGGCTGTTTTAAGCTTGATCAAAACCTCTGCGGTACGCTGCCCTTTTGGGATTACTACTGTTGCCGGTATCGTGTAAAGATCAGACGTGATGGCGTCGAATTCCTCGTGTTGCTCGGTATTATACTGTGTCACCGCAGCCGTGTCCACACCAAGCGTTACCGTGATATCTTCCGGTGCAACCTGGGCTCCTGAGTAACTGACGGTCACTGGATAGTCAGCTTCGTTGGCCAGATCAAATGACTGAGAATACATGGAATAAGTGCTGCCCGAAGGTGAAACAAAGCTGGACGGGTTTTTAAATTCAACCACATTGGTTGACTTATCAGGGTCCAGTGTGATGTCGTCTTTCAGGCAAGATGTGACGGCTATTCCAAAAAGGAGCACGCCAGCTATTTTTATTGAATGGTTCATATCAGGTTTTCAGTTAGGATCCCAGAAGATCAGGTCAGTAAACTGGTTGATTGCCTTGTAATTGGCGGCATTATACGATTGCTCGGAAGAAGGGTAAAGAATCCGGGAGGGCAGCTTGTCGGCTCTTGTCGACGTCGAAAGCAAGGACGCGATGTTGTGGTACCCGTCGCCATTTGCAACGGTTACCGGATATCCCGTCCTGCGGAATTCGTTATAGGCCTCCTCGGAATTGATCATATTCACCGCAATGTATTTTTGCGTGATGATGGCTTCAAGTCTCTGGGCAGGTGTTGTTGCCAGTTTGATATTGACCAGGTAACTGTCGGGATTGTCCGTCTTGTAAGTGGCTACATCGGCTGCAACATTCTTGCCTGCGGCAACTACATTCGTCACGTCCTTGTATAAGTAGCGAAACGATGCTGCGACGCCAGCGTCAAAGTTTGTGGTAAAATCACCCGTCAAAAACCCTTTCAGCTTTGCTTCAGCCTGCAGGAGTTCAGACTCTGCAAGAAGCATAAGTACCTGCCCCTGGCTTGGACCTTTAAGTACACCCAATGCATTGCTGATGCTGGATGAACTGCTGAATTTCCCTGTGTACCAGGTAGAGTAGTTGGTAATCACAGTAGGAGCGTCCACCTCATTGCCAAGCTGGTTGACCGGCGTATTGGTTTCAAAATTTACATAAATGACGGAACCTCTGCCTTGGTCGGTCAGTTTCTGGCCTTTGTAAAAGCCAAACGCAAATTGGGTAGCAACACGCGAGGAATTGGCAAGTGAACCCGTATTGGAATATCCCCACGTATTCCAAACAGGATTGGGTTTGTCCTTTACATATCCGGGATTGACAATGGCGTCGTCGGTTAAGAAGCCCAGGGTTTTGTCCAATGCAGTAAAACCCGTTGTGACAAAAGAAGAAAGGGCAGCCACACCCGACACGCGGACCAGTATTCGTAGCTTGATGGTGTTAGCAAATTTCTTCCATTTGGTCATATCACCCGCAAACAATGGGTCGGATGAGGAGTTGAGCGACTTGGGAAACTGGGCACCGTCAATAATTTTGATGGCTGAATCAAGCTTTACTACAAGATCCTGGTAAATGGTTGCCGCATCATCGTACTTGGGTGTGAGGTTGGCATTGTTTTTCAACGCTTCCGAGTACGGGATGTCTCCGAAGGCATCCACGAGCCGTTGAAAGTTCAAAGCGGTCATGATTTTAGCAGTTGCATTGGCATACGCCTGTTCATCGCTGCCGGCAGTTTTATCTATGACGTATTTGTAATCGTTCAAATTGTCATAAGTATTTACCCACAATGCATTGTAGTCGTTAGGTAAAAGCTGATAATTGAACAAATTTCCAAAGCCAGAAAAACCACCCGCATTGGCAATGTATCCGCCAAAGTGCCCGCCATAATTATTAAACTGGCTCGACACAGAAGCGGATCCCACGATAGCTTGTGGCAATACCAGTAACGCATCGGCGCTGGTCGCCGAATTTGGGTTGGTATTGATATCGAGATAATCACTACAAGACGACAGTGCCGTAATGAGCAGCGCCAGCATCCAATTGATGTTATATCTTTTCATTATCATTTAAATTAAAATGTGAGCGATAACGTACCTCCGAAATATCTTACGGGAGGTGTTTGTCCAAGGTTCGTAAATCCGACAGCATTGTTGTCAGCACCATTTTGGCTGTACTCAGGGTCGGTGTAAAGGTTTGATTTGGGTACCCAGATAAACAGGTTGCGTCCCTGAATACTCAGACTGGCTGCTTTGATCACTTTGGTAGCTGACAGAAGAGAGGACGGAAAATCAAAGCCTAGTGAAGCCTCGCGCAGTTTCCAAAATCCGGCGGAATTGGAATAGTTTTCGCCAATACCTGTGTTTCTCGTTCCATCAGTCCAGAAGTCGGCGCCGCCGCTTCTTACAGCGATATTGGTGTTGGCAACATAATTTCCCTCGCTATCCTTGTATGAAGAGTTTGGGATTACGAAACGGTCTCTGTTGTACCACGCGGTTCGAATACCGGCCCCGGAAAAGTCATATCCGGTTGAGATCGCATTGTAGATATAGTGGCCGTTCCGATATTCGAACAGCACATTGAATCTCAGCTTTTTGAAGCGAACAGTTCCATTGGCTCCCAGAATATGTGGCGGGTTAGTAATGCCTACATCCTGAAAAGAGCCATTGGTAGCAGGGTAACCAGTTTTTGGATCAACAATAATCCTTCCCTCGGGGTCGCGGTTATAACGGGTTGTTTGTAAAAGAGGAAATGGTGAACCTACCTTGGCAATCACTTTTGCAGCGGCGCCTGAAGCGGACAGGCTCAGTTCGCTGGATTGATCGGATAAGGAAATAACCCTGTTTTTGTTGTGGGTGTAGTTTGCTCCAAGAGAAACTTCCAAATCGTTGGTCTTGATCGGCGTGATCCGCAGACTTGTTTCGATACCATTATTCTGAACTTCCCCAACATTGGTCGTCAAACGATCGAATCCTGTGGAGTTGGGAATAAAAACAGTGATGGTCTGATCTACAGTATTGGTTTTGTAATAAGTGAAACTACCGCCAATACTCCACGGCCGGAATTCGAAGTCCACACCACCTTCAAGCCCCGTTGTGATTTCCGGTTTCAAATTGGAAGCGACGAGTGTGTTATCCAATGTAAACCCGGCACCGCTTGTGTATGGATAACCATTCGCCTGTGAGAAAGTGCTGTTAAGCGCATAAGCGCCCAGGTTGCTTAATGGTATTTGGCCAAAAGTTCTATTAGTTGCCAGGTTCACCTGACCAACCTGCGAATATCCGGCTCGCAGTTTCAAGCTTTCGAGGAAATCTGAGTGGGTTAGCGCTGGAATTGCGTCGCTTGCTATAAAGGAAACGTCAACTGATGGATAGAAGAACGAACGGTTTTCCTTCGCAAGAATCGAACGCCAGTCATTTCGTGCAGTTGCGTGCAGGTACAGATATTCTTTAAAGCCTAGGCGGGCCTCCCCGTATACGCCTATCTGGCGTGCCTTATAGTTGCCCTCTATGGCAGTCGGGTTGTTGAGGCTGTTGCCGACATTGTAAAGCCCGCCGATCACAAGCCCATTTGCTGAAATCGCCACGGCTTTGGTGCTGTTTTCACGAACTGTTGTACCCAACACGACATGCAGGTTGAAATCACGATTGAGATTGGCTCTGTATTCGGCCAGGAAGTCATTGACAAGCTGTGTGGTAAAGCCGGAATAATCAGCCACTGAGCCGGCAATGTCTGTTTTAGAGCTTCCGGAGATGCTTTTGGTATAATCAGAATAGATGAATTTACCTGTGGTAACCTTGCCCGAAAGGTTACGCGTACTGATACCAACGCGGTAAGTGAGTGTCAATGGCTTAATCGGATTCCATTTCAATTCCATATTTCCCTGCAGATAGTCACTTCTGTCGGCAAGACGATTGTTTGCCAGCGTGAAATATGGATTCTGGAAATATTCATTGAAGTATCCGTTTGGATTGGCAAATGGATTATTTCTCCAGTCCTCATACTTTGTGACGTCAACCTGGCCGGGCGACATCAAAAGATTTTGATAGGCAGCTAGTGTCTGGCTGCTTTGGTCTGTCCGGTTTGCGATGAAGTTGGTGTTGAATGAGGCAGTGAGGTTTTTGTAAATGTGACGTACAATGTTCGCACGCAGACTATACCTTTTGTATTTGTCATAAGGAACAGTAGACCTTTGGTTGAAATACTGCCCGGAAAGATAAAAAGTGCCTTTTTCATCGCCCGATGTTACACTTAGGTCAGTCTGGTTAGCTATCCCGGTGTTCCAGAAGTCTTCCCGGAAATTCTGTGTGGAATAGGGTACGGTTTGAATGGAGCCGTCCTGCAATGGTTTGCCGATCTGAACGGGTAAACCATTAAATGCGGGACCGTATTGCTGGTTTTCATAAGGCGTATATTTCGGTACATCATCAGGCGTTGTTCCCGAACCGAAGCCTGTTTGTAGCTGAGGCAGGAAACTCACCCTTTCAAGTGTAGTGGTGTTGGAAACTTTAAACTCGGTTTTGCCCGATTTCCCTTTCTTAGTTGTGACGATTAATGCGCCGTTGGAAGCATCTGAACCGTAAAGTGCTGCAGCACCTGCCCCATTTAAAATCTGGATGTCTTCAATGTCCTCGGGGTTAATGTTACCCAGGATGTCTGTTGTTGAAATGATGTTGTCGATTACCACCAAAGCTTGGTTGTTACCCGTAATTGAACGATTACCACGAAGCACGAGTCGATAGCTTGGATTGACCCCGCTGCTTACTCCCATTACCAATAATCCGGGAACGCGTCCTGCCAAACTGGCCGCCACACTGATAGGCTTACCCTGTACGATGTCCTGCGCTTTTACTGTGGTTGCCTGGTTACCGAGCTCGCGTCGCTGGGCGGTGAGACCACCGGCGGTAATGACGACCTCATTTAGAGCCAGTTCGTCGAGTGTAAGGGCTACATCGAGATTGCCCGAGGCAGGTGCTTTTAGCTCCAGGTTGGTGAAGCCTACAAAAGAGAAAATAAGGAATTGACCGGGGCGCGCATTGATGCTGTATTCACCTTTGTCGTTGGTGAGTGTTCCGGTATTGGTACCGGCTACTCGAATGGATACTCCCGGTAGGAGGGAGCCGTCGTCCTTGGAAGTAACCGTCCCGGTTACCTGCCGGCTTTGGGCGGAGACCTGACTGCAAAGCAGTAGCAACCCGCCCAAAAATGGTAGCAGAAATTTTTTCATTCAGTTAGGTTTGTTATAAGAATTGCCAGTAAAGCTAATAATTGTCCTGACAATTACAAGGAAATTTGCAGGTAAATCAGAAGATTATGATACCGAAAAGGCAATTATTCGATACAAAATTTGGTAAAATTGTGCAAAAGCAGAATGTGACCGGTAGGCCCTGATGAACGAAAGGTGCCTTTTGGAGGATAACCGGTATTGGGTAAATACACAAAAAAAGGCGGACATTTTTGTCCGCCTTTTTTATATCAAAAAAAACTTTTTATCAGAATTTATCCCACCACAATTTGGTAGTGACAAGGTCTCCACCAATTGCACCAGCAGCAGCTTCGCGGTTGGCTGGGTTCAAAGTCTGTTCGTTAATCGGATAAATCATCCGGACAGGGATTGCCAAGCCGGCAGGAGCGCTTCCACCGGTAGGAGGGGACAATTTTGGATAATCCAATCTTCTCCACTCTACCCAGGCTTCCCAGCCACGGTTGTACAATGCGATCCATTTCTGGAAACCGATTTTTTCTTTGTAATCTCCTTTTGCAGTGGTATAGGCAACTGCTGGCTGGGCCAGGTAAGTTGTCACGTCTGCCGCTGAACCGCCCCAATAGGTGATAGAAGCGGTAATTGCTTTGCTATAATGATCAGCAGCCGTACCACTCGCGATGAAGCCTCTTTCAACAGCCTCAGCAAGGAAGAATTCCACTTCTGCATAGTCCATCAGCAATCCTTCTAATGCAGGTTCGATGATTTTGGTACCTACGTGAGAGAAATTAGCATAGGTATTCAGGAAACCATAGTTACCACCTACATATTTTCCGTCTGCTGTTGTAGTAAAGAAAGATGATCTTCTAGGATCATTTAACGTGTTCAATGGATCGATCAAAGTAGATGCACCAACATAATCCTGACGGGTTGAATACAGAATGTTCAGGTTCTGAGCAACTGGGTTGTAGTTTGGTGGCGTTGCGATATATGGGAACGCTGCTTTGTCCGCATTTGAGGTAAACACGTTTGGAGCCGCCGCAGCAACCAATGTTTTTGCTTTAGCGGCATCGGAATCTGCAATGATCATGGCTAATTTCAATTTCAGGGAGTTCCCGAATTTACTCCATTTTGCCATATCGCCTTTGTAAATGAGGTCACCTGTCGTAAATCCGGCAGATGCAGGGGTGATCATTGCTAGTGCAGCGTCAAGACGTACCAGAATCGCGTCGTAAACTGTTTTGGCATCATCATATTTTGGAAGCGGATTGGTAGGGTCCATTGCCTCTGAGTAAGGGACGTTTCCAAAAGTGTTTACCAAAACTGCCCAGCTGTATACTTCCATGATCTCAAGCTGCGCAAGCTGGTTGTTTTTTACTTTGGCGTCCAGCAATGCATCAGCAGTAAGAAGTTTTCTTGATTCTGTTAAATCAGAGATCACATCACGGTAGATTGCCTGCCACAAAGCCTGAGGAATTGTACGGGCGGTGACGTTATAGCGGGGCTCGTCAAGGTAAGTCGTTGTAGACCAGTGCTGAACATACAGACGGTAGTTGTTGGAGTTTACGCTAGGCGTAGTCAAAATGTCCGTCAGGCCTTTCAGTGCATTTGAGAACAGGGTTACCGGTGGGACAACCGTCGCCTTTTTCTCATTGATGTTGTAATCATCCAGGCTATCCACGCAGGACGCAAGCAGCACAACCGGTAATAAGAATATGATTAATTTTTTCATGTTGTTTTTAGAAACGGAATTTAACATTGAATCCATAATTTTTTACCGCTGGGTAAGAACCGGTTTGGTAACCACCTGCACCTGCAGAGATACCTGATCCTAAGCCATCTTCCGGATCCTGATATGGCATGTTTTTGTGGATAATCCACAAGTTGCGGCCAATGAGTGAGATATCAATTGCTTTGAAAGCTTTGGTTTTGGCAACGATTGCGTTTGGAATACCGAAAGTCAAAGCAACCTCTCTCAATTTAACATAGCTAGCATCGTAGATATACATAGCTCTCGGAGGGTTGGCAGGGTAACCGTAAGCAGTTGCACCACCACCATCTGTGTTTGCAGCGTAAACAGTATTTTTGGACCCGTCAGCTTGTACACCAGGATAAAGAACGCCGCCACCAGCTGAAACCGGGTCTCTCTTTGGAATACCTTTGTCGTTCAGACCTGCTGTGATCGGATACATACCTGTACCTTCTCCATACCATTGATCCAATGACCAGATGTCTCCACCGTGACGAACGTCGATCAGGAAGCTAAGTGACAAAGTTTTGTATTTGAAAGTGTTGTTCAAACCACCGATCCAGTCCGGGTTAGGGTTACCGATGATTTCAGCAGAACTCGCACTCGCCTGGTACATACCATTTGACTTTACGATTTTCTCGCCAGCGTCGTTGTAGACGAAGTTTGTTCCACGGATGATACCGAAAGGCAAACCGTGTACTTTTCCGTTGGCATCTTTTGTAAAGGCCGCATTCAATGTTACGCCACCCTGTAAGGAAGCAATCTGTACGTTTTGTACGTCTCCGTAAAGGCTTAATACCTGGTTACGGTTTCTTGCGAAGTTGGCATTCAGTGTCCATTCGAAATCACCTGTTCTGATAGGGGTAATGAAAGCAGAGATTTCAACACCTTTATTTTGAACCTCACCTGAGTTTACGTAGCGCGCAGTGTAACCAGTTGCTGATGTAACGTCAACCGGAAGGATCTGGTCAAGCGTGTTACTTTTGTAGTAAGTAACGTCAAAACCCAAGCGCTCCTGCAGGAAGCCCATTTGAAGGGTGAACTCAAGGTTTTTAGTTCTTTCTGATTTCAGCTGCGAGTTGTTCTTTGTGTTAGGCAGAGAGAAATAAGGTACAGAACCGATGGCAGTAGGCTTGTCGTAAATATCTCTTGTTGCTCCAAATGGCGCATCGTTACCCACTTCTGCATAGTTTGCACTGATCTTACCAACGCTTAGCCAGTTGGTTTTCAAACCGGGAAGTTCAGAGAACACAAAGTTTGCTCCTACAGATGGATAAAAATAGGTATTGTTGGACTGAGGCAGCGTGGTTGATTTGTCTTGTCTGGCAGTTAACTCAAGGTTAAGCAATTCTTTGTATCCGAAAGAAGTCTGTGCGTACAAACCGTCCACTCCAATTCTTTGCAGGGCTTCAACGGGTGCCTCAACAGGATTTTTGGAGTTTTCCAGAGAGTAAAGGTTAGCAACCACAAGTCCACCATTAGTCTGTGCGCGGATAGAAGTCATTTTAGATCTTCTCATGCTACCACCTAACAAACCGCGGAAATGAATATCCTTGGTGATTTCTTTTCTGAAATTTGCGATTACATCGAGGTTGGTTTCATTAAATAAGCGGTTGTAACGTGCATAAGAACCAGGGGATTGGCTCAGGACCGCAATTCTTTCTTCCTGCATATCGCTGGTTCCATTGTAGGAAAAACGACCTGTAATGTCAACCCACGAAGCGATCTTATAGGTTCCGGTAGCATATCCGAAGAAGTTATCGCGGCTGTCATTGTTGTAGTTCTGATATCTTGACCAATATGGGTTATCCGCGTAAATCGGATAGTTGTTTGCGAAAGCGGCGCCTGCTCCTGAATGGTTGGCCCAGTTCCAGGTTACGTTTTGCTGGTTTCTGAAATAAGCGTCCTTCAGCTCCAGTACATCAGTGCTGGTTTGAAACCATTGACGGAAGGCTTGATTAGGATTTTTACCGCTATAGCCTGTTCCGTAACGGCCGAGTCCCTTGATTTGTGAGTAGTTCACGTTCGCAGATACTGTCAGTTTTTTAGACAGATCGTAAGAAGCGGAGAAGTTGAAAAGGTTTTTGCCTAGTTTACTGTTTGGAAGCACACCTTTCTCGTCGTTTCTGGTATATCCGATTTTGAACGTGCTATTGTCGCCCCCACCAGTGATGTTGATGCTCTGGTTTGAGGTAACTCCTGTTTCATAAAATTTGTCGGGGCCATTTGCGGCGGCAACCCATGGAGTCATTTTTTGGAAAGAAGGTGAGGAAGGATCGATCGCATTCCATTGGTAAACCATCAGGCTGGGATCGAATTTAGGGCCGAAGGAAGCATCGGAGTCGAAAGAAGCAATTTTGCCTACACCTGACCCAAGGTCTCCTTCATAGAAATCTGTCGCACCGCCGTAACCAGCACCATATTCTTTCTGGTATTTCACGTACGTGGATTTGTCAATTTTCCCCCAGGTAACACCTGAGTTGACAGTAACGTCGAAGCTGTTTTTGCGTCCTTGTTTGGTGGTGATCAAAATCACACCATTAGCAGCGCGCGATCCGTAAAGGGCCGTAGCAGCTGCACCTTTCAATACGTTGATTGAAGCAATGTTGTCTGGGTTGATATCCGCAGCAGCGTTACCGTAATCAGAACCTGTCCTACCTGTTTGTTGATCTGTTGTGTTGTTGTTGGCATTGGAAACCGGGATACCATCAATTACATAAAGCGCCTGGTTGTTACCAGTAATGGATTTGTAACCACGGATGATGGTACTGGTTGACCCTCCCATCGTGTTACTTGCCTTGATGTCCAAACCCGCCACTTTACCTGCCAGCGCGTTCATCATGTTCGTGTTACGGCCCTGGGTGAGCAGTTGTGAGCTCACTTGCTGTGCAGCGTAAACAAGTTCGTTTCTTTTTTTCTCCTGACCCAACGCTGTAACAACCACTTCCTGCAGTTGGCTTACGTCGTTCTTAAGAGAGATGTTGATGGAAGTCTGGCTCCCCAGGATCACCTCCTGGCTTTGGAAGCCAATAAAACTGAACACCAGGGTAGCACCTTGTTCGGCGGAAATAGAATATTCCCCCTGACTGTCCGTCGTGGTACCACGAGTAGTACCTTTCAAAGAAATGTTCACACCCGGCAACACCGAGCCGTCTTCTGCTGTGACTTTACCGGTCACTGCGCGATCCTGAGCATACAATTGTGCAGTCAAAAGCAGCATGCATCCCAGTAAGGATAATAGAGTCTTCCTCATACGTGATTAAAAATTAAGTTTGTTATGTTAACATAATGTTGCAAAATTAATTATTAGTTTAACCATTACAACCTTTTTATTACGATTTTTCAAAATATACTTTGGCATCACTGGCATTTTTGAAAAATATTATATCTGGATAATGGCATTTTTTGCGATTTTTATAAATGTTGGAAATTTGTCAAAAACCTGATCTGATTATATAATTGTTAACGTAATGATCTTTTTGTTAAGTTTTTTGTAGCATTATCTTGAACTCCTTTTAAGTTTACTAATCGGTCAGCCATCATGACGTCTTTGATATACGTTGGGATTATTCATAATCTATCTAAATTAAGAATTACGGAAAATCCGGTTACGTCTGCTACCGAGGACAGGATTTACTGATTGTACTATTTTAATATTTACTTAACCAAAAAATGGCATGTTCACCCAAAAGATAATCTTTCCGGTACTGATGTTAGCTGCCTACTGCGGCTATTCCCAATCATCACTGCCGTCCAAAATCGATCAGAAATCCCAGGGCCTGGAGAAAAAACTATCGGACTGGCGCCGCGATTTTCATCAAAACCCAGAGCTGGGCAACCGTGAATTCAAAACGGCGGAAAAAATTGCAAACCACCTTAAACAATTGGGGATAGAGGTTCAAACGGGAGTTGCATTTACAGGAGTGGTTGGATTGCTGAAAGGAGGAAAACCAGGCCCTGTTGTGGCCCTGCGAGCCGATATAGACGCTTTGCCAGTCACAGAGCGGGTTGATGTGCCGTTCAAATCGACGGTCGTGACGGACTATAACGGGCAGAAAACCGGGGTAATGCATGCCTGCGGGCACGACACGCATATAGCGATCCTGATGGGAGTAGCCGAAGTGCTTTCTGCTATGAGGGGAGACTTGGCTGGGACGGTTAAGTTTATATTTCAGCCTGCTGAGGAAGGCGCACCGGATGGGGAGGAAGGCGGGGCCGAATTAATGGTGAAACAAGGCGTACTGGAAAACCCGAAGGTAGATGCGATTTTTGGATTACACATCGATTCTCAAATAGAAGTGGGTAAGATCGGGTATAAGCCGGGGCCAACCATGGCCGCCGTGGATATTCTGACCATTGACGTAAAGGGCAAGCAAACGCATGGGGCCTATCCATGGTCGGGTGTGGACCCGATCGTGACTTCGGCTCAGATCATCAATTCACTCCAAACCATTGTGAGCCGTAACCTGAATCTCACCCAGGCACCCGCTGTGGTCACAATTGGCATGATCAATGGTGGTATCAGGCAGAATATTATTCCGGAATCCGTGAAAATGGTAGGTACTATCCGCACTTTCGATGAAGGAATGCATCAGTATGTCCACAAGCGGATCAATGATATTGCAACGAATGTTGCCGAAAGCGCGGGCGCCTCTGCGAAAGTTAACATCAGGATCCTTTATCCGGTAACCATTAACGATGTGCCGTTGACTGAAAAGATGATCGGTACCTTGCAAAATGTGGCAGGCAGCGAAAATGTGAGCCTGATCCCGGCCAAAACGGGTGCAGAAGATTTTTCTTATTACCAGCAAAAGGTGCCTGGCTTATTTTTCTTCCTGGGAGGGATGCCGAAAGGAAAAAGTGTAGCTGATGCAGCCCCGCACCATACGCCGGACTTTTACATCGACGAAGGCAGCCTGGTTTTGGGTGTCCGTTCACTTGCCAGACTGACTACCGATTATATGGAGAAAAGCAAAACAGGGCCTGTTGAAAAGGGCAAAACAAAAAGTAGATAAGCGCGACTATTTCGGAATATTCTTCCTCACTTGCTCAAACAGCAGGTTGGGGAAGAATCTTTTAAGATAAATCGCAGCTGCTTCTTTGAAGCCTGCAATATAGATTTCCTTTTTGTCCTTTCTGACCGCCTCTAAAATCCGTCGGGCACACTCTTCGGCGGGGATACCATTCTCCTGATTGGAATCCATTTTGCCAAATTTGCTGCCGGACTCGTTTAATGCGTTCACCGAAATATTGGTGCGGATGTAGCCGGCGCAAATGGTTGTCACCTTGATGTTGTCGTGATAGCTTTCTGCGCGCAGGGAATCGTAAAAACCATGCAATGCATGTTTGGCTGCATTGTAGCCCGAGCGCATAATGGTGCCAATTTTGCCCGCCACGCTGCTCATGACGATAAAATGCCCGCTCTTTTGTTGCGTCATGTAAGGTAATACAGCCTTGGTAAGCGCAACGGTGCTGAAAAAATCAATATTCATCAGTTGCTGGTACACCTCCATGCTGGTATCCTTGATATAGGACCGCTGGCTGACACCCGCGTTGTGCACCATGATGTCGATGCGGTGAAACTTAGCAATAACCTCGGCTGCCGCTCCTTCTGCCAGTTCAAGTTTTGTCACATCCATGGGAATGACCAGTACATCCTGGTCAGGCAAGCCGGTTTGCTTTTTCACTCTCTGAAGTTCTTCTTCTCTTCTTGCGGTCAGTACCAGCTTGGCTCCTTCTTTTGCAAATGCGAGCGTCAATGCTTCTCCGATGCCGGACGAAGCGCCCGTGATCCAAACGACTTTGCCCCTGAAATTCTCCATAGGTTATTTTTATGCCGGTACCTCGTTTAAAAAATTGAATTCTACCAGTTCGTTGCTGATCTGTAATGAGGCTGTCATCCCGATCCCCATTGCACGATTGTCGCTGATATGACCAACAGGGAAATCGAAACAAACCGGATAGCTGAATGCTTCAACATGTTCACGGATGATTTGGCTGGAATCCTTTCCAAAGGTCGGGTGTTTATTGTCCTTCATGTCTGTAAACTGTCCTACAATCAACCCTGCTAAGTCGGATAATTTACCAGACCTTTTCAGTTGGATCATCATACGGTCAAGATTGTAAAGATATTCGTTGATGTCTTCGATAAACAGGATCTTTCCAGCTGTATCGATCTCAGTAATAGAGCCGATCAAATGTGCAAAGAGACAAAGATTGCCGCCGACCAGTTGGGCATCGGCAGTTCCGGGGCGGTTTAACGGATGATGTGGGACCGAATAGGCAGGGAACTCACCGAAAAGCATTTGTCTTAGCGATTCTGCCGCTTCTTCCGAGCCGCCGCTGGTGATGGACTTGGCCATCGGGGCATGCAGGCTCGCATACCCAAGCTTGTAAACCTGCGACAGGATAACGGTAAGGTCGCTAAAACCCACAATCCATTTGGGGGATTCAATAAATTTGTCAAAGTTCAGGCTATCGACGATGCGGGAGCAGCCATATCCTCCACGGGCCGCGATTATTGCTTTTATGGATGGATCGTCCAGCATATTCTGCAGGTCATTGCGCCGCGCATCGTCGGTCGCAGCAAACTGGTTGCAGGAAGTTTTCAACGTTGCTCCCTCCACGACCTCAAGGCCCCAGCTGTTTTGAAAGAGATGTATCCCGGGCAGCAGATCTTCGTATTTAACAACGCTCGCCGGTGCGACAATCCCTATTTTATCGCCTTTTTTTAAAAAAGGCGGGAGTTTAATTTTGTTCATGCAAGTTTTGTATGGCTTAAATAAAAACCACGTCCTCTACCAGGTTGCTTTTCATTTCCCGGTTAATGAGCTCTATGATTTTTGATTTGGCGCGGAATAATTCGTTACGCAAAGGTGCCGACTCGATCTGCAGAAAGAGTGTGCTGTCTTTAATGTAAACTTTTTTAGTGCGGGTCGCTATCGCTGAGCCCATGATCTTATCCCAATGTGCCACTACATAAGACTGGTCGAAACGATTGCGCAGCCGGTACTTGTCCAACATCTGATCAATGGCGTCCTTCAATGGTGTTACGCCAGGGCGCCTCGATGCTTTTTCCTTGTCAAACCGATAGTGTTGTGCCATATTGAGTAAGGTGAGTATTACAAATATAGAAGTTATGCAAGTTAACTTCAGGGGACAACCCTACTTTTTCAATAACTCCTGGTACACCACATCCATAATCGAAGTACGTATATTGAGGGACGATATCTTGTTGTTTTCCCTTGTAGGGTAAACACGGTTGGATAGAAAAACGTAATTCAGTTTCCACGCGGGATCCGCCCAGGTCATGATGCCTGTGTAGCCTGTATGACCGAAACTGGACGGACTTGCATACCTCGGCGCGTTGCCTGAGTACTTAAAAGTGGGCTTATCAAAGCCGATCCCACGGCGGCTTCCCAACTCCGGATATTGATATCTTGTGAATTCAATCAAAGCATCTTTGCTCAATACCTGCTCGCCGCCATAATATCCTTGTTGGAGGTACATCTGCCATACTTTCATGACATCATTGGCATCGCCGAATAATCCCGCATGTCCGCTTAACCCGCCCAGCATAGCCGCTGCTTCATCATGGACTTGTCCATGCAGCTGTGTCATCCTGAAAAATGTGTCCCTTTCGGTCGGGACGATGTCTTCCAGTTTATAAAACCTTTTTGGGTTAAAGGTTAATGTATTGGCACCCAGCTTATGGTAATAGTGATTTTTGAGATAATCTTCGAAATTCTCTCCTGTCAGGCTTTTTACAATTTGTGGGTAAAGAATAAAGGATAAGTCGCTGTATACATATCCTTCTTTTTCATTGAGCGGGGAGTCGCGGATGGATCTGAAGATCTTCTGGTCATAGTTTTTGAAAATGAAAAGGCTGTCGCCAACGACCGAAGTCGGATACCGTTTCGATTGTTTTGTGCTGAATGTCTTCTTTTTCCAGCTTCCGTCAGGATTTTGCGCTTCCTTCCAAAGCACTATGAATGCTTTCAATCGCGCACTGTGCGTCAAAACCCTTCTCCATTGCAGATCGGCTTTATTGGATTTTTCAAAATCAGGCAGATAGTCTTTCATCGTAGCGTCCAGATCGAATTTTTTCTGGTCCCATAAACTCATTAACGCCAGCGTGGAGGCTGTGATTTTGGTTACAGAAGCCAGGTCATATAAATCATTGAGCTGAACGGGCTCAGGACCTTCATAAGTATGCTTTCCGTATGCCTTCCTGAAAAATACTTTTCCATCTTTCGCCAGTTGTACCACGCATCCGGGCGTCGCTTTCTGGGTAATCGCAACGTTCGCGATGGAGTCGATTTTATAAGTGATGATTTTTGAATCAAGTCCCACCTCTTCCGGAATGGTATATTTCAATCTACCCAATGCAGGTGTTTCGATACCGGCATTGTAAGGAAATTGTGCGTTAACCGTGACAGGTAATTTCCCTTTTGCAGGAATTGCCCCGAAAATCAATTGTGCAGACAAATCCTGGGTATAAGGTGTAAGCTGGTACGACATCACCAGTGCTTTTGCGTTTTCGGTTTTCTGGATTTTATTTAATGCATAAGGATTTCCAAAAACAGAGACAACTGCTTTGTTCGTCGCGATCAGGTCCTGTAACACAGCGTTCATCTGATCTGTCAACCCGTAATTGGTCCGGGGAGAAATGCTTCCCAGGTGCACGCCAACCAGCAGCAGGTTGTATTCAGTCAACTGCGATTTCAGGGCGGCAATCTGTGCATCGGTGGGTTTAGTCGGGATCTGGAAATGTTTGACAGTGGTGTATAATTCAAGCGTTTTTTGGAAAGTAGTGATCGTGTCCGCACCGATCGAAACGGAGGCGATCTTCAATGTGTCCAGTGAACGCAGGGGCAATATCGAATTGTCGTTTTTAAGTACTGTCAAGGCCTTCTCGGTCAAAAGCCGGTTGATCAGTTCCGCGGATTTGGGATTGAGGTCCTGATAAAGGTTATTCAGGTCAGCCGGTTTATAATGATTGAGCCCCGCCCAGGCTTTTGCCTGCAATACTTTCTTGCACCGGGAATCGATTTCTGCCTGCGTGATTTTTCCTTCTGCAATGCTTTTCTTGATTTCGGCAATTGATTTGCCAACGTCTTCCGTAAATTCCAGAACGTCCATTCCGGCTTCCAGGCCCATGGCGTCGGCCCTCCCGTCTGGGAAATACTTGGTAACGCCTTTCATATTCATGGCATCGGAATAGATTAACCCGTCGAAACCCAGCTTGGTCCTCAGGATGTCGGTGACGATCGGTTTGGAAAGTGTTGATGGCAGGTTGGGGGTATTGTCCAATGCAGGGATGCTGAGATGAGCAATCATGATCCCGCTGATACCATTAGCAATCAATGCCCTGAAAGGGTACAATTCCAGAGAGTCGATGCGTGTGGCGTCATGCGCGATTAGCGGCAGGTCGTAGTGCGAATCTGTCCCGGTATCGCCATGGCCGGGGAAATGTTTGGCGCTCGTGAGCAGGCCATTATCCTGCATACCCTTCATGTAAGCCACGGCTTTGTCGGCGACCACATATTTATTTTCGCCAAAAGAGCGGAAACTGATGACGGGATTATTGGGATTGTTGTTGACGTCGGCCACGGGGGCGAAGTTGATATGCATTCCCAGTCGTTTTGCCTGTTTTGCAATCTGTGCGCCCATTTCATAGATCAGGTCATGGTTACCCTGAATGGCGCCCAGCGTCATTTGGTATGGGTACCTGACCGTGCTGTCGATGCGCATCGCAAGCCCGAATTCGGCATCCATGGCAACCAGCAGAGGAACTTTCGAAATCGACTGGTAATAATTGGTCAGCCTGGCCTGTGGAACCGGCCCGCCCTGAAAAAAGACGATACCACCTATTTTATTTTCCCTGATCAGCTTTTCGACCATCGCAGGGTTACTTGCTTTTGGATCTATCAATGCCCTTTTTACATCCGAAACCGCCGGGATCATGATCAACTGCGCAATGCGTTCGTCGGGAGTGAGTTTCGCAAAAACGGAATCGACCCATTGCTGGTTTTTGTGAAGGAAACTCGGGGAGGCGGTTATTTGGGCTTTTAAATTCTTTGAAACAAAAAATGAAAGGGAGAGAAGTATCAGGAAATAATGTTTCATTCGGATTTATAAGCTAGTCATTTTTGGAGTCTTGTAAATATATGAATAGAAATTAGTTCTTCCATGAACGTCTTTTCTCAAAATACCAGCCCCAGCAGTAACCCGGCCAGGATAATGACATAAGAAGGGATTCTTGCAAAATTCAAAATCAGCAACGTGACGATCACGGTCAGCAGGGATTGCCAGTTGCCCATCATGGGTTGGAAGAGGGAAATCGCGGCGGCGATCGTCAGGCCGCAGCTCGCAGCATGTATTCCTTCAAGCGAGGCTCGGATACCTCTGTATTTTTTTAACTGGTCCCAAAATGGGTAGGCAAAGAAAATGAAAAACGTTCCTGGCAGGAATATCCCTGCGGTTGCGACGAAACCTCCGACGATTTGCCCGATCCAGCCGTGAGATTGCAGGGAAACGCTTCCCACAAAGGTTGCGATGGAGAAGACAGGTCCGGGCACTACTTGGGTCAATGCCATACCGGCCAGGAATTCCTGGTCGGTCAGATAGTGTTTAAATTCCACGAACTCGTTATAAAGGATTGGTATCAATACCTGCCCGCCTCCAAACACCAGGCTGCCGTTCCTGTAAAAGTTCTCAAAGAGCCTTACCGGGAAGGAATTGGTGATTTTACCGATGATCGCAGCCACAATCAGCACCGAAATCCAGAATATAAGCGGGCGCCATAAGATCCGGATCGGTCCTTTCTCCATTTTTTCGTGCTTCTTAAAATTGAGCGACGCAGCTACCCCGCCTGTAACGATCAGTACAGGTGTCATATAGGGCGATGGGTACAAGTATGCGAGGATTGTGGAGATGATGAGAAATGTCCAGCCTTGTGCATTGTGGATTACCTTTCTGGCGATTGCATAGGCGCCGTACATCAGAAAGGCGACGGCCATCGGGCCGACAAACCGCGTGAAAGACAACGAAATCGAGTGCCGCTCCATGTAATGTATCCCGATGGCTGCCAAAGTCATCAATACCATTGCGGGTATCGACCAAACGATCAGACTGAGGTAAGCCAGTGGCTGCCCGCCGATCTTCAGGCCGATCGCCGTCACCGTTTGCGTGGAGCTGGGGCCTGGCAAGACCTGGCAAAGTGCCTGCAATTCGAGCAGCTCTTCTTCTGTAATATACCTCCGCTTTCTGACCAGCCTTTCGATCATCATCATCAAATGCACCTGCGGGCCGCCAAAAGCTGTAAGCGACAGCAAGAGGATATCCATCAGGTAAATGATGTATCGAAACCGGCGAATGGGTGGATAGGCCAAGAGTTTTTGCCGGTTATTTTTTCAGTCCCAGTTCTCTCAGACGTTCATCGAGAAATTCTCCGGCAGTCATATTGGTATATAATTTAGGCTGTTGGGCAGATATGCAACTTTCGAGGCTTGTCAGGTCCATATCGGCACGGGGATGCATGAAAAACGGAATCGAGTACCGGGAAGTGCTCATTTTCTCCCGGGGAGGGTTAACAACCCGGTGAATGGTCGATTTCAGTTTGTGGTTGGTGAGCCTGTCCAACATGTCGCCCACATTGACGACGATCTGATCCGGTAGCGCGGTTATTGCAATCCATTGGCCATCTCTTCTCAGTACTTCCAGGCCTTCCGCACTGGCACCCATGAGCAGGGTGATCAGGTTAATATCTCCGTGTGCCGCGGCCCTTACTGCGCCTTCGGGGACGAGCTCGGGATTGGGGATCGGGAAGTAATGCAATGCACGGAGCAGACTGTCGCCATTTTTGACCTTATCTTCAAAATAATCTTCGTTAAGATCGAGATAAATGGCGATTGCGCGTAAAAGTGTCTTCCCCGTGTTTTCAAAGGTCCGGTACACTTCCAGTGTGTACTTCTCAAAATCGGGCACTTCTTTAGGAAAAATATTGGAAGGCATGGTGCCAGTAGGTTCTGGCTGGCCAACATGATAAAATTCTTTCAGATCGGCTACTTTGAAACCTTTTGCGGTTTCTTTCCCTTTGCTGATATAACCTCTTTGTCCGAAAAGTTCAGGGAATTCATATTGTTTCTTGATGGTGTCCGGCTTGGAAAAAAACTCGCGTACCGTGTCGTATAATTTTGCTCGGAGGTCGTCGCTCAGGCCGTGATTTTTAATGGCAACAAAGCCGATGTTGGTGAATGCAGCTCCCAGGTCAGCGACAAATTTTTCCTTTTGTCCGGTGGTGCCGGAAGTGAAATCGGCCAGGTCCAGTGAAGGCACCTGATCTAACAATGCTGGTTCCATAAATCCTTTTTTTTGCAAAGTATAAAACTATCGGTGGACTTGCCAAGTCTTGGGCGGGCCTACTTGCAAAGTCTTCGGTTTTATAACAGGAACTACGATGAGACCAGTTGGGGGCAAGATTTGCTGCGTCTCGAAGACCCGGCAAATCTTGCCCCCGGGCATTATTCCTTAATTCCTTTAATGTAGGCAATCGTAACCGGGATCTGTTTCAGATACGACGGGCTTTCATCCTCGATGAAGTAGTGTTTGACACCCACTTTCTTCGCGGCTTTCAAAATGGCCGGAATGTCTATAGAGCCTGTTCCCAGCGCAACGTCATTGGTAGTAGGTGTTCCTCCGGATAAATTTCCCGTAACGCCTTTTTTCAGGTCCTTCAGGTGCATCAGCTTCCAGCGGCCAGGATATTTGAGGAGCAATTTCGCTGGGTCTTGTCCCGGGAACGCTGTCCAGAGTATATCCATTTCGAATGAGACGTACTCGGGGTTGGTATTTTTTACCAGGTAGTCAAACAAGGTACCGTCTTCATAAGGCTCAAATTCATAGCCGTGATTATGATAGGTGAAGGTAATACCCGCCGCCTTTAATTCTTTTCCTACCTTATTAAAGTCAGCCACAGCTTGCTTGGCAGTAGCGAGGTCGAATGCGCCTTTGTGAGGTATCCAAGGTACCATGACATAGGTAGCGCCCAGAATTTTGCAATTTTTGATCGTTTCAGCGGTGCTTTCACTGATCATTTTATAATCCGCGCCAATGGATACCATCTTGATGCCGCGTTTGTCCAGTTGCTTCCGGAGTTCTTCCGTCGTCATACCTTTAATAGGCCCTCCTTCCATTTCTTTTACGCCAAGGGATTTGATGGTATCGAGGGTAGCCTCAATTCCTTTGTCCCAACTGCCGCGAAAGGTATATGCCTGCAAGCCAATAGGATTTGTGTATACGGCTTTTCCCTGCCCAAAGCTTTGAAAAGACATCAAAGCGCCAAGCGCAAAATACACCATCTTCGTTACTTTCTTCATTGTAAAAGATTGGTTAAAAATTTGGATAAAAGTTTCCTGGAAAAGCAGGCTGTTCAGCAAATCCTACTGATTAGCAAGTGTTAAACGTATATAGCCAGACGAACTGACGGAATGCCGGTTAACTGTTTTTGATAAACGTATATTAAAACCGTTTATATTTTCTTTTCTTTTTCTGGTTCATGTGATGGCTTGATCTCTCTAATAATATATCAAAATATTACTACACGAGCTGCGATTTCGGAATGGGGCTTGTTTGCCGGACCGTAAAACAGGCGCCATAATTCATTGATATTAAGTTGATATTGGTATACTTACGTCTCAGACTTTCCTGACTACCTTGTTTTCCGGATCATTATAAAATGGAAGTATAGAATATTATCAAGAATTTTTCGCGAGGTACTTCATAATATTTTTTAAGAATGCCTGTTCACGTACACATGCGATTCAGAATGTTAAAATGGCAAAAGCCAAGATACTTGCTTTAAGTTATAATTATATTTCGTATTTGTCTTATTTTGTAAAATATTATATTGTTTTAGTAACTTATACAGGTTTAATATGTAACCAATATTGAAGTTAACAACCTGTTTGTATCAAATTTGCAAATCAATATCTTTGTTTAGAGGAAGTCTCGATACCAAACCTAACTATTACTTACTGATGAAGAAAATTCTACTGCTGGGCACCCTGCTGGTGTGCTGCTGCTCATCATTGCTATGGGCACAAGAAAAGTTTGTAACGGGTACAGTCACCGCTGCGGAGGATGCATCTCCGATCCCCGGGGTGAACGTCCTGGTAGCCGGGACCAACAACGGCGTGATTACAGACATGGACGGGAAGTACAAAATTAGTGTTCCGGACCAGGGAAAGTTAATTTTTAGTTTTGTCGGCATGATCTCCCAGGAAATTACCTTCGAGAATCTGAGCGTCATAGACGTAAAGCTCGTGTCCGATGCCAGGATTTTGAGCGAAGTGGTGGTTACGGGCAGTGGGGTGGCCACTACCAAAGCCAAGCTCGGGATTTCCGTAGAGACGATTTCTGCCAAAAATCTGCCGCAAACACCTTCTGCCTCCGTGGATCAGGCACTGGTAGGGAAAATTCCCGGGGCGCAGATCACAAGTGGAAACGGAACGCCCGGCTCGCAGGTTAACATCCTGCTGAGAGGTATCAACTCGGTCAACCGGGGAACATCCCCCATGATCCTGATCGACGGTATCCAGATGGTCTCAACGGACCTTAATGCAATCGACCTCAATACCATTGAGCGGATCGAGGTTGTACAGGGTGCCGCTTCGGCTTCTATTTATGGGGCGCAGGGTGCAAACGGGGTTATTCAACTTTTTACGAAAAGAGGTAAAAACGGTCAGCTAAATATCGATTTTTCATCCTCTGTTACCAACAACACCTACTTGAATGTAGGTGGAATGGCGAAGTCCAAGTTTCACGGGTACAATACCGACGCCAATAACAACATCATCGGATCATCGGGAGCGCCGATCTCCATTGATCCGCTGACCGGCTTGTACACAGAGAACGTGATCTGGAACAGTACTGACCCCCTTAACAAAACGGATAAGCCTTATAATGCCAATCTTGCTTATCACGATCATTTTAAAGAGTTTTTCGTTCCCGCAAATACCCTGAACAACAGTGTTTCCCTGTCTGGAGGAAGTGAGAAATTCGATTTCAGTGCTTCTGCATCAAATAACCATCAAAAATCGAACTTCCTGAACAATGGTTATAACGACAGGAGCAATCTCACGACGAACCTTGGCGTTCAGCTTGCAAAAGGGTTGCGGTTGAGGAGCACTACACAGCTCGTTTATACCAAAAACACGGTCAATGGAAATAACATCTACTCTATTTTTAACAGCCGCGCTTTTGTCGATTACGACTTCAAATTGCCCGACGGGAGCCCGATCAACAAATTGGGGGATGCAGCCGGTGTGAACGGCAGTAACCCTATTTACGCCCAGTATTATTCCGACAGCGACGATAAAAAGGTTGATATCATTCAAAATTTCAACCTGAACTATAAAGTGAACAAGTATCTCGAACTGGACGCGAAATACGGGTTGAACTATAATAGGGAAGATTTCATTTACACCGCACAGAATCAATCAAATAATGCCAATTCTGTCGCCGCTTCAACTTGGGTGGGTTCGGCGATCAGCCCCGACAATACAGGTGGTATCGACAAATATACGTATGCAAAAACATTCCAGAACTTCCTGGGCACCGCCTTCTTCTATACCAATTTTCAGGACGATTTCCACTGGAACATCCCCATTACGACATCTACGCAGGTTTCTTTTGACTACCGTAACCAAAAGCAGACGCTCTATGCGGCAGCAGCTGCCGGACTGCCCACCTACACACCGTTCAACAGTACGCAGGGAACTTCATTCAAAGTTCTTTACGATTACAGCGAGCCATTTATTACCTATGGTTACCTGGTTAACCAGAAAATCGAGTACGGCGAACTGTTTGGTGTTGCGGGAGGATTTCGGAGCGACTATTCTTCGGCATTCGGCGGAGGCTCCAAACCGTTTACTTTTCCAAGAGGGGATGTCTATTTAAGGATGTCGTCTTTCGACTTCTGGAAAGGCGGAGCGCTTGCCGACCGTGTTCCCGAGTTCAAACTACGTGCTGCGTATGGAGAGGCGGGGATCCAGCCTAAGCCGTTTGACCGTTATGTAACTTTAAGCACTAAAGTTTTAGGATCAAGTAATGCCTTCTATTTTGACCCAAACCAAAATAACCCCGATTTGGGCGTGGAGGTATCAAAGGAACTTGAAATCGGCACGGATTTTACGCTCAATATCATGCCAAGCGGAAACTGGCTGAACGATGTCCGTTTGTCTGCAACTTATTGGAAACGCACCACGGATAATGCAATATGGAGCATTGACGTGGCGCCAACTTCGGGTTCGGGAACGTTAAAGACCAACGCTTTTTCCCTCGGTTCGCACGGGTTGCAGGCTTCATTGAACGCTGCCATTTATCACGGGAAAAATTTCAACTGGAACCTGACCACCAACTTCACAAAGCAAACTTCGAAGATTAACTCGGTTGTAGGCGATCAGGAGATTGTTGTCATTTCCAATGCGGGAAGTACCAACTATGTGCTTCGGAAGGACGAGAAAATCGGGCAGCTTTACGGGCACAGGATGATTCACAGCCTGGATGCCGTAAAACCCGACGGAACACCGTTTCTGACGGAATCGGAAAAAGGCGACTATACGCTCGCCAGCAACGGATATGTGGTAAACAAGGCTACAAAATTCCCTTACGTAACTCCCGACAAATACAGCTTTGGCGATCCAAATCCAAAGTTTAACATGTCGTTTATCAATGATTTGACTTTCAAGAATTACCTGACTTTCGGATTTCAATTGGATTGGATTCAGGGAAGCCACCTTTACAACCAAACCAAAGAATGGATGTATAGGGATGGTATCCATGCCGACTACTCGAAACCATTTACTATAGATGGTGAAACCGGTGCCTGGACCGCGTTTTACAGAGGCGTATATGCGGCGGTTACCAGAAATGGTACCAAGGATTATTTTTACGAAGACGCCTCCTTCCTTCGCCTCAGAAACATTTCCCTGGGTTTGGATTTTGCGAGATTGACCACGATCAAAGGATTTAGAAAATTGCAGTTGGTGTTGTCCGGACGCAACCTGTTCACGTTGACCAAATACACCGGCATGGACCCTGAAATCGTATCTGGTGCCAACAACTCTGCATGGGACCGTGGAACGGATCACAGCAGTATGCCGAATTACAGATCATACCAGGTTTCGTTGAATTTCGGCTTCTAAAAACCAATCATTGTATTCTCAAAAGATTAAAATATGAAAAAGATAAAAATACTGTCGATGTTGGTGCTGCTGGGATTTATGCTTTCCTGCAAGGACCAGTTAGATGTTAAAAACCCGAACCAGCCCACAACCGGAAGCGCTAATTCAGAGTCCGGCCTGATCAACCTGGCGCAGGGAGCTATTTATGTAAATGGTTTTTTAACCGTAAAATACGGGGGGTTCTACGGTGGCTTTTTCGGTGATCCGTTTGGTTATCATGAAATTATGGGAGATAACATCGGTGCGGAAGCGGCCAACCAACGGCTGAATGAAATCGGGGTAGCCAATTATGTGATCCTCGATAACGGTACCAAGGTGACGAACCCCAACTCACCCACCCTGCAATTGGACATGTTGAGGCAGGTAAACATCAATGCGAATGCGAGCGATAACCCGTTATATTACGAGTGGGCGTATATGTACAGCCTTAATAGTGGGGCTAATAACGTTCTGGCGCTGGTTGACGCAACAACATTTACAGGCGATGCCGAAAGTAAGAAAAATGCCCTGAAAGCCTGGGCATACTGGTGGAAAGGTTACGCTTATGCCCGTATTGGTTCTATTTATTATGCTGGTATTATCAATGACGAACCAGTAGGCACCAATGACGTTTTCGTAAGTAAAGAAGCGATTATTGCGGAGTCCAATGCAAATTATGACAAAGCTGCCGCTGCATTGAGTGCTGTTTCCAATGTTTCTGACTATTCAACCGTGCTGGGCAAGGTTATTCCCGCGTTTTTTCAGGTTGGAAAAGGCGGGATCCTTACTCCCGACATGTGGAAGAGGAACATCAACTCGATGAAGGCGCGTAACATGCTGGTAAATACAACCGTTAAAGCGATGACACCGGCGCAGTGGGCATCGATTATTGCATTGGCAAAAGATGGTGTTACGGCTACGGATTATGTATTCACGGCCAGGTCCAATGAGACGAGTGATTTTATTTCTGCGACCGGGAGCACGCCTTCCGCGCTGACCGTGGGTACTACCAAAACCAGTAATTTCAAAGTGAGCGAACGCCTGATACAGGATTTCAAGCCCGGCGATAAGAGACTCGAGAACAATTTTGCGATTGAAGCTAACCCCTGGATCGGTAACAACGACCGCGGAAACATATTTAATACCCGTTATGGTCTGATCGACGGCGGCAAAGGCCTTCCCGGGGTAGTTGTATTAGGAAGCAAAGCGGTTGGTGAATACGAATTCTACATGGCTACCACGTATGAGGAAAACCAGCTTATGTTGGCAGAGGCCCTTATCAATACGGGCGATATCGAAGGTGGCCTTAAGATCATTGATGCGATCCGGACACTTCAAGGTGCGGGCCTGGCAGCCGTTGCCGGGAAAGGGCTTACCCTTGCAGCGGCCAAAGAAGAACTGAGAAGTGAGAGAAGGGTTGTTTTGCCGTTCAGAGGCCTTGCCTTTTATGATGCCCGGCGCTGGGGGGTGATCGATGACGTGGCAAACGGCGGAGGCAGAAAAGGCGCAATAGTGATTGATAAAGCAGGTGTCGTGAATAAAAATGCCACGATTAATTACAACTTCCTGGATTACTGGGATGTACCTGCCAATGAACTTGCCTATAATAAGGCTGGGGCGGGTAGCGTGGCTGTTCAGAACCCCAAAGGATTGTAGTCCTAGTAATACGTGAATAGTTGAATAACCCGGGCAGATCTATTCAGCCCGGGTTTTTTGGTTGCTTAGAAACCGTCCGCCTTGATTTGCTTTTCGGTGATCGCACCGTATTTTTTAACCTGATCGCGGATCTCGCTTGCCTTTCCGATCATGACAAACTGCAGCTTATCCTTTGGAAAGTAGCCCGCGATAATCTCCTTTGCCTTTGCGACAGTCAGGCCGTCCACTTTTTCCTGGAATGTATTGATAAAACTTTCGTCGAAATTGTAAACAAACATATCGGTAAGCAATCTTGCCAGTGCGCCGGAAGACTCGTAACCAGGAGGAAAGCTGGCTTTGACATATGCTTTTGCCGAAGACAGGATTTCGTCGTTAATACCGGTTTTGTGCAGGCTGTCGAGCACATTGAGTGCCATATCAATGGCAGGAACGGTGGTTGAGTTTTTTGTGAAAGTGTTAATAGAAAACGTCCCGGCATATTTCATTCTGGTAAAACGGCTGTTGGCGCCGTACGTGAGGCCGGAATTGACGCGGAGGGCGTCATTGAGCCAGGAAGTAAATCTGCCTCCCAAAATTGTGTTGATCACCAGGACCGGCACATAGTCGGGCGAAGTATAGTCGATGCCTTTTCCGCCTATCAGGAACGTTGTCTCGCGGGCGTCGGGCTTGTCCACGAGGAGCACGCGACTTTTGTCGAAATCCAGGTTAGGTGCTACCCGTTTGATCATCCTCGATTCGGCAGTTTTCCAGGGTTCAAATAACTTTGTGACTTTGGCTTTCATTTCGGCGGTTTTGAAGTCGCCCACAATCGCAATTGCTCCTCGCCCGGTTGTATAATTGCTTTGGTAAAATGCCTTGGCGTCTGCTACATTGATTTTTTCGACAGTCGATGTAGACCCATCGCCGGGGGTGGCATAGGGAAAGTTATTGAACACGAACGCATTGAAATAATTGCCGATGACAGCGCGCGGACTTTCCTTTTGCCTTACCAGTTCTTGAACCGTCCTTGTGCGGTGTTTGTCAAATTCTGTTTGGTCAAAAACCGGGTGTATCAGCATCTGCTGAATGATGTCGAAGAGCTTTTCCTGGTCTTTTACGGCGAATGACGAAGTGACCCCCGCCATATCTTTCCCGGCGTAAGTATTAATGCTCGCCCCCACGAAATCGATCATTTCTTCGATCTGCGGTTTGGTGTATTTTTCAGTCCCGAACATCAGCGCGTCCGCGGTCAGGCTGGCAAGACCGTAGCGTTCACCATCGTGGATCGAACCCGCATCGAAAACGGCCGATACGTTGATCAGCGGGACTTCATGCTGTTCCATCAGATACACTGTCAGGCCGTTTTTCAGCCTGAACTTTTCGTATTTGGGAACTTTGAAGTTGCTCTGGGCTACTGCTGAGACTGAGAACAGTGCCAGCATAGCGATAAGGATATTTTTCATCGGTATGATTTGATTTTTAATGATATAGCTTAAAAATGTTATTTGGCTTTTTCCGGCAAAAGGTAGCCCACCGTCCTGTTGCGCTCATTCAGGTATTTGGCTGCTACGCGTTTGATATCTTCATTGGTCACCTTTTTATACAGCTCCGGTGCTTCGAACATTTTTTTATAATCCCCGAAAAAGACGTCGTAGGTACCCAGGCTATTGGCTTTCCCATTGATGGTTTCCAACGTGTGATAAAATTCCATCAGTTTCTGGTTTTTTACTTTCTCCAGTTCTTTCTCTGTTACCCCGTCTTTTACAACCCGGGCGATCTGTGTGTCAATTGCCTTTTCAAGGTCCGGGGCCGATACATTGTTTCCGGCAATGGCATAAATGACCAGGAGGCTTGGATCGAAACTCTGGTCGGTAAAGCTGGAAACATTGGTCGCCAGTGTTGAATCCATAACCAGGGATTTGGTAAGCCTCGATGAGTTGCCAGAAGTAAGCAGGCTGCTCAGCAGATCAATGGCGTAATAGTCTTCGTGTTTTGTTTCGGGGACATGGTAAGCCATCAGCACATTGGGCGTCGAAATGTCTTTATAAGTCGTAACCCTTTTTTCGCCGTTCTGGGGCGGTTCGACAGTCCGGATTTTAGGTGGCAAGCCTCTCGCTGCAATGGGCGCAATGTACTGATCGGCCAGCTTTTTCACTTGCTCCAGCGTAACGTCGCCTACAACAACGGCCGTGGCATTATTGGGCGAATAGTATGTTTTGAAATAGTTTTCAAGGTCCTGCTGTGTCCAGCTTTTAATATCCGACTCAAAGCCGATGACGGGCAGCATATAAGGGTGCTCCTGGAAAGCGACTGATTGCACAAGCTCGCCGAGGAGCCGGAAATTACTGTTTTCTAATCCTGTACTGCGTTCTGACAATACAACACCGCGTTCGCTTTCCACCATTTTGGGATCGATAGAAAGATTGGCTATGCGGTCGGACTCAAGTTTGAAAATCGTTTCCAATGCGTCTTTCTGAAACCAATCGGTGTAAACAGTCACGTTTTCTGTGGTATAGGCATTGTTGGAGCCGCCGTTTGCTTCCATCACCCGATCAAACTGTTTTGGCCCGTACTGCTTGGACCCATTGAACATCATGTGCTCGAAAAAATGGGAGAGACCGGTGATGCCGTGTACTTCATTTCGCGACCCTACTTTCCAGAAAATGTACATATTGGCATTGGGGATGGAATGGTCTTCCAGGACCAGGAACTTCATTCCGTTGGGCAGGGTAAACGTTTTCACGTCCTCCGGCTTGGTTTGTGCAGATGCACTTCCAAAACCGGCGGCGATGAAAGCAATCAGTAACAGTCTTTTTAGCATCATGGAAAGCGTTGTTTTATGATTTTGTAATAATAGGGAAATACTGAACTCTTATTTTTGCCTTTCTTTATATTCTAAACCTTTAAAATTACGATGAAAAAGGGCATTTTCTATTTGCTGTTATTACTCTCTGCTTCTGCTTATTCCAATACAACGGAAAAAATCCCCACGGATTACCCGCCCAAAAAGCAGTCGTTGAAGGTGATGACTTACAATATTCACCATTGCAATCCACCGTCTGCCGGTGATAAAATCGATGTGGAGGCGATCGCAAGGGTGATCAATACCGAAAAACCCGATTTTGTCGCTTTGCAGGAAGTCGACGTCAATACCGAAAGGTCTGGTAAAGGCAAAAACCAGGCGCAGCAGCTCGCACTGCTGACGGGTATGAAATTCTATTTTTCCAAGGCGATCGATCATCAGGGCGGCGACTATGGCGTGGCGGTACTGACCAGATTCCCGATTGTTGATTCTGTCAGGTACGACTTGCCGATCCATCCCGAACTGAAGGAGGAAAACCGCACGGTAGCAGCCATAACGGTTGTTCTGCCTTCGAAAGAAAAAATGATTTTCGCCAGCACGCATCTGGGATTGAAAGAACCCAACCGGCTTTTACAGGCGGAAACGCTAGTCAAGCATTTTGATGGAAATACATTGCCTATGATCCTGGCAGGCGATTTCAACGCGGTGCCGGAAAGTCAGGTCATTGCTTATTTCGACAGATATTTCACCAGAACCTGCCAGGACTGCAAGCCGACGATCCCGGTGGAGATACCCAATAAGACGATCGATTTCATCATGGCGATGAAAGGAAAGCGGCTTAAAAGCGCCGATACAAGAGTGATAGACGAAAAGTATGCTTCCGACCACTTACCGGTCGTCGCGCAGTTCACTTTGGATTGATATTTCGTCTTTAATCCAGTTCACCCGTACCACCCGGCTCTTCACGCCATGCTCGGCAAAGAAGTGCTGCCAATGCAATTGCCGGGACGAAAGGTGGTCGGTAGGGGATTTAATTTCGATAAATGCATAATCGGTCTCGTTCCAGACCAGGATATCCGGGAATCCACGCGTATTCTCTCTCAGGTTCAATGCGATTTCAAGCATAATAAGGTGGATCTGCTCAGGAGTAAGTAACGAAGTTAATGTCAGCACTTTGTCCAATGCGCCGTCGTACCAGGGTACCAGCACATTGGTAATCCCATACATATCCTGGTAAGTCTGACTCACCATTTCGTCGATAATTTCCCTGGAATGTGCCGCTTTCAGGCGATCTTTCAGCAGACTTGATCTTTTGTAGTAGAAATCAGGCAGGAAGAAGTCCGTCGGGATACGCTGGAAGGGATTGTGAATGGTTTGCACATTGGTATCATAAATAATGTCCCAGAACAACAATCCGAACAATGTTCGCCAGGGTTCGTTTTCGCTGAAAAAAGCATGGTAACCCAATGCACGGTAATGTTCCAGTGCGCCATATTCAACCTGGTAGCGGAATAAAACAGGTACTTCAATCGCTTCTGCGGCTTTCAAAGCTTGAGTAGTCCTTTTGATGATCCGGCTTTTCTTATTTTTTATTCTTTCATAAAAATCCTGGCTGAAATAACGCTCGTCGGCGTTTTGCGGGTTTTCTGCCATTTCTTCACATAGTGCCAGCGCTTCGTCGATCTCGCCGAGGTTATAAAGTAGCCTGACCCGTCGCTCCCGGGCTGGCGCATCGTTGGTCAGCTGGTAAATACTTAGTGCCTGTGAAAGCATCTTTTTGCGTTCGAGCCAGGCACTTACCCTTAAAATAAACGAATTGAAGGAGGGGACTGCCTTGGTACTGAGGCCTGTGCCGCTGCTTGCCTGCCAGTTCATAAACCAGTCGAAAATATCTTCGGGAGGCGATTCCTGCTTGATGATGTCGAAAGTTTCCTTCATCAGCGAAACCATCAGCGTATCGTCCACATCCTTTCGGTTCTCAAACTGGATCGACAAATGCTGTTCGTCAAACGACTGAAACCGGACGTGGCCCAGATCGCGGACCACGAATTCGGTCATATCGGCATTCCTGTTGCCGAAAAACAGGAATTTCATCAGCATGACCTCCGCTTCGAAAGTCACTTTTACCACAGGCTCCATCTGCGAAATGATTTCGCACAGCGCTTTGAAATCGTATTCGTGCAACAGCCACCGGACAAGATCCGGTTTTTTAATGCTTTTTGAAGGCATGATTTCCGGTTCCAGTATCCTGGTCAAAACCAGCAATTCGGGCTTTGTGAAAAGATCGATGATTTCGGAGAAGCGGCTTTCGTGGGCTTCGCAAATGGTTTCGATAAATGCGTTTTCCAGCAGCTCATTCAACACGGCCTGTAAATCGGTGATTTCGGAGTAGGATAGGCTGTTAACCCTGAAAAACGATTTGCTCCTGTTGCTGAAACGTATAAAAAGGCACTGCGCATCCTCGGAAAGCGTGTCATAACTTTCCAGAAATCCGGTCTCCGTTTCAGTCAGAATATGTGTATAACGTTTCCTGACAAAGTCGAGGACGTAGTTGAAATATTCGCGGTAGTATTTGGGTGGAAGATCCGCCGGGAACTCGCTATTCTGCACAAATGGATCCTGTAACACGTCGCTCAAAACGGGGGTAATCTTTTTAATTTGAAAAATAAAATTACCAATAAGATCCCATTTATTAAAATTTGGTTAAGATGCTGTTTTTTAGAAAAATTGAAAGCAAAAATTGGATTATACTTATTATGAAAGCCGCGTTTTCTCAAATACGTAGTATATAATAAAGAAATTGGATTACATTTGCTGCCTATGGAAAACAACTTTACCTGCCCATGACAACATTAGATTCTTATGATTTTTCAGGCAAAAAAGCCTTGGTCCGCGTGGATTTCAATGTCCCGCTTAATGACAAATTTGAGATCACGGACGACACAAGGATCCGTGCGACAATTCCCACAATCAGCAAGATTCTGAACGACGGAGGTTCCGTTATTTTAATGTCACACCTGGGGCGACCTAAAGACGGCCCTACGGAAAAGTATTCCCTGAAACATCTGGTGAACCCCTTATCCCTGATATTGGGTAAAACTGTGAAATTCGCGGACGATTGCATTGGCGAAAGCGCCAAAGAGCTGGCCGATGCGCTGAAACCGGGCGAAGTTCTTTTATTGGAAAACCTTCGTTTTTATAAGGAAGAAGAAAAAGGAAACGAAGCGTTTGCTGAAAAACTCTCCAAGCTCGGTGACGTGTGGGTCATGGATGCATTCGGAACCGCCCACCGTGCGCACGCTTCCACAGCGGTGATCGGCAAGTTCTTTGCAGACAAGGTTTGCGGGTATGTGATGCAGGCAGAGCTGGACAATGCGGAGAGACTGCTGGAACATTCTGAAAGGCCTTTTACAGCCATCATGGGTGGCGCTAAGATTTCTGACAAAATTTTGATCATCGAACGTCTGATCGATAAGGTGGATAACCTGATCATCGGGGGTGGGATGTCCTATACATTTTCAAAGGCGCAGGGCGGAAGCATTGGTCAGTCCCTCCTCGAAGCCGACAAGCAGGAGCTTACCTTGGAATTGGTCCAGAAAGCAAAGGATAAGGGAGTTAATCTGATCCTTCCGGTAGATTCCGTCATTGCCGACAAGTTCAGCAATGATGCGGAACGTAAAGTGGTCACCGCTGGTGAAATTCCGGACGGCTGGCAGGGATTGGATATCGGTCCTGAAACCATCAAGATCTTCTCGGAAATTATTAAAAACTCCAAAACTGTCCTATGGAACGGTCCAATGGGCGTTTTTGAATTTCCGAATTTTGCTCAGGGTACCAATGCAATTGCGGAATCGGTGGTTGCGGTTACGGAAGAAAATGATGCATTCTCACTCATCGGAGGCGGAGATTCTGCTTCGGCAATCAACAATGCAGGTTATGGCGACCGGGTGAGCTATGTTTCGACTGGCGGAGGCGCATTGCTCGAGTACATGGAAGGAAAGGTACTTCCAGGTGTTGCCGCGCTGGAAAGCTGAGAGCTATTTTTTGTTGGGGTATAAAAAGAAAAGCATCCCGCAAATCGCGGGATGCTTTTTCTGCATAACAAACCTAACTAATTTATGAACACTGGCCAGTGAAGGCCGGAATTCCTATCCTAACTTCCGCCGTTCGCCCGTTTCTGAAGATCGTCAGAACCGGTATTGCGCTGGCGGGCACCTTTTACATTCTGATTGCCAAAATTGTAAGTGAATGTCAGTCTGAACTGGCGGCTTGGCCATTGCGACTTGACACTAAAATCAATGTCCTTGTAAATCGCTTTTCCACGGAACTTGTTGGTCCAGAAAATATCATTGACATTGAAGCGGATGGTGCCTTTTTTATTCAAAATGTTCTTCTGCAATCCTGCATTGATCATTCCCATTGGTTTTGCTGCGTATAATCCGTAGAAAGCCCTGCTGTTGTACCATCCTGAGATTTCGCCCGACCAGGTTTTCGATATCGTGAACTGGTTGCTTGCATACATATTCCAGGACGCCTGCTTGATTTCCAGCTTTTCTTCAAGATAGATCGAGTTGTAATGATTATATACTCCGGTGAAATTGGTTTGTACGTTCCACCATTTGGCAATTTTAATAGGGAATGAAACGGTAAGGCTTACATTGTCCTGGTTATCAAGGTTGTCTGAGGTTACAAAAGTTTTGTTCTCCGACGCGATCTGCTGTGGCAGTTCGTCCGCAATCATATCCTTGATCCGGCTATATGCCAAGGTGGTATTCAGGAAATTTTTGTAAACGTGTACCAATTGGAATGAGTTGGTATATTGTGGTTTCAGATTAGGGTTACCTCTCTGGAAAGTGTACGGGTCCAGGTAAAACTCGAAAGGATTGAGTGACTGATAGTTCGGGCGGTCAATCCGGCGGCTGTACGATAGGTTCAGCACGTTGTTGGTGTCCAATTGGTTGGAAATGAATACGCTGGGGAAAAGGTTGACATAATTCCTGTCGCGTTTCTGGTTCAAAGTAACCGAGTTGCCGATCGAGTGCGTATGCTCGCCGCGCAATCCAAGTTGGTATTTGACCTTTTTCGAAATGCTCCCGTTGTAGTTCACATAAGCCGCGTTTACATTTTCTGTGTACTTAAAGCGGTTGGAGCGCGTGGGGTCAAGAACCCAGTCATCGGCTTTTGTTTCAAAAACCATATCATTGTCAGAAGCTACGTAACTGGTTTTCAGGCCGGTTTCAAATTTTCCTTTCCATAGCGGCTGTGTGTAATCCAGCTTGGCGACGCCGATGTTGATATCGGAAGGCATATTGTTGCGTACGTCTTCCGGGTTACCATCCTGCTGTCCGTCTGGAGTATAATAACGGGTGTCCAGGTTGCTGCTCTTCTTGCCGCCATATCTCACATAGTCCACATCGAAAGTCATCTCTTTGCCCTTGTCGTCGAACTGGTGCTTGAAGTTCAGGTTAGTGCTGATGTTGTTCATCGTTCCGCCATTGAAAACGTTGGTCCTGAATGTTCTTTGGAGACTTAGGTCCTCATTTAAAATTCTGGTATTGGTTTGTCCGAAAGGATTGCTGAAACTGTTATAAAAGCCTGAAACCAGCACGCCAACGGTGGTTTTGTCTGTTGCGGAGTAATCGAGTCCGGCGCGTACATTATAATATTCCGACTTGTTGACTCTTTCGGTGTGCTGGTCGAATATAGTAACCTTGTTCTCATAAGGTATCTTCCTGTAAATGTCGTTGTTGTTGAAGCCTTTGTTCAAAAAGGCGCCGCCATTGATGAATGTGCTGATTTTTCCTGCCCGGTGGTTGATCGTGGCCGTAGCATTGGCGCGACCGTAGCGGGAATAGGCGCCGCCCAGATTGATATTTCCATTGGTTCCGTAATTCTTATTACGTTTCATTTTGATGTTGATGATGCCTGAATTTCCCGCAGCATCATATTTGGCAGAAGGATTGGTGATCAGCTCGATCTTTTCAATGTTGTCGCTTGGGGTATTTCGAAGCAGTGTGATCAGTTCCTGCTGTGAAAGGAATGTTTGTTTCCCGTCAATCTGAACGATCACGCCGGCTTTTCCCCTGAGTTTTAGCTGTTCATTTTGCTGGTCTACTGTCACCCCGGGAGCTCGTTCCAGAACTTCCAATGCAGTAGCGCCTGCCGAGACAATGCTGTTTTCAACATTGACCACCGTGCGGTCGATTTGCTGTTCGATAAATGGTTTCTTAGCTACTACCGTTACCTCGTTGAGAGATTGAATGTCTGTTTTAAGAGCAATGACGGGGAGATCAACTTGCCCGTCGTGTACGGAGAATGCCGCACTATAGGCTTTCTGGTACCCGACCATTGAAACCAGGGTCAGGTATTTGCCTGCAGCCACCTGTTCGAAAAGGAATTTGCCGTTTTCGTCTGCGGCTAGGCCTTTTACTAAAACGGAATCTTTGGCTTGGAGCAGTAGCACATTGACAAATGGAAAAGGCTGAGCCTTTTCGTCGAGGACGGTCCCCGATACTCTGCCTTGTCCGGTGGTATTTTGAGAGGTTTGTGCAAACGCAAAAGTACCGCTCAGTAGCAATGCTACAGTTAGGTTAATAAAGAATTTCATGGCTAATAGATTATGTTATTGTACCGCTTTTGACTAAGTACTCTGCAAATGTAAGTACTTGGTATAACATAGAACCTTGGAATACATAAGTGGTTTTTCTGTTAGATGAGCGGACAGTGTGTGTCTGACTTTCGGCTTATAGATACAAAGGGAATAAGTAAAGTTGCACCAAACGCTAAAAAAAGTTTGAATGGTAATATTTGAATGCGAACGATGACGCAGACCATTTTGTGGGACTTGAAACTGGATTTTTCCAAAGGTGGAATATTAAAATTCGGGAGTGAACTAAGTTTTTTGGTTTCGGCCAATCTCCCTACCTTTGCGATTTAGATAGCATATATATGACTGAACAAATTCTGATTTTAGATTTTGGCTCACAGTATACACAATTAATAGCGCGACGTGTCCGTGAATTGAATGTCTATTGTGAAATCCACCCATACAACAATTTCCCCGATCTCACTCCCAATATCAAAGGTGTAATTCTGTCTGGAAGCCCATGCTCAGTGAGGGACGCGGATTCTCCAAGAATAGACCTTGACCAGTTTCGTAAAACAATTCCCGTACTCGGCGTATGTTACGGAGCGCAATTATTAGCTCAAGAACTGGGTGGGGATGTAAAGCCATCGCAGCATCGCGAATACGGCCGGGCGCGGCTGGTAATTGATGATACCGATTCATCCTTGCTTGTCGGGCTGTCCGGGTCGTCCCAGGTTTGGATGTCGCATGGTGATACGATTGTTCGCGCACCGGAGAATTTTCATGTAATTGCTTCAACGGAATCCGTAAAGGTTGCCGCTTTTAAGATTGAAAACGAGCTGACTTACGGCATTCAATTTCACCCGGAAGTAACCCATACATCAGAAGGTAAAAAACTGATGTACAATTTTGTAGTAAAAATCTGCGGGTGCAGACAGGATTGGACTTCGGAATCTTTTGTGGAGCAAACGGTTGCGAACCTTCGCAAAAAGCTCGGCAATGATAAAGTGGTGATGGCGCTTTCCGGAGGTGTAGACTCCACGGTGGCAGCCACCCTGGTACATCAGGCTATAGGTGAAAACCTTTACTGCATATTTGTAGATAACGGATTGTTGCGGAAGGACGAATTTGCGGAAGTGCTGCATTCTTATCAGGATATGGGGTTGAATATCAAAGGGGTCGATTCAAAAGAGCACTTTTACAAATCGCTGTCCGGTCTTACAGAGCCGGAATCAAAACGCAAGGCGATCGGGAAATCCTTTATTGATATTTTTGACCAGGAAGCGCATCTGATTGAGGAAGTAAAATGGCTGGGGCAGGGTACCATTTATCCGGATGTAATCGAATCAGTATCCATCAAAGGACCATCGGCAACCATCAAATCCCATCATAATGTGGGCGGGCTGCCTGACTTTATGAAACTGAAAGTGGTCGAACCGCTCAATACTTTGTTCAAAGACGAAGTAAGGGCAGTAGGCAGGACATTAGGTATTGATGAGAAAATTCTGGGCCGCCACCCCTTTCCCGGCCCGGGACTCGCGATCCGTATCCTTGGCGACGTGACGCCTGAAAAAGTAAACATCCTGCAGGAGGTAGACGCGATCTTTATCGGCGGGTTGCGCAAATGGAATTTATATAAGGATGTTTGGCAGGCCGGCGCAATGCTTTTGCCAATTCAGAGTGTGGGGGTAATGGGGGACGAAAGGACCTATGAAAGCGTGGTGGCGCTTCGGGCGGTAACTTCCGTAGACGGTATGACTGCCGATTGGGCACATCTTCCATACGAGTTCCTGGCGGAGGTTTCCAATGACATTATCAACAGGGTCAAAGGAGTAAACAGGGTTGTTTACGATATCTCGTCTAAGCCACCGGCAACCATTGAATGGGAATAAGAAAAACCCCATAAAAATGAAAAAAGCGAACCTAGGTTCGCTTTTTTCATTTTACATATCTTCGTCTGATGTCAGGATCGCCCGACTCCACGGCTTAGTAAGCTCAATACAAATAGTACAAGGAATACGAAGAAAAGAATTTTAGCAATTCCAGCAGCACCGGCAGCTATTCCGCCGAATCCTAGGATCCCTGCGATGATAGCGATGATCAGAAATATTACGGTCCATCTAAGCATAATTGACAAAGTGTTTAGTTTCTTGTTAATTAATTATGACAAGGAACTTAACAATTATGTGCCAGATGTTTAACAGTCCTTTAAATGCCCGTTAACGACAAAATCGGGTATTCAACGGAAGGAAAAAGGGGTATTTTGTAGAGATTGGTTCCCAACTTTAACTCAGAAACCATTCAATTATAAGCTAGCATATAGTTATGTGTTCTCAGGCCAAGAGCTCGAAAGAAGTGTCCCGGCTAATTGTTTCGCACCTGTTCAAGTCGGAGGCGGCACATTGGGTGGAGAAGGTGATCCAGACTACTTGCTGAACTCCGAACCGAAGCGGTTTTTCTTTTTTTTTCTGAAGTTACTCAACTTCGTTATGGAGGAACTCAGATTTGTCAGCCTTGATGTCGATTTCAGTGGCAATAAGTGCGGCACACCAGCATAGGTACCAGTTATTTTCCCGTCGTCCTGGGTGCGTGCCGGAAGTCGCAGTATCCTTTTTCTGTAAATTAGATGACCTTCGAACTCTTCAGTAAATAAGCGATTTCGGAATTTCAACTACATTTTCCCTGACAATCGTTTTTATCAAAATAGAAAAATTTCCGTATTAACCCGACAAATCCGTTATTTTGTAAGCTAACCTACTAATCAAATTGGAATGAAGTTAAAGCTATGTGTGTTGCTGTTCACCGCAGCGGTTTTAAATGTGTCTGCTCAAAGTGACCGCTGGCAGCAACGGGTAAAGTACCAGATGAATGTCGATTTTAATACGGATAACCATCAATACAGGGGCTCGCAGAAGCTGATTTACAGTAACAATTCTCCCGATACGCTCCATAAGGTTTTTTACCATTTATATCTCAACGCTTTCCAGCCGGGCAGCCAGATGGACGTGCGTTCCAGAACCATCAGCGACCCGGATGCGAGGGTTAAAGACCGCATTTCCAAGCTGGCACCCTCCGAAATCGGGTATGAGAAGATCATTTCTTTAAAGCATAATGGCAAGCCTGTTAAATATGAGGTAGTGGGGACGATTCTGGAGGTAACCCTCAACGAAAAGATCCTTCCGAAGACCCAACATACTTTCGAAATGGAGTTTGAGGCCCAGGTGCCCGTTCAGATCAGACGTACGGGAAGGTACAACAGCGAGGGCGTGGAATATTCGATGGGACAGTGGTATCCCAAATTGTGTGAATACGATTACGAAGGCTGGCATTCCAATCCTTATATAGCAAGAGAGTTTTACGGTGTCTGGGGGGATTTTGATGTTAAGATAACCATGGATGCTGCCTATGTGATCGCCGCCACGGGTTATTTGCAAAATCCGGATAAAATCGGGCACGGTTACACCCAAAAAGAAGTCACACACAAGCCTGGAGAGAAACTGACCTGGCATTTTGTTGCGCCCGAAGTGCATGATTTTATGTGGGCAGCAGATCGTGAGTACAAACACGATATCATGCAGGTCGACGATAAACTCGACCTGCATTTCTTTTACAAAACCGACAGCCTTGCGAGGACTTGGAAGGATATGGAGCCTTATGCGGTGAGATGTTTCAAGATTATGAATGAAAAATTCGGACGCTATCCCTACAAACAGTACTCGGTAGTACAAGGCGGCGACGGAGGCATGGAGTACCCCATGGCCACACTGATCATGGGCCGTCAGAATTTGTCAGGATTGATTGGCGTTACGGTTCACGAATCTATTCACAGCTGGTTTCAGATGTTGCTGGGGACCAATGAATCCAAGTACGCATGGATGGATGAGGGATTTACGACCTATGCCGAGAACATTGTATTGGCCGAACTGTTCCCAACCCGGCCCAATCCGCAGTTAAGAAGCACCGGCAGTTATCTTGCGCTTGTCAAATCTGGTTTGGAAGAACCGTTGACCACACATTCAGACCATTACAATACCAATCGTGCATACAGTGTGGCGGCTTATTCAAAGGGATCTGTTTTTTTGAACCAATTGAATTATATAATTGGAAAGGACAAATTTGAAAAAGGCATGAAGCGCTACTTCTTTGAATGGGAATACAAACATCCAAATCCTACAGATCTGAAACGGATCATGGAAAAAGAGTCAGGACTGGAACTGGACTGGTACTGGGAAGACTTTACAGGGACGACCAAAACCGTTGATTACGGTATTAAAGAAGTGACCGCCAATGGAACACAAACAGATGTCGTTCTTGAACGGATCGGACAAATGCCAATGCCCCTGGATGTCGTAGTGACTTATAAGGATGGCAGCCAGGAGGATTTTTATATTCCGCTGGAAATCATGCGTGGGGAAAAAGCCGAAAAGATTTACTCCAAAACTACTTTGTTGACGGACTGGGGCTGGACTTATCCAGAATATTCTTTTTCCATTGCCAGAAATAGGGCTGATATCCGTCAGATCGTCATCGATCCCAGTCGGCGTATGGCCGATATCGATCCGGAGAACAATACCTATCCTTTGTTGATCAAGGAAGTGCCCCGCTTCAAGGGCGAAGCGGTCAGGTAAGTTATCTGCCAAACGGGATGGAGGTTCCGAACCGCCATCCCATTCTTTTAAAATGACTACCGTGGAACTGGGCGACAGCTTCCAGGCGAAGGACACGGTAGATATTGTCAATACCATATACTACTTCGGAGTAATTACGGATCGTGGGCACTTTCAGATAATGCAGCTGCAATGTTTCGGACAGCCCTGTTACCCGTAAAGCCTGAACTCTCGTCAGCAGAAAGTTTTGGGAGGACCAGGTTGCATGCGCCTGGAAAAACCAGGAAGCAGTGCTGTAGCGGTAATACTGCAGCATCCGGAATTGGTCAGGCGGATAGGTATATTGAAAAAAGAACTCATTGCCCATGAAATGGCGGTAATCCGGGAAGTACATTTGCTTCTTGCTCAAAAAACCGCCTCCGTTTACCAGGTATTCGAGGCTGCTCCTCGGCCCGAGGTTCATGTTCTGGCGGACTGTAGCCTGCAGCATGGAGTAGTCGACATCGCCTGCAAAGCCCAGCCCTCTCTTGTAATTAGCACTGAATGCAGGCCCTTTGCTTCGCAGGTAGCGCTTTTCGCCATTTCGGATCAGGTATCTTCTCCAGGGACGCAAGGTCGCTGTGAGGTCCAATAAGGTAGCATGATGTACCGGAAAGCCGGTATCTGCAAGTTCTTTGCTAACAGGCCGGTTGGGGGTATAGCTGTAATCATTCCAGAAAAAGATCGGGCGGGCGCTCGATTGGTTGAAGAGCTCTTTCCGATGTTCAAATTCGATCCCCGCATTGATATTCAGGATATCGGCGATATTCCGCAGTGCAAAGTCGGCCCGGCCGTATTGTTTTTGATAAAGCTTCATGAAATTGCGGTCAAAAAACCGCGCACCCATACTGTTGGAAAGGGGCTGTATCGGGTTGTTATTATTGATCTGACTAGCCATTTCGCCACCCGAGAGCATCAGGTTCCATTTATCGTTCCCGATCGTAGTTTCCAGGTTTCCATAGATGCGCTTTCGCCCAAAGGAATAGCGGACCAATGGTTTCATGCTCAGGAAATAGGATTTGCCCCATTTTTTCTGCCACTCCGTGAGGAAGTTGATGGCATTGCCTTCAACGGTATTGTAACTGATGGAAAGAAGAGGGCTTTTAAAATAGAAAGTATTGCGGTTGCCAAGCGAGTAGGTATTGCCGGTTGCAATATGGATGGGTTTAAAATATAACGAATCCGGCCTGGATTTTGCCTTGACCGAATCTTTAACCACTTTAATACTATCCTGTAAAACATAACTGGAAACTTCGGATTTGGTCAAAGGAATCGGCCTGAGCTGTTGCCAATAGATAGTATCCCTTTTATTGGCCATAGAATCAATCACGATCGAGTCCTGCCTGACCAGGCGGTCGCTGTTTCCAGCAGACCTGTTTTCCTTTTTCTGTTCTTTTTCGTACTCTTTGGTCAGTTTGCGGAAGTTTTTGGTCGAAAATTCCTTTTGATCTTTGATCAGGTCCTCGAGATCCTTTTTGCGTTTTCCTGCATCGGCTACCGGCTCTTTTTTGTGGTCTTTGATCACAATATCTTCTTTCAAACCAGGATCCACATCCAGCTTTTCGTAGGTTAGGGAAACCAGGTATTTAAATTCGCCGGCAAATCCCAGATAGCTACCTGTGAGTCGGAATTGCTGATTGACCGGTACCCACACATTCTGGACAGGGCTAAAAATCTGCTTGGCCGAAATGTTCAAACCTTGAGTGGTCGTTTGCAAGTCATAGCTATGGATCGACCAAAGATCTTCCAGAATGAATAAGCTCCCTTTGAAAACACCTTCGCCATAAGCTTTTGGGATAACTTTGATTTTATTTACCAATCGTCCTTGATCTTCGAAATAGCCTTCGTACTCAAACTTATAATAAGAAAAAGCTTTGGGCGAGAGAGGGGAGATCGTACCCGCGATTTCGGGGCTGTACAAACTCGCCAGGATGTAGTCATTGGGAGAAGGTATGCTGTTATCCAGACTGTTACGCGTGGAAATGATGCGTTGGCTGTAATTTCCCGGACGGCGGTATCGTATTTCGGCAACGCTTTCATTGAGAATGGCCTTTCCTTCCTGTACGCCCTCCTTTCTCAACCTTTTTTCCAGCAAATAAGGAATTTTGGTGGGCAAGGCAGTACTGCGGGAATATACTTTTGCGGTATAACCTCTTACCTGCAACTGGTGGAAACGGGCTTTGGCGATAGCTCTCCGCATAATGCTGTACGCCGGATCTTCTTTACCTTTCCCGATTGTAGCTTCCTGAAGATTCAAAGCTTGTTCCTCAAGGGTAATATTTACCTCGGTAAATGCACTGGTTACCGTGATGGTTTTGTAAACGGTTTTAAAACCCAGGTATTGGAAAACGATTTCGTAGGTTCCCGCTGGCAGGCTGAATTCAAATTCACCATCGGCATTTGCCATGGTGCCGTTGCTGGTGCCATTGACATTAATTCCTGCGTAGGGCAGTGCTTCGCCACTTTTTGTAGTAATACGTCCCTTGATTCCTCCGGCCTGGCAGAGCATCCCTGATGTCAGGACAAAAAAAAGTAGCAACGCAATGCGCATCAAAGTCTGGAGTTATTTACAGCTATAAGTATAAAACGGACGAAATTACTAATTCCGTGGTCTGATCCTTACCTATATAACCGTACCAGCGTTTTATGAGGCACTTTTATAAAAAAAGCAGCAAACTGGCTGACCAGCATGCTGCTTCCGATGTCAAAATTTGGCTCAAATCATTTAATTACATTCCCCGTCTGTCGTGCAGCTTGCGCCGTCGGCGATGGAAACCATTGGCTGTGGGTTTGCTTTTTCCCATTCCACGAATGATTTCTCCAATGCGTTCAGGAATGTTTCAGAATGCTGGGCGCCAGATACTGCATATTTTCTATCTAGGACAAAAAAAGGAACACCTCTTGCGCCAACCTGCTGCGCTTCATAAATATCGCGACGAACATCTTCTCCGAAACGTGTTCCATCCAATACAGCCTTTAATTCGTTGGGGTCTAAGCCTATTTCCACACCAAGCTGGATCAGGGTTTCGTGGTCGGCCGTATTTTTGCCGTCGGTAAAGTAAGCTTTAAACAGTTGTTCTTCCGCATCGTCACCCAGTCCCTTGGTTTTAGCGAACTGAACAAAACGGTGTGCGTCAAAAGAATTAGCGACGACAGCTTTATCCATATTGTACTCCAATCCAACTTCAGCCGCCAAATTCGTAACATGGTCGTTCATTTGTTTGGCGTAATCGGGTGACCATCCTTTCACTTCGGCCAGGTATTCGTTGATACTTTTGCCTGGTTCCGTTTTCATTTGGGGGTTCAGCTGGAAACTTTTCCATTCGACCTGAATTTTGTCTTTACCTGGGAACTGGGCCAGTGCTGTTTCGAACCTCCGCTTGCCGATATAGCAGAAAGGGCACATCACATCACTCCAAATTTCTACTTTCATAGCGTATAAATATTTGTTGTCTAAACAGTTATAAAAAACTCCTCGTGGGGTCTTCTTACCTTCTTAGCCCGGACCAGGGGATCTTTTTCATGATCACGAAAGCCAAGCGTCATGATGACCAGGCTGCGCAATCCTTTCTCTTTTAGCCCCAGGAGTTCGTCCAATGCGGCCGCGTTAAACCCTTCCATCGGAGTGGCATCCACCTGCTCAGTTGCTGCGGCGATCAACGCGTGCCCCAGTCCGATATAAGCCTGACGGGCAGCCCATTGGAAATTTACTTCTTCGGTCCTGCTCAGAATCCCGCCCTGAATGCTGTTCTGAAAGGCAGACAATGAGTCCACAGAAATCCCGCGCGTAGTAGCAATTAAGTTCATGTATTTGGCAATGCTTTCGGAGGTAATCTTTTCCCAGGCGGCAAACACCAGCAAATGGGATGATTCCAGAATCTGAGGTTGGTTATTGGCTATTTTATGGATTTTTTCTTTTAGCTCCTTATTATCGATGACCAGCACATTATAAGGCTGCAATCCGGCCGACGACGGGGCAAGATTGATCGCTTCCAATATAGTATCCAACTTTTCTTTCGGAACAATTTCTCCGGTCATTCTTTTGGCGGCATAACGCCAATTCAACTTTTCTATCAATTCACTCATTTTTTTATCTCACTTTAATAAATACCTATACAAACTTAATTAAATATGCTATACATTTGTAAGTACTATACAAAAGGATAGTAAAACAAGTTCGGGGAGCTATGAAAAACGACGAATTAAAGATTGAGGGCTGCACCTTGGGTGAATGCACCAAGAATATTCTGCCCGTTCGGGACGCATTGGAGGTTCTCAGCGGTAAATGGAAGCTGCCTATTATTATATCGCTGATGTTCGGAAACAAGCGCTTTTCACAAATCGCAAGGGAGGTTCCGGGTATCACCGACAAAATGTTATCCAAGGAACTAAGGGATCTGGAATGCAACGAACTGATTAAGCGGACGGTTTACGACTCCATTCCGGTCGTCGTGGAATATTCGCTGACCGAGTACGGGCATTCTTTAAAGGTGGTGATTGAAGTTTTGCGGGATTGGGGAGTGAAGCATAGGGAGCGGATGATGACTGCCGTTTGAGGAATCATTTTTGAGTAGATAACTAAAAAAGCAACTCTTATTTTAGGTTGCTTTTTTAGTCAAATATCAATTCAGCGCTTATTACCCCAGTTGATTAATGCAGTTCAAATCCTCCAACGCCACCTTCGGACGTTGGATCATGCTTTCGTCGTCTTTGCATAGCCATACTCAGGGAAAGTAGTATTTTTTAGAATTTGCGCTATTGGCTTGTCCCATTTCTGTCGTGGATAACCTAATAGCCGTCAGTATTCGACCCCCTTCTCATACCACATTTGAAACATGAGCAGATACCATATTTTAATTGTATATTCTTTTTTGCCTGAAAAAAAGCTTTCCCTCAATTTTCGCACGAAATTGAGATTAAAAATTCCCTGGTTAGCTATTTTACCGCTTAGGTAGTACATCTGTCGTACCTGCCACTCGGGAATATTCCCACCGGAGCATCAGAGACCATGCGGTATTCAAATGCAGATTTTAGTATATCCGGCGTATATGTTTTCGCCTCTTTAAATGAAATATCCCAGTAGGGGCTGTTTTGTAGCGGTAACCTTATTTATTTAAAGGTGAAATAACCGAAGGATTGTGTGAAGCAGTCGCGACTAGTTCATGATGAGTTTTCGGACGAGGGTTTCTCCTGTATTTGTCAGTATTTTGACGAGGTAGCTGCCCGCCGGAAAAGCGCTGATATCAAATCCTTTCTCCTGCATTTGCGCTGATTCATAAACCATTTTCCCAGCAGCATTGATCAATTGCAGGTGCTGATAAGCGACACCCTTGATTTTGAAGAAGTCATTTGCGGGATTAGGGTAAATCGACAGCAGGGCGGTAATCTGAATATTCCTGATCTGGCTGTATCCAAAGGAGTCATCCCGATCGATCATTTTTAAACGGTAAAAACTTTCGCCGTCCTTTGGTTTAGAATCCGTGAAATCGTAACTGGTTTTTGTAATTGCTTCTCCCGCCGCGCCAGTCACACCTATTTTGTCCCAACGTTTGGCATCCTCGCTCCGCTCGATCTCAAAACGCTCACTATTGCTTTCTGAGGAAGTCGCCCACTCCAGCGTCACCTGGGGGCTCTCCGACCCTTCATTCATTTTTGACAAAGTGAACACAATGAGGGTAACTGGAAGTGCCTTGTCCGATGTGCGTTTTATTCGTAACCCGGCTTCATTGTAGTCAAACTGAATTTTTTGGCAGAAGGAAACATGATGGACGGCTACCAAAAGAAATAATGTGTATAGGTTTTTCATTTGAATTTGGTTTGTTGATGAAATGATTATGGGATTTGGATACCTTTTAAATACATACCGCTATAATTTTTGTTGTGCCTGGCAAAATCGGGAATGCAGACGAGCACTTTGTCAAGGTCAAGTTTCGGGAATTTGTTTTTTATCGACCAGTAATCGGTATTAAATTGATCAGAAACAACATAATAACCAGCAGAGGCAATTCGGAACTTAGGAAACCTCGGGTCTATTACAGGTACGCCCAGGTAGTCTCCGAGATAGTTTATACGTCCACCGTAAATGGTGAACGGTATTGAAAAATTACCCTTAGGGAAGTAACTGGTTTCGTTCTTTCCGGAAATTTGGGTCATTTTCCAGCCGTAAATCCTGTATTTTCCTGCCGGTAAGATCAATGCTTTATAATAGGTATCAATGGTGTCTTTTTTAATGTCAGGATCGAGGGTATATATTTCCAGGGCACCGGTCATTTTATATTCATTGTGAACAATATTAATGGTATAACCTGTGAAGTTTGATTTGTTTACTGAAATAGAAAAGATAGCAACTCCCATTGTAGTATCTGCCTTATTGAGCGTAATCTGATGTGAGTTCAGATATGCCGTGTTGCAACCGAATAAAAATTGCGAGGCAAGAAAGGCAAATGTCAGGCCTGCGGATATATGTTGTGTTTTTTGATCTTCTGATCATGGTTTAATAGCCTGTTTGGTGGAAAGGTAGATGATCTGCGGAAAGGGGCTATTCTACTATCACAGGTTTCCAATGGATAGTTATCCCAAGCATCTTGGTTTTTTTCAAAAACGCATCTTTTTTATATGGCCCTAAAAGCTTTTCTTTTTTGATATCGATAATGTAAAACCGGTCATTGGTTTGATAAGAACTTCCTTTGTAATTGCTATAATTGAAATCCGGAGATTGCATCAAAATGCTGTCCGCCTGCCAGATGGAAATATATTTTCCATTGTCATCGTATTTTCTTATCCAATTAATAGGCGGAACTTTTTCTGACCCGCTATTTATCCCATCATATCCTTCTCCTTCAGCGGAATATTTATACCCGCCTGTTAAGTTTTCTGAGTACTCTAGGTATCTTGACTGGCAAGAGACTAAGCATTGGAGAATTACTATTGCTATTTGTTTCTTCATTTATCTATATGGTATGTAGGGGGAATATTGATTTATTTTTGCCGTTCCCTTATAGTTTATAGGGAAACCCGTTCCTGAGGAAAATCCAAAATTTGTTGCTAACCACCTGCCACATGCGGTGAAGGTATTTCTAAATGGTTCTGAGAAGTATGTTCCATGCTGTTCAAAATCGAAAGGGGCTGATATAATTAATGCTGTTTGAGAGTTTACTCTTTGTAGCCTCATTGATCCATGCACTAAGCCATCTCTGGAAAATGGTAATGTACGGACGTTTTTAGTTCCATTATCCCAGCCTTCATCACTAACCCAACCTAAGTCAAGTTGGTCAGCGTCAATGGTTAGAGGTCGCCCGCCCCCCATCCGATACCATAAATTTGCCTCCGCAAGAGAAAGTCGCCCGTCCGCCAGAATGCTTTTTCGCAAAAGCTCTATTGGGTCATCCTGATGCATTGCGTGATTAAACGCCGCCACAATTCCCGCCTGCGAGGCCCCCTGCCAAAAATTACCTCCATTTGCTTTTGCAGACATGCCACCCACGAATGCCGCACCGCCAATAGAACCGTTGCTTGCCGCGGAAATAGATCCAAACAGCCCAGCAGCGAATCCGCTTGAAAAACTTCCGCCCATTGTGCTCGACGCGGCTCCCTGGATAAGGGCATGTGAGGCAGTTTGAAAGATACCGATATTCAAGTTACTAGTGACACGATACTTTCTCAGGTCTTTAGCAACTTCGCCAATACCATAACTAAGTCCGGCAGACACGGCTCCCGAGAACAGTGACTGTGCAAACTGCCCGGAATTAAATTTGTTTCCGTCGTACCCCGTGGTTCCCAGGATGTAGCCAATTCCGCTTGTCACCGCTCCATTGACCATCAGCATGAGCAACGGGTTCTGTCCATCAGGATCAGTAAAACTAAGCGGATTGTTCATCGCGTACGTGTAGCGATTATATCCCTGTGTGCTGGATGCATCCGGTACCGCATTATCGGGGCTGAGCATGCGTCCCACGACAGGATCGTACATGCGTCCATTCATGTTGATCAGTCCGAAATTATCCAGGTGCTCGTGGCCAGTGTAACCTCTCGTCAGCCATGCAGGAAGCCCTGTTGCTGCTGTTGGTAGCAGGGGTACCCAGGTTGTCGGGTTGCGTCGCCTTCCCCACGCATCAAAATTCTGCTCTGCCTCTACGGTCCCTGCATTGTTGGTGAGGGTCGTGATCGATCCCAGGTAGTCCGTGTAGGTGTAATGATACGTGTCGCTTCCGCCTTCCCGTACGACAATGGCCACAAGTCCTGCAGTGCTGCCGATGTAATGCAGGTGCTTGGTCGCTGCTCCGGTGATATCCTTCTCGTAATTTTCAAAGTAATATCGGGTGTTGGTGATGTTGCCGTTTTGTTTGGAAATGCTCTTGATTCGTTCGTAGTCGGATCCATATGTGTAGTTCAACTCGAAGGGAACATTGCCTTTGCCCATTTCCGTGATTTTCTCAGGCTGCATGAAAGCATTGTACGTAATGTCTTGCTGTAACAGGGGTATTGGCGATGGTGCCGGGTTCGTAACACCGATTACCGCATTTGTTTTGGCAGGGTGATAGGTGAACAGTCCTGCATCGGCTTTTTCTGTGATATTGCCATTGTCCGCATAATTGGTCAGGTTAGTCATGGCGCCTATCGTACTTGTTTTCAGCCGGTCCAGGTTGTCATAAGTAAAACTTTCTGCCTTTCCCTTGATGGCATCTCCACGATTGTTCAACAGCCCAAGTCCATAGGTCCATGCCAAGCTCAAATTTTGTTTTCCGGCAGTTTCCATTTTGGTGGGAAATCCATAGACATAGGTATTGGTCGAAGACAGACCATTTCCTAATGTGTAACTGGTAGTTTGTCCGCGTCCGTTCATTTCTGTATTCGAGAAAATGGTTATGGTGCCGGCTGCATTTTTGATCGTCGTTGGATATCCGTTTGCGTCAAAAGCATTTTTGATACCAAAACCGGAAGGATATGCTACAGATGTGAGATCTCCAAAAGCATTATAATCGTAGGTGGTGGTATGTGGGGTGCCATCTATCGTTTCTTTGATGGTTTTTACTCTGCCAAAACCGTCGTAGGTATATTCTTCAAGGTTTCCGGCAAAGCCGTTCACTTTTTTCAATTGGTTCACCGCTGCCCCTGAGTTGCCGGGATAAAATTCATATGCGGTGGTTCCTTCGGCACCGCTTCGGCTGATTGTCCTGCCCGAGACATCGTATTGTATGCTGGTGGTTTGGCTGGTCGCATTGGTTTGAAAAACCAATTCTCCGAGCGCATTGTAGGTATAACTGGTCGTTCCGGCATTTAAATCGACCATTTTGCTTTGCCGTCCGTAGCTGTCATACTCATTGGTGATTAAAGTTAATGCCCCGTTTTTTATTTCTTTAACTCCGCCATGACTGTAGTATAAATAGGATAGCGTCCCACCCGGATCGGTTATGCTTATTGTTTTGCCCGTAGGGTCTGTGACTCCGGATGAAACCCGGTCTTCGCTGACGCCTGTCCTTGTTTTGGTGGTGATAAGATTCCCGGAGTTATAGCTGTATGACATGGTAACTTTCCCCACCGTTGGCGACATGCTTGAATACACCGTTTTGAGCCGGTTGAACTCGTCATATTCCCGCGTTTCCGTCACGATCTCCTCCCCGGATTTGTAAGGATCGGTTAGTGTTTTAATATTCCCTCTGAAATCAAAAGTTTGGTCCCTGGTGATTGCCTGGCCACCAAATCCTTCCGTTTCTGATTTTACGTCTCGTCCATATTTGTCATACCAGGTCTTCACATCAGGTTTACCTGGATGAGCCACGGTTGTTGACCAAACCTGATTACCTGCAACCGCCCATTGATAACTTTGGTCAATGCTGAAGCCTTCCGGCAAGGTTGTCTTTTTAATTCTTCCAAAAACATCGTATTGTGAACTGGTTATCAGCCCGTCGATTCCAGTTACTGTCAGGGTTTTACCCCACTTTGGATCGTATGTCGCCGATGAGCTCTGATTTAGTACATTGGTTGAAGTTTCGGGAAATCTTCCTTTGGCATCATAGGTGGCGGAAGTGCTTCTGGCTCCGGACACATCCGGCCCAGCAGGCGTAATGGTCGTTTTCTTGAGATTTCCCAAAGGAAAGTACTCATAAGCGGTGGTTACGTTCTTTGGCAATCCGTTGAAGTCGGTTTTTGAGATCAGTTGTCCGATCGCATTATAACCCAATGCGGTGTTCACAACATATGCAGGCTGACCGTTTCGCGTTGTTGTTGTGGTAACCGAAGTGGATTTATTTGGAATAATTCCCGGATAAGCAGCAAAAACCACGTCTGAAACCGTATTTTCCACATTATTTCGATTGACGGTACTTTTTGTGACGTTACCAAAACCGTCGAACACCTGAGTTGTGGCAGTGAATGCACCACCCAGATCAACCTGATTAATACCTGTTGTTTTGATCCAATAGCGGTTTGACGCCGGATTGACCAGCTCATTGGTGAAAGTGGTTTGGTTAACCAACACTGAAGGAGCATCATAATCGTAGGTCGTGGTAACCTGCTTGGGTATGGGGATAAAAAACGTCGTATTAAATTCATTCTCTGACACGGTATTGTATCCGCTTGTAAAATCAAGTGTCGCGACTTTCTTAAACCCTGCAAACCCTTTTCCACGGCGGTGTAACCTGGCCTCCTCGTATAAGTAAGATTGTCCGTTGAAACCGTCGTCGTGGTTATCGAAAAAACTAACTAAGTACATGGGCAACTGGATGCTGTGAAAAGGATAAACCAATGCACTGACACCCCCTTTCTTGTAGAATGGCTCTCCCTCGGTCATATTTTTATATTGCCAGGTCGTAACCAGTCCTACCCCGTTTTCCACTTTTTCAAGAAGATGCTCTTTTCCGGATTTTTTGAGCGAGATTATGCTCAGGTTTGTGAGCGTCGTTTCTTTTATCACAATTTCAGTACGTCCGTCACCATTCAGATCGAATGGAACTGTGGTCAGTCCATAGGTAGCATCTACATTGGGTGTATGTTGTTCGTGATAACTCCCGTCACTGGTGCTATAATATACATCCGCCATAGAAGGCTGATTGGCGATATGTTTGTACTGGTGATAAAAGTCTGATTTTCCATCTCCGTTGAAGTCGCCAACGTGTAAGATGTCGTTGTCCAGCAATACTCCGTCGGGTGAAACCAGTGGGAAACTGGCCTTTACAAAATCAGATCCCGTCGACAAAGCCTTGTACCACGGCAGGTTATTTTGATTTCCGCTGGCATATTCCTGATACAGAATGTCCGTTTTTCTGTCCCCATTAAAATCGCCCAGCAGGATCATATTGTCGGCTCCTTTCAGAAAGGATGACGAAGTGTATATGGTTTTGAACGAGATGTCAGTCGCTGTCAGGGCTGTACAGGTGTAAATCTCACAAAGTGTACCGAGTATCGTCATGACCTCATCTTTGCCGTCCCCGTCAAAATCGAGAATGAAAATCTTTTTTGCCTTTGCCCAATTGCCAGCGAGGCTACTATTATCTGATGCTTTAATGATATTGAGATGAACAGGGGAAAGATTTTCATCCAGTCTTGTCATAATAGCTGCAAAGCCTGCAGATGTATTATCGGCATTCAGCTTTTCCAGCAAGGTGAAAAAGTCTTGCTTGCCGTCGCCGTCAAAATCGCCATTCAGAATGTAATTCCTGGATTCGGGTACATAGGTGAAATTGGACCGGGTGATAACGGAAGATGAGAATTGAAGCGGGTCTGCCAGAGTCCCCCCACCCGAAAGCCCGCTTTGATAAACCTTGATGTTTCCGATTACTTCTCGTGTGCCGGTTGTGCTGATCACCGAAGTAAGCATATCGTCCAGGCCGTCGCCGGTGAAATCGGCCCGTAGAAAAGAGTAGCCACCTGGCCTGTTCTGGTTAGTCTTGATCTGCGTTCCGGGATCGAGGGCGATCAGTCCGGTGGCTTTGTTTGGATTTCCGTCACGGTACACATTGAAACCCGTATATTTCTTATCGACGATCAACCCATTTGGAGAATTGATTGCATAGGGTGTGTAATGGGCAAGCAGTAAATCAGATTTTCCGTTCCCGTCAAAATCGCTGGATAAAAAATCGACCTGGTTATTCGGAAGAACAGGCCCAGCCTCCTTTGTAAAGGCCTGTGGAGAATCACCGTATTTGAACACCGTTGCATTCAGCGAAGTGGTGCCATCGCTGCCGGTTTCGATGATTTCTTTAAGATAGGAATTGATATGATCCCAGCCATAATTGAATTGATAGCTTTTAACCAGCTGCGCTGATTCGGTAGTTACGGTGATTTTATCAAGCAGGTATTTACTGACCATGGAAGAACCGCCCTCGAAAATGGTATTTACATCCGCGCGGATTTTGTAGGTAAATTTGATTTTGTTGTATGGAAGAAGTCCTGCTGCGGTATTTCCTGTATAGTTAATTTCATCAATTCTAGGATCACGGTCAATGGCTGTGTATTTGAACTCAATATAGTTCCCATCTGGGTTGGTAACCTTGTTTAGGCGCCAGAACAGCACATTGATGTTCGAAGCATCCATAAAGCGTGAATCGCTGGTGTTGCCGAACTCCATGATGACGCCATCCTTGGTAATTACCTCGAAAGATAAAGGTCCTGTGCCTTGGGTGCCTTTCGCTGTGACCGTCGAAAAGTCTTCGTTTTCAGGTCCATATGTTGAATTTGGCGAACCATAAATTCCCGATTTGATCATGAGACGCTGGCCGTCGAGCGCAAACCGATCATTGACAGTGAGATCAACGGCGCCGACGACGCCGTCGTGAAATAAGTCCCGCGGAGACCTGGTAATTGAGCTTAATCCTGAAACGCTCCAACCCGTCCCGAGAAGCCCGTTACCAGCCATTGAGCTGTAATTAATTGAAATAGAAGGTTTTATTTCATTTGTACCTGGTGGTATGAATATTGGAACAGAGTAAGCTGCCGCGCCTGTTGCTGACACGCTTCCTGCCCCGGGAGTGCCGCCGACCGTTGCATTGACGGTCAAATTTCTATTTAAAATGGTAGCGTCATAGAGCGGCGTGTAGTTGATATTCTGAGCTGCAGCATTAACAAATAAGGAAACCAGAACGAGGGTTGCATAAACTTTTCTCACGAACAACTGGATGGTATAGATTGATGAATAAGAGCATCAATCTATATGTGATATCCGTTAAGCTTTGTAGAAGTACAGCATCCAACAATCTGCCGGTCGGATCCGATTATTAATCGGTAAAACTTGGTAAAGTCAATGGCGTTGGCCACAAAAAAAGCAACCCTTTGAGGTTGCTTTCTTAAATCAAATATCAATTCAGCGCTTATTATCCCAGCTGATTAATGCAGTTCAAATCCTCAAACGCCAATTTCAGACGTTGGATCATGCTTTCTTCGCCTTTGCGGAGCCATACGCGCGGATCGTAGTATTTTTTATTAGGGGAATCAGGACCTTCGGGGTTGCCCAATTGGGTTTGCAGGTATCCTTCTTTTTCCTTATAATATTTCAAAATACCTTCCCAGGTGGACCATTGCATATCCGTATCGATGTTCATTTTAATCGCGCCATACTCGATTGCCTCACGGATTTCTTCACGGGATGAACCGGAGCCTCCGTGGAATACAAAATTCACGGGCAGATCACCGGTGCCAAATTTTTCTTTAATGTAGTTTTGCGAGTTATTGAGAATCTTGGGCTGTAGCTTCACATTACCTGGCTTGTAAACACCATGGACGTTTCCGAAAGCAGCTGCAATGGTGAAGTTCGGAGAGATTTTTAAAAGCTCTTCGTAAGCATAAGCCACTTCTTCCGGCTGCGTATAAAGCTTGGAGCTATCGACATCGCTATTGTCCACGCCGTCTTCTTCTCCACCTGTTACACCCAATTCGATTTCAAGCGTCATACCGATTTTAGCCATCCGCTCGAAATATTTGGCCGAAATTTCAATGTTTTCTTCAATGGGCTCTTCGGAAAGATCCAGCATGTGGGAGCTGTACAAGGGCTTGCCGTATTGATCAAAATATTTTTCGCCGGCTTCGAGCAAACCATCGATCCAGGGAAGTAATTTCTTAGCGCAATGATCGGTATGCAGGATCACCGGAATTCCGTAAAGTGCGGCCATTTGATGGACATGCATCGCGCCGGAAATCCCTCCGGCGATTGCTGCCTGCTGATTGGCATTGGAAAGACTTTTTCCCGCGTAAAATATGGCACCTCCATTTGAGAACTGAATAATGACAGGGCTGTTAACTGCTTTCGCGGTTTCCAATACTGCATTTACTGAATTGGTTCCTACCACGTTAACCGCCGGGAGGGCATAGTTATTTTCGTTGGCATGGCGGAAGATTTCGCTGACACCATCGCCGGTAACAACCCCGGGGGCAAAGCGTTTTGTGGTTTCGCTCATAGTAATTAAGAAGATTTTTTCAAGAAATAATTTAACAATTCACCTATCGAAAATGAATTGTTCGGCAATCCCCGCAAGTTAGGTATTTTAGAGAAAATGGTGGAAATATGTATGGTTTATTATGTGTTTCGGCGAAGATTTATCCTGTTATAACCGTTTTGGAACAATCTGTGTATCTTTGGAGATCATTGACCCACGGGCGGAACTTCCCCGTTTTTGTTATCAAAAACTTCATTAATGAATTCCAAACTTACCAGGACCATATTACTGGCGCTTACACTTGGTTTTTTTGTAGTCTGGGTCCTCGAATTCCGCCGTGCAGGACTTTTTGAAAGTTACTGGCTTTTGTTGGCGAGTATTGTCTGCCTGCTTTTCTTTCAGTTTATCAGGTTAAAGGCGGCAACTTCTGCTCAGAAAAGTCGGGAACAGGAAATCGTTTCACCCAAAAAAACATCCGGAAAAAAGATTAAGAAATAATATGGCACTCGGCTTAACCCTCCTGTTTTTTGTTCTGGCCGGATATTTCGGCGCAGTGAGATCCGTGCTCATGGATTTTTCTACAGATCGTTACGCACTTCGCCACGAGAAGTCGGAGTTGGTTGCGCAGACACTTTACTGGCGGAGGGTGTTGAGGATGATCCGTTTGCTGGTAGTGGCACTTGGATGTTTGATGGCTGTCCTTGCCATTTATCCCGCGCTTTCACTGGCGTCGGGGTTGCAGGAATTGCTGACAATTAGCGTGCTTTTTGTTGTGCTGGCGGTTATCTGGATGGGCTCGTACAGCAGCTGGATCAAACTAGGCAGAAGCTTCCCGCATGTATTGGACCTGAAAGCTTTCCCTGTGCGGTTTGGCGAATGGGTGATGACCCCCTTATACTGGGTTATAGAGCCATTTGTAAAAGAAAATATCCTGACTGCTTCTCTGCGTGACGATATTGTTTCCGCGGACGACCCGGATTTTGATGATCATAGCATTGAAGAAAGAATGTTTATTAATGCATTGGATTTCAAAGACTTGCGTATCAGAGATTGTATGATACCCCGCACGGAAATCTCGGCAGTGAATGTTAATGCCACAATTGAGGACCTCAGAACCGCATTTCTGACCAGCGGGCACTCCAAAATCATCGTGCATAGGGAATCGGTAGACGAGGTGCTGGGATATTGCCATGCTTTATCTCTTTTCAAAAAGCCCAAAGAAATCAGCAACATCATTACCCCGATACTGATTGTGCCGGAAGCGATGCACGCGAGGGACCTGATGCTGCGTTTTTTGGAAGAGAGGCGGAGCATTGCACTGGTGGTTGACGAATTTGGAGGTACCTCGGGGCTGGTAAGTGTTGAGGACGTTGTAGAGCAAATTTTTGGCGAGATCCAGGACGAATATGATTCCACTGAGGATTGGACGGAGCGGCAATTGGATGATCAAACCTATATGCTCAGCGCCCGACACGAACTCGATTATTTGAATGAAAAATATGGATGGGAACTCCCGGAAGGCGATTATGATACACTTGCCGGTATGCTCATTCAATACTACGGTGATTTACCCGACGTGAACGAAACAGTCAGCATTCCGCCTTATTCATTTCAGATTATTTCTGTGCAGGATACCCGGATTGAACTGGTGAAACTAACTATCGGGGAGAAGGAAAAGAAAAGCAATAACAAGGACTAACTATTACCTATTGAGAATTCTAAAAATGAGTGCAAGTATTTTCCGGAATTTGGTATTGGGAATTCTTCCGCTATTGTCCTTCTTATCATATACAAATGATGCATTTGCTCAGAAAGAGTCGTTAAAAACTCAACTGGATGCCATTATCGAAGATATGGATGGAATTGCGGGTGTGGGAATAATGGATTTGAAAACAAGGGGGACGTGGGTACTGAACGGAGATCATCAGTTTCCTATGCAGAGTGTTTTTAAATTTCCACTAGCAATGGCCGTGCTGGATCAGATTGATAAAAAAAATCTAAGCCTGGACCAGAAAATCCATCTTACACAAAAAGACTATTTTGCGAAAACATATAGTCCCATGCGCGACAGGTACCCGAACGCTGATGTCGATGTTACACTCTCAGAATTATTGAGTTACGCGGTTTCCGTGAGTGACAACATTGCTTGTGATATCTTGTTCAGGCTAGTTGGCGGTCCGGGGAAGGTGAACGCGTATATTCGCAGCCTCGGTATCAAAGATATTGCGATTGTCGCCAATGAAGAACAAATGCACCAGGGATGGGAGGTTCAATATACTAACTGGTGTAAGCCCAGTGCGATGCTTCAGTTACTTGAAGTTTTTTATCAAGGTGAAAAACTGTCTAAGTCCAGTCACGATTTTCTCTGGAAAATTTTGACGGAGGGGCCAACGGGTCTCAAAAGAATCAAAGGCTTACTTCCTCCCCATGCCGTAGTTGCACACAAGACGGGCACTTCCGGTACGAATGACAGAGGACTTACTGCGGCGGTTAATGATGTAGGTATTGTGAAATTGCAGAGCGATAAGGCACTGGCCATAGTGGTGTTGGTCTCAGATACGCATATGAAAACGGAAGCAGCGGAGCTGGTGATTGCGAAAATAGCAAAGGCCGCCGTCGACCATTATTCCGCCCAATAACTTGATCCAAATTAAAGAATGCTCCGGTGCGGATATCAGCTGAAAACTTAGGGAAGAAATTTGTAAAAGAATGGATTGTCCGCCACGCAAGCTTCGAACTTTCTGCCGGCCAGAGCTACACTTTTGTAGGGCCGAATGGCAGCGGAAAATCAACTTTGCTGCAATTATTAACAGGCATAACCCCTGCTTCTGAAGGCAAGATCCGCTATCGTGAGGGGGACAAGGACATTGATGAGGATCGCTGGTACAAACACCTCGTTATCGCGGCCCCTTACCTCGAGCTGATTGAAGAATTTACTTTGCGCGAGCTGGTTGAATTTCACAGTAAGTTCAAGCCGCTAAAAAACGGAATGTCTTTCACGGATTTTGAAGATTTTATCCAATTATCCCGCGCAAGCAATAAAACGATCCGTCATTTTTCGTCTGGAATGAAGCAGAGGGTTAAGCTGGGACTGGCTTTTATGTCGGATGTGCCGGTTATTTTCCTGGACGAACCTACCACCAATCTCGACAGCCAGGGTATCGCCTGGTACCTTGATAACGTACTTGACTGCACTCAAAATCAGCTTGTTTTGCTGGGTTCCAATGTGAAACAGGAATATGAATTCTGTGAAAATATCATTTCCGTTTCTGCGTTCAAATAAAAAACGGGGTCGGGCCAATGCGAAAATCTTTACTTCTCTTTTACGTCTTTTTTTTGCTTTCTTTTTCAGCCACCAGGTTGCTGGCAGGCGGCATGTGTTTTATTGAAAACCGCGGCCAGTGGGAAAAGGATGTGCTTTTCAGGGCCGAGATACCAGGCGGTTTTCTGTTCTTAAAAAATCAGTCGATCGTTTATGTTTTATACGACGCCAAACAGGTTTCCGCTCACCATTTGGGGCAAGCCAACGCCTCTGCCGCGGCTAAAGAAAATGGGTCGGGTGAAAGCATTGCTGCCCATGGCGTTGAGGTACAGTTTCAAAATGCCCTTTCTTCTGTTGGCCACCTCGCAAAACGCCCTGTTGCCACCTATTTCAACTACTTTATGGGTAAGGAGGAGAAAAGATGGGCGGGTGGAGTAAAAGGATACGAGGAAGTATTGTACGAAAACCTCTATCCCGGGATAGACCTCCGCATTTACCTGTATCAGTTCAGACTAAAATATGAATTCATTGTAAAACCGCAGGCAGACCCATCCCGCATCATGTTAAAGTATTCGGGTGCGGACCATGTTTCGCTGAACGAAAAGGGGCAGTTGGTTATCAAAACATCCGTAGGGATAATCAAAGAAGCAGAACCTTATTCATTTCAAAACATAAGTGGTCGTACTACCGAAGTTGCCTCGCCCTTTTCCCTCAGGCCTGACAATACAGCCCAATTTTTGCTTCCAAAAGGGTATAACAAGAATGAAAGTCTTACCATCGACCCTGAGCTGATATTTTCCACCTACTCTGGCTCAATTGCCGACAATTGGGGCCATACCGCAACGTATGACGGAGAGGGTAACCTTTTTTCGGGAGGTACGGTGTTCGGGGCCAATTTTCCTGCAACGGTGGGCGCTTTTCAGACCAAATTCGAGGGAATGGTGGATGTGTCCATCATGAAATTCAATCCCGACGGAAGTAAGCTGCTTTATGCCACATTTCTTGGTGGTAGCAACACCGATATTCCGGCAAGCCTGGTTGTAAACTCGAAAAGTGAGTTATTGATACTTGGAACAACTTCCTCAAAAAACTTTCCGACAAGGTCAAATGCATTCCAGCCGGGCTTTGCCGGAGGTACGCATGTAGAACCACTTTCCGGTCTTGAGTTGGAAAATGGCGGGGATATTTTTATTTCAAAGCTAAGTTCGGACGGGAAGCAATTAACCGGTTCGACCTATCTGGGAGGTACCGGGAATGATGGCGTGAGCGATACCCACGTCTTTACGATCCGAAATTACGGGGACGCGTTGCGGGGGGAAATAGTTGTTGATAATTCGGATCAAGTATTGATCGTTTCTTCTACCAATTCAAGCAATTTTCCGCTAAAAAACGATATACAACACAAGTTAAGCGGCAATCAGGATGGGATCATAAGCAAACTCGATGCTGGGCTGAATACCCTGATCTGGAGCACTTATTTTGGCGGAGAAAAGAACGAGGCTGCGTATTCCCTGAAATCAATGGAAAATGGGGATATCTATGTGGTAGGGGTAACTAGCAGCACTTCATTAGCCACGACATCCTCGTCTTATCAGCAGAAGCTCAAGGGGACGGAAGACGCGTTTATTGCAAAATTTTCAGGAGAGAAACTCGCTGCCGTGACCTACATGGGGACAGACCTGCACGATACTGGATATCTGATCGATACAGACCCGGGCGGCAACGTTTACGTGTATGGACTTACGACCGGTGCTTATCCTGTGAGCCAGGGAGTTTACCAGAATCCAAAAAGTGGCCAGTTTATCCATGCTTTGGACGCCAATTTGTCCAAGACCGTTTTTTCGACTGTTATTGGCTCAGGACGAAGCACTCCAGATATTTCGCCGACAGCATTTTTGGTGAGTGAATGCGGCAATATCTACATTGCAGGGTGGGGCGGAAAAGTAAATGTTCAAACAGCCAATAACCCCGCAAGCAGCACCACCGGCATGAAAGTTACCGACGATGCAATGAAGGCAACAACGAACGGAAATAATTTCTATATCGCCATTCTCGAGCAGGGCGCCAAGTCTTTCTTATACGCAACCTATTTTGGTAGCAACAGTCGCGACGGCGTTGCTCAGGGTGATCATGTCGACGGGGGCACTAGCCGGTTTGATAAAAATGGGACCATCTACCATGCTACTTGTGCTTGCGGCGGCAGTTACTTTCCGACAACGCCGCAGGCCTGGTCAAAGACCAATAACAGTGATAATTGTAATAATGCGGCTTTCAAGATCGACATCGATCGGCTGAAGGCTGATTTTGACGTTTATTCCGGGAAAACAAAGGATGTTACCCGTGGGTGCGCCCCTTTATCCTTATCGTTCGTTAACACCAGCGAGGGCGGCGTGGATTACATCTGGGAGGTGAGCGGAAACACGATTTCTAGAGAGGAGGGCCAGGCCGAGTATGTTTTTACAAAACCCGGTGAATATGTGGTCACTCTGAAAGCCTACAACCGGCTGAGCTGTAAAAGGATTGATATTGCGGAAAAAAAGATTATTGTAGAAACGCTCAGTGCGAAAATTACTGGCGACACTACCGTTTGTGAGAACACTGCCTTAAAGCTCTTCGCGTCCGGGGGAACCCAATATAAATGGTCACCGGCAACTGGCCTTGACAATGCCACCAGTGCAACCCCGACAGCGATTATCAAGGAAACAACCGAATATGCCGTGGAGGTCAGCAATGCGAGTGGCTGCAAAACCACCGAAAAAGTGAAGATTGCCGTCGAGAAAAAGACGGATTTTGTGGATATGCCCGACACGGAAGTCTGCCAGGGCGCTTCGGTGGTTTTATCTGTTTCCGGTGACGCAACGCAGTACCGTTGGCTGGCGAACTCAGGATTGCAGGAAACGATTGGGAAATCGGTAACTGTTAATCCGACCCAGACGACAACCTATACCATTGAGGGGATTTATGCGGATGGATGTCGGCCGGTCCGGGAGATTACGGTGAAGGTTGACAATTCTTATGAACCGCAATTTGAAATTGTCACATCTGGCGGCGCCTGCAATGAACCGTTCAGTTATTCGATGACCAACAAAACGCCCAATGCACAGCGCTTTGAATGGAACCTGGGTACAGGCGGAAAAATTTCCGAGCAGGAAATCGATGCCTACGTTTATGATACACCGGGACAGTATACTGTGACCTTAACGGCCTATAATGCGGCTGGTTGTGCATTATCCGTCTCTAAGACCATCACTGCATCGCCTCCCTTCACATTGACCAACGTGATCACGCCAAACGGGGATGGCAAAAATGATGTCTTCGTCGTTCCGGTATCCCCATCGTCATTAGAGGTTTTCAACCGGTGGGGAAAATCGATTTTTAAAACCTCCGATTATCAAAATGACTGGGGGAAGGGCATTTCCAATGGGACTTATTTTTATGTAGTGGACACGCCGCAGGGAAATCATTGCAAAGGGTGGGTGGAAGTGTTACACTAGGTGGTATTTCACAATCAAGTGACTTGCGTTATATTTGGGTAAATTCTCATTTGATCAATAAACACAACACGTCTGATGAAAAAACTGATCTTATTCATGCTGGTTATGGCGTTTGCACTAGCTGCCAGGGCACAAAGCATAAACCGTTTTGGTAAGGAAATCAATGACAAAAAAGCGATCGAGGCAAGTGTGCTTCCTTCAAAAATGGGCGATAAAACCGAGATGGCCGCCAAGGTAACAGGGACGGTTGAGTCGGTTTGTCAGGTTAAAGGCTGCTGGATGAAAGTGAAGCTGGACGGCGGAGAGACCATGCGGGTGATGTTCAAAGATTATGGTTTCTTCGTACCCAAAGATATTGCGGGCAGAACGGTCGTTTTTGAAGGTGAAGCGCAGAAGAAAAGCGTTCCGGTTGAGCACCTCCAGCATTATGCTAAGGACGCGGGGAAGAGCCAGGAGGAAATTGCGAAGATCACCGAGCCTAAGAATGAATTGACCTTTATTGCAGACGGTGTAATCGTCAAATAAATTTTTCGAAAGTAAGAAATATACGAAATGACGCTTTGTAGGTATATAGAGCGTCATTTTTATGTTTATGAAAATAAAGTCATTTGCCTTCCTGGGTTTCCTGGTATGCTTGTCACAAATTGTAACTGCCCAGACGGAGAAGTTAACCTGGTGGAACCCGCAGAGTGCCACGTTTCCAGTAATAGAGGGTCAGGGTTGGCCCAAAGAATTAAAAAATCCATACGATCGCTTGCCGGCACGCGCAGAAAAGCTGGTGAGGGACCAGGTTTGGAACCTCTCCAACCAATCGGCGGGACTGATGATCCGTTTCCGGGCCAATTCTTCCCAAATCAAGATCAGGTATACAGTGGGGGGGAAACAGCACAGCTTGCCTCATATGCCCGCAACCGGCGTGAGCGGCGTAGATATGTATGCGATCGCGAGTGATGGCGATTGGCGTTGGTGCGCAGGGAAGTATGCTTTCGGGGACACGATTGTATACGATTTCAAAAACCTGGAACCCAATGATAAATACCATCAAAAAGGGCGCGAGTACCGGCTCTTTCTCCCATTGTATAACAGCGTAAAATGGCTTGAAATCGGTACCCCGGCTGGAACCGAATTTACACCGCTCCAGGTAAGACCGGACAAACCGGTGGTGATTTATGGTACATCGATTGCCCAGGGCGGCTGTGCTTCCAGACCCGGAATGGCGTGGACTGCGATTCTTGGTCGGAAACTGGACCATCCGCTGATCAACCTTGGTTTTTCTGGAAATGGGCGACTTGAAAAGGAAGTCGTAGATATGGTAGCGGAAATTGATGCCAAAATATTCGTATTGGACTGCCTGCCGAACCTGATCATACAGCCCGACTCCAAACTTGGGTTGACCAGTGAAGACATCAAGGGCCGTATTCTGAGTACGGTCAATACATTGCGTTCCAAACACCCCGAAACTCCCATTGTGCTGGCTTCGCACGCAGGCTATACTGACGAAAATATCAATCCCCAGAGAAAGCAGTTTTATGTGCAGGCGAATGAAACACTGGGTGAGGCCTACCGTCAGTTAAAAGCGGAAGGAGTGGGAAATATCTATATAATTCCTAAAGAAGACTTTGGGTTTGACATAGAATCAACGGTGGACGGGACGCATCCCAACGATATGGGCATGATGACCCAGGCAGAGGGTTATGAGAAGCATATCCGGAATATTCTCCATGAGTATAAAGGAACTTTGGGGACTACCAAGCCCATTACCCAGGCGAGGGAGCTCGGTGGTTACGATTGGGAGGCGAGGCACAGGGAAATTCTTGAACTGAACAAAAAATCGGCACCTGCAACCGTTGTAATCGGTAATTCGATTACGCACTATTGGGGCGGCACTCCAAAAGCAAGCCACGCTACGGGTGAAGATTCCTGGAATACTACTTTCGGGAAGAACGCGAGAAATATGGGATACGGCTGGGACCGTATTGAAAACGTATTATGGCGTGTTTACCACGGAGAACTTGACGGTTTTTCGGCCAAAAACATTTTTATAAACATTGGCACAAACAACCTCCAGCTCAGTTCAGATGACGAAATCGTGGAGGGCTGGAAATTGCTGATTGAAGCTTTGAAGTACCGCCAACCCAGTGCAAGGATCACGATGATGGGCATTTATCCAAGGCGACAGCAGGAACAACGTATTGCGGCATTAAACGAGCGACTCGCAGTGATTACCGGTGAACAAAACGTAGGTTACCTTGATCCCGGAAAGGTTTTCCTGGAAAAGGACGGCAAGATAGATGAGTCGCTATTTTCGGATGGCTTGCATCCCAATGCGAAAGGGTATGCGCTTTTGGGCGCGCAGATTAAGCCTTATGTAAAATGATCGGGAAAAGGAAAGGATAATTGGCGTGCCCCAGATTTGGGAGGTTATGGCTATCAGGTTCTCTTTCATTTTAAAGGATTGATTTTGCGTTTATCAAATTTTGAATGCCATGCAAAAAACCGCTGGCTAAATCTGATGTGGCCTTTTGATAAACTGTGACCTGGTACTAGTAATGGTTGAAGTTCATTCTGAGTAGTTTGACCTGTGCTAACAAGCGTCGTAACTAAGAGATAAACTTCAACAAAACACACGATGGGTATTCTTGCAAACATTGTTTGGCGGTTCAACAGGGAGACTTGCGCCAATATGGGAGAGTTTAATGAAAAAATAAGTCGTTATCAGAAAGATATCCTGAAAGATAAGGATCGTTGGAATCCAAAAGACATTGTGGTTAACCATCGGTTCGTAGGTATCAAATATAGAGCCTGGCTAAAAGATGCAAAGGAAATTGTTGCTAATGAAATACTTCTGGAGAAAAGAGGTTTTTTCGAAAATAAGAACAACCGAAATAGTAATGGTTTATTTCAAGCGGACATTCTCGCCAAGTTAACTGCCGATAATGGTCATAATTTTACTGCCTTAGAGCTGATGTACAAAATCAATCTGCAAACAAGTGCTAAGGATCTCGGAGATCATATTTACTTTGAGGGTTTGCAAGATTATGAGACTAATAATGGATTTCCCTGCTTCTTATTGCGTTGTGGTAGTTGAAATTCAGTTTAGTCATTCAAGAGATAAAAATAAAAGCATTCAATTGCGAATTGAATGCTTTTATTTTTATCTGAAACCACAAAGAGTCTATTTAGATGTATTACCGATCTAAATTTAAAGAACAATCCCAATCCCAAAAAGAATCACAAACAGCAAAGTAGATAAGGCCATTTGTTTGAGGTAAGGATCCAATTCACTTGGATTGGTCAAACGAGTAATAGCCAGGCCATTTTTGATGAATAACGGAAAGCTGAACAGGAAGAGCAGGCTGGTATAATGTGAGAAATGCAGGACAGTGTAAACCAGCACGCAGAGCATTCCGGTGATCAGAATAATCCAGTGATACCGGATGGCCCTTTCACGGCCTAGCCTAACCGGAATGGAGTTTTTACCCGTAGCCTTATCCGACTCGATATCCCGGATATTGTTAATATTAAGTACGCCGACGGCAAAAAGCCCGCAGCTTGTGGCTGGAAGCAAAAGGCCCCAGTCCCAGACATGGGTATGCAGATAACTGCTGCCCAGAACGCCGACCCAGCCAAAGAAAATCAGGACAGACAAGTCCCCAAGACCGACATAACCATACGGCCTTTTTCCGGCAGTGTATGTGATCGCCGCAATGATGCAGGCAATGCCAATCCCCAGAAATACCCAGAAGGCGCTGGCGGGGGCATCGCGCAGCGCAACAAAAAGCAGTGAAATGCCCGATATGAGGGCAAGTATTGAAAAGATAACAATAGCCCTTAGCATGGAGGAAGGCGCTATCTCTCCGGAGTGGACCGCACGTTTGGGTCCCTGCCGTAATTCGGTATCCTTACCATTCACGGCGTCGCCATAATCGTTGGCAAAGTTGGAAAGTACTTGCAGGATAATCGTGGTGAGTACGCTCAGAACAGCGATGGGCCAACTAAAAACGCCATGGCCTGCTGCCAGAAAGCAGCCCATTAAAATGCATGAAAGTGCAAGAGGTAAAGTTCTGGGACGCGCGGCTTCAATCCAGGGATTCATCTACTATAAATATATTTTTAATTGATCAGGCTGTTGCTATTTGTTCCGCCCAATTGATAACTTGCTCGGCCAGCTCGAACCCTTCTTTCTGAAATGGCAGCGCTTAAAACGCCATCATAGCTCATTGAAATATGAAGCACGTCGTACGCTTCAGGGAAAATGTTTAGTACTTTTTTATCCCGGGTAAATAATTCTTTCCTTATACCAATCGACACTTTTCCCGCCTTTTTTCTTGCCGCCCAAGACGTAGTCCAATGCCACGAGCACTACCGCGTAGGCAGGTATCTTTTTGTTTCAGTAATTTCCCTCATAATGAGTGTGTTATTTGAGGGTTGGCAAAGGAATTTGAGAAGGCTGCCAGTGGTCATCACTGGCAGCCATGGCATTTTTTAGATTCCAACAGCCTTCACGAATTCTGGATCGGTTGGCAATACCTTTGAGGCAAAGAAATTGGTCAGCTCGCCTTTTTCATTGACGACATATTTGCAGAAATTCCAGGTTGGTACTTTATCGTTCCAGCCGTTCAGTTCCTTGGTGGACAACCATTTGTAGATAGGGGCCTGATCATCTCCCAAAACAGATACTTTTTCGAACATCGGGAATGTCACCCCATAAGTTGCCGAGCAGAATGTTGCGATTTCTTCGCTTGTACCTGGCTCCTGACCACCGAAGTTATTGGCAGGAAAGCCAAGAACCACCACTTTGTCGCCATGTTCTTTGTTGAATTTTTCCCAATCGGCATATTGTTTGGTAAAGCCGCATTTCGAAGCAACGTTCAGGATCACCACTTTTTTTCCTTTGTATTTGCTCAAATCCACTGTTTTACCGCCAACAAGCGATTTTACTTTAAAGTCGTAAAGTGTTTGGGTAGCCGCAGCCGCATGCGCAGGTCTTGAAGCCATTTCACTTTTATCAGCAGTCAAGCCGCTGATCATAGATGTAATCATAATTAAAATTGATTTTAAAAAGCTCATAGTAGTTTTGGTTATTGGTTAGTACGAATTTATAATAAACGATTGAAATACAAGCTTTCGGTGTCACACTGATTTCTACATTCGCTCAGGAACGTCTATGCCCAATAACCCCAAAGCCTTCCGAATTGTTTCCGAAACAACGGCGGATAATGCAACCCGCAAACGAACCGCCTTTTGATCCGGATCAGAGAAGATGGAAACTTCCGCATAGAACTGGTTGTAGACCTTGGCAAGCTCAAATGCATACTGTGAAATGAGCGAAGGTGCAAATTCACTGGCTGCTGCCGTTACTCTCACCGGATATTGGGAAAGAATAAATATCAGCTCGCGCTCAGCAGGATGCAACCGGTAATCATGACCGGGTATCGCAGCCTCAATATTCGCTTGCTCGCCCTTACGCGCAATGGAACGTATGCGGGCGTAAGTGTACTGGATAAAAGGTCCGGTATGTCCCTGAAAATCAATAGATTCTTCCGGATTGAAAAGCATCCTTTTTTTGGGGTCTACTTTCAGGAGGTAATATTTTAAAGCGCCCATGGCCAGCTGGTTATAAAGTTGCCTGGCTTCATCGCTGTTGAAATCGTCGATTTTTCCCAATTCCTGAGTCCTGTTGGCCGCTGTTTGGATCATTTGCGCCACCAGGTCGTCGGCATCCACAACTGTTCCTTCCCGTGACTTCATTTTGCCGGAGGGCAAATCCACCATACCATAGCTGATATGGTAACAGCCATCCGCGTAAGTCCTTCCCAGTCGTTTCAGGATAGCAAAAAGAACCTTGAAATGGTAATCCTGTTCATTTCCGACCACCCATAAGTAACGGTTGTTGTGGAAATCGCTGTTTTTAAGTTCCGTAGTTCCCAGGTCCTGGGTAATGTAAACGGAGGTTCCATCCCCTCGCAACACCAACTTCTCGTCCAAGCCCTCCCGGGTCAGGTCAATCCATACCGAATGATCCGGCTTTCGGAAAAAGACGCCTTGCCTAAGCCCTTCTTCAATGATATCTTTTCCTAAAAGATAGGTATTGGATTCGTAGTAAGTTTTGTCAAAACTGACGCCGATTTTGTTGTAAGTTTCACTAAATCCTTCGTAAACCCAGCTATTCATTTTCTGCCATAAGGCTACTGTTTCAGCATCGCCCTGCTCCCAAAGCAGGAGTAATCTTTGTGCTTCCAACATCCAGGGCGCCTTTTTTGCGGCCTCTTCCTCGGGCATCCCCTGCTCAATCAGTGCTGCTATCTGCTTTTTATATTCTATGTCAAATTTCACATAGTATTTTCCGGCCAGGTGATCGCCCTTTATCCCACTGGTCACGGGAGTTTCTCCATCGCCCAATTCCTTGTAAGCCAGCATGGATTTACAGATGTGAATACCCCTATCATTCACCAGACAGGTTTTGATAACCTCGTATCCGCTTGCTTTCAGGATTTTTGAAAGTGAATCACCCAGAAAATTATTTCTTAAATGGCCCAGGTGCAAAGGCTTATTGGTGTTGGGAGAAGAAAACTCTACCATCACAGACTGCCCGTTGGAAGCAAATGTTCCAAAGGCTTCGTCTTTCGAAATATCGCTGAAAAGGTCGAGCCAGGTACTGTCTTTGAGGCTGATATTCAAAAAGCCTTGTACCACATTGAAGCTGTCGACAACTGGCGAGTTCTCAACCAGATAGGTTCCGATCGTCTGACCAATTTCAGCAGGGGCCTTGCGGGTAGTTTTGGTTAATAGAAAAGTAACGAATGTGTAAAATCCTTCAAATTCTTTTTTGGTAGGTTGTAAAAGAATATCGTCGATGATGATGTCAAAATGCGTTGCAATTGCTTTTTGAATATCGGACTTTAAAATGTGTTCAATCGTCATGAAAAATAGGCTAAACAAGAAACGATCCGTTCAAAATGGACCTTCGTTTCCCGAAGTTTTTATTTAAGTGAAATTATTCCTAACATTAATAGTAATGTTATCCTTTTTGATGCAAAATTAGGGTAAATATTGAAGAGAGTCATACCCCGACGGAAGAAGTTATGCATAACCGTTTTCTACACTGTTTTCGGATTTATATAACCATGGTGCTAGCCCTGGCGCCATTGATGTGTGTTTGGGCACAACTGCAGCAATCGGACCGTCTTGAAATTCCTGCCAGTACCTCCACTACCGAGCAATTTGAGGTTTTTAGCCTGGGTGAGCAGGGAATCTTGTCGATCATCAGAGGCAATGATTATGCAGTCGGGAGAAACGAGCAATGGCGCTTTGTGAAATATGACACTACATTGAATATGGTGTGGCGTGCGACTTACAAGCTCGATTTTCGCTATATACCTGTGATGGCCTATAAAGGCGAATCTGTTGGATACTGGCTTTTTGCGGAACCTGATACCGATCGGTTTCTATTTCTTCAGTTAAATTACAATGATGGTTCAATCGACACTTTTAAGGGGAACCTGCTTTCGGGTGTCGATGTGCAGCAATTTAAAGTGATAGGCAGCAAAGCGCTCATTTCGGGTTATTACAGGTCGAGGCCCATCGTTATTGTACATTCATTTTTTGATCATACGACCCGGGTTTTACCCGGGCTGTTTGAGAAAAATACGGAAATTAATAATGTGGATATCAATGAAATTGACGGTTACATTAATGTAATCACCTATGCATACCGAAAGAAAAACTGCGTTTTTGAGATCAAGACATATAATTATGACGGCAAGTTTTTAAAGAAGACAACATTAAGTGACCCTAGATACAGTTTTATTTCCGGCCAGATTGTCCCGTTGAATCCGGACGACTCTTATTTGATTGGAAACTATTCGGTCGGTTGCACGCAGTATTCGCAGGGCCTGTATGTGACACGTGTCGAAAGCGATAAACCCACTGATCCTCAGTTTATTGAGTTCTCGGAATTGCAGAATTTTTTCAATTACATGAAGCCTAAGCGCAGGCAACGGATGCTCGAAAAAATCGGCAAACGTAAGAGCCTGGGCAAGGAAAACAGGTTCAGATACCGGCTATTGGTCCATGAGCTGATCCAGATGGAAAATGAAATTGTGCTTGTCGCGGAAGTTTATTATCCCAACCAACGCTCAACCTACCCGGTAATTGCAGGTGGGTTGGCGCGTCCGTACATGTCGCGGGCATTGGAGGGATATCGTTACACGCACGCGATCATCTGTGCTTTCGACAGAAGCGGCAAGTTTATCTGGGATAACTGCATTACTATTAAAGACTTAACAAGCTTTGATCTTCAGGAAATGGTCCAGGTGACGCCGGTTGACGATTATTTTGTTCTCGCATATCCACAGGAGGGAGAAATTCATACGGAAGTCATCAGCCGGAACAAGGTGGTGGTCGAAAGTGAAAAATTTAAGATCAATCCCAAGTCGGAAAAAGACAAGGTGCTCAATAATGAAGATGGTTACTTGTCACCCTGGTATGGACAATATTTCCTCGCCTACGGTATGCAGCGGCTCGGCTCTTCTTCGATCGTACAGGGTCGTGAGGTTTTTTATGTCAATAAGCTGACTTACAAAACAGAGGATATAGATAAGGCAAGTATCAAGGAAGAAGCTTCTCGCCCGAGATAATCAGTCGACCAGCCAAATATGGTCGGTATCAAACCCCTGTTCTTTCCATTCCACTTGTACCCGCTGGCTTGCTACGGTACTTACCTTCATTCCGGCATAATCGGGATCTATAGGGAGCTCCCTGTTATAGCGGCGGTCAATGAGCACCATCAGCTCCACAGCCTTTGGGCGACCAAAGGCCGTCATTGCGTCGAGTGCCGCACGCACCATTCTTCCGCTTGCGAGCACGTCGTCGATCAGGATTACTTTTTTCCCTTCGATCAGGAAGGGGACGTTGGTTTTGTTGGGTACCAGCGGAGATTCCCTTCTTCTGAAATCATCCCGGTAAAAGGTAGCGTCCAGATATCCCAGCGGAATATTCTTTGCAGTTCGTTCGCGCAACTCGGCCACGATACGCTCCGCAAAAAAGATTCCTCTCGGCTGCAGGCCCATCACCACTGTGTTGGAAAAATCCTGGTGGTTCTCAATGAGTTGCTGGCATAACCGGCTGATCATAATCTCGAGAAGCGGACTACTAAGTATTAATCGTTTTTGGGCTATCATGAAATTTCCCTGAATTTTAGCCTAAATTAAGTGCTCGAAGACGAAATCAAAAACTTTACCAAATGAAATATCTTGTTGCCGGCCTGGGAAATATAGGTCCGGAATATGCATTTACCAGACATAATGCAGGATTCATGGTTCTCGACCGCCTGGCGGCGGAGCATGATTTTAAATTCAGCTTCGAAAAGTTAGCCTATGTAGCTGAATGGAAATACAAAGGCAGGCAGATCTATTTTATAAAGCCGACCACTTATATGAACCTGAGCGGCAAGGCGGTCAGGTATTATATGGATCAGTTTAAAGTGACAACAGAGAACACGCTGGTTATTGTTGACGAACTGCAACTGTCCTTTGGGACGTTACGCATTAAACCGAAAGGAAGTCATGGAGGGCATAACGGATTAAAGAATATTGAAGAATTACTGGCGACTTCTGAATATCCCAGGTTACGTTTTGGTATAGGGAATAATTTTCCCCGGGGGCGGCAAGTAGATTATGTTTTGAAGGCATTTTCACCTGAAGAAATGGCCGAACTTCCAGCCTTTTTGGACAGGGCGGCTGATATAGTACTTTCTTTTTGTACTTTGGGGATACAGCCGACAATGAATAATTATAACCAATGATTGGATTTATTCAAGAAAATATAAATATTTCAAGATAGCATAATATTTGGCCTGAGCATCTTTTTTTGAAATTTTATTAATTTATTTTTCACTTAAATAGCATATTGTAGCTAATTGAATGCTGATTATAATATTTAATTCCAAATAAAATTTTGTTTTACGATTTTTGGGTAATTTGTAGTTTCGAAATTAATAATGATATTTGCAACATGGTTGATTGAAATAAAAATTGAATAAAACCATGAAGGCAAATAGAAATAGTTTTATATTTGCTAGTAGAATCAAAACAATATTTCTGACTCTGTTTCAGGTAAATAAGTGATGAGATATTGAAGTTATGAAAAAGGATTGAGAGGGTGGAAAATAAACGAAATCTGGACAGCAAATTCCTTCGTATATAGGTGTGGCTTTTAAAGATTTGTTTATAAGGAAAGTTTGGAGTATTATTTGTTGCACTCTGACTTTATAATATTCAAAGAGATCTATCGTAACAGTTGATGTTACCAAAATATTAAAGAAAAGAAAAGGTTAAGGGTTTAGGAATAGTCAGTATAAAGCCATCTCAGTGAGGTGGCTTTATCTTTTTATTGGCTCTGCCCATACTTCAACCCGCCGATTAGATTTTTTGAGCGTTTCAGACTGGTTCACCCTGCTCGGTTGCGCAGGTCCGAATCCCGTACCTTCTATGCGGGCTCCTGCAATGCCCTTTCCGATCAGATAGTTTTTAACAACTTCCATTCTCTTGTTCGAGAGCTCCAGATTTTTCTCAAAGTTGCCTGTATTGTCAGTATGTCCTTTAAGCATAATTTTAAGCTCAGGCCTTTTTTGAAAGTAAGTGATCACTGAATCAAGTCTTGCGGCCGCTTCACCCTCAAGGACATCACTTCCCTGTTGAAAATACAAAGTAGAAAGGGCAGAGGAATAAGTTTCAGGGGACAAACTGATGAGCGATTTGATTTCTTCGAAACGGTTGCTAGTCCGGATATGGATGCTTTTCGACTGAAAGCCTTCTGCCTGAGCAGAAATTCGGTAAGATTCGTGTGGGGTAAGCTCAAAATTATAAACACCCTGAACAGTCTTTGTCTCAGCGACCAGCGAATCATTATTTGATTTGCGAACAAGTACTTTCGCGTCATGCACAGGTTTAAGATTTCCCCCGTCGTAAATCCTGCCTGTTACCAGCGCGAGATTTTTGTTTCTGCCAGGTGCTTCCGGCGCTGGTTTTTCTTCCGCCGGTTCTTGTTCCTCCTGAGCTACTGGTTCTTTGGAAGCCTTGCTGATGGTTTGATAACTTCTTCGGATAAATACCGGCGTCATAACCCGATCGTACAGTCGGATCAGCACAATGGAGCCTGCACTCGATTCATGGTTGGCGATCAGGTCGTCCTGGAAAAAATTCAGAACCTGGTCACTGTCGAGCATCCCCTCGGTTCCCGGATCTTTGAATTCCAGTTTCGATTGCCCGTTAATGTACATTTTGATGATCTTCGTCTCAAAATCACGGGAGTATACATAATGTACGTATTGATTGGCACGGACTGGGGCTTTTTCCCCGATGGCAAAGTCATAAAAGTTGAGCTTGCCGTCATAGATATAGCTTCCATAATCGCTTTTCCGGTTTTTAAAATCCAAAACCCTTTTCCAGCTGTCGAGCTCGGTCATTTTGAAATAAATCTCAACGGTGAAGGATTTGTTCAGAAAGCCCTTCGTCTCCGCGTTATTGAATTGCAGGCCGCTGTTTTTCTCAAATTGGTAAACGGTGCGTGTGAGGTAATCGGATCCCGTTATTTTTTCCTTGATGTATTTGCCGGGCGCGCCAAGTGGTTTTAATGTCGGTCCGCCGCTTTCGATTGTATTGAGCCCATTGTTAAAGTCGTAGGTCCATTGATTTTGAGAAAATGAATTTCCGGCCAGAACGGTTAGCAGAAACGCCGGTAGCCACTTCACATTTTTTTTACTAATCATGGCCAAAAATATGAAAAGTGGCGGGCGAAGCCGAACAGCATCCTGTATTTTTGAAGCATAATTCTTTTTGAGTGTGAAAAACATTGGTATTGGTATCCTATTTTCCATTTTGTGGTCTTCTGCTTCGGTAGCAACCAAATTTGGCGTACTATCGGCTCCTCCCCTGATACTTGCAAACATCCGTTTCTTCATTGCAGGTATCTTATTGTTGTCATTTTCTTATTTGTTTGGCAGCAAAAAATCCTTTCGCATGCCAACGCCGGGGGAGTTTAAAAAGCTTTCTTTATTCGGATTTTTGAATACAACGTTGTATTTAGGATTGTACGTGTGTGCCATGAAATATACGGCTGCCGGAATTGGCAGTCTCGCGGTTTCAACCAATCCGCTCATGATTGTTATTCTGTCATCCTGGTGGCTGGGCCGTCGCCCAATGAAAGAGGAGTGGATCGGAATTGTGCTTGGCATGGCAGGCGTTGCGCTTGCCACCTATCCATTGCTCGCTAATAGCTTTACTACATTGGGCGGGATTTCCCTTTTGTTGCTCAGTATGATCGCGGTGTCGGCGGCTAGTGTTTATTATGCTACTGTGAACTGGGAGCTTCCCAATTTGCTGATCAATGGTTGGCAGGTATTTTTGGGGGGTATTTTTTTGCTTCCTGCCACCTTTTTGCTTAGCGATTTCCAGTCGACGAATTGGGATATTACATTTTGGGGTTCAGTTCTCTGGCTGAGCCTGGCGGTGTCTATTGCCGGACTGATATGCTGGTTTCACCTGCTTCGCCTCGACACGGTTAAGGCATCTCTCTGGCTTTTCCTTTGTCCGCTATTTGGCTTTTTCTTCGCCTGGTGGCTCATGTCCGAACCCGTCACAGTCTACACCATTGCCGGGACATGCCTGGTGATTGCCGGATTGTATGCCGGTCAAAAGAATAAGCTGGCTACGAAAACGAGCGATTAAGAAGCTGGCTCAATCGACGAGAATTTCGCCTTTTAGGTATAGCCTGGCCTGGCCGCCGATGAAAACCCTGTCGCCGCTTAATTCGCATTTAAGGAATCCGCCGCGTTTTGAAAGTTGCCTGGCTGACAGTTTTTCTTTAGACAGCCTTTCCGCCCAATAAGGGATAAGGGTAGTATGGGCGGAACCCGTGACCGGATCTTCGTCGATACCAGATTGTGGAGCAAAAAAACGAGATACAAAATCTACTTCATCTCCCGCCGCGGTAACAATGATACCCCTTGCCGGAATGGTAGAAAGCACGATGATATCAAAGTCAAGATTTTTGACCACTTCTTCGGACTCCACTACAACCATATAATCTGTTCTGCCTTTGTATACTTCCAGCAAGGTGGTTGTATTGAGGCCTTCAACCAATGCAGGGGGCGGAACGGCAACGTGGTAATGGTCGGCGGGAAAGTTGAGCGTAAGCCAATCCTCCTTGCAATCGACCTGTAATTTCCCGCTTCTTGACTGGAAAACGACAGTTTGCCCTTCGTATTTCTGAATGTTGAAAATCACATACGCTGCTGCAAGTGTCGCATGCCCGCAAAGGTCAACTTCGACTGTGGGAGTGAACCAGCGTATGTGAAAACCGGATTCTGAGGGAACGTAAAACGCTGTTTCTGCCAGGTTGTTCTCGGCTGCAATGTGGATCATTGTTTCTTCCGGCAGCCATTCCTCTAAAGGAACAATTGCCGCCGGATTTCCACCAAAAAGCTTGTCAGTAAAAGCGTCAATTTGATATATAGCTAGTTTCATGTAAGGATTCAGTCGTTTTAGTAATTACAAGGTATTAAAAATATTCCCTATCGTGGAAGTTGTATCTGTAAATTTTTAATATTATTTATTGGAATGAGATAAAAACGCCGCAGATTTTTTGAGTTTATCGCTTTTTATTTTTCATCCGGAGATAAACACCATTTGTCCAGCCAAAACCTTCCTGAATTTCATATTCTCCGCCTCCGGCAATCAGATTGGTGTCGGACACATTGTATTTTTCAAGCATTTTTCCCGAATGCCTGAACTCCTTCTCAACCAAACCGAGCCATTCTGCACATAATTCATTGGCCGTGCGATGAAAATTATAGTTCCGCAACCCTTTATATGCAATCCATTGCAAAGGTGCCCAGCCATTGGGTGCGTCCCACTGCTGACCGGTACGAACTGTGGTCGTAAGCAACCCCCCGGATTTCAGGAAATTCAAACGGATGTAGGCCCTTACGTAGTGTGAATTGGATTTTGATGCAAGTTTGAAAAACAAAGGGAATGTGCCTGCCAAGGTTATTGCATTCGTGAAACTTCCCTTTTTGAAATCGAAATCCATATAGTAATGTTTGGATTCGTCCCAGAAATAGGTTTGTATCATAGCTGCTCTCTGCCGGGCTTTCTCTTCGTAAATTTGGTGCATCAGTAAAGATTCATTTAAGAGGTAGGCTTCCGAAAGTGTTTGCTCCAGATGGTACATCAGGCAATTGAGGTCAACAGGGATGATATCGGTGGTATGGATTGACGTAAAATCCGTCTCGTCAGCAAACCAGCGACTGCTAAAATCCCAGCCGGATTCTGCCGCGGCACGCACGTGCCGGAATACGGCATCAGCTGGTGCACAATGCTTTTCGGCGGCTTCTGCTGCCAATTCTACATCTTCCCGATATGATTCAGGGCGGGGAACGGCTTTATCATCCCAATATCTGTTCAGAATGCCTCCATCCGGTAGGTGGACCACCCTGCGGTACCCGGTAAAAGGCTCACCGATTGCCGATCCCTGGTCCATCCAGTAGTCGTATTCTTTCTGCATTTGAGGCAGGTATTGTTTCAGGATTTTCTTCCCTCCCATTTCGCTGTACAGACGGACCATCAGGGAAAAAAATGGCGGCTGTGACCGGCTCAGATAATAAGTCCGGTTTGCTGTGGGGATGTAGCCGAAATTATCGATCAGGTATGCAAAATTGTTAATCATGCTTTCAATCAAGTCGATACGCCCGGATTCTTTCAAGCCCAGCATGGTAAAATAGCTATCCCAATAGTAAATCTCACGAAAACGGCCCCCTGGGACAACATAGGGAAAAGGCAGTGGAATGAGCGATCCGCCCCTCTCCTGGTTTTCCGGCCGACGGGTCAGGACATTCCAGAGCCTTTTGATATGGTCGGAAATGGTCATATTCATGTCCGTCTGGAAATCGGATGCGATATGGAGGGGTAGCCTGAAATATTTTTCGACAAAAGCGGCTATGTCAAAATTCGGTGCGTCTTTCTCGTGGTGGTAACTTTCGATGATCAGAAGCGGATCTTCCAATGGTATAGAATCAGCGAAAGTCTTAGAGTCTTTGAAGATATGGCTGTTCTGAACATCCTTAAACAAGGTTCCGTACAATTCTTCCGGAGAGGCGTGAGCCTGGCCATAAGTATAAGAAGGAGCAACAAATCCGTACAAAAGTGGCTGATATTAAAAGGTACTGAGCATTGGCATTGAGACAATATAGTAAAGATAGACGTCGCTTCTGCCAACACAAAGCAGAATTTATGCAATTGTTTGCATTTTAGGGCATCCGCGCTTAATATTGCACCATCAAGTCAATTGCTTCACTAAACGGCGATTGATTTATAAAGAAGAGGCGAGAGAATGGGCTCAACGAACCTCTGGCAACCTGCTACCGATTGGAGAAAGGTGCTAATTCCCACCTAAGTTATTAGGAGATATAAACTCAATTCGCGTGAACTTACTGTTAGAAATTTCCGTAAGCCGAATGGCTTTAATCTCGCACCTACCGCTGAAAATCGTTTTTTCAGTTGCGTAAAGGGCTGTTTTTTGCTATCCTGTTTTTCAAGGAAATGGCAGCTCAAAACATTGTCGAATTAAACTTTGTGCGAAGGCACTTATGCAAACGGAACAGAAAATATTCAGATATCCATACGCTTATTCTCTGGAAATGGGAGGGGAACTGCCAGGCTTTGAACTGTCATATACCACTTACGGCGAGAGAAATGAGGACGAAAGCAATATCGTCTGGATTTGTCACGCCCTGACCGGAAATTCCAATGCGGCCGACTGGTGGGATGGATTGGTGGGGGAGGGGAAGTTTTTTGATCCAGCGAGGTATTTCATTGTTTGTGTAAACGTTCTGGGGTCCGCATACGGATCGACTGGCCCACTATCTGTTAATCCGAGGACCCACAAGCCATACTATCGCGATTTTCCCGTCATTACCGTTCGGGATGTTGTGGGTGCCATGGAATTGCTCAGGCAGGAACTGGGTATCCGCAAAATCAAAATCTGCATTGGAGGTTCGCTGGGCGGACAGCAGGCGCTCGAATGGTCGGTAGAAGTACCCGATTTGTTTGAGGAATTGATATTGATTGCGTCCAATGCGCTGCATTCTCCATGGGGAATCGCGTTCAATGAATCCCAGAGAATGGCCATTGAGGCCGATCCTACTTTTAAGGATGATCATCACGAAGCAGGATTGATGGGAATGAGGGCGGCCCGGTCTATTGCATTGCTTTCTTACCGCAATTACGATACCTATAATTTTACCCAGGCGAGAGATAACCCGGACCAGATCGATGACTTCCGCGCGTCGTCCTATCAGCAGTACCAGGGCGACAAGTTTGTGAAGCGTTTTAATGCTTATTCCTATTGGGTTTTATCCAAAATAATGGATTCGCATAATGTGGGACGCAATAGGGGGGGCATTGTGCATGCATTGGGTTTAGTAAAGGCAAAAACCCTGGTTTTGGGAATCAAGTCAGACCTGCTTTTCCCGCTATCCGAGCAACAGTTTTTGGCAAGACATATACCCGATGCCGTTTTCCAGGAAATCGATTCGCTGTATGGCCATGATGGATTTTTAATTGAATATAAGCAACTCACGCAAGTGATCCGTGCCTGGCAGGAGACCAATGGACAGTTGCAAATGGCCAAGATGTGACCATTGTTTGTAGATCAACGAAAAAACTCAGTCCTGCCAGGGCTGAGTTTTTTGATGAGGGACATCTATTTTGAAAGACTCAAAAGCAATTCAGGTTCATTGGTGGTGATGAAATCCACATTTTTTTCCAGAAACCATTTCAAGGTTGCTTCATCATTGACCGTCCAGACGTTGGTAGTCAGTTTTTTCTCGCGCATGGCCGGGATATAATCTTCTTTTCTTTTGAAAACGCTGAAGTGGTAATCTATTCCATCCAGGCCCGCCGCTGCGATTTCGTCAGGTGTTTTGTCCCCGTTCAGGTATTCAACATGCGCTTTGGGGTCTAGTTCCTTCACTTTCAGGCATACGTCAAAGTCAAATGCAATGTAATCTGTGATCTTGGTCACCTTCATTTTTTTCACCAGCTCTACACATTTGGCAGCCAATGCCAGTGATCTTTCTTTGCTGACAGACGAAGTTTTTATTTCAAGGATCAGGCGGGTCTTGTTTTGTTTTGAACCTGCTGTCAGATAAGCTTCCAGGGTCGGCAACGCTTCCCCATTATCCAGCTTGATTTGCGACAGCTCCTGCGAATTCGTTTTTTCAATATGTGTTCCTTTGATGGCATGATCATGCAGGACGTAGAGAACCGAGTCGGCAGACATATGTACATCAAATTCACTGCCGTAGCAACCCAGCTTGATGGCGTGTTCCAATGCGCTGATCGAATTTTCCGTAGCTCCGGTATTTTTCCAGGCGCCACGATGTGCAATCACTTTATTTTTGTTTTGGGACATACTTTCAAAAGTTGTGAGGCTCAGCAGGCCGGCAATCACTAGGATGAATTTTTTCATTTATTATAATTTAAGCTTCAAAAAAGAGTGAATATCTGATTGGCATTACCCAATGCCATACCGGGGAAATCAAGGTTGAAAATTACGTCAACTTTCACGGCGCTGCGTTAGGGCAATGTTAAGTTTGCAATTGTTAAGCATGTTTATTAACCCTGATAATCACATGTTTTGAAGTCGGTGTGTTGCTCTTTTCTGCGACGCTGCCAATCGGGACCAGCACATTTGTTTCAGGAAAATATGTTGCGGTACAGCCTTCAGGAATTGGATATTCAATGACAATGAATTTGCGCGCAACACGCTCCACACCATCGAAATGATTGGATAAGTCGACGAGATCGCCATTCTTCAGGTCTCTTTCTGCAATATCTTTTGCATTCATCAAAATCACCCGACGCTCGTTGTAGATCCCCCGGTAACGGTCGTTCAGGCCATAAATGGTTGTATTGAACTGATCGTGGCTACGTATGGTCATCATCACCAGTTCATCTGCCGCGATCTCCGGTTGAAATAATGGAGCGATGTTAAATCGCGCCTTTTTCGATGAAGTTTCGAAATCACCTTCACGATTGCAATTGGGTAAATAAAAACCACCCGGTTTCCGGACGCGCTCGTTATAATTGTCAAAACCTGGTATTGTTCGTTCAATGTCTGCCCTGATCACGTCGTAGTCGGCATATCTGTCCCAATTGATCTGGCTGCGCCTGCCAAGTGTCGCCTGCGCCAGTCTGCAAACGATTTCCGGCTCGCTCAGTAACTGGTCCGAGATTGGTTGCAATACACCTTTTGAAAGCTGGATCACACCCATCGAGTTCTCACAGGAAACAAACCGGTTTTCATGCTCGAGCATATCCATGTCGCTTCTGCCAAAGCAGGGGAGTATCAATGCTTCTTCGCCATGTACCAGGTGACTGCGGTTCAGTTTGGTGGAAACGTGAACCGTCAATTTACATTTGCTCAGTGCCTCTGCCGTGAAATGGGTGTCGGGAGTAGCAGAAAGGAAATTTCCACCCATTGCAAAAAAGACCTTTGCCTTGCCTTCATGCATGGCTTTGATGGATTCCACCACATCGTACCCGTGTTTTCTGGGAGGGCTAAAATGAAAATTTCGCTCAATGGAATTCAGGAGGTTTTCAGATGGTTTCTCGAAAATGCCCATCGTCCGGTCGCCTTGTACATTGCTGTGGCCTCTTACCGGGCAGGTTCCTGCACCAGGCTTTCCGATACTTCCTTTGAGCAGCAGCAGGTTCACCAGTTCCTTAATGGTATCCACGGCATTTTTATGCTGTGTCAGGCCCATCGCCCAACAGGCAATGATTTTGCTTTTTGATGCCAATACCCTCGCAGTTTCCTGGATTTTGGTGAGCGGGACCCCGCTGATCTGCGCAAGTTCCTCCGCATTGAGCGGACTGATGTGTTCAATGAACGATGCGTAACCCTCGGTTTTTTTCCGGATAAATTCCTGGTCGAAAACCATCCCGGGGTTACTTTTTTCCTCTTGCAATAACAAGGCTTGGAGCGCTTTTAAGAGTGCCATATCTCCATTGATTTTAACCTGCAGGAAAATATCGGTAAGTGAAGGGTTAATCCCCAACACCCCGGAAACACGTTGCGGATTATTGAAACCCATTAAACCTGTCTCAGGCAAAGGGTTAATGGCAGTGATCGTTGCACCATGGGCTTTTGCCTTCTGCAAGGCTGTCAGCATGCGCGGATGATTGGTTCCCGGGTTCTGGCCCAGGATCATAATCACCTCCGCTTTATAAAAATCTTCGAGCGTAACCGATCCTTTTCCAATGCCCAGCGACTCTGTTAATGCTACCCCGCTGCTTTCGTGGCACATATTACTGCAATCCGGCAAATTGTTTGTACCAAATTCGCGGACAAACAGCTGGTACAGAAATGCGGCTTCATTGCTTGTACGACCGGAAGTATAGAAAATGGCTTGATCAGGCGTTTCCAAAGCATTAAGCTCTGACGCAATTTTGCCGAATGCCGCCTTCCAGGTAATGGGCTGGTAGTGCGTGCCTCCGGCTGGCAGGTGCATAGGCTGTGCAATTCTGCCTTTTCCTCCGATTTCGTAGTCTGATAACCGTCCCAGGTCACGGACCGAATTTTGAGAAAAGAAATCAACGGTCAGTTTTTTGAGGGTAGCTTCTTCCGCAACGGCCCTCGCCCCATTTTCACAATATTCAGCGATTCCCGACCGTTCATCGTCCGGATCGGGCCAGGCACAGCTCGGGCAATCAAAACCTCCTTTTTTATTTAAATGAAAAAGGGCCTTCATCCCGCGCTTTAAGCCCGCTTCTTCAAATGTTTTTTCAAAGCTTGAAACAACTGCGGGAATACCCGCAGCCACTTTTCTGATACTGCCTTTTTTTAGTCCCGTAAGCTTCTCAGGATTTTCGGAACCCTGTATAATTTGAGGTTGATCATCCATGGTCAGCAGATTTTATTGGGATTTTCGTAATTGTCCGATTGGTCTTCCGAAACATGATCCAGGCATTTGAAATCCTTTTCAAGAAGCAGATACAAGGATTGTCCGGCATTCAGCGGAACATTTGCGTCTATGCCCGTCATATTGTTATTCTCCCAGCCTGAGGTAAAATCTGCAGGTACCGACAGTGTTATTTTTCCTTTTTCAAATGAGGCAGATAAGGTTGAAATTTCCGGGTCCCGCCTGATTGCATAATGAAATTCATTTTCTGGGAAGACCGTTTTTTCTTCCAGGACACCTTCATTGCCTAACTTTTCGACCTCCGGTTTGGATAGTCTGAAACGTACTGAGTTTCCGTGAATGCGAATTTTCATATATCAAGAATCCTGTGAAAGCCGGTATAAACATTAAATCTTTCTTTTTTTAAAAAACCCACAAGCGTGATGTTACTTTCCTCTGCGAGCTGTACAGCGAGGCTGGAGGGCGCTCCAATTGCAGCTACTATTTGGATACCAGCCATAGAGGCTTTCTGGATCAACTCAAAACTGGCCCGGCCACTGAGTAACAATATACTCTCGGATAACGGCAAAGTTTTAGCAAGGAACGCTGCGCCAATTAACTTGTCCAGTGCATTATGCCTGCCCACATCCTCGCGAAGCATGATCAGATCTCCATTTTGATCGAAAAGGGAAGAGGCATGCAAGCCGCCAGTGCTTTCAAAAATGTGTTGTTGCGCAGAAACCTGCTGGTCCAGACGGAACAATGTGTCCCGGTCAATACTGATTTCTTTCCTGGATCCTCTATAGCTCGAAACGGTTTTGATGGCGTCGATACTCGCTTTGCCGCAAACGCCGCAGCTGGATGTTGTGTAAAAATTTCGTTCAAGGGAATGGAGTGCAGGCTCAAAAGTATCTGATAAGGTTACCAGCACGCTGTTGTCACTGAATAAAGGTATATGGACCTTATGTACCTCACTCGGCTGCCGCACAATTCCTTCTGTAAACAGGAAGCCAACGGCAAGTTCCTCGTCACAGCCGGGTGTGCGCATGGTAACAGAAATGCTTTTTTCTGTCTTGTTACCGGTATTGCAATAGGCTATGCGGATTTCGAGAGGTTCTTCCACTGCAAGATGGTCTTCCATGTCCAGTGAGCCGACCTTGCTGACCCGCTTTATTTGTTGGTTTGATACCAGGTTGGTTTCCATATTTACCTCTTTACAGACAACGTTTCGAGGGCTTTGCGAAAAGCCTCAGGTGTATCTACGCTAATCATACAGTTTTCCGATTCAGGAATATATTTTTCGGCCCCGACATCCTCCAGGAAATGCTGAAGCGAATATCTCCCGCGGTTAAAAAAGCTCTGCAATAACGGTGCCGCACTTTTCGAATACCAGGCAAGCAATGGTTCATATTTTCCATCGCTATTGTAAAAAGCAGCGGCGTGCGATTCTCTTTTAATAGAACTCAAAAAAAGTGACAAATCTTTCTGCTCTATGAAAGGATAATCGCAGCCTACACTCAACAGGTCGTTATTTCGAAAGCTGTGAAATGCCGTCAAAATCGCAGCGATCGGCCCGTGGTTGGCGAATTCGGGCAGGTCAACGACTTTTTCAATCCCAGGATTTAAGTTGGGATATTGCTGTGGGTTGCAGGAAACCAATACTTTATCACATAATGGGGTAAGCAGACGCCCTACATATTCATATTGCGGAACGCCGTAGTAAGCCAGCCGGCTTTTGTCTGTCCCCATACGGGAGCTCTTGCCGCCGCAAACTACAATGCCAATTGGTTTCATGATTGTTTTTCGATTCAATCAGATTTTAAACTATCAGCCAAATATGCGTAACTTCCTCTTATGGAACAGGGGGATGTTACGATTTTAAGAAAGAAACCGATCTATCCGGTCAGTCCGGAACTTCGGAAATATCTGCGGGCTTACCAGCGCGATGCGCGGCTGCCCGTCAGCTACCATGATCTTCTCAGTTTTTATGAATCTTTTCCGGTTAGCGACAAAAATGGAAAAGATACGCTTTGGGAAAGCCCGCTTTATCCGCCGCATGAAATGGAACGACTGCATAACGGCCTGAAAAAAGTATATGCAATGCTGAAAGCATCGGGTAACCTGCGTATTGTCGAGCACAAATACATCGACCGGATCGACTATTGTAAGTTTGGCAACTCCAATCCGTTTCGGATCAAGATCGTGAACCGGCTGAACGACATTTATGATTATTTCTATGTAAAAAAAGCCGATGCGTCCAGAATTTACGGTTTGGAACTGGAAGAAATTTTCTCACCCAATCAGGTGAATTACCTCGTCGATGGGGATTCGCTGATCGAGGAGCACATTGCCGGGATACCGGGCGACGAGTTTGCCAGGACCCGTTTGCGTCACACCGATTACAACCCAATTCGCATTGCCAAAGAATTCGTGAAGTTCAATGAACGCTGCATGATTACGCTTTTGGGCGATATGCGGTCCTACAATTTCGTCATGCAGATTACGCCCGATTTTGATGATTTTCAGTTCAGGTTGAGGGCCATTGATTTCGATCAGCAGTTTTATGAAGGTAATCTGAAAGTGTATATGCCACAGTTTTTTAAAGAAAACAGGCCTTATGTTGAACTGGCCATGGAATATCTGACGGACAAAACCGTCTTGCAATACCAGCAGGAAGAGCAGTCGTCGATCATGTACCAGGCGAGAAGCGAGCGGTATCGGCTGAAGGAGCTGCGGGACGTCTCCATCAAGGATAAAATATCGACCGTTGATAATATCCATCAGCTGCGTGAAGGGCTTTTTAAGCATTTTCAGGATCCCCATTACCACCATTGCGAAAGTATGACCGAAATTATCGAGTTGAATATCAAGAACATCATCAGACAGGTTATCGCTTGATTCGGTTAGTAAGGAGCTTTCTTATTGATTAATGTTAATCAGCTGTCAGTCCACCAAGCCATCGTGCGGCGATATAAATAATATAGCGGTTATGGAATTAATGGCAAAGAGGTTTCAAATTGATGATTACCAATTAATTTTTATTCATGACTTATAGGAATACCTTTGCGGAACCAAACAGCCGGAATTGGCTGTTCCCCAATTTCAACCTTAAATGATCGGAAGGCATTCAACCTTCGCAGATTACCAAAATGAGTAAACACGGACGAATTTTAGTCGCCATGAGCGGCGGCATCGACAGCTCTCTTGCGGCTGTTATGCTACATGAGCAAGGTTATGAGGTCATTGGAATGACCATGAAAACCTGGGATTATGCAAGCAGCGGTGGGACCAAAAAAGAAACGGGCTGCTGCTCCCTCGATTCCATCAACGATGCGCGTAACATCGCCGTTGAACTCGGTTTTCCCCATTATATATTGGACATCAGGGCTGAATTTGGCGATTATGTAATCGATCATTTTACAGGAGAATACCTCGAAGGCCGAACGCCCAACCCATGCGTTTTATGCAATACCCACATCAAATGGGATGCATTGCTACGTCGAGCGGATCGTTTGGATTGCGAATTCATCGCAACCGGGCATTATGCCAATATGCAGTTCAATAATGGTCGTCACTATGTTTCCAAAGGAATTGACAGCTGGAAAGACCAGAGCTATGTGCTTTGGGGTGTTTCGCAAGAGAGCTTGTCGCGTACTAAATTGCCACTCGGATATCTGCACAAGTCGGAAATTAGGGAGATGGCGCGGGAAAGGGGCTTTATTGATTTGGTAAGTAAAGCGGAGAGTTACGAAATATGTTTTGTACCTGATAATGATTACAGGGGTTTTTTGAAAAGAAGGGTTCCTGGACTTGAGGCGGAAGTGGCAGGTGGGAATTTTGTATTCGAGGACGGCACTGTCGTCGGAAAGCATGAAGGATACCCGTTTTATACAGTCGGCCAACGCAAGGGGCTTGGTATTGCATTGGGTAAGCCGGCTTTCGTCACCGAAATCAGGAAAGAAACCAATGAGGTGGTTCTGGGCGATCTGCCCGATCTGTTCCGCGATGGAATGTATGTGGGCAAACTGAACTTTCAAAAATATGAGTCGATTGCAAAGCCGATGGAAACGGTAGCCAAGGTACGTTACAAACATGATGGAACTCCTGCTTTGATCGAGCAAATCGAAACGGATAAAGTAGTCGTTCGCTTCCACGACGGTGTAAATGGCATCGCCCCAGGACAGGCAGCAGTATTCTATGAGGGAGACGATGTAGTTGGTGGAGGCTGGATCCTGAAGAGTTTCCGTCAGTAAAGTTCACAACCTGAACGGGTCAAAAGCGCCTTCGCTTGTACTTTTGACCCCGCTCAGTTACCATTGAAAGTTCTGGTTGGCTTCGCGACTTTAATAGAAGTGATATTATTTCACCCGTTGCCTCACCGCCTCGTAAAGTACAATTGAACTCGCAACAGACACGTTCAGCGAATCGACTTGCCCATTTAATGGAATTCTCGCGCCGCTATCGGCCAGGTGAATAAATTCCTTTGAAATTCCATCTTCTTCTGAGCCCATGATGATGACGGTCGGGATCGTAAAATCAATGTCATACAGGGACTTATCTGTTTTTTCCGTACAGGCGATAATTTGCAAGCCGCTGTTTCGCAAATACAGAAGTGTTTCGTAAAGATTAGGCTCACGGCAAACCGGCAGGAAGTTTAGTGCTCCTGACGATGTTTTCATCGCGTCGGCGTTGATCTGCGCACCGCCCTTGGTAGGCACAATCAGTGCCTGAACTCCCGCACATTCCGCAGTTCTGGCAATTGCACCGAAGTTACGGACATCCGTAATCCTGTCGAGCAATAACAATAAAGGTGTTTTTCCTTCTTCAAATACACTGGTCAGCACATTGTGCAGCGGCATGTATTGGATCGGCGAAACAAATGCAATAACACCTTGGTGATTTTTCCGTGTGATCCGGTTCAGTTTTTCGACCGGGACTCTTTGGTAGGGAACACCGAGTTCTTTGGCAGGCTTTTCAATTTCCGAAAGTCCGAGTTCCCTTTGAATAAATAATCTTTCTATTTCCTTGCCTGAGCGAAGGGTTTCTAATACAGACTGTATACCAAAAACCATATCGGCCTGGGACTGTCTTGGGGCTGGTTGCCTTACCGTATACTTCCGTTTCTCCATGCTTCTACTACTGGATACCAGATTGGCTGGTATTCGGCATAGCGAACCAGTTCATAATGATCATCCACAAATTGATTGTTTTTTCTATTAAATGTAAAATTGACGTTCTGCGCATTCCCGCGCTGGTCGTAAGTCCATACTTCGCGGTCTTTGCTGCGCTGAACTTTATCAGGCGGACCAAGCACAATGTAAATCATACCCTTATCGGTTTTCCAGCCTTCCTTATAAGTTGTAAAAAGTTGGTTGGCTTCTTCAACCCTTCCGTAAAAGGACCTGATAGACTGTTGCGCAAGCGGGGCATTTCCATTCATTAAAGTCAGCCAGTATTTATCAAGGGCTTTCTTATAGTCTTCGGCTTTTTTGATTTCGTTGATCTCGTTATTGGTGCTCATGTAAAGCAGGGGCCCAAGAAGGAGTTGTGGCCGGGTAACTTTTGGAAAGCGCTCATTTACAACCAGAATGCCCAGGCCTTCGGATTGGGTAGTGTCCGCAAAAATATTGTACAGACCTTCCTTGGTAAAATGCAGGCTTTCGCTGGTGTTGATCGAGAAGGTGCTGTCGGCTTCTAATGTACGGTTTCCGTTTTTAGGAGCGATGTTCATGGGAGAACCAGCCGGCTCGAATTCATGATTGTAATAAAGGACGTGCAACCTATCGCTTCCTTCACCTACTTTTTTAAGTGTAAAAGGCTCATTGATATTGATATAGTGACGTTGCAAAGGCTGGGGGCTGGAAGCGGTATAAACGCCGTATACCTGGCTGACTGCTAATTTCTTAAAATGAATGGTCAGGTCATTCAGTACTTTTTTTAAAGTCCCGACCTGGCTGATTTCGCTGAGCAGGACGCCATATTCCCTATTGGGGCTTTTGATATCATAGTGGACCACGATTTTGTCACCCGCCCGAGAAACGTTTGAAGAATCAAGCTTTACATTACCGTACCCAAGCCGCTCTCTTGTCCCGTAGTCGGAATAAATGACGTAGTTGAGGTTGTAAGTCTTGATAAAATCAGCAGGTTCAATTGGATTTTTACCTTTAAAAGCGTCTACATAAAGATATACCTTGGTCTGGGTGGTGTCTTTCAGAAGGTATTTGCTCTGGATGGCTACCAACGAGGGCTCTTCGCTGACAGTTGGTGCTGCTTGCTGCAACTGGGAAGGTCTTACCTGCGCCTCGGGCAATTGCTTCATAGGTTTGTTTGAAGAAGCACAACCGGCGATCCCCAAAACTGTAAAAATATAAAGGTAAAAACTTAAACCTGATCTCATAGACGTGTTTTCTTCATTTGTCAAATAACGAAGGAACGGCCAAAATTACCCAATAAAAGCTTAATAAAATTTTTATTCTGGTTTCTTACTGTTCCGGTTCGCATTTTTGATCTGATCTTCAATGATATCCCATTGATCGTCAGTAACTTGTTTGAGGAAATTGAACTGTCCGGCAGCAAGTACTTCACCACCGTCTAGTGTGATCACCTCGCCCGTCATATAAGCAGAAAAATCAGACATCAGGTATGCCGCCAGGTTGGCCAGTTCCTGATGGACCCCCACACGATTGAGCGGGATGCGGCTTTCAAAAGAAAATTTCTCGGATAATTCCTGGGGAAAAAGGCGCTCCCAGGCTCCCTTTGTCGGAAATGGTCCGGGTGCAATTGCATTCAGGCGTATTCCGTGGCTGGCCCATTCGAATGCAAGCGATTTGGTCATTGCCAATACACCGGCCTTGGCCATCGCTGAAGGTACCACCCAGCCGGAGCCCGTCCAGGCATAAGTAGTCGAGATATTCAGAACGGTCCCCTTGATGTTATTTTCAATCCAATATTTGCCCAAAGCAAGTGTAAAATAGTAGGTGCCACGCAAAACGATATCAACTACGGTATCGACCGCTTTATACGACAAACGCTCGGTGGGGCTAATAAAATTACCGGCTGAATTATTTACCAAACCATCCACTCGCCTGAATTTTTCGATGGTTTTTTCAATAACCTGCTCGATCTGTTCCGTTTTGCGGACGTCGCAGGCGACGCATAGTATCTGACCTCCGGTTGCTTCCTGCAATTCCGCCGCAGTTTTTTCAAGAACTTCCAGCCTCCTGCTACAAATTACAACGTTGGCACCCAGCTTCAGGAAATAGCCGGCCATTGATTTGCCAAGCCCTGTACCGCCCCCGGTGACTATAATGGTTTTGTTTTTTAATGCATCGTCACGAAGCATTCCTTCGGTATAAGCCATAAGAAAAAATGGGAAGAATTTATACAAGAAGGGTATGTATCCGGCTAATTACTGCTGGGCAAGAAGATACAGTACTGCCATACGGACGGCCACTCCATTCTCTACCTGATTCAGGATGATTGAGTGGCCGGAGTCTGCTGCATCGGAGGACAATTCTACTCCCCTGTTGATCGGGCCGGGGTGCATCAGTATAATTTCCCTATCCAGACTATCCAGCATCGCTTTGTTGATGCCGTAATAAAGCGAGTATTCCCGAAGGGAAGGGAAATATTTGATCTGCTGTCTTTCGAGTTGGATTCGCAGCACATTGGCAACTTCACACCATTTGAGCGCTTCTTTTACGTTGTGGCTGACCTTCACTCCAAGCTCTCCCAGGTGTTTTGGGATGAGTGTAGACGGCCCGCATACCATTACTTCTGCACCCAGTTTTTGCAAGCAGAAGATGTTGGACAACGCGACTCGGGAATGCGTGATATCTCCAATGATCGCAATTTTCTTTCCGGTCAGATCGCCCAGTTTTTCGCGCATGGAAAAGGCGTCCAGCAATGCCTGTGTCGGGTGTTCATGTGTTCCGTCGCCAGCATTAACGACGTTCGCGGATATGCGTGTGGCAAGGTAATGTGGAGCGCCCGGGCTGCTGTGGCGCATCACAATCATGTCCACTTTCATAGCCAGGATATTGTTTACAGTATCGAGCAGAGTCTCTCCCTTTTTTACAGAACTTCCTGACGCTGAAAAATTGACCACATCGGCAGATAGCCTTTTCTCTGCGAGCTCAAAGGACAATCTTGTTCTGGTGGAATTTTCGAAAAAAACATTGGCAATCGTAATATCCCGAAGCGACGGGACTCTTTTAATGGGACGATTGATCACTTCCTTGAATTCGGTCGCAGTATCTAGGATGGTTTGAATGTCGTTCTCGTTCAGGTTTTTAATTCCAAGTAAGTGCCGAACCGAAAGTTTTGTCATTACCGATATGCTGTGAAAGTTTGGCAAAGATAATAAGGAACAGCTCAATGAGGAAAGGCAATCGAGATTTAAAATGACCAATTGCGCTTGCTTAATAGAAACAAGAGGGGTTTTGATGTCTTTTTTTAGCCGCCGAAGGTGGCATTCAGGTCCCGGAATTTGCCTGAGGAATCTGCTGACAATGCCTTAGGATAAATATAAACTACCTCAGAATAATTTATAAGTATAAAAGGAATCTATTTGGAAAATCCTGGATGGATACTGCCGTAGTCTTACGTTATTTTTGTCGCCGATGACGGCCTTTGAACTGCTCAATCTAACACCTCTTCTCCTCTATATTTCTATTAATCGTCAGGTCTTCAGACAATCTTTTAGTTTTCTCTAATTAATAGTCCCATTCTACGCACATGAAATTTTTTACTTTATTCTTGTTATTACACACTTCCATCACTCTTTTTGGTCAGATTGAAATTAAATTCCCGCCGACCAGAATGGTCTATCAGCGAAATGCTGCGGGTAACGCGGTTGTTTTTATAACTGGCACTTACACGTCATCTATCGACAACGTAGAAGCCCGTCTGGTCAATAGGGCGGGTGAGCCCGGGACCCAGGTTAACTGGACCCAAATTGCGGGCGGCGTGAGCGGCAGTGTATTTTCAGGCTCATTAGTAGCCTCTGGCGGGCGATATGACCTGGAAGTTCGGGGGCTAAAAAACGGGCAACAGGTTGGAAGCACTGCCAAAGTTGAAAAGGTAGGCGTTGGCGAGGTTTTCCTCATCGTGGGACATTCCAATGCTGCGGCGGCGGAAAGTCAGATGGTCGGTGCTAACAGTGATTTGGTGAATTCGATCAATCCGAATGCGGATTTGAATCTTTATGAGGAATACCTTACCAACGGTACCGCCGATTATCTGGCTCCTTTGAAGCCCACCAAATTATGCCAGACCTGTGGCATAGCACCCATGGTCCAGTACCCCTGGCTGTGGTCGAGGCTCGGGGATTTACTGGTCGGCCCTAATGCGCTGAATGTTCCTGTCCTATTTTACAGTGCGGCGTTTGGCGGCAGTAATATGGATCAGACTTATATGTCCGCCTACAACATTCCTTTTGACCATGGTTTCATCAAATACAGTATTAGGATGCCGTATGCAAACATCAGGAATGCAATGAACACTTATGTTCCCCAAACGGGTTTAAGGGCGATTTTGTCGATGCATGGTGAAAACGATCAAGGCCTAACAGGCGATGAGTTTAAATTCAGACACCAAAAGGTTATCGAGAAAACCAGGGAAGAATCCGGTTATCAGGATTTGGCCTGGCTGGTTGCGACATCCTGCTACTCCAACGGGATTAATCAAGCTATTACCAATGCTCAGGAGTCTCTGATCAGCACTGTACCTAACGTTTTTCGTGGCGCAAACCTCAATCTGATCGATAATTCGGGCAGGTATGATGGTCTTCATTTTAATGAAAACGGGCAGATCAAGGCGGCGGAATACTGGAGGGACGCAATAACAAGCCCTTTGACCAATATCCTGCAAAACGCAAAGTCCTTTATGGCTCAGGCACCGCCATTGCCCGGTCCTCCATTGCCGGTCACCCTGATCCGTTTCAATGGTAAAAAAGTGAGTAACGAAAGGAATGAATTGGAGTGGGTCACTTCATTCGAGGAGGGAAACGACTATTTTGAAATTCAGAAAAGTGTGGATGCCATTCATTTCGAGCCGATTGGCACAGTTCAAGGCGGTGGCGACAGTAAAGAAAGTACCAATTATTCGTTTACCGATGAGTCTCCCGCCGAAAACCTGAGCTATTACAGGCTCAAGCAGGTTGATTATGATGGAACGGCTACGCTTTCCAGGATTATTATCGTACGCAACAATCCTGAAAATTTCAATGAATTTGTATTTCCCAATCCAACTGAGCATTACGTCGAAATCGCGACAGACAATGGTATCAGCGTGGAGGAAATGACCATATTTGACCTGAAAGGCATTGAAATGATCAGGAAATCCAAAAGCAGCCAAATGGATATTTCCACATTGAACAAGGGTGATTATTTTATCCAGGTCAAAATGAGCTCCGGGCAGTCCGTCAGAAAGAAAATAACAAAGTTATAAGTTTAGCAATGTCTTGCGCTTAACTTTACATCCAGTATAATTCAATAGGGTTGCCAGTTTTGGTAACCTTTATTTTTGACGGTATGGATAAAAAACTTTTGATAAACCGCCTGAAGTCACTTCTGGAAGAACGCATGCGTGCGGCCTGGGACGCAATGGAAGCCGCGCAGGAATCGGCTAATGACCAGGGCAAAAGTTCGATGGGCGACAAATATGAAACTTCGCGGTCGATGGGCCAGCTGGATAGAAATATGCATGCGCGCCAATTCGAGCAAACAAGGCAGGAAAGATTAGTCCTTGAGAGGATCAATCCCCATGAAGCTATGACTAGGGTGGCGGTTGGTTCCTTATTACAAACCACTGCCGGCTGGTTTTTTATTGCGGTAAGCTGGGGTAGCCTGAAAATAGAAGATGAGACCGTGCTGGCAGTCTCATCTTCTTCTCCGGTGGGCGCCTCGTTATTGGGAAAAGCAACGGGGAGTAAATTTGATTTTATGAAAAAACAGCACGAAATAGTGGGTATATCCTGATCCTAAGCCATGTTGTGGAAAACACGCTGCACATCATCGTCCTCTTCGATTTTTTCGATCAGTTTTTCTACCTCAGCCGCCTCGTCTTCGGTCAATGTCTTAGTATCGTTAGGAATGCGCTCGAAATCAGCTTCCACGATTTCATAACCATTTTCTTCCAGGTAATGCTGTAAGGCCCCAAAAGCTGAAAATTCACCATATACATTGATGAGACCTGATTCTTCATCCAGGAAAACTTCCTCTCCGCCTACATCGATCAATTCGAATTCGAGCTCTTCGAGATCTTTGCCATTGTTTTTGACTTTGAAAATGCATTTTCTGTCAAAAATGAAATCCAGCATGCCCATGGTGCCCAGGCTGCCGCCCAATTTATTGAAATAACTTCTGACATTCGCCACTGTGCGCGTAGGGTTATCAGTTGTACTTTCTACAAGAATAGCGATGCCATGAGGGCCGTAACCTTCATAAACCATTTCTTTGTAATCTTCCTGATCCTTGGAAGTTGCTCGTTTGATTGCCCTTTCGATCGTATCTTTGGGCATGTTAGCCGCGCGCGCATTTTGAAGAAGAACCCTTAGCCTTGCATTGGTATTGGGATCGGCCGTTCCGCTTTTTACAGCCAAAACAATGTCTTTTCCAATCCTGGTAAATGTTTTGGCCATTTTATCCCAGCGCTTAAACATCCTGGCCTTCCTGTATTCGTAAGCCCTGCCCATACTGATTGTACGTTATTAGTTAAGATTTGTAGATTTAAAACTTTGTGGTTTGCGTACCATGCCGCAAATTTATAAAAGACGATCAAAATCAAGTAAAAATAAATTTTCCAAGAATTAGGTATAAAAATGGCACATCGGCTAGACTGGCGTTTTAAGACATTTGAACAACTTGGCAACGAAGAACTTTATCAGTTGCTGCGGCTGCGATGTGAGGTTTTCATATTGGAGCAGAAATGCTGCTTCCTTGACCTCGATAACAAAGACCAAAAGTGTCATCACCTGACAGGTTATCTAAATGGCAAGCTGATGGCTTTTTCCCGAATCGTCCCACCAGGAGTGTCCTACGAATATCCTTCGATCGGGCGGATAGTTGTATCCCGCGAAGGGAGGGGCATGGGGCTTGGCGTTGAGCTGCTCAATGTATCAATTGAAAAGTTGGAAATGCTATATGGTGAAAGCGTCATTCGAATTGGCGCGCAACTCTATCTCAAAAATTTTTACGAATCGTTTCATTTCGAACAGTCCAGTGAAGTGTATCTGGAAGATGCCATTGAACACATCGAAATGACCAGACAAGCACCTGGAAGAGCGGGTTTTCGCAATTATGGGGAATGATTTCCCAGGTTTGGTGAATTTGTAAACAGTCAATCTCATGTTTTTTTAGCCAGCTTCATTACTGAGCAGCGGTTTTATATTGGTGATCTGGAGAGAATTGTAGTAATTTTGCTACAAAAAGCGGTAAAAACTTTGATATAAATTGTTCTCTTAAACTTTGTTTGATAACTTGGCACAGAATTTTAGTTATTAGTATTCAGTCAAGCAAATTGTTGCTTTGGGACTGACGCCCTGTCAGAAACCCGATAACATTTTTGACGAACACTGATAGAGGAGGGTTTACGTGGAATGGCCTACTGTAATGCGGTAGGCCATTTT